>CAXMOM010000035.1:0-46791 GCA_964195425.1 Acidiferrobacterales bacterium
GAGAGACGATTTTGCATGACTTTAGGTATAGACATTTATAACTCACTACTATAATTAAGGGCATTTAGAAAACTAAACATCCACTTATACATTGTAAAATAAAGCGACCAAAAATCGCTTTCTTATAGAAAAATATTTTCGAGAACAGACCCCTATAGCCACTACTGGCTAAAAGGTATTGATGAAAAAACATCCTCTTCACCTTAGCATTAGAAGAGTAAACCACAAGCCTGATCTATTCAATAAGCTTCGATTTTTTTATACTTACGGCATATAAACGGACTTTTTAAGAAATGTGATCAGAAATAGGAAACACCTCGTCTTTTTTCTAAAAGTTCTACTGGCATCTTTGCATCACTGAAACTTTTCAAGGTAAGATAACTGCTCAAGTTGCAGCAAGTGAGATACTGCAAAATTGGACTAATCTCAATAAAGGAATAAACATGTTAACACTAGGATCACTTTTTCAATTTAAACGTGCCGGTCAAAAACAGGTGCGGCATAAGCTTAGCCAATCATTACTGATTATTTCTATGCTGTTGCTAACAACTTCCTGTGTGAGTTGGCTACAGCCAACCTTAGAACAAGAAATTGTTGAAATAAAAGCCGGTGAATACACCCTTGATAAAGACCATGCTGCGCTATTATTTAAAATCAATCACATGGGGTTTTCAAGTTATGTAGGTCGCTTTAATGAGTTTGATGTTAGCCTAGATTTTGATCCCACCAACATTGAAAATTCGTATATTGAAGCACTTATAGATATGCGCAGCATTGATGTGAATAATTCAGATTTTGCAGAAACACTTATAGGATCTGCATGGCTAGATACACAAAACTTCCCTCAGGCAGTGTTTCGCAGTTTATCTGTTAAAAAAATGGATAACGAACAACTGCGTGTGCAAGGAGAACTCACTTTTTTAGGCGTAACTAAAGCAGTGGCAATGGATGCGACACTAAACGGCGCTGGCAACAATCCACTAACTCGAAACTATACACTCGGCTTTGCTGCTAATTTGCGCTTTAAACGTTCTGACTTTGGTTTAAAAAAGTTTATTCCGGTGGTTGGTGATGAAGTAGAAATCGAAATACACAGCGAATTTAAGCGCCAATAGCTTACTCAATACCACTAATTAATAACTAAAAAGTCTTAACAACAAATCAATGCCGGGCACGACGCAGGAACCCCAATTAGTAAAATGATTGAACAGTACGCCGACATATATGACTTTATGCTATATAACTTGGGCGTTAAATCGCTGTAGTATACTCACACAGGACTGCTCTATTTAGTGTTTACTAGAGCAGTTCTTGTGACCTATATTGTTATTGCTGACTCCCATTGTTAGCTCATATCAATATCTTGGTAACCTTCTTCTTCAGACTTCTCTAAAAACGACCTATAGCGCGGCGCACCGCCCCAATAAGCGTGATAACGAATAACGCCTTCTTCCCTGCCTTTAATATTTGAATTGTAGCCAGTAAACCAACTTTTGCTGCGGCGAAATGGCATTTGTTCATGAGCGTGTTTAACCTCTTCCTGCCATTGTGTTTCGGCGTCAAGTTGAGCCTCTACTCTTGTGTATCCTTGCTCAAAAACGTGTTTGAGCAATCGCGTCACCCAGTCCACACCTGTTTCGATGGCTCTTGGATAGTTGGTAGATCCTGACACGCTTTGCGGTCCGGCCACCATAAGCAAATTTGGAAACCCATGGCTTAGCAAACCATGGTAAGTACTCGGCACATCTCGCCATTTTTCAGCCAAGCTTTTCCCGTCCACGCCTCTAATCTTAATTCGATCCATTGCACCGGTAACCGCATTAAAACCCGTCGCATAAATAATCACATCTAAATCATAGTGCTCAGATTTCGTTTGAATTCCTGATGGCGTTATACGCTCAATGGGCGTTTCAGTGACATTGATGAGTTCCACATTATCACGGTTGTAAACTTCAAAATATTTAGTTTCAAGCGGTAGGCGCTGCATACCAAAACCATGGTCTTTTGGAATAAGCTTCTCTGCGATCTTTGGATCGCGAACACGACGGCGAATTCTATTGGCTACATAATCAGACAAGGCTTGATTCGCTGTGTTATCAAAAAATACTTCAGGAAAGTTTGCAATGAGCAAAGAAAAACCCGGGCGATCGTCGTAGAGCTCATCCCAAAGCGCGAACCGCTCTTCTTGCGTTACGTTATAGTAACCGCGTCGGTCAGGCAGATGATCAAAACCACCTTGCGATTTTGCGCAGGTTGCAAATATCTCATCAAAACGAGACCTAATATCCGCCATTTCCTGATTGGAGATTAGTGAATTATTAAGCGGTACGCTCCAATTTGGACGTCTTTGAAAGACCTTGAGCTGACCCACCTTATCGGCAATTTCTGCTATGACCTGTATACCGGTTGCACCGGTACCAATAATGCCAACCTTTCGATCCTTTAATGGCACCGATTTTTTAGGCCAATAGTAGGTATGAAACGAATCACCTTTAAAAGACTCCATACCTTCTATGTTTGGCGGTGTTGCAACGGACAACACGCCAACGCCGGTGATGACGAAGCGCGTAATATAGGTGGCACCGTTTTGAACCTGTACGGTCCAACGTCGATCTTCTTGTGACCACGTCATTGACTCCACTCTAGCGTTAAATCGCATGTGCGAGCGAAGGTCAAATTTGTGGGCGACAAAATTTAGATATTTTAAGTTCTCTGGCTGTGACGAAAAACGCTCTTTCCAATGCCATTCATTAAATAACGCTTTGGAAAAGGAGTACCCATAGGTATAGCTCTCTGAATCAAAACGCGCGCCTGGGTATCTATTGCGATACCAAGTGCCGCCTAAATCTTCATCGGCTTCGAGTAATAAGGCCTTGATACCAAGGTCTTTAAGGCACTTAATTTGATAAATTCCTGCAACCCCAGCACCAAGAACAATCACTTCATATGCTTGAGTTTGGTTTTTCACGTGTAACCACCTGCCCTTTCAGATAATGAGCCAACGACATATCAGCAATATTCAGCGCTACATTAAACATGCAATGGCATTTCCCTTAATACTATATCAGTATTAAAGTACAGATAAAAATAACACGCTCAACATTCGAAAAACGCAAAATGGTTTAGCAAAGTTGCACGACAATAGTATAAGTTGCGCCGACTATACAAAACGCGAATTAACTCACTCGTGGGACACCAAATACATTATTTCTGCGATAAAGAAAGACTTCAAACTAAGCCTTTTGAGTAAATGATTTTTTCTAAGCTACCTATTCCTTAACAACGAAATAAATTTACTTATCGTGTGTCTTTTCTCATTAGCCAGTCGTCTATATATTTAATACAGATCATTTCATATAACCTTGATATGTTAATGTTTGGAAGACCTCAGTAAATAAATAGAATACTCTATTCCCCTCAAGGTCATAGTGAAATGGACAATATGAAAGAAAAAATACTCGTAGGTTCTAGAGAGATAATAAATTTACCGGAATTGGGATTGATTGGGGTAGTAACAAGAATTGATACCGGCGCTCAGACTTCGTCTCTTCATGTTGACCATATTTCTGAAAATAAAGAAACGGGCATGTTAGATTTTGAATTTCATCCCGATTATCATGATGTCAGCAAAACAACTAAATGTTCGGCAAAGATAGTTGATCTAAAACGAATAAAATCTTCAAATGGAGAACAAGAACGTCGATATATTATTAACACCTTGGCGGTAATGGGAGACCTAAAATGGACGATAAGACTCTCATTAACCAACAGATCAAGTATGAACCATTTGATGTTATTAGGTCGCCAAGCAATGAAAGGTATAATGTTGGTAGATCCAGAGTTCAGTTACCTTGCTTCACAGCAAAGAAATGTCAGCTAAGGGTTAAATAGACTGATAAACGTGAAATGTGGCCTTAAGGTCAACATTTCAAATTAATAAAGTTTTGATAGTACGCGGAGGGAAAGATGCGGATATTAATAGTTGAGGATGACAAAATCATTGGTGATGGTTTAGTTCAGGGTTTACTTATGGATAACTATGCGGTCGATTGGGTTGAAACCAAAGAATCTGCTTACACTGCGCTTCGAACAACACCATATGATCTCCTTGTGCTAGATATTGGCCTTCCTGATGGTTCTGGACTCGATGTACTTAAAAAACTTCGACTAGAAAATAGTGATATGCCTGTCCTGATATTAACTGCTTATGATGAACCCCCCCATAAGATCAGAGGACTCGACTCAGGCGCAGATGATTATTTGATTAAACCCTTTGATTTAGACGAGCTGCGTGCGCGAATTAGGGCCCTACAAAGGCGGGCAAGTGGTCGTGGAACCCCCCTATTTAAATCGGGTGATATTATACTCGATCCTTCAACTCAAAAAGTTACCCTAAAGGATGCATCTATTAAGTTAGGACCGAAAGAATTTGCCATTTTACGAACATTGATGGAAAAGCCAGGACGAATACTTTCCAAAGCGCAGATTGAAGATAAATTGTATGGGTGGAATATGGAAACTGAAAGCAATACAATCGAAGTGCATATACATGGACTGCGCCGTAAGTTAGGAAAAGATGCAGTTATCACCGTCCGACATGTTGGATATAAAGTCTGCGAGTAGTCGATAAGGAAGTACTGAAAGTGTATCAAAAAAAATTACTTTGGCCCCTCAGCGTTTTACTTATTATAAGCTTCGCTTGCCTGGGCGTAGGTCTATATATCCAAGCAGTTCCAATGATTATCTATGCTGTATTTATCGCAGCTATCATACTAGTATTTATTATTTTTAAACTTCATCACAATACCCTACCAAACAATATTATTGATGGTATTGCTAGGCTCACAAAACAACTTAAGGGATTTGAAACAGGTAAACTAAATGCCCTACCCCTTGAAGTCTGTCCTAGAGAACTGATAGCCCTATCTCAAGCAATTAACTCGTACCTGAAACTAGAATCAAATCGCATTGCCCATGAACAAATGTTTAGCTCGGAGGCATCCCACGAATTGCGAACACCTCTAGCGGGCATTCGCATCCAGGCCCAAATAGCGCAAAGAACGAAAGATCCTGAGCAGCAACAAAAAGCCTTGAGTAGTATCATCAAGACCATAGACAAAAGTACGAGGCTAGTGCAACAACTCCTCACCTTTTCAAGACTAACCAAACGTAGGACCGATGCTGAACGTTCACATGTGATATTGAGTGACATATTAAATAACGTCATCAAGTTTCATAAGGCGACTCAAGAAGAACGTCACATTTCACTTTCGCAGCATATTGACGCGACCACTGACTCAGTAGACATGGAGTCTCATGGAGATCATTTATCGGTTCTGTTTGACAATTTGTATATTAATGCGCTTAATCACACGCCTCAAGATGGTGTGATATCTCTATCATTGACCTTAGTTGGCGAACAACTGAGTTTTGTTGTAGAAGATTCGGGACCGGGCATCCCACAAACTGAATATAAAAGAGTAGTCATACCGTTTCAGAAGTCTCAAGATGGCAGATTGAAAGGCAGTGGATTAGGCCTAGCCATATGCGATCGCATCGCTACTTTGCATGGCGGAAGATTAATTCTCTCGTCGTCAACCGAATTAAAAGGATTGGCAGTGAGAGCACATTTACTAATCAATGTCGCCTCTTCCTAGTGTTACAAACCTAACTGCGATACTCTCGTTTGTGAATTCAGATATTTCTGTAACATTGGAAACCTAATAATAGTATGCAGGTTATTAACACTTGGATTAAACGCCTATCTAGAGCGAGAGACATACAAACTGCCAAATCATTGGTTAGCTCTGCTATTGAAGATTTAAGTGGTGTTGATTTTGTGAAAGTCTTGGTAGAAGGCGATGAACTAGCAGATAATTCATTTGATATGATCCATACCTTATCTGAAAAATACTCCGATGATGAATATTTTTGCTTAAGTCCAAGTGAAGCTTCTCAATTTTTTGAATTGATTCCTGCTGTAAGCCAAAACAGTTCAGTATTGATTATACCGGTTAAAGACGAAAAGACATTTGCCGCAATATTGGTAGGATGGTTTATTTCACCTTCGGAACGCGACAAATATTTAGACCCTATGTTAATACTAGCTCAGTGTTTTTTGATTGTGTTACAAAATGTCGTTGTACATACACAACTAGCAAAGCAAATGGCCGAACGAACTTCTAACCTGTCTGAGGCTAGACAAGAAGCAGAGGCAGCAAATCACCTAAAAAGCAGCTTTCTCTCCGCCGCTAGTCACGATCTGCGCCAACCCCTGCAACAAATAAGTAGTATCATCGATGTTCTGGTAAGGCAATCTAAAGAACAATTACCACAAACACAGTTAAAGCGAATTCAACGCATCATTGGTGATATGAATATATTGCTCAATAGCCTGTTGAATTTAGATCGATTAGAAACAGGACGAATAGAACCTAATTTTAAAAAAATTCAAATTGTAGATGTTTTTAATACCCTCAAAAGTGATTTCACTCTCCAAGCAGCAGAGAAAGGACTAACTTTAGTTTTTGAATCACCAGAAAGAACAATCATTAGCGATCGTGCTTTGCTACTTCAAATCCTCAGAAACCTAGTGGGTAATGCAATAAAATACACACAAACTGGTGAAGTTAAAATTACCGCCTTTCAAGACACCGACTTTTTGATGCTTTGTATAAGCGATACCGGTCCCGGTATAGAACAAGAACGACAAGCATCTATTTTTGATCCCTTTTTCCAACTGCCCTCTCAACATAAAGACGGCTCCGGGTTTGGTATAGGCTTGGCGTTGGTGAAAGCTTTAGCCGAAACCTTAAACCACCCGATCACATTGGTTTCAGAGGTAGATAAGGGATCTGTGTTTTCGATTCAATTACCAATTAATAACACGGCAGTTGATGTATTAAATACGAATGATGAAGACATTCTTCAATTTCCAGAACAAGACCATTTCTTGGTTCTCTACTTAGAGGACGATGATGAACTAGCGGAGAGTATAGCGACTCTGCTGACCATGGAAGGCTATCAAGTTATAACAGCAGGCTCATCGAGCGAAGCGAAGCAGGTAATTGAAGAACTACAAAAAACACCCGATATTATAGTGACAGACAACAGTTTGGATGCTGGAGAAAGCGGAATTGAAGTTGTACAGCAACTTCGCAATCAATCGGGAACACACATTCCAGCCATTATGCTAACCGGCTATACAGAAAGTTCAGTGCATCAAAAAGCACTTAAAGTTGTTCAGAAAGTTCTCAGCAAGCCAGTAGATGCAGACGATTTACTTAAAGAAATTGACATCATTCAACAACAGCAAAAGCAATCTATAAACGTCAACTGAGCTAAATACTTACTCCGTATGTCATCAACAAATTTCTATGCATAAATACGTATCATAGTGTCATTTAAACTAATCAATCATCTGCATTCAAACCAATTATTATCAGTAAGCTTAAGCTGAGTTTAATATTACTTGCCTAAATTCCTATTCCAACAACGTTACTTGGATTAAGGGTCTAGTTATGAATTCATATATCGAAAATAGCCAATCGCCATCAGCTACACTGTCAAAGCCAGAATTGAGCAACGCAATTGAAGGCTTAAGGCCACAGGTTTTGAACTTTTGTGAACGTTATCTTCACAACTTTCATGATGCTGAAGAGGCATGTCAGGATACTTTATTTAAAGCTTATCAAGCCTATACAAGGTTTGAAGGAAAAAGCAGCCTTAAAACATGGATAATGAGAATTGCTTCGAATGTTTGCGCCAGCTTTTATCGCAGTAATTCAAAGTATAAAAATACAATCTCAGACAACGGCTTTCAGCATCCTGAAGAATTTGATGAGCCTGGTGAACAAACTTTTGAATTCAATTCGTTAATAGAAACGCTAAATAATCAGGAGAAAAACATTCTCAGCCTTCACTTTGTCAAAGATATGCGACTTAGTGAAATTGCTAAGTGTTTAGTAATGAATAAAAGCACAGTTAAAATGTGTTACTACCGTGCATTGAATAAGTTTGAGCCAAACTCGTTAGCTGCATAATACATATAAAGGTAAGCCGACTTAGCATTAGATAGCAGGTAATTTAATGATATTTCAAGCCAATTACGTTACTAAAATTGAGTTGAAACCAATTATAAATTATAAGCTACACAACACCAAAGCCAACCCTTCTATTCCGCTCACTTTGCCTGCGCTGCGTATCCCTAGACAAAATATGAGAAGTGCTGCGGTTACTGCAAGCATTAATAGAGAGTCTCTATACAAAAAAGTGGCATCTACAGTACTGGTTGAATAATACCTGCTAGTCCAACAACAGCAAGTGTATTGAAAAGGGTGGAACCAACAATATTGCCAATTGCCAGCTCATGTTCGTTTTTTCTAACGGCGATAATGGAAGAAATAAGCTTAGTTGCTTATTACATTTTTGTAGTGATGTGACTTTTCCGTTGCAGATTGCGTCCAAAAAAAGGGGACTAATATGAGTCATAATCACTTTAGGAACAAAATTGCTATGGAAGAAACTGGCATAACTCTAAATTTGATGGAACAATTCCATGTCTTTGCAATTGGCAAAGGCTTGTTAATATTTATTATCGGGTATTTGCTTGCTCGATTTTCCTGAAGCGGCATTGGGCGTCTTAAGCTTGCAAACCTAACACCCCACAGCATGATACTGCTCAAACGAGTAGTGTTTTATGGGATCTTAGTGCTTACCTCTATATCAGTGATGAAAGAACTTGGGTTTGACCTAAGCGTTGTTCTTGGAGCAGCTGGTATCTTTAGTGTGGCTATTGGTTTTGCATCACAAACCTCTGCGTCCAATCTTATAAGTGGTCTTTTTTTGATGATGGAAAGACCGTTCTCTGTCGGAGATATTATTAGAGTCGAGTCTACAACAGGAGAGGTTATTTCAATAGATTTGTTGTCTGTAAAAATTCGAACTTTTGATAATTTATTTGTTCGAATTCCAAATGAGTCGAGGATCAAAACTCAGGTTACAACGCTAACCAGATTTCCTATAAGGCGCGCTGATCTACAAATTGGAATCGCCTATAAAGAAGATATTGAGAGAGTAAAAGAAATACTAAACAATGTAGCCACAAAACCTATACCTATTTTAATAAACGAGATGACGAAATGAACAAAGGTAGCCTAGCGCTTCTCTTCATCTAACTCATCATTATCTTTTTACTACCAACAGCGGTAAAAACGACTCATAAGCATGAGTCGTTTAAAGGCGCTTACTTATTAACGATTAAAATTTCGACACGTCTATTTTGTGCACGTCCATCTACTGTATCGTTAGTCGCGACTGGTTTGTCTTCGCCGTGACCTAAAAAGGTGACTTTGTCGGTATCAATTTCACTAACTTGTGTGATGAAGTTAGCAACTACTTCAGCCCTTGCTTGAGATAACGATTGGTTAATCTCAGGACTGCCGGTTGAATCTGTGTGCCCAGAAATAACAACATTAGCATCTGGAAAGCGTTTTATCGCATCGCTAATTTTGTTTAGCATTACAAAGTTTGAAGATTCAATTTGACTGCCACCAGATTTAAACGAAAAGCCGTGTGCCCGTATTAATACATTATCTCTTTGACGATAAACCGTGGCTTCTTCTTCGGCAAACATAGACTGAACGACAGCAAATCGCTGGTCGTTAGCTGCTTTTTCAGCTAACTCTTTATCTCGTTGTAACTTGGCTTGCATTATGGCTTGTGCGTTATCACGCTCTAGTTTATTTTGCTTAGATTGCGATTCAGACGTGATCGTTTTAATCTGCATTTTTGAAGCATCTAAGTTTGCGAGCAATCTTGTATTCTCGTTCACAAGGGCAGCTAGTTGTTGGCGTAATTTAGCAACCACTCTTTTATTAGTGGTATTAAATTGCACATCTTTGTTAACTGGGGAAACAACGTCACTAAGTTGATCTTGATACCACAATATTTCCTGCTCGTTATCAAAATCCGCATTGTTGAAATAAGCATCTATATCGGCAATACCTTCGGCCTGTTTAATCAACCAAATGGCTCTGTTAGAATGAATGTTAGCTTTAACTGTATCGATTCTATTAGCTTCTAAGGTGTCTACTGCAAGTTCTAGCTCGTCTTTTGCCTGCGCTACTGTGCGCGGCGCAACATCGTCTAAATCATCTTTTATCGCTTTGGCAACGGCTTGTTGCGCGACATTTAGCATATTTGTTTTAAGCGCATTTAATTCTATCGCCAGATATTGATTTTTAAGCGCGTCAATATCTCTTTTGGCTCTTTCTTCTTGACCTACTTCTAGCAGCGCAATGGCTTTTGCAAACTCTTTTTCAGCTTCTGCAAATTCGTCTACAACGACAGACCTTGCATTCACATTTAAGGCCTTTTCGCGCGCAAGCAATACCTCTTCAAATGTATATTTGGCACTGTCAGCCTGCACTCTCGCGGCTTTAGCTCTAGCAACTGCTTCTTGCGCTAAGGTCTTGGCGTTTGCTTTGCCCGCTTTTGCATCATTAAGCGCAGCTTCATAAACACGCGTTGTTTCTTTCATTTGCTCTGGAGAGAAAAACATCAGATTATCGCCATTGGCTTCTTCTATTAACTTACTAGCTTCCAGTACACTAGGGTATTGAGTGAATACCTCGTTCTCGCTAATTGTTGGTTTGGATGCACAGCCGCCCATTAGAGCCACGGCTAAGCTTATGCTAACAATTGATTTTTTCATTGTTGTTCCTTTGCAAGTAGCCGCCAAGATTGGCGTCTTTTGGTATAGACGGCACCATGCTTTCAAAAGTCACATAAAATTTATTTAGCTTAAAGGCGATTGTTTTTTGAACTCGTCATACCAAAGCTTCATAAAGTCTTTGGTTAATTTATGCTCTATTTCAAGTGCTTTTTCAGTTGGACAAAATAGGGTAAACGTTACTGTGAATTCCCCTAGTTCACTTGTGCTAAATTGTATCTCTGGCTCTGGACCAGAAATACTCGCATCTAGTTTTCTTTCGATAATGGCGTTGTATCGCTGAGCAAGATCATGGAAGTCTTCGCAATAGTCTTTTGCCTTATTTAACAAGCTGTCGTAAATTGGAAATGGGTCGAAGGTTTCTTTTCTCACAATCATAAATTCATGTGTAACGAAGCGTTTGATAAAATTCAGGTTTTTTATCGAGCTTGTAATCAACTTGTTGTTAGGTATATAAATTGTTTTTCTAGAAAACTGATAGGTGCGCATGTCAATTTCATGCAAAGTTGTTTTTATCCAGTCAGTTTCGGCTACTTCACCTATTGTATCTCCTACTTGAATCCAGTCCCCTATTCTAAAAGGGCGCGTCGTTACGAGGTAGAAAAAACCAATAACACATTGAATAAACTCTCTTGTCGCCAACACAATAGCAACAGCAAAAGCCGCGATGGATAAAGCGAAATTTTGAATTTCGGAGGCCCAAATGAACAATAAAAAAACGACCATTGCAAAGGTAATAAAGTGCTTAATGTTATGTGAGGTATTTCTTGCATCACGCTCTTTTTTTACAGCACGTTTACGCACAATTATGTTAACAATCGTTTTTAGGCCAAAAGCAATCGCTATTACTGCCAGCGAGATTAATACAGGATGAAGCAAAATATTTTCAATCATAGGTTCTTATTTCGTGTAAGTTGAACAACGTTAATAAAATGTATTTAGGCATAGTTTAGCTTCGTGGCAACATGTCTGAAAGCATCAAGGCTATTCCTAAAAATGATAGGAATCCGGCTATATCGGTAATAGTTGTTAGCACAATAGACGACGACTGGGCTGGGTCCATGCCTAGTTTTTTGAGGATAATTGGTACAACAGCTCCAGCACTGCCGGCTATGACTAACGATGAAACCATTGCAAGACCAATTACCATTGATAACCCCAATGATTGACTCCATAAAAATACGGCTAAGGAACAAGTAACCGCAATTGCAAGCCCATTCAGTAACCCGGTTAACATCTCTTTCATTAATACTTTGCGCCATTGTTTTGTGGTGACTTCGCGAAGTATCAATCCGCGCATGGTTACTGCCAGCGCTTGCGCACCTGCATTACCTGATTGACCTGCCGCTACGGGTAACAAAATGGCAAGTGCCGTGATTTCGGAAATAAGTCCTTCAAATGCCCCCACAACAGCTGCAGCCGCAAAAGCAGTGAGCAAATTTATTTGCAGCCAAGGCATGCGTTTTTTAAATGCAAACCAACTCGACGATAATGCTCTTTCGTCTTTGCTAACACCCACCATGGTTTGCATATCGCTGGCCAAATCTTCTTTGGTGCTTTGATAGACGTCAAAAAATCGGATAATGCCTAATATTTGTTGATGAGCATCCAACACCGGAATGGCTCTGCAGCGGTAGCCTTCAAACTTTTCAATCACTATGTCTTTGTTGTCTAATGCACTAAGTGTTGTTTTAACGGGTTTTGCCAAAGACACCAGAGTCATGTTCGGCTCAGCCTTTAACAAATCAGCAAAATCTACCTCGCCCGTTAGTACTTGCGCATTATCTTGAATATAGAGTACATCTTGCCCTTTAAACTCTCTTTGTTTAAGAGCAATGAGTGCTTGTTTTGCTTTTAAATCCTGATAAAACACATTGACTTGACGGGTCATTAAACGCGCCGCTGTATTATTTGGATAAGTCAGTAGCTCTTTCATTTCTTCTACTATGTCATTATCTAATAGTGCATAAAGGTCTTCGCGCCGTTCATCTGATTGTCTGCTCAAAAGAGCAGCGGCAGCATGACTTTCCATATGGCTTAATAAGTCAACAGAGTACCCTATATTAAAACGATAAAAAATGCTGTCAGCGGCACCAGGTGGAATATATTTCCATATGCCTAACACGGTCATCACAGGATGTTGCTGTAAGAATTCAGCAGCGTCATCAACATCAAATGCTTCTAAGTATCGAGCACTTTTAAGTGGATAGTTAAGCAAAAATGACTGACTTAGTGAGTAAGTTGTCTGCTCTACTTTCTTTTGTGTATTTATCATGGACTCTCCGAAAAAAGATAGTTAACGCTCAATGAGTATGCTCTTTAGTGTGAACAAACATGTCAG
The DNA here is from genome assembly GCA_964195425.1 of Acidiferrobacterales bacterium. Taxonomy (GTDB): domain Bacteria; phylum Pseudomonadota; class Gammaproteobacteria; order Enterobacterales; family Alteromonadaceae; genus Glaciecola. Next base: position 13,074 of record CAXMOM010000035.1, read on the forward strand.
ACATAGTCTTAAGCACACTAGCATATGCATCTATTACTTCTCCTGAAGCTGACTGAGTTTGCTGTGTAGACTGTTTGTTTTTTGCAAACGAAGCGCGCAAGTCGAAATGTCGCACAATACCAATGAAGGCTTGCTTACGATTCACCACAGTAATTGTGTCGGTTTTTTTCCACTCGTCTAACTCCATCACTGTAGTTACATACGATAGCCCGTTAACCGTAACTACACTTGTAATAGGCAAAGCGGAAACAAGGGATAAGGCTGGCGACCGTATCAAATCAAAAATGCTTATTTTGCCAATAATTTTGCGTTTGCTGCTGACGACTAACACTTCATGAGTATCAAAACGTACCTGTTTTTTAACGCGTAGCATGGCTTCTGCTGACGTCATTTGGCTATCAACCACCAACACATTGGTTTCTATAAGTGCACCCACAGTATTTTCTGGATAACTAATGAGCAGGTTACAAAGTGCTTGACGACTTTTGGGTAGCAAGTCGAATAAATTTTTTCGATCTTGGATATTTACATATCTCAATATTGCAGCAATATCAGCAAGTTCAATGGACTGAAAAAGGGCGCGCGTAAATTCAATAGGTGTACTTACAATGATCTTAGAGGCAGAGCTTGGCTGCATCGCACAAATCACTTTTACAGCAACAGAAATAGGCACTTTTTGCAATACGGCTGTTGCGTCATCGGCCGCCATAAGATCTAGCTTTTGCGCAGCAGCAAAGGGCTCTTCACTAAAGAAATGGATAGTGAGCTTTAGGTTATGGTTGGCCATTCACATTTTCCTGTGTCTATTAAGTCTTCTGTTTATGAGTGATTTTTTATGGCCGATGTTTGCCATATGAATGTTCTACATAGACGCTGTTGTCGTCGATGAGCTTTCATTAATGACCGCTACGCCGTCAATATTGTCCATATACACACGAGCAGGTAAAAATATGCGTCCTTTCTCGGTTTCAATAAGCAACATGGTCGTTGTGATATCTACCAGTGTTCCCTCTATATGAGAAAACTTGATGTGATCTTTAAGGCGTAGGTTATTTTTTGCTTGTCTAGCACCCACAATATTAGCGACAAGTGATTGGCTACCCATACCAAAAGCGAGTGCAACTCCGAATAACATTACGGCGCCAAATACGATAATAAAGGTGGTGATAAATTGAATATTTAGGCCTAACTGTTGAACACCAATTATTAACGCTACAAAAAAGATAGAAAACTTTACGATGTTGCCAATGGTATTTGCTTGGCTATATGACGTTGTTTCTGCACTACTTTGAATCATCGATTTGGCTATGTTGCCCAGCACAAAACCCACGGTGGAAATAAAAATTGCAGCTACTAATTGAGGTACATACCCAAGCAGGGCAGTTAGCCATGTAGAGAAAAAATTTAGACCTAAGCTCGATGCGGCGGCGGCAATAAAAAATAATATAACCAACCAGAAAACGGTTTTACTAATAACTTGTGCATGCGAAGCTTTTATTTCAGCAACACCTGTTGCAGCGACCTTGTTAGCGGTTTTTTGCCATAATTTGCTGACAAATTTGACTATGTTGAGTGTTAACTTACTGCAAACCCATGCAGCCGCCCAACCCAATATCATTAGAATTAGAGCGCCGATAAGCTGTGGAACATGTAAAATTAAATAGTCATTTAGCTGCTCATAACTTGCAGATAAAGCGTTTTTCCAATCATTTTTAGTTACCATTTTTTCGCTTCTATAAGTATGGTTTAACATCAATGCAGTAAATAGACGCATTCATGATGCCATTGGTCACAATTTTTTATTTTCACTTATAGGCTTTTTATTAATATTATTGTCGTTTGGCCTGATTTGCCAAAAAAAATGATTACAGGAGAAGAAATGGCTGGCCTATTTTCGATAGGCCAATGGAAGATATTAAGCAAAGCTTAACGAGTGAAAGTCTATCTTTTGTCTATAATTAGCTTAGTGATCAGTTGCGATGTTGCACTGCCTCGTATACCGCCAGAAACAGGCAGAGTATTTTCAGAATTGCGCTAGATGCGACAGCAAAGTGTGTATTACCCGTTAAAATCCCATGGCTCGGATCAAAACCCAACCAGCCTGTACCAGGCATAAACACTTCTACCCTCGCATATGATTCATAGACTGGCTTTTTCCGTCTCAAAATAAAAATAACCGCTCACGAATCGAGCCGCAATGCCATAGTTACGCAGCATGTTAATTTGCATCCATGACAAATCTCGGCAAGAACCTTTAATAATGGCGATGTATTATCGGGTGAAAGCGGTGGGCCATCTTCCCTATATTCCACAACAAAATATTTATGTCTTTGTTTAGTAAGATTGGTTACAAAGGCAATGGTATTAAAATATGACGCCTTAATTATCGAACCAGCATAATCCACCAATTTTTGAGCAATCGCTACGTTGTGTAAAGAAGGGTTGAGTATTTGATGCTGATGCTCAGAATAGGTAAAAGGTATTGTATTAAATGAGTCAGGATGAATAATAAAGTTAAACGGATTATACTCTTGAGTTTGCAATGTATTTTCTACAGCAATAGTAAGACTTGTTGTTAGTTTTTCAAACCAGTAAAAGTCTATCACATTGTTTTCTTCATCTTCGATCACCCTGTGTCCCTCGGGTTCAGACTTTAGGACAATTGAAAAATTAGTAAGGTCAATAAACGGAGTTTTCTTTGGGCGAAACCTCAAATAATGTGGTTCTAAAAAGACTTCGCCATTAAATAAATACGTCGTCTCATGGCTTATCTTAAAGTTCATCTGAATCTCTATAGTAAAGTGAATATCTGCGTAATGTTATACGTTGATCTACTTGCCTCTAAGCGCTATTAGTCACAATTAGAGTATAATTTGAATACACAAGTAAAACCCAATCGAATTATCTATCTAAAAAACGATTCACACAATAATGGCCAAAGGTAGCATCAAGTCTTTGTCTAAAAAAGCGATATTAATGCTATCGCCGCCCAGTGCTGCAAAGCATAAGATTAAAGAATGTGACCACCAATAAAGTTATTTATATGCCAAATAAAAACCTTTTAACGATGACCTCAACTATCAATAGACACACTGAAGCGCTTAATAGTCACACTTTTAATCTTATAACTGCACTATTTAAACTGAACGTTTAGTAGTTTCCCAATTATTTTTCATATTTTGTGACTAAATTGATTACTGAGCAGTCTATTAATAGGTGAATTTACAAAGTAGTTGAGAAACGACGGGGCCAAGGAAGGCTTTCGTCTTAAGGGGTTTAAGTTTTTGCTAACCATTTCAAAAAAGACAAAAAGTACTACTGCATTGTTGTTCACAATAATTCGCAGTAGATATTTAGAAATGGTTAGTTTTTTACCTATTTATGCTCGGGGGCAGAGCTGAATTTATCGGGCTAAGCGTTGCCGGGTTCAATACCGAATATTTGGATGTAAATATTTAATCTGTCTATGCCACATGCTTAGCAGACGCCGATTATGGAGCTATGAACTGTGCAGTAGAACATTCAATTTAAATCAGGAGTCTTTATGGCGTTTCATTCTTTAGAAAATGATCCCGAGTACGTCAATTTACAAACCGAAATGGTATGGATGCAACAACATTTGCACACACAGCGCCAGCGTTTGGCGATCCTTTTTGAAGGACGCGATACTGCTGGAAAAGGCGGGGCAATCATGCGCTTTGTCCGTTTTATTAATCCTCGACATTATAGAGTTATTGCTCTGTCAAAACCGACTGAATTAGAGCAGGGGCAGTGGTACTTTCAGCGCTACATTAACCATTTACCAGACCCAGGTCGGATTGTCTTTTTCGATCGCAGTTGGTATAACCGCGCGGTAGTAGAACCGGTGATGGTTTTTTGTACTTCACAGCAATATGAGACTTTTTTACGACAGGTTGTAACATTTGAAGATATGTTGCTCGAAGATGGCGTAAATATTATTAAGTTTTGGTTTTCTATTGATTTAGATGAACAACGAAATCGCCTGAATGAACGCGGAATTAATCCGCTTAAACAATGGAAGTTAAGTACTGTAGACGCTCAGGCGCAAGCGAAATGGCACGAGTTCACCAAGTATAAAAATGCAATGTTTGCTGCAACAGGCACCCCTCAAAGTCCGTGGGTAGTGGTTCAAGGTAATGACCGTGATCGCGGAAGAATGGAAGCTATGCGTTATGTCCTTAGCCAAATGAAATATGACAAAAAAGGGGATACCGGTGAACGTCTAACCCACGACCCGAAGATTGTGCAAGTAATGAGTGGAAGTTCATAACATCGTTAACGTAATGTCATAACAATAATTATGAAAGAGAAATTTGGTAGAATTATGAAAGAAACAGTTTTAATAATCGGTGTTAGAAGAAAGTGTTACCAAGCAGCTATAAAGCTTGGGTACGACGTTTTGCTTTGGAGCGATGGTGAGTTGAGTGACAGCAGAAAGAAAGGCTTAAAGGGCTGGCTGGAAGTAGCCTACGCCTCTTGTAAAGAAGGCCTAAGTGCTGATGTCCAAGATTTTCTAGTTCATCAAAAAATATCAAGCATTATAGCCAATTCAGAGGAGACGGTCATGCTAGGCGCCAGAGCTCGTCGATTCTTGGGACTAAAGGAATTAGATTTTAAAATTACCGAGAGGTTTCATAATAAATTGATCATGAAGAACAGCGCTAGGAAAGCCGGTATTCCTGTGACAGATTATGAGCTAATCGATGAGAAAACCACTGCACAAGGTCTAGTTGAAAATTTGGGACTTCCCCTTGTAGTAAAGCCAGTAGATGAGTCTGGTGCCCAAGATGTAAAAGTAGCTAGAACCACTGATGATGTTCACAAAATAATGCAAGCGGGTTTTCTTGCAGAAGCCTTCGTTGAAGGAACTGAAGTAAGCGTTGAGACGTTCGTGCAAAAAGGTGAAGCCATTTTTTGCAACTGTACTGAATATCTGCATCAATGGAGAAAGTCTGCGGTGCCAGCACAGCTAGATGAAAGCCTCAAAAAGAGCATCCTTGATTTAAATGAAAGAGTCATAAAACACTTTAAATTAGACGCAGGAATGACTCACGCTGAATTTTATTTAACAAAGAACGGTCCTGTCTTTGGAGAGATTGCTGTAAGACCCCCTGGCGGTTATTACATGGAACTGATTCAGCGAGTTTATGGATTCGACGCTTGGGAAGCATACGTTCAACTGTCATGTGGAAAAGAAGTAAAGCCTTTAAATGGAAATCCGAAAGGTCATGCAGCGGTAGTTATGTTCCACCCAGGAGCTGGGCGAGTGGTCGCTATTGAGGGAGAAGAAAAAGTTAAATCAAGGCTATCTGAAATTATGGAGATAACAATTCGCAGCGAGCTTGGCGATGTAATTACCGAGCACACCAATACCAGTAACGAAGTTGGCCATATTCTTTTTTGGGAAGAGAGTCGAAAGGATCTGCTCAAAGCGCTTGACTATGTTGAAGAAAATTTAAAATTCCAATTAGGCTAATAACGTTTGACTACAGAGTTAACGATATACAGTTACATGCGAATTGCATCAGCCTTCAAAGCTACTCCAACTACCTGTAGAGATATTTAAATGACATACGACATTCTAATTTGGTTAGGTATTGTATTGTGCTTAACGCAATCCGCTATTTTTTCAGGATTAAATCTCGCATTTTTCTGCTTAAGTAGATTGCAGTTAGAGGTAGAAGCAAAGCAAGGAAACGAAAGTGCAATTGTCATTTTAAGCATGCGTGAGGATTCTAATTTTTTACTCTCTACTGTGCTTTGGGGGAATGTTTCAATCAATATTTTGTTAACGCTTTTATCTGGCTCTGTACTTACAGGTGTGTCTTCGTTTTTGTTCTCTACATTCGTAATTACATTTTTAGGTGAAATTTTCCCGCAGGCTTATTTCTCTCGAAACGCCCTTCAGGTCGCCTCAAAGTTAACGCCAACTATAAAGGTTTACCAGATCTTGCTTTTCATTCCGGCTAAATTTACCGCAATGATTTTGGATGGCTGGTTAGGGAAAGAGGGTATTACCTACCTTAGAGAAAAACAGCTTGCAGCCATCATTAAAGCGCATATTGATTCAGATGATTCTGATATGGAACATGTTCAAGGCAGAGGGGCGGTCAACTTTTTGCAGATTCAAAACATTACGGTACTTGAGGAGGGTGAAGTAATCGACCCATTATTATCGATAGCGCAAAGTGCACACTAGGCGAGGCGATGCAAAAACTAAAGTCAGTACACGACAATGTGCGCAAACGTGACTTTATATTTGCACTCTTTTACTAAGAATGGGTGCTTACCTTTTAGTTTTTGCTTGGTGGGGTCTTTGACAAAGGGGCATTAGATAAAATTTGCGTATATTTTGCTTCTTTTTCTAAGGCTTCTAAATCTATGATAATCAATTGATTACGTTTTTTATCAATAGTGCCTTCTTTTTTCCAGTGCTGTAATTGTTTATTAATTACTTGTCTAACTGAACCCGTCATTCGAGCCAAGGTTTCATCGTTCAAACCATTCACCAAATGATGCTGATGTTCTTCTTCTTTAGTGCCCGTGTAAAACTTTATTTTATTAATGTGTTGTAGAATAATACGGCTTAAACGCGTAGTTATATCGTGTAAAATTAGACTGCTAGCTTGTTGCTCTTTTTCACGCATTTTTGTTGCTAAATAAGGCATAAACTGCTTGTTAAACTCTGGATAAGTCCACAGCCAATGTCGCATAGTTGAAAGTTTGACTGAAAGTAATTTAACCCTTGTTAATGGAGAAACTATAACCTCATGCGGTTGATCATCTAACAGCACAATTAAATCAAAACAATCACCGGCATAAAGCATATCTAAGGTTGCTTCTCTGCCTGTATCGGGGTTACTTTGTTTAATTTCCACATTCCCTTCAAGCACAACAAAAAAACGTTTCGTTAATAAATCTGGATCAAAGTAATCGCCTTTGCGCCATTCATTGAGTTGAAATTCTTGCTGAAAATCTTCAATAAGTTTAGCAGGTAGATCCGCAAACAGACTGGCTTGTTTAACTAATACCGGATTGGCTTTTTGAGGTATATGCGTAGCATCTTTATGCATAAATAAAATAATTTTGGCCGCAATATAAAATGTTTTTTGATTTTACCTAGTTGTGGCCATATAGCAAAAGCTAATGCTTTTCTAATCATTACATCTTGGCCGCACATTGCTAGTTGATTGATTTTTGCATTTTAAAAAATACCCAATACAAAATAGTCAATACTGTCAGATTTGTGACAGAAGCAATTACTCACCTTGGGTATTATCGACCCACTAAGCAAACACCCAAGGGTAAACCAGCTATTTATGTCGGTTTAAACAAGGTTGTTTATGTGGTCAAACTGCTTACTTGGCAATTGCCATAAAGCATGAGGCCTCTTTATTAAACGATAGGTGATTATTACTATGACGAAAATTATTGGAATTGATTTAGGTACAACAAATTCATGTGTAGCGGTTATGGAAGGTGGTAAGGCTAAAATCATCGAAAATGCAGAAGGTAGCCGCACAACTCCATCGATTGTTGCTTATGCAGACAATGAAGTACTAGCCGGGCAACCTGCAAAAAGACAAGCGGTTACAAACTCTAAAAATACATTATTTGCAATTAAGCGATTAATTGGTCGTAAATTTGAAGATAAAGAAGTGCAAAAAGACATTAAGTTAGCACCTTATAAAATCGTAAAAGCCGACAACGGCGACGCTTGGGTTGAAGTTAATGGTAAAGCCTTGTCGCCACAAGAGGTTTCAGCACAAATTTTGCGTAAATTGAAAAAAGATGCTGAAGCCTATTTAGGGGAAACAGTAACAGATGCGGTTATTACCGTACCTGCATATTTTAATGATTCACAGCGTCAAGCAACCAAAGACGCAGGCAAAATTGCGGGTCTCAATGTGAAGCGAATTATAAATGAACCCACTGCAGCAGCATTAGCGTACGGGGTTGATAAAAACAATAAAGCTGAGCAAACAGTCGTGGTTTACGATTTAGGTGGCGGCACGTTTGATATCTCCATTATTGAAATATCGAACGTAGATGGTGAAAAACAATTTGAAGTGTTAGCAACCAACGGTGATACCTTTTTAGGCGGTGAAGATTTTGATTTACGCCTTATAAACTACCTTGCTGATGAATTCAAAAAAGAAACCGGTATAGATGTTCACAAAGATACTTTAGCATTACAGCGTATTAAAGAAGCCGCAGAAAAAGCAAAAATTGAGTTATCATCTGCGTTGCAAACTGATGTGAATTTACCTTATATTACAGCCGACGCCAGCGGCCCTAAACACTTAAATTTGAAAGTTACTCGCGCTAAATTAGAATCATTAGTGGCTGATTTAGTAAAAAGTACAATCCCACCTTGTGAGCAAGCGTTAAGAGATGCTGGGTTAGGTAAAGGTGATATCAATGAGGTTATTTTGGTAGGTGGGCAAACCCGCATGCCTAAAGTACAAGAGACCGTTAAAACATTCTTTGAGAAAGAACCACGCAAAGATGTAAATCCGGATGAAGCGGTCGCCTTAGGTGCTGCGATTCAATCGGGCGTGTTGTCAGGTGCTGTTAATGATGTGTTATTGCTTGATGTAACACCATTAACGCTAGGTATTGAAACCTTAGGCGGTGTAATGACTAAGCTTATTGAGAAAAATACCACTATACCTTCACGTGCTTCTGAAACATTCGCAACGGCTGAAGATAATCAATCGGCAGTTACCGTGCATGTGCTTCAAGGCCAACGTGAAATGGCAAGCGATAATAAATCCTTAGGTCAATTTAACTTAACGGATATTACCTCGGGTCCACGTGGTTCGGTGCAAGTTGAAGTCACATTTAATATCGATGTAAATGGTATTTTGGATGTGACAGCCAAAGACAAGGCAACAGGCAAGGAACAAACCATCAAAATTACCGCGTCAAGCGGTTTAACGGAAGAGGAAATTAATCGCATGGTCGATGATGCAAAGCAGCACGCTAGTGAAGACAAACAAAAGCGTGAGTTAGTTGAGCAACGTAACCAAGCAGATCAATTAATTCATACTGTGCAAACGTCAATGACGAGCTTCACTGAAGATCAGAAAATGGAGCTTAAAACGCTTATTGAACAGCTAAAAATGGCCGTTAATGGTAACGATAAAGCCGCGATTGAAATGCGCAAAAATACATTACAAGAAGCTTACAGTAAAACAATGCAGGCAGCCCAATCACAACAAGAAGGGAAGCAACAAGCTGACGCAGCGAATGACGGCGCTAAAGAGGACGACGTAATTGAAGCTGACTTTGAAGATGTAAGCAACGGTTAATCACTAAATGATTGATGATAAGATAATTTGATTCTTAGTTGTGCTGTCTTTATCAATATGTCCCGTCCTAGAATAACTTGACGGTCTTTAAGCCAGCGTTTTTCGCTGGCTTTTTCTATGCTCCGAAAGACGAGCGTCTGCGGGGATTTCTGCAATTGGCAACGACGGTGTAATGGGTTGCTGTATATATAAGGGGCAAAAGCACGAAAATGACATAACTGAGGCTATTTTGCCTATTTATTAGCCTATGTTGTTTCTGAATCTGACATACTTTTCGCCTCAGTTTCATCGGCCTTGTCCAGAGTGGTCTCTGATGTGGTCATCTTATCTAGTTTTCTAAGTTTCTTAATATCAGCACCTAGTATTTTTTCAACATTTTTACGGCCTATAAAAGCAATGGGCGCATAAGGATATTGCCGTTTTAAAAATTTAAAAAATTTCATTTACTTCACTCCCTACTATATTTTAAAGGGTAGATAATGAGCAATTGCTCATGTGATGGATATGCTGCCAAAAGCGCGTGTTTACAATAGCCCACCCTTATTATATTTGGGTCTACCATCACTCAAAAAGGAACTAAACGTAGTCAAAAACTTGAAGTAGAAAGACAATATATTAGGTTCACAAATACACATGAGTTGGCGCTTTTTGACGATTCGGAGTGCGCGTTTTTTTCTTTGTTCATCAACATACTTTTCTAATAGAAAAGTATTTATTGGATGCCAATTTCATTGCAGTGCATAAATTTGTGACTTTTGACAACGAAGCCGCGTCTACAACAAAACAACAACTTACAATGGAAATAAAATGAAAATAGCGATTTTATCGAGAAATAAGAAATTATATTCCACTCGTCGCTTAAAAGAAGCGGGTGAGGCTAGAGGCCATGAAGTTGATATCATAGATACACTTCATTGCTATATGGACATTACCAGTGCTCGCCCAGTTGTCAGATACAAAGGCGCAGAACTGCCAAAGTATGATGCCATTATTCCTCGTATAGGCGCTTCAATTTCGTTTTATGGAACAGCGGTCGTGCGCCAGTTTGAAATGACAGGTGCTTTTTGCGTGAATGAATCTGTGGCGATTAGCCGCTCAAGAGATAAATTGCGCTCTACGCAATTATTGTCCAGAAAAGGCGTTGGTTTACCAAGAACAGGTTTCGCCAATCGCCCTGATAACATAAAAGATCTAATTAAGAATGTAGGTGGTGCCCCTTGTGTTATTAAGTTGTTAGAGGGCACACAAGGTATTGGCGTAGTGCTGGCGGAAACAGCCAAAACTGCAGAAGCCATTGTTGAAGCCTTTATGGGTTTGAATGCCAACATACTCATTCAAGAGTTTATTAAAGAAGCTGGCGGTGCAGACATTCGTTGTTTCGTTGTTGGTGATCGCGTGGTTGCAGCGATGAAACGTCAAGGTGCTGAAGGTGAGTTTCGTTCAAACTTACACCGAGGTGGTTCAGCTGTTCTTGTGAAGCTTACGCCTAAAGAACGGGCTACTGCTGTTCAGGCTGCTAACATAATGGGCCTAAATGTATGCGGCGTCGATTTACTTCGCGCTGAACGCGGGCCAGTGGTAATGGAGGTCAATTCATCACCAGGGCTAGAAGGCATTGAAGCGGCTACTAAAAAAGACGTGGCAGGTATGATTATTGAGCATATAGAAAAAAATGCGAAACCTAACCGGAATCGTACGCAAGGGAAAGGTTAATTGTGGTTATTACAGGTAAAAGTATACAAATAGGCGATACAGTAGTTGAACCTGGAACGCGAGTAAAGCTCGAGTTACCAGCAGCGCGTTTATACACCGATACAGAAATTGCTATACCGGTTGAAGTAATAAATTCGAAAACAGAGGGCCCTGTCATGTTTATCAGTGCCGCAATACACGGTGATGAACTCAATGGTATTGAGATTATCCGCCGTTTATTGCGCATGAAGACCTTTAAATTGCTCAAAGGAACCTTGGTTGCTGTGCCCATAGTAAATGTGTATGGCGTGCTGAACCAAACGCGTTATATGCCTGATAGAAGAGATCTTAATAGAAGCTTTCCAGGTTCTCCAAAAGGCTCAATGACCGGCAGGTTAGCACACTTGTTTTTAACCCAAATTGCTGAAAAATGTGATTATGGAATTGATTTGCACACGGGTGCTATTCACCGTAGTAACTTTCCACAAATCAGGGCTGACCTAAGCGATTCGGAAACCGAGAAAATGGCGCGTGCTTTTGGTGTGCCATTGCTGCTTAACTCTGTGCTTAGAGATGGTTCTTTGCGTGAGTCTGCATCGCAGTCGGGCACCAAAGTGTTGCTTTATGAAGCTGGTGAAGCTTTGCGTTTTGATGAACTTTCTATCCAGTCAGGATTGAAAGGAATATTAAACGTGATGTCTCACTTGGGAATGATCAAAATGAGAAAGCAACGTACAAAAATTGTTGAACCTTTTATTGCGTACAACAGTGCTTGGATTAGAGCAGATTCAAGTGGCATGGTACGAGATATTAAAAGACTCGGCGATCATGTAGTGAAAGGCGACACATTGGCAGAAATATCCAGCCCAACAGGTAGTTTTGTTCATACACTTGTCGCCCCAAAAAGCGGAGTGATTGTAGGTAAACAGAATATTCCATTGGTGCAAGAGGGTGACGCCATGTTCCATGTTGCAACGTTTGAAGAACCAAGTGATGTTGCAGAACATATAGGCCAGTTGCAATACAACATAGTACCGGAAGACGAAGTTTTAAGGGACTAGCTGAGAGTGACTCAGTTTTGCCCCGCTAAGATAAGAATAGAATAGAAAACACATTTTACAGTAGTTTATAAGTTGGGAAACGACAGGGCCAAGGCAGCTTTCTTAGGGCAATAAAAGTTTTACTAAGCATTTTATGCAGCTATATTTCTAGTCGCTGTATTTCAAATTATTATTAAGCACTACCGCATTAACGTTAACAATATTTCAATTTCACGGTATACATAGACTAAAAGTCTGCATTAAGGAAGAACCGATATGGCGATAAGATGGGGTAGCTACAAAGTTACAAATTTATATAACGAACTCGTTTAGAAAGTCGGTAAACCGCGCGTGTACGCAACACATTTATGTGAATATCTTCGAGCACTATCAGACAAAGACATTAATGAATTAAAAGCCGCTTCTGATTCTGCTATTCATACTATGGGGGTTACTTTTAGGGTATGCCACCAAGAAGGAGGTTCAATAGATAGAACATGGCCTTTTGACATTGTGCCAAGGTTAATAGACACCAAAGAATGGTCGGGAATAGAGAAAGGTCTAAAACAACGCATAAAAGCCCTTAATATGTTTATTGACGATCTTTATAACGATCAAAACATCATAAAGGACGGTGTGTTTCCGGCAAGCATGCTTAAAAAAATCAAAATATTTCCTTCAAAAGTGCCTTCTGGTGTATCTTACATGCTCGAAAACCGCCAAGTAATGAAACGTGTTTTTCCAGAAATGTTTAATAAATATAACATCCTACCGGTTGATGATTACCCCTCTCAGTTATATGACATGCTTGCAGAAATGTCACCTCGTAAAATAGATGAGCCTGAAAGGCCGGTAATGTAGGCTTGGCTAATGCTCCGGGTTCAGGTGTTGCTGACAATAAGGTGGTATATGCTTATGTGCCCAAAATCATACAGTACTACTTGAATGAGGAAGCGATATTAGCGAACGTACCCACCTATAAATGTAACGACAAAGATGAGCGCGAATACGTATTAGAAAACATTGCTGATATGGTCGTAAAGCCAGCCAATGAGTCTGGTGGCTATGGCATGCTAATTGGCCCACATTCAGATGAAGCTGAACATAATAAATTTAGAAAACTAATAAAAGCAGATCCTCGTAACTACGTGGCGCAACCTATGCTAATGCTGTTGACTGCTCCCACGATGGTTGATACGCGTTTAGAACCTCGACATTTAGATTTAAGGCCTTTCATTTTGTCTGGTAAAAATATTACGGTCACTATGGGCAGACTTACCCGTGTGGCACTTGAAAAAGGCTCTATGGTTGTGAACTCGTCACAAGGCGGTGGCAGCAAAGACAGCTGGATTGTAGATATGGAGGGTGAATAATTATGTTATCAAGAGTCGCAAGTAATTTATATTGGGTAGCAAGGTATCTTGAACGTGCAGAGAACACCGCTCGCTTGATAAACGTTAATTCTCATTTGTTATTAGATTTACCTTCTAAAGTCGAATTGGGTTGGGAGCCAATTATTGATATTTTATCTTTTAGGGATAATTTTTACGAAGCCTATGAAGAGGTAGACGAGAAGAGTGTGATCAACTTTATGGTGGTTGATAAAAAAGATCCCGGGTCAATCCTCACGTCTTTAATATCGGCAAGAGAAAACGCACGAACCATTAAATAAATTATTCCCAGAGAAGCTTGGGAGCAAATAAATGCCCTTTATTTATTTGTAATCGAAAACCAAAATTACGCTTTCACACGTCGCTCATGCTATGCGTATTTAAATAAAATTATTTTAGCGAATCAAACCATTACAGGATTACTGACGGGCACAATGTCACACGATGAAGCATACGCTTTCATGCGCATTGGCAAGAAAAGGTTTTCAATTAATAACTCCGTAAAACTCTTTAACTAATTAAGATGCCTATTGTAGACCTATATCTGTTTATAATTAACATATTTAGCGATACTCTATCTTCCAGCCTTGTATTTATTAAACATTATTGATGACATAATTTATTAACGTTTTTTTAGTAACCGATACCGCTTCATTTTATTGCATGAGCAATAAATTGTTTTATTTTAGTTAAGGTATTAGGCTGGGTAAATACAGGCGCTATATGCACTGGTTTATGCAGTATTCCTTTTGATATAAGGCGGCTAATGTGCGGCAAATAATCTACCGCCACTTTACCTGCAAACAGCAGCTTAAAGTCCGGTTCGCTTTCATAAGCATGCAGCATGTTATGGAAACCCTGTAAATACAGATAGTCTTTTACAAAGCCCCCGCCTCTATATATTCTGGCAGATACTGCAAAAGCCATATCATCACTTGCACCGTATTCTTCCTTGAGCAATAAAAACGTTTTCCTAAAGCTTCTTTCTTTAAGCATAGATTCAACTGCCAACACACGAAGTGCCAACATCTTTAATCGCTTAATCGTCAGATTACCTGATAGATACTCACTTAGAATAGCAAGCCCTTCTTGCGTCATCGTGTTTAAGGGGTTACCCACTTCTAAAATTCTTAAGGGTTGTGCGCGTGCATTAAGCATTGTCACTAAATGTACGCCAATCTCATGATTCGCTAGCGCGTTCGTGTCACTTACCGATAACTTTGCATTTTGATTTACTTTAATCGTGGTGCCTGAAACTAAGGCATTTGCTAACATATTGTCATCCACTTTCAAGGTATGTTGATATTGGTTTGTATCTGCGAAAACACGTAGTATTTTTATAATTTCGTCCAAGCCCAAAACGGCTTCGTTTTCTTCACTTACGTTGCTTGGTAAGTGCAAAATGAAACGCGCATTGGCGATATCTTTTGGTGTGGGTTCACCAAAGTATCGAAGAGAGTCGTACATAAATTGGGGTGTACCAATTGAATTAAACTGGTCAACTTTATCTACATAACTATTAATGGTATCGAAATATATTGTATGAAGGTCTTCGTCGGTAACGGCTTCAATAGGTAAGTTAAATAACTTTCTTTTCGTGGCAAATACATCAACCTTCGTGCTTATATAAGAAAAGCTGGGCTCTGTAGAAAAGTTGGCATCAAAAAACACCTGCTTTTGCTGCCGAAAATTAACTGGGTTAACCGCGCTCAAAATATTTATTTTATTTACAGTTTCGAATAACTGCTTGTCGAACTCAAGTACTTCTTTGGATATTGGTAAGTGATTATTCATAATAGTTGTTACTTATGTGTTCCGAATGCCGCCGCTTGCATCCTCTCTTTAGTAAAATGAGTAGCGTTTAATTTATCATTGACTCTATTGCAAATTCACTTTGCGCACTTAGACTATAATTTTGGCAAGCTGACAATCAGGCTAATGCGATTGTTAACCACACTAGCATAATTGCCAAAGTGAATACTATTACCAGGGTAAAACTTCGCCATTTGAATGCCAGAAAATACCAGTATTAATCAGATTTAGCCCTTCAATACGCAGCATTAAACGCTCAACAGCTACAGCCGCTGTAATATCCCCGTTGTTATTAACCATATCAGTTTGTACATATCCTGGATGCAACAGTGCAACCGCAACTTCTTGTTCTTTCAGATCATGAGCCAAAGACATACCAGCAATATTCAGTGCGGCTTTAGACATCCGGTAGCCATAACGACCACCTGAGGTATTGTCTGTTACTGAGCCCATGCGACTGGTTATTAAAGCTACTTTTGCACCTTTAACTAATTGTTGTCTAAGCATTTGAGTGACCATCAAAGGCCCAATCGCATTGACTTTAAATTGGTATTCGATGGCCGCAGCTGACATATGCTCTAAGGATTCGTCAGTTAAGACGCCCGCGTTATTGATTAGTAGGTCAATTTTCAAATGGCGCAAGGTCGGCAGTATTTTTTCTAAGCCTTCTGGGCTAGCCACATCCACACCGCTTACCACTTCAGCACCCGTTTTATTGAGCTCATCACTAGGTTTGCGGCAAAGTGCAATAACCTGATCACCATTCGCTAAATACTGTTTAACAAACTCCAATCCAATACCACGATTTGCTCCGGTAACAACAACAGTTGCCATAGAAATTCCTTTATGTCGATTCGCTAATAGTCTAGCTAATTTTAGTATGTGTTTTACACTTTGTCGATTTCATTCTTATTCTCTGCGTTGGCCTCCTGTGCTGCTTGTTTAATATAACTACTTGTTATTTTTTGCAAAAATTATCGGACAGTTTTGGCCAAAGTTTCTGGTTGGCAACGGGGTTCGCCATGGCCACAGCCGCTATCCAAAATCAATATTTGTGCATCTTTTACTTTCGCAAATTCTATAGCCGGGGCCGGCGACACTATCCGATCATCTTGGCCCACTATAATCAAAAATTCGCTTTTAATGTGCTTGGCAGCGGTTTGCATATTGTCTTCATGGTCACGCGCGATATTTTGTGTCGGCATTGCTTGCGCCCGGCCTTCGGCTGTTCCAGCTTTGAAGAGGTGATATAAAGTAGTTTTCGCCACTCTTTTGCATACTCGTCGCCACGTCCGCGGCCTGTATTTGAGCTGATAGTTTTTCTGGCATACTGGCTAACATACCCAATCCGGCTAGCGTTTGCAGCGCTTCATTGCACTCACAATCTCTATACAGCTCCACCAGTCTATTGCGGGTTTCCCCACAAAGCAACGTCAAATGCGGGTAAACGAGGAATACCGATGATCGCTGCGGTCTTATGAGCAAAATCTGGATATCTTACTGCCCATTCGAAAGCCTGCATGCCTCTCATAGACACACCAACAAAATACTGGCTGGGATCAACAAAGTCTTTTGCCACCATGAAGCTGCTACCTTTGGAATCACCAGTAAACTAGGTGGGTATTAAAAATACCTCTGTTAACATTTGGTAAAATCGTAATGTCGCAACTAAGCTTTTCAATGTTAGCTTCAATATCAGAATGTTGGTGCATCGTCTTTACTTAGTGACCCTTAATAGTAAAACCAGACCGTTACTTTTAGTCACTTACGGTGAGCTTATCCCTTGGCATAGCCTTTCAAAGATTATCAAAACAAATAGAGAAATTCTCTATAACTTAGTGTTTTTCTCATATGATGACTATAAACTCTGATTGGCCAGAGCATTGAAAAATGAGTACATTTACGTTTTATACCATCAACAAAATAATGATGAATCATTACTGATTTAAGACATGCAAATAATAATCTTTTGATACTTCATCCTTTATATCTTCATTAATACTGAGTAAAACTACTCAATGCTATTAGGCTTAAACCGTTTTATCCTATCTTAGTGAATATTTAAGTTCTGGCATTAGTGTAAGGATTGATTTTGTATAAAACGAAACAACCTTTATCATAGCCCAAAGGCAGCAATCGAGATGAATTCGGAATTGACGCTGCAGGTTTAAGTTTCCTGATCTTAGTCAGCTTCCCACTCAATCTCATAATGAACACTATAAGCACCAAGTCGGCTACGGATTTTTTCTTCCAAATATTCCTTATTGCCCCCTAATACCCGAACCCGCGCCATCAAGCCATGAACAGGGTTGTTTTCAACGACCATTTCAATAACCCCAGCTTCCGCTTTTAAGAACTCCAACTCTGCTGAAAAAACTCGTTCGATCGCATCTTGGCGCAAGGCTGGTTTGAAAATTTTTCCAACGCCCGTCAATGGCATTAGATCAAGCATGTGAATAGCCGCCGGATTTGCCGCTCGTTCTGAAATGCGGGCGCGCACAAACTCCTTTAAATCTTGCGGTGAAGCCACCATGCCTGGTTTTAACTGCACATATGCAACAGGCATTTCACCGGTATAGGAATCGGGTCGGCCAACGGCCGCAGCCAATTCTACAGCGGGGTGTTCATGCAGGGCTTCCTCAATCATGGACGGGTCAATATTATGACCGCTACGGATGATTAAGTCTTTTGCCCGGCCGGTCAGCCAAATGTATCCCTCGGCATCAATACGGCCAAGATCACCAGTATTGACCCACCCTTCTCCGGCGAATGCCGACGCATTATGCACCGCTTGAACATAACCGGGCATCACGCACGCGCCTTTCATCACTATAACGCCTATCTCATCTGTCTTTGCGTCGCGCGTCATCTGTCCATTTTCATCAACAATGACCGCCTTAATATTAATATAGGGTCCGCGCAATCCAACCGACCCAACCCGTATTTCACCGTCACGGGGTTGCCCTGTGGTAAAGGATGTAACCTCTGTCATACCATAACCCTCGAGCATCGGTGCACCAGTATGGGCCGTAATAGCTTTCACCACTTCGACCGGCGCAGCGGACCCGCCCGTCGAACCCATGCGCAGTGAACTGATATCTGCCTCCCCAACCGGTATATTAATAAGGGCTGATAACATCGTTGGTACAGCGCCCAAAACGGTGATGGAATATTTTTCGACGAGCTTCCAATAATTGCTGATCACTAGCTTGTCGCGAAATCCCTGCGGACTGGCGATAACCAATCTGACACCTGACAGCAAGGGTATCAAGCCCGTAATAATAGAACCACTGATATGAAAAAGCGGGAGACCGACCAAAAAAGAATCTTGGGAGGTCAATCCCATCAAGAAACCACTAGATGGCAGCTGGATCAACTGCATTCGGTTAGTATGCGGAACCAGTTTTGGCACTCCTGTGGTCCCGCCCGTATGATAATAGCCAATGATATCGTCCAACCCGCGCGCGTGCAGATTGTGGATTTTGTCGCCAGCTTGATCCGCCATCGCAGCATCAAACGGAAAGACCTTAACCCCGTCACATTCCGTGTCACCGCCCAACACATAAACGGCTTTCAAATTGGGCATATGCTCAATCACATAAGCCGCTTTTGCCCAGAGTTCGGGGTTTAATTTTAATCCGGTTGCCACCAGGATAGTTGCATTGGCAGCCTGGGCGATGCCAAGAATATGATGAGGTTCCAACATTGGGTTAATAGCGTTTACCGCGCCAACCGTTTCAGCACCCAGTAAGGTGTAAAACGCTTGTGGTGAAATAGGTAATAAATAGGAGACGCTTTCACCCGCCTCCAGGCCTGCCGACATAAACAGATTACCCGCCTGATTTGTCTTAGCCAGCAATGTGTTAAAGCTGATATCGAGGCCCTGCCCTAAGGGATCGCCTGGCGGTAAGGCCGTCAGCGCAATTTTATCCCCAAATTCTGCCACCGTTTCGCAAAGTGCATTATAAACGGTGCCAATTGCCAACCATGTATCTTCTGCTTGTTGTTCAAATTCGACCACATCGGCCAAATTTCTAAACGGTGTATCGAATCCATTGGATTGCATTTGTTGACGTCCCTATCATTGTTTTTAATTGTAGAAATAATAGACTACATTCTTACTCTAAACAACGGACATAGACTTAGTTGACTTTTTGCTTGGCAAAAATACAAAAATAGCTAACAAAAATTTAGCCAGTATTTAAGCTATGAGTTAGCAAAAGATATATATTGCACGGTGCAGCAAAAACCTGCTTATTGATAAACTCTTACATAATCTATTTCATAAGTAGTTGGAAACTCAGTATTGCTTGGGTCACCCCCTTGACTGCCGCCGATAGCTAAATTTATCACTAAATAATGGGCTTGCAAAAAGGGATATTGGGGATAAACGCCTTTTGGATATAAAGCTTCGTTTACATCAATGCTGTTTAGCAGAATATCATCAACATATAATGAAATTTCTGATGCATTCCAGTCCATTCGCCAAATATGAAAGTCATTGTCCCAGTTCCTGCATCTGAGTTATTGCGTCGCAAGAAGGGTGAAGGATGCGACGCGCCAACCACCAACCTTGGCGACGGTGTTAGGAAACTCTGCACCACCAGCGTTATTTGGAGAGAGGTTCGCTGGGATTGTGCCCGACTTAAAGTGCGCCATCTCTATCACATTGACGTCGTCGGTGATCAAAGTGATATGGTTGCCGCTAGAAACAATTGGCTGGCCTTTTATTTTCACACCCGGCGTGGGATTGTCTGGAAAATTCCGCCAGCAGCTGGCAATAACGCCATTGGCTGGGGCGAAAAGCGGCACGTTCCATATGTAATAGTTATCGTTTTCGCCACCGGGGTCTTCACCGGCCCATTGGTTTCCGTCCCAACGCTGGACGTTTAGATCTAGAGTACAGCAGCCCTCTCCTTACTCTTGAACCGTCCAATAACTGTCGTCTTTTAAATCACTTGAGCGTGATGAATAAGTCATCGAGCCTTGCGAAAAGCCGGCGCTTGAGACACCTATTATTACTAAGAAAAGAGTGGCTTTGGTAGTATTTTGAAAGGTACTTCGACTGAAATTGGTCATATAAAACTCCAAATTTGACTCGTAGTTGCGTTTATTTCGCTATACGCGGGCACTATCATTTACTTTGCAATTCACTGCCAACACACTAATCATTCCCTTAGCCCGTAAGAGAAACAAACACGTGTTGGGCAAAATTGTTCATTACTATAAAATAAACCGAATTATGAGTAATAGTATTGAGTAGTTCTACCCAGTTTTAATATTCAACTACCTAATTTTTACCAATACAAAGAGGTATATAGGATGTGCTATGAGCCTTACTCTAAATTCTAAAGATCAATGACGTTTAACGACTGCTTTGTCGTACTTTTGGCTCACAATAAAAAGTAAGTGACCGGCGGCACTGAGCTGTGCATTCGATTTTATATACGCTTAATTGCGGCGCAGATAGTTGTTTTATAGCTGGCAATTAATAAAAAATAAGCATGTTTAAAAACGACAATTTGCTATAGTTAAAATTCAGATTGTCTATTTTTTATGCATAGAATGGTTCAAAATGAATACAAATAAGAACAGACTGCAAACACAGGCAGATCAATTCCTGTTACAACATTTCTCGCCAGCAGCGGTGTTGATTAATGCTGAGGGCGACATCATTTGCATCAATGGTCGTCACGGAAAATATTTAGAAGTACCTTCAAGCAAGGACAACTGGAATATTCATGTGATGGCGCATAAAGACCTACAACATGACCTTAGTGTCGCTATACAAAAGGCACAGGAGCAAGTAGAGCCCGTTAATATTCGAAATTTGGCGCTAGACATAAACATTATCAATCTGACCGTTCAAGCCATTAGTGAACCAAAAGCCTTGCTCGGACTTCTGATGGTTGTGTTTACTGATGTTGTAACACCAGTCAAGTCTCCGCGAATAAAGCACGGTTGTGCTGAAAAAGAAGCTCTTAACAAACTGAAACAGGCACATGAAGAAAGCCAATCTCTTCGGGAAAAATTACAATCTGCTAGTGAAGAGTTGAATACTTCTAAAGAAGAACTACAGTCTGCAAGTGCAGAGCTACATTCTATAAATGAAGAGCTGCATTCGAAGAATGAAGAGATGCAAACCGTCAATACTGAACTAGTAAACAAAGTCGATGATTTATCTTGGGTCAACAACGACATGAAAAAACTGCTCGATAGCACTGAAATCGCAACGATATTTCTTGATAACAATCAGCATATAAGGCGATTCACCCCTCATATTTCCACTCTATTTTTTCTGATGCCGAGCGATGTCGGTCGTCCACTGTCTGACCTTGTCAATAATTTGAATTATCTCGATTTAAAAAATAATGTGAGCAAGGTTTTAGATACGCTAATGTTCATTGAAAAGGAGGTAACCGCAAGTAATGAACGCTGGTTTAAAGTCCGCATAATGCCGTACCGGACACATGAAAACCTAATCGATGGCGTGGTCATTACCTTTATTGACATCACCGACAGTAAGCGGGTGGAAGCAGGCCTTGAAAATACTCGAAAAGAACTGGAGAAGACTCTAGAAGACCTTGAGAGAATTTTTAGTTTGTCAGCATATATGGTTTGCCTTACCTCTCCTGAAGGCAATTTCCAGAAGGTTAGTCCTGCATTTTCTGAAACCCTCGGGTTTTCTGAAAAGGAGTTTCTTACTAAGCCTTTTGTCGACTTCGTTCATCCAGATGACAAAGAGTCTACGGCTGCTAAAATGGAACCTCTTGCAAGAGGAATACCGATTATAAAATTTCCAAATCGTTATATGTGCAAAGACGGTTCCTACAAATGGCTTGAATGGACGGCTCGTTCTTTTGTAGAGGGGGGAGACATATATGCAATTGCATATGATATCACCGACCGAAAAATCGCTGAACAAAAGCTGGAACGCATTACCCTAAAATATGAAGCCCATAAATAATAGTCATACGCATTTTGCTGCCGGTCAAGTTTAGGTGTTAGTTGATTTTTAAGTAATGATACGCGATGCTTAATGCAAGTAAAATATACGGCGCTAACTTCTTTGCGCAGTAGTAGGCCATTTAATGATAATCGATAAGGAAGAGCTTTGTGTGGAAATAGATTTTCCCGGCCAACTAGCGTCGATGACGGAGATGTTAATGTTGTATTTGGTGAGTGGGACCTCAAGGTCGGGAAAAACGATAATTGCAAAAAATATCTTGCAGCAAGAAAAAATTCCCTACATGTCTCTTGATTGGCTTGTGATGGGATTTACAAATGGCATTCCAAAATATGGGATTCATGACAAGTTATTTCCTGATGAAATTGCAAAAAAATTCTGGAATTTTTTGGAAGCAATGTTAGAAAACATGATTTGGTCACAAACAAACTATGTTATTGAAGGTGAAGCGATCCTTCCAAAGCTTATAAGCACGCTGCTAAAAAAACACCCCGATAAAATTAGAATTTGTTTTGTTGGATATACCCAAATTGATATAGACAAAAAAGTAAGCGACATCCGTAAGTATAGTGATGGAAAAGGCGACTGGTTGATTAGTGAGCCTGATGATTATATTTATAGTCATATTGAAAATATGCTTTCTTACAGCAAGAAAATTCAGGAGTCTTGCGCTAAGAGCAATATTCGCTATTTCGATACTTCAGAAAACTTTCTTAAGGCTACCAATGAAGCCACAAAATATCTATTGGCAGGCCCTAGCTAATAATTGAGCAAACCTTGAAGCGGCCAAGAGAACAAGCATAAATCCTTATTGATTCAATCATAAATTGCCGCTAGCAGACATAGCAAAAGATGATAAGATCTATAATAAAATTAGGGTTAAAGTAATCTTAATCAATCCAAGGAATGTTTATCTATGTCATTTAGCGCTTTAGGCTTGTGCGATGAGCTTTTGAAAACCACTGTGCAACAAGGGTATACAACACCATCACCGATACAGATTGAAGCTATTCCGCTAGTGCTTAGTCAGCGTGATGTTATGGCGGTGGCGCACACTGGCACGGGAAAAACTGCTGGCTTTACTTTGCCTATGGTACAGCTATTGTCTGGTGACACTAGTGCAAAGGCCCACTGTGTGCGTGCATTAGTCATTACGCCAACCCGTGAGCTTGCTGCTCAGGTTGCGCAGAGCGTTCAAAACTATAGCGCTAATATGGATATTCGCTCTGCGGCTGTGTTTGGTGGTGTGAGGATTGAGCCGCAAATACAACTGTTGCAGGGTGGTTTAGATGTACTTGTTGCTACGCCTGGTCGTTTGATAGATCTTTATAATCAACAGGCCATTAACTTTGATCAACTTGAAATATTGGTCTTGGATGAGGCTGATCGGATGTTAGATTTGGGATTTATCGACGATATCCGTCGCATCCAAATGTTGCTGCCTACCAAGCGACAAACCTTGATGTTCTCTGCAACGTTTTCTAAAGAAATCAAGTCGCTTGCCAAAGGCATGCTAAATAATCCCCTACTGATTGAAGTGTCTGACGCGAAAAGCATTGTCGATTCGATTGAGCAAAAAGTACATCCTGTAGATAAAGAGCGCAAGAATGAGATGTTGATTCATCTGATTAAAAAATACAAATGGAATCAAGTTTTAGTCTTTTGTCGCACCAAACGCGGTGCAGACAGCTTGGTATCCCAGCTTGAAAACATCGGTATTAGCGCCGACTCAATCCATGCTAACAGAACCCAACGCGCGCGCACCCTTGCTTTAGATGGTTTTAAAAACGGAAATATTGCGATATTGGTGGCCACTGATATTGCCTCTAGAGGCATTGATGTAACTCAACTACCTTGCGTGGTCAACTTCGACCTGCCCTATGTACCAGAAGACTATGTGCATCGCATCGGTCGTACCGGCCGCGCGGGTACCTCTGGTTTAGCTATTTCATTGTTCAGTGAGGATGAATCGAAGCAGTTAAAGTCTATTGAACGTGTCATTGGCCGTAAGTTTAAGCTCGAGATCATCTCAGGCTTTGTGCCTAGTGAGAAGACACCAACAGATTCATCGGATGATGACGAGTATGGTAATTTTGAGGCCGATTCTAAGCCCAAACGTCGAGGCAAGACTCCCGGACGCAGAAGCCGTCGCGGTAACTAATTTTACTTCGCGAATCCGACAAGTCATCACAAACTGTTTATCCGGTTAATTATGACAGAGCAGCGTTACTGTTGTTAAGCCCTGAGAGCGAAACCTAAAACACAAAATGAATTCTTTTTAGAGCAGAAAAATCGCTGTAAACACTTTTTTTTTATTATATAGTTATAAATATTCAGTAGAGTGCTCGTCTCAAGGTGCTAAAGATTGACTGAATATGAGTTTTATTTCGTGCAATAAGGAAATGCAATGACGATTTTGACTGAGTTAAAACGCCGTAATGTGTTTAAAGTGGCTAGTGTATATTTAGTAACTTGCTGGCTTATTCTGCAAATCATTTCGGTTATTGCTCCAGCACTCCAAATTCCTGCGCTGTTTACCACAATAACCACGGTCGTATTAGTCCTTGGTTTCCCGGTGGTGTGTATTTTTGCCTGGGCCTTTGAACTCACGCCAGAAGGCCTTCAACGCTCTAATGATGTTGATGCAGAAGTGTCCGTTCGTGAACAAACCGGCAGCAAAATTAATTATATGTTGGTAGGTGCTCTGGTGCTTGCCGTCGGCTTCATAAGCTATGAAAAGCTGTTTTTGGTATCAGTAGACGAGGATATAGAGCGCTCTATTGCTGTTTTACCCTTTAAAGATATGAGCCCGAACAAGTCTCAGGGCTATTTTGGTGACGGCATTGCCGAGGAAATACTGAACACCTTGGCACGTCTGCAAAAGCTAGTGGTTATTTCGCGCACCTCTTCGTTTGGATTTAAAGATAAAAATACCGATATTCGAGAAATAGGTCGTTTGCTTAACGTTAACTTCGTACTTGAAGGCAGTGTGCGCAAAGACAAAGATCAACTGCGCATAACCGCTCAGTTAATAGAAGTAAAAACTGGCGCACATATTTGGTCGCAAACCTACGATCGTACTTTAGACAACGTGTTTAAAGTACAAGATGAATTGTCCTTCGCTATTACTCAGGCGCTAAAACTCAATTTATTACCTGAAGAAGTTGAGCATGAAGCCGGCATGACCGATAATCCAGAGGCCTACCAGTTATTTATTCAAGCTAGAGAGTTGGCTTATCAGCGAACACCTGAGACCCTAGAGCAAGCAGCAACGCTACTCAAACAAGCCATTGCTATTGATGACGCCTTTTACCTGGCTAAGGCTCAGTTGTACACCGTGTATTTTCTTGGAAATAAACGCGGTTTTACTTCCGAACAGAACCAATCAGAAAAAGAACGCATATTTGGGGAGCTACTAAAAAGCCCTGACTTCCCTCTTAAGCATTTGGTCTTCGGTCTCTATTCACGAGATACCAATAAACCAGATGTTGCTAAACAGCTCTTTGAGAAAGCCTATAGAAGCGCACCTAACGAAACGCTCATTCAGAATATCTATTTAGCAAATTTACCTGATGTTGAGACGGTTATAGAAGTCCGCGAAAAAATTATAAGAACCAGTCCCGAAAATATGCTCAATTATAATAATCTTGTTTATCACTATCTTCTTATCGGCCAACTGGACGAAGCAAGACAACTGGTCGATACAATGAATAAAACGTTTCCTGATTCTGTCCTGACACTTCAGGCGAATATGCATTTACTTTATACAAGCGACCAAGACATTAGCAAAACCCTTGGATTTATAAATAGTTATACTGGAAAAACGAATCCAGACTATAGACGCTACAAAGCGGGTATGAATTTGCTAGCAGGGAATATAGATATTGCCTTAGAGTATTTGTCTAAGGAGTTAAGCGTGTCACCACAATATGAAGGACTATTTTCAGAAGCATTAGTATTGCTGTATGACTTAAGCGCTAAGGGGAAACTAAGCGCCGAGCAACAGGCTAAGTTTGCAGAATTGCCTGTGAGCGACGGCACTGCTATTGGTCTACAAGCCTTTTTGGACTTAATCCAAGGCAATGCCCTACCCTATGCTGAAATTGAGCAATGGCTTGAACTGAGCCCTGAAGAATTTAGTGAAAAACTAATGGCGGGTGACATAACATTCTATTTATACGCCGCTATTAAAAAATCCCAAGGTGATAGTCGTTATGCTGAGACACTACCTCCATTAGCGGGTTTAACGCTTAAACAATGCGAACAAATAAATGGAAGATCACATTGGTGCATACTGTCGATGTATATAGATGGGTCTTATTCGCAGCAGCAGCAATTTGACGCATTTGAAAACTCTCTTCAATTGCTCAACTTGCAGTTTATTGGAATAGAAAGTTTTATTCTCGCTTCACCTACGTTCGATGGTGTAAATAAGCACCCTGAATTTGAACAGGTAACCAATGAGTTTCTAGATAACACTTTCAGAACATGGGACCCCGATGTGCAGCGCCCAATACACTAACACTATAGGCAAGTACAAAGCGGCATCTAAAGTGTCATATAGTGAGTTGTAGGAGCCTAAACACTAAGCTTTGTAAGCGTCTACTCGGTCTTAATAATCGTTTGTTAATATGTATTGTAAGAATGACTAACATCCTAGCTATATCAGACAGGCATCGATTTTGGTGGGTTTAATTTATAGAACGGATGTTCGAAGTTGTTGCTTTAACGCTAGTGGCTAAATAAACCACTGTATCAATCGGTTTGATCGATACAGTGAGCTTTGAGGCTAATTCAAATAACGATTTTGTGTAAATACTTTACCTACCATTATCCCTATCGAAAAATTTTACTTACGTACTTTTCTCAAACCAGCAAATGCCAAAAGACCAAAGCCTAGCAATGCGAGATGTGAAGGAGCAGATACTTGCATTTGTGTTTCAGTGAAATCATAGCTCACCTCAACAATGCCACCAACAGCATCAGTATCGAAGGTACTTATGAAATTACCAGAGCCTGTAACCATGCTCATTGTGGAGGCCCTAAATAAGAAATTAGCAACACCGCCACCCGAGAAAAACGCCAATGTGTCGGCTTCAGTGTAGACTTCTTGAGTTAGAGCTTCCGCAAATAAGTCATCATAAGTGGTACCAGAAGTGCCGCCAAAATCTTCATCGCCGTCAAAACCAGAAGCTTCAAATGCATTGCTGACAGTTGGCAGAGTTAAAACAAGAATATTCTGCTGCTCATCTTCAAGAGAAAGTTGAGCTGATAGTGTTGAAACAAGCGTTGATGCTTGTTCACTCCTATTCTCAACGCTACCGCTACCGATAATAAAACCATCGATTGAAAAGCTTACCGAATTGAGCGTGCGGGTGCCACCCATGTCGTCAAATCTATCAAACTCAAGCATTACGTTAACGTTAGTGTTTTGCAGTGTAATAGTTTCTGACTGACCTATAACTGCGGCGTTTATAAAAGTAGCCGCACACAAAAGCGTAGCTCCAAATAATATTTTCATTTTTTTCAACATTTTGAAATCCTTTTTTACTTAAATTGCTTTGTTAAACATGATGTTGTCTGATGAAACAAAGCTTTATTTTTATGTAAGAAAAGATGCAATCGTTGCGCCAACATTAAAAATCCATAAATTACATATACTTACGGGTAATTCTAAGTACCTTATTTCTAATGTGTAAAATATCCTGACAGTTTATAGATAAAAACTAACATTTTACCAACACAGACCTCATTTATTGTTTGTTACTTTGTCAGCCGCTAGGACTGCATATTGTTTATAATATCAAAGGCTATTGAGGAGTCATCTTCGGACACACCAACAACAATGGTTGGCCAGCTTAAACAAGTGTTAAAATGAGTTCTAAATACGGAATTCGCCGCATACCAGTGCGGTCAGTCTAAGCCAGAACATTATGCTTATTGACAAATATTAAGGAGATATTTATCTGTGGTTTTGCAACTAATATGGTGTCTTTACCCCATGTTATTACTATAGTTTAAGACTGTGAAGATGGCACGAACAACATCGTCTCACCATCCTCGGTAGATATCATATTACTAAATACCAGCCCCGCTTTTTCAAGAATTTTAATCGATGCTTTATTATCTCGTGAGGTAATGCCAACAATACGTTTGATACCTAAAATTTGGGTACCGTATTGCATTACCGCAATTGCTGCCTCGGAGGCATAACCTTTGCCTGAATGTTCGGCCAAAAACGCATATCCGATGTCTGGAAAATTCAAGGTGTCACGTTTAAGAATACCACACACACCAACATGCTCACCGCTGCTTTTTAGAGTTACCAGATACATGCCAAAACCATTTTTTTGATAGCTACCAATAAACCTTACTCCAATATGCGCTTTAGCTTCATCGATGGTCTTGATGCCCTCGTCTCTGATATTTTGAATAAACGCAGGATCATTTAACAGCTTCAGAATAAAGGCCACGTCGGTAGTTTTTACCCATGAAAAAGTAAGTCGTTCAGTTTCAAAAATCATCAATAGTTTACTCCGGTTTAACCTATACTTGTCTATCGCGACCCCATTCGGCTCAAATACTAATAAAAATAAACTGATTGATACAGCAAAATAGTTTCTGGCTTTCGCCGCTTTCATTATTGGAATGTTGATTTGAACACATGGTGCTTAACTGCGTGCCGGGTCTATTGCCTAAATTGAACGGCTCAGCCAATCTTTGAAGTACCTCATTAACAAATCGCTCGACACCCTCACGACTTCGCAGTTCTCCCATTATAATAGCGAATTCATCTCCACTTACTCGCGCTACGATATCAGCTTCGCGAACACAGTGGCTCAATCGTTTTTATGCTTCTACTAACAGGATGTCTCCGGTGTGATGTCCAAGCGTATCGTTGACGTCCTTGAATTGGTCAAGATCAATGTATAAAAGCGCAACACTATGAGAAGACCGAGCCGCTTTATTAATTTCGTGCTGGAGATGATCATTCAGCATTTCGCGATTAGCCAAACCGGTTAATGTGTCGTAATGTGCTTGTTTCCAGATCAGTGCCTCGGCTTGTTTGCGCGGAGTAATCTAATAGAGCCGGTATTTTAATAAATGGCAGGCGCAGTAAATGGGTATTTTACTGCTGTAAAAGCTGCCCCTTACCGTTGCAGAAACTTTCACCTGAACGTGTACATTAAATAGATTGAAGACGAATATCTCAGCAATGATGAATGAATTGGCAAAATTCACACCTCACTAAAAAACGCATATAAACACTATTGTAGTGCTTGAGCGCTAGGTCTATATTGTCTACAATAGATCACTTTTTATTTACTTCAGGTTACTAATATGAATGACACTAAAGCACTACCAGATTTGCCGGATCGCCTTTCAGGCAACTCTCGCAGCCCACATTATGTGGCAGAAATTTTCGAGCAGAACATTGGCATTTTATTGAACGGCAAAGAGCGTACCAATGTCGAGGAATATTGTATAAGTGAAGGTTGGGTAAAAATACCTTCTCCTAAAGCGTTGGACCGCCGAGGACAACCCCTTCTAATTACTTTAAAAGGAACGGTAGAAGCCTTTTATAGTTAAGTAGTTATGCATTATGGATGTTAATTGCAATCGACATATAAGGAAGTGGTGTGAATAAAATATATAGATTCTTAATTCTTGCGGCATTAATATTTGCGGCACTTGGTTCCTACAGTTATGGTAACTCAACGGGTATATTTGTTTTTATAATGCTAGGTTTTGCTTTTGAAGGCTTTTTTTGGTTAGGCCTCTTTGGCAAAAACAAAGAATAGAACGATGCAATGTACACCCGCTACAAACAAGGCATTATCCTTTTAGTCATAGTAGGAATGTCGACGCTCAACAAAGGTATTAAGTCGCGCTTCTAGAAATGTAACCGTAGTCCATACAAACGAGAGGAATAGGCTTAAGCGCCTAAAACTTTATGCGAAACTTTGCTCTTGAAACATTTTTTTCAAAATGGGAATTCAACGCCAAGCACCACATGACAGCGTCAGATGCCCAAAGCATGACTATCAACGAGTTACTCATATTGGCAGGAGAAACATACGAATGCCTAGGTGCTCTGCATTTAGGCTACACGGAAACTTGGGGTGCGCCAGGATTACGCCAAGCGATTGCAGATACTTATGACAACTTAAATACAGACAATATTCTGTGCTTTGCTGGCGCTGAAGAAGGTGTTTACGCATCAATGCGAGTTTTGTTGAGCAAAGGTGACCATGCCATTGTTGTTGTGCCTAACTACCAAGCGGCTGAAACCTTACCCCTTAATATTTGCGACGTTAGCGGTGTAAAACTCGACCCTGAAAATAACTGGCACTTAGATTTAGACGACATCAAAAAGGCAATTCGTCCCAACACTAAACTGATATCAGTTTGTTTTCCAAACAACCCAACCGGTGCGATTATTCCCGCTAGCGACTACACAGAATTAATCAACATTTGTCGCCAACATAATCTCTATTTATTCAGTGACGAGGTATACAGACTCCTTGAACTCGACGACAATAAACGCATTGATCAGGCGGCCGACGTTTATGAAAACGCACTGTCATTGAATGTAATGTCTAAAGCCTATGGCTTACCTGGCCTAAGAATTGGCTGGATCGCGTGCCAAAATAAAGAGGTCTTGCTTAAGCTTGAGCGATACAAACACTACCTCTCAATTTGCAACTCCGCGCCTAGTGAACGTTTGGCCAAGATTGCGCTGAGTGTACGTGACAAACTCCTTCTAAGAAACCGTACTCTACTGGCAGCAAACATCCAAAAACTCGATGTTTTTTTTGCCGACTATAGCGATTTATTTGAATGGCAGCACCCTGATGGCGGCTGCATAGCCTTCCCTCGCTTTACTGGTCGTGGTGGCGTAGAAAATTTCTGTACAAATTTAGTTGAAGATTGCGGTGTACTGTTGCTCCCTGCCTCTATTTACAGGTCTGAATTGATGCAAGCACCTGATGATAGATTCCGCATTGGTTTTGGTCGCGCGAATATGCAAGAAGGCCTTGTAGTGTTTCGTGACTATTTAGATAAAAACCGAAAATCCCTCCAACTCTAATGAAGGGTGCAACGCTAGACCAAATTCTGTCTATTTAACAAGACAAACTAAAACAGAACAATACAACTAAAAAAGAGTGGCTTTCAGCTCAAGCGCCTCCATCTGCTACCCTTTTTTTGTGGCATATTAACGGTCAAATGAATCTTTCCAGCGCTGCTGTGACACATGAGATTTAACTAACTCCAAACATTCATTAACAATCAACAACACTTCTTGATCAAGCATATGATCCTCACTCGAAAAACGGCCTAGGCCATGTTCAACAAAGTCATCAATTTTTTCTGGCGTGATATCTTTTAATAAGTTAATGATAGACTGCGTAACGATATCAGTAACCGACTGCTCTAAGGTTTTCTCTATGGTACGTCCCAACACTGGTACTAATTTCAAGGTCGACACCTGTGAGTTAGTGCGTACTGCTTTACCAACGCTTTTTTGCACATGGTTGCGCACAGATTCACCATGGTCATTGTGCTCGATTGACTCTCCAATATGCACCATTACCGACGATAACCATTGGGTTAAAATTGGCAAGCGCGAGGCTATGACTTGCTGGCTGATATCCTCTATTAAGGGTGAACCAGCAGCGATGTCTTTTTGCGCATCTGACAACACTTTAACAACAATTCGGTCACTTAGTTCTTCAACAAATACATCGTAATAAAATATGATAAATCGATACACTAGTGTATTGCGTAAATCGATAATTTCATATTTTTGTAAACGATATAAAATTGAAAAAACCCGCAAGAAACGAAATATTCTCGCACCGCCCAAGGGAATACAACCGACTAAATCGTACCAATGAATGAAAGGAAAAAAGTACCATCGCATATAAGTTTTACGGACTACTGCTGCTACCCAACGGACACAAAATTCACTTAGAAAAACAACTATAAAAGCTAAGTCATAGAGTACAAAATTTTCATGAACCGGTGCATAAGCGATGACTATGTCTGGAGACATCGACGCTAAAATAGACTTAAAAACTTCAGTGGCAAATAATCCGTCAAACAACAACCAAATTAAGTTAATGATAAGTAAACCAAGCATCACCAGGTCGACAATTATCCACGGTCCTTCATTGCTAGATTTAAGTTTGGAATAACTGAAGTTAAGCATGAATTAAGCAGCCGTAAACCAAAGCACTACTTGTTACTAAATTAATCAACGGCTGTAAACGCATAGACTGAAAACGCATGTTTACTTGTTTGGTCAGCGTTCTCTGATTTTGGTTTTGCATTCGCTCTTCAATTGCGTTAATCACAATTTCCCTTTAGTTAATTTGTTCACTGAAGTTTAGTTTATCAATAACAAAACTATAAGAATGAACGGCGAGAGTGTATCTAAATTCCATCTCACTCTACTGCTTGAATTTGCACTGGCACGCCATTTAATACAGCGTTGCCTGACAACTCATCAACGACCATTTCATCGGTGAGGTCGTTCACGCTTACGCCAGCATTTTGCTCAGCAACTTGTAGACGCATTCCCTTCTTATTGTGCCCCCAACCATGCGGAATGGAGATAACACCCGGCATTATTTTTTCAGTGACTTCTGCAGGCAACTGAATACTCCCCACGCGCGATGAAACTTTGATCATTTGTTTGTCGGTCACTTTGTACTTGCTAGCGTCTTCGGGGTGAATTTGCGCAGTGCAGCGTGACAAGCCGTTATTAGTGCCCTTCACCATACGTTTACTATTGTGCATCCACGAGTTATTGGTTTTCAAATGGCGACGACCAATTAACTGCAGGCTATTGTTGTGGAATTCACGAGCCGCATCAGTTGTAGCAAAGAAATGCTCGTTTAAGCGCACCAAGTCAGGCATAAAATAATCGAAGCTCAAATCGATAAGTTTGTTTGCATGATATATCGCAGCGGGTAAATCTTCTTGCAGTGGGCCTAAGTCAATGCCATGAGGAAGTTGTTTTAATAACTCAATGCTTAAAGGCTTTCCTTCGTAATGATAGCGGCCCATCTTCAACATATCATCTACCACACCGGTCGGCTCTTTTGCCCATATGGTTTGATACTTGTCAGTTGCCAGCCCGTTCAATTTATCTAGTCTTTCCGCCAATCCTAAATATATTTGCCAATCCGTTTTACTATTAGGCTCGGGGGTAAATACAGCGGGTGAGAATTTAGAGCTGTTGCGCACAGCGAAATTATGAAACACCACGTCGTAATGGTCTCGCTCCAAAGCGGTTACTGGCGGTAAAATAATATTGGCATGTCTGGTGGTTTCAGTAATAAAGAAATCTACTGCTACTACAAATTCTAAAGAAGCAAAGGCATCGTCTAACTGCTGGCCATTAGGCGTAGTCAAAATAGGGTTACCCGCACCTATAACAATAGCTTTGATTTGCCCTTCGCCTTCGGTGATCAT
>CAXMOM010000036.1:0-22033 GCA_964195425.1 Acidiferrobacterales bacterium
CCATGGGGCCTCAACAAGGAAAAAAAGTGTTTGCACTACAAACCTTAGCAGCCAACAATGAAGGCGAGTATGGACAGCTAGCCAATACAAGTGGATTTTCTCTACACGCAGTCACTTCGTGTCGAGGTAATTCGCTAACGCTGATGAGCCTGCCAAACTAGAAAGGCTATGCCGTTACATCAGTCGCCCTGCCATTATCGAGCGCGCTTGAGCATAACCGACCATGGGAAAGTGCGCTATAAATTGAAAACACCTTATCTGGATGGCACTACCCTTTCAATGGCTAAGAGGACTCGACCACTGCAGCTTAGTTGAATATTTTAATGAGTAAATAATAGTTGCTAATCAGTTTATTAATAGTTGTTTGCAGAATCCAAGCCAAGCACTCACTAAATATGATTGCCTTATAAGTTGATTTAGCCAACACCGCTTATCAGACATAACTGATTCATTTATCCAGTCCAGCACAACCGCGCCCCCACTAAATATCAAAATACATGTCCTAAGTTCGCAGCATTACTTGTGGGGGATGAAGTCGACAGACGAGACTAAGACTTAAAGCCAATTGATGCGAAAAAACTCATTAATTACGGTAAATTGTCGATAAATAAATGACTATCACGTGTAACTCATATTTGCCGCTTACGCATAATGAATATCAAAGATGCAAGTTACAAATAGACCATTGCAACAAACCTAAATTACTAAAATTATGATGAAAACTAGCTTACAAAACTTACAAATAGCGACTACGAGTCTATTATTATTAGCCTCAAAAAACGCAATGGTCCCAGGTTTCCGCGAGGTTTTTCAAGCGGTATTGTTATCATCCACGAGCACAGGGGCGACGGCCCCAAGCAATTTCCCCGTTGACATAATAAGGTCGCATAAAGAATGAATAGTCAACACAGAAATTCACGCTATGTGATTGTTTATCTACTGTGGGTTTTATCCATATTCTCATCAACCGCCTTCAGCGCCACCGAGCAGGTTAGGGTAAGTGGCGGAAACAACGATGCAGAGGAGTTGGTCAGTGACGGCGATATGTCTCGCGGCAGTAGTGATCTTGAATTTGGTTACGATGGTGGTCTGCAAATTGTTGGTATGCGTTTTCAGAATATTAATATTCCACAGGGAGCAACGATAAGTTCGGCCTACATTGAATTTGTAACAGATGAGACCGATAGTGGGACGACTAATCTTGTTATATTTGGTGAAGATAATGAGAGCCCTACTACATTTACAAATAGTGATGACAACATTAGCGATAGAACGAAAACTTCGGCTTCTGTAAATTGGACTCCTGCAGCATGGAATAATGTGAACGAACTTCAACAAACCTCTGATATTAGCGTTATTATTCAAGAAATTGTAAACCGATCAGGCTGGGCGGCCAATAATGACGTAGTGATTATTATTGAGCCTGGGTCTGGTTGCACGTCAGGTAGTTGTGAGCGAACTGCTGAATCACATAATGGCGATTCTGACGAAGCCCCCTTATTGGTTGTCGAATATTCGGTTGAACCACAGCCCCCCATTGCAGAATATCGCTTTGACGAATTGAGTTGGAGTGGTATCAGCGGTGAAGTTACTGATAATTCGAGCAACGGTTTCAATGGCATCGCGATAGGAGGAGTCTCAACAGCAATTGGAAAAATATGTAATGCTGCTAATATCCCCAGTAATAATAGTGCATCAACGTTCGAGGCCGTTGATAGCGGGGTCGACCTTGACTCAACTATTGGTTCCAGTGGGACTATCAGCCTTTGGTATCGGGGAAATAGCGCTTGGAACTCTGGTTCTGATAAAAGACTATTTGATGCCACTGATGGCAATAAATACTTCTTTGCGGATATTACGTCTGACGGTCGGGTTAAATTCTTCTTTGAAGATGGCAGTGATGGTGACTACAGAAAAACAACCGTGGGTACATTTAACGTCGGTGCCGGAGTATGGACGCATCTGGCCTTTGTTTGGGACGTAGCGAGCAGCACCGCAAAGATTTTTGTCGATGGTGTTGAGCAGAGTGTGTCAGGTACAAACGGTAATACTGCAGCATTCGATGGTTACGCGACGCTTTATTTCGGTGATAACCGCAACACATCTGACTTATCTGGTGAGTCATCTGCCGATGGGCTTATTGACGAGGCCCTAGTGTTTGACTCAGTCGTGACATCCGCTCAAATCCAAACCATTTTTACTAATCAGGATGCGGGCAATAACTACGACGGCAGCACACGAACCTGTCCAATACCCCCAACACTTAGCTGTGATTCTGGCACGCTAAACGCCGTTGGCATTAGAATTGACAATGGTGGCAATAACTCTCAGATTAGTACAACAACTGAAGCGTTGGCAATCCATGCTGAATGGCTGGATGCAGGCTCACCTGCATCTGGTTTGATAGATGGTGGCACATATAATGTTGCTGCAAGCGGTTCAAGCACAGTTGACCGCATAGACTTTGGTGGCGCCGGTCACGATTTTACGGGTACATTACCTTACCCTGGATATAGCGCCGGAGTTGATGTTTCAGATTTTTTAGTGCATACCTCAGGAACACTCAGTTTGCCCGCCGGTGATTACACCATTTATGTTGAGAGTGATGATGGTTTTAGTTTTATCATGAACACACTGTCTGGTGACGCTGTTTCATTCAACAAATTTGGCGGCTCAAACGCCGGCGCTAGCAATGAATTGAGGTATGAAACAACAACCGGCAATTCAAATACGGGTGGGTCCTTCACCTTAACTCAAGACTCTTTATTTGACATAGCCGCTATATTTTTTGAACGTAGCGGTGGCGACTATTTAGAAATTTCTATTGCAAATGAAATCCGAACTAATGCCGCGCCTCCACCTTCAGGTTATGAAATTCTGCGTGATGGCGCTTTAAGCGGTGCGGCAACATTTGGGGCATGCGTAGCCCCAATTCCGCTTTTAGAGTACCGTTTTGAGGAACTCAGTTGGGATGGCAGCTCAGGTGAAGTTATTGACAACACTGGTAATGGCTATAATGCGCAAGTCATCAGTAATTCTACACCGGAAAGCGTATCGCCAGCCCTAATAGGTAATCCTGGCACCTGCGGTTATGCCAGTCAAAATAATGGTTCTATTCAAGCAACCGGATTGCCATTAGATACGTCAACAGACGGTATCAAAACCACCGTTACATTCTGGATGAATTGGGAAGGGACGGGGAATTCAATGCCTATTGGTTGGAATTATCACGACATATGGTTCAATAACGGCAGCATGGGATTTAATACCTTTAATAACGATATTTACGGCATTTCAAGTGCAGGTTTAGAGAATGGGTGGCATCATGTTGCAGTTGAATTTACGAATGGTGACGTTACTAGCAACCGCATGCATATTGATGGTGTAGAACAGGTTTTAAGCCAACGTTTTGGAACACCGAACAATGCTAACGCTTATGTCAATTCACAAATGCGAGTTGGCGGCGTGTCCAATTCAACTGGCTATAACTTTAATGGTCAACTAGACGAGTTCAGGGTCTATGAAAGTGCGTTGAGCACTTCTCAAGTGGCAAGCATCATGGCTGAAACTCATGCTTGTGCTATACCTGGTGTTCATCATTACGAAATTGTGCATGATGGCCAAGGCTTAACCTGCGATACCGAAACGGTTACGCTTCGAGCATGTGAAGATGCTAGCTGTTCAACTTTAAGTAGCCAGCCAACTACGCTTGATTTTCTTGCTGACGGCGCGGTCATTAGTTCTCCAACTTTTGCCGGTAGTACTACTGTTAGTTTTAACAATACCGATGTTGAAACCCTAAGCTTTGGAATCGACAACCCCTCAATTCCAGCATTAAACCCGGCAGTGTGCAACGACAGCGTTGGCAATTCTTGCGACATGGTATTTACCAATGCCGGCTTTAGGTTTTTGTATGGTGCCAGCAATAACACGACCTTACCCAACCAAACTTCGGGCACTATATTTGCCGAGGCGTTAAAAATTCAGGCGGTGGAGGATACTGATGGTGTTTGCACTGGTTTATTTAGCGGTAACAAGAGTGTCGATTTATCTCAGGAAAACGTAAACCCAGGTGGCACCAGTGGTCTCAGTTTTATGATTAATAACAATAATATTGCAAAACACACGAGTGCCTCCGGTACCACGTTGAACTTTGGTGCCAACAGTATAGCGACCCTGCCAACGCCCATATATAACGATGCAGGGCAAATTCGTTTACATGCCAATTATAACGTAAGTGGTGTCACATTGACGGGAAGCAGTAACTCGTTCTGGGTTAGTCCAGCCGAACTTATTGTGAGTGCAACATCAGGAGCTACCAATTTAGATGGCGCCACTGCCACGTCAAGCACAACCTATCCAGCAGGTGAGAGCTTTGTGCTAAGCGTGACCGCATTAAATAGTCTTGATGTTATCACTCCCAACTATTCACCCGGACAAATACAGCTAATGCTGACTCGCACGGGCCCTACATTAACCGACAGTGTAGACGGTAATCTATTCTATGGGTCAGCCAGTGCGCTGGCATCTAGTGCTAGTTCGGTGTTTCAAAATGTTACGCTTAGCAGCTTTTCATCGGGTGTATCTTCTCATAGTAGCGCGCGTTATTCAGAAGTGGGTTTGCTCAGCCTAGATGTTCAAGACAGTAATTATGGCAACGCCAGCATTGTCATCTCGGCTACTCAAATCAATATTGGTCGCTTTATTCCTGAGCACTTTACCCAGGCAGTCGCACAAAATGGTCTATTTCAAGCCACATGTGGTGCTTCAATAGCATTTGCTGCCTACAGCGGTCAAAAAGACGAAGCTACCAATAGCATTGGCGCAATTTCATATTTAAGTAATCCAATATTGACTATTTCCGCCTATAATAAACAAGGTGATATTACCCAGAACTACCATGAGGACAGCCAAGGTAGCATTAATGATTACATGAAGCTAAGTGGCTCAGATGTAAGCATTACAGTGCCAAGCTTTGACCAAGTAGCGTTAGGTGTTGATAGCAACAGACTATTGTTAACGGCTGACATGGATACCGGTACCTTGAGCCAAAATGATTTGACCGCCTTGCCAAGTAGCGTGGCCTTACCCAAAGGTGTACTACATTACCAATTGTCAAATAATGACCACTTTTTCTATAACCGCTCTGCCAACGCACTCGTAAGCCCATTTACGTCAGACATCGATTTTTCTACCGCCACTGTTGTAGATTCAGACAGCGTGAGCGTAACAAGTACCGTTGATGCATCACCCACCGGTGTTGAAATTCGATTTGGTCGTCAAGTGCTGGAAAATAGCTTCGGTCCTGAAACCTCAAATTTCACGCAACCGATGCAACTTGAACATTTTGATGGCACCGTTTTTACTGTCACATCAGATAATAATTGCACCGGTTATGAAGCAAGTAAAATTTCACTTACTAATATTAGTTTAGACCCTACACTTACCGATGTACTTGGCACAACAGGAAGTTTTGATAATGGTACAACGCTGGCGATTTCATTTGCCGCGCCTGGGGCGGGCAATCAAGGTGAAATAGGTGTGTTATACACCGCCTATGACTGGTTGAGATATGATTGGGATGATAACGGTGTTTATGATAACAGCCCAACAGCTATAGCCACATTTGGTCTATACCGCGGCGACGATCGTCTTTTTCACTGGCGTGAAATATTCGAGTAACTGTAACAAGCTGACATGAAGCAGTTAGTCATCAAACAGGAAAATCAATCCGATAAACCCTACCGTGCAAGAAGCATGAGTCTGCGCCTTACAAGAATCCACAATAAATTGATACTTGTAAGACGCGATAGAATGGTATTTATTGGCTAATATGTCTTCAGAATTTAGCCTGTATATCGAAGTAATAGCTGCGCCCAAAATCACTATGCGCATCTACGAAATAGCCAAATGAGCCATCAGCAAGTGGCGCACGTTTTCGGTGTTGATTCACTCACGTGCTAACTCACCTATACTCTGCCCCTACATTAATTGAAAGAATGTATTGTAATGACATGAGTCTTGTACTTAGCCCCAGCTAAAGTATTTTTGTACTGTTTTTAGCGCAACGATTTCGGCCACATTTTTGCATAATTAACTCGGTCTTAAATACGGCCGCCATACGCCGTTAAAATCTAAATGAGAACTTTGTACCATTTATAGACGTCCTTACTTACGCATAGAAAAAGCCGTTGTTTTATTTGAACTGATATTTCTTCTTATAACGATAACGACTTTGAGGGCGTAGCGGGCCCCTGAAAATAACCTTGGAAATTAGGTGCCAGCTTTGACCTGGCAAGTATCGCAGAAATTAGGGGACACGTGCCCCCTAGCAACGACTTTGAAAATTGGGTGGTATCTGTTACCTCATAGAACAACTATTTTTTCGACCGCAGGCTGGGATAAGCCTCCGTGTAAATCCAATCATTTTCTTTGGCTGGTATATGGCAACCGATGCACTCAGATTTGTAGTTGGTGGCCACATTCTTAAATTGCCCCTGTTCTTTAATATCTGGCTTGTAAAGCGCCCAACCCCAGCCATCACCCCATAGTGGATTGTCAGTAAAACGACCCTTGCTGTCCTTGACCATCACAAACCATTGTTTTAGTTCATTGCTGGCATAACTAACATTCTTACCTGTAGTATAAGTTCCAGCATGTGATGCACGCAGTTCTTTGACTAAGGTAGCTCCATCCGGAAAATTACCGGTTTCCCGATAATGTTCTACACTTGTTTTTTCGGTATAAACATCATGAAAGCCACTTGCACCTCCTTCCGGCACGAACCACGAGCCCAAATGCACCATTTCACTTCTAAAGTCATTGGGTAGGCTAATATTCCC
The DNA here is from genome assembly GCA_964195425.1 of Acidiferrobacterales bacterium. Classification (GTDB taxonomy): domain Bacteria; phylum Pseudomonadota; class Gammaproteobacteria; order Enterobacterales; family Alteromonadaceae; genus Glaciecola. The sequence continues at coordinate 6,843 of CAXMOM010000036.1, forward strand.
ATTTTTATCAACATTGGCTGAGAATGACGCTTTTTCCATGGCGAGCCCGCCTAAGGTGCTTAGTAATAAGATACTAGGCACAAGTGCTTTAATAATAAGCTTCACAACATTACTCCTGATTTTTCAGGTCAGAAGATACACCACCCGTAGCCTCTTTGCCCTTTCCTTTCCCGGCGCTTAGCACGGGATAATATTGGGTGAATACGAAGTCATCTGCTGCGGATCCTGCGTGACAGGCGTTACATGCCGCCGCAGGGAAAGCCTTGGCCGTTTCATTGAGACTGCTGTGATCAGGCGTTGAAAAACTATAATAACCCCAGTTTCCTGGCTCATCTGGAAAGTACTTTTTACTTTTTATTGTGGCTTCCAATCCTAAAAATTTACCCTGAAAATACCCTTGCCCGCTAACAGCTGCTTTACTGCCCACAGCAACTAACTCTTTCATTAATATGGTTCCATCACGAAATTCGCCTTTGTTTTTCCAATGTGACCAACTTTTGGGGTCAATATACACATTATGGAATTCCTCAAAGGCTGCTTTGCCGTTATTCATGTCATTTGGAGTTACTGGGGTGCCTACATATATCCATTCACGGTAGCCTGTTGGACGCTCTAGCTCGCCGCTTTTGATTGTAAAATACCCTTCTGCATGTGCATTGCTAGCGGTCACAATACTAATGCTTAGCGCAAAAACGAAAACGCTGAACGTGCTAAATAACTTGTATATGGTTGTAATCATGTCTATTTCCTTTAATCTAAAACAAAGTGTTGCACATGCACACCTACTGGTTTGCTGACTGAGTTATTATTGAGCGAACGGCTAAAATACTAGGTATCTGGGAGACGCAATAAAGTGGCTGAAAGAATCAACGAAGGTGATATTGAATTTGATGTGATTGGGGATGTGTTGGAGACTTTGCGATTTAGAGGTTCAATATTTTTCCGCTCAGACTTGGCTGCGCCTTGGGGAATGTCACTGGATAAAACCGATATACCACGTTTTCACATTGCCATGTCCGGCAGCTGTTATGTGGGGTCTGATAGCGTCGCTCCAGTAAATATGCAACACATGGAAATTGTCATGATACCCAGCGGCAGTTCGCATTGGATAGCCGATCAACCCGGACGAAAGTTGGTACCCAGCCAACAGGCAGGAACAGCCTGCGAGCTAGGCAATCCTTTGTTTCAGCAGGGTGAAATCACCCAAAGTTTAATGTGTGGTTTGGTGAATTTTGATAAGGCCTCTAAGCATCCGATCCTAGACTCTCTGCCCCAAGTATTGCATTTCGCGACACTAACAAAAGAAGATCCTATTTGGTTGACGGTCATGCTCATCGAGTCTGAAATGCAGCGTAATGTGGGTAAATGCGGCATCATTGTTGACCGCTTAACCGAAGTGCTATTTTTGCAACTACTCTATCGTTACGTGCATAAAAACCAAGAAGTAGCCGGTTTTTTAGCCGCATTAAAGGATAGACGAATACATAAAGCACTGACCCTTATCCATCAAGAACCTGAGTTTAATTGGACGATCACGACCTTGGGCGAGCGAATAGGAATGTCGCCGGCGACTCTAGTGAGGCACTTCCAATCGTCGATTGGTTTAGCGCCAATGGCTTATGTTCTAAATTGGCGGATGATGAAGGCCTACAATCTCATTAAGTACTCAAATGCCAATTTGGAAACAGTTGCCGAACAGGTGGGATTTTCTTCTGCAAGGACTTTGAATAAGGCCTTTCAGAGGCAGTATGCTTTGACGCCAACCAAGCTGCGTAGTGACAGTGCTTAAAGCTTGTAATCTAATCTTTCATAAAGAGTTAAGGCTAAGCTAATCCCTAAGCCTGGGGAATGATACTCAACAGGAATAAGAAGAATGAATAAACTCTTGTTAATATTTATTAACCAATTGCGCTGCCTCTAACCTGAATTCTGGACTCAGTGTCCTTCTTTTTTTTACTCATTTTTGGCACCTAATCTTACTACGCTCGCAGCATAACATGTCTTAATAGGTGGCCAAATTAACTATGCCACTACACTATTTATTTGGCACTTCAGCGGCTGAATAGTTACTCTAACGGTAACAATGTTTTTCCTATCGTAAAATTAAACGCAATAAAAATCCTAAATCTATGGTCTTACTTGTTTATAACATTTAATAATTTTAATTTTAAAGGACATCTCTGTATGACAGTTCGTCAAATTTTTAGTGTTTTCGTGTTTGCTGCCCCGGCACTAATTTATGGACTCAGTTTAGCGGTACCTAACGCTCTTTGGTTGTTAGTCGTGGTAGTCCCTATCATTTTAATGGGCCTTTCAGATATACTTCAAACAAAGCAATCTATCAAACGTTTATACCCCGTATTAGGTCGATTTCGGTACTTACTTGAATCTTTCCGTCCTGAAATTCAACAATATTTTGTTGAAAATGAAACAAATGGTAGTCCCATCCCCAGAGAGTTTCGTTCTTTAATTTATCAACGCGCTAAAGGCGCAAGAGACACAAGGCCTTTCGGTACTATATTTGATGTAAATAGTGCGGGTTACGAATGGTTAAATCATTCACTTAAACCTATACACATGACGGATTTTGATCCTCGTATAAAGTTCGGCGGCGACGCATGCTTAAAGCCCTACATGGCATCTCCATTAAATATTTCAGCAATGAGTTATGGTGCATTGAGCAAGAATGCGATTAGGGCGCTAAATAAGGGCGCAAAAATAGGTGGGTTTTCCCACAATACCGGTGAGGGCAGTATGAGTCCTTATCATCTTGAGCACGGTGGTGATATTGTTTGGCAAATTGGCACAGGTTATTTTGGCTGTCGTGATAAAGAAGGTAATTTCTGTCCTCAGACCTTTCAGGAGAATGCCTCTAAAGAAGTTGTGAAAATGATAGAAATAAAACTTTCCCAAGGCGCTAAACCTGGGCACGGTGGGATTTTACCTGCCGCTAAATTAACTCAGGAAATTGCTATTATTCGCCATGTACCAATGGGGCAGGATGTGGTGTCACCGCCTTCACACTCGGCATTTTCAACGCCATTGGAGTTACTGCATTTTGTGCGTGAATTACGCAAATTATCTGGCGGTAAGCCAGTGGGTTTTAAATTATGTATTGGGCGTCGCGATGAATTTTTAGCAATATGTAAAGCGATGCTTGAAACAGGGATCAAACCAGATTTCATTACCGTTGATGGTGGTGAAGGCGGAACAGGTGCAGCCCCAACCGAAATGACCAACTCAGTAGGAACGCCAATTCGCGATGCACTAATATTCGTTAATAGTGCACTTATTGGTGTTGGCTTACGGGATCAAATTCGTATTATCGCATCAGGCAAAATGTTTAGCGCCTTCCACATTCTGCGGGCCTTGGCCTTGGGGGCTGATACTGTCAACTCTGCCCGAGGTATGATGCTTGCGCTTGGTTGTATTCAGTCGCGCACCTGCAATACAGACCATTGCCCAACCGGTATTGCCACACAAAACCCTTCACGAAATAAAGCGATTATAGTAACTGATAAGGCTCAAAGAGTCGCGAATTTCCATCATGAAACGGTTAAAAATTTAGTGGAACTTATGGGTGCCGCAGGTTTAGACAATGTTGAAAATCTTCGTCCTGAACATATCAATCGCCGAGTGCAAGGTACCGATGTAAAAAACTATGCACAGTTGTATCCCCAACTTTCATTAGCTTGCCTTTTGGACATTAAGACAATACCTGAAGATTGGAAGTACGATTGGGGTAATGCACAAGCCAGTATTTGGTAGAGTAAAGATGCGCGGTATATTGGCTTATATAGCTTGCTCGACGAAATATATTGAACATTTACCTAGTGCACTTATGTGACCCAATTTTTGGGTATATTTCAGGGCAAGTTCAGCGAACTTGCCTTGGTGCTCACCGATTCACCTTTCTATACCCAATCCAATTGGAGTTTGGGCGATTCGGCCTATACTTTGCGATTAGACGACGCGTACATTTTTGAGGAGTAGAAAGTTGATATGAAAGAAATGTATAAACTGTTAATTGGCTTTATTATTTGTGTACTGACGGGCATTGCGATTGGTTATTTTACCTTACATACCAGCCGACGCTGGCGCAGTGGTTTTTGTTTAAACCCTCTTTGTACAATACTAGCAATTCTTCGCTTCAAACTAAGTTTGAGGCACTTAGCGCAGTTTCGGTTGAATGGTCGCAATTACTGCCTGATAGTGAAAAGAGGGTGTTAAAAAAATATCAACAAACACAGGCAAGCACACCCAGCGAATTTGCTGATAATATCTTGTTGTCGTTAACAGCCAGTGTAGACAAAGACTATACTGCGGCATTGATTTCCACCAACAGTGTCGGTACTTTTGATGAGCAAGCGGTATCAATTTCTGGCTTTATAGTGCCTATAGATTATGCTGAAGATAGAAGCTTGGAGAATATCTTTATTGTGCCTTATTTTGGCGCCTGTTTGCATTTTCCGCAACCACCACCTAATCAAATTATATTTGCCCAATTGAGCGTTGGCTTTATCGATTTTGAATTAACCCAAGCTTATCGGCATACTTCGTTGCGGTATATTTGAAGATCCTTTAGGCACGTCGGCTTATATTTTAGACGTAGTCGCTATTGAGCCTTATTATGACAACCCTGACAATTTTAGGCAGTATTAGGCAACATCAGGGTATTTTTGTGTTGAGCATTGAGCTATCCAAAAGCAGATTGTAACAAGTCAGTTCCATAAGTGCGCAACAAAAGCCCAAGCTACAAAAACCTAAGCAACAAAGTCTATTGTCATCAACAATCTATTCTCATTTGGCTTTAGCGCGGGAGAGCGATGAACCAAAGCACCACCTTCATTGCCATCCCAGGTGTCACCTTTTAATAATGCGACATCGCCACAACTCAGTTGCTGAATATCATCGAGCTTATGCATAAGTCCCGATTCTTCGTCTGACTTACCGCCACTAGCATGGCCCAATTTACTGGGGTTTACTTTGTCACTGGGCAGCCACTGTGTTCCGCTGCCACAAAATGTGGTAACTAGTCGGCATGGCACGCGGTCAAAATGAAAACGAGGGCACATTGCTTTGTTGAGCACTGACAGCCTAAGGCCTACTCTTTTAGTATCAAACAATACACAAAACATATCAACAATATCGAATATATATGCGCGCAGCTGTTCGCCATAAATTCGGTCTTGTGCAATAGTCGCAATATCATCCTCAATATTATCTGCCCTTATTTGTAGGACTTTGTTCACTATCGAATTAGCGCTGAGGTCTTGGCTCAACTGCTGCAAAAATTCTGCCGGTAAGCTTCGCTGCCAAATAGCGATATTGCATGCTTCGTTATAGATGTCGGCTAGTACTTGCGGGGAAGTTGCTGCACTAGCAAAGCGTATTTTTTCAATATCATTGTAGATTACTTGCGGCATTGCGCTCATTCTATTGCTCCCACTGTGGAAAAGGGTCAGTTAACAACTTCCAGTATGCTTGGCCACGGTTTAGGTCTTCGTCATCCAATAGGCAGGCGTCTAATGCTGCTGTGATTGCTTTCTTATCAAGGTTTTGGCCAATAAATACTAGTTCTTGACGCATATCACCAAAAGGCTCTACCCATTGGTTTTCGATTGATTCAAGGTAGTCGGGTTCAGTAGGCCACTGTAATTTGTCAATAGCCTTCCAAAACATGCCGCCATAACCATAATGTGCAATACCGCCAGCTTGGTTCCATTGCCCCGCAAATTGCGGCCGGCTAGCCAACCAAAAATAACCTTTTGAACGCAGTAACTTTCCATACTCGCTAGTGTTGTGAAAAAAATGGTAGATTTTTTCAGGATAGAAGGGACGCCGCGCCAAATAAGAAAAACTGTTGATGCCATACTCTTCAGACTCTGGAATATGCTCACCGCGCATCTCCTTTAGCCAACCTGGCGCCTGCTGTGCTTTTTCAAAATCAAACAGTGAAGTCCCCATTATTTCTTCAATATTGACTTGCCCTTTAGTAATAGGAATAAGCTTAGCTGTTGTATTCAAACGCCTCATAATTACTTTGAGTTTTCTTAGTGTGGCGCTATCAATCAAATCGATTTTGCTTATTAGTATTACATCTGCAAATTCAATTTGGTCAATGAGTAAATCGGCCACCGTTCGTTCATCATCCTCGCCTAATGACTCGCCAGTTTCAGCCAAATACTTGGCTTCCTCGTAGTCTTGCAAAAAATTAAAGGCATCAACTACCGTAACCATAGTGTCGAGTGTGGCTACATCACCTAATGAAACGCCGTTTTCATCGGCAAAGGTAAAAGTTTCAGCTACCGGCAGCGGCTCTGAAATGCCGGTTGATTCAATGAGTAAATAATCAAATTTACCTTCATTCGCTAATCGACCCACTTCAACCAAAAGGTCTTCACGCAGGGTGCAACAAATGCAGCCATTGCTCATTTCCACTAGCTTCTCTTGGCCATGATTAAGCGAGACATCATTTTTTATCATTGCCGCGTCAATATTCACCTCGCTCATGTCGTTCACAATCACGGCCACTTTTTTACCTTGCCTGTTGTTTAATACATGGCTTAACACGGTTGTTTTACCTGCACCCAAAAAGCCCGAAAGCACAGTGACTGGAAGTTTGGCTGGTATGCGAGCAGAGTTGGTAGTTGCATTGTTTAAAAGGTTTAATGTATCCATAGTTTTCTTTATCCTGCATTTCGTGTTTTATGAATTAAGCTCAATTGGGCTGTTGTATGCGTGAGCCTTTCTCAATTTAATGTTGAATATATGCCCAAATGCAACCAACCCTGAACCCAATAGCGTAAATATGACTTCACCGGTTTCTCCAAGTGCGTCATGCCCAAACGTGACCGCGCCAACTAACATTGCTAAACCAGTCGCACTCACTGATAACACCTTCGAACCTTTGTGGTGTAAGTAACCTGAGATAACCGCAAATAAGCTGATGGGAATAACGGCAAATACTAACCACAAGTGAAACCGTTCGTCGTTAAGCGCAAGCAGGCCAGTTACTGTAGGTAAGAACATCAAGACGAGTGGCAGTGCGATGCAGTGCATTGCGCACATAGATGACAATCCAATCGCAAGTTTGTCGCTAGTATTTACAAATTTATTCACGCTAATTTCCTTTAGTTACATAGTTTGAAGTGTGATGGCACTTTTTCCACACTCCTTTAAATTTTTTTACTGAAAACAAAGTTTGCTTGAAAAGCGCGTCTATCATTTTGCAAACCTCACAACGTTAGACGATGGCGTTAGCCGCACTGCACCTTGTTGGTCGTAGGATATCCATTGCGCATTTACTCTGTTTAATGAATCTAGCGAGTTCACTATGCTAGCCTCAGCAAAACTAGGAGATTCTTTGCAATCAAAAATATAGGTCACACGGATATCCATATATTCATTGTTATGTCCATGCGAATGAGCGAATGTTTGATTGGCAACTACAAAAGCCGCCAGTGAGTGCGAGGTTGACACCGACCGGCAGTTTTCTGGTAGTTTTATCATGGCTTCTACATTTTCTATTTTGTTCATCATGGTGCTGACTTGCTGTTTTTGTTCAAGTGTTTCTGGCATATGTTTAAAACCAAGTAAGTCTGCTGCTGGCAATACAAACTCAAACTGCCATTGCTGTTGCGCAATTAGCAACGGTCCTTCGCCATGTACATGTTTTTGGGCGAATGCCGTTTGGCAAATCAAACAAAGTAAGGCTATAAAATTCGCTTGCTTACACACAATTCTCTCATTGGTTTTATAGATCGTTGAAAAGTAATTTAAAAATTCCCTTGCTGAATTGATATAATATAACATAACATTAAAACTTCAAAGTATTTATTACATCAATAATCAAGGGAATCAATGAAAACTTTATCTAAACTGGCCATGCTTGTGTGTGCAAGCCTTTCAAGTACTGCAATAGCAAAGTCCTTAGAGGGCGTCGTTACTGGAGCGAATGGCAAACCTATCGCAAATGCTCAAGTTAAAATTCATGGCTTAGGCTTACAAACTAAGACCGATAAAAGTGGTCGTTTTGTGTTTTCAGAGGTGGATACGGGTTACACAGAGGTGCATATCAGCGCTGCTGGTTTTGCGCACTTACACCAAGATATGAATGTACCGCAAATAGGTTTGAGCAATGTGACGCTGGTGTTAAAGCGCTCGCCTATTGAAGTTATTGACATCGTGTCGACCCCGCTGCATATGTCTGCAATGGAGTCGTCTATGCCCATTAACGTGCTTAGTTCAGAAGCGTTGCGTCGTCAACAAAGGTCTACCTTAGGCGACACGCTAGAAAAGCTACCTGGCGTGCACACGAATTTTCATGCGAAAGTGGCGAGTACACCGGTGATTAGAGGTTTGAGCGGTCCGCGAGTGTTGATTACACAAAATGGCTTAGATGTGAGCGATGTGTCGCGCGTGGGACCCGATCATTCAGTTGCTAGCGAAGCCTCTACAGCCACTCAAATAGAAGTTTTGCGTGGCCCCGCTACTTTGTTTTATGGAAGCGGTGCAATTGGTGGCGTTGTCAACGTAGTCGACGGCCGAGTCCCAACCAGCAATGAAACACGCGGCGAGTGGTTACTCGAAACGAGTTCGGTAGATGCGCAGAAACTCGGTTCATTTAATTTTACCACGGGCTTTGAAAATTTTGCGTTTTATGCGGATGGTTTTTATCGCGAATCGGACGACTATGAAGTGCCTGTAATGGCTGAATTGGAAAGTGACTCTGATGATCACGACCACGAAGATGAACACGCTTACAAAAATGATTTTTTTGTTGAAAATAGCGATGAAGAATCACATGGATTTACCCTAGGTGGCAGCTATTTATTCGACAGTGGCTTTGTTGGAATTTCAGCGGAGCAATTAAACCGTAAATATGGCATCCCAGGGCACTCGCATGGCGACGAAGGGCATGATGATGAACACGACGACGATCATAGCGATAATGGTGAGAGCCATGAAGATGAGCACTCTGAAGAAGTATTCGCTGACCTTGAACAAACCCGTATTCAGATGTTAGGCGAGTTCTCTTTTAAAGACTCCTTGATCAGCGACTTTAATTTTAGGGCCGGGTATACCGATTACGAACATGCTGAAATAGAACATGGCTCGCCGGGCACTATTTTTGCCAATGAAACATATGAGCTGCGCGCAGATGCCTTGCATCAAGCTATTCAAGGTTGGCGTGGAGGCTTGTCTTTTCAATATAAACATACTGATGCAGAAGCCATAGGTAATGAGGCGTTTACACCGCCATCAACAACACAGACGTTTGCATTAGCGCTAATGGAAGAACGGCATTTTGGTGATGTTTTGGTGCAACTTGGTGCTCGTATTGATCGAGTGACCATGCAGGCCAATGATGTGCAGCTTCGACGTTTGGACACACATGCTCATGAAGAAGAGGATAGCCATGGTGACGAGCACGAAGATGAGCAAGGTCATAAAAACATGAGTGAAGTCACTCAAATATTTTCAGTAGACCGTGCATTTGCTCCTGTGACGTTCAGTGCCGGTGCCGTATGGGACTTTGCGCCTAGTTACAACCTTGGATTATCAATCTCTCGGTCTGAGCGCGCGCCGTCAGCATCGGAACTGTTGTCGTTTGGCCCGCATATTGGCACACGTACTTATGAGATTGGCGCGCTATTTACGCTTGACCAGCATGACGACCATAGCCTCGATAACGATGATGACCATGAACACGGCCATGAAGATCCAACAATAGGTTTAAGCAGCAAAGCTATTGAGCTTGAAACAGCAAATAACATCGACCTAACATTTCGTAAAAAAGAAGGTGATATCGGCTTTATTTTCAATATTTTCTACAACAGCGTAGACAATTATTATTATCAAGTAAATACTGGTCTCTTTGCTGAAGCCGGTCACAATCATGGCGAAAACGAGCATGGAGAAGGTGAGCATGTTGGCGAAGATCATGGTGGTGAAGATCATGACGCAGAAGGTGATGAGCATAACGGCGATGAACACGAGGGCGAATTACCCGTATTCTTATTCAAAACCGATGACGTTATTTTACATGGCTTTGAAGCGCAAATAGCATGGCAGCTTAGTAATGAATTCAAGGCAACGATGTTTTCTGATTTCGTGCGCGCTAGGCTTAAAAACGGGGGCGACTTACCGCGTACTCCGCCACTTCGATTTGGCTCACAATTTAGCTACCAAACCGAAAGTTTGAGTGCACATCTTGATATTACGCGATATCAATCACAAGACCGCATTGCCGATTTTGAAACAAAAACGGACGGTTACACATTGGTCGATATTAGTATTTCTTATGATTTACCTATACTCAATAATAATATTGCAGTGTATTTCAAAGGTAATAACCTGACTGACATTGAAGCCCGTGTGCATACGTCATTTTTGAAGGACCTCGCTCCACGCCCTGGCCGTAACCTGAGCATTGGCGTAAGAGGCTATTTTTAATCGTGGGTGCTCACAAAACAGGCGTAAGCCCCGTAAACGTAAACCTCAGAAACGCAAGTTTACAATATAAGTAGATATCTAATGAATACGTATATTACTTCAAGACTCATTTTACTCAGCGCGGCTGTTTTCTCCTTAGCTGCCTGCGTAAATAATAGTGCCCCCAAACAGTCTGAAAAGGCTTCAAGGCCATTAGCAGCAAACAACAAGCTTGTTTTGAGTCCAACGCTGAAGGTGGCAACTTGGAATGTTGAACATCTTTCCTATCCTATTGATACAGGTTGCAAACCACGCTCGCAAACCGATATAAATGCCATGCGTGACTACATTGAACGCGTAAACGCAGATATTTACGCGCTACAAGAAGTTGCCTCTAAGCAAGCGCTCAGTAACTTATTCCCAGATGAGCATTGGCAAATATTTATGTCACCACGCCAAGACAGTAAATCGTATACGTGCAGAGGGTCGGGTAGCGTATCTACACAACAAAAAGTAGCCTATGCAGTACGCAAGGGACTTGTTGTTAATGACGTGCAAGGGCTGTCGGCATTTGGCCTGAATAGACCAGGATTACGCAATGCTTTACAGATGGACGTACAGACCGATGTTGGCAATATCTCACTGTTAAATGTGCATATGAAAAGCGGTTGTTTTGTTGATAACTACAGTCGGTCTGACTCTGAGGCATGCAAAATATTTGCAGAGCAGGCGCCTCTATTAGACCAATGGATTGAAGAACAGGAGCAACAAAACACACCTTACATAGTTTTGGGCGATTTCAACCACCGCTTAAGTACCCCTTATAATCATTTAACCCAACAATTGTTTACTAATTCAGATGGTTCAGTATCTAGCTTGCAAAATACGACCGCTAATTTAATTGGCTGCCACCCATACTACCCAGCACCTATTGATTTGGTTTTTGTGGGTGGAATTCCAAGTCGTAGCATGAGCTATAAAACACAGGCGCATAAGTTCGAGAATATGCAGGTCGAGAGCATGCTAAGCGATCACTGTGCCGTTTCTTTAAGCATTAGCACCAAACTTAGCGCATTGAGCGAGGCCGTAAAATGGCAGACTACCAATAAAGAATATCAGCTTTTAAGCCGTGCTATTTATCAGCAGGCAAGCGCGGCACTAGCGACGGCCTCGTTACCAAAACAAAACTGGCTAGTGGCAATGGACGTTGATGAAACGATATTAGATAACAGTTCCTATCAAGTAAACTTAGATGAAAGAGGATTGAGCTACACGACTGAGAGTTGGGCAAATTGGGTCATGCGTGAGCAAGCGAGTTTAGTGCCCGGTGTTAATTTTTTTATAAAAAATGTGCTTGATATGGGCGGTAAACTTGCGTTCATTACCAATAGAGAGAAAGACTTAGACTCGCATACTTGGCAGAACTTACTGGCACAAGGCCTACCTATAAACGCTGAAAACACCTGTTTGATAGGACGCTCCCTCCCTGACAAAACTGCAATAGACAGTGTAAATATCATTAATGATAAAGACTTACGCCGCCAACAAATTAAAACCGGTGTCGCCGATTGCTACCATTACAAGGCAGATAAACAGACATCTGATGTATGGGCGAGCTCCAAGCTAATTATTATGGAAGTTGGCGATAACATAGAAGACTTCAGTGGCGTCACGCAAGAAGATGCAAACATCAGTGAATTACTACAACAGTGGCCTCAAAAACTCATCTTGCTGCCTAACCCCATGTATGGCTCTTGGTAATGGCACAATCAAGGAATTAACATGCTTAATAGACGGCAGTTTAACAAAGGCTTACTTGCCTTGGCATTGAGTGGTTTAGCTACACATTTACATGCTAGCGAACGATTCAAACTAAGCAATCTTATGGGGCAAAACTTAGCCTATGGGCCACTTATGCCTGATCCAGATGGAATATTAGATTTACCTACAAGGTTTAGCTATCGCATTATTTCTCAACTTGATGAATTAATGCAAGATGGTTTACCAGTGCCCGATAGAGCAGACGGCATGGGCTGCTTTGCATTGGATGAAGAGCGTATTGTGCTAGTTCGGAATCATGAGTTATCGCCATCTAAAGAACCGAGTACTCTATCTAGTGAGTCGCGTGTTTTGGCTGAAAATGCTTTTGATAGTGATAGTAACGGCTATCCGCTACCAGGCGGTACCAGTCATATTGTTTATAACCTGAAAACGGGCAAAGTTGAAAGACAGTTTATGTCGCTACTTGGCACGATTCGAAATTGCTCTGGTGGCACAACGCCATGGGGTTCATGGCTTAGCTGTGAGGAGTCGGTTGCAAACGCCTCACAATCAATAGGTAAAAATCATGGTTATGTGTTTGAAGTGCCGGCCTTAGCCGAGGAATTAGTTACCCCCTTACCACTCAAACAAATGGGCCGATTTAATCATGAGGCAGCGTGTGTTGATCCACAAACCGGCATTATTTACCTCACCGAAGACCGAGCCGATAGCTTGTTTTATCGTTTTTTACCTAATCAGCCGAGTAAATTAGCAATGGGTGGCAAACTGCAAGCTTTAGTAATTAAAAATAGTCCGAAATTTGATACTCGCAATTGGGACAACAGCGCTATTATTCTTAATTCAGAGCTGTCATGTTCATGGTTAGACTTAGAGAATGTTGATGGTGCAAGTGATGACCTGCGAATTAGGGGCTTTGACAAAGGCGCAGCTTTGTTTGCGCGAGGGGAAGGCATTCATTTTGACAATGGCGAAGTGTATTTTTGTTGTACTAGCGGTGGTAAGCAAAAACTTGGGCAAATTATGCGTTATCGCCCCTCGGAGTTTGAGGGAACCGCAACAGAGTCTCTACAACCAGGAAAACTTAGCTTATTTTTGGAAAGTGCAGATAAGGTGTCGTTTAATTATGGAGATAACATTACGGTAGCGCCAAGTGGTCACTTACTAGTATGTGAAGATCAGTATTCCGATACCGTTAACAATCATTTAAAAGGCGTGACACCCACCGGTGAGATTTACGACTTTGCTAAAGTTCGCTGGCAAACGGAACCCGCTGGCGTGTGCTTTTCACCTGACGGCAGTACCCTATTTGTGAACTTATATTCACCTACCACTACTTTAGCAATTACCGGCCCTTGGGGTGATTTTAAGAGTTGATGCAAGACAAACATCGATTCGTAATATAGGGCATTGTTGTTCTACAAGGAAAGCATATGCAAATACTAAAGGCCATTCCAACCAATATAATTACGGGATCTTTGGCTGCTGGTAAAACGACAGTAATTAAGCAGCTTTTAAAGCTTAAACCCACAAATGAACGCTGGGCTGTGTTGGTAAATGAGTTTGGTGAAGTTGGCATAGACGGTGCGTTGTTAGCAGGTGCGTTTAGCCAACAAATAAACCAAATTGAAGACAAACAGACTGTCTTTTTGCGAGAAGTGCCTGGAGGTTGTATGTGTTGTGCTTCAGGTTTGCCTATGCAAATTGCACTAAATCAGTTAATTGCACTTGCTAAGCCGCATCGACTCCTCATTGAACCAACTGGTTTGGGCCACCCTAAAGAGTTAATCGAAGTATTAAGCAGTCAATATTACAAAGACGTGATCAAGCTTGATACTAGCTTGTGTTTGGTAGATGCTCGCAGAGTGAGCGAACAAAAATGGCGAAACCATCAAACCTTTCAAGACCAAGTAGAAATTGCTGATGTGGTAGTCGCAACGAAATGCGATCTTTATAGCAGCAAGGATATGTCGCAATTATTGCATTACTTGAAAAACACATCGGCCGCAAACACGCCCGTACAACGCGCAATAAATGGTGAGATAGGTGCAGATATTCTCAGTACACTTTCTCAAGCTACTAAGCGCTTAATTAATACTTCTAGTTACCCTACAAAGCTATTCTCGACTCGCCCTGGGGAAGGATTTCAAAAAGCGACTTTGCAACATAACTCTGAAAAATTGACCAAGGCCAAAAACAGTGGCGATGGGTTCTATTCATGCGGGTGGATATGGCCTGCGAGCCATTGGTTCAATTATTCGGATATTCTTCATGTTTTTAATACAATAAACGTGTTTAGGATTAAAGGTTTGTTAATAACGAACGCGGGCATATTTGGGTTTAATGGGCACAATAGCGAAATGGACATAAGTGAGTATGACGAAGCCTTTGAGTCAAGGCTTGAGATCATTGCAGACTCTAAACAGGCGTTACAAATAGCTGTTGAGGCGATTGAAAAGATGCAGTCAATTGATAAAACTTAAAAAGTATAATTCTTTTTTGTCGCCCTGTGCAAGTTAATTAAAGTTTGAAACTCACACTAACATTATGAAACCGCTTTCAAGTGGTTTTGGCTTTATGATTTGTTTGGTTAGCTAAATCATTCTTAACAACTATAAAGCACGATCTAACGGCTGACAGACTTAAGGAGACGGTTATATTTTTTTGATCATTCCCGCTTTGATCTTATTGCGGATCGTGGAGCATGTATTTAAGACCGTGTTGATCAGGCAAAAAAGGGCAGTTAGGCGACTATCAGCATACCAATAAATATGACTGGTGTGCAATCGAGAACCGGTCATATTGGATTTTTGAGTTGTCGATCCCTAGAGCGGACGTTCAAGGTAAAATGGCAATACCACACCCCCCAAAATCAGGCTGATTGTTCAGTCGTTTTCTGATCTCTTGTTTGACATCCTTGAATACCATTATTCAAGGATGAACCAATGTGCTGGCAGTGCAAAAGAGTGAGCAAT
>CAXMOM010000037.1:0-16565 GCA_964195425.1 Acidiferrobacterales bacterium
AGCCGCAAACATATATCGTTTTCGCGATATTGAAAAGGGCTGTTTTATGATTTTCAGGTGGAGTTGGGAGGTTACCGCCTGCGCGGTAATGACCTAGGGTGTGTATACAACGGAGGTCAAATCAACGACGGCTAACTGCCCATTTGAGACCGTCACTAATACAAGGGAGAACAGGTTATTTGTTTATAAAACACCTCTAAAAAGTGCTCAGCTTTCGAGTAGCGTACTTTATTAAAAAAGCCGATTCTGGAAAAAGCTTGTGATATCAGTATATTAAGGTTTTGCCCTTAGTAGCGTACTTTATTTAACAACAACACTTGGTTAGTTATATTTGCCGATATTGCAAAGCCAAAGTCATTTACAACATCGCGCATACTAAGCGTAGCTTGGTCTGACTTTGCTAAGTAATAAGCGATGCTTGATAAAGACGACGGCGTTACTTGAGACGCATTTAGTTACTCCTGATACAAGTTTGTATCGCCGCTTGGGCGTTTGCCCAAGTTAGAAGCGGCCTATAAATTTTCTCGTACCGCATCTACCGATACACTCGTGGTTAAAACAGATTTGAAGGGTTCTCCGGTCATAAGCTCAACCCCTTTTTCAACTTTTATGACTAAATCGCCCGACTGAGAACCTATTTGCAAACAAAAGCGCTGCAAACTGGCTTCATCGGATTGGCAATAGTTAGTGCCCGTATTCGGGTTATAACTAAAATACCCTTGATTGTCGGTATAGGCGAAAGCTTCAAACCCGTCGGGCGTATTGTTTTCGCTTGCATCTATCCACACGATTGTGCGTTAGCAACATATACTTTATTACCATTAATTCGACCCTGAGCAATAGCATCTTGAGCCACAAAACAGTTTTCTAATGAAACGCCTGACAAACTTCTGCACTCATTAGCACTGGCCACTAAGGTGCCATACTCGTATTCAGGTGCTTTTATATCGGTAATCGCTAAACCTGCATTGAGATATTCAGACCCCCAAATAAGCCCGGCGTCGATACCCATATTTGTGGATGTATTTGCATTTGCTTCATAGTCGTCACGAATAGCATCGCCTATGTCTTCGCCATCTTCTAAACCGGCAAGTGAAATGATGTTTTTCGACAATGCATATTGGTTAACGTTAACCTTCACTCCCGCGTGTAAGAGTCCACCGTCATATTCCCAAACAGGACGGCTAAACCCAAGGCCTTAGGTGACAAGGCCAGCACTTTTAACGTAAACAGCCGCTGCAGTGCTAATTCTGAAACTGTCATTCACTGCAATAATATCAATATCATCGTCAATCACGGTCCTTCTTAAGGAGCCCGAAAGTCTTATATCGCTGTAAAACGTTCCTAGTTCGTTGCTGTGATACATTACCGGCATTAATGGCAATGCTGTACTTCCACCTACTTTAACCATGCCGTTGATCGCCGCATTCTTCAAAAAAGGTTCAAAGCGGTCTTTCGCGTCTAAGGCATCTTGTGCGCTTAGGCTGTCGCTTTCTAGAATATCGATGAGTTCGTCTAACTCGTCTATTAAGGAGTCTACTTCACCTACTTCATATCCGGCGCCAAACGGTGCAATAAAGTTAGTTTAAAACCTGATTATCC
Source organism: Acidiferrobacterales bacterium (assembly GCA_964195425.1). Taxonomy (GTDB): domain Bacteria; phylum Pseudomonadota; class Gammaproteobacteria; order Enterobacterales; family Alteromonadaceae; genus Glaciecola. The sequence goes on from CAXMOM010000037.1 coordinate 1,603, forward strand.
CCCTAGTAAAAACTAGGTGCTGCGGGATTGTAGAAAGTTGAATTTAAATCGTTGCTAACCGCAATAGCGCCACGGGTAAGTGCACTTCCAGAAGGTAAAAAGGTTTGTTGCGCTATGCTTGAAGTGCTGGCGACCATAGCGCTTAACCCAACACAAATGGCAAAATTTATTTTTTTGATTGATGAAATTTTTACAGAAGCGACTTCTGGCGAAGCGTTGCGAGGTAATGCGGTCACTAATGTTCTCAAAGCGTGGCAACTTGAATACCAAAATAGTAACGTTTACTGCTCTTGATAAGCATATTTGCGCCATATCTCAGTTATTAACAGTTATACGTATACACTTCGTGATGCTTAGGCCTGATTAACAATCATCGGTCTACTGGGGGTCGTTACCGCAATTTTTACGACTCAGCATTAGCTTTAATAAAGTCTACACTAGGCATTGGCTTATTCCAAAAATATCCTTGTCCAACCGTATCATTCAAACTTAGTAGCCTATTAACGCTCTCTTCGTTCTCAATACCTTCTGCTACGGTCTCAATTTCTAGGCTATTTGACATATCTATAATGGCTTTTACTATTGCAAGATCATGACTTGAGTCATTTATTTTGGAAATAAAACTACGGTCAATCTTGAGCATCTTACTATCTAACTTTTTTAGATAACCAAGGTTAGAATACCCGGTACCAAAATCATCTATTGCCAACCTAACCCCGGTCGATTCAATCACACCAATAGATTCAGCAAGTTCCTGATGCATATCTAATAGTATTGATTCAGTTAACTCCAAAATTAAATAGCGGCCTTCCATTGAATATTTTTCAAGGGTTTTTGATACTACCTGCTCAAAATTCCCACGCTTGAGTTGGATAGAAGATATATTGACTGAAATAGATATCTCGGTATACCCAAGGTCATGCCATTGCTTACACGTTTTTATGGCCTCGTCTAACACCCACTTGCCAATGTCACAAATAATGCCCGAGCGCTCCGCAATAGGTATAAATTCAACCGGAGAAACCGCGCTTAGTTCAGGGTGTTGCCAACGTAAAAGAGCTTCTGCACCGACTATTTTCGGCGATGCTAATGAAGACTTTGGCTTTTGTTAAGCCTAATACGATAGCACTTCGGGTAAAGAAGGCGTAAAGCTTATAGAGCAGCTTAAACAGTTTGATGAGCGCCTACCTATTATTGTCATGACAGGCTATAGCAGTATAGAAATTACAGTTGACGCAATGAAATTAGGAGACTCAGACTTCGTACAAAAGCCATGGAGTAACGAGCGTTTGTTGCATATCATTCGCACCCAAGTTGCACTGCAGGATCAGCAACACATAAGCGCAAAACTCGCTTATGAAAACACACTACTTAAAACCCAATTGCAAACCCCTGTAATGTCTATAGTGTCTTAATCAAAAGCTATGCAGCAGCTAGTCGCACAATTAAAAAAACTAGCGCAACGTGATATGAGCATATTATTTACCGTTGAAAACGGCACAGGTAAAAGCATGTTTGCGGAGTTTGTGCATCAACATTCTGCTCGCCATAAGCAAGCGTTTATAGCCGTGAATGTAGGTGCAATGGCTGAAAACTTATTTGAAAGCGAATTGTTTGGCCATGTAAAAGGCGCATTTACCGATGCTAAGGCAAACCGCATTGGTCGCTTTTAACTTGCACAATCGGGCAGCATATTTTTAGATGAAGTTGCCATTGACCGCCAAACAGATCTTCGAGCCATGTATGCTAAGGGATGAGTTAATATTAAATTAATCCCTAGTTTATTGGTGTTATCCAATTTAGTAATTTAATGCTAACTACAAAGCCTTGTATGGTGCAGCTTATCCTGCAGAGTCTTCATGATGTTCTTAGCCGTTCTTTCTTTAAAACTTAACGGCTCCGATTTTAAAACTCTTAAAAACAAGTTAGTATGGAAATCGTGTCTCAACATGAACATTCAATCCTGCCATCGTTCAAAGTTAGTTCATAAACCCAACAAAATTGGCAACTATTTTATAGGTAAATGTATTGTTTATCGTTTTAGGAAACTAAGAATATGTACAAGTTTTTCAACGATTCTGAGCTGCGCGCCGTACTGCGTGATATTGTACTTCGTCTAACCGCTTCGCGTTTGCCACCACACTCATATCCAGATCAGTTTTCGCCTGGGCTTGATCAACCATCAGTAGTGCGGGCTGACCGTTTTGTCCTGATTGCGTCAACCCCCAGATGCGGGAGTACCCTACTGGGCCATATGCTTCTTCAAACAGGTGCCTGTGGCGTGCCTATGGAATACCTGAACCCAAGTAGCGCTCGCTACTGGTGTGCTCGTTTTGGAACCGCTCGCTTAGAAAAATTATTTCCGCATTTCGTACGCTTGCGGACCACGCCGAACGGCACATTTAGCTTGAAAGCCCACTGGTCGCAATTTCAGCCTTTCCGCGATCAAGTCAAGCTTTTGACTGGTGGGATCGGCTTTGATCGAATTGTATGGATATCTCGTCGTAATCAGTTGTCGCAGGCTATTTCATGGGTGATTGCGGAACAGACAGGGGTTTGGATTTCAGGCGCGCTAGCGACGGGTGTGGCAAAATACGACTACTTAGCTATCACAAGAGTGGCGCGTGCCGTACGAGATTCTAACTTAGCATGGCGTGACTATTTAAAGCTGGTGAACTCTGAACACGTTATGCCATTGGTCTATGAGGATCTGCTAGCAGATGAAATTCTTCGCGACAGGCTCGCCACTTTTTTGGATCTGCCGCCTACACTTAGCCCAGCAAAAAGAACCCGACAGCAGTCCAGTCCGTTGAATGATCAATGGAAAAAGCGCTTTTGCGAAGATATAACAGAAGAGGACCGCTGGATTCTTGAAGCACCCGCTTGGCTTGAATCTGAGCCAGTTACAAGGGATAAGATGGCAGCAAAAACTTAGGCAGCTCTATGAACAAGGTACTGTGACTTCTCAGATGCATTATGCACAAGTGAGATAAAAAAGTATTCTCGAATGAATTTCGAGAATACTCCATTTGCTTGGCATTTAAAGCTTAACGATCAACTTGCCGTTATTACCGCCAGTCAACAGTAAATTCAACCCGTCAATTGCAGATTCTAAACCATCCAATGTATGTGCCCGATGCTTAATTTTACCTTGCATCACATAAGGAGTGAGCTTAGCAATTAGTCCCGGTATTTCTGCGTAATGATCTGGCATTGTGAAACCTTGTATCATTAAACGCTTCTTGATAATTGGGATCCAGTTCGGTCCTGCACTCGGTGTTTCAGAACCATAATCAGCGATCATGCCACAAACAGCTATTCGACCATGGGCATTCATCGCTTCAAAAATATGGTTTTGGATCGCTCCGCCAGTATTTTCAAAATAAATATCAACACCGTTTGGTGCAAGCTCTGCCAGCTTTGCCGCAATATCATCTGTCTTATAATTGATTGCGCCATCAAAGCCCAAATCATCAACAATCCAGTTGCACTTCTCGTCGTTGCCCGCAATACCAATCACCGTTAAGCCATCAGCCTTTGCTAATTGACCTACAATTGAGCCTACAGAACCTGCTGCACCGCTTACCACGATGGTTTCGCCGGCTTTAGGCTTAGCTACACCATATAGTCCCTGCATTGCGGTTATGCCAGGAAGGGCAAATACTGATAACACCATTAATGGGTCCAAACCCTCTTGCACTTTATTCAAGCCTGGGCCGGTACTCAAAAAATATTCTGTCCATCCCATCAAACCCATTACTCGCTCGCCCACATGAAAATCGGGATGATTACTTTGCACAATTTCGCCTATACCTGAAGAGCGCATAACGTCGCCGATAGCAACTGGAGGAATATAACTTTTAGTGTCGGAGCTCATCCAGCCGATCATCGCAGGATCAAGTGACATATGAGTTTGTTTAACTAGAAATTGGCCCGAACCAACTTCTGGCATGTCTTTTTTAACCACTTCAAATGTATCTGGACGAATGGGGCCGGGAACCGGGCGTTGTACGAGATTAATTGCGGTGTAGGTACTCATATTAGACTCTCCGTTAATGTTGTAGATATCAAAATGCCTAATACAGATTAGGCATTTTCATTTATTTTTGCTATCGAAAATAAAGTGACTCTATTATTACTACATAAAATGCTAAGATATATACCCACTAATGCGAATCTTTATTGTTTTAAAAACAATAATAAACTAAACACCATTGGGAACATACATGGATCAATTACGGGCACTACGTTATTTCAGCAAAGTCGCAGAAACTGGCAGTTTTACGCTAGCAGCCAAAGTATTTGATGTACCGCCCTCTTCTCTTTCTCGCCGAGTGGCCGATTTGGAAAAGAGTTTGGGTGCTACCCTATTAAAGCGTTCAACCCGGGTTGTGAAACTAACCGAAATTGGACAGACCTACTATAGTCAGATACGTGACATTCTCAATCAATTAGAACAAAGTAACGAAGTGGTTAGTAATTATCAAGCTAAACCCATGGGGCACCTACATATTAGTTCGATGGTCAGTCTAGGGGAACGTATTTTACTGCCTCTTTTGGACGAATTTAGTCAATTATATCCTGACATAATTCTTGATGTCAGCCTAACTGATGAGTTATCGACCTTAAGTCGTGATGATGTGGACATCGCTATTCGTGGCGGTTATGCGCCGAATGAACGGGTTGTAGCAATTAAATTAATGAGCAATCATTTCATTCCAGTTGCTTCACCTAGTTACCTAGCCAATATGGGCCGACCTAAAAGTGTTTTGGAGTTGGCTCAGCACAGGGGCATTTATTTTCGCACCCCTAATGGCCCAACGCCTTGGTTATGTAAACTCGATGGGCAATGGCAGGATGTATCTGCTCCGCAAGTGGCCGTATCCAATAACGGTAGTTGGTTAGCGAAAAAAGCTTTAAACGGTGAGGGTATAATGATGGCGCCGTGGTGGGTCTTAACACCATATATTGAAAGGGGAGAACTGCAAGAGTTGCATTTTGAACCACCATTAAATATTAGTCAAAATGACGACCTAGCCGTATACTTACTCTATCAAAAACATCGATACTTGGTGCCTAAAGTTAAAGTGGCTGTGGATTTTTTGGCCACAAGAATAAAAGGGTAAATGTTGGTCGAAAGTACACTTGGCAAATAAAGATAAAACACCAGCCTATTGGTATTCAGCGTCGCGAATGAGGCAGACCGGTATGGTCTATTATCATGTGTTCTTCATCAGCGCTTGTTTTAGTACGCTTAATTTCAAATGGATAAACGAACACAAATTGAACGATTGACTGTGATTTTTGACTACGTCCTTTTATAGTCTTTTAGAGATTATCAAAATTGACCTTTCGGGGGAATATTAATGTTAAATCTAACAAAATCCGTATCTGTCGCAATTGCGTTATCAATGAGTCTATTATTTGCGTCTCCAATTCGCGGTCTTCAGATGCAAACCTTGACAGATTCTCATTAGCGGTACAAAAATCAACATTCATAACTTTTGATTCTTGACTAAGCACTGGAATAAACAGTTTGATGACCTTATCTGAAATTACGTCAGAACTAATTTCTGGCGTCAGTAGAAAGCTCACTTTTTCGTTCTGATCACCATAGTATTCAGAATATGAGCGCGTTTATCTGTGAAATAACTAAAATTATTAAGGTAAGCGATATTGGTATTGCTGGCATTGAACAAGGTGTAAACTATGCTGCAAAAGAAAAGTACTACCATCAATATTGCTGCGGAAAAACTTTGAATTGGCCACGAAAGATAAAACCCCTTGGAAAATTAGCAAGGCGGCTATCAGCACTAGTGGAGTATAAAGTATTTGCTTAGAAACGAAAGCCACTAAGAAATTGAAGACAAACATATAAAGAGTCAGCGATAATGTCATATACAGGTATATCATCAATAGACAAAATGCAGTGGCAAATATAACACTACACAACTCGTCTACTTGGTTGATCGAATCCTTTAGTTTAGGTAATTTTGTTAGCATGTTTTATGTGAAAATCTTTGAATGCATACTGTCCTCTATGCTGTAATCGGGGAACACAGAATTTAAACCTATAAGACCAACCCAATATGATCGTAAACAGAAATGAATCACAAACATACTGATCAGGATGCTTACTGCAATAAGTCCAATAATGACGATGAAAAAACCTATTAAGTATTGGTCAGGATGTAACATGTTGATAAACCGATTGGTTGCCCAGTCAACTACTCCAAAGTTGAAAGGACCCAAATATTGCCACCGCTGAAACCAGCAATTCCGCTTCCCAGCTCTCTTCCTTGAGTTTTTGTAGCCAAGCGTTAGGGGCCGTTTTTTCTGACGTGCTCATTGACTATCTCCGCGGCTAATTCATATAAATTAAAAACAAAAAAATCTACTATACGACTTAAGGTCATTTCCAAGAGAAACTGTCGGTCTAGCTACCGAGCTACTTTGTCTTTAAGACGATATCAGCTCCCAAATATTTAGACAACCTGAAGGTGTACTAAAGATCGGGGACTAGTATCGGTAAAATAAGCCGTAAGCCTGCGCAATGCAAAAGGGCTCTATTTTGTTGGGATTCACTTGATTGTACTGATTGTACTGATTGTACTGATTGTACTGATTGTTGGGGCAGGTTCACGGAGAATAAAACTAGTTCCAAGTTTAATGTAGGACCCAGCCAAATAGACTACGTTATATAGATAAGGTATAGCGTTTATTCCTTTTCTACTCCATCATGGGAACAGTGTATTGACAGTATCTATTTTACTGGTATAAAAGCTTTGTAAATTCAACCATTTTGGAGTCCCTTTTTTGAATAAGAGTATTATCACCAATGGATTAGCATTAGCCTTAGTACTGCTTGGGTTTTTCTTAGACAACATCATTGTCAAAACTGTAGGCTTGTTTGCGGTATCAGGTGCCATCACCAATTGGATAGCAGTACATATGCTGTTTGAAAAAGTACCCTTACTTTATGGTTCTGGCGTTATACCAGAACGCTTTGAAGATTTTAAAAGCGGCATTCGAGCGCTAGTAATGGATCAGTTTTTTAGTGAAGAAAATATTCAACGTTTTCTAACTGACAGCAACCAAGCTATGCAAGTAGACTTAGCCCCAGTTATCAAAAAAGTAGATTTGGCACCTACATTTGACTCATTGGTTGAAGTTATCAAAGAGTCATCATTTGGAAAAATGCTAGGGATGTTAGGTGGTATTGAAGCCTTGGAGCCAATGCGAAAGCCGTTCGTCAATAAAATGGGCGCGGCGCTGGAAATTATTACCCAAGATCCTAAATTCACATTATTGTTGCAAGAAGAATTAACTCAGCCGACTGTGCAGCACGACTTGCACGAAAAAATCACCCAAATTGTTGAACAACGTTTGGATGAACTAACTCCCAAAATGGTCAAGGATATTATTCAGGATATGATCAGAAAACACTTAGGTTGGTTAGTGGTGTGGGGAGGCGTGTTTGGTGGGTTAATTGGACTATTGACGGCATTACTCAATACCTAAAGAATCTGCAAAGCCAGCCCCTGAAAGATAGCTAACTATACGTCTATCCTGTTTCTTTCGTAGTAGACCGCGCGCGAGTTACCCAATGGGTCTTGATGAATGTATGTTTTTACATAATGCATACCTAGTTTTTCCATGACCCGAATGGAGTCCGTATTTTCTGGCACTGCAATAGCGCAAAATTTTTGAATCGTATCGTTGAAGCTTAAGCCGCGCATTATATGTGTTGCCGACTCAGTTGCAAATCCTTGCCCCCAAACATGAGATTTAAATCGCCAACCTAACTCAAGGTTGTCAAACTGCACCTTAGCACTAAAGAAATCGTTTGGTCGAACTAGTACCCACCCAATGTATTGCCTACTCTCAAGGGTATTAACCTGCCATATACCCCAGCCTTTACTTGGGTCTAGGTATTTTTTCAGCCGAGGGATCATTACTTTTTTAATCTCTTGCATACTCGTCACCGTGCCGCCATTTATATATTTAAGCACCTTAGGATCTTGGTCTACTTCAAACAATAAATCGGCATCTTGGTCGGTCATTAAACGATAGCTTAAGCGTTCACTCGCTGGAACAATCATATTGTGTTTCTCATTGTTAAGATGCGGGCAGACAATAAAGTATCATACTTTGAGATAAGGTTTAGGCAGAAGGAGTCCATATACATACATAATGTTTAGATTTTTGACTGCTAAATTCTTGCCCTGTGTTTTTGATAACGTTGATGTTTCTAAGGATCACAACTGGCACATAACCGACTATTTAAAGTTTGAGAAATCTGCCTGTTTTAATACGAATTGCAATTCCTCAACAATATGTCGTACAAACCCGTAGTGTAAAGCCTAAGTCCACTTTATTAATTCAATGCTCCACGCTAAAGCACGCGAAAAGAAGTTTTCAAGACATTACATTTGGCTATCTAATTTGTAAATAAATGATTCAGCGAAAGCTGAAGAGCATGGGATTGCAGAACTATACTCCTTTAACTTATCCTTTAGGCTCGCAGATGTGTACAAATTAAAATTACCTCGCTGGAGTGAAAATAATTCAGACATACTATTTTTAAGGCATTTGACCTGAGGATGAATATATTCATTTTGGCTGGTAATTCTAGCTGTAAAAAGTACGAATGAATGAGCAGGAATGCCTTCTTAAATTGAAATTTTGAAAATACTCGGTAAGAATATAATCCACGGTCTGCTGATCGCTTATAACGGAAGTAGTTAGTAAAACAGGTACGGCCGCTTCATGCCCTGAGTCATTCAACAAGTATTTTATGTTGCTAAGAGAGGTGAGTTTCTCTCTTTCAGTGCCTTTAAATATTTCGACTCATCATAAGGTATTTTGTCTTTCCAGTACTTGTATAAAATTCTCACCCATTTGTATGCTAGTGCTCTGACAGCAGATTGATGAGAGCTACCTTTGGCTTTTTGCTGTGCATAATATAAACCTGCCCAATACGATTGATGCACACTTTTTGCCGCCCATTCGATAAAGCTTTGTCTTATAAACTTTGAGCATTGCCAACGCCAATGAACCCAACTCTTTTGACCGCTTCGCTCTGTTACAGGCGAGAGTCCTGCGTAGTTTTGTATTTCCTGAGCACTATTGAACCGACCTCTATCTTCTCCCATTGCTGCTAAAAGCCGAGGAGCTAAACATGGTCCAGTGCCAGGCAGTGAATCAAATAACTCAGCATCAGGCATGTTTTTAAATAAGGTAGCGATCTGTTTATCATAAACCCTGATATTATGAACGAGTGTTAATATCTGCTTGCAAAGCGCGACCACTAAAAGCTTGGGAGGCAGAATAACACTTTGATCTTTTGTAAGTGCAAATGCCGCGTCAATACCCGCTGCACGTTTAGCTGTATTGACCGCCGAGTGACCACCTCTAGTATAGAAGAACTTCTCTATCGAAGTGGTTCTCGCGCGTTTTACCGAATCTAAAGTAGGCCATTTGATTAAGAAGTCACAGAATAACTCACTATCACGATGAGAAAACCAGTCTAGCGGTTGCGGATAATATTGCTTCAAGGCATTAATAAGTCGGTTAGCATTGCTGCGCTTGTCGTCAACCAATGAGCGGCGGTGCTCAACTAATAATGAAAGTGTTCGGCAATCGTCACTGCTAGGCTTGAGAGGTTTCACCTTATTTGGATAGTTGAGCATCATATCTAATGCTAACTCTGCATCCATCGGGTCATCTTTAGCACCGCTGAGATACAACGCTTTACGATACTGGGACAGCGTTAATCCATGAATAGGAAACACGGTCACAAAGCTATATTTTTGCAGCGGATATACAATAGGGCCTTTGGTCAGCTCGACCGCCACAGCAATGTTGCCTTTCGACTTGAGGTGCAGCTCTTTTAACCAAGTATCGATCGATTCAGGCGAGTGTGAAATGACCTCAAAACTGCGTTTGTCGCTATCACCAACTTGCACACAAACGTCGTGTTTTTTATTCGCCCAATCTAACCCAATAAATATTGAAAACTTACGTTTTATATCATTCATTACAAATCTCCATTAAGTGGAATTTGTTATGTATCCTTTACTCTTCGAAGAGAATATAGACAGCGTTTAAAGGCAAGCCCTGAGTATTCGTTTTGAGTAAAGATACTCAATGCATCGAAAAGAAAGCGGAGTTCATTAAATGTTAACTGCCCAATATTCGTATGTAAAGAGTACACAACCAAACCAATCTAAGTATAGACTGTTAAGGTTGAACGACTATAATCTGCCCAAAACGGTCTGTCACTGAGTTCTCTGCAGAGGTGCCATAAGCTTAACCATCACTTGACTTCTGGCTCAAAAACCAGGTAAGGGATGAGCCCAAAAAGCCGCCACCCGATACAGTAGACAAATAATCCATTTTAGCTAGTTTCCCATCAGCAACTAGCGATTGCGTCAAGCCCATGCTAAAAGATGCCGAGCGGATGCCGCCCCCAGAAAAGGCCAGCCCTATGCGTTTTGTATCGGTTTCTTTGCCTTCACCTATATGTTGTTTTTCTGCCGCAATGACCTTGTCTGCATCATCTTTATAATTTGTCATGGTAATTCTTCCCTGCAACAAGTGTGTAACCTGAATATCTTATTCTTTTGATATTCGCTTATATAGCAATGTATTGTTTTCAGAAAACGTCAAAGGTAGTATAAGACTCAAATATCATAAACCAATAGCATAAATTTACATGTGATCATCTAACATAGATTTATTTTTACTTTAAAGTGGTAGGAAGTGTAATAACGACACTGTCAAGTTGACGAGCGGGCTCATAAGCATGCAATAATCTGGAAATGAAAAATACCAATATATGCGCTGGTTATCGATATCCATCCCAAATAATCGGTCACGCCGTGTGGCTTTGTCACAGATTTACACTTAGCTTGCGTGACATCGAAGAATTGCTGTCAGTAAGAGGTATTACCGTTAGTTACGAAACTATCAGAAATTGCTGTGATAAATTCGGGCAAAGGTATTGTAGTCAAATTAGGAAGAACTCAGGGTAATAACGTTCTGCCAACGCCTTATTACCGTTGTGTTTCTCGCTGTGTACGGCGTTCTTTTTTGTGCGGTGAGGATAGATTTACCGGGCAGAGTTACGAGCATCGTCGTGCTTGGGTAGAAGAGAGTTTGTTATTTTTATCGTCAGTATTTGCCATTGATGTATGTGCTTATGTAGCAATGAGTAATCATACTCATGTCGTGGATTGTGTGGACAAAGACTTGGCAGATAATTTGTTAACAGAAGAGGTGATTAGGCGCTGGCATCTGCTATATCAAGGAACACTCTTGAGTCAAAAGTACCAAAGAGGAGACACACTCAGTAAGGGAGAAATGACTAGCCTAGAAGAAACCGTTACGATTTACCGCCAGAGTATTACTTCAAACAGCCTGAATAATGTAGTTTCACTCACCTGTTAATTTGCACGCAAGATTGACCCACAAGTGCATTGAAAAAGTGAACCATATGATTTCCTTTAATAGCTATCAGATTTAATGCATTGTCAATTCATAAGAGGGCCAACATTTAGTGCAAATCGAACCAAAATTGGTTCAAGTTGTGTTGCAAATTAATACCTTTAGCCAGATATTTCTCATCAGCCACGTCATGACGAACAACAATTGCTGTAGCAGATAAGCTCGAAATTATTAATGAAATAAACAGTGTTTTGCGCATGACGTTCCTAAAATTACAAGCGTGTAGGTTTTTGCTATAAAAAAGTATAAAAATGAAGTTCTATTTATCGATTAAAGATTTCTCACTTTTTACATGTGAATTAAGCCAATTTTTATAAAAACTGATATACGTATAGTAATCTTCTGCGCCATAAAATCCCTGCTCCCAGTTTGTTGCCTCGGTATCTTGCCAAGAGCTTAGTCCTACAACATGTATTATTCCGTCTTTTACAATATAAGCAGGGGAACCACTATCCCCACCACCGCACATACCTTCATATTCCAACGCACCATTTTCAGGAGAGTCAAAAGTGAAGCTGAGCCATTGATTTTTTACTTTATCGACCCTATTCTCTGCGACCCGCATGTGTGAATCTTGGGTCTTCATACCGATAACACCATTACCTGTATCACCCCGTCCTGCAATAGTGATTATTTCTCCAGCCTTTAGATCATGTGAAAACAGGGTCACGGGAGCAATCTTTTGTTTCGGCTCCTCTATTTTGACTAATGCGATATCAAATCCAATTTGTCTATCGCGCCATTTATTGTGAAGAATAACTTGGTGTATCTTTAACTTCTCAGAGAGAATCTGTGCTACATCAGGCTTTTCAAAAAAATGAGCAACATGAGCAGCCGTGAGTACCCAGCCATTTCCTAAATACGTGCCTGAACCCACGATATAGTCTTTGCCTTCATGGGGTGTGGTAAAAGTTACATGAGCTTCAATGACATTCGTTCTAAAGCGATAAAGCTCGTCTGCCTTATCGTGTCTTATGACAATTGCAGAGGTATTAAAGCTAGAAATTAGAAGAATTAAACAGGGTATAAATATTTTCATGGACGATCCTAAATAATGTTTGCCAAGGACTTTAAAATAACAATATAAAGTATTACAATTGTAATTCGTAATAAACATTACAATTGTAATTGCTAGGTGTCAATGGAAATCTCAAAAACAGAACTCGAAGTAATGCAAGTCATTTGGAAAAGCTTCCCTGTTACTGCTGATATAGTGATAGAGAACCTAAACCAAACTCACATTTGGCATGAGAAAACCGTCAAGACTTTACTCAATCGATTAATTAAAAAACAGGCATTAAGTTATGAGAAGAAGGGAAGGCAATATGCTTACTACCCTTTGCTTGAAAAGAATGACTATCAAATTAAAGAAACACACAGCTTTGTAAGGAGGCTTTTTCAGGGCCAAATTTCTCCTCTTATAGCAAGCTTTGCAAAACATGAAAGTTTGTCAAAAGACGATATCGAAGAACTAAAAAAGCTGATTAAAAGCTGGGACGAAAAAAATGATTGAGTGGCTTTTTCAACAGTCATTAGTTACAACATTTTTTGTTGTATGCTTGCTCTTATTTAGGCGGCCAATCAGGGCTCAAATCGGAGCTATAGGTTTATACAAAATATGGTGTTTGATACCCCTTTTAGTTGCTGGTTCTTTAGTTTTTTTAATTTACCATCCAACTGATAGAGTTACTTTTTCTTCATTAATAACAGAGCCATACTTGTATAGCCATCAAGTAATTAGTCAATATAATACTCCGTTCTTACTCTTTTGGACGACAGGTGCATTGATTGTTTTGTGCGCCATCTCTTTACTACATTTTAGGTTTTTACGAATGTTGTCAACAGCGTCGTATTTAAAAGGGGTGTGTTTTTTGAGAAACATTGCTAGTGAGCGAACAAGGGTTCCAGTCTATATTTCAAACAAGATCGACCAACCTATGTCCGTCGGTATCTTAAGGCCAAAAATTTTTATTCCTAACACGTTTTCACAGTTGCCACATAAACAACAGAGCTTGATTTTTGAACATGAATGGGTTCACTGTAACAGGCGTGATGGCCTTTGGAATGCGATTTTTTTGATTACGCTTTGTATTTTTTGGTTCAGTCCTATTATTTGGTGGGGATATCTTTGTTTTAGAAACGAGCAGGAATTGTCCTGTGACTCGTATGTACTGAAGGGCAAAACAGTCAAAACCAGAGCTGTCTATGCAAATATGTTTCTAAAGTACGCTTCCTCAGCCAGCACGATATCTTTTAGTGTCATGGGATATGGAAGTGGAACACGCGTAAAGGAAAGAATTCTTAATATTAAAAGTGAGATACACTTTAATAAAACTTTGCTTCGAATAATTGCAACTATGGCGGTTTTGATATTTTTGTTTACTGGCGTTTTATTACAAAACAGCCATCTAGGTGTTATCGCTGAGCCTATTCATCAGGTTTCTCCTGTTTATCCTTCGCAAGCCGCAGAGTTAGGGCTGGTTGGAGAAGTAGAGTTAACATTTAGTGTCGAGACTGACGGGAGTGTCTCTGATATAGAAGTAGCGAAGTATATGGGAAGTTCTTTGTTTGTGCCCCAAGCGGTCTCATCATTTAGTCTTTGGATTTATAAAAAGCCGATAGCTAAAATAAGAAATCAACGCATCATTATTGCGTTTGAATTAGCGCGTTAAATTGTATAGAAAAGCAGTATTGCAAATACATTTTTACCACCGTCAATGTTTTTCCTATCTGAAAATCTTTTTCATTCTCAATACTCATCAGAATATAGGAAAAATTAAAGCTATTTACTACCCTTTGTCACAGCTGACTTTTAGAATGGTTAGATGTTTTTTGCGAGAATTTTCTGGTAGTTTTACTGATGTGACAGGTTTCAGTTTTTGGTCTTGTTAGACCTTTGGTACAGCAATATTGGAAATTGAGTGCAGGCTCTCCTACCATGAGATTGTACATTTCTTAGTATCTTGTGTTTTGCTTGTTGTCTATGCCCCAAAATTGAAGTCGGGTTGAATAGTGAACTCGTTTGCTTGCTGTTCGCCAGGCGGTGCACGCAAAGGTGGTAATAGCGTTGTTTGTGAAGAAGTTGGGTACTTTTTCTCTAAATGTGCCAGTATTTTGTGGATAACGCGACAGTCTATGATGAGTATAGGCAAATTAACACTATAGACTAGCCTCCGTGACAGCTGCATTTGCGAGTAGTTTTGTGTTTGCTAATTTCTGGTATCAGTGAGATTTGCGAGATCTTTGTCGTTAAGGTGAATGAGTAAGCTGACTGTTAGTACTGAAATCTCGATAAAGAGATGTAAAGCGCCTTACCTCAGAATATGGAATATTCAAGCCCCTTATGTTCCCCGTGTGTTAAGCGCCAAAGTCAAAGTCTTTTTGGATGATGAAATCATCAACCATAGCCGTTTGCTCTAAAGCTTCAACTGGCGGTGCTCTGGTGTTGTTACCGT
>CAXMOM010000038.1:0-6124 GCA_964195425.1 Acidiferrobacterales bacterium
ACGGTAACAACACCAGAGCACCGCCAGTTGAAGCTTTAGAGCAAACGGCTATGGTTGATGATTTCATCATCCAAAAAGACTTTGACTTTGGCGCTTAACACACGGGGAACATAAGGGGCTTGAATATTCCATATTCTGAGGCAAGGCGCTTTACATCTCTTTATCAAGATTTCAGTACTAACAGTCAGCTTACTCATTCACCTTAACGGCAAAGATCTCGCAAATCTCACTGAGACCAGAAATGAGCAAACACAAAACGACCCGCAAATGCAACTGTCACAGAGGCTAATCTATAGTGTTAATTTGACTTATACTTATTGTTATAGGTATCCTGTTTAATCAACGAAATACGAAAAAAAACCATACTATGAAAAGAGCTGCACCAAAAAAGTCGAAATTAGATATTAAAAGTATAGTGTTAACAACGTTCATCAGTATCGTGATTTTTGCGAATGTAATCACAGTGGCTATGGCAACTCCTCAGTCTAATGAAGAATATTACAATGAGTTGTTCTTAGCCACACACATCTCCCAAATATACAGCAACCAAGATGTTGCTGCTTCCAACGTTAGTACACAAAACTATTCAACTACACCTTATAGAATAACAGGCCATCGAGAATCAATCACTGAAGATGAAGATTGGAGCTGGGACGGGTATTACATCACAGAATGGCGCGCTGCCATGGAAAACCCTGCGTTTTTTGGGACTAATGGTGTGGTAACTCGGTCAATAGAAGCTGTCAATTTATCAAGCTTAAATGCGAGCTCTCTTAGCACCGTTGATGCTTTTGTTGCCACTTGGTGGAGCGTTTCAGATTCTAGTCCTTTTCACGGCGACATAATAAATTTCTTTTTGTCTGGGGGTGACCTTGTACTAATGCAAGACTATACCACTCACGATGGTATTGGAACGGCGCTGGGTATTGAAACCACAAACGGGATGACTAATCCAAGTAGCGTATCCTCACCTTTGCAAAATGGGCCTTTTGGTGCTGTGAGCCCTTTTACTATCAATGATGGTGAAACGCATTTTAGCAATAGTACAATTATTTCCTTAGGTGGCACTATATGTGGTGTTGATGGCGCTGGACGAGCAACAATTGCTTGTTGGGAAAGAGGTCAATTTAGCGAAGGTGCAGGCAAGTTAGTTATAATCAACGATACCGAGTTTATTACCACTATCAATAATGAAGCGACCTATAACCCACTCAACAACAAAGGCAGATTAGCTTTAAACTTACTAGATTTTTTGGTTCGTCCACTGGCCGCAGATCATTATCGCATAGAACATGATGGCACGGGCTTAACCTGCGAAGCCGAAAGCGTTACCATCAAAGCTTGTGCAAATGCTAAGTGTACATTACTTTACGATCAAACAAGCCATCTTAGGCTATCTCCTTCAGGCTGGGCTAATGGCGACAATATCACGTTTACAGGCTCAACAACGGCAATGCTCAATTATAACAATGTTGAAACTATCCGCCTTAGCGAAACCTTAACCTCACCCGATGCGCCACTTAAATGCTTTATTGGTAATACTGAAAGTTGCGATCTTTCATTTATGAACAGCAGCTACCCTCTGGTTAAAACGATTGAAATATCCTCCGCGGTGGGTTCATTTTTACAAGTGTCTGAAGTCGTTGCTTGGGGCGCTTCTTCAAATTCAGATTTAGCGTTAAACACAAGCGCTTCGGTGAGTGCCACTGGCTTTTATCAAGGCAATCAATCGTGCAACTCCAGTTCTTCTGATGCGAGCTGCGTATTAAACGGTGTTGGGGCCGAGGGATGGCCAAACATATACCATAGTAATTCTAGCGATAACAATGAAATTTTGACAGTAACATTAGATATCGCAAGTGATATAAGTTCGATTGAGGTATTTGGTCGAAATAACTGTTGTGCCCAAAGAGATATCTATAATATTCGTTTGTTTGATGAACAAGGTGTTTTGTTAGAAGAGATATTAAGTGCCAGTGCAAACAATTCCAACAACACTACCGGTGCTATTGCGCTGAGTGGTTCAGTGTGTGTTACCAATCCCGACCACTATCGTATAGAACATGATGGTCAGGGCTTAACTTGTCAAGCAGAGCCTGTGGTAATCAAGGCATGTGCAAACAGCGACTGCTCAGAACTATATAGCCAACCAACTACCCTAACACTTATACCTTCGGGCTGGGAAGGTGGTGATACGCTCTCTTTTACTGGCGCTACTAGCACAACCATTAGCCATACCACCGTTCAAACAATTACTTTGGGGAAACTCACCGCTACACCCGAAGCAAACATGAAGTGCGTAAACGGTGTTACCGAAACGTGTAATATGGACTTTGTGGCGGCAGGGTTTAGATTTTTAAATACTAGCTCAGGTGTGTCTGAAACAATCACAAATCAGATATCGGGAACAAACTTTCCTCTCAGATTACAAGCCGTTCAAGACAACAATGGTGTTTGCGAAGGTCTATTTTCGGGGGATCAAAATATAGATTTATCGCAAGAAAACGTAGATCCAAGTGGAAACAGCGGTCTTAGTTTTAGCATTGACGGCAATAATATCGCCAAGTATCCAAGCTTCACCAGCACCACCTTAAACTTTTCAGCCGATAGTATTGCAACAATTCCCACACCCGTTTACTTTGACGCGGGAGAAATTCGCTTACATGCTGATTATGATACAAACGGTATAGCAGTATCGGGCACTAGCAATACCTTTTGGGTAAGCCCTGCTGCATTGGTAGTTAGCGCAACAGCAGGTGCTACGGTTCTAAATGGCGCGACGGCCACGGCAACGCCTTCCCATAAAGCGGGTGAAGTTTTCGATTTGACGGTAAGCGCGGTAAATAGTGTTGGCGATGTTACGCCCAACTATTCGCCTGGGCAAATACAGTTCCAACTTACTCGCACCAGCCCTACGTTAGGTGCGAGTGTGGATGGCAATTTGCACTATGCTTCAAATTCAATTTTAACAACAAGTGCCAGCGCCATATTTCAAAACGTGACGCTAAGTGGTTTTTCTGCCGGCGTGTCTACTTACAGCGCCGCGCATTATTCAGAGGTAGGTTTACTTAATCTTGATGTGCAAGACAGTAACTATGGCAATGTTGGGATTGCTGTTTCTTCTGACGCGATTAATATAGGCCGTTTTATTCCTGACCATTTTAAACAAACCGTCGCACAAAACGGTCTGTTTCATGCTAAATGTGATTCAAGAATAGCATTTACTGCCTATACAGGGCAAAAGCACGAAGCTAATAATAGTATTGGCGCAATGTCATACCTAAGTAATCCAGTATTGGCGGTTACTGCATACAATAAACAAGGTAATATTACCCAAAATTATTATGAGGACAGTGAAGGCAGCGCTAATGATTATATGAAACTTAGTGCAACAGATATTACCCTAACCATACCCGCTTTCGATGAGGTAGCAATCGGAATTGATAGTAACAAACTTCCGTTAACTGCAAATATGCTCACCGGCACCTTAAGTCAAAATGATTTGACGGCCTTGCCTAGCGTCGTTGTATTACCAAAAGGGGTACTACACTATCAATTGTCTAACGATGACAACTTCTTCTACAACCGTTCTGCAAATGCGATGGTAGCGCCATTTATATCCGATATTGATTTTTCGGCTATTGGCATCGTCGATACAGACAGCGTTAACGCAATTAGTACTGTTGATGCATCACCAACAGGTATTGAAATACGGTTTGGACGTGTAGGGCTCGAAAACAGTTTCGGCCCTGAAACAGAAAATCTCCCTCAGGTACTACAGCTTGAACATTTTGATGGCGCTTCATTCACTTCCACTTCAGATAATAGTTGTGTTAGTTACCATGCAAATAAAATCTCGCTTACCGATATTAGTTTAGATACAAATCTCACCAATTTAATTGGGGGAGTAGGCAATTTCCTTAATGGTAAAACCCAATCCATTGAATTAGCGTCTCCGGGAGCTGAAAATCAAGGGCAAATAGGGGTATCATATGACGCCTACGAATGGTTAAAATTTGACTGGAACAATGATGGTGTTTATGATGAAAACCCTTCAGCCGTCGCTACGTTTGGCTTATACCGGGGCGACGACCGACTTTTTCATTGGCGGGAAGTTCTCTAATTAATATCCATACTTAGTATTCTTCATTCATAGCTTAAGCACTAGGTTTACTAGCAGCAAGCTTAGTGTTTACAAAGTCGCTATGCCAGATATACAGCAAGTCGGCGACTTTTCTAATAATACTTTCTTCGTATTTATCTAAATCTCCATCGGCGTAAGCTACTTTCCACATTAAAGCAGCTAGATTTACGCGTTCCTCATATTTGTAGTATTCGTTTATAAGCGATGTAAAAGGATGTACAGAAGTGTTCTCTTCAATTTTGCTTTCGCTATATTCAACTAACTCCGCCAAAGTCTCGTCTGACAAATCAAATAGGTACTTCAGCAGCGCAGTGGCTTTTTCTCTTTCGCTACTGTCAAAATTAAAATCAGCTATCGAGACTTCCATCAGCAACATCGCACAAGCTTGTTGAAGTGCTTTTTCTAGGTTATGAAAACTCTATCTTTAGGCTCGCCATTGAGTAATTGATTGGAATAGACGGGATCCATTTCGTTATCCATTCCTAAGCCCGCGGGAGTGCAATAATCTTGAGTACAAGCAGTTAGCTCGCTCATGTCCGGCTTTATGTTTTTTAATCTGGTGACGTCTACTTCATCCTGAGCTTCTGATGCTCTGCTTTCACTTGAATTTTTGCCGGTCGTTTGAGTCGATTCCTCGTTCTTTAAACCAGATCCGCTATTCCCCGGTTTAGTGGAAGCGGAAATGACCATGTCAATTCCATCAATAACCGACCCCTCTAACATTCCTCGCACATAGCTCTTCGCAAACCCACCCGCAAAGTTAGCGGTGCAGAGAAGTACTTGCCTGATATGCGACATTTGCTTGTTTAAAAGCTTCTTCACAAGAAGTGCCGCAATAAGTAAACACATCATCTCATTCTACAGATCAGTTTTGCGTTTACTCTAAAATAAAGACCTCTCCCGCTCCCAGTATAATTGCGCTTTGCACGCTTTGTGTGCCACGTGTAGCTTGCTCTCTCACAGTTATATCAGCGGTCAAGCTTGTGTTTGGGGTGTCAAAGTCAAAAATGACATCTTCGCTTAACGGAATTACTACAGGCAGCGTGCTTGCGTCATATTGATAAACAGCTTGGAGCTGTGAAGTGACGTCGATGGAGAACCGTCGTTGTCTTGTTATCGAAATGTCCGTAACCACCAGTAGAACACCGTTACCTAGGTCCAACGGCCTTGATCCAGTCCTTCTTACGGTTAGTTTTCCAAGATCAGAAACGAAGAGTTCGCCCTGAACAAAAACGCCGTAGGCACTGTCGTTGATTTCAACACGCGAGTTAGCAAGATCTTCATTAGTTTCTACACTACCGCTCTCACAAAAAGGCTCCTCTTGAATAAGGGTATTGACGTCTTCTTAAAATAACCAAATCGTGCTGCTTGATCTCTTATATTGGGCGCTATCTATGCGAGTGTCTTAATGTGTGAAACTGAAACGCCTTGCAACCCGCCATTAATGGTACCTACACTTTGTCAAAATTTCGTAAAGGTTGAAACTGAGAAAATCCAAAGCCTAATTACTATAATAATTCGATACATTAGTGTTTGGAACTCAGAGCTTGCGCACAAGCAAACTAGCCGGAATGAAAGAAAGCGGACAGTCAGAGCTTTTGATTGAATTACTTCGCAGTGCCATTTGCCAACGTTACAAGAATAATCTGATGACGGTCTCGGGCAGTTTCCTGCCGTTGATTCTACCTCCGTTGTACACACACCCTAGGTCATTACCGCGCAGGCGGTAACCTCCCAACTCCACCCCAAAATCAAAAAACAGTCCTTTTCAATATCGCGAAAGCGATATATGTTTACGACTCAATTGAAAAGGAATTCAATCATGAAACAACCCTGTACATACATTATCACTAACCGTCACAACACTACCTTATACATCGGCGTAACGAGTAATGTAATCCAGCGTATCTATCAACATAAACACAAGCTAATTAAAGGTTTTAGCTCAACATACAATCTAGATAAGCTCGTTTACTTTGA
>CAXMOM010000039.1:0-195308 GCA_964195425.1 Acidiferrobacterales bacterium
TATAATAGAGCAAGAGGCATTTCGTAGTAAACAACGCAAAGCACTTTTCAATCACAACTTAAATAAGTTTCCCATAAATTAATCTCCTGTCTGAATTGAGGCCCAGCGTTACAGCACATTGTTGTGAGCCGGTAATAAATAACCATTTATAAACTGATTAAGAGTCAATAAAGCATCAATGCATTAAGATGTACGGGAAGTTAAAATGACAACAGTAAAACCGACATTAACGACTAACAAGCAACAAAGCATTGATGGTTCTGCGTCTGCACATCTTATTAGGATACTTGATTATTAGAGTACAAGGCAAATTAACAGTATAGATTAGCCTCTGTGACAGCTGCTTTTGCGGGTAGTTTTGTGTTTGCTCATTTCTGGTCTCAAAGAGATTTGCGAGATTTTTGTCATTAAGGTGAATGAGTAAACGGACTGTTAGTACTGAAATCTTGATAGAGAGATGTAAAGCGCCTTGCCTCAGAATATGGAAGATTCAAGCCCCCTTATGTTCCCCGTGTGTTAAGCGCCAAAGTCTCTTTGGGAAGATTAGGCAACAGTTATCTTGAGCGTTCGCTAGACATTTCATCGAGTTTGGGCTGGTTGTCGCCTGAACAAACAGGCCCGTTGCTAATGTTTGCCCGCCGTTAGTGGCAATACTGTCCTCTAAGCCTTCTACAAAAGCATCTACAACAAGTGAATTTTCTTCACTTTGAATAGCGATGATTCTTGGGCGATGGCTGCCAATAACCCCCATTTGTTAAAGTTCGTTAAAGGCTTTCCACATACCTAAAATTCCGGTGCCGCCGCCGGTTGGGTATAGCACTACATCGGGCAGTTTCCACTCAGCTTTCTTATTTGGCCAAGGCTCTGCCAATTCTAAACCCATAGTTTTTTTACCTTCTATGCACCAGCCAGATTCTTGAAAAGTAGCGCAGTTAAAGAATCCTTGGGGCAGATATTTTTCTTTCATAAGCGCACCGGCTTCACGAATAGTGCCCTTTACCAAGGCAAGATCAATTCCAACATAAATTTTACTATAAGCAGCCACTTTGCCTAAAATAGGCATTTGCGTGTCGTCGGGCATAATAACCGTGACGTCTAGGCCATGCTTTACGCCATATTCACTTAACGAATCTCCGGCATTACCTTGGGTTGGCACCGCGAGCTTTTGCAATCCATAATATTTGGCCATAGAGGCAACCATTGCCATACCGCGGTCTTTAAAACTGCCCGTTGGGTTCGCGCCATAAACTTTATAGGGTTGGCCTTCGTCTTGAATAAGTACATTCAGCTGCAGCGCTTTTACAAGTGGGTAATCGCCAATATCAATAACGGGGGTATGTCCTTCGCCCAATGTAAGTGCATATTATTTTTGTTCTGCATTGCCAATATCAAAAGGTAACAATGGCCCAAAACGCCACATCGACTTTTGCTCTGGCCGATACCACTGCATATTTGGGAAGTCTTGTTTGAGCCTATCAGTATCTAATATAAGCTGCACCGGCCGGTTATCTTTGGGGCATAAATTCATTGCTTGAGCGACCGAATATTCAGCACTACATTCAGTACACTGCCAATGTTTTACATAATGCCTGAGGAAACCTTTTTGCCATTTGAAGTTGATATGGCTATGTTACCTCAATAAAGATTGGCCTAGCGATTAATTGGACCTGTGATAAAAAATACATAGGGGCCAATAAGATGGTCTGTAGCCAGCTATGAATCAAATGCATATGAAATTGGCCTGCATAGGGTATGATGATAATCTGATCTAGCAAAGCTGAGAGCAAGGCGAATTGCTCTGCCTTATGAAACATTTTTGTTAGTCTCAAATGGTCCTTCTTTATGACAAGGTTTTCCAACAATGTCTGCGTTAATTGCGCATGTTTATTAAGTAGGAAGTGGTAGTGTCGAATAAAGATATGTTAATTGCCCTGTGCATAGTGGTGATTTGGGGCCTTAATTTTGTAGTAATCACATGGGGTTTAGAAGGTTTGCCTCCCTTACTTCTGGGCGGTTTACGTTTTTTATTGGTCGCCAGTATTGGCTCGTTATTTTTTAAACGTCCTAGCGTCCCCTTTGCTTGGTGGCTAGCTTACGCAATACCTATTAGCTTTTTGCAGTTCGCATTTTTGTTTAGCGCAATGGCCTACGGAATGCCAGCAGGTTTAGCTTCTTTGACATTACAAGCACAAGCATTATTTACCTTGCTGTTTGCGTTTTTAATTTTAAAAGAAGCGATAAAAGGGTATCAGTTGGTGGCCATGATTGTGGCAGTATTTGGGCTGAGTCTCATTGCCGTAAGCTACGACCCACTGGCTATGACAGCCTTAGGCTTTGGTTTGACTATGGCAGCTGCAGCGTTTTGGGCTATGGGTAACATTTGTACCCGAAGCATTAATAATCGCGGCTACAAAGCCAACGTAAATTTGATTATTTGGAGTGCGTGGATACCGCCTATTCCTTTCTTTATCGCTAGTTTGTGGTTTGAAGGCCCAGAGCAAATTATCAATAGTTTGCTGAATTTCAGCTGGCAGTCTATAGCCTCGCTGCTTTACCTTGCAGTGTGTGCCACCATTATCGGTTACGGGCTATGGAGTTATTTATTGTCGCGTTACCCCGCCGCGCAAATTGCCCCATTGTCCTTGGGCGTGCCGATTGTAGGGCTTACTACCGCTAATTTATTATTAAATGAATCAATATCAGCTATTCAATGGATGGGTACCGCTTTTGTTTTAATAGGGTTGTTAATGAATACCTTTGGTAGCAGGTTTACAGGAAAAATTACTGTTCAGGCTCAGTAAGTTTCTATACAAACACAAAAATAGAACATTGATATTGATTGATTACGGCTATTTTATTTTTCGCCGCAATTTTGATACCTTGCACACGGTTTACTGCTTGCCTAATCGCACAATTTTAAAGGGACTTAAATTATGTCTAAACGTATCATGGTTACTGGCGGTGCCGGTTTTCTCGGGTCGCACTTGTGCGAACGTCTCATCTCACAAGATCATGATGTATTGTGTGTTGACAACTTATTTACCGGGAACAAAAGAAATATCCGGCATCTGTTGGGTCAGCCTAATTTTGAGATGATACACCACGATATAACTTTCCCGCTGGATGTTGAAGTGGACCAAATTTTTAATCTGGCATGCCCTGCTTCACCAGTGCACTATCAGCAAGATCCAGTGCAGACCACCAAAACCAGTGTCCACGGCGCTATTAACATGCTTGATTTAGCAAAGAAGGTTAACGCTCGTATATTCCAAGCGTCCACATCTGAAGTATATGGAGATCCTCAAGAACACCCACAAACGGAATCTTATTGGGGACACGTTAACCCAATTGGCCCACGAAGTTGCTATGACGAAGGTAAACGTTGTGCTGAAACACTATTCTTTGACTACTTTCGCCAAAACCAATTGGATATAAAGGTCGTGCGGATATTTAATACCTATGGACCACGTATGGCAAAAAATGATGGTCGCGTGGTAAGCAATTTCATTGTTCAGGCGCTTGAAGGAAATGACATAACTATTTACGGTGATGGTACACAGACTCGTTCGTTTTGTTATGTCGATGATATGATTGATGCATTTACCGCAATGATGGCGACTGAGAAAGGGTTTACCGGGCCGGTGAACCTTGGGAATCCCAGCGAGTTCCAAATTGGCGAATTGGCAGAAACAGTGATATCGCTGTGCGCCTCTCGCTCCAAATTGGTGTATAAACCTTTACCACAAGACGACCCTCTTCAGCGTTGTCCAGACATTACTTTAGCTTGCGCTAAACTCAATTGGGAACCGAAAGTGAGCCTGATTGACGGTCTTGAAAAAACTATTGAATACTTTCGAACCTTGTAGCCCAATTGATTTGGTCTGCTCTACGAATGGCCCAAACCAAAGCCAGTGATATCTCAAGGAAAATGCAAATCTTAGTCTAACAAACAAATAATTTACCCAATGCACAGTAATCCAAACGTGCGAGAACCGGTTATCTGCATCCTTGAAGGTTTAGATAATGTTGTCCTGATTGAGCCTCAACAGTATTTTGAAGCACTATGAGCTTCTGGCATGGAGCCGCAAAACAGAGTTTAATGCCTTCCAATCGTGCTGAGAATAATAGAAGGCATTGCCCCCTTAACTTGGCATTTTTTCATGTGCTGGAATACTATTATCTAATGGTGTGGAAGGTATTTTACTAGACACAAAAACATTGAGCTGTGGTTTTACATCTTCGATATTTTTGACTACGCCCGCCATAATGCCCAGCACGCCGTCACGCGCACTATTGGAAGTGAACAATGTTGATCCACAGTTCCCACAAAAGTGCTTGGTTAACGTATTACCGCTATCAGCGCTATGCTCGAATCGTTTTGACGTCCCCGTAACGGTAACTTGCTCTGTTGAAAAAAAGCTAATTGTTGCATAAGCCGCACCCGTTGCCTGACGACAATCTATGCAGTGGCAATTAGCTGCAAATGCAGGAGCAATTGTTGTATCAAATTGGACCTCTCCGCACATACATCCGCCATGTAAATTACTCATATCATTCTCCATTATTAGTTTTAATTTTAGACTAAGCATTATCTGAGCAATATGCAATGTTGATCCTTGATGAACAATTGATGACCCTTTGTAAATTAGGGTAAACTCGCTCTGAATTAATCAGATAAGTTAAAAAGGGCCAAATATCTTGTTTTACAATAAAATGGGCTCCCCTTAAACGCTGCGATAAAGATAGAAATGATGGTTCCAAAAATAGTAATTTCACTCTAGATTCGTGCTTATACTTCGGTAGTTACGGCTGCAGGTAGACAGGTTTTGTTACAAAAGCATGACTTGCCATACTGCGTAGATTATATAACATTAGCGTCAGTCAAAAATCAAAGAACGGATTTTCACCGTTTAGTCAGATGCAATATTTTAGGAGAAATAACTGTGAAGAAATTTATATTTGTAGCGTTAATGATTCTCTCATATGGAATTCAAGCCGACGATACAGAAACATTGACTGTGGATCGTTCCGTATCTCAAAATATTGAATTTTCTTTTCCTAACAATAAAAATATCATGCCCAAAGCAGGTGACTTTGAAATACGTAACTATGTGCTAATGAGTAATGAAGCCGGTGAGCGTTGGAGTGTTATTACATTAACTAATTTATCCTCTGGCACTCGTGCTTTAGATAAAGAGCATTTACTGGCTTTATTTGCAGATGGTAGTCGCAGTAATCCTCTTACGCATAATTTAACTTTCAAAGGTAAAGAAACAAAGACCGTTACGGTTTCGTTTGGAGAGTCTAAATTCCCAATATTGAGCATATATTCAAAAAACTAAAATATATCAATGAGAATGAAGAACAACAGCTCACTGGGAATAATCATCATGTTAGTCATTTTCAAATCAGTCAAGCAGGCGACTAACTAGACGCGTGCTTGGCGTTTAAATACAATTACTGTAACCATAATGGCTACGCCAATGGTCAAGCTGTAGCTGTGCTCACCACCCATCAAAAATCCAATAGAATAAGCAGGGGTGCATATCCCCAAGACCCAAAGGTAGGTCTTCTTTGATTTTCCGAGTAACAAGTACAAGGGGAACACTAGACTGTAAAAGAATAAAAAGCTTTTATAAAGGGTTTCTGCCAGCGGTAAATCGACCCAGGGTATGGTGGCATCTTTCACGAATGTTAATAAACCAACCGCAAGCAACGAAAATCCTCCAATTGCGCCAGCCAGTATAGTAGGTTTTAGATATTGCTGAGAGCTGAGTTCACCGCAGTGCGCTGCGATGGTGAAAGCTATTTGCAATACCAAGAAACCAATCACAGGGTAAATAATAGCCGCGGGCAGTGCTTGGTTAAAGAAAACATCGCCCAAACTGCCTGCGTAATAAAATACAAAGCCGAGTAAACTCAAAAACAACACGCCAAAGCCTATCGCAAAACTTAACTTGGGATTGTCACTGTCGCTATAAGCGCGGTGGAATGTAATGTCTAAGTAAGGCGAAAATATAAAGCCAATGGCAAGTGGAAGCAGAGCGTGAGGCCAGTAGCCTTTTGCACTAATGTCGACAGGCGGCCAGTCAGTGCCAAAAAAGCTGATAAATAAGCCAATAGAGAGAAGGTAAAATAGTATGGCCCAATAGGTGATAACACCTTTACTAAAATAAAGACCTAACGCGATGGCCAGTACTCCAGCCAGTAACCAAGGCTGTCCAATAGTTGCACCAAGCCAAGCCACAAAGAATAATTGGTAGGCAATGGTGATATACGAAAAAACCGCAATTGCAGGCTTATGGCGGCTTTCGAAGCTTTGCTGCTGCGCCCGGTGTTTGAAGAAAAACCCCATTGCCATTGCACCGCCCACATTAAATATAGTGAAGGCTGCTAAGGCTGGCCAACCGTAATCGCGGCCCAGTATTAACGGAAAGAACCCGCCCAAACACCACAGCCACGAACAGGCTAAATAGAAGCCGTATTGCACAGTATTTGGCAAGCTTATGTACCTACAGGCCACATATGAAAGCTAATGGTACCAGAGCCAATACGCCGAGTGGATTTATTATTATTGGTTCTGAATACTTTAATGGTCATCTCTATATTAAATTTACCGCCAGCCTTAATTTTCTCGGCGAGTTCTTCTAAATCAACATACGCTTTGTACATAATTGCGTCGATGCTTGGTAATAAAAAGCGATAGTTTAAACGGGTGCAAATCATACGGTACTCACCTTTGCTTAGCATAAACAAGTAAGAACCAGCAGCCAGCTCTGAGTTGCCCAAAATCGCACCACCAGCCATTGTGCCGTACCAATTTAAGTTCATGCGTCTTTTTGGCAAGATCGCGTAGTAGTCGTCTTCAACGAAATTCATTTTTAAGCCACTTCTGGAAACAAAAGGCATAAAAAAGAAGCTCAGCAGTTTATTAAAAAACCGACTCTTTATAGATAAACGATTAAAATATTTTTCTAGCTTTGGTGGTAATGGAATAGCCATGGATAACCTAAAAAAAAACCAATAACATTAACGAATAAATCGCTCTCATATAACATGTCGACATCTTAACAGGCGTTGACGACGATGTTTAGTTATATTCACGTATGGCTCATTATTCATGTGTACAAAACGACACAGCTGAAATTGATTAGGTCTTTATTTAGAAAAATGCGTACAACATATTGGTGGGTTCTGAATAACTAATTTGGACCGTTTTTTTCGGAGCAAACATGCGTATATATATTGTCATTTTAATCGTTTTGTTGGGTCTTACCTTAAATGGCTGTGCCACTAGCAATCAGTTCAGCAATGTTAAGGGCAAGAGTCATCATTCTAAAGATGGCTTTATAAACCCATATATAGATGATCCAAGAAAAGGTTTTTTTGATTTTTTGCGTATGCGTTTTTTAGGCAATGAACCATGGGCCGACCATTCTTCTCTGGCGCATACTGTAAAAGTACAAGCTGTAAATGTTTCGAGGCTTCAGGGCCCCATTAACCATCAGGTAACTTGGCTTGGGCATTCAGCGTTTTTTATCCAATATGACACTGTAAATATACTCACAGACCCCATTTTTAGTGATCGCGCATCGCCAACTTCGTTTGCTGGTCCAAAACGTTATACCGCGCACCCTATGGACTATACTAAACTGCCAGATATCGATTGGATAATTTTAAGCCATAACCATTACGACCATCTAGATACTCAGAGCATTCGACAATTAGCAGAAAAATCGGCAAGCCAATCATCTCCGATTCAATTTGCTGTTCCCCTAGGATTACGAGAAATCTTAATCGACAACAAGGTAATAACAGATAATATTCATGAATTAGACTGGTGGCAACAAACTCAGCAAGGCAATGTATTAGTTGAGGCATTGCCCAGTCAGCATTGGTCATCACGCAGTTTGACCGACAGCCATCAAACCTTATGGGCTAGTTGGGCGATAACAATCAATGGTTATAAAATGTGGTTTGGTGGTGATACTGGCTACAATAACGTCCAGTTCAAAGAGATTGGGGCGCATTTAGGTGCAGTTGACTTAGCATTAATTCCAATTGGTGCTTATGCGCCAAGATGGTTTATGCAGGCCTATCATGTGAATCCACAAGAGGCCCTTAACATCCATAAGGAAGTAAATAGTCGCTTTTCAATTGGCATGCATTGGGGGACATTTTCGTTAACGGCAGAAGCGCCGATGGCGCCGGTAGAAGAACTCAGCAAGCAACGACAATTACTCAACATAAGTGAGCAAGCATTCGTGGCAATGGATATTGGACAAACACTCAATTTGCAAATTATGAATGACTTACAAAATATGTAAGCCCTGAAGCCCAAACCTATACCTAAGGTTGCTGCGCATACTATTAGCGCGATAGAAACCGTGTAACAATATAATCAGATCGAACATTTAATTAAGGCCTGTGTATGAAAAAAATTTCCATCTTGTTTACATTTTTAATATTAACGTCCTGTTCCGAAGTTCCTGTTCAAGAGCCTTGGTTAGAAAACACACACTACAAAGTACTTGACCAAAAGGCGACTCAAACGCCGCAAGTGCAAGAGTTCTTCTCGTTTTGGTGTGGTCACTGCTACAACTTCGAACCTATTGCTGCCCAACTTAAAGAGCAATTGGATAGCAATACAGAATTCACAAAAGTCCATGTAGATTTTATGAGTTTTACTACCCAGAACATTCAACAAAACGCTAGCAAAGCTATGTTAATGGCCAGGCATATGGGTAAGGAAGACCTTATTAATGCGGCAATATTCGAGCATATTCACGTTAAGCGACAATCTATCGTTAGTATGGCTGACATAAAGTCACTTTTTGTAGCTAATCAAATCTCTGCTGAAGATTTTGATACTGCAATGACGCTGCCAGATGTAGACACGCTAGTTGATGATCATTATAAATCATTCATGTCATACCGCGCCTACGTAAATGGTGTGCCCAACTTTATTGTAAATGGAAAGTATCAAGCACGATTTACCCAAGACATGGATGCGAACGACATGGTCAATCTTATTGTTTGGCTTACACAGAAGCCTTGAGCTTGGTAATTTCACTGACCAAAGACTTCTCTAAGTTTTAAGCCTATCGCGGTAGAGTACCCGTAAGAACTGCTTATGACATTGTGGTCTTTGTCGAGCAAGTAATAGCTTGGGTATCCTTGAATAGCAAACTCGGATTTTAGCTGATCTTGCCCTAGTAGCACCGTGCTTTGTACATCATGGTTGTTAACAAATTCCATCACTTCTTCTTTAGAATTATAATCAAGAGCAACCACCACTACATTTACTTTGTTTGGGTTCAAATACGTTAAATTGCCAATACTGAGAGAGCAAATTTGGCACCAAGGTGCAAAAAAATAAATAAGGTTAGGTTTGTCATTATCTAACAGCGGGAGCACTTGGCCCTGTAAGCTCACCAAATTCTGTTGTTGAATACTAACCGTTCCGTTGGTACTTAGCATATCTTTAGATTGCCACGCCATCACGGTACTAATAATAACAATAAAAAGGAAGATATCTCTCGCTCGAACAAACCATTTGTTTGCCAAAAGTTGTCGAAATTTAGACTTATTAGTCGGTGCTACAAGGGGCATATTCAATAACATCCTCTTTAGAATAGTGATTTAGGTGTGAGTCTACACAATAATATTTTACTTGTTGAAAAAATGCTCTACTATGCGCGCCTATTATTTTATCAGCTTTTTCTAATGGAAAAGTAATCTATCGGCTGCTGTTATGCATATTACGCATCAACTGCACGTTAACGTTCGTTACGATGACGCCGAAAACAAGCTAGATAGAAAATTTATTGTTGCACTGTTTGCATAAATATCATGCAAGGAAATTGATTTGAAAAGGTTCTTGAAATACAGATTTTGTTTATTGATGATGGCCCTATCAACGGGTGCTTTTGCCTCGAATACTTCTGGTATTCACGGGCCCGGTGTAAAAGAGGGCGAAAAAAGTGCACAGCTCAGACTCGCCTTATCACCAGGTGATGAAGACGGCCAAGCAGACAACTGGGCGTATCGTGCCCATTACCAACAAGCCTTTAACGACAAAGTACGCGGCCGTATAATTTTACAATATCGTGACCGAGGCAGTCTTCAGTATGAATATATACGCGCCGAAGTCTTATACAACGTTAAGAAAAAAGAAAATAACGGAATTTGGTCTAGTGGCGTGCGTTTTGATGTTCGTCAACGCCGCAGCGACAACCCTGAAGAATTCGCGATCAATTGGACAAATCAATGGGAACTGTCTAACGGTTTTCGTGTACGCGGGATTTTAATTGGCGCATGGCAGTTTGGCAGTGATAAGGCAGCCAGTGGCACTAAAATTGAAACGCGCCTTGGTGTCAGCAAGAAAATAGACAGCGGACTAACGCTGGGAGTGGAAATGTTCAACAACTATGGCAAACTTGGCGAATTTGGATCGTTTAATGACCAAAGCCATCAAATAGGGCCAATGATTGGCGGCAGTATTGGCGGTGTTAAATACCAACTAAGATACTTGGCAGGCGTAACCAATGGAGCCCGCGACCATAATCTTGGCTTACGCTTTAACAAATCGTTTTAGCCTATTTAGGTAGCTACATCGCTTTATTTGGCGGTATCACCGTGCGAAAAAAATAGCATCCTCTAATAGGTTGTTTGTTTATTAGGCGCCTATGGTTAGTATAGTGTACTTAATTACACTGTATTAATGGGGCGGAATAGTGGATAAAACCTACTCTTTAAAACTGGGCGATATCACGCATCCCAGCGTGATTTTATTGCTAGAAGAACACTTGGCCGATATGCAGGCAACTTCACCGCCTGAAAGTAAGCACGCTCTTGATATACAAGGGTTACAGGCAGCATCAGTTCAGTTTTGGAGTCTTTGGGACGATAACAAGCTTGTTGGATTTGCTGCATACAAGTGTTTGAACAAATATCGGGCTGAAATCAAATCAATGCGAACGGCTAAAGAATACCGCGGCCTTGGCGTTGCTGATATTCTGTTGCGTCATATTATTACCAAGACTAAAAACGATGGTTTTAAAGAGCTAAGCTTAGAAACGGGATCAATGGCGTATTTTATGCCTGCTCGAGCACTATATATCAAACATGGATTTGATTATGGCGAACCCTTTGCTAGTTATACACACGATCCGCACAGTCTATTTATGCATAAACGTTTATAAGCGAGTGACTCTTTAATATAAGGAAAACTTGGTGACATACCAACAATTCAACGACTTCTGCGAGGCTTTTAAAGCCACCTCATACGTCTTGCAATGGGGCGGTTCGCATGTGTGGAAAGTAGGTGAAAAAGTGTTTGCCATAGGCGGATGGGAAAAAGCAGAGATGCCCGCAATCACCTTTAAAACATCGCCACTAAACTTTGAGTTTTTGACACACAAAGAACACTATCGACCTGCGCCATATTTAGCCTCACGAGGCTTTAAGTGGACTCAACAATATGGCGCTTCAAGCGAATTGGATGAAGAACTAAGATACTACATAACAGAGTCTTACAAATTAGTATCGGCAGGATTGACGAAAAAGAAACAAAAAGAGCTGGGCGTTAATCTGCACTAGCTCAGCTCATAAGTCACTTCGCGCCATTGCTTTATCTATCCTATATTTGGGTAACAGTAAGAGCAAGCAGCAATAATTCTAGTTTACTTTATATTGGCTAACTTTCTCGAGCATTAATTCAGCAACCCTTGCGAGTTGGTTGGCAGCATCGGAGACTTGTTCAGACCCCGCTGTGTTTTCGAATGACATACCATCTACCTCACGTATGCCCGAAACAATATGATCCAAAGAAAAACTCTGCTGTTGTGCTGATTGCTCTACGTTTACAGTAAGTTCGGAAAGCTCTCGCATATTTGAACTTACGTTCGTTAACACAACATTAATTTGTTCCGCCAATGCTACCGAGGCTCTGGCTTTTTCAGACCCTACTTCTATCGCTTGGAATGCCGCACTCGAACTTTCGTTTAGCACATCTACAACACGCGCAATTTCTTCGGTAGATTCTTGCGTACGTTTTGCTAAGGCTCTAACTTCATCAGCTACTACCGCAAAACCCCTGCCCTGCTCGCCAGCTCTAGCGGCCTCTATAGCGGTATTTACTTGGGCTCTATAAGGCGCTAATTTGACCTCATTACTTTCTTGTCTAACATCTTCTAATACCGAGTGAAATTCGTCAGTTGACAACATAAACAACTCATTCATAAGCGTTGTTTGATAGCTAATATTTTGCATATGTTGCATTTGCTGGTCTGTGGTAAAAGTAGTTGCGGAAAATACAGCGCTAAGTATGGCACGTTCTAAACCTGCTTTTTCTTGCAAAGTACTAAGCTTGTATAGCAATATAAAGTTATGTTTTCCTAGTGCATTTTTTGCAATCCCTGCTAACTTCCCATTGAAGTCTAAAAGTACCTTGGTCATCTTAGAATACTCAGCAACTGCATCAGCGCTTGCAAGTGAAAGGCTATCTACTTGAATTCTTAATCGCGATAATTTTACTAGGTGAGGGCTTAACAAAGTCATAATAGTGCGACCTGTATCACCCACCTCAATTAACACTTCAGACGACTCGAGGGCATTTTTTGCAGCATCTACTAATTTGCGTTGCTGTTGCAGTCTTTGTGTAAACTTCTGTCCCTTACTACCAACAAAACCAGCACTAATGCCGCGCTCCTTTTGAATCTCGTTTACCAAAGCATTGTTTTTTTTGGCAAGTGTTACCTCCAATGCAGTAGAAGCTGAGTTTGAAAAAGTGTGATATGAGCCAAGCATTGAAAAAATAATGAAACAAAACAGCAGACCCGCCGGTGCTAGTGATAGTAGTGCAATGTTTTTAGACAACCAAGCCTGCATATTATTAACCTTATAAGTAACGTGTTTTACGGCAAAAAAAATCACTATCAATGTTATCGGCAATTTTAGGCATAAAACGACCCTACTTAAGTATATTCTTAGCGCTGTTTAATAGGGATAAAATGATAATAGACATTTTAAATTATTTGGGTTTTATTTTGATATTTTTCAATACAATTCGTATTTATATCATATAGATAGCGTAAAAAATTACTTTAAGTCAATATACTTATGCTGGTAAAGATAGTAGTAAAAACACCAATTCTATATTCACGTATTTTTCGTCATTTCGCGATTGACGAAAACACCAGTATTGAGGGTGATTTATAAGGCATAAACATCAGCTCACCATCATGAGGATATTAATGGTTCGTATACGATAAATACCTTTCTACAGAATAACATTGACCTGCATCAAAAAATGTTTTAAAGTTTCAGAAATTACTGAAACTTTAAAACATTGCGCTTCCGCATTAAGAGAAATCCCATTAATTATAAAATGACACCCATGATTGAATCTTTCGTTTTTCACTTTGGCGAGATGGGCAGTCGTTGGGGATTTAACCGTACTGTAGGCCAAATTTATGCATTACTAGTGCTAAGTAAAATGCCTATTAGCGCAAACGATATAGCCGAAACCTTGAGTATCTCAAGGGGCAATGTTTCTATGGGATTAAAAGAGCTTAGTGCTTGGCAGCTAGTTAGCAGAGAGCATAAACAAGGCGACAGGAAAGACTACTACCATACCAAAGGCAGTATTTGGGACATGGCAAACAAGGTCTTTGAAGAACGTCGCAAAAGAGAAATAGACCCAACCCTATCTATTTTACGCGACAGTCTTATGGACCAGCCCGCCAACGAAAATGAAGAATATGCGCAAGAGCGTATAAATGAAATTCATGACTTACTTGAAAATATCACAAAATGGACGCAAAGCTTACAAGCTCTCAGCCCAGATCAATTGAATGGCTTAATGAAATTAGGCTCGGGCGTTAGTAAGGTTATTGACCTGACGCATAAAATAATGCCAAAAAAAGAACGAAAATAAGCAAGCAAGCCTTGTGTTCATAAACCAATAATAATAACGATAGCACAAGCATAAAACCCAAATATTCATTTATATCGAGGTAAATTATGTTAGATGTACTCATGCTTTCAAGGCTGCAGTTTGCCGCCAATATTAGTTTTCACATTTTATTTCCCACCATCACTATTGCCTTAGGTTGGTTACTTTTCTATTTCAAAGTGCGCTTTGATATTTCAAAACATCCAGTATGGATGCGCGCCTACCGATTTTGGGTAAAAGTGTTCGCACTTACCTTTGCATTAGGGGTGGTAAGTGGCATTACTATGTCATTTCAATTTGGCACTAATTGGCCCGGTTTTATGGAAACCGTTGGTAATATTGCGGGTCCATTGCTTGCCTATGAAATATTGACCGCCTTCTTTTTGGAAGCAACCATGTTGGGCATTATGTTATTTGGATTCAGGCGAGTACCCAGTTGGATGCATACCACAGCAACCTTTTTAGTGGCGTTTGGCACAACCATGTCGGCCTTTTGGATTATTGCATTAAATTCTTGGATGCAAACGCCTGTCGGCTTTGAAGTAATAGACGGGGTAGTGCATGCCACTGACTGGTCTGCGATTATTTTCAACCCTTCGTTTCCATATCGATTTTTTCACATGTTGACTGCGTCGGGCTTAACGGTTTGCTTTTTGGTAGCAGGAATTTCAGCTTATAGATTGCATAGAGGCGACAACAAAAAAGCGCCAAACCTAACGCTAAAAACCGCCTTATTTTGCGCAGCCCTTTTAGCCCCATTGCAAGCATTTATTGGCGACTTACATGGCTTGAATACCTTGGAACATCAGCCGCAAAAAATCGCTGCTATGGAAGGGATTTGGGAAACATCCACTCACGTTCCCATGGTCCTATTTGCCATTCCCGATGAAGAAACCCGTAGCAATAAATTTGAACTAGCGATCCCCAACTTGGCTTCGATTATTTTAACTCACGAGGCCGCGGGCGAAATCAAAGGCCTAAATGAATTTGAAGGCGTTCATCCGCCGGTTAAACCCTTGTTTTACGGCTTTAGAATTATGGTAGGCATGGGCATGTTAATGATAACGGTTGCTTGGTGGTGCAGTTTTTCACTCAAGCGCAATGGCAAGCTTAGTCCACTGCAGTTGAAAGTACTAATAAGCATGACCTTCTCTGGCTGGATTGCCACACTTGCAGGTTGGTATGTAACAGAAATTGGGCGGCAACCCTACCTAGTCAGTGGTGTACTAAAAACCGCTGATGCAGTAACCACTATCGCAAGTGAAAACGTGATGTTTACCTTTGCCCTGTATTTGAGCGTTTATATTATGCTACTCATTGCCTATATAAAAACACTGTTTTTGCTAGCGCGCAAATCGATAGAAGTGGAGGAGTACGATTTAACGGTACCAGGCGCGGCAAACCTGCGTCCAAACCCGCTTACTAATTTTACAGGTGCATACAAATGATGAACTACATAGATGAAAATACGCTGGCCTTAATATTTGCTGGCTTAACCTGCTTTTCACTCTTGCTGTACGCCATTTTAGACGGCTACGATTTGGGCATAGGCATTTGCTTACCCATGCACAATAAAGCGTGGCGAGACACTTCTATTTCCGCTATTGGTCCATTTTGGGACGCCAACGAAACGTGGTTAGTACTTTCTGTGGGACTATTACTAGTGGCTTTCCCCGCTGCCCACAGCGCAATTTTGTATAATTTGTATGTACCGACAACCTTAATGCTCATTGGGCTTATTTTACGCGGTGTCGCCTTCGACTTTAGAGCCAAAGTGAAAGAGAATTACGTTGCGCGTTGGGACTTAACGTTTAAAGCAGGCTCTATTATAGCGACGTTTAGTCAGGGTTTTATGCTGGGATTATATGTTATGGGGCTAGAGTACACGTGGCTTAATATCGTCTTTGGCGTTTTTAGCGGCATATGTGTATCGGCCGCGTATGCTCTTATTGGGAACTGTTTTTTGATCATGAAAACAACAGGCGAGCTGCAGCTTTACGCTATTGCCCAAGCTAAAAAATACGGCGTTTTCACTTTTACCGGAATTTTAGCGGTATGTTTGGTCAATCCTATCGTAAACGCGAGTGCTGCGCAGATATGGCTTAACTCTGAATGGGCCGCGCTATATGCAATAATTCCGCTTTTATGTTTTAGTATGTTTGGACTAGGTTATAAAGTTCTAAAACGTATGCCATATGCCGAGGATAGAAAAAACTGGCTACCTTTTGCAATTACCATTCTAGTATTTGTAAGCTGTTTCTTTGGCCTTGTGGTGAGCTTCTACCCATACGTAGTACCCGGTCAACTAACCATATTTGAAGCGGCTAGCTCAGCCGAAAGTTTACGTATTATATTAGTCGGTGCAATGATTGTTATTCCGGTAATATTTATATACACGGCTGTCTCTTACTACGCCTTTCGGGGAAAAGCTGAAGGCTTACAGTACTACTAGTGAATAAGTGAAAAAACCAACAAACACACCAAAATGTAGTTGTTGAATAGTTCAGATATCACATTCATCTTTTTATACTGTCAGGATATCTTACACATTCGATTTCAAGCGATCTAAAAACCATGTAAGTGCATGTAATAAAAGACTTTTAAATAATGGCGCGAAAATTGCTTTGCGTAAGCGAGAATAAAGAAAATGAATTGTTACATTTGAATATATTATTCTTATTAA
The DNA here is from genome assembly GCA_964195425.1 of Acidiferrobacterales bacterium. Lineage (GTDB taxonomy): Bacteria > Pseudomonadota > Gammaproteobacteria > Enterobacterales > Alteromonadaceae > Glaciecola. Next base: position 16,641 of record CAXMOM010000039.1, read on the forward strand.
CTATTTTTAAACCAAAAGGATGACACAATGTTAAAGAAATTATTATGCGGAGCTACACTTTTATGTGCTGCTACGTTTTCAAATGCGGGAACTATCGTATTAAGCGATGAAGTTACTTTGCAAACAACTAACTTCCAAACATCACTTAGCTTTGCTCAGTTTGATACTATGGGCGGTACTCGTGTTCTTGATTCTGTTTCGTTTTCAATCGATGGTTCTATCTTCGGTGATATCTCGGTAGAAAGCAGAGATGCAGCAGCTGCAACAATCACAACTAGATTGTCGGCTGAGCTAACGCTTACTGATGCTCTAATGAATACACTTGTAGTGACAATTCCAAGCATCGAAAGAATATTAAACGCGACTTCATTTGACGGCGATGTTGATTTCGGCGGTACTTCTGGCGCGACTTATGCTGACTTAGAAGCTACACAGTTTAATCAAGAAACCTACAGTGACGCTGCTACATTAGCTTTGTTCACAGGCATGGGTTTTTCTGACTTTACTTTTGACGCTGCAGCAACAAGCGTAGCGACTGGCGCAGGTAGTATTACCAGTGCTTTTAATACGTCTGCTAGCGGTCTTGTAGAAGTTATCTACACATATAGCGACACAGTTACACAAGTATCTGCTCCATCACACGTTGCCTTCCTAGGTCTTGGTGTATTAGCATTTGCTGGTTTAAGAAAAGTACGTAAGTAATAATTTGCAGTAAGCAAATCAAATACTTTGAATCGCCGTTTTATACGGCGATTTTTTTTGTCTATATTTCACATACTTCTTTAAAAAACAGCTTTGCGCCAAAGCTTTGTTGCCTAAACGGCTTAGTTAACCGCGCCCTAATATACTGCGTGCAATAACCTCTTTCATAATCTCCGAACTACCTGCATAAATAGTTTGTACCCGGGCGTCTCTATAGAAACGTGAAATAGGATATTCATCAGTGTAGCCATATCCACCGAATAATTGCAGGCATTCGTTGACCATGGTCAATTGCATTTCGGTCGCAGCTAGTTTCAACATGGCTGCATCGGTTACGGTCATCGCGCCTTGCTTATATTTGGTCATGTGTTTTTCGAGCATAGCTCTACACAGCTCAAGTTCGGTAAGACACTGAGCGAGTTTAAAGCGGGTGTTTTGAAATTGCCCAATAGATTGTCCAAAGGCTTTTCTGTCGCCCACATAATCTATGGTTAAATCTAAAGCGCCTTGGGCATGACCAATCGCTTGTGCAGCGCAGCCAAGTCGCTCGCGCGGTAATTCTTGCATCAAATATACAAAGCCTTTATTTTCTTCACCTAATAAGGCATCGCTTGGAATGCGCATGTTTTCAAAAAACAGTTCTCCGGTATCGCTACTGTGTTGACCTATTTTATGAATTGGTTTGCCCGTTGAAAATCCAGGTAGACTTGTGTCTACCATAAATAGTGAGATACCTTTGGCACCGGCTGTGGTGTCGGTTTTTGCGCAGACAATGATCATGTCGGCCATATTGCCATTAGTAATGAAGGTTTTAGAACCATTCAGAATGTAGTGGTCGCCATCTTTGACAGCATTAGTGCGCATACCCGACACATCGCTTCCTGCACCTGGCTCTGTCATAGCAAGTGCTGTTAACACCTCTCCACTTACCATAGGCGGTAGCCAATGGTCTTTTTGCGCTTCAGTGCCAATGTTGAGTAAGTACGGACCGACAATATTTGCATGAATATTGTAACCGGTGCCCAGACCATGCAGGCCTAAACGACACATTTCTTCTTGGATCATTTGGCACACATCAAAGCTTGCGCCAGCCGCGCCATACTTTTCTGGCAAATCAACCATCAACAGACCTGCACGGCCAAGCGTATTCCAAACTTCTCTTGGCGTATGGTGCTCTTTTTCCCAAGTATCGTAATGCGGTAATATTTCTTGCTCTAAAAAACGTAAAACCATATCGCGAAACATTTGAATTTCTTCATCATTTATATCGTTATTTATCATTATTAAGCACTCATTCATAAGTTGGCTAACACGCCAAAAGGGTCTCATTGAAGTGTATAACAAAGTGGGGCGACTTTATGTTTAGAATCTTTATTGGGTAGTGTAAGTTTGACTGATAATAGAAACTTAATACCATTACTCGAAATTGATGCAAGCAAAAGGCCTACTCCGACTAGTTTAATAAACTGCCCTGAGCGGCCACATATTGTTTTGCAGTTGTTCTATCTGATTTTAAAATTAAGGCTTGTTAAGGCTTTTAGCCACCGTCGAATCACGCAAGAAGAATTCAATCACAACAGGCAAATGATCGGCTAAATCGTCTTGGCGCTTTGGAGCAAAATATGCAACAGGTTTGGCAGAGTTGGGTACCATTTCTGCATACATATTATAATTCATTACCGCGTAATCAAGACGACGCTCAGGTGCAATTGCAGGGTGTGTTAGGTCAGTGTCCAACAATGGGTCAACAAAGGTGTTACCGGCGTTTGTACCGCTTAACAGAACCTCCAGTTCTTGGGTATTTGGTAGGGCATTAAAATCACCCACTAACAGTATGTTTCTGTTGGCGTCTTCATTCAAGAAACGCTCAAATTGCGCTTTTAACATATTGATTTGGCCTAAACGCATGGCTATATCACGCTCACCTCTACCGGCCTTTAAATGCGCGGCGCCTAATACAAATGAATAGTCTTCAGACGGATACACTTCTATTGCCCATGTTCTGGTATTAAGACGGCTTTGGGTGGCTGACTTGCCATCTTCGTCTAACCAATTAACAAGAGGCGTATGCAAATTTCCAAAATTATACATAACACCTAAAGGCACTCGGCTCATTATGACCACATTCATATACCATGTATGTGAAGGCGCATCAGCAAAAAACTGATAGCCCATGTCAGCCAAATCAGTCTCGGCAATTTCCTTGAGCAATTTAGCACTTTCAAATTCTTGCAGTACCACTATGTCGGCGTTAGCTTGTTTTAAGGCAGTGACAAGGTCTGCACGTTTATTACCCATATGTTGAGCATCGTCTTCGCGGCGATTGTTTACATATGGGTCGTTATGTTGGTCCACAAAATGCTCAACGTTCCATGAAATTATTTTTATGCTGTCTTGGTATGTATACTCGTAATTAGCGGGTGCAGTCCAACCTGCTTTATATATAGCCTGTGTGGCTAGCTCGTTATTTGCGACCTTGTTTGTGGCGTTATTTGTTGCACAAGCAGCGATAGCAAGTGTGGTCAAAATTATCAGCAATGTTTTATGCAAAGTCATGGTTGGTATTTGTCCTTTATGCAAAAAAAATAACGCAATTCGTCTCGAATCACCATTTATTATTAGTAGTAGTAGTAGTAGTAGCAATTTACGTAATTTTCTACCTATACAGATCAGATAAAAATTAAAGAGGTTTCGCAACCTTTATAGCATTAAGGCCGATTAGATAATTATGCAAAAAAAAGACGCTTGTTAAGCGTCTTTACCTGTTAGTGAAGTATTGTGGCACCTAACTTCTATTCAGCCTCATTTTTTATCTCTTTAGCCGGTAAAAACACCTTAAATCCACATAAAGCGGCAATAGTAATAAGACCAACAAGCAAACCGAGCCAAGGCTCAAACAAACTAAATGCCATTGCCGTAATAACCATAGCGCCGCGCTCTGTTGCATCACTTACAAGAGATAAGGCAAGGGTTGCACAAGCAAATGCGGTAAGAATGAGGGTTACTGCTAAAGCAACGGGTAGTAATGGTTCGAGCAAGGTCACTAATGGTAATAATATGAACAAGAATGGCAGACCAAACGCATAGAAGCTGCCGATACTATCGAATATCGAATCGACCTTATCGCGTCCTTGTGCCCACCGTTTCAACAAAATAACTTGAATGCCGGTCCACAATACGCCTTGAGTACCAAAGAATGGGGCAACTATACCCATCATCGCATTTCGTATACCTGTTGCCATATGGGCGCGGCTACCGTTTAACTCAAGCTTTTCATCTGGTCTCTGCTTTTGAGCTTGCTCAATCATTTCGTTGCCCGTTACTACATCACCAAAAAACAAAATGTAAGTGATTAACGCCAATGGAAATGAAGCTAAAAAAGTATCAACAGGCGGCCAACCAATAGCAAAAGGTGAAGCCTTTTCCCAAAGCGATGCGGTCGATGCACCTACATCTAGAATCTCCCAACGAATATTATATTCAAATTCACCTGTAAAATAGCCAACTATTCCCGCTATTAGAAAACCAGGTAGTAGGCCAAAGCCAAGAATTTTTCCAAACCATTGTTTGTCCATTGCTAAGGCTTGAAGAGGCTTGGAGAACGCGAAAACTAAGCATACCGCTACGCCCAAAGTGCCGGCAATAGGCGCCGACTCAAATACGTTAGCCACATCACCATCCAAAGTAACGCGCATGAATGCGGCAATAGCGGCACCTAAAATGATGCCTCCTTTTAACACATTGGGCACAACTTTTATGAGCTTTGCCCCGAGCCCTGTTACTCCTAAGAGAATAAGAATAAAAGCAAAGTTAAGAGACAACGCGGTCATCGCTTGAAATTGAGAGGTGTGATCACCCAAATAGGCTGGCGCCGTTATAAAGGCCACCACAAAAGGTATGGCAGGCGTTAACCAACCAGGTGCATAGGGGTCGCCAAAAAACATCCAAGAAGCCGAAATTAGCATGCTATGAAACATAGCCATGGTCACCGCTTCTTCAAAACTAAGACCAAGCAGTGCCATAAAGTACGGAACAAGGGCTAATCCTGTGGCACCGGCTACGGCGAAACCTTGCATCATATCAGCCAGGGAAAAACGAAGATGGATGAGGGGGATCCGCATAGTAAACGGACCCCATTTTAAACCTGGTTGTACTTCGCCGTCGGGTCTTTTTGATAGCATATTATTACTCTCGTTAGTAAACTATTGATAAATAACGTTACGTATTCTTTATTACGCACTTCGAAAATATTGTTTTGTCGTGCTTTTCACACAAGATACTGCAAAATCGCAATATTTATTTGTACACTATTTTCACATAAAAGAGTCAATTAATTTACAATTTTCGTTACTGCATTGCGCGCTGGCAAATATATAGCAATTCGACTTTTTGGTTTTTTGTCTTTTATTCACGTCGTCGAGCGTTGTATAGGTGTAACACATGATGTAATTTAAAACTAATCTAGGAAATAATATGAAAAGTTTTATATTTTTGTATGAAGGGGGCGATCCACAGTGGCATCAAAATATTTCACCTGAAGAAATGCAGACGCAAATGCAACAGTGGGAAATTTGAATGAATGCACTCTCGTAAAAGGGTCAACTTGTATCTAGAGGCGACCCTCTACATCAACACGGAACCAGGCTCGGTGACGATGGTGTTGCTACCGACATTGCTGCTTCCAAATTCAAAGATCTTATTAGTAGTTATTCCATAATTATTGCCCTTAGTATGCAATAGGCGATTGAAATTGGTAAAACCTGTCCTGTTTTTCAAGACAACAGTACTGTTTTACAAATTCGCGAAATATTAGACATGGAAGCATAGTAATTATGCTTAATTGAGGCGTTGTAGTATTTGCTGATGCAAAACTGCTAACTCCTTATTATCCATACCATTTGTTTTTGCTTGCGAATAATGCGCTTCACTCGATTTCTTGTTTCCAGCAAGGGCATAAATATAGGCTGCCGCGGTCTTTGTTTGGTAATCACCACGTAATTGTTTGTTCATTTCTACTTCTAGCAATAACGCTAATGGCTTATTATATGATCCCAGTGAGTTGTGTCGAAGCAATCAGCTTTGATGTGTTCTTGGGCTAGAAGGGCTTCATATAAATAGGGTGTGGCGTGCGTTTCATGGCTATCTAATGCTTGATTCAAGAGGTAACAGCCTTCTACTAAATAAGGTGTTTTCCAATTTTTCCTGTCTTGGTAGTTTAGAGGGATTGGTGTTCCACTGTTGTCAAATCGTGTATGAATACGAGTCATATATAGATTAATAAGTGCCAATAAGGGCGAGCTTTCAGGTGCATTCAATATCGCGTTATTAGCGACTACTCTCATTAAATTTAACGCTTCTATGCAAGCAATTGGTATTGTGTCTGCATGTTCCTCTTTGCAGTTTAGGCCGTTGTTAAACAGTAAACATAATATTTGGCGCAGGTTTGTTTTGGCATGTCTAGGAATATTATCAAATGAGGTTTCAAATGCGTGGTCTTCTAAGGCCTGTGTAGCTATTGTAATACGCTTTTTTGTATTTGCGACACCAAGCAACATAGCTTTGCCAATTGCTTGTTGCGACATCCCGCAAATTTGTTTCAATATAATAGGGAGTAAATACTTTTGATGCAGCTCACTTGTGCAAAGCCATACTAACAAACTTAGCTGCTCATCTTTAATGTTAGACTTCTGTGCGAATTGATCGGCTATTTTAGCGGCTGCGGTGCAGCCCGATGCTAGTGCAGGAGATGTTAATAATAATGCTGCCTAACTTTTTGTCCTCTAAGAGAGTCTATTGCGGTTCTTTTAGCAGTAAGAGTCAACCATGCAGTTGGGTTTTCAGGTGAACCATTTGCTGTAGTTTGCCAATGGGTGAGCGCTTTAAGATAAGTGTCTTGCAAAACATCATCCAATAGCGCCAGTTGCTGCGAACCTAAAAGTCGCATCAGAATTGCACGCATCCGAACATGCTCGCGTTTGTATACGACTTCTAAAGTGTCATTTACCTTGGTCGGAAATTGGTTTTTTGCTATAAAATCCATGCCTTTTTAATTGCCTTTTTAGCCAGTAGCAAAAGTCCTATCGCAATAACTGCTACAACGGCCTGCATGAATAACACGGTTTCACCTAATACCGCGACCGCGTTAACCACTAGAAATATACCGATGTTTTGTAGCACTAAGCCAACAATCGACAACATAAACAAAGGATAAGCCCATGCCTTTTTAATTAGTAAAGCCAAACACCCAAAAGACCCAGTAATAACCGCTAACAAAGACCCGTAAGAAGACCACATAGGAGTGTCGGCATACATCTGCTGTTGTTCTGGCGGCAGAGAGGCTATAGCTTCAGTTGTAATTATAAAATTCATAATTACCGCAGCCCCACCCAATAAATTCCAAAGCAAAGCAACACTGGCCAACACATAAAACCAAGCAGGTATTTTTGTCATGTCCCTATCCTATAAAAATATTAAAGGCATATATAATATAGTGGCGGACTTTAATTGTAAAAATAATGTTAACAAGTCAAGAATGGTAACGCAAAGGAAAGGTATAACTACATATACCTACGATATGAGAACGCTACACAAATCTTTGCTGTCAAAGGTATTATTTACAAAAGAAAACCGACAGTTGAAAAGACGAATTACCTGATGAAATTGACCTTTGTGGCTAAGCTATTTATACCTTTCATGACCTTGAGCATGTTACTTAACAGCGCTAAAGCTTTTGCGCTTGGACAATACATACAAAAACAAAGCGTTGCGCAAATTAATACCATTTTGTATCTTGGTGCAGGTGTTATAGGCGCTTTGATTGCAATTGTGTTTGTGCATAGGTTTTTAAAAAATCGTCGAATTTCACAGTATGAAGATGCACAAATATTCAACGACTCACTGCTTGATAACCTTCCCATTGGAATATTGCACGTCAATTTAGACGGCAAAGTTATTTATGCCAATACTGAATCTACCAAGTTATTAGGACGTCTCAACGAAGCACTGCTTAATCAATATTTGTTTGAGTGCTTTGAGAGCGAACATGCACCAGACATTGAATCCGCTATGCGCGAAAACGATTCGCAAATTACGGCAAAAGCTCGGGCAAGTAATTTGTTCCTTTCTGTTAAGTTTGGGGATGTAAATGGCGACGAAGAACAACAATATAAAATTGTTTGCTTGGCCGACGAAAATCAAGTTCAGCGCAAACTTAAAGTTGCTAGCTCTGAATTAACAAAGCATCAAAAAATGACAGGCGCACTGGCGCTGCATAATATCTGGATAGACGTTGTCGAAGACACCTATTCGTATGATAATGGTTTTGCAGATTTGCTTCTTCTATGTCATGACAATAATTCAAAAGAAAAACAAGAAGCAGGCAATACACCAAGAAAACCATCTGCAAAAGAACTAACAGAAAGAATTCACCACGCAGACAGCAGTGCTTGGTCTACCGCCTTACAAAATGCCAAAACTAAAGGACAAACCGAATTACTGTGCCGTATGCAGCTAAATACAAATGGCGAAAACAAAGTCTATATTGCCGTTCGTATTAGCATTGTGGCTACTCTAAACGAGAATGATGAATGCACCAAGCTTCATATTGGCGTGCTCGACAACAGTCAAGCCGACACTGCAAAACAGTTACTCGACATTAAAACGCAAGAACAACAAGCCATATTAAACGCAAGCACCCATCCCATTTATGCACTTGATGAAAGCGGCAACATATTATGGTCTAACTCAGCTTTTAATATGTTGTTTAGACACTTTGCATCTGACACAAAGTCAAAAAATCTCTTTGAAATAGACTTTTTCCCTGATGACATCAAAAAGTTACATCAATCGTCTACAGGCTTGTCGGGAAGAAGCTATGAGGCAGCCTTTAGTTTAACCGACCCTCATGGTGACGCAAATATAGCCCAGCACTTTAAAATGACCTTAGCATTTTATAGCACCAAAAATCGATTGGGTGAAAAATCAATAAAAGGCATGCTAGGTATTCTTAACGATATAACCGAAATACAAACGGCAAAAGATGCGGTTCAGCAGCAACAAAAACAACTCGACAGCATGCTGAATTTGGCACCTGTTGCCATAGCCACCATCGATGCCGAGGACCGGATAATTAGCGCCAATAGCGTAATGTCTCGTCGCTTAGGCTTCAGTGACAGCGAGCTTAAAAAGCAAGATTTTTACCAGCTGTTTAACGAACCTACCGCCGCTGGCAAAGCCGCCAAAAAGCTCCATCAAACCGGTCATCTACGTGACTTTCATGCGCAGTTAAAAGGCAAAGACAGCAAGTTACATCCAAGCGAGCTGCACGTTGATATTATCAACAAAGAAAAACAAGAATATTTATGCTGGATTGCGGACAGATCTGACGAACAATTCCAACAGGATAAATTCGACAGCCTGCTAGAGCACAGCAGTATGCCTATGGCTATTTTAGGAGAAAACGGTTTTAGTAAACTCAACGTAGAAGCTTGTAAATTTTTCTGTGTAGAAAACGACTTTGACTTATTTGGTGTTTCACCATTTTCAATGCGTTTAAATACCAATGAAGATACCGCCAAAGCTCTACAACAAATTGTGGATGAAGTGAAAGCAAGCGGAAAAGCGAAGGCCTTTACTTGGGAACATCAGGTAGGCGACCTAATATTACCGTGCCAAGCGACCTATGTGCCTCTTTACAAAGACCAAATATTTGACTCAATTTTGTGTATATGGATGGACAAACGCGAACTGCAAAAAGCGGATGAAGCGCGTCAATTAGCAACTAACTTACACCAAGCAGCTGAACGTCAAGTTGCTGAGAAACAAGAGTTATTGGCCAGCAGTCAGGACCAGCTAGCAACTAAAATGCGTACCCTGGCAGATACTGAACATAAATTACAAACTGCGCAAGATGATTTAAACGAGACTCAGTCCGAATATCAGTATTTACAACAGGAACACAAAAATGTAACTGACAATCTTTTGCAGCTTAAATCTGAGTATAGCGAAAGCCGTGAATTACTAGCCGATGCACAACAGGTTAATACCAATTTGAACGCTCAGTTAGAATCTTCGAGCGAAGAAGTAAGAGGCTTAAATGCCCAACGGTCTGAAATAGCAGATGCATTAAAGCAAAGCGAGGAAAACTATAAAGCGGCACAAGAGCAACTGGCAATTAGTGAAGAAAACACAGAAGCATTGACAGAACAACAGGGTGCTCAGAATCAGAAAATGCATGCTTTGGTTGAACAAATTACAAACATGAAGCAATCGGTTACCGATAAAGACGCGCAAATTAATCAAGTAAGCGAACAAATAAATGAATTGCAAACGCAGCTAACGAGTTCAAGCAGCACCACAGAAAAATTGCGCGAGCAGCTAGTTAGTCAGCGTGAAGCCAGCGAAAAAGCAGAACTAGAGCGTCGTGAAATTGAAGAGACATGTCAAATAGCGCAAGCAGAGCTGCGCAACAAAGTGCGCCACTTAAGCCATTTGCAAAGCGAAATGGAAAAGCTCGAAGAAATGTCGAGTCAAGAAAAAGGCGACATGCAAGCACAGCAGTCTGCCCTTAAAGAAGAGCTTGACGACAAACTTGCGCAACTGCAAAACACACAAACAGCTCTTGAAGCAGCGCAGCAAGCCGCTGAACACGAGAAAATTGAAAAAGCTTCACAACAAGAGCTGTTAGCTAAGGTACAAAAAGAGCTACTAGAAGTTGAGCAAGCCGCGCAGCAGAAACAAGAAGAACTAGCACAAAAAGAGAAAGAGCAGCGCCTAGCTCAGCAGCAACTGCAACAAAAGCTGTGGTCTGAGTTAAAAGCGAAGCAACAAAAGCTGCAAGAAACAGAGCAAGTCTTGCATCAAGCTAAGCAGCAAACAGAGTCTGAAAAAGCAGAAAAAGACAAGCATCGTCAACTGTTTGAGAAACTACAAACCGAGCTCCAAGACATTGAGAAACGCAATGAAGCCCAGCAAGCTAAAATGGCACAAAGCGACGAACAGTGGAATAAGAGCAAAGACGCGCTGAAACAAGAAGTTGAAGCTAAGCGCGATCAGCTTGTGCAAACTAAGCAGGCTCTTGATGAAATTCAGCAGCAAGCCGACAAAGAGCGATTGGCTAGGATTGAGCAAGAACAAAAACTTGAACAACTTGCTGTTGAGCTATCTGACGTTGAAACACGCGCCAACAAACAAAAAGAGATGCTGGCTGGCAGCGATGAGCAATGGCGTAAACACCATGATGAAATTGAACAACAAAAAGAACAGCTGCAGCAAGCCTTGCAGTCTGCTCAACAACAAAATGAAAATTTGCAGTCAAAACTAAGCAATAAGTTAGATGATTTACAGGCCGCAGAGTCGCAAGTAAGCGAGACCCAGTCGGGTGAAAAAGCGGTGCAAAAAGACCTCGAAATGGCAAGAGTACAAGCTGAAGAATTGCAATCCAAAATTAGCCACCAAGAAGAAAAAGAAGTTGCTTTACAGCACCAACTCACTTCACAGCAACAGGCCCTAGAAAGCAAAGAGTCTTCTATTACTGATTTGCAAGACAAACAAAAAGCCCTAACAGAAGAACTCGCGGCTGTGCAGCAAGAATACGCACAAAGCAAAGAAACGCTTAGCGTTCAGCATGACAGTCATTCAGACTTAAGTAGCCAAATGAACCATCTTGAAGGCGCGCTTGAACAAAGTGAGCAACAGCTAGCCGATAAAGAATCGGCGCTGCAAAACGCTCAAAAAGCATTGCAAGAAAGTCAGGCAAAACTTGCTGAACAAGAAGATGCGCTTCTCACAGCACATAAGCAAGAATTACAGGTGGCTAACGAACAGGCGTCAAGCAGCGACCGTGATACCCGCAAGCCAGATATTGCAAAACTGCCAATGCCCCCCAAACCTTCAGTATGGTTTGACTTACTCCCCTATTTGCAAAGACAACCCAACATTGAATCTTTGCCAATTGCATTAACCCAGCTAATGAACGATTTGGAATCGACGATTAAGTCCACCGAGTCAGCGCTTGAACACAACGACACACGTCAGCTTCTAAGAAGCTCTAAAGAACTTGTCTCGCTAAGCCAGAAAATAAATTCAGACGCACTTGGGTATTTAATGGTTAGTATTCAAAACGATTGTACTAACGGCATGGTCGACAATGTTTCTATACGCTGGCCCGCCACTAAACAAGGCTTACAAAAAACCTTACGCGTGGTTTATTCGCATTTACATGCTTAAAAGAGGTGCTAGCGAAGATAATTCAACAGCGCCTTCACTTGCTTGTTAAAGCAAAGGCAATACAAAACCTAGCACCACCAAAAGGTGAGGCCTGCGTCCAGCATTTTGCGTTATGCCAAAGGGCAATGCGCTTAACAATCGCAAGTCCCAAACCTGCGCCGCCCCGATTTCGGGTTCGTCCATGGTCGGGCCTAAAAAAAGGTTCGAATATTCTTTGCGTGTGAGCCGCATCAATACCGCTGCCATCGTCGTCTATGCTTAGTATAATCTGTGATTTCTTTTGCTCAATGTGCACGACTATTTTTGATTTTGTATGACATAATGCATTTTGAAACAGATTGTCAAAAGCGCGCTCAATAAAATGTTCATCACCTAGCACAATTAAGTTTTCGCCACTTAGCGTTATGTTGAATTTCTTTTCCGGTGCACAAACATCTATTCTTTGCTGGCAAAGGCTGAGCAGCGGTATTTGTGAAATATTTAACTCCGGCTGCTGATTTTCTAGGCTCGTATAGCTCAACATTTCATGCATTAGTGTTTCCAGCTCTAATATATCTTGATTGATTGCTGTTAATGCAGCCTGATCATCAATAGAAGCCGCTTCTAGGGCAAATTTTAAACGAGACAAGGGTGTACGAAATTCATGAGCGACTGAACCGGTGAGTTCCATTTGGGTTTTGATTAGCTCGCGTACTTTGGCATTTAATTCATCTAACGCTAAGCCCACTGGATATACTAAGGAGTGAGATTCAAGCGCGATAGGCTCAAACTTTTGCGACAAGTTTGTTTGCTTAGCTGCGCTCTTGAGTAACTGTAAGTCTCGCCACAGGGGCCAAATCCAAATTGCAGTGCCCAAGGCCAATAGCACAAAAAATGAAGCGCTATACCAATAAAAGCTGTCTTGTTGGCTAACCGTAGAGGGCAAGTCAATCTCAAATAACGTTTCTTCATTGATCAGCAAGTACATCTGCGCGTTGCTTTGACTATCGTATAATAATACTGCTTGTTTCGCGGCCAAGGAAACTTGATCTGCTTCGCTCCACGGAATGTTGCCAATATCAGTTATGCGCCAGGTTAGGCCAATTTGATCAAGTTGCTCCTGATCAAGCTTAGATTGTTCATGCAAAACGGTTAAAGTATTTACCAAATATTGCTGTGGCTGTTCATCTTCATTATTTGAAAAAAAGAAGTAATTTAGTACCGCGCTGAGTAATATTAGCGTGATCGTAATAAAGACATATAAACTAAGAAACAAGCGCGTCATGCTTTACTCTTATTCATTATTTAACCCCACACGTCGGGCACAAAAAAGAACCCTTTTCCCCATATGGTTTTTATTTTAAACGGATTTTGTGGATTGTCGTGTAGTTTTTTGCGTATTCTAGAAATTCGCACATCGGCACTGCGATCTAAACCATCGTATTCTCGGCCAATTAGGTCTGTATATATTGTTTCTCGTTTGACTAATTCAGACGGATGCGACGCTAATAGCCATAACATATCAAACTCATGGCTAGTAAGCGCAATTGCCTCGTTCTCCAACGTGACTTTTCGAGATTGTTTATTTAAGTACAACTGGCCGAAACATAGGCTATCTTGCTGAGTATCAACACTTAAGTGTTGATTGCTTCGTCTTAATAGTGCCTGAATGCGCGCTAATAACACCCGTGGTTCAACCGGCTTTATCACATAATCATCTGCGCCTAACTCCAAACCTAGTACATGATCAAAGTCTGAGCTTTGAGCGGTTAAAAATAGCAAGACACCATCATAAGTTCGACGTAGCCGTTTACACAAGGTTAAGCCATCCTCCCCCGGCAGCATAATATCTAACACCACAACACGGGGCTGAAATACTCGCATATTTTGTGAAAGTTGTTGCCCGTCAGGTAAGGCTTTAACTTCAAAACCGTGTTGGCTCAAAAATGCACAAATCAGCTGACTCAGACGAGCGTCGTCTTCTATCAGTAACAAACGTTTGTTCAAAATAGGCTCCATGGATCTCTAACGCGGCGCACCTTCTTCTTTGTTTTTCGGGTTTTGATGTCTAAAGCCTGAGTAAATAGTATTTGCTGCGATTTATTGCGCAGCGTTAACAAGGTATATTCGCTAAATCGCAATTCGACTAATAATATTGGATTACTCAGCTCAAAGCAGAATAAGCTCTGTTCATTTTGATAATAGCAGTATTCACCTTGCGGGAGTTCAGGTAAATTTATACTTAGCTCTAGTTCGCAAAAATCACCTAGGGATTGGACAATACAGGTGTTTGGCTGAACACGCCACGTATCGTTGTCCGCGCTTTGCGCGTGAATAGACTGACTACTTATCAGCAGCAAATAGGAGAGGGTTAGGATTAAAGGCTTTTTTATCACCATCTAAAACCTATATCCTGCGCCAATGAATAAACTACTGACATATTTGTCTTTTACCAAAGGACTATTGGTCATGCCTGAATTCAAAGATTGATAAGAACTACTGAATAGAAATTGCCACTTCGGCGTAATTTCATAGGCGTAAAACAGCGAGATACTGGGCTGCAAACCACCTTTCCCTTTATATAGCACGCCTGCAGAATCGGCCTCATCTAGTCCGTAATAGTAGTCAATTAAGGCCTCACTGTTCCATGTTACGCTAGGCGTTATTTGCACTCTCCAATTGTCGCCTACCCACGTTTTTTGATAAGACAAACCCACTCTTTGTCCACTGTGAACCCCGGTTATGTCGGTCTCTAATGACAGTGTCCACTTTTGGCTGCCTTGATAGTAGTTAAGGCGAGTGCCCGCTAGTACCGCCCATTTTCTGCGTTCAATATCATTAACCGACACATCAGTAACAGGAGCAGTTACTGGATCTATTTCACTGGTGGACGCGCCTATATTTACTAAAATGTTAGCAGGATCCCAAAAATAAAAAAACGCGCGTTCTCGATCTAAAGTGAGATAAGACTCAATGCCAAAACTTTCATCCTCTAGCCACCTGATGCCTAGTTCACCGTTGTCAAAATATGTACTTTCACCATACCAAGCTATATCTAATAATAGCACCTGAGGGATTGCGTCACCGTCGACTAATGGGTTAGTTTTTGCACCTAAACCGACGGCTAAGCCAATACTCCATTGATCTTGTTCGATGCACTGCTCGCTATCTTCACATGCAATTCCACTAAAGGGCATCAGCAGCAGCATTAAGCCCAAGCAGCGAACACAACCAACAAACATTGGCATGCGCTTCAGGTAGTCTATAGTTAGACACCACATATTCAAGATTAATAGGTTAGTTAAAATGTGCATATCGTAAAGCTTAGCAAATCTAATGCGTATGCTCATTACTCGATTACAAATAATTACAATTTGTATTAATTAGGATCAGAAATATAAATACGGCTAGCCTATTATAGTGGGTAGAAAATAGTTAATTTTGAGGACCATGTCATGTCACACAAAACTAAAATTGCCCAATGCGTCATATCTGCTTTTGTTCTATTGAATTTGAGCGCCTGTAGCAGCGATACACCACCTGAACCAGAACCACCACAGGTGAATCAAGCCAAGGTTTTTAATGGCCCCTTAGGTCAAACAAGCTCAACGCAAGTGGAACAATTTATAAAGAATGGGATTTATGCGACCAGTATTATCGAAGTTAGTAATGACGAAGCAGTCAGTATCCTCGCTTCTCCTGGTGAAAATAGTGTTACATCAGGCGATAATTTTTCACAAACTAATACTGTGGAACAGGGAGTCGATGAATCAGACCGGGTAAAGTATGACGGAAATTACATGTACGTGGCTGAAACAGGCACCTATTACTTAACTCAGCCATTACAGCCTAAAGTCCGAGTGTTAAAGCGAAATCAAGACTTCACGCTTACTCCATTAACGTCTATTTCTTCAAGCCTAGAGTTTGAACGCATTAACGGTATATATTTACATGAAAATAAACTTGCGGTACTCGGAACAACTGTAAACTTTTACTTTATAGAAGACAATTTATCAAACAGGATATCGTTTCCGGCTGAGGCTAAAGTATCCATCAGTATTTTTGATGTTACAAACCCTGAGCAAACTACAGAATCGGCCGCCATTCAGTTAGATGGTGTTGTGTTAGCGACTCGACGTATCGAAAATAGCTTATATATTATCAGCACGTATACTCCACGTGTGGAAAACCTCACGCTCGGCGCTAACACCGACACGGATAAAATTGACAATTTCAGTGTTGTATCACAAACACCGATTGAACAATTGATGCCAAAACTCTATCAAGACGGGCAACAGCGCCCATTAAATAATCCTGAAGATTGCTATATTCCTACGCAAGCGACATCGCAAGACGGCTACGCTCAGTTTCTCAATGTCACTAAAGTGAATTTAGACGCCCCAACAGAGATCCAATCAACTTGTTTAACCACTATTGCCAGTACTTTATATATGTCGCCAGACAATTTGTATTTGGCAGTAAATGTAAACAATCAAGATACCTTATTTCACAAGATTGATTTAACTACATTAGATTATTCAGCAAGCGGCAGTGTAGAAGGGCAACTTGGTTGGCGCGGCAATCCTTTGTTTAGAATGCATGAAAACGACAACTTATTACGCGTAGTGACTACTGACTATAACCAAGCTGACCCATTGCATAGCCTGAGTATTCTGCAACAGCAAGGCTCCGATTTAACCGCTATTGCAACGCTACCCAATGACACTGCGCCCGAAGCTATCGGTAAGCCGGGCGAGGACATTTATGCCGTTCGGTTTATTGGAGAAAAGGCATATGTGGTGACGTTTCAAAATATTGATCCACTATATGTAATCAACTTATCAGATGGCACTAGGCCCTTCATTGAAGGTGAGTTAGAGATCCCCGGCTTTTCTAACTATATCCAGCCACTCGACAACGGATATTTACTCGGAATTGGGCAGCAAGTATCTATAAATATTTTACCCCAAGTTGGCGGTGGAGCAATCATACCGCCCCAAATCGGTGGTATGAAAATTAGCTTATTTGACGTGCGCGATCCGGCCAATCCACTTGAGTTATCGAGTTTGGTCACATCTAATTCTTTTACCCCAATCGAATTTAATTACAAGGCGCTGAGTGTATTGAATACCAACGGTGCTTATCAGTTTGCATTACCATTAGAAGAATGGGGGAACTTTGATTCTGACAACACTTCTAGTGATTTTATTATGAATCGTAATAGCTTAATGCTACTTGAAACCGATACCACTAATAATGCACCTGAATTATCGTTGATTCATAAAGTAACTGTGCTTCCAAACACCGATTTTTACTTTTACGCAGGGGATGACCGCAGCATAATACAGGGAGACAAAGTGTATTACTTAAGAGGCAATCAGGTGTGGTTAAGTGACTGGTCGCAAGACAGCGCAACTTTAGGTCCCTACTAGACCACTATTGATGGTTGTCGGGGAACACCGTTTTGTGGGGATACTTCGCAGGCACGGTGGCAAAATATCCATAGACTTTGTGCATGTCGCTGGCAAAGTCACCTTCACTTTTAAACACCGGCCCAAAGCGCACGCGCTTAGCTTTAAAGTCGAAGCCAATTAGTACTATCGGTGCATTTGCTTTATATGCTATGGCTAAAAACCCAGTTTTCCATGGGAATATAGGTGAGCGGGTGCCTTCGGGCGCAACACCAAGTATCATTTTTTCATTTTGATTAAATTCTTTTACCACTTGCCCTACCACACCGTGGGGCGAAGAACGATTAACAGGTATACCCCCAATAGACTCAAGCAGTTGCTTGGCCACCGGCACAAAAATACTGTGCTTGCCTAAAAATCGAATACGAATACGCAGTGCAAATAACACCGCCACTCCTAACACAAAGTCCCAATTAGTGGTGTGAGGCCCAATTGCAAACACCATTTTAGGATGTTGTGGTAGCGCACCCTCAATTTTCCAGCCAGTAAGTGCAAGCAATGAGCGCCCTAACCAAGCAGTAAATCGATTACCACCTTCGGGCGGCGTTCCTGTTTCGAGCTTAGCTGCACGAATAGGCTGCGTTTGTAACATAATTTTCCTTTGCTCGTGCCAATACCTAAGAACTAGCATAGTTTTGTATAGCTATTTAGCGACAATAATTACCATAGCAGATTCAGCATCAATAGATAGTTGTTCGCTAGGCACGCTTTGCAATACATTGGTGCCATTATTCGAATGCCACACTAACCAACTTTTAGCACTCACAACAGATTCTGGTAGAATTATTTGCTGACGTTTACGACCTGTATTAAATACAATATATGCACTTTCGCCTCCATCGTCATATCGTCTATATGATAGTAAACGCTTACGCTCATCTTGCTCAATAAATTCTATAGCACCCGTGGATAAGACAGGATTGCCGCGTCTAAGGTTGACTAAAAACTGATAATACTCAAACAAAGCCTGATTGAAATTGACTTCATCACTTGGTCTAGTGTTGCCAAGCGGATGCCCACTTTCATTCTCAAAAGAGTATTCTGGCCAAATAAGCGGTTTGCGATTGTGCGGATCGTCACTGCCCCACATACCCATTTCATCGCCGGCCCAAATTTGAGGCGCACCGATATATGTGAATTGATGCGCTAGCAAAAGCTTCGCGGTATTAATGGTCTTAGCATCGGGCTTGTGAATTTTATAGTTTTCGTTGGCAGCCGCTTTAGCGTTAAATTTATACTTATTGTCGTTAAACAAAGAGGTAAGTAATCGCGGGCTGTCGTGACTAGCCGACATATTCATCATGGCATAGTTGTAATCATCGCCTATGTTGCTGGTTAATGCCGACAGCTCAGACACAAATTGTGCAGGTGTTATTGCATTTGGCGCCTTCCCAAAGTACTGTCTTGCCGTTTTGTACCAACGATAATTCATCACTGCATCGAACACATCACCTTGCAACACCGGCTTAGGGTCAAAAAGCTCGTCGGGCCATTTTCCCCACCAAATTTCGCCCACCAAATAAGCTTCAGGATTAATAGACTTAACAAAAGTCCGGTAGTCTCGCCAAAATCCTAAGGGTAGCTCAGCAGCGGCATCGAGTCTAAAACCATCTACACCATCGCTTGGGTCTCCATCGCCATTAGGATCAAGCCACCGGCGAGTCACTGCCATTATATGGCTTTTAGCTGCTTGGCTTTTAATATCGCCTTCCAGGAGACTAACCCGATCTGAATGATCGGCATAAGTAGTCTCTTGTATTTCGGGTAAATCAAATACGCCAAACCAACCTCTATATTCAAATTCATTTTGCGGTGTACTTACATCGTCAAAATTTTTCACCCAATACCAATCCGCGTATTGTGAGGCTTGCTGATTTTTTAAAACATCGCGCCACGCCCAAAAAGTATGCCCAGTGTGATTCCATGAATAATCCAAAATAATGCGAATGTTGCGCGCTTTTGCCTGTTTAATTACCTCAAGAAACAAATTGTCGGCACTCGTCATACGCCAAGTATTAGGGTCGGCGGGGTCTTCAGATTGAATAAGTTCGTTATCGCCAATTGGGTCTGGGCCAAAATTTACGTCTACATGGCGCCAATGACGTGCATCGTATTTATGCAGGGAAGGCGCATCATTAATGGGGTTAAAATAAATCGCATTAACACCAAGTTTTTCCAAATAATCAAGTTTGTCGAGTACCCCTTGCAAGTCACCGCCGTAGCGTCTTAATGCTGTTTTTGCGTCAAAGCTATGGACTACATTGCCGGTAAAATCGGCTTGTCCGTGCACATCTTCAAAATAGGCGTCTTCATTGTACCAGTCCTGTGTCCAAGGGGTTATTTGCCACGTGTCTGGAATGTAGCCGGGGTAGGTGCCTTGGATATTGCCAATAGTGGGATCGTTAGTGGGGTCACCATTATGGAAGCGTTCAACCATAATTTGATACCAAATTGCTTCTTTAGACCATTGTGGTGGTGTTGTGGGAGCTGGTTTTAGCTCCACTGGTACAGGCGCTTCTGCGCAAGAAAACAGCAAAACAGCACTCACTAATATTGCAAAACGGTATTTCATTCAAAAATCTCAGTATTGCCCTTTAGGCTATTATTATCACTTAATGTCTATAATCGCGTGTTGCCCCAAACGGTTCAAAAATCATGCTAGTTTGGCACTAGCTACGCAATATCATTAAGCATATATGGAATTAGTGATTATTACATTGATAATCGTGGCTTTATTCGTTAGTTTGTTTGCATACACGGGGCTTGCTATGTCAGTGCGGTAGACGCAATAAACACGCAGTAATCGTCAAAATATCAATACAAAGCTAACAAAGCCCTTGTTTACTCAACAATAAGGAATAAAAGATGAAACCCTCTAATTGTTTGTATGGTGCTGTTATTGTCAGTGCATTAGCACTGGGCGCATGCAGCGAACCTACACAAACTGAAACTGAGCCAACAACACCCGTAACGGTAGTTGAAACCCCTATTGAATCAGGCACTGATTATCATTCTTATGGAAACCCAAGCGAGATAAAAGTCACCCATATAAACCTTGATTTAACTGCCGACTTTGAGCAAAAAAGTCTAATTGGCAGCGCCGAACTTACCTTTGAACGACTTTTGCAAAGTGCAACTGAACTAGTCGTAGATACTCGTGATTTGACCATTAAAAACGTGAGTGTAAACGGCGAATCGGTTGGTTTTACGCTGAAGCCTGAAGATGAAAACTTAGGTGCGGCCCTTCATATTCCGGTTGGCACTTCGGCTAATATGGTTACCATCGAATACCAAACCGCACAAACAGCGTCGGGTGTGCAATGGTTAACTCCAGAACAAACTGCGGGTAAAAAGCATCCATTTTTATTCACCCAAGCCCAAGCTATCCATGCAAGAAGCTTTATACCCTTACAAGACTCACCCCAAGTTCGAGTAACGTATAATGCCACTATTCGTACCCCCAAAACTTTACTTGCGGTAATGAGTGCAGCAAACGATCCAAATACCGAGCGCGACGGCGTATATGAATTTACGATGCCACAGGCCGTTCCATCTTACTTAATAGCCCTAGCCATTGGCGATTTGAGTTTTAAATCAATGGGAGAGCGCACTGGCGTATATGCAGAGCCATCCATTCTAAACGCAGCAGCCGCCGAATTTGAAGATACTGAAAGCATGCTTGAAGTCACCGAAAAAACCTACGGGCCATACAGCTGGGACAGATACGACCTGCTAATATTACCGCCATCGTTTCCTTTTGGTGGCATGGAAAACCCTCGCTTGTCGTTTATTACCCCTACCGTAATTGCTGGAGACAAGAGTTTAGTGGCCCTAATTGCGCATGAACTTGCACATAGCTGGTCGGGAAATACAGTTACCAATGCCACATGGCGTGATCTTTGGCTAAATGAAGGTTTTACCACTTACTTAACCTACCGTATTATGGAAATGATTTATGGTACCGACCGCTACAATATGGAAGCGGTTTTAGGTTATCAAGATTTACAGGCCAGTATCGCAAGCTTGCCGCAGAACGATCAAATTTTGGCAATCGACCTTCGCGGTCGTAATCCCGATGACGTGTTTTCAAATATCCCTTATGAAAAAGGCGCGTTATTTTTACGCGAGCTAGAAACCCAAATTGGCCGCGACAATTTTGACCAGTTTTTACTCGACTATTTTGATGCTTTCGCTTTTAAAAGCATTACCACCGACGAATTCATTACCTATTTAGATAATACTCTATTGCAAGACTACCCCGATAAACTCAGCGCAGCGCGCATTCAAGAATGGATTTTTGCTTCTGGCATACCAGAAGGTGCACCGGTTCCGCAGTCTGACGCATTTACCAAAGTTAATGATGCACGTGCAACTTGGCTAGCAGGTAGTGCACCAGCTACGAGTATTTCAACTCAAGCATGGACTGTGCATCAATGGTTATATTTTTTAAACAATATGCCAAATGAGCTAAGCCCTGCTCAACTTGCCGAACTAGATGCATCGTTTGCATTAACCGCAAGTAAAAATAATGAAATTGCGCACAGCTGGCTAATGATAGCGGTTAAAAATGAGTATAAGCCTGCCTACGAACGTTTATATAGTTTCTTAACCAGTATAGGACGCAACAAGTTGGTTAAACCTTTGTACAAAGAGTTATCCAAAACACCTGATGGCAAGGCCTTTGCGAAAAAAGCATTTGAAGAAGCAAAACCTGGCTATCATCCGCTTACCATAAGCGCTAACGAAGGTTTTGTGGACTAATAACGTAAAAAGGCTTATATTGTTAACACTTTATAAGCCTTTGTTTTTGGAACGAGGTGTATCTCATGGTTGAATTTATATTCATTGTCTCTTGCTTAGTATTTATCACTACCATTACTTGGTTGAGTTATAAACTAGGTGACACAAAAGCAATGAACGCAAAATTTTCTTGTGTTCTCGGGTTTTTTCTTTCCTTTTTACCACCCATCGCGCTTTTTTACATTGGCTTTTTAGCGTTTCGAGAGGGTGCGCAAGACAACGATCCAAGACTCTCCGACTAGTTCTTTTTATACGAGATACCGTGGAATAAATACCTAGCAGGAACAAACAGTTGGAAGCGAATTCTCAAATATCATGTCATGACTGCGACTTATTGATTACCGTTCCTGAAATGGACGAAAATCAGTCCCTCATATGCCCGGGTTGCCTTAGTAAGCAATTCACAAAGTATAAACGCCCACTTGATTACAGTATCTCGTTTGGTTTGTCGGCGTTAATTTTATTGATAATGGCAAATAGCCTTCCCTTTTTATCATTTGAAGCCCAAGGGCAAACTCGCACCATCACTTTGCTGCAAGCTTCCCATGATTTATTTACGCAAGGTTTCGGGTTTTTAGCGGCGCTTGTTTATGCCTTTGTACTATTACTACCCATGCTTTACTTAAGTCTACTATTAGCCTTACTTGTCCCTATCAAGTTAGGATTAGCACCTGCACTGCCAGTATATATTGGCCGATTGCTAGGGCATTTTCGTCCTTGGATAATGGCAGAAGTATTTATTGTCGGTGTACTAATTGCTTTAATAAAAGTTATTGAGTTAGCCGATATCATTATTGGCCTATCATTTTGGGCCTACGTTGGCTTTTCCATTTTGTTTACCTTAACGGCAAACTTAACTAACCGTCATCAGCTGTGGCATTGGATCGAGCATGCAAGCGCTGATAACAATCCAACAAGGGTAGAACCCAAAACATTGGCAAACAATTATCCCAAGGGCAGTGCCGCCCAAAAAGGGTTGGCAAACTGTCGCACCTGCCATATGCTATCCGACATTAGCCTAGTTACCTGCCCACGGTGTTACGACACTTTATATCTGCGTTCACCCAACAGTATTCAGCGAACTTTGGCCCTAGTCATAACCGCAATACTTTTTTATATTCCAGCAAATTTATATCCTATTATGACTACCACCTTATTTAACGATAAAATCTCTAGTACCATTCTAAGTGGCGTTGTTTTATTCGCAGAACATGGATCCTACTTTGTCGCTTTTGTTATTTTTGGTGCCAGTATATTGATCCCTATCGCAAAAATGCTCATTATACTATGGCTTTGTTACGCCACTTCAAGGCAGAGTCGCTTGAGTAAATCTGAACTAACACGGCTTTACCGAGCCACTGAATTTATTGGCAAATGGTCTATGATAGACATATTTGTGGTCGCAATACTGGTAGCCTTGGTGCATATAACCGGTATTATGATTATTGAGCCCGGTGTCGCTGCGCCAGCATTTGCTGGTGTTGTTATATTAACTATGGTGGCGGCGCACCAATTTGACGTAAGATTAATGTGGGATAAACAACAATAATAATGAACGATACAACTGATAAATCACAGGCCATAATCGCACCAAAATCACGCTTTTCAGTGGTGTGGTTATTACCGCTCATTGCGGCAATTATTGGCGTAGGTATGGTATATCAACAATGGCAAAACAAAGGCATTGAAATTGTCATTGTTTTTGACAATGCAACAGGCCTTGAGGTGAAAAAAACCAAAGTCAAGTTTAGAGATGTAGACATTGGTACCTTAAAAGAAGTTAGTTTTTCTGAAGATGGTTATTCGATTGAAGCAAGAGTGGAAATTGACAAAAACATGCACAGCTATTTGCATAGCGATAGTCAGTTTTGGGTGGTCCGCCCAAGAATTGGCAGTGGCAGTATAAGTGGTTTTAGTACTTTGTTGTCGGGCGCATATATTAACATCGACCCGGGTAAATCAGCATATTATGCCCAACAGTTTGTTGGCTTAGAAACCCCTCCTATTTCGTCTCCTACGTCTGAAGGTATTAAGCTAAAACTGGTATCAAGCGGCGGAAAGTCGCTTACCGTAGGCAACCCCATTATTTATCGCGGTTTCGAAGTTGGCGCGGTTGAATCTGTCGATTTTGATATTGAATCAAGACTGGTTACTTACGGTATTTTCATTCAAGCACCCTACGATGGCTTAATAACCTCCAACACCTATTTTTGGAATTCAAGCGGCGTGTCATTTTCGGCCAATACCGAAGGGGTAAACATTGATTTAGCGTCGGTAGAATCTTTCCTCTCAGGCGGTGTGCAATTTGATGTACCCGACGACTTAGTATTAGGCCAGCGAATTACCGAAAGCCAAGATTTTAAGCTTTACACATCGCGCTCAAGCATAAAAGAAGACCGCGTTTACCAATATTTAGAGTACGTGATCTTAGTTGAAGATTCCGTAGGCGGACTTGAAGCCGGCGCAGCTGTTGAATATAGAGGGATTCGAATAGGGCGTGTTAGCCGACCTTATTTGGGCTTTTATGAAACCAATCAGATCAATGGTGACGAAACTCGCATTCCGGTTATTATTCACGTAGAGCCTGCACGATTAACCATTAATAATGAATATGATTTAGCGTGGTTCGATAACCAGTTTAGTGAATGGATAAAGTCTGGCTTAGGGGCCAGTTTAGAGACATCTAATTACTTAACTGGCGCAATGAAAGTTAGCCTGAATTTAACCAATGAAGTGCAATCCGACATTGAGTACTTTGGAAAATACACCGTTATTCCTATAGCCCCAAGTGGCTTTGCGAGTATTGTGAGTAAAACAGATAAGCTATTGAGCAAGCTTGAAAGTTTGCCACTGAATGAATTAGTTGAAAGTACAAACACGGCAATAAGCTCAGCAAACACAGCGATACTATCGGCGAATGATACGGTAATTGCATCGCAATCGGTATTGCTTTCGGTAGAAGATACACTCAAAGAAGCCAATGCAACACTGCAAGGGATGCAGCCAAACTCTCCTGTTTATTTGCGTTTAGAGCGTAACTTAGAAGAATTAGAGCGCACCTTGAATATGATGCAGCCGTTCTTACAAGAGATTCGCAAAAAACCTAATTCATTGATATTTAGCGATTCTCCACCCGCCGATATTCAACCAAAAGGAAAGGGCCAATAATGGTTTTAAGAATACTTATAACATTATTTCTAACTGCCGGTTTACTTGGCTGCGTCACTAGCACAACGCCAACAGAAACCTTCAACTATATATTAGATAATGATCCTGTTGGCAGTCAAAATACCTTGGCAACTGCCTCTATTATTGCCAAAAAAGCCGGTATAAAAGTATTACCTGTGCAAGTACCCGATTACTTAAATCAGCCGAATTTGATATTAAAGCTCAGTAATCATCAGATTAAAATTGCCAACTATCATTTTTGGGCAGAAGACCTAAGCCAGAGTATTCAGCGCGTGCTCATAAACGAGCTCAACAACGCCCATAACGACCTTAGCTACACTCAACGATGTGTTGGCTGCGATGAACTAGCCATTACCATAGACCACTTCTACCCAACAGAACAAGGCGATGTTGTTTTGTCGGGCACCTATGAAAATGTGCTCAAAGATGGGAGTCGAAGCCAAACACGATTTTCATTGACCAAAAAGCTAGAAAAAGGCGGCTTTGATGAAGCCGTTTCTGCTATGCGTGCCTTGTTAGGCGAACTCGCTCAACAAATAAAGTAGAGCTCGCTCTGGGATAAATAAAAACTCAGCACGCACGCAATGCGTATTTATGGCTAGTATTACTTACTTACGTTTACGCATATGCATATGCAAATAAGCCTTCTCGTTTGACGTTTTAAAGAAAGTCGCGACAACTAATAAAAGGCCCATAAAATAAGAAATTGAAGGTAGAGATGCTCTTGATTTTCTTTCCGGTCTTTTTATATATGAATTTTCTATAGCGCCTTGTACTTCTATTGCTGCAACGCTAACATTTTTGGAGTGGCTATGGTACTTGAGTTACGAGAAGTGTTATTAACGGAAGAATGACTGCCTAGCGGCCGGTTTGTACTCCCCTCCAAGATATCAAAGCTTTCAGTAACTGTAATTAAAACAGAACCATGTGTTTTTTCGTCCTCGTATTGCGGAACATTCCCAATAAAGGTTGACGCATGAGCAAACGCGTTGCTAAAAACAATACCCAAAAATACGAAAAATACAGTGCCACTAATCAACAATTTTTTAACTGGGGTACACATCGTCCACTCCGCAATATTGTAATGAATGAATATTTTGGTTGGTATCATATTGCTGATAAAACACTTATATGAATACCGATATATGACTTACGCCTTACATTTATAAAAAGTTGCATGTGCAAGAAAGGAGAAAAGGAAGTGTGGCAAATTCTAGCTTTTTCAGCGGGCTAATTAGAAGCTCACTGCTTACATTGGGGGTTTTAGCTGCAAAATGCGCTGACTCATCGCACTTGCCCATTCTTTGTAAGCTTCAGCGCCAGGATGAAAACCATCTGCTGCCATAGCGCTTGTTTGTAAAGTTAAAGACAAGGCCTCGTAAGACTTGCCAGCTTGCTTGGCTATTTGGCTTTTTTGCAGAGTATCAAACTGCTTTGCTCTGCAGCCCATTACCCACCTTAAGGGCTGCGGCAATAGTGGAAAAACATGCATAGGCGGCATGCCACTCACAATAATATGCTTGGCACCAAGCGTCTCAAAACAATATTGATGCAGTTTGTTTTGTTCATGCAACCAATGCTGCGAGCGCTGCAGCGAAGTCACATCATTAACCCCTAAGCTGGTAATCACCATATCAACAGGCTTGCTACATTCCGACAGCTCCAACATTGAAATGACGTCTTGGGTTTGTGCGCCCGTTCTAGCCACTAACTCCCATGATAAATTAAGCTGGTTTTGTAAATTCGCAACCAGTTGCCCCAGCAACGCTTGCTCTTGATGAGTCACGCCAACCCCAGCGGCCGCTGAGTCGCCTATTATAAGAATAGAAAGAGCAGGGTAATTGGGGTTACTCAAAGCACCTTTGCGATCGCCCATTGCTTCGGGTAGCTTAAGCGCTCTTTTGCGCACTTGTTTGCCTTGGACCAACAAAATAGGGAAGGTTAGCAATGCGAATAGCTTATAAAGCATGAAACTTCCTTCGGCTTTGTTATGCATTATGTAAACTAAAGATTTATATAAGACTATATCGCGAATAAAGTGAATAGTCCCGCTTCAGTCAATCGCCGATGAAGCTATTTACGTTCGAAAATCGACACGAAATTTGCACTTTACACTATATTTTTTCTTTTCTTTTCTTGCCCGATGCTTATTATGGGTATCGTGAAGTACTAAAATTAAAAACAATACAAAGGCCAAGTTAATGCGTAAGGTAAAAATCACAATCGCCGTCTTGCTAACAGTGTGGCTGTCGGCCTGTAGTATTATTCCTCAAATTACTGATCTAGGAAACTATTCTGGCAGTTGGCATCGCGACGATGACGACACAAGCACAGTGCTAAAAACCGACCTAAATGACGATGTTATTTTAGATGACAACGACATAGAAATAATAAAATTTCCAAAAAACAGTAAGATATTGTTTCGCTTTACTGACCAAGATATGTTTCAAATGGAAGTGGTCAACGCCACTCAAGGTGGCCTCGTTATTCGCTATAAAATAGATGGCGACTTAGTCAACAGAGCCAAAGTCTCAGACCAGCGTATTCAAAACGCCTGGCGAAGCATGTATCGTATTTCGGGTGTAAGTTCTGAGCTGCGGGTGGCCAAATTAAATAGGGTAGGAGGTATAGACAATGTATTAGAAGAAGTAGATATCATAAAAAGAAATTCAGTGAAGCGCAGCTATCTTCAGTGGCTATCTGCCGACTATGAGCTAACTGCAGATCAGCAAGAAAAAGCGATTAAGATAGCGAAAAGCATTGCTTCGGATCGTGAAAGTCGCCTTGCCTTTTATGCTATTTCACGCGCCAAAAGCGCATTGGCGAAAACTCAAACCGTGTCTCTACTGCGCTCTTTAAACGAAGTACAGTCGGATTCAGAATTAAAAAACCTCCTCAGTAATTTACTCCCCGCAATTGAGCAAGAAGAATCCCAGGAGGTAGATAATGCTTTTTTTGAAGCCGCCACAAACATTCAGTCTGATAGTGATTTACGCGATTTTATGGGGGATATGTTCTCCGTTATCATAGATCATAAATCACTCGTGAGCGGCGTAAAATTTGCGGGTGAGCACATTCAATCAAACCGTAATTTAGCAGACTTGTTAATGGATTTACTCAATAAGGATATACGAAAAGAAGCACTCATAGCCGTTTTAGAAACCGCAACCACGAATATTTCTTCAGACAGCAATCGTGCAGATGTATTGGTGTCTATTATCGCTTCTAAAAACTATGATAAATCTATCGCCTCACTGGTTGAAATAGCTGCTAATAAAATATCATCCGATTCTGAAAAACAAAGAGTGTTGAGTGAATTAAAGTAAGGCGACTAGATAGTTTGCCATACAATCCCTTAGACAGTCTTTAGCGCTTTTAAATGTGATTCACATCCCGATCACGCATTTATTGTGAATTTTTGAAATAAAGGGTGTACTTAGCAGCCACCTTAAAAAGGAAAGATCAGGGCTTCAAAAGGTCGAGAAACAGCCCTAGATTACTGACCCAAAAAGACAAACAATCAGATCAACCCTATTGGGCTAAAAGCACCAACTGGCAGTCCTTGCAGGACAAACCTTGAGAATAATATTCGGTATTAAAAACGGGTTTATCGCTCAAATTTTAACGAAACCAATGTTTGTTGAATACGTCAGTGATGCGTTTTAATCTTCCTATTCTCAATATTTGCTTACAATCTTGTTTGTTTATTTTGTCAGATTAAATTTCTTTAATACTTTCATTAACGTATGATAAAAACGTCACTCAGGCAATTTGACAGCGTAACCTCCAGAAATTAGAGCTGCAGTAAAAGTTTACTTCAATTTCTTATATAAAATAAAAAACTTCTCAGGGATCATTATGAAACACAGCATAATAAAACTCACTTTATTAGCCACGGCAATTTCTAGCAGTTTGGCTGTGCACGCACAGACTGACGAAACCAGCTCGGTTGAACGTATACAAGTTACAGGCTCGCATATAAAAAGAACGGATATGGAAGGACCTTCACCGGTAACTTCATTATCTGCCCAAGATATCAGTGACACTGGTGTGACTGATTTAATAGGCTTATTTACTAAGCTGCCAATGGCTGGTCAAGGTACTTTTTCTACTCAAGGCAACAGTAGTGATGGAACAGGCAACGGTGGTTCAAGTGTATCATTAAGAGGTTTGGGCGCAGATTCCACTCTTATATTGGTAAATGGTCGTCGCATTTCTGTTTCTCCTTTCGCAAACGAAATTGAAACGGCGTTTGTTGATATCAACAACATTCCACTAGCTGCCATTAAACGCGTAGATATATTAAAAGATGGTGCATCTGCTACCTATGGTTCTGACGCAATCGCAGGCGTTATCAACATTATATTGAAAGACGATTATAATGGAATGGAAGCCACTGCAAGAATTGGTGATACCGCTGATGGTGGCGGCAAAGAAACAAACACAAGTCTAGTGTTCGGTAGCAGTTCAGAAAAATCCAGTCATACTTTTGTATTGGATTATTTTGATCGCGAAGAAATACTTAACGCTGACAGACTTTATACCAGCTCTGCCAACCAAACTGCTTTGAGACCCAATGACCCATACGCAACAGACGGCAGAAGCTCGTCAGGTTTCCCGGGCACTATTGCACTTCGCTCAAACAACTCTATTCGCGTACCCGATACCTTTGGCAATGATGTTTGTCCTGCAGAAGATATTGTAGGCACTTTGTGTCGCTATGATTATGCACCAATGAGCTCTACCGTGCCTGCATCTGAACGTGTTAGCTTCATGTACATGGGTAAATTTGAAATTAATGACGAACTGCGAGCGTTTATTGAGTTAAACGGGCAAAATTCAAAAACCACTATTAGAGGGGCTGCCAGCCCAAGCTTTAATGAGTTGTTTATGTCTGCTGATAACGTAAATCACCCATTTGCCGATGATCCTACAAGCCAATTCTACCAGCAAGAATTGACTATGCGTCGTCGTTTAGTTGAAATTGGTAATCGTGAAAAGCGCGTCGATTCAGATTATTATCGCAGCGTATTGGGCCTACAGGGTGAAATTGAACAGTGGAGCTGGGAAGCTGCTTATAGTTACATAAAGAGTGACTCGATTGAACGTGGGGTAAATGGTTTTCCAAACTCTCGTCGTACTCAAGAAGCAATAGACAGTGGTTTATGGAATCCGTTTGAACCTTCTGCTAATAGCCAAGAAGCCCTTGATTATATAGAAACTCAAACCACTCGATATGGTAAGTCTACCAGCAGATCTTTTGATGGTAAAATATCTGGTCCTATCATGGACATGGCAGCAGGCGAGCTTATGCTAGCTGTCGGTGCTGAGTATCGTGAAGAAACCATTAGCGATAACCCAGACGACCAGTTCCTTCGTGGTGACGTTTTCGGTACAGAAGCAACACAGGCAAATGGTGAACGTGATAATGCTTCTATTTTTGCTGAGCTAGCAATTCCTGTGACTGAAACGCTCAATATTCAATTTGCAGTTCGTCACGAAGATTATAGTGACTTTGGTACTACTACCGATCCTAAAGTGGCCTTTATTTGGACACCTATAGATGAACTTTCGGTACGAGGCTCATATGGAACCGCATTTCGCGCGCCTTCTTTGAGTCAGATTGGTTTAGGTGTTACAGACGAATCTCCTAGCTTAGTTGATACTGTGCGATGTGCTGCCGTTGGTAATGTTGATCAAGCCTGCGAACTTTTTGAATACACCGCACAGCTAGCTGGTAACCCTGAGTTAGGACCAGAAGAGTCTAAGAGTTACAACTTAGGTGTGATTTATGAAGTTACCGACAATATTGATTTTTCTGTAGATTATTATAATTACAATATCGAAAATGTCATCGGTAAAGACACTCAGTTCGTATTTACTACTCAAGGGAATAATCCGGCAGTTGTTCAGCGTTCGGCTACAGGTACACCGGGTGACCCGGGCCAAGTGGACGTTATTTTTGACCGTTTTGAGAATTTATTCGACCTTGAAACATCTGGACTAGACCTTGATATAGGTTACAGAATGTCAAATGACATGGGCGACTTCAAACTCAATTACGTCTTAAACTACGTATTGAAATACGAAGATATTCGTACTGGTGGTCGTATCGATACAAAGGAAGGGGGTTTTGAGCAGCCGCAAGTTCGCTGGACAACTGCTGGATCTTGGGTTAAAGATGACTGGAGTGCAAACTTCGCCATCAACTATATTGGCGAGTTTGAAGAAGATGCTGCAGTGCGTATTAGAACAGACGCCAGCATAGCACCAGATATAGATGCTATGATAACGGTTGATACGGTTGTTAACTATGCTGGTATAGACAACACGACCCTAACATTAGGTGTAACTAACTTGTTTAACGAAACACCACCGTTTAGTTACAATTCTTGGACGGGCTATGTAGCAGGAACGCATAACGCACAGGGTAGATTTGTTTACGCCCAAGCTTCTTATAAGTTTTAAGTATCTAAAAGTACTTTTTGCGCAATAACGAGTGTTATGTGCTGTGAATAAAAAGGCGTCTTTATGACGCCTTTTTAATACCCTAAGACAAATAGGAGATTTTGTAAATTTGCGATATAGACTCCGTAAATAAAGCTAAAACACCATCTATTTTTTACTTCTTAATTTCAAATTAGAATGGCTTCTTAACGACCATCATGAGCGCTAGTATCGGTTAATGTGAAATGAGCAACCATGACGTGTAAGTTATTGCTCATTTCACCCATATCGATACCAATCTGCACCGCAACATCACTGGCTTTTTGAGAGATATCAAAGCATTCATCTAAGGCATGAAAATCAGAATTCACCTGATTAAAGTTTTCCTCTTGCTGTTTAACAGCATCGTTAATAACATCAACTTTTTGATTGATTAACATCATGACCTCGTCAATCGAAGACAGTTTAGTTTTCGCCTGATCAACTTGCTCATAACAGTTTTCAGCCGAACTAAGGCCAAGCGCCATAGTATCAACAACGGCATCGGTTCTTGTTTGGATAGCGGTAACCATTCCAGACACCTGCATTGTAGATTCACGCGTACGTGAAGCAAGCGCGCGTACTTCGTCAGCGACTACGGCAAAACCACGGCCCGCTTCACCCGCTCTAGCGGCTTCAATTGCCGCATTTAATGCCAATAAATTTGTTTGTTCAGCAATGGCGTTGATCACGCCAATAACACTTTCAATTTTGTCACTTTCTGATTTAAGTGAATCTATTGAATCGCTTGCATTGCCAATAATGCGCCCTAGATTCTGAATTTCTTCATATGTGGTGGTAAATACCTCCACTCCGTCTTGCACCGAAGTAGCGCCTTGTTTACTTACCGATAAAATATTAGCCGATACATTGCTAACTTGTTTGTTGGATTGACTGGCAGTTGCTAGTCTAGCTTTCACTTGTACTATTTGTTCATTTTGGATCTGCGTAGCGGTAATAATGGCCTCATTCCCTTCGCCCAATTCTTGTGACATTGGCACTAAGAGTTTGGCCGATTTGACTACTTCAGAGAAGGTATCATCTAAATTTGCTACGAACTTATTAATGAGGGTCGATACTTCACCAATTTCATCATTGTTTTCGATTTTTATTCGCTTAGTAAGATCACCTTCACCTGCAGACAATTCGCCAACGGCCGTAATAATTTTCGTTATAGGCACAAGTAAGGTAGACGCAAACAGCCAAGCCAATAACGGACCAAGTACAGATGCCAATATAATCACTAAAGTAGTCATGTAGCTGATTTTAGTTTTCAGCTCCTCGACAGATGCAAACGCTTCTGATTCGTCTATTTCACTCATAATAGCCCAGTTGAGGCCGCCTATATTTATAGGCTTATAAGCCGACAGAACCCGAACACCTCGATAATCAGGATATATCGCGAAACCGGTTTCGCCATTGAGTGCGCTTTCAGAACCTTGCGTTTTTACAGGCTGTAGTCCAATGGAGGTCGATTTATTTTGCATGGTTTTTATGATGTTGGCAGGCAAGCCTATTTGCCGCATTAGCGTGATATAACTTGCTTTGTCTTCTAGTAAAAAACGACCATTGCTGCGCATGGTATTATCTGCACCCACCAAATAGGTCTCTCCTGATAATCCTAGCCCAGTCTCTTCCCACATTTGGCTATGCGTCATGACTGTATTGATTTTACTCACCGGCATTTGCAGAATAAGTATGCCTACTTTTGTCGTACCATCGTATATAGGCGTTGCGATAAAAGAAGCCTGCGCATTATATGATGGTTCGTATGGGGCAAAGTCGGTTAAGCCTGTAAAGTCCGAATCAGTTGCTGTATTCGCCCGGGCAAAGGCTTTTCCAATGCCACTTTTTGCATACGGACCGTCAATTAGTGATGTGGTGTAATCTAACTCTTTAAACACAGAGTAAACGATATCGCCTGTTTCAAGACTCACTAGAAATAAATCATAGTATCCAAAGCGATCTACAAAGTTGCGGAAAATTTCATGGTATTTTTGATGATGTTTATTGTAGGGGGAAGTATTTGCTAATGAAGTCAGTAGATGTTTGCTACCCAAAGCATTGCTATTATTACTTATAAAATCGTACTGTAGCGCGATAGATTGCTTATCTAAAGGGGCTAAGAACTTGTCGGAATCAATGCTAGCACCGCCATTTTGGGCGCTATATTCTTCGGCGAATTCATTCACGTAATACTGCTGTACGCTTGTTTTACGCCTATCTAGTTCTGCCGGCGTTGAATTGCTAGCATATTGTGAAAAACCACTTTCAAAATCTTTCATGGCAGAAACAACCATTAAGTTTTCTGAAAGACTCTTAGCCTGGTTTTCTATTCCCTCTATGTAGCCCGTAATTTGTGCTGCAGTAATATCGCGAATAGCAATAAGCGATTGTTTTGCGTTGTTCTCTAACGAGGCTCGACCTTCGTCAACAGAGGTTTGGCTTATTAACAAACTACTAATGAGAACTGGAATAACAGCTAATAGGCCACCGCCAATTAGCATTTTGGTCTTTATTTTCAATGTGGCCTTCTACATAAGATTCAAAGATTGGCCTTACATATCGGCAAAAAGACAAAATTCTATATACACGTAAGAAATTGTCGATTTGGCGTTAGCATATATCGTTTTATGTAGTAGCTTACGGAGCTACCAGCTACAGCCGCCAATCTCAATCGATTCGGCTTCGGCCGATTTACTGCGGCTCAATTGCATAAACAGCAAGCTCATCAACAAGAAAAACCCGGGGATCAGGTAGTAGCTCACTTTCATGCCCAGTGCGTGAGATGCCGTAATGGCTTGGGAATCATCGAGGGTGGAAAAGCCAGTTAGTTTCATAACAATATTCAGCAATAGAAATATAAAAAATAGACCGGCTATTTTCCCTCTAAATCTTGCTTGTTTTCTGGCTTTTGTCACGCTTAAACCTCTTATTGCTAAAATGCAGTCTTGCTGCTATGAAATTAATTTAGATAGAATAAGTGAGAAACGTAAGAGGGACAAAAGTTCAATCTAGTTCTTAAGTATTTAGCTTGTAACTCTTCATGGCTAAATAAACATAAATAAATTATAGGGTTTTAACTAGTAGAATTATCTAAAAAAGCAATGTGACTTATTGCTCTGGTGCAATTAAACGACATGAAGCTGCCCAATATCCTATTAAGCTGCAAGATTTAGCAACAACCCGGTCAATACGCTTGTTGTAATCCAAGTTATTATAAATATGCGTGGATACTTTTGGGCAATCAATATACACACAGCCGCGGGTATCAGATAAGCAATCACCAGCATGCTTTTAAAAAAAGCCGCCGCGATGAATAGCATAATAAACGTCGCAGCAGCACTCACCCAATATTGCAATCGTGAAAAAGACGGATTATCTAAATATATTTTGAAAAACAACGGATACAGCGCGATTATTTTGCGAATCGATAATTGTAAGCTTGCGGTTGCTAGAATTATAAAACTTCCACCAATAGCATGCACTACAAGACTATATTGAGGTAATTGGTGAGCGCTATAGCTTGCCATTACCGTTACAAGAGTAGCCATGGAACAAGCAATGAGTAAGGTGTTGTGTTTGTGTCCACTTCTGCTTGTTTGCATGGCTGAAAACTTTGAGCCTCTGGCTAAGGAAAGCCAAAATGTGAGGGGGGCAGGTAATAAGATATTTATCACCATGAAATTTTGCACCCGAAAATAGTAAAAAAGGAGGCTGGCTAATTGGCAACAGCAAAACATGAAAAGACCAAACAACAAAGACTGTTCGTTTACAATGGGAATAACTATTAGTGCTAAACCTAAAAACACAAGGCTACTTTGTGGTTTATATAAACTCATCAACATACCGCTAGACAAAAGATACAACAACACAAAACCATGCGGGATCTGAGGCCAGTCCTGCGGCTCAATTGACCCAATAACAAAGAGATACAAAATAAGAATAGGATTGCAAAGCATCGCAAACCCAATATCACACAACCAAGGCTTAACTTTACGGCAATGGAAGCTGGCCACAAAGAAGCCGTATCTGCTTCCTAAAATAGCCTGCTTAAATAACATCAGCATCATGTTTTGAGTCATGAGCAATGCCCATGAAATAAACAGTAACTGGGAAACCGACGATTCATTGTCTAGCACTATGCCAAAAGCTAGCAAAGCGGCAAAAAAAAGCGCGGGTATTGCCGTTCCCAAAAAGAAAACGGCTAGCATCATGAATTGCTTAATTTGTTTATGCAAATGCTTAATTTCGTAACTAAATACCTGCCTGCGAAGGCTTATATACCCCATGGTTGTATGGCTAGCCATGCAAGTCACTTATTTTACTAAGGGCTTCAATATTAAAACCCTTAGCTTCGAATAAGGTCGGCTCGTTACTCGCCACAATGATCTTGCCATTATAGCAGTCT
This sequence comes from Acidiferrobacterales bacterium, assembly GCA_964195425.1. Lineage (GTDB taxonomy): Bacteria > Pseudomonadota > Gammaproteobacteria > Enterobacterales > Alteromonadaceae > Glaciecola. The sequence continues at coordinate 52,905 of CAXMOM010000039.1, forward strand.
ATTATATTCCATAAGGCGTTTACGCTTTGTTGATCAAGTGCAATATTAGGTTCATCTAGCAGTAATAATGAAGGTTGACGCATGAAAACACTAATCAATTGCAGTTTTTTAAGATTACCTGCCGACAAAGCGTCTATGGTTTTGAATATATGAGGACCGAAATTGAATTGTTCAATCAGCGCATCGGGCATCGGCAGTTGCCAAGTGGACTGATTAAGCTCAATAACCTGCTGTGCTGTCAAAAATTCTGGGATGGCAATGCTATCGGATGCTATTGCAAACATCTGTTTTCGTTGTTTACATAATGTCGTCTTTTGCTGCCATTTGATGATGCCGGCATCGGGCGACAATAGTCCAGCGATCACTAATAGTAAAGTAGACTTGCCTGAACCATTCTCGCCAACAACACAGCTTCTTGGGCTTGTGAAATTGGCTGAATAACCTTGCAATACGCCTGCTTGCTTGCCTATTGGCGGTGTTTTATTAGCCTTGGTGTATGACTTGGTAATATTGTGAAGGGTGAGCATTTACAGCCTTTATAAATTATGCCCGATTCCGCTTGTCATTCAATGGCGCTAACAGCATGTAAAATATCCATGCAAACCATGAGACAAAAATAACCGCTAATAACCAAGCAATTTTTTCCCCACCCGACGTGCTACTAGATAGCAAAATGATTACCAGTGGGATTAGCCAAATTATAGCAATGGGAATAAACAGTAATAAGCCAAATATTGTTTCCATTGTGATACCTCTTTCAATGTAATGATAAATAAATATCTTCATTTAAGACACTTATCGCTGAATTGCTTAGCAATACATTTTTGGTAGCGCTAGCGTGCGAAATCTAATATTTATGACGCAAGTAGCAAGAGTGTAGCAAATGCAGTGCCAACAATATATTCTATAATTTTCAATGATTTAAGATTAGGAAGTAGAGGGCAATATTCTTAAAATAGTGAGTTTAGCCAAAATATCGCGTATTACTGTAATGAGTTAGCGAATTATGTCACTGCCTTTTTCGGGGGATTTACAACTAGCCAGCACATAACGAAGTAAGTAAAAATACGGGTTAGCCTAAAATTAGCTGTCACTTTTGATGCAATTTGAAATTTATTCCGTATAACATGTGAGTTAATAAAACATATCTTAATAATAGGTACTTTCATGAAGTTATTCGTTCTAAGCTTATTGCTTTTAGCAAGCATCCAAGCGCTGGCAAACCCCCTGATATTACAACCTGATATCAGCCCGAATGGCAGTACTATTGCTTTCTCGTATCAAGGTGATATTTGGACAGTAAACAGCGCCGGTGGTCGAGCCCATAGACTCACTATTCATGAAGGGTACGAAAGCCGTCCAGTATGGTCAAACGATTCAAGTCAGATAGCCTTTAGTAGCGACCGTTTTGGCAATGACGATGTATATGTTATGCCAAAAGATGGCGGCATACCAAAACGTCTAACCTATCATTCTGCACATGATCGCGTAACTAGCTTTACCGAAAATAACCAAGTGCTATTTAACAGCCGCAGGACCTATGCTCAGGTTGAGCGGGAATGGGAGATTTTAAGCGTAGATGCAGATGTAGCAGCAAATGCCAGCAAAACTGAATCACGCTTTATGGACGCCTTAGGCTTTGACGCTGTCATGTCGCCTAATGGCGCTAAAGTAGCATTTGTACGCGGTACAGCTCGTACTTCACGTGAAGATTATAGAGGCCCTGCCAACAGGAATATTTGGATTTACGACATTACCAAAAACACCTACTCACAGCTCACTACCTTTAACGGCAATGACTTTATGCCAAAGTGGATAGACAACAATAGCCTATATTTTATATCTCCGCGTTCTGGCAAATATAATATCCATAAAACTGACTTAGACGGTGAGATTGAGCAAATAACTAAAGAAACGGCGTTTGGCATTAATCACTTTAGTACGACCATAAACGGCACTACCTTAGTGTATCAAGCTGGCAATAACGTTACCTTGTTTGACCCTAAAAACAGTAGTGCTATCCCCTTAATTATTGATGTGAAAAGTGATTTTCGGTTTGACCCTGTTGTAGCAAAAAGTATGAGCAATAAGGTTGACGAATACGCTGTATCTCCCAACGGTAAACTAAGCGCCTATGTATTACGCGGGGATATATATGTTACTCGCAACGACAAAGACGATGAGCGCAGTTTAGCTTTATCTAGCGGGCCTGCCAGAGACCGTGACATTGCTTGGTTAAGTGATGAAGCCTTAGTGTTTGTATCAGATATGGAAGGTCAAAATGACTTGTATTTGCTAAAGTCTAGTGATCCAAAAAAAGCGAATTTATTCGCTAGTTTGAAACATAAAAGCACTAAACTTACCAGCAGCGAACAAGAAGAATTTGATCCAGTGGTATCGCCTAACGGCAAACAAATAGCGTTTAGACAAGATCGCGGCCGTTTACTGGTTGCTGATATTGCAGCAGACGGCCAATTAAGCAATCAAAAAGCGCTGTTAGACGGGTGGGATACTCCGTCTAAAGTATCGTGGTCGCCAGACAGCATGTGGCTGGCCTATTCTTTATCCGATCTTAACTTTAACGAAGAAGTGTATATTCATCCTGCAAACAACGAGTCTGCAGCGGTAAATATAAGCATGCATCCCAAATATGACAGCGACCCCATCTGGAGTCCCGATGGTTCCAAGCTAGGGTTTGTGTCTATGCGTAACAATGGCGACTTTGATATTTGGTTTGCATGGCTTACCAAAAAAGATTGGCAGCGTTCAAAAGAAGAGTGGCGACGCCTAGACAAAGAGGACGATAGTGCAAGTAAAGAAGACAAAGACGAAAGCCCCGACACCAAAAAAGATGACGATAAAAGTAATAAAAAAATTACGCCCGAGCCCATCAAAATAGATTTTGATGGTATTTATCAGCGCCTAGAACAAGTCACGTCTTTTGCGGGTAATGAAACCCAAATGATATTCGACAAAGAGGGCGAAAATGTTTACTACAGCACCGGAAGCCCAGGGCGACAAAACTTCAAAGTTGAACGTAACCTCTACAAAATTAAATGGAATGGTGAGGACAAAGAAACCCTCATTGGCGGCAATAAAATACCTTCTCAGCTAAGCCTAGAAGAATCGGGCAAACACCTATTTACCTTAGTCGACGGCGGTAAAATCATGAGTATAGCGACTAAAGACGACAAAGCTGAGACTTTAAATGTAAGCTCGAATATTAAAATTGACTATGCACAAGAGCGAGCGCAAGTATTTGATGAAGGTTGGAGAGCCCTAAACGCAGGTTTTTATGATCCTAAGTTTCATGGTTACGATTGGGATGCACTGCGCACGAAGTATCGTCCCTTGGCTTTAGCTGCCTCTACAAAAGAAGATTTTCAGTATATTTTCAACCTAATGCTGGGACAGTTAAATGCCAGCCATATGGGCATGCGCTCTGGTGAAAATCCGAAACAAACTCAGTCTCAAAAAACAGGCCTACTCGGTATTGAAGGATTTCATTCCAGCGCCGGTTATGAAATCACCTCGGTACTTGCCAATAGCCCGGCGGACCGTGAAGATAGTAAGCTAAGCTCGGGTGACGTGATTGTGTCGGTTAATCAACAAAGCCTCACTAATCATAACTTATTTGCATTATTAAACGACACTGTAAATTCTCCAGTATTACTAGAAATAGCAAATAAGGACGAAACCAAAGAGGTCGTTATTTGGCCTACTAGTTCCCTAAGCAGCCAACTCTATGATGCTTGGGTAGATGAGCGCAGAAAACTCACCAATACGTTCTCTAAAGGCAAGTTAGGTTATTTGCATATACGCGGCATGAATTGGAGTAGTTTTGAGCGCTTTGAACGCGAGTTAATGGCGGCGGGATATGGCAAAGACGGCATCGTTATTGATGTGCGTTACAACGGCGGTGGCTGGACAACCGACTACCTAATGGCGGTACTGAATGTAAAACAGCACAGCTATACTATTCCCCGTGGCGCCACCAGCGATATTAAGAAAAACCATAGGCAGTTCAAAGACACTTACCCGTTTGCTGAACGCCTGCCTTTGTCTGCTTGGACTAAACCTTCTATAGCGATGAGCAATGAAAATAGTTATTCAAACGCTGAAATATTTTCCCACGCCTATAAAGCCTTGGGAATAGGTAAACTTGTTGGTCGACCTACATTTGGTGCGGTTATTAGCACCGGCGGCTACGGTTTGGTAGATGGATCTTTTGTTAGAATGCCCTTTCGAGGCTGGTGGGTAAAAGAAACCGGTGAAAATATGGAGAGAGTGCCGGCCAGGCCAGACATTGAGGTATTTAATCCACCGGCATACAAAGCCAAAGGTGTAGATCCTCAGTTACAAAGAGCGGTTAAGGAATTGCTTAAAGATATCTAAAAATAATGTTCCGCCTGGGGTTATTTAACCCAGCTTAGGCGGAACCAAACTACCACTAATGATTATTTTGTATCCTGCGGCGTAAGTGTTTACTATAGAGATAAAATAATAATAGGAAAAACCCCTTTATGCGAATAAGTTTATTAGCACTTACTATCTCTTTAGCTATTGCTGGCTGTGGTCAAAACCAAGCTAAAAATACAACTAACCCAAACAATCCTGTAACGAGTTCAATTACCCAAAGTACGTTTTCTGATGCCGAAGTAGAGGCCGAAACGGCTCGTTTGAACCTATGGTTTGATGAAAAACACGAAGAAACGGTAATGCGCAGCCCAACGCAATTAGCTTATTTAGGCCGAAGCGAGCGCCAAGGTGAAATTGATGATTTTTCAGAAGCGGGTTTAGATGCCTATGTTGCTAGTTATGCAAACAACCTAAGCGAACTCAAACAATCCTTTGATTATAATAAGCTGACCGACAGCGCCAAATTATCTTACGACTTGTGGGTGTATCTTGGTGAAGAAGTCGCCGCTGAAGACGCGTTTAGACATCAACAATATACCTTTGAGCAAATGCGCGCTATACATAGCTTCTTTCCGCAATTACTCATTGCAGTCCATCGCGTAGAAAATGCTACCGACATGGAAAATTACCTTAAACGCATTAGTGGTAGCGCTAAGGCGATAGATCAGTTGATTGCCTTTTCAAAAAGCAGTGCTGAAAAAGGGATGCGTCCACCTTACTTTGCTTTTGAGGCGGTAATTGAAGAATCGATGAAAATCATTTCTGGGGTACCGTTTGACATCACTAACAAAGATAGTGACCTGTGGGCTGATGCAAAATCAAAACTAGCCGGGCTAGTAGAGCAAGAAAAACTGTCTCAGGAAGACGCCGACAGCCTACTTGCCAATATTAAAATAGCCCTCATTAACGATTTTAAACCCGCATACGAACGCTTAATAGAATGGCAACAAGAAGACAAAGTAAACGCATCTAAGGCCGCTCAAGGTGCAAGTGCATTGCCCAATGGCCTCGCGTATTACAACGAACGTTTGGCCAATCAAACGACTACAGCCCATAGCGCTGAAGAGATTCATGCAATAGGATTAGAAGAAGTCGCAAGACTCAGCAATGAAATGGATAAAGTACAAAAGGAATTTGGTTTTGACGGCAGCCGCCAAGACTTTTTTGCTTTTTTACGCGATACCAAAGACGATGAGCGTTTGTACTATCCCAATACTGATGAAGGCCGCCAAGCCTATATAGACGATGCCACCGCTGCCATAAATAAAATAAAGGCAGAGTTGCCCAATTATTTTGGTATTTTGCCCAAAGCCGACATGGTCGTGAAACGCGTCGAAGCCTTTCGCGAACAAGACGGTGCTGCCCAGCATTATATGCCGTCAACACCCGATGGCTCTAGACCCGGCGTATACTATGCACATTTATCAGACATGGGTGCTATGCCCAAACGTGAGTTAGAAGTGATTGCTTATCATGAAGGTTTACCCGGCCACCATATGCAATTAGCAATTTCACAAGAGTTAACCGGCCTACCAACGTTTAGAACGCAAGCATACTTAAATGCCTACGGTGAAGGTTGGGCGCTATATACAGAATTGCTAGCCACAGAAATGCCCGGCACTTACCAAGATGCATTATCGGAGTATGGTCGTTTAGGCTCAGAAATATGGCGAGCTATTCGATTGGTAGTCGACACAGGTTTACATTCAAAAGGCTGGAGTGAACAACAAGCAATCGATTACTTCCAAGAAAATTCAGCAATTACCAATGAACAAGCAATGTCTGAAGTTAGGCGCTACTTAGTGATTCCTGGCCAAGCCACCGGCTATAAAATAGGCATGTTAAAAATCGTAGAGCTACGCGCTAAGTCGGAAAAAGAATTGGGCGATAAGTTTGATATTAAAGCCTTCCACGACACTATTTTAGGCGGCGGCGCATTGCCACTGACTATACTAGAACGCAAAGTCAACGCATGGATAGAACAATCTAAGTAATGGATTCATTGACCCAAGTCGCATTAGGCGGCGCAGTAGGCTATGCGGTATTAGGCAGCAAAGTAGGACGCAAAGCCATTCTTTGGGGAGCTGCACTGGGCACCTTGCCCGACCTTGATGTATTTTTACCTTATGCAGGGGAAGTAGAAGCCTTCACCTACCACAGAGGGTTTAGCCACTCTTTGTTGGTGCATTTATTAGCCAGTCCCATGATTGTGTGGTTAATATTAAAAGTACATACACATACCTCAGCCTATAAAAAAGGGTGGTTTTGGCTCGTGTTTTTGAGCTTAACTACCCATGCAGTTTTGGATAGTTTTACGGTATATGGCACACAGCTTCTTTGGCCTTTAACAGAATATCCCGTTGGGATTTCTAATTTGTTTATTATCGATCCCTTATACACATTACCTTTACTGTTTGGCTTGGCTATTGCGGCTATGCCCAAAATAAGTCAAGTTAAGGCTAGGCGTATGAACACCTTAGGAATTGTTATAAGCAGTTTATATATTGTCTGGTCGTTAGCTGCAAAGGTGTATATAGACAACAAGGTAGAAGCAGCCTTTGTACAGCAGAATATAAGCACTACTAGCTATATCAGCACGCCTGCGCCTTTTACTACTCTTTTATGGCGCATCGTCGCTATGTCAGACAATCAATATTATGAGGGCTACGCATCGGTATTTGATGCTCCTAGCGAGGTTACCTTCACGCCTTTTGATACTAATCCAAACTTATTAAAGGGCATTGAAGATGAATGGGGCGTGCAGCGTCTTCGATGGTTCACAAAAGGTTTTTACGCTGTTGAGAGACTTGACAGCACAATATTTTTGGCCGATTTACGCATGGGTGCCCATTGTGGTTACGTGTTTAACTTTGCAGTAGGAGAATATATTGACGGCTTTGTTGTACAGGGTAATTATGAAAAAGTAACTGAACGCCCTGACTTAAGCACAATAGGTAATATTTGGTACAGAATATGGGATCCTTCAGTGCCCCTGTCGCCTGTACTTGTAGACGGAAAGTGCAAGACCACCCTGCCTTAGCTTATTTAGTAACAACATTTGCCAACAACAAAGACTTTGATCAATAATGAATCAAATAGCACTTGCCTGACTAATTAAAAATGACTCGTCAGCACTTCACTCAGGCATAGTTAATCAGGAATAGTTCACGAACAACTCAGGGATAAATATGCTTCGAAATATAAAAACAATAGGCTTAATAGTGAGCCTTTCGGTAATGACTAGCTTTACCGTAATGGCACAAGCAACGATTGAAAAAATAAATGAAGTTGAAGGCATTACCGAGTATCGCCTGAACAACGGCCTGCAGGTACTGCTTTTCCCAGACCAAACAAAAGAAACCGTAACCGTAAATGTAACCTACAAAGTAGGCTCAAAGCATGAGAACTACGGGGAAACCGGTATGGCGCACTTGCTCGAACATTTAGTGTTTAAAGGCACGCCAAAACACCCAGATATTCCTGCTGAACTAAGCGCTGCTGGTGCTCGTCCCAATGGCACGACATGGACCGACCGCACCAATTACTTTGAAACGTTTGCCGCTACCAAAGAAAATATCAATTGGGCGCTGTCGATGGAGTCCAGCCGTATGGTTGACTCTTTCATCGCTAAAAAAGATTTAGACAGCGAAATGACCGTAGTGCGAAATGAATTTGAAAGCGGTGAAAACGACCCTTTCCGCGTGACCTTACAAAAAATGGCAGGTATTGCCTACGACTGGCACAACTATGGTAAATCAACCATAGGCGCGCGATCCGATCTAGAGAATGTGCCAATTGACCGTTTAAAAGCGTTTTATAAAAAGTACTACCAACCTGATAACGCAACGCTAATCGTCGCGGGTAAATTTACCAATGAAGACATGATTGCTTTGGTAGACAAGCACTTCTCCCCTATCCCCAAACCAACTCGCGTACTACCTACCCTGTATACCGCAGAACCGGCAAAAGCAGGTGAAAGAAGCGTTATGATCCGGCGCGTGGGCGATGCCCAAATGGTGGGAGCAGCCTATCATATACCCGCAGGGTCGCATCCCGATTTTGCTGCCATTGAAGTATTAACCCAAGTATTAGGGGATACACCAAGCGGCCGTTTGCATAAAAGCATTGTGGAAGAAAAATTGGCGAGTCGTGTATATGGGTTTAACTTCCAATGGCAAGACCCTGGCTTAGCCATGTTCTTTGCAGTGGTAGATAAAGACGCAGACCTAAGCATCACTTCCGACGCCTTACTCGCCACTGTTGAAAATCTTGCTGACACGGCGATTACCCAGGAAGAAGTAGACCGCGTTAAACGCAACATACTTAAAAATATTGAGCTGTCGTTTAATTCATCAGAGCGCATTGCACTGCAGTTAAGCGAATGGCTTGGCATGGGCGACTGGCGTTTGTACTTTTTGCATCGCGACCGTATTGAAAAAGTTACTTTGGAAGATGTGCAGCGTGTAGCCAATAATTATTTAGTGCGCAACAATCGTACACTAGCCCAATTTATGCCTACCGAAACCCCTCAGCGAGTAGAAATACCCCAAGTTGCTAGCGTGAATGATATGGTCGACGGCTATAAAGGCCGAAGTGCTATTGCCCAAGGTGAGCTGTTTGAACCCTCGTTTGACAATATCGACAATCGTACTGAAAATATCAGCTTTAAAAACGGTACTAAACTGTCGTTGTTGTCGAAAAAAACACGTGGTGAATCAGTAGTAGTTAACCTTACTATGCGCTACGGAAACATTAAGAATCTAAATAATAAAGCCCTCGTAGCGCAAACTTCAGGTAATTTGTTACTGCGCGGCGCAGCCGATTTATCTCGCCAAGATATTCAAGATGAGTTTGACAAACTAAAAGCCCAAGTGCGTGTATCTAGCGGCGTGTCTTATACCTTTGCAAGCATCAGCACAACCAATGAGAACCTGCCTGCTGTTTTAGCATTACTTGCCAACATCATGAAAAACCCAAGCTATGATGAAAAAGAGTTTGATCAATACGTAAGCACAATGTCAGTGGATATTGAGCAAAACATACAAGACCCCCAGCGTCTTGCCTTTAACGAATACAGTCGTTTACAAAATCCATACCCTAAGGGCCACCCTTTATATGTTGAAACATTCCAAGAATCCCTAGACCAGCTAAACAAACTTACGTTAGGCGATGTAGAAGCCTTCCATACGCAATACTTTGGCTCAAACAATCTGCATGTGGGTGTAGTGGGCGATTTCGATGCCAAAGAAATTGCTTCCACTTTTGAAACTTTGTTTACCACTTGGGATAGCAAGGTCGATTATGAGGTCATTAAGGATGAGTATAAGAAAGTAGCAGCTCAAAACGTTATATTTGATACGCCAGACAAAGAAAACGCGACGTTTGTGGCTGCCCTTATGCTTCCTATTGGACTTGACCATGAAGATGCCGCGGCCATCGAACTAGGCAACTACATTTTCGGCGGTGGTTTCTTAAATAGTCGGTTAGCCACTCGATTACGTCAAGAGGATGGCTTAAGTTATGGTACCGGTTCGTTTGTCACGCAACTGGCATTGAGCCAAAAGTCGACCTTTGGGGCATATGCGATTTGCGCGCCGCAAAACCTTGAACAAGTAGAAGTTGGTTTTAAGGAAGAGTTGGTGCGTTTGCTAGAAGACGGATTTACCGATGAAGAAATTGCCGCCGCTAAATCAGGCCTTCTGCAAGAAAAAAGAGTGAGCAGAGCACAAGACAACGAACTGGTAAGCACATTGCGTCGTAATATTCGCTTAGAACGTGATATGCAGTGGTACAAAGAATATGAAGCACGTATGTCCTCTTTGAGTGCCAAAGACGTACATATAGTAATGAAAAAATACTTTGCCATTGACGACTTTTCAATTATTAAGGCGGGTGACATGACAAAAGCCAAAGCAGGCGATACTGACCAGTAGCAATGCCTTTTGACATCGCCTGAACAAGCATCTTAGTTTATCTAAACTAAGATGCTACATTAACTAAAAAAAGGTCATAGTATGAGCGCAGCCTCTCCATTTCAGCATTTACTAAGTCCATTAGATTTAGGGTTTACTACCCTCAAAAACAGAACGCTAATGGGTTCCATGCATGTTGGATTAGAAGAAGAAAAAGGCGGCTTTGATAAGCTAGCTGCCTTTTATGCTGCCCGAGCAAAAGGGGGCGTTGGCCTTATTGTAACGGGGGGTATTGCACCTAATATAGCAGGCTGGCTTGCACCTTTTGCAGGACGTATGAGTAGTAGTCGTCATGCAAAAAAACACAAAGTCGTTACCGATGCCGTGCACAACGAAGGCGGTAAAATTTGTATGCAAATACTGCATTCAGGTCGCTACGGTTATCATCCTTTAGCAGTCTCAGCCTCGAACGTGCAGGCGCCTATTTCACCTTTCAAACCTAAAGCCTTGTCTAGCCGCGGCATTAAAAACACCATAAAAGACTATGTAGAATCAGCCAATTATGCAAAAAAAGCTGGCTACGACGGTGTTGAAATTATGGGGTCTGAAGGTTATCTAATTAACCAGTTCTTTTGCCAGCGCACCAATCAGCGAGACGACGAATGGGGTGGAAGCCTAGAAAACAGATCACGACTTGCCATTGAAGTAGTCACGCAAACCCGTCAAAAAGTAGGCCCTGAGTTTATTATTATCTATCGTTTGTCGATGCTTGATTTAGTTGAAGGCGGTGCCCCGTGGGAAGAAGTAGTATACCTTGCTAAAGAGATTGAAAAAGCAGGCGCGACACTCATTAACACCGGCATTGGCTGGCATGAATCCAGAGTGCCAACCATTGCAACATCGACACCTCGAGCCGCCTTTACTTGGATTACTGAGCGTATGAAGAAGGAAGTAAAGGTTCCGCTTATTACCAGTAACCGCATTAATACACCTGAAGTAGCCGAACGAGTGTTAGCCGATGGCCATGCCGATATGGTGTCTATGGCAAGACCGTTCTTAGCCGATCCTGATTTTGTCGCCAAAGCCATGCGCAATGAATCAGACTTAATCAATACCTGTATAGCATGTAATCAAGCCTGTTTAGATCATGGTTTTGAACGTAAGCGGGCAAGTTGCTTGGTAAACCCTCAGGCATGTTATGAAACAGAACTTATCTTCAAAACCGTGGCAGAACCTAAAAAACTAGCGGTCGTAGGCGCTGGCCCAGCAGGACTCGCATTTGCAACCTATGCGGCCGACCGAGGCCACAATGTGCATCTGTACGAACAGTCTTCAGAAATAGGTGGCCAGTTTAATTACGCCAAACAAATACCTGGTAAAGAAGAGTTTTACGAAACATTAAGATACTACGGTAAACAAATAGAGCGCACTGGCGTTACCCTACATTTAAACACCAAGGTAGATGCCGCAGTGTTAAAAGACGAAGGCTTTGATGAAGTGATAATGGCCACCGGCATCATACCCCGCGCCCTCAGCATTGAAGGTAGTGAACACCCAATGGTAATGAGCTACCTTGATGTATTGAGAGACCATAAGCCCGTGGGTAAACGCGTGGCTGTGATTGGCGCAGGCGGCATAGGCTTTGACGTATCTGAATATTTGGTTGAACAAGAAAGTCTTACCACCAACCTCGATAAGTGGCTGTTACATTGGGGAATAGACAAAGAATATAAGTCACCTGGCGCATTAAGTGAAAAAGAGCCCGTGGGCGATCTTAGAGAAGTCTTTTTATTGCAGCGTAAAACGACCAAAGTAGGCAAAGGCCTAGGAAAAACCACTGGCTGGATCCATCGCTCATCATTGGCCAATCATAAGGTGCAAATGATGAACGGCGTTAGCTACGATAAAATTGACGACGAAGGTCTGCATATAACGGTAGCCAACAAACCCATGTTACTTGCGGTAGACAATGTAATTGTATGTGCCGGACAAGTGCCATTTAGAACTTTAGAGTCGAGCTTGTTAGAAGCCGGAATGCAGGTACATGTTATTGGAGGCGCAGACGTTGCTTCTGAATTAGACGCCAAGCGCGCCATAAGACAAGGCGCAGAGTTGGCCGCAGTTATATAAGTTTATCCAAGGCCACGCCTTGATATTGTGAACAAGTTGGCTTACCCATAGCCAACTTATTTTAGCTCGACAGGATGTATTTCGACAAGGAATTGTTTCGGGAAATCATGTCATTTCTACATAAGAGTATTATATGCGATTATTTTTTAGCATCTGTTTTTTACTTTCATTTTCGGTGTTTGCCACTACGACAAAAGTCCCTTTAGAAGCCTATGGTGGGATCCCTAACAAAAGCATGTTTACTATTTCCCCCGACGGCACGCGTGTTGCTTATCGTGAGGTCATTAATACTTCCGATATAATGACCATAATGGACATTGTTAACGGTGGCGTTGTAGGTCGCATCGATATTAGTAGCGTGCGCCCCGACAATGCCTATTTTGTCGATAACGATACACTTATTTTGGTAGTAATGGATGGTAATAGGCGCTTTGTAGGTTACCGAGGACAGCATGACGTAAGCGCTGCATATGCATTTAATATAAAAGACAATGATTTACATCAAATGCTGGAGCCCGGCTATGGCATTTTTTCAGGTCAAGGCAATGTGGGAAGAATTGTAGGAGTATCAAAAGATAAAAAGTATGCCTACATGCCCGCCTATAAAAACCTTGGCGCGTTCAACTTGTATAGAGTAACACTAGGCAAAAAGCGTAAACCACGTGTTGCATCGCGCGGAAAAAAAGACACTATAGACTTCTTTATAGGTGACAATGACGAGGTCGTTGCGCGCGAACGTTACAACAACGAAACCAATTTACATCTTCTAGAATCCAGAATAGATGATGAATGGGTCACAGTGTTCAGTGAAACGACACCCATCATTAACGTAGGTTTTAACGGCATAACGCCTGATATGAAACATCTTGTTATGCGGGCTTATAATGACAACACAAAACGAAATGCTTATTACACACTAGCATTGAGCGATGGCAAAATAGAAGGCCCTATTTTTGAGCGCGCAGACAAAGACGTAGGGTCATTGATAACAGATATCAATCGAGTAGTGCATGGCGTGACTTATTCTGGTTTTACACCCACATATGAATTTTTTAACAAAACACTAAATGCAAAAATGCGTGGTATTAAAAAAGCGATGCCAAACAATAGCTTTCGACTTACCGGCTTCTCTGACAACTTGTCAAATATGATTTTTTTGATGGAAGGCGAAATGTCAGCCGGAAACTATATATTATACAAGCAAGGTGAACTTAGCATGCTCGCTACCGCGCGCCCCGATATACCGGCCGAAAGTGTTCACAATGTTGCTGAATATAGTTATAACGCTAGAGATGGTCTACCTATTCCATCTTTACTGACCCTTCCTAACCATAAGGAAGCAAAAGGTTTGCCTGCGATCATGTTGCCCCACGGTGGCCCAGAATCTTATGACAGAAATAGCTTTGATTGGTTAGCGCAATATTTTGCCAACGAAGGCTATGCGGTTATTCAGCCACAGTTTAGAGGATCCAGTGGCTTTGGTTCAGAGCACTTACTGGCAGGCCGAGGAGAATGGGGGCGCAAGATGCAAGACGATTTAACCGACGCGGTAGCTGACCTTGCCACAAGAGGCATTATCGACAAAGACAGGGTATGTATTATTGGGGCCAGCTATGGTGGCTACGCCGCGCTTGCAGGCGCTGCTTTTACGCCTGATGTATATCGCTGCGCAGTGGCAATTAATGGGGTATCTGATATTGAAGTTATGCTCAAAAGAGAACGCCGAGAGGCAGGCGATGATCACTGGGTTGTTTCGTATTGGGAAGAAGTTATTGCACAAGGCGATGTCGAAAAATCTCATCTCAAGGCAATATCGCCTATTAATCACGTGCAGGACATTACCAGCCCCATTCTTCTTATTCATGGCGAAAACGATAAAGTCGTTAACATAGAACAATCCGAGGATATGTTTAAGGCTTTACAAGATGCTAAAAAGCCGGTGCAGTTTATAGAGCTTGATAAAGGCGACCATTACTTGAGTAATAACGAAAACCGCAAACAAGCCTTACGTGCAATCGAACAGTTTTTGAAGGTTAACTTGCCGGTCGAACAAACAACTGATTCCAGTATCTAATAAAGAACACCGCACCTATGCGCTTTATATATGTGTAGTCACTTTTATTCAAATAGCGATAGGTGCGGTTTTAACAAAGGTTGAGTAGCTTGTCATTTCATGAGTTAACAAGTCTTGCTTTAAAACTCAAAGTGCAGCCTATTTTAAGGTAAAAATATAGTCTTTGAGCATGAGAGCGATTATGCATTTTAGGAAAGCTACTCGACCGGTTTTAAGTGCTCGTTTACAAAGTCTAAAATACTAGCGAAAAGCTGTTTTGTTTGACCCTCTTCTGCAAAATGGTGGTTAGCATCTTCATACAATACCCAATCTAAAGGGATGTTCGCTTGCTCTAACACTAGCTTCACTCTAAAGCTATGCTCTGCAATAACTCGCTCATCTTTTGCCCCATGAATAAGCAATAACGGTGTTTTAAAATGTTGCATTTGGTACAGCGGCGATATCGCGAAAAGCGCTTCTTGGTCTACTTGGGTATCTCCCACATACTCCCTAAGCCACTCTTTTTGAGCATATGTAATATGAGGCTGTTTGAGAAATAAGTTCATATCGGTAACACCGGCAACACTTACAGCGCATTTAAATAACGCTGGTGACTGCAAATTGAGCATGAGCGACGCATATCCACCATAGCTCATACCTACTGAACATGTTTTTGTTGCATTTATATCTGCTCGTTCTTGTACGTTTATTAGCGCGGCGCTTAAATCATCGATCATTTTTGTGCCCCACTGCTTTTTGCCTGCGTCTCTATGAGTAAGTCCATAGCCACCTGAGCCTCTAAAGTTAACCCGCAAGACCGCATAATTGTTCGCAGCAAAAAACTGCGTCATGGGATCAAAATAAGGGGTATCAAACACATTAAAAGGCCCGCCGTGAGGCATAATTATTAGTGGCGCAGGGTTATTAGAAGATGCGCCCTGCGGTAATGTTAGCAAGTACGTTATTGGCATATTATCAACCTCAACGGTCCCTACAATTTGGCTAGACGGTAATTGTTCTGAAAGTGCCGGGAATTGCTTATGTACTAATACAGGGATGTTATCTTCAATTTGAAGCAAAAACTGACCGCCTTTATTGTGCGCCTCTCGATAAAACAGTTTTACATCACCCAACACGCTTTCATCGGCCACAACGTTAAGCATGTTGGTATCGCTTTTGACGGGTTGCCCATCAAAATATTCGGTCGTATAAAGGCCTTCTTCTATAACAACAACGCCCATGGCATCATTGTCTTTAGAAAAAATAATGTCTTTAATAGGCAGTCCTGGTGAATTATATATTTGCTCAAAAGTATCGTTTTCGTAATCGACTAAATAAAGGCTAAGAGCTTGCTCCTCATGATAATTGGTGGCATAAAACGCATTGCTTTTACTTGATTTAGCAATAGGCAAGAAAAGCGGTGCGCGCTCCTCTTTATTATCCACTTTTTGCCTTTCTTCTTCACTTTCAAGTTCATCTTTTTCCCACGTTTTAATCGGCTTTAGTGTTAATGCTGAAGCATCACCGGTTTTTTCAAACACAGCTAACTGCAGTTTTTGTTCTTCATTAAAAAATGCAACTGCAACGGGTTCACCTGAGGGTTCAAAAAACCATCTAATAGCAAATCCGTCGGTTTGAACAACCACATTTTTTGCAATGAATTGACCACCATCAACACGGGTCAGCTTATTACGCTTCTGATTTATAGTGAGCAATTTATTTATTTGAATCTTATATACTTTTGATTTTCTGCCATTGCGCGCAAAATAGAATACGCCATTTTGAGTTGGCGCTGCTTCAATAAGGCTACCTTGTGTAGTTACTTCATACACCAACGGTTTAGATTTTGCGGCAGTGACGTCAATGATAATAAGTCGAGTTTGAGAATTACGTTCTAGTAAGGTATTTTCAAGTGCTTCTTTATCGATTAACACAGCGGCTACATGCTGGTTGTCAATCCACTGAATATCTCTAAGTACCGTGTTTTCATCAAACAATTCTGCTAAATCTATCACGTTATTTTCTGCTAACGTCCGGGTGTTAAAAACCGATAAACTTGAAGCCTGCTTCGACACACTTGTTTTTATGTAAAGAGCTCCACTTGGAGAAAGCCGCAAGTCTGCAGTGGGCTGTTCTGAAAAGAGTATGTCTAGTAAATCATCGGCCCATGCGATATTTGTGCAAACGCTAACTAACAAGGTCAACGTAATCAGTAGCGTAAACTTATTCATCGGGAATACTCTCTAAAAAATTGAAAAACGGGTCGTGATAACCAGCACCATGCACAATTGGTAGCGCTACTCCAGACTGTGCCACCAATTCTTTCAGACTAGCTAGGCGAGTAGCATATTGATTTACCAGTATGGTATTTACAATGCGTTTACTGCGAAAAGCATCAACCTTAAGTGTGCCAACATAATTAACCGCGCCACGCGTAATTCGAAAACGCCATACGTCTGAACTATCTGTACTCACTCTATAAGGCAAGTCGAAGTGGGGCACATCAACTCGGGTGATTTGATACATCCCTTCGGGTAAATGTATATAAACAAGATTATTACGCCCCGATAAATCTAGTTTAATAGGTCTGCTTTTAGATCCGCTAAACTTTAGATCTTCAATGTTTTTGTAACTAGCCAGTAAGCTCGACTGCTTTATTTCCAATAATGAAATCACCACGTTAGGTTGCTGTAAATCAACATACATTGCCGCAATTCCAAGCGCTTTTTGTTTTGGGTCAGGCAGGCTTAGTTTGTCACGGACCGTCCAAAACAATTCGGCATTGGCAGCACTCACAAACGCAAAATTTAGTAAAATGAGCGTGAAGACTAGATAAATTTTCCTTTTCATACCACTTCCGTAACGATAGTTTGTTGTATATATTACATAGGCGGTGCACTTAACGCCATACTCCGACTAATTGTTAGTAATCAATAAATTACTATATTGACGTTTATGCAAGACTTCTAGACTAAACAAGTAATGAAGGGTCAAGAAGATAATATTAAAAGGAAGAAAATGCTAGCACGTAAACCACTTATCCTATTCACTATTATATGTACTTTTATCATTAGCGGTTGTGCGTCTAACGTAAACGTTGCTAAGCAATTAAGTGCTCAAACAAGCGTTTCGCCACTGGAAGGTGTTTTAGTTGCGCGGGTTATTAATACCACCGGCTATCGTTTGCCTTTTAACCAATTATTTATTGATCCTAAAGAAGTTAACACCTCAAAAGAAGTGAAAACCGTGTTGGCTTATGCGGAAGGAAGCCCTGTTGGCGACAGCAGTCTTTTTGCTGTGTCGCTTACGCCAGGGGAGTATTCGTTAAGCGCAGTACGCTCAATTATATTTCGCGGAGAAAGCTATTATACCCGCAGTTCCTTCACTGACCCTGAATTTGGTGTGTTTAAGGTACAGGCAGGCAAGGTCACCGATTTAGGCACTATTGTTTACTACGCAAAACCCGCTGACGACGTTTATAACGACATACTCGTTAGATTGCCCGATTCAGCGCAAGGTCAGGTATTAAAAGACTACTTCCCTGATTTTGCAAACAACGAAGAAGTATTAACCTGGGAGCGTGACGAACGTGACGAACAGCGCTTTTCCGCGTATGCCTCTGCGGCACAAAATCCGACCACCTTCAGCGGTGAGGTACTCGCGCCAGATGGAAGCCTGTACTTTTTAGGTAAACTGGGCGTGGTTTTACGTTATTCAGCCGATGACGGCTTTGAAACTCTCGCGGTCGATACCGACCTTCAAGTAAACGCCTTTGCACAAAATGATGCTGGCGATCGAATAGCAGGCGGATTTGAAGGTGCTTTATACTTTCAAAAAGCAGGGGGTGACTGGGAAAACATAGCTATACCTGAAAAAGCGGCCATTCACCACCTCGGATTTTATCAAGAAAACCAATTTGATGTCGTTTATAGCATTGACAAATTTTTGCACATCGCTCGTTTTAATAATGAAGATTTAAGTACGTCAAAAGTGCTTAATACATACGATTATGCAGGTCGATGGGAAGTAGCGGGGGTCGCTTTAGAAGCAAGGGAAAAACCACCTCGCCCGCACAATATAAAAACAGTGTGGGTATCGCAACAGGGTGAAAAAAAAATTCTCAAAGTGAGTAGTTATCGAGCAGGGAAATGGGACGCTTTCAATTCTACTGATACAGAAACCTACCGCTTTTCACCTGACACATGGGAAATGAATGTAGTAGAGGAGTATGATGAAATGGATACAATCCTAACCGCAGGGGCGATTGATCTTGGCATCAAGCAACCCGGCTATTGGTCATGGTCAGGAAAGCCAAGTTATTATTCTCGTATAAATGAAGACGGCCCATGGCGAGAAATTAATGCCCAAATACTCACCTGCAAAGAAGGCCAGACCATGCAATCAAATGACGTATGTAACGATGGCTCAAAAGCGGTAAAAGCTAGGTCAGAAAGTTTCAGTTTTAAATCGCGTCCTTGGTTTTGGGATAACGACAATGGTTTAGCTATTGTAAACTTTTCTGATGTGGATTTTTGGTCTGGTCAACGTAAATCAGAAACCAGTATATTAGCAACGGACGATGGCGGCGTTACCTGGGAAAAAACCGAGTTAGCTTTGCCAAAACCATATTGCGCTGACATTATTGGTGTAGTTACCGACCGAATACTATTGACCTGCAGCGGCGCTACAAGCGATTTTTACGAGTCAAGCGATCGTGGTGAAACATGGCAACATGTTAGACAACAACAAGATTTTTAATCCGTAAAAGTTTGCTTTACTTGCATACAGCGGCACTATCTATGTGCCGCCTATTCATCCTAAAAGGTTGCGCGAAATGCATTGTCGAGATCGGCGATTAGGTCATCTGGATGCTCCAGCCCAATAGAAAGGCGAATAAGGCCATCGCTTACCCCAAATTTATTGCGCAAGTCCGCTGCTACTCCGGAGTGAGTCGTACTGCCTGGGTGACAAACTAGGCTTTCACTGCCGCCAAGACTAACCGCAGATTTGAAAATAGTCAGATTATTGATCAGGCGGAAAGCGTCTGACTTTGATACATCCAGAACGAAGGAAAACGTTGAACTAGGCCCCGAACATTGACGCTTATACACTGCTTGGTAGGCCTTATCTTTGATGAAGTCAGGGTGAAGAATTTTTGCAGAAATGTAGGTGTTATCCGCTATCCATTGCGCTACTTTTCGGCCGCTATCAGCGGAGCGTTCCATGCGGATACTTAAGGTTTCAAGTGAGCGCGAAATCATCCAGCTTGTATGCGGGTCTAGGTTTAGACCCAAAGCTCCGCGCGTCGCTCTAACTGTACGCAGCATTTCACGACTGCCACAAACAGCGCCGGCAACAAGGTCACTGTGGCCGCCAACATACTTAGTTAATGAATACATCGCCATATCAATGCCTTGGGGCACCACTTGTTGAAAAACAGGGCCCATAAGAGTGTTGTCGCAAACACTGATCGGACGATGGCCGGTTTCTGACTCGATAATGTCTAGCACGCGGTTTAAGGCTTCGAAATCGACCAGAGAGTTCGTTGGGTTTGCAGGTGATTCAACAAATACCATTGCCAAACGCCCTTTTTTGCTGGCATCACGCAATGATGTAAGCATACCCGTCTCATCCAATCCGTCATGGAACTCACCAGTTTCAATATTAAATTGAGGCAGGAACTTACGGATAAGGGTTTCGGTGCCGCCATATAGCGGTGCGCTTTGAACGATAACATCACCAGGGCGCAAGTAAGCCAGAAGTATGGCACTTATAGCGCCCATACCACTTGAACACACTACAGAGCATTCTGAGCCTTCAAAAAGAGATAAGCGGTCTTCGATAATCTCAACGTTAGGATGATTGAATCGGCTGTAAATAAGCCCACCAACGCTCCCTTGGGGCGCAGGCTTGCGACCAGCCATAATATGGAACGATTCCTCGCCCTCTTCAGGTGTTTGATAAGCGAATGTGGAGGTTAAGAATACAGGCGGTTTAACAGAGCCTTCGGAAAATTGCGGGTCATAACCGTAAGACATCATCATTGTTTCAGGTTTGAGCGCATGATCACCGATTTTGCTTTTCTTGTAGTTTCCGTCGTTAGCCATTATCTGTTTTTCTCTTTATAAAATTCGTTTTAAAACACACTTACTTATTAACAGGCGGTAAATCGCTATTAATAAGATTGATTCTTTACAACATTAACTATTAGCTTCGCCGGCAGCCAATTTAGTTTTAACAAAGTCGCTATGTCTTATATACAAGAGGTCGGCAACCTTTCTTATAACACTGTCTTCATATTTGTCTAAGTCACCATCAGCATAGGCAACTTTCCACATTAAGCTAACAAGATTTACTCGCTGCTCGTATTCATAGTGGTCGTTAATTAACGACGTAAATGGATACATAGCAGTATGCTCTTCACTTTTTGTTTCGCTATATTCTACTAATTCGGCCAAAGTTTCGTCTGACAAGTCAAACAAGTTCTTTAGCAAAGACATGACTTTGTCTTTTTCACTTGGGGCTAAATCAAAGTCGGCTCTAGATACTTCCATCAATAGCATCGCACATGCTTGTTGGAGGGCTTTGTCGGGATCTGTCTTATCACCTGGCTGCAGTTGTGCAGTAAAAAAGTCTTTAAATTTCTTTAGCATAGTAATCCTAAAATGTTTACCTACTTTGCAAAGTAGGCTTGTTGTAGGCTTGTTGTAGGCTTGTAATATTATTGATACGACCATTCAACCATTTGGATTGTTCCTTAGGCAATGCAATTTTAAATGACGCTGTTGTAAAGGTGCTAAATTACTTTATAGATAATTGAACACTTACAGGGCAATGATCAGAGCCGTGGATATCATTGTAAATTTCGGCGTCGGTAATCTGAGCTTTTAATGCTGGCGACACCAAAAAGTAATCAATTCTCCAGCCCACGTTACGCTCCCTCGCACCTGCTCGGTAGCTCCACCAACTGTATTTTACTGTATCGGGGTAAACGTGACGAAACGCATCTACATATCCGGCTGAAACAAGGTTGTCTATACCGTCTATTTCTTTTTGTGTGTAGCCTGCACTTTTATTGTAATTGGGTTTTGGTCTGGCTAAATCGATATCTTTATGGGCGACGTTTAAATCACCACACACTACTACGGGCTTTCTGTTTTCTAGCTGCTTCACGTAGTTTAGGAAATCTGCGTCCCATTGCTGACGATAAGACAAGCGCCTTAAATCATTACCTGAATTAGGCGTATATACGGTTACCAAATAGAAGTCGACAAACTCTGCACATAGCACACGACCCTCTTGATCATGCTCTTCTATGCCAATGTCTTTGCTCACATCTATCGGCTTAACGCGAGTAATTATGCTGGTACCAGAGTAGCCTTTTTTAACTGCCGAGTTAGTGAAAATATGATATCCCTCTAGCTCGCACAACGCTTCAATCACTTGGTCATCTTGGGCTTTGGTTTCTTGTAAACACAATACGTCGCATTGCATTAACGCCAAAGAATGTAAAAAGTCTTTTTTGATGGCCGCGCGAACACCATTAACGTTCCAAGATACTAATTTCATTAAGCTCTCCACAGGTTTTAGCTAATTTTTACTAAGGTCTTATTGCTTAGCTTGTATTGTATAGATTGATGAGCCGATGCCAAGTGTTGCTGTGACTATTTTTAGTTTGCCTGCGCCTTATTTTTGCGGCTGGCTTAAGACTTCTCTTGGTTTTATAAGAGTAAAGATTAACTTCAAAAGTGCAAATTAACACTAGATATACTTATAGATGAAGTTCGAAATTCACAACTCGTGATTGAACTACCCAAAAAAAGTTACCGCAAATGACGGTGTGTATGGAAGCGATTTTAAGCTGCTAAGCATCATTAAATAGTTGTTTGGCAGATGGGAGAGAACCATTTATGTGTGAAAACCCTGTGCACATTGCAAGCGTTTAGCACACAACATTATCATCACATTTGTGCTTTCCGGTTTTCACTTTGAAAATGTAACGTAATCAAATCGTTATTAAGGTTTCGACAATTAACTTCTGAGACATGTGTTCCTGTAGCTGACTTGCCAAGCGCACCATCAAGATGTTCAATTAATGCATTCACGGCGGCTATATAACGTTCGGGAAACCTTTTTACTACAGTCTCTCCTCGCAAGGCCTTGCGCCCAGCGCCTTTTCGGGCACCGCCATGCGCTTTTTTAATAACTGTTTGTGTAGCTATATTAATGGCAGTATTATTAAGCAGGTCTAAGTTGCTACTGTAATCTTCGTATTCTTTTTTAGCATCATTAGATATTGTGTCTAAATTATAATGTTGGCAGAATTCTGAATAGGTGATCTTGTTGCTCATAATAAAACCTTTTGACCTCATAACCTAATCAAAGTATAGCACAAGAGTATTCCATCTCACCTTGAAAATGTAACTATTTCAAGGTGGTTTGGTGACGCATAATAGAAAAATACGCCTTATAATGCGCGATCATATTAAAGTTTGAAACAAGGTAATAATATTTGAAACTACACCTATGGACAATGACGTTGAATTTATAGCTTAACAGTATTACTTGGTTCTAGTTTCCTGGCGAAGTATTGATGACTGTTGTGCGTTTGAGTGCCTAAAACTAGTTATTACCTTAATCGCTGGTTTAGATACATTATAGATAATTGGACTCCCACACACCCTGGAGTGTGGGCTAATATAATCGCCACTACACAAATATATTATAGTGAGTTCGCACTGTGTATCGTACTAAAGTTGGCATCGATTTAGCAAAAAAATGATTCAATTTCGTATCTATAGAGATAAAAGGTGCTTTCCAATGCATAAATGAGCTGTTTGCCGCCTCTCTCTGCTGCTCGATCAACTACATAACGTGGTAAATTTTGAGCGCCCGATAGTTTGAATAACCTTCCGCTTTCGAGTAAAGGAGGGCTGTTTTCTTCAGTTTTTTCGGTTTTGTTGGCAAATAGTAAACTAAGCGGTGTTTCTTGAATATCGAGGAAGTTTCCATTGTGCTGGCGAAGAATGTAACAGCGCTCACCACAGCTATTGTATATATCTAAACTATTTGCGGGAAGTGCTGGATAATCGTCGACGAAATCAGTGTTGAGAATATAGCGACTGCTTTGTCCAAAAAAATACTCAATATAATAGCTTCATCATTAGTCTGCCAAGCGAGTTTGCTCGCAAAAAATGGAAGTACTTTATTCACCAACATACTCCCTGTTTCCATTTCTAACACCAACAGAGAGATTTGTTGTTTACCCACTTCACGTAGTATCGCTATTTTGCTGCCATCATGGGATTGGCTGGCAAAATAGTCTCCTCGTCAGGAAACATTAGGGGTAGAAATAGCGCTTAAACTATCAGTTTCAATTACATATTGATAAATACTGTGTTGCCTACCGGATCTCATTTCGTGCGCTAACAATAGCCCTGACTGATTGTGTAGCCATCTAATCACAAACTTGTCTGCTAACTGCCGATTGTTGAAGGTCAAAAACTCACTCACATCATTAAACTCATTAAACTCAGCAATATGCAGGGTCTGTTTATTGGCAATTAGCCTATTGAATGCTAGGTTTTTCCATCTTTAGACCAAGCAGCATTACTGTAATTTGCCATGTCCCAACTCAAACGCTTAACAAGCCCTGAATCTAAATTCTTGACATAAAGTTGTTGCGGGCTATTTCTGGCATCACGATGCAAAAAGGCAAGCTTATTATCAGCTTGGTGATAGTCGGCATAACCTTCTGACCCAGGAAGTGAGGTCAATACTTCTATGGTAACGCTACTTTGGCTATTTTTGGTGGTTTGATTCTGAACAGAAAATTGTGTCCAAAAAATGAATAGGCCCAAATATAAGATAATTACGCCTAAAAAGCCCCAAAAAAAGACTCTCTTTATGGCGAAAGTACCCGCTTGCTTGTTGTTATCTATTTTATTTACATCAACAGGTGCAAGCCAGCGGTAACCTTGTCTGGGAAGCGTCTTTATAAAAAGCGGTGCTTTTGCATCATCAGCAAAAATATCACGAAGCTTTTTGATAGCCACGCGAATAGCTTCGTCACTGACCGGCCTACCAGCCCAAACAGCATCTTGAATCTGTTGACGATCAACTACTTCTCCATAATTTGATACGAGTACCAGCAATAAATTGAACAGCTGAGGTTCTAATTTAATGTGCACATTTTTGTAGGACAGTTGTTCTGTTAAGCCACTTAAACAATACTCACCGAAGCGATAAGTGTTTCTGCTGTATGAATTATTGATCATAAATCAGCGGCTTAAAATTAGTTAACATTTATTAACGAGCTACTGTGTCACAGCTTTACTATATATCACAAAACTTTCGTTGGCTTGCTCGTGCGTATTGTTTAGAATTTTATGTGTCATTCACACAGCTAATAAAGGAAGAGTCATTGTGAAGTATATTTATACTAGCATACGAAAAAGTTGGCCGGTCTGTAGCGGTAAATTATTACGTTTTATATTCCTATGTTTCATTTGCACCAGCTCAGGTTTGTTGCTCGCGCAAGAATCGGTTCGAAACATGAATTTAGGCGCGCTAGATGAAGAAATTCAACTATTGATAGGAAAGTATCAAGTTCCATTAGTCGGATTTGCTATTTTACGCAAAGGCCAAACACCTTACATACGAGTTCATGGCATGGCAAATAAGGAAGCCGGCACTAGCGCCGCACTTACTACCCAATGCCGCATAGCGTCTATCAGTAAAATGATAGTTAGTATTGCCATTATGCAATTGGTTGCCGCCGTTGCTGCCTCAATCGTTGAAAAGAAAACGAGAATGAACTTCTACAACTATGCCGAACAAAACATATTTACGCCGCTGGGCATAGAAAGTGCAACATATTCTAAGCCTGGCGCAAGGGTGCTGCGGGCGACAAAAATGGTCGTCAAGTTGCACATAAGCAATATTGCTGCGTCCTGCAGGCGGCTTGTCTTTAAATATTGAAGACATGGCGAAACTCGCTGAGCTATATATTAATCGAGGCCGTGGCTTGTTAAGCGCAGAAACGATTGAAAGGATGGCGCACTCCAAAAATATAAATATCGGCGAATTCACTGCAGGTTATGGTTTATTTAACTATGCTCGACATTACGATGGAATAAGGTATCGAGGTCACGACGGCGGATTACCCGGCTGGTTGTCAAAACTATCCTTTTCACCAAAACATAAAGCAGGGTTTGTAGTTTTACAAAACAGCGAACAGCCACAAGCCTTTCGGGCGATCGTGAATCTAATTTCTGAATATCTAGCAAAATATTTTACGCAAGCCAAGCGCAATGTGGCAGATATTCCAAAATAATGGGCTGATATATCGGGTTATTATCGCTACCAAAACCCAGGTGTTTCAAAACGCTTTTTTATTGAACGTCTTGCATCGGTAAACAAGTTTGAAGTTATGGATGATAAAGCGGTTTTTAAAAGTGTTTTTCCAGCGGGTTGGACACGTGAGCTTACTTACAGAGGTAAAAATCCACTTTTTGGAACCGTTTTACATAATGGTGATAGAGTCTTTGAACCTGTTTCAGCATTCAGTGCTTGGATTGATAAAATTGTACTATTGGTTTGGCTACTCACTATACTAGTTATGCTTGTGCACAGTTTTGTATGGTCAATACAACGCCCGCGAGGAAGGCTTGCTGGCAGTGCGGCATTGCGTTTTTGGCTGAGCATGTCAGCTGCTTAGGGCACTGTATTATTTACTGTCTTGTTAGGGCTTGGCTTGGCATCTCCTATTGAACGCCTCGGTAATGTTGGCGTATTTTCAATCGGATTATTTCTAACATCTCTGATCTTTGCAATTGCAACATTAACGGCAGCTTGGACACTATTTATGATGCGTAAAACCGATATTCGCAAATTTCTTTATCGGTATAGCGTGCTCTGCATCTTTGTACAATTGTTAGTGCTTATATATTTGTTAAACCATGGTGTAATTGAAATTGTGTCATGGTCGTGAAGTGTCAATAGTGGTGGGAGGCTATGCGATACGATTCATCGCGTAATGACATTGTTACTATTCTCTAGAAAAAGCTTTATTTTCGAAAATCAACATCCGATTCAGCACTAAAATACGCATATAAAGCATATACAGAGGTCTTATTTTTAAGCGCTTCAGGCTCTACTTTATCTAGGGTATCGTTGTGAGTATGGTGCATAGGCTATGTCGGAGCTCCTGCCATTAGCACAACAAATGGCAGCATTGACAAATATAGAGATATACAATTAAATTTCAAAGTAATTAGTGAAACACTTAAATATTTGCGTTCCACTTAACACGCTTGCAGAAGGAAAATGCAGTATTGGGATTAGGTCACACGGCGCATTAACACAACTAATTGCTCGTTTATCCTCAAGCTCATCAATATTAAGTACGCGCGCCATCAAGTCACCTTTTTTAATAAACTGACCTGGTTTTGCTATATATTCGACCATCCCACCAAAACGACTATACATTATATTATAGTCGGCTAAATAAACGGCATAACGTGTTATATCTTCAGGCTTATGTAAGGGGGTTACGAAGCATTCCTTATATGATAAGTATGACAATATTCCTTTGGAATCTTCTTTGCCAGCATCAAAATCAATTACTTCTTGAGAGCCCATTTCGACTGTAAACGCTTCAATCCCGAAGTCCCAATCAGTACCCGGGTAACGCTCCTTCAATGAATTAGTTAAAGACCACCAAGGGCAAAATGTGGCTTCATCTAAGGCCCCAGAAAACACATTGTTTATTAGGATTATATGAGGAATATTGAAGTATTGGGCTGATTCTCTCGCATACTCAGGCACATAAATATGTCGTGTAGAAACAGGCCCATTGTGAAGGTCTAGAACAATATCTGCTTCTAGTGCCATGAGTTGTAACTTTAAGTTTAAACATTCTGCCAGCCCCAAGCCCCACTCATTATTTAACCTTTCTTCGATGGATCCTTTTAGTCTTCTACGATATTCTTTCTTTAACTCCTTGATATCCATATCAGGTTTAATTTTGCCCGCAAATTCAGAAATCAGGTCTTCATCATAATGGTAAGCCCTATTCCAGTTTTGACCATTTACTGGATCGAAACGCCCCAATGTATATTCGCCCGACTTTAAATTACTGCCGACTGGGTTACAATTGGGAACCAAAGTAACCTCTCCTCTTAGCTCAGCGCATTGCAGTTCTTTAAGAAGATGGAGCAATACGACGTTTCCTTGAACTTCCGCGCCATGTATTGAACTTTGGATATATACTTTAGGACCAGGTACATTGCTGACGAATTTATAGACCGGTACGTTCAAATTTCTTCCTGAGGCGTTTTGTGCGACAACAAGATATTCTTTGGAAAATTTTACTTTCAATGATTGCATTAGACTTAAACATTAACGTGTTTGTATTGCCTTAGTGTAAAATAGTGTCCTACTTAGTCAAGGCTTTGTGCTTTTTCAAGAAATTAAATGAAATTAGCACTTAATTATATAAGTGCTTTAGACTAGGCGTTGCCTTAAGCAGACTTTCTGGCTACTACTAGGTTTTTCCCTTCGCGTTTAGCTTGATACACCGACTGCTCAGCCCATTCCACCATTAGTGCCAGAGTGTCGGCTAAGTCTCTTGAGTAAGCAAATCCGACGGATGCCTGCGTAGGCACCAAAGCGTCGCCGATGCTTGTTTGATTGTCTTGAATAACACCGCGACATTTTTCAGCTAAATCGAGGGCTTCTTTTTGTTCAATGTTAAGCAATAACAACACAAATTTCTCGCCGCCCCAGCGCACGACTAAATCGTTATCGCGTACCGTTTTTGATAAGAGCTTGGCAACTTCTTGCAAAACACGGTTTCCTGCGCTGTGGCCATGAGTTTCGTTTACTTGTTTGAAATTATCAACGTTAATCATAATTGTGGCTGCGGTTCGATGCTGTTTACGTTGTCTGGTAAAAAACAAATATGCATATCGACAGTTAGATAATTTGGTTAAGGGATCGTAGTTTAGCTTTCTACTTACTTTGTCGGCATAAAAATCGACGAGTGAGATCACTGATTTGTACAATACAAATAATATTAATAATCCTAAGCCTATATAAAGTGCGAAAGACTTGTTCACCTCTTGTTGGCGTTCGCTTAGCGGTGTAAGCAAATATATAGACCAATTTAAAGACTCAATTCTAAGCTGCGATATCAGCAAATCGCCATTCGCAGAAGGTACAACTAAACTAGGCTCAATTTGACCATGCGTTTCTTTGGCAAAATTACTATACCAAGGTAAGCTAGATATATTCTTTATCGTTATCACTTCATCTGATGAGTTAGGACTAGTAGGAAGAAGATCTTGTCGCGATGAGAGCACAATTTCATTGCGATTATTGACGAATATAAACTCATGACCGTAGTCATCTTTGAATTTTTCAAACGACGCAATAAAGTCGTCGAGCGATTTGCCCACACCAACAAAACCTATGAATTCGCCCTCAATGTCGTACTGACGAACATCAATATAAAGGTGGACGTCTTCGCGTTTACCTAACACTGCTTGAACGGGATAGTCTGTTTCGTCTTTAAGCGCAAAATACCAAATTACTTTGCCTTCAATTAAGTCAAATACGCGGCCATCAGAATTATATTGTTTTCTGGATTTTTCGTGGGCCACATAAAACGCTAAATCTAAACGCTCACTGTAGTCTTTAAGTTGTGCGACAAGAGCCTCTTCAGCCGGTTCGTCTTGCACAAAATATTCGCTGTAAACACCTATTTTGTCGAGTGTTTTAGCAATATGAAGAGGTTCAACTAGCTCACTTTCAATTAGACCGAAAATAGGCGAAACCGACTGTTGATGCTTCTAACTTTGAGAGCTAACCAAATCACCAATAGCAAAATAACCCGCCACGCTGATAATACCTAATAGTAAAAGACAAAATAAAGTACTTACTCGTCTGTTCACTTGACTCTCCATTACCTGGCGCTTGTGTTTAGTAGTGCGCCTAGCAATAACGACTAATCGCCCAACGCTACCTTTACCTTAACGCCTAACATTATTATCCCAACAAATTAGCAGAGAACAGCATGGCCGCTTGTACTTAAGCAATATGCCCAAGCGGCCTAATATTATAAAAAATAAGATGCTTGAACGTTTAGCATCTCAAATACAATTACCTCATAATTTACCCTAAATTGGCAGGCTAATGCCAACTAGCTGATCTGATATTTATATAGGCATCCACAATTTATAAAGACGGATTAATTAAGAATTTTTCGCCCGTTTTCTTAGCATTATATCGTGCAATATTGTCAGGCTTCATGGCATCAACAAGTGAGATTTCATCACTAAATTCAAGTGCAAAAGTGGTGTCTATTTCGTCGGCGACACGTTTGTGTAAAGCAAGCACATCTTTAATCTCCAACTTGCCTAAAAAGCGCATAAGCAACCAGCCGCCTATATTCCACGTCATTCCGTAAGCACGATTGAGCACTGTAGGGGCAATATCTAAACCACCGTAAACATAAACTTGTTTATTTTCAGCAGAGCCATAAGTGTTGAAACCAACAGCATCTTTACTGCCTACCGCTTCCATTGCCGTAAGAATATCACTAGCGAGGCTCCCGCCGCCAATAGCATCGAAGGCTAAGGTTGCACCGGTTTCTTTGACTGCTTTATATAAATCTTTTTTGAAGCATTCACTGCTTGAGTTAAGCACATATTTTGCGCCTAAGCCGGTGAGAATATCAACTTGTTCTTGCTTTCGCACAATGTTTACAAGACTCACGCCTTCAGCAATACAAATTTTATTTAGCATAATACCTAGGCTAGAAGCTGCTGCGGTGTGCACAAGTGCAGTATGTCCATCAAGACGCATATTTGCGACCATGCTTAATGCCGTAAGTGGATTAACAAATGAAGATGCGGCTTGGCGAGCAGTTGTGCCTTCGTTATGCACAATACAAGCTTGCACAGGCACACAGCAATATTCAGTATAAGAAGCACCTGTAAGTACGCCTACCGTTTTACCCATAAGCGCTTGCGCTTGAGGACTGTCTCCGGCAGCAACAACTGTACCTGCACCTTCATTTCCAATAGGGAGCTTTTGGTCTATTCGCGATTTAATTCGAGGTAATATACCCGGGTGTACTGGCGCGGTTAAGCTATTAGTGCTGGCGTCGAACGTGGCTTCTGCCATATTAGCAGGGCCGAACATAGGCCACATATCTGAAGGGTTAATAGGAGAAGCCTCAATTTTAATAACGACTTCATGTGGTTTTGGCGACGGTAAATCAACCTCTTCTAGTGAGATAGTTAATGTGGCTTCAGATGAAATGTGGGTAAACAGCTGTTTAGTTGTGCTCATGCTTTTCTCTCAAGGTAATAGGTTAGCGGTAATTTATATTATATTTACTTATCAAAATAACATGCTGTTAACATGCTTGCTAGTCATGTCTTTTGTTGCCTGACTATCATCAGAATCTATCATTAAAAGCGATTGTAAAGAACGCCTTTAATAAACGCTTTTTTATTCAGTAATATGTATTGACCATGCAACTCAAGACATAGTTCAAAAGGTATGTAATACTCAAATCCACAATATAAAAAGAAAGCCCATATCATGATTCGTATGCTCTTTATAAGCATTTTTTCATCGTCCCTTTTTTTTCTTACAGGGTGTTCTAAACAGCAAGATAGTATTAGCCACGACGACACTAGCAATGCCACCACTGAAAAATTCGATGTTTTATTCGGCGGCAGTGATGTGGGCGACTTAGTTGTAAAGCGCAATAATAACCAGTTCGATATTGACTTTGGGTTTAGCAATAACGGTCGCGGCGCATCTACTATTGAATCGCTTACCGTATCAGATGAAGGCTTACCACTTGCCTGGGCCATTAAGGGCAAAACAGTATTTGGTAATAGCGTTGATGAAAGCTTCTCAGTTGAAAAAGGCCAAGCCACATGGCGGGCAAGCGATGGTGAAGGAAATTCACCTTTCAGTAACAACGAGCTTTACGTTGGACAAAGCGCAAGCCCCTATGCACTTTTTATCTATGCCCGCGCACTGTTAAGCGATTCAGATAATAAAATATCCGCGTTGCCCGGTGGTGAACTTAGTATTAGCAATTTACAAGAAATGACCTTATCTAATGCCAATACCGGAATAAGCGAGACTGCTACGATATATGCAATAAATGGCATTGAGCTTGATCCAAGCTATATCGCCTTAGATAGTAAGCAACAAATGCTAGCATTTTTGTCACCCCGTTTTGCGCTTGTTCGCGACGGCTTTGCATCTGAAGATATGCGATTAAGAGAATTGGCTGCCACCCTAAACGCTAAACGATTTGAAACGATTGCAAAGAAGGTTACCCATAAATTCGCCAAGATCGTGCGAATAAACAACGTAAGGATATTCGATCCGGTTGCACTAAAGCTAAGCGAAAAACAGTCTGTTGTTGTTAATACCAACCAAATTGTCGCTATTGAAGATGTGGTAGATACGCAAGCACCCGAAGAGGTCTTAATTGACGGCAAAGGCGGCACACTTATACCGGGCTTATTCGAAATGCATGGCCACATTAGTGACAACGATGCGCTATTAAATGTAATGGCCGGCGTGACCTCAGTTCGCGACATGGGTAATGAAAAAGAGGTGCTAGACGCGCTTATCGACAAAATTGATAACAACATACTGATTGGCCCACGTATAACGAAAAGTGGCTTCATAGAAGGCAAAAGCGAATTTTCTGCTGCTACCGGCGAACTTGCTTCGACTAAGCAAGAAGCCCTCGATTTAGTTAAGATGTATGGTGAGAGTGGCGACTATTTTCAGATAAAAGTTTACAGCTCTGTTAATCCTGATTGGGTACCCGATATGGCTAAGGTAGCAAAAATATACGGGATGCGGGTAACCGGTCATATTCCTGCTTTTTCAAATGTAGACGAGATGATTGCCGCTGGCTACGACGAAATAACGCATATTAATCAGGTTATGCTTAGCTGGGTATTAGCGCGAGAAGAAGATACTCGCACACTCTTTAGAATTACCGGCATAAAGCGCTTTGTATATTTAGATTTAAACAGTGAGAAAGTACAAAACACGCTTAATACGATGCTTGAAAAGAACATTGCTGTTGATCCTACTCTGGTTATCCATGAATTGGGCTTAACGGCTCGAAACGGCGAAACGCGCATAGGCGTAATAGACTATATAGACAACATGCCCATTGGCGTGCAAAGGCAAGCAAAGCAAGCACTTTTAGACGTTGCTGATGAAGACGAAGACACAGCCTATAGATTAGCCTTTGCCAAGGTCATGGAAACCCTCACGCTAATGCACAACAAAGGCATTTTTATTGTCCCTGGCACTGACCTAGGCGGCGCGTTTGAGCTACACCGTGAACTAGAACTGTTTAGTCAATTAGGTATGTCGAATGCAGAAGTATTAAGACGCGCCTCTTATGACATGGCGAATTACTTGGGTCAAGGCGACAGCCTTGGTAGTATTGAAGTGGGTAAACTTGCCGATTTCTTTTTAGTTCCCGGAGATCCGCTAAATGACTTGCGTGCAATTAAAACCGTGGCGATGGTAGTTAAAGACGGTAACATTTATTACCCTTCTCAAGTATATCCTGAGTTTGGAATTAAACCTTTTTTGGCGTTTCCAGCAGATAGTAATTAATAGATAAGGTATTTAACTCATTTTGTGTTTCACCACCTATAAAGATGCTAAGTGCCGGCGTGCTTAGCTCTTTTGGTTTTAACTTACAAGATTAAAAAGTCTTTATCACAAACCTGACCTTCTTTTACGCTAAAATATGCCGTAGTATTATGCGGTATTTTAAGTTGTGTATGTTCTATAAAGGTTTTGTCGAATTTATCTAAGTTTAAATTCAATAAATCCTGTGTAACTTCATCGTTTTGCCTGTTTGCCAATGGTGTTTGCTTGTTATTCAAGTCACCATACAAAAACAGACCTGCCAATACCGCCACAGCTGTAATTGAAGCCCCTATAGATTGATTGTTAACATATCTATGTTGCCATTTTTTTTGCTTTATTGATGGTAGTTTGTAAATGTTACCATCGCCTTTTTGAGCTGTATTTTTTGACGCGTTTAGTCGCTCAATTTTTTGCTTCAATTTGGCCTCAAAACTATCACTTAAGATAGGCATTCCTAAGCCTTTCGAAAAGGCTGCTTTTACTTCATTGTAGTGTTGCTCGCATGCTGAGCAAGAATGAATATGGTCTGACAATTCAACTACCGACCCATTACTTAACTCAAAGTCAATTAATTTGGCCATTTTAGTTTGGGCCTGATTACAATTCATTCGCTTGGTCTCTTAGTAAAGTAATTAGTTTTTTGCCTAAGGTGTTTAGTCTGGAGCGAATGGTTCCTATATTGATCTGCAAAATATGACCAATTTGTTCGTAGGTAAATTTTTCTCTATCCGCTAGATAAATCAATTGTCGTTCCTCAACATCTAGTTTTCTTATTGCGACTTCAATTGCATGGGTATTTAGTGGATTGTGGGCAGCCGTTTCGGTATACATAACAAAACTATGATTGTTAGCGTTTGAAGATAGTTCGAACGCATTCTCTGCCAGTTCATTTATTACAGCGAGCTAAGGCCGCATTCATATAACGGTGATTTAACGCCAAATGAATCGGAAATAAGATACTGAAAATATTCTAAACCCGTGGCAAAAAAACGTGACCACTACACATGGGAGGCTTAGGTGTTAAGCAAGATTACACCCAGGCTTATCTTTGGTTAAATGTTGCCTTAGAATTCAATCACAATAAATGGCGAGAGGTAAGAGACCAAATGCGTAGCGCACTGACTAAAGAACAAGTTGTTGCTTTAACTCCGCTAGTGGATGAATATATAGAGGAGTATGGCGCAAAAACTCTAGATGTAAGTTGTTCTAGAAGCGCCCCCCTTGGAAGCCTGCGCAAAGTGATGCAATGTCGGAAATATCTCACTAAAAGCATATCTTAATTGCAGATTTATATAGCAGCGACATCGGTTGAATCATGGATTTTAGTTGCTTTAGGATATGACATCTAAATGCTGGAACTTCTGTGTTTGCCGTCTCAAGCAGAAACATTTATACACTGACATTTAAGTTCTACCCTTGATAAGTCTCTCATCTGTCTGAGTAAAATGCTTGTGAATCCTATTTTGGTCCCGCATCTATGCCGCTAGAAGCGGCCGGTCCGTTGTCGTAGGTGATAGTTTGAATCGAACTCTCAATGTTACCAATGAATTTGTTTGTGTAGTCAGCGCCCTCAATATAGCCAACGATACGGGTTTGTACCTAGTTTGATGAATGATCCAGAAGCAGAACGGTCGGTGTAGTGTTTGCGTCCAAACTTTCGGCAAATTTGAAACCTGAAATTTTGGTTTCGTCTTTTTCTATTAGCGGCCCATCGAAATCTGTCAATACTGATGCGAAGAGAACTTTATCGAAATAACTTGGATCGTTTGCTAGCGGACGGAACACGTCACGCTTTAGTCGCTGGCAGAATGCGCAATCGCGCTGCTCAGTCAATAAGACTATAGGAACGTTCAGGCGCTTCGCGATGGCGCTGGTTTCGTTCAAGGATTTGAGGTTTTGCAATCGATCTGAATCATCAGCAGATGTTGCCAGCGTATCCGGTCCCAAAACCAGAGAGAATAACGCCAAAACGTTGATGCCAAAGGCGCTGTATGCCATCTGAATACCTTTAATTGTCCATATCCAACCACAGGGTACGAGGAGACTATACGCTATGTCTGATCGACGCCTGTTGTCTAGATTAAGGATGTAATTTATATTCCCAACCCGAATACTGGTAAAGTAAAGCATAAGTCTGAACTATGCAATAGTCATCGATTCAGCCTGCATTTAGGTAATTGAGCGGAATATAAGTAACCATTAATACAAAAGGAAAGACTGCTCGCCACCAGCTCAAAATCTGCAGATTGAGGCTGTCTAACGACAATATCTTGTTATCGGTGAACTAAGCTTAAAAGTTAGAAACAGCGAATTACTTGGACCAAAGCCACAGCTTTGGTAGTATTGAAGTGGGAAATTCGCAAGCTCGATCCTAACTAAGTGTTTTATATCGCTCGTTTGGTAATATGGGCAAAGTAACTACAATTTGTGCGCCTAGTAGCGTAGATGAGTTGCTAATGTGAATGCTCCCCTTATGCCAATCCAGTATGCGTTTAACTATGGCTAATCCAAAACCATGGCCTTTTATTCCATTGTTGTTACCACGAACAAATGGCTTAAGCATATCAAGCTGTTGATGCTCATCAATGCCACTTCCATTGTCTGAAATTGTCATTACTGCGTTTGTACCTTGCTCTTCTAATTCAATTTTAACGATTGAGTCACCATAAGTAACGGCGTTATGTAGTAAGTTGTTTATCAGCATAGTGATATAGGTAGCATCACCGTTAATAAAGAGTGCTTCTTTTGGCATATGTAGGCATATATCCAAACCTATTCGTTTCACATTGTTAGTACACTTGTCTATCAATGATACAAGCTCAACACGCTCCTTTTTCATCTCTAGCATGTTTTGGTCCAGTCGCGCATAACGCAACAACGTTTCCACCAATGAGGTCATCTCCACCACATTATCACTAATTTTTTGCTCATATTTACGGCGTGTTTCCGGATTTTCTTCCTCTTGTAGTGTATCAATTCCAAATTGAATTCTTGCCAGTGGAGTACGCAAATCATGCGACACAGCACTGCCGAGTAGCTTTACATCGGTAACTAAATCTTCAATACGCTGCGCCATTTGATTAAACTCATATTCTATTTCACCAATGTATGACAATGGTGAAATGTTAATACGTTGACTTAAATCACCTTCACCGAAAGATTTTGCCGCCTTTCTCAATTTGATAAGTTGCATAATTAAGGGATACACCCACAGTAAAAGCAATATTGAAAGTACCGCATAAAACACCAAAGTGAAAAGGTAGTTAATGGTGTTTTCGGTGGGAGCAATATCGCCAATGGGCGTTTTTAACGTAAATATTTCATTAGTTGTCGCCAAATAATAATGAAAAGTAAGGTGTTTCGCACTCTCCAATAGTAAAACTTCACCGTTTTTTATTTGATTAAGCAAGGTCATAGGTAAAGGGAGCTCCGCCATGCCCACTAGGTCTATCTGATACTCATTTTCTGACTCTTGCCAATGATTAACAAAGTCTTCTTTGTTAATCATTTGGTCAAGTGTATGCGCGAGTCCAGTACCCAGCTGTTCCATTAATTTTAATTTATCGACGTCTTTAGTTTGTTGCTCAGCTTTGTATTGATCATAAGCAACATCTACTAGCCAGCCAACACCAAATGTTGCTACTATCGCCATAATGATTAGTGAGTAAGTTAAGGTCCGCATTTACAATAATTATCCTTACCAAGCGTCTTTGACAAACAAGTAACCTTTGCCCCAAATGGTTTTAATTCGAGAGGGTTCAGGAGAGGTATCGACAAGCTTCTTTCTTAATCTCGATATTTTCAGGTCTATTGAACGATCGAATCCATCATAATCAAACCCTCTCAATGCTTTAATCAATTCACTTCGAGAAACTATTTGTCCAGCTTGTTTAGCCAATATCCATAAAACGTCAAACTCATTGGTTGATACTTTAATATTTTTTCCATTTAAGGTAACCATCATGGCTTGCTTGTCTATTATTAGACGGTTAAAGGTTAACAGATGAATATCATCAACGATTTCTTCGATCTTGCTTAAGGAAATAGCGGTTAATTGCTGCCTATCCAGATGTTTTCTAATCCTAGTAAGTAAAGCTCTTGCTCTAACGGGTTTGGTTAAATACTCGTCGGCCCCCATCTCTAATCCAAGTACCTCGTCTATTTCTTCATCCCGTGCTGTGACCATCATAATGGTATTGGTAAATTCGGGACGAACCGTTTTACACACATCAACACCGTCCATTTCAGGAAGCATACCATCTAGTATAACCAAGTCTGGATTGTGCTGTTGAATGTAAGCAACGGCATCTTCTCCGTTGTAAACAATCGATACCTGAAATGCTTTTGTAAGTAAATATTCACGCATCCATGTAGCCAATTCTTGGTCATCTTCAACGATCAAAATATTCGGTTTGTTTTCTGTCATCTTTGCTATTTTCCTTTAAAACATCCGCCATCTTGAATGTGAGCGATTGTTCTTTTTATATACCCAAGCCATCTCCAATTTCACTTTACCAATAATGACCTCTTTGCCTTTAGCTTTTAAATAAAACTCAAGGTCTTTCATCGCTACAATTTCACGCTCAATTGTCCCTGTTTGTTGAGCGTCCCAGCACTTTATGGGGGCATCCTGCTGAGAAGAAAACAAACAGAAGTCTCCTAGTTGTTCAACCGACCACGAAATTTCAATATCGACATAACAAAGGCTTCCTTCGTTTAAAGCAACGCATTGCTTTGGACTCAGGTTTATTACTTCTGGTGACTCTAAGGCCTCGCCATTAAATGGCATGATCAGAATGATCAACATAACAAATAACCAAATAGTGTTTGTACCGCTAGTAAGAATGTTCATTTCACGCCCCTACTAAAACACATAACTAAACAAGACACCGACCTCGGTTTTTGCTTCATTGCGCCCAGGTATTTGACTAGTAATTCTTATGATTGGGCTGTCAGTAATACTGTCCGCGATGTCTGTATATCGCACGTAGCTTTCAAAAAGTATGTTTTGAGTAATAGGATAACTAGCATTGACTTGTAGGGTAAAGTCAAATCCACTACTAGCATTATAAGTTGGGAACCCTACACTTTGGAGCGCTACACTAGGCTCAAAATAATTCGCAATAATCTCTTGTGAGCGATATTCTATACCCGTTGACGCATATATTTCCCAATTTTTGACTTGCCAAGAATGGCCCACCCAAAGCGATGAATAGACACCGTCATCATAATCATCACCTAACAGCACAGGAGCGACAAGCAATTGCATATTTGTATCGCCGAAATTGCCGGTGGCTCGCAGACCCAACATTTCACTTGAATCTCTGTCTTCAATCACTGTAAATGGTTCAACCACGTCATCAGGGTCAACTAGAGTCCCACCTATTGTAGTACTGCCAAAAGCTTGAACAGTTGTTACATCGAAATTCCAGTTTGGTGTGTTATAAAAGTTATAGCCTATATTTAAGCCTTCACGGTGTTTGTTGGCGCCAAATGATGCTTCAACAAAAAGTCCGTTCTCCATTTGATACCGGCCACTTAAAAATAGCGCTAGTCCGTTTTGTTCTTCTTCATAGGGGTTTTGGTCAAACTTATAGCCAAGGCCAATTTTAAAAAAACCACCGCTAAGGTCGTCTTGCGTCTGTTCGGTATTGGCCCAAAGATTTGTTGAATGTAAGGTTAACAAACCGAGTGTGAAAATAGATACTAGATGATGAGCTGACTTCTTCATGTTTTGTCCTTGTTAGTTAGGTGAGACTTAATTCACGAAGAAATAATAGCAAAGTCGAAAACAAATAGACGTACCACTGTTGGTCAATATGTACCAATTTGTATCCAGAAGGTGTTTGCGGCAATACGGTCGTAGTCTAAATCTAGTATTTCGGAATCACAATGCTTTATATACCGTCAATTTTGTAGATAGCCCTCAACACAACAAAATCTGTGTTTGTTGAATAGAGCCGGGGCATCGTTTATTTTATCGGGATAAAATAAACACCCAGATAAACAGATTGCGTGAACTTACATTCGCATACCTGGACGTCGTATAGCCTATTTTAGTAATAACATTTAGCTAAAAACTGACGAAGTTTTGCTTGTTCGCTAAATTTTTTTGATCTCAACTAAATCAAATGTTGCTTCAGTGTCGCCTTTAACCATAACCTGACACTGTCCCCACTTTGCAGGAATAGTCCATACAAAATCTTCGGCAACCGTAAATTTTACTCTGCGTGTTTCACAGCGCACCTCTACGGTTTCTACTTGACCTTGAATTTCAGAAAAAGCAAACTTATTGCGTGCTAACATATGAAAATGTGTACCGGTATCTTGTAAATCAACGTTAACAAAGAGGTGCTCGTCTGAAGCGATCAATTTATTTATTTGTGCAATCGTTCCTTGAATAGATTTAAGCCGTGATTCCGCATCGGGTAGGGATTTAATGTTTTGAGCTGTTTCGAGTGCTGCGGCTAACCGACCAGATTGAGCTTGTAAATTAAACAAACGTTGATGCAAGAAACCGATATATTCATCA
Source organism: Acidiferrobacterales bacterium (assembly GCA_964195425.1). Classification (GTDB taxonomy): domain Bacteria; phylum Pseudomonadota; class Gammaproteobacteria; order Enterobacterales; family Alteromonadaceae; genus Glaciecola. The sequence continues at coordinate 92,668 of CAXMOM010000039.1, forward strand.
TCAAATATCTTTTTCTCTGTATTGTGACTTTTACTGCTGGCTAAAGTGCGGCTAATACTTGTTAGTTCACGAATATCGTCGCCTAACATTCGTCCTAATATAGCGTCGATACTCCACAGCCAAGCGTTCTCATATCGATTAAGGTTTTTACTCTCATATAATTTAGAAACAATGGTTTGGGCCGCCGCGTAATCTTTCGATTTTATAAACGCATCAGCTTCTTTGTACTTTTTTATAAAGCGCTTGGTAGCGCCATAATTATTATCCATTGTGAAGTCAAATTGAACTGTTTGATGGCATTGTTCTGTTGGTTTTCCATCTTTCATAGCGGGCGTGAATTTCCAATCTTTAATAGCACGTAATGCTGAACGTTTAAACGTGTAATGCCCGCCAAAGTCTTCTACGACAGGGTCTTGTACGTTGCCATCGATATCAATCACGTAGCTCATTTGCACCCAACCTTCCGCTCCCGCGCGAGCTGCTTGGCGAGGATAATTTGGATCTACTCTGTCAATGGTTTTCGCCGGGTTAAATGCCGTGATCAACTCAACCCTATCTGCGGGCGTTTGATCCAATACCTCATCTTCAACTATGTCGCAAGGCAACTTGATTTCTTGGGCGATAATAGTCGCTGGGAAGGCGCCTAAAAAGAGTAGTGGAATACTACTAATCAGAGTATGTAATTTCATTTACTATCCTTGTACTTTCTAGCTATCTTTTTTTACATCTTATAATATCGCACAAAAATCCGTTCATTTCTTAAAATAAACGACTAATTACTTTTGTGTTTCAAAAAACTACATCTGTTTTAGCCATTGTGTATATTACGTCCACACTGAACCAGCATACCTTCAGTTCAAACACATTGAGTTGAAAACCGTGGGGCAGAAGGAAAGACGGGTTGGAACAGCACAAGATAGTTGCATCTTTATAAATTCTCGCAGCATCCGAGCGGTTTTATCACTACCCCTTGCTTTTACTTTTTTATCAATTTGTAAATATTAAAAAACCCACTGTTTAAAGTGGGTTTTTATTGGGTTGAGCTATTTCAGTTAAGAAATAGCTTACTACCGTTAATTAGCGCTGAAAGTTATGTTGTCAAAATAAACAACACTTTCTACAGTTCTCTCGCTGTTTACTTCAATGTAATCAGGAAATATAACGACGTCAACGATAGCACTAGTGCCACCCAAGCCTATATTACCCGACAAATCAAAGGTCATTTCTTCCCACTGATTTACTAAAGTATTAGGTTTCAAAAGCTCTGGTTGAGCCGCGCCATTTGCTTCAGCGAATTTAATACCAACATTACTAATCGTAGTTTTCCATACCATGATACGTATCGTTGAATTAGTTGCATCTAACTCAAATGTAGGAGCAGACTTAGTTTCCGTTCCTGCATAAAATGCAGCGCCGATAGGTGCAGTAAATTTAGCAACAGTGGCTGAAGTATTTGAACCTGACATATCAGGGTTAACAACAAACTCTAATGGAGAGGTAGTGTCTTCAAATACAGTCCAAACACCTGTGTTACCATTCTCAAAATCAAAACCCAAGCCTTCGACTACGCCGCCAGTATCACCGCCGCCAGTATCACCGCCGCCAGTGTCACCACCAGTTGTTATTACGAAGTTATCTATCAGATAATTAGCGCTACCGTTCGTTCCCCACTGAGGAAACACCATGAATAAATCTATTGCGCTAAAATCTAAGCTTCCAGCGTCAATATCTGAAACTTTGAAGCTGTAACTTAACCATGTATCCAGTACTGGCGTCGTATGGCCTTCATTACTTGTGTCTAGATTTATCTCAGCAGAAGATCCAGTGCCTGTATCTTCAATTTTTATGAACCAAACATCTGAACCTGAGTTTGGTGCTGCTAGCATTTTTAAATCAAATGAAATTGTAGCAGTATCAACGATATCAGAAATATCGATAGGCGTTCCAGCAACATCCATATTTTCAGTTGCGCGTCCACTAAAACCAGCTACACCATTACCGGCTGCATCGATAATAAACTGGGCAGTTACGCCATAGTCCATATCAGCATCAGTAAAGTTGGCGCCTGTGCCTTGTTCAGTCCAAATAGACCATCCGTCTATTATGTCGTCTTTAAATACTTCAACTGCTATCACCTCAGGGACTACAGGAGCCTCAACAGTGGTAACTACTAAGTTATCTATCAGGTAATTAGCGCTACCGTTCGTTCCCCACTGAGGAAATACCATTATTAAATCTATTGCGCTAAAATCTAAGCTTCCAGCGTCAATATCTGAAACTTTGAAGCTGTAGCTTAACCACGTATCCAATACTGGCGTCGTATGGCCTTCATTACTTGTGTCTAGATTTATCTCAGCAGAAGATCCAGTGCCTACATCTTCAAGTTTTAAGAACCAAATATCTGAACCTGAGTTTGGTGCTGCTAGCATTTTTAAATCAAATGAAATTGTAGCAGTAGCAACGACATCAGAGATATCGATAGGCGTTCCAGCAACATCCATATTTTCAGTTGCGCGTCCACTAAAACCAGCTACACCATTACCGGCTGCGTCGATAATAAACTGGGCAGTTACGCCATAGTCCATATTATCATCGGTAAATGGGGCGCCTGTGCCTTGTTCAGTCCAAATAGACCACCCGGCTAGTATTTCGTCTTTAAATACTTCAACTACTACCGTTTCTGTTGAAGCAGCTGCAACGCTAATAGTAAAGGTTTGAGTCTCACTATCAGTGCCATCTGACACAGTTAACTCTATAACGAAATCTCCCACCATATCTGGCGTGCCAGATAGAACACCAGTAGATGCATCAAAAAGGAATGGAGCTGGAATAGGCGCGCCTTCTGAGAACGTAAGCGTATCATCATCAGCATCAGTGGCAGTAAACATGTATGAGTATGCTGAACCGACTGTTCCTGCGGTGTTGCCTGTACTAGTAATAACAGGAGCAGTATTTACCACTGGGGCTGCAGCCACAGTTATAGTGAAGTCTTGCATTACAGTATCGGTACCATCGGTAACTGTCAAAGAAACCGCGCTATCGCCAATGTCAGCCGTAGCTGGAGTTCCGCTCAGTACACCTGTAGCAACATCGAAATCAAGCCATGCTGGTGTGACGGTAGAAGCCAAAACCAATGTATCGCCAGCATCTGCATCAGTAGCAGTTAAGGTGTAGGTATATGCAACATCTTCAACAGCAGCAGTAACCACGGTGCTAGATACAACAGGTGCATTATTAGCGGGCGGATCCGGTATTACGATTGGATCATCACTATCACTGCTACAAGCAGTAAGACCAAGCACTAAGCTAACTGCAACAGCTAGGTGCTTAAGTTTATTAGGTTGTGTATTAATTTTCATATTTCAATTATATCCTGATAAAATAAAAAAGGGCCGGGGTTACAAAAAAATGCTTTTTCAACTTATGCTGCTTGTAAGCAAACGTTTAAAAAAGCAACAACGTCAAAGCGTAATAAATAGTCTAACAATGGCAAAAGGAAACACGTTCATTTCACACATATCTTACATATTTTTAACATATGATAGGCAATTAACAAGATAAACGAGATAAAATGGCTTTAATTAGCGCCAAGAAGGATTAACACTATAAATCAGCAAGTGATTATTACCTAAACATTACCTCTTAAACAATGAGCCTAATACACCTCGCACCAGTTGCCGACCTATTTGGCCCCAAATTCACGGCTAATACTTTTCATAAATGATTCACCTACACCTTGCCTGTTACTGCTTCGTTTTGCAGTGCGCGCGGTCGAATTTCCACTAGCCGATTTTTCAGCTTCACTCGCCGCCTCTTGCTGATCTTTATGTGCACGCTTGGCTAGCATTTCATGGTTCGACTCTCGGTTTACTGCTGTGGCGTATTTACTGCGGGTAGGTGAGCGCGCCATTTGGGTGTTTCTTTCATCAGCAGTTGCGGCGCCAATACGCGACAAGGGCGGACACATAAGCATTCGACCGGCGTTGGCGAGCCATTTTCACTTAAGGTAGATACTAAGGCCTCGCCCATTGCTAGCTCAGTAATAGCCTTTTTAGTATCAAACTCATCGTTGCTGCGAAAGCTATTGCTAACCGCTGCTAGGGTTTTCTTATCTTTAGGTGTAAATGCAAGCAGTGCATGCTGTATTTTCATGCCCAGTTGCCCAGCAATATCTTCTGGGATACCAAGTGGAATTTGACTAATGAAGTAAATACCAACAGGTTTTGAACGAAATAGTCGCACCACCTGCTCTATTTTCTCAACAAGCTCTTTAGTTGCGCCATCAAAAAGTAAGTGCGCTTCATCAAAAAACATCACAAATTTGGGTCTATCTAAATCACCCGCTTCTGGCAAAGTTTTAAACACTTCTGATAGTAACCACAGTAATACCGTGGCGTATAATTTTGGCGATTTATGTACTAACTGACTTACAACACACATTAATAAAGCCGGTTCCAGACATATCGCTTTGCATTAAATCGTTAATATTTAGGGCCGGCTCACCTAAAAATTCACCAAAACCTTGCGCTTCCATGACCATCAAACGTCTTTGAATAGCGCCAATACTTGATGAAGCAATATTGCCGTATTGCGCTTTTAACTCACTAGCATGGTCGCCCATGTAAGTAAGCATCGACACTAGATCGTCTAAATCGAGTAGCAACATGCCATTATCGTCAGCTATTTTGAAACAAGCGTATATCACGCCAGACTGGGTTTCATTTAATTCAAGTAGGTTTGAAAGTAACAAAGGCCCTATGTCGCTAACGGTTGTGCGTATGGGTTGTCCCGACGGGCCAAACACATCCCAAACAACAGGATTAGCGCCAAACACATGCGACTTTTTGCCAATAAATGATAGGCGTTGTGTTATTTTTTCATGCACTGTGCCTGTAGCACCAGCAATAAGACCATGGCGGTTTGCCATCTTTAGATTAAATTCGACTTGATTTTTACCGTTTCCGCCTAAAATTACAGAGTCTATGATGCGCCTTAATTTATTTGCCTTTACCACTATAAATTAATGCAGTACAAGTTTGAAAAAGTGGCTTAGATATCTTATTAACTGTCTAAGTTTTAGCATAGATGTCAAAAGATTGATAATAGAACTACGCAGTAGACTTCAGTATTTAGGCCGCTCGTTCATTACAATACATACGCTACACCTGCAATAAGGCGCAAAGTTCATCGACAAAAGCGGGCACTAAATCAGACGCCAAACCATAGTGACATTCAGTGAAATCACTTTGGCCTTCGCTAGGCTCTAGGTTAAGTTCAATAGAATAGGCACCAGCAAGATTGGCTATTTGTACAAATCCTGCAGCAGGGTAAACGTTACCCGACGTACCAATAGACACAAACAAATCGGCCTCTAACAAGTGTGATTGAATACTATCCATGTGGTAAGGCATTTCACCAAACCAGACAATATCTGGGCGCATGGATGACGACGGAAAACAACAGCTACACCTTGTTTGACTAGTCAAATCTTGGGTGATTTGTATAGCTTCGTTTGTATTTTCACACTTGGCTGAAAATATTTCGCCGTGCATATGAATAACATTGCTACAACCTCCGCGCTCATGCAGATTGTCTACATTTTGCGTGACAAGCACAACGTTATCTTGCAAGGCCTTTTGAAGTTTTGTTAACGCAATATGAGCTGGATTTGGATGAACCTCACTGCTTAACAATTGTTGGCGCCTTGCGTTATAAAACCGATACACTGACTCAGGATTACGTACAAAAGCTTCTGGGGAAGCCACCTCTTCCACACTGTGATTTTCCCACAGACCACCGTTATCTCGAAAGGTCTTAATGCCTGATTCTGCAGAAATACCAGCACCGCTTAGTACAACTATTTTTGGATAGTTAATTGTTTTGAGATGAGAAATTACTTCGAACATAGGAAGAGACAAATTACGCATAAATATCGCGATACAAACGCTTAATAATATCTTTGCTGGGCACTAGCGGATTGTTTGCAGGCGATCCTGAGGCTAGCGCTTGTTCGGACATAGTGTCGAGTAAGTCGGTATACTGCTGTTTAGCAATGCCGAATTGCGACATGCTAGGGACTTCTAATGTGTCATTGACCAGGTTTAAGAAGTCCATTAACTTTTGATGGCACTCGTTTATATTGTCGATTGACGAAATTAAGCCCATATGTACAGCGCACTCGGCATACCTCACCGGCGCACTAACAAGCGAAAATTTAGTAATCGCAGGCAAAAGCATCGCGTTACTCATGCCATGGGGAACGTGAAAATGCACGCCAAGTGGTCGGCTCATACCATGAACTAGGGCAACAGAAGCATTAGAAAAGGCAATGCCTGCTAAACAAGCACCAAGCATCATAGCTTCTTTAGCGGCCAGTTGATTAGGCTGTTGGCAAGCGCTTATTAAGTTAGGCGCTATCAGCTTCATCGCGGCTATCGCTTGTTGGTCACTGTATAAATTTGCTTTTTTACTTACATACGCCTCAATAGCATGGGTTAAGGCATCTATCCCCGTATCGGCAGTAATGCGAAACGGAGCGGTTAAGGTAAGCTCATAGTCTACTATGGCTGCTTTTGGCATAAGGCCAGGACCCATACAAAGCATTTTTTCAGATGTCTTGCTGTCGCTAATAATGGTTACGCGCGTGCACTCCGAACCTGTGCCTGCTGTAGTAGGTACGGCAATAACAGGAATACTCTGCTGCATAACCTGAAAAGGTACTTTGTAGTCGAGCATCTTGCCGCCATGAGACGCTAGCAGTGCTATTGCTTTAGCGCTATCTATAGCACTACCGCCACCTAGGGCAATTAAGCTGTCAAAGTCGCCCTGTGCGACCATATCTACGGCCTCTAGTATAGATGTTTCATCAGGTTCGGGCATCACGTCTGAGAATACTGATAACGTAATGCCTTGTGCGCTTAGAATATCTGAAATTGTTTTTGCAAAACCGAGTTCGACCATAGTCCTGTCGGTAATTAAGCAGGGCCGTTTTGAAGACAAGCTATATAGAATATTAGGCAACTGCTTTATGGCGCCAGCGCCAATTTGTAGAATAGAAGGTAGGTTGATCATGGTTGACATTGGGTGGTTCCCTTCTTTGAGTGGAAAGTGTCTTTTGGTAAATCATCGCTTAATAAGTCTTAATATACTCACATCAGCAATAATATCCATAAACAACTACTATTTCGCCGAGGGGGCTGAAACTATTCCGGCTCGTTAGCTACGCGAATTCTTTCTATGCGTTCTTGTTCTTCATCAAAGGCAGCTTTTATCTCTTCCATAACGGTGTTTACGTCGGCTTCGGTTTCATCAAATTCAAAATGCCCGGTAAGCACAACTTCAGGTGTTAGTTCACCCGCTTCAAATAGCGCCCACATTTCTTCGCCATAGTGGGTTTCTAATACCTGTGGTGCAAATTCGCCATAGTAGTCGGTCATGTTGCGCACGTCTCGTAACAACATACTATAGGCGTTATTGTTGGCGGCGGCATCAACGGCCTGTGGGAGATCGATAATAACAGGGCCATAGTCGTCAACTAACACGTTAAACTCAGATAAATCACCGTGCACAATACCTGCACACAGCATAAGCTGGACATACAGCATTACTTGCTCATGATCTTCAATGGCTTGCTCTGCCGACATAGACACGTCATTCAAGCGAGGTGCCACTTCACCCTTGTCGTCGGCTATTAGCTCCATTAGTAACACGCCGTCGTAACAGCCATAAGGTTGGGGCACTCTTACACCAGCAGCCGATAATTTAAATAAAGCGTCTACTTCTGCATTTTGCCATTGATCTTCTTGTTGCTTACGCCCAAATTTAGAACCTTTTTCCATGGCCCGTGCACGACGGCTGCTTCTTACTTTGCGACCTTCGTTATATTGCGCAGCTTTTTTAAAACTGCGTTTCATTGATTCTTTATAAACTTTGGCGCAACAAATGTTGCCCTGACTCTTCACTACAAATACAGTAGCTTCTTTGCCACTCATTAGCTGGTAAAGCACTTCGTCTACTAAGCCGTCGTCAACTAATGGTTGTAGTCGTTTTGGAATTTTCATGGAGTGCTTATACAGTTCCTTTTAAAAAACAAGGTGAAATAAATAATAATGCGGTAGGACCATGCCCCATGTAAATCTCCATTTCCTAGTAAAATTGATGTATCAGTAAAGTGTTAACGGCTTTTACCCTAAATAGCTTAATAAATGTATGCTTAGCCTCAATAGACTCTGGCAAATTTTGTTAGTTCACACGGCGGCGTAACGCTTTAGTCGTATATGCACGCAAATGTTCACTAAACAAAAAATCCAGCAAAAGCTGGATTTTTTAGGTAGTGCATAACACTTACTTTCTAATTTTATTAATCAGTCGTAATTGTGCAACTGCCTCAGCAAGCTCTATTGCAGCTTCAGCATAGTTGAAGTCTGCTCCACCTTTGGCAATACGCTCTTTAGCATGCTTTTGGGCAGCTTGTGCAGCGGCTTCATCAAGCTCTTCAGCACGCACTGCAACATCGGCTAGCACAGTTACGTGGCCTGGTTGTACTTCTAATATACCACCAGCAACATAAATAAGCTCTTCTTCACCAAACTGCTTAACTACTCTAACCATGCCTGGCTGCAAGCTAGTAATCAAAGGTGCGTGGCCAGGATAAATACCTAGCTCACCTTCAACTCCAGAAGCCTGAACAGTCTCTACTAAACCAGAGAATATCTCTGACTCAGCGCTTACTACATCCAAGTGTGTTGTCATTGCCATTATCGGTCTCCTTAAATAACGTGAACGTTATTTGCAGCGATTACTTATTCGCTTTTTCTACCGCTTCGTCTATAGAACCAACCATATAGAAGGCCTGTTCTGGAAGACTATCGTAATCACCATTAAGAATGCCCTGGAAGCCACTAATTGTGTCTTTCAAAGATACATACTTACCTGGAGAACCTGTAAAGACTTCTGCTACGAAGAAAGGCTGTGACAAGAAGCGCTGAATTTTACGAGCACGTGATACCACTTGCCTGTCTTCTTCAGATAATTCGTCCATACCTAATATCGCAATGATATCTTTAAGTTCTTTATAGCGTTGTAGTACAGACTGTACGCCACGCGCCGTGTCGTAATGCTCTTGCCCAATTACAAGTGGGTCAAGCTGACGTGAAGTAGAATCTAGCGGGTCTACCGCAGGATAGATACCTAACGATGCAATATCGCGAGAAAGTACAACGGTAGCATCTAAGTGAGCAAAGGTAGTAGCAGGGGACGGATCGGTCAAATCATCCGCAGGTACATATACCGCTTGGATTGAAGTGATTGAACCTGTTTTAGTAGAGGTAATGCGTTCTTGTAAAACACCCATTTCTTCTGCCAATGTAGGCTGATAGCCAACCGCAGAAGGCATACGACCTAGCAATGCAGAAACTTCTGTTCCAGCAAGGGTATAACGGTAAATGTTATCTACAAAAAACAGTACGTCACGACCTTCGTCACGGAATTTTTCAGCCATGGTCAAGCCAGTAAGTGCAACACGTAAACGGTTACCTGGAGGCTCATTCATTTGGCCGTATACCAACGATACTTTATCAAGTACGTTAGATTCGTTCATTTCATGATAGAAATCGTTACCCTCACGAGTACGTTCGCCTACACCAGCAAAAACCGAGAAACCGCTGTGCTCGATCGCAATGTTACGAATAAGCTCCATCATGTTTACTGTTTTACCAACACCAGCACCACCGAACAAACCAACTTTACCGCCTTTTGCAAACGGGCATACTAAGTCAATTACTTTTATGCCAGTTTCAAGCAGCTCAGTAGAGCTTGATTGATCTTCATAGCTAGGTGCTTCACGGTGAATAGACATACGCTCTTCTTCACCAATTGGACCGGCTTCATCTATTGGGTTACCCAATACATCCATGATACGACCTAAGGTAGCAGTTCCCACTGGCACTTGAATTGGTGCGCCTGTGTTCTCTACCATTAGATTACGACGTAAACCGTCTGTAGTACCTAGCGCAATTGTTCTTACAACGCCGCCACCAAGCTGCTGTTGTACTTCCAATGTTAAACCCGCTAAGTCACCTTCGGTCACTCTGAGTGCGTCATATACACGTGGTACGGAATCTTGTGGAAATTCTATATCCACTACCGCTCCAATGATTTGGACGACCTTACCTTGACTCATAATTAGTCCTCTTAACCTTAAATATTCTTTTGCTAAACCGCTGCTGCGCCACTTACAATTTCACTAATTTCTTGTGTAATTGCAGCTTGACGCGCCTTGTTATATATCAGCTGTAAATCATCAATTAAATCGCCAGCGTTGTCCGTCGCTGCCTTCATTGCTACCATTCTGGCAGCTTGCTCTGAGGCAACGTTTTCTACAACGCCTTGATAAACAACCGTCTCGATGTATCTAGCAAGTAAAGCGTCTAGAATTTCATCGGCATTGGGCTCATATAAATAATCCCAGGTGTGTTTACGCTCTTCTTCCATTGCTTTAGGCAATGGCAGTAATTGACTAACAACAGGCTCTTGACTCATGGTGTTAATAAAACGATTATTAACTAAGTAAATTTTGTCTAATTCACCATTTTCATATGCGTCGAGCATTACTTTTACGGTGCCAATGACGGTGCTAAGTTTTGGCTTATCACCTAAACCTGATTCAGCCGCCATTACATTGCCACCAAAACGAGAGAAGAAATTTACTGCTTTGGCACCAAGTGCTGCAAAGTAAAGTCCTTTCTCTTCTTCTTGATAGGCTTTAATTCGTTTAGAAACAGCCTTAAACTCGTTTGTATTAAGTCCGCCACATAGGCCTCTGTCAGTTGAAATTACAATAAAACCAACATTTTTTACTTCCCTTTCTTCTAGATAGGGATGGCGGTAATCTAAGTTACCACTAGCAATATGACCAATGACTTTCTTCATACTTTTGGCATAAGGACGTCCGGATATCATCCGCTCTTGTGCCTTCTTCATTTTCGAGGCGGCAACCATTTCCATCGCGCTGGTAATTTTTTGGGTGTTTTTAATACTCCCAATCTTACCTTTAATCTCTTTTCCGCTTGCCATGAAACCTTCTCCGATTACTCTACGACAGCCCCAATATTAATTGGGGCCTTGCGATTACCAGCTTTGAGTCGCTTTGAATGTATCAAATGCGCCTTTTAACTGGCTTTCTATATCGTCGTTATAGTTTCCAGTCTGATCAATAGCGTCCATTAACTCTTTGTGTTCAGCAGTCATAAAAGAATGCAGAGACGCTTCAAAATCAAGCACTTTACTAAGCTCAATATCTTTCAAATACCCTTTTTCTGCAGCAAACAACGAAACTGCCATTTCTGCTACCGATAAAGGTGCATATTGGTTTTGTTTCATTAGTTCCATTACACGTTGACCATGCTCTAGCTGTTCACGTGTAGCATCATCTAAGTCAGATGCAAACTGAGAGAAAGCGGCTAGCTCACGATACTGTGCTAATGCTAAACGGATACCACCACCTAACTTCTTGATGATTTTGGTTTGCGCAGCACCACCAACACGAGAAACAGAGATACCAGCGTTTACAGCAGGACGTATGCCCGCGTTAAACAAATCTGATTCAAGGAATATTTGACCGTCGGTAATTGAAATAACGTTAGTAGGTACGAATGCAGATACATCGCCCGCTTGAGTTTCAATGATAGGTAATGCGGTCAATGAACCTGTTTTACCTTTAACTTCACCGTTAGTATATTTTTCAACGTAATTAGCGTTAACACGTGCAGCACGTTCTAATAAACGCGAATGCAAATAAAATACATCACCAGGGTATGCTTCACGGCCCGGCGGACGACGTAGCAATAATGAAACCTGACGATACGCTACAGCTTGCTTAGACAAATCATCATATACGATAAGTGCATCTTCACCGCGGTCACGGAAATATTCACCCATTGTACAACCTGAATAAGGCGCCAAGTATTGCAGTGCAGCAGACTCTGAAGCCGATGCAGCAACAATGATGGTGTGAGCCATTGCACCGTGTTCTTCTAATTTACGCACTACGTTAGCAATAGTTGATGCTTTTTGACCTATCGCGACATACACGCATTTAACGCCTGTATTCTTTTGGTTAATAACAGCATCTATAGCAAGAGCAGTTTTACCTGTTTGACGATCGCCAATGATAAGTTCACGTTGGCCACGGCCAACTGGAATCATTGCATCAACAGACTTATAACCAGTTTGTACAGGTTCGTCTACCGATTGGCGTTCAATTACGCCTGGAGCAATCTTTTCAACAGGTTCAAAAGACTCAGCGTCAATTGCGCCTTTACCATCGATGGGTTCACCAAGTGTGTTAACAACACGACCTAGTAATTGTGGACCCACTGGTACTTCAAGAATACGGCCAGAGGACTTAACTTTATCGCCTTCTTGTAAGGTATTGTAAGGACCCATAACTACTGCACCTACCGAGTCTCGCTCTAGGTTTAGTGCAATGGCGTAGCTACCGCCTGGTAATTCAATCATTTCGCCTTGCATTACATCTGCAAGACCGTTAATACGGATTATGCCGTCACTAACACCGACGATTGTTCCTTCGTTTCTTGCTTCACTTACTACTTCAAACTGATCAATTCGTTTTTTAATCAGTTCTGCAATCTCTGTAGAATTAAGTTGCATACTTATATTCCCGTTATGCTTGTAACGCGTCGTTTAGACGGTTCAATTGTGAATTTACGGAGCCATCTATAACAGTGTCGCCTGCTTTTATAATTAAGCCAGCAACAATGCTAGGATCCACGCTACAATTTAAATGTACTTTGCGGTCAAAACGTTTTTCTAAGGCTTTGCTCAAATTTTTCTTTTGAGCAGCATTAAGTTTTGTTGCAGATGTCACATCAACATTTATTTGTTTTTCTCGTTCAATTTTGAACTCGTCAAACATTGTTGATATCTCTGGCAGAAACGCTAAACGGTTATTTTCCGCTAATATTTTAATAAAGTTTTGCCCTTTGGTATTGAGCTGTTCGCCGCATATGCTATTAAACATAGTGGCAACCTTACTAGCAGCATCAGCACCTACTAAAAGCTGATGCATTTTATCGTTTTTCGCTACTTCTGCGGCAAAAACTAACATTGATTGCCATTCGTCTATAGATGATTTCTCTACAGCAAACTCAAAAGCTGCTAAGGCATAAGGGCGGGCTGCTGTTGTCAATTGCGACATGGCGTACTTTCCTATAGCTCTTTGACAAGTTTTTCAACAATGTCATTTTGCGCTGCAGCATCAATTTCACGTGCTAGAATCTTTTGTGCGCCTGAAATGGCTAGCGCAGCTACTTGCTTACGCAAATCTTCTTTAACACGGTTTTTCTCAGCCTCAACTTCAGCATAACCTTGTGCGATAATTTTTTCGCGCTCGGCATGCCCCTTTTGTGTTTCTTCTTCAACGAGTAAATTTGCTCGTTTTTTCGCCTGCTCGATAATTTGGCTTGCCTGTGCTTTGGCTTCGCGAAGACTATCTGTTGCACTCGATTGCGCTAGCTCAAGATCTTTTACTGCGCGATCAGACGCTGCAAGACCATCTGCTATCGTTTTTTGTCTTTCTTCAATCGCGGCTATGAGTGGCGGCCATACATATTTCATGCAGAACGCTACAAACACAGTAAATGCGATGAGCTGACCTATTAGGGTGGCGTTAAAGTTCACGTCCGCTCCTCCTATTGTTTATTCGTTAACCTAAAATAGAGTGTTAGTAAACACCACCTAAACCAGGAGCAACAACGAATAAGATGTAAAGAGCAACACCAACACCAATCATCGATATAGCATCGATCAAACCAGCCAAAATAAACATTTTGACCTGTAGTTGTGGTGCAAGCTCAGGTTGGCGAGCAGACGACTCTAAGAATTTTCCGCCCATAATTCCGAAACCAATAGCGGTACCTAAAGCACCCATTCCGATTATTATTGCAACTGCGATGTAGATCATTGTTATCTCCGATGTAAAGTTAAATATTAATAAAAGTTAAAAAATAGTACTAGTGTTCTTCACAGGCCAGACTTAAATATACAATGGTTAACATCATAAATATAAAGGCTTGCAAAGGTAACACTAAAATATGAAATACAGCCCAGGCAAAGTGCAATGGAAGTTGCAAATAACCGATGGTCGCAATCAGTATAAATATAAGCTCACTTGCATAGAGGTTACCAAACAAACGTAACGACAATGACAGTGGGCGGGCCAGCAACGTCACCACTTCAATCACAAAGTTAAAAGGAATGAAGATTGGGTGATTTAGCGGCTGTAACGTAAGTTCTTTAGTAAAGCCCTTTATGCCCTTAACTTTGAGGGAATAAAATATAATAAGTATAAATACACCAATCGCTAGCGCAAACGTGGTGTTAATGTCGGTAGTAGGTACAATTTTCAAATACACATCTTTTGGATCCATACCAAAAGCGTGCTGACCAATCAAACCGGCGATCCATGGAAATAAGTCAACGGGAATTAAGTCGGTCAAGTTCATTAGCAAGACCCAAACAAAAATAGTAAGTGCTAAGGGAGCAATTAAACGACTGGTGCCGTGGAAAGAACTTTTTACGTTGCTATCAACAAATTCAACAATCATTTCTACAAGCGCTTGTGTTTTGCCAGGAACGCCTCTTGTGGCATTCTTACCTATTCGCCAAAAAAGATATAAGAAACCAATACCAATCAATACCGAAGTGCCAATAGTGTCTATGTGCCAAACCCAAAAACCAGCGTCTTCACAGGCTTTATTAAACGCGATGCCGCCATCTGCTGTACACATTTTAGCATTGGTCAAATGGTGGTTAATGTATTCTTGCGTAGTGTCGTAAGATGCCATTGATAAACCTAAGTTAAATAATTTAAAAATCTTTACGTGTTAATTTTAAAGCCTTTAAGTGTTTTACCTTAAATTCAGCGACTCAAAAAAAACATAGCGGTCGATTGACTGACCATTGTTATTACGTACGCTCCCAATAGTAAAAGGGGCTGCGCGTTCAGTTGAGAAAACGCAATAACAAAAATAAAAAATGTAAGAATCAATTTAAGCTTCATTCCTTGATTCATACTTTGGGCAACTATCTCGTTTTTAGTTGCCCCACTGTATCGGAATACCCAATACGCAAAAAAACAATGTGGTACTAAAAAAGCAATGACACCTGTCAGGGTAGACAACAACAACTTCAAATCATAAAAAGCCGTTAGCAATACTAAAACACAACCCACGCTCGTTTGGACGAATATCCCTTTAAATGCGAGTTTTTTACCCGGCGATGCCAAGTCTGTTGTCATATTTCTTTTTACCTGCAAGCACTGCCTTACAAAAAGCGCTCGAAGTATACTGTTAATGCGGAAGAATTCAACTATTAAAGGGAATTATTGAAGGTATTTTAACTGGTCGAGCCCTCACTTATACTATAGCTGTAGATCAGTTTTTCCCGAACAATCTGCATAGTTTATCATAATTATCCGTGTTCTCGCGATTATCATGAATAACTATTCATTATTGTGGGTAGTGATATGCGCCAAAATACCTTCTAACTGGTCTAAATCTTCAAAAGAAATCGTCATTTTTCCTTTGCCACTTTTATTGTGGTCTATTTTTACACTGGTACCTAAACGTTCAGTTAAAGATGTAGCGAGTCTTTTAACGTCTGGATCGATAGTTTTAGCCTGTTTAGATGATGGTGAAGAAACCGGTTCTTCTTGTGCTTTTTTGACTAAGCGTTCGGTTTCACGAACCGTTAATCCTTTTTCAGCAACAAGTTTTGCTAGGTCTTGCTGTTCATCACCACTAAGGGACAGCAAAGCACGAGCGTGGCCCATGTCTATATCACCATGCTCAAGTAAGGTTTTTACCGCTGTCTCAAGACCATTCAGTCGCAACAAATTAGTTACTGTTGTACGCGATTTACCGACCGCATCAGCGACCTGCTGGTGAGTAAGATTGAATTCAACCATTAGGCGCTCTAGAGCATGCGCCTCTTCCATCGAGTTTAAATCTTCGCGTTGAATATTTTCAATAAGCGCAATTGCTACCGCAGCATCGTCGGCAACATTTTTAATTAAACATGGAACGACATCGAGTTTGGCTATTTGTGCAGCTCGCCAGCGGCGTTCACCTGCAATAATTTCATACTTATTCTGATCGGTTTGACGCACGACGATGGGTTGAATTATACCTTGAGATTTAATAGACGCCGCTAATTCTTCTAATGCTTGGTCTGCCATGTCTTTGCGTGGCTGATATTTTCCAGGCTGTAAAAATTCAATAGGGATTTTTTTTAAATAATTGTCGCTATCATTTACGGCATTTTCATCTTTAGCGTTTTGGGCTTCTTTGTCGGCAACACTCTTACTGGTAGCAAGTAGTGCATCTAATCCTCTACCTAAACCTTTATTTTTCGGTGCCATTGTTGAAGCCTCTTTTTTCTTATAATTGTTATGCGTTATCTAGTTTTTTACGTCTGCGCAAAATTTCACCCGCAAGAGCTAAATAGGCCTTAGCGCCGTTAGATGATTTGTCATAATACATAGCCGGTTCACCGAAGCTTGGTGCTTCTGCAAGCCTTACATTACGTGGAATAACCGTACGGTAAACTTGATCGCCAAAATAACGTTTAAGCTGTTCAGAAACGTCATTTGCCAGTCTATTTCGGGGGTCATACATAGTGCGCAATACACCTTCAATTTTTAGCTCAGGGTTTACTACAGATGCTAATTTCTCAATGGTATCCATTAGTGCTGTTACACCCTCTAGGGCATAATACTCGCACTGCATAGGCACTAAAACTGAATCGGAAGCGGCTAAGGCATTTACCGTGAGCTGATTAAGCGATGGCGGACAATCAATAAAAATATAATCGTAATTGTCTTTAATTGGCGCAAGGGCATTTCGCAAACGTAATTCTCTTGCAAATACTTCCATTAGTTTAATTTCAGCGGCAGTAATATCAGAATTTCCAGCAATTAAATGATATTTACCAGTGGTTTCAGTAATAATCACATCAAGTGCGGGCTTCTCTTCTATTAATAGCTCGTAGCAGGTATTTTCAACATTGTATTTATCAACGCCACTACCCATAGTTGCATTGCCTTGTGGATCTAAGTCAATCAACAGTACTTTACGCTTTGTTGCAGCCATAGACGCCGCTACATTTACCGCAGTAGTGGTTTTGCCCACACCGCCTTTTTGATTTGCTATTGAGATGACTCTCGCCACTAGATGAATACCTTCACTAAATTAACTACCTTAAGTTTACCCTAAAAACATAGCCTAAATGATTTATAAACCATTTATTTTATTGGCCGTGGTTTTGAAAAATATTGGCTAGGCCTTGGTCATCTTAATTTCCACCAAATGCCTATCGCCATTGAATGATGGTATCAAAAGAGGGATGCTTTGTACTAATGTAAATTGCGCGGGAATTTCATTTAGTTCTTGTTGATGCAACTGGCCTTTAAGTGCCAAAAACATACCTTCTTTATCAATCAGATGCTTACACCAATGTAACATATCATTTAACGAGGCAAACGCCCGACTAAGCACTACATCATAAACCAGATCGGGTAATACATCTTCAACACGGCTTTGGATAGGGATGGCATTTTCAAGATTAAGCTCATGAATAGCTTGTTTCATGAATCTTACGCGCTTTCCCAAAGAATCTATTAATGTAAACGATTTTTCAGGACACATAATAGCGAGTGGAATACCTGGTAAGCCAGGCCCTGTACCTACATCAGCAATATGAGAACCATTCAGATACGGTGCAACTACAATAGAGTCTAAAATATGTTTTACCAACATCTCTTCAGGCTGTCTAACCGAGCTCAAATTGTAAGTTTTATTCCACTTATGAAGCAGTAAAACAAATTCAATGAGTTTACTTTGCTGGGTTTGTGTTACTGGAAACTCAAGTTGTGAAGCTAATTCGCTAAACTGTGCAGTTAAGCTTTTTCTTAATTCATCCACAACTTTGTATTCCTTAGATTTCTAATGTTACGCCGATTGACGTTGTTGTTTGAACAGCATGTTATGCTTTTTCAAATAAACCAACAGCAACGATACTGCGGCAGGCGTAATACCCGAAATACGCGATGCTTTACCTATTGTTTCAGGGCGAGCATCGGTAAGTTTTGCAACCACCTCATTTGATAATCCTGATATTGTTGAATAATCAAAATCTGGCGGCAACAATGAATTTTCATGGCGTTGCGATTTAGCAATTTCATCTAGCTGCCTTGAAATATAGCCCGCATATTTTATTTGAATCTCAACTTGCTCAGCTGCTTTATCGTTTTGCAAGCCAGGCCCTATAGATTCAATAGTCATTAAGGTTTTGTAAGTCATTTCAGGCCGGCGAATTAATTCTTCAAGAGAATGTTCTTTGCTTACTGGAGATTTCAAAATGCCATTTAGTGCTTCAGTAGCCGCGTGTGTTGGATGAATCCAATTACTCGCTAAACGCTGTTTTTCATGTTCGACCAATTCCATTTTTTCAGAAAAAGCTGCCCAACGTTCATCACAGACTAAACCTAATGCACGGCCTTGCTCGGTAAGTCGACTGTCGGCATTGTCTTCGCGCAAGATGAGTCTATATTCTGCACGACTAGTAAACATCCTATAAGGCTCTTTTGTGCCCATAGTTGCTAAATCGTCAATTAGAACTCCTACATAAGCCTGGTCGCGACCTAATATGAACGGGTCTTTTTCTTGTACTTGCAAGGCTGCATTAGTACCTGCAATTAAACCTTGTGCGCCTGCTTCTTCGTATCCGGTGGTGCCGTTTATTTGGCCTGCAAAGAACAAACCTTTAATAAATTTGGTTTCTAAGGTTTGTTTTAAATCACGAGGATCGAAGAAATCATATTCAATAGCATAGCCAGGTCGAATAATATGCGCATTTTCGAATCCTTTAATTGAGCGTACTAATCCCATTTGCACGTCGAAGGGTAAACTTGTAGAAATACCATTTGGATATACTTCAATACTGTCTAAGCCTTCAGGCTCAACAAAAATTTGATGTGAGTTTTTATCAGCAAAACGTACTATTTTATCTTCAATTGAAGGACAGTATCGAGGACCAACACCTTCTATATTTCCGGTGTACATAGGCGATCTGTCTAAGCCAGAGCGTATAATATCGTGAGTATTTTCGTTAGTGTGCGTTATGTAGCAAGGGATTTGACGAGGATGGTCTGATACTTTACCCATAAATGAGAATGTGGGCAAAGGTGTATCACCCGCTTGTTCTTGCATCACCGAGAAATCTAATGTTCTAGCATCCAATCTTGCAGGCGTACCTGTTTTTAATCTATCTACCCTGAACGGCAATGCACGCAAACGTTCAGCAAGCGCAATTGAAGGTGGATCACCAGCGCGACCGCCTTTGTGGTTTTCTAAGCCAATATGAATGGTGCCACCTAAAAATGTGCCAACGGTTATTATCACACTAGGCGCACGAAATTTAAGGCCCATTTGGGTGACTACACCTATTACTCGTTCATTTTCAACGATGAGATCATCACAAGACTGCTGGAAAAGTGTAAGATTTGGCTGTTGTTCAAGCATATTTCGTACGGCTATACGATACAAAGTACGATCTGCCTGTGCGCGAGTTGCTCTCACCGCAGGTCCCTTGGAGCTATTTAAGGTTCTGAATTGGATACCAGCTTTATCAATTGCTTTGGCCATTACACCGCCTAAAGCATCAATTTCTTTGACCAAATGTCCTTTTCCAATACCACCAATAGCAGGATTGCATGACATTTGTCCCAATGTTTCAATACTATGGGTCAGTAAAAGGGTTTTAACACCCATGCGTGCAGATGCCATTGCAGCTTCTGTGCCTGCATGACCGCCGCCTACAACAATTACATCAAAATCTTGCTGATAAAACATGGTAACCCTCAATAAATATTTAGACACTTAGAAAATACGGACTAAATAAACCTTAAATATGTCGCGCATTATCTTTTTTTAACAGCCCTCTTCAAAAGGGCACGTATTGTATATGAAATTTCCTAGATTTGAAATATGATCGCTTAAATATTAAACAGAGGCTTTTGTAATTTTTGTATGTAAAAAAAAAGGCAAAAATTTTAAAAACATCCTCAGTAGTATATATATTCTTTTATATAAAGATCTTTATTATTACTATTATTAAGCAAGCTGTTTTCTGTTAATAAACCAATAATATTATTTAATATCAACAAGTTATAACAATGATAAACATTGTATAAACAAACGTAGAAGTATGTATGGGCTGAGGATAAGTAGATGACTTATGCACAGCACAAAAAATGACCAATGTTGTACAGAAGTTATATGCCCTTTATTCACACGCTTATACCTAAGTTATCCACATTATCATAAATAGTCTGTATTTCCTGTTGATATCTTGTGGTCTTTTTTTTAAAAATAGATGTGAACACCAAGTATCAGTACATTTCATTTTTAAACGTAAATATTTGGCGTGCTGTTAAAACTTTTGGCATACTGCAAAATTAGATTTTTGCACATTATTTGTTTATATAAATAAAGATGATTAATTTTTAAGCATATATGGAAGGATATTAAATATTCACATGGATTTAGCGGTGAGTTTTTTAGTCAATGATTAGTAACAATTATCAAATAGAGACCGCTGAAGGAATAGATATTGATCTAGTCCCTGCCGGTTTGGCTGTCCGAACTTATGCTTTTATTTTGGATTTAGGCATCCGTTTTTGTATAATTATTGCGTTTTCCATTATTTTTAGTGCGCTTGGTGACTTTGGCGTTGGTTTATTCTCTATCACTTTTTTTCTCGTTGAATGGTTCTATCCTGTTGTATTTGAAATTATAAAAGGCGCAACACCTGGCAAATCAGCCTTTAAACTGCGCGTAGTATATGACAACGGTTTGCCTATTTCATTTGCAGGTTCACTCACCCGTAATTTATTTAGAGTCATTGATTTCTTGCCCTTTTGTTATGTAATGGGTGCTACCGCTATGTTACTTAATAAACAGAGTAAGCGTTTGGGCGACATTGTAGCGGGCACAACAGTCGTCTATGCCAATAGTATCGATTCGCAGCTAACGTTTGAGTTTGAGAAAGAGCCTATCGATATCCCGGTAATGACAACTCAGCAGCAGCAACTTGTTGTTGCCTTTGCTCACCGTTCTAAATATTTAAGTAAGGCACGCCAAATAGAACTTGCGTCGGTATTATCAGAAGTCGTTAATGCGCAAGGCGAACAAGCTATTGCAAAAATAAAATCAATCGCAGCTGTTATTGTAGGTAAATCATGAAGCAAGAAGATTTTATAGCGCGCAATAAAGCACAATGGCAATTGTTTAAAGAAGTTATTGTTAGCAAAGAAAAAGCCACATTATTAGATGTGCCCAAAATGTACCGTCAAGTATGTCACGATTCAGCCACGGCTAAAGCTAGGCAGTACAGTTCAGATCTTGTTTATCGTTTGAACAATTTGGTATTGCTAGGGCAAACAACTTTATATAAACCTCATAATAAAGTGTTTAGCGGGGTAATTGAATTTTTTAGTGTGAGTTTTAAAAATAGTCTAGGCGATATACGCGCCTATGTAATCTGGGCGCATGTACTGTTTTATGGTTTTGCATTTGTATCAGGTATTTTGGTTTATTTGTTTCCTAATCAAGTGGGTGTATTTGTAGATAGCGCTACTATTTCTAGTATTGAAAAAATGTACGATCCAACATCAGAACATTTTTCAAAAGAGCGATCTTCCGACTCCGACTTTTTGATGTTTGGGCACTATATTATGAATAACATATCTATTGCTTTTCAATGTTTTGTGGGGGGGTTAGTAGTAGGTATAGGCACTTTATTTTATTTAATGCACAACGCGGTATTTTTTGGTGCTATAAGCGGTCACATTATTAATATTGAGTATGGCTCAACTTTCTTTTCGTTTGTAATAACCCATGGCTCGTTTGAATTAACGGCTATTGTACTATCGGGTGCTGCGGGCGGTGTTATAGGAAAACATTTAATTGCGCCTGGTCAGTACAGCCGAATTGAATCACTAAAGATGGCAGGAAAGCGCACGTTTCCCGTTATTTTAGGCTGTTTTATATTGTTGCTACTGGCCGCCTTTGTAGAGGCTTTTTGGTCGAGTAGTCGAATTGTCCCTAACGAAGTTAAATATGTAGTAGGCGGTTTATGCTGGCTGTGGATGTTACTGTTTGTATTTAAACGAGGAAAACATGCAGCTTAATAATTTATTATTAGATGTAACGCCAAAAACCAGTTGGCAGTGTTTTGACTTAGGTTGCAAGGTTGCCCTCGCTAACTTTAAAAGTTTGTTTTTGTATTGGATAGTACTTACGTTGCCTATATTTGTTATCGCTATTTCAATTAATTTGGGATGGGGTCCCATAATATTTTGGCTGTTTAAACCTTTGTATGAAAGAGGGCTTTTATATATATTAAGTCGAACGGTTTTTGGAACACACGTTAGTATTTTACAAACCCTGCTAAATTTGCCCTCACAAATAAAACCGCTTTGGTTTTCAAGTATTACTTATCGTCGTTTGACGCCATCTCGCAGTTTTGATATGGCAGTTGCTCAGCTTGAAAATTTATCGGGTAAAGCGCGGTCTGAAAGGCTAAATGTTTTGCATAAAACAAAAGACGATAACACCGCTTGGTGGACAATATGCTGCGTGCATTGGGAGTTATTTTTAACTATAGGTCTGTTTTCTCTTATTCAGATATTGTTACCCGCTGATTTTAATTTTCAGAATATGCTCGAGTCTTTGACGATTCAAAGCTCTGTTGAAAGCTATATTATTAATATTGTTTTTTATATTGCGATTGCTGTTGTTGCGCCATTCTACGTGGCAGGGGGGTTTGTTGCATATTTAAATCGTAGAGTTGTTCTTGAGGGTTGGGATATTGAACTTGGATTTACTAAATGGCATCATGCGTTTATTGAAAAATCATCTGCTGAAGGCTTTTCAAAACGATCTATCGTTGTTGATCAGTCACCAAAAACTGAATTAAACGATGAACAAATTGTTGAGCAGCAAAATATCAACGAAGATACAAAAACACCTGCAAATAAGTCATCGACTAAGGTTAAGCTACCTATTGTTATCATCTTTTTGTTTGGTAATACCTTACTGGGTCAAGATATTGCTTTTGCACAACCTTCCAAACCTTTTGATGCTAAAAAGGAAAATGCTAGCAGCGCCATAAGTGTTTCAAATGAACCTGCGGTAGACGAAATAGCGCTAACACCTATACAAATAGCCGAAAATGAAAATGTAGCTAACAGAAAAAATGAAATTAGGGAAACGCTTACGTCATTATTGGACGAGCCTCCCTTTGCTCAATATGAAACCGTTATAAATTATAGATGGAAAAGTAGTGAAGATGATGAGAAAGAAGAGGATGAAACGGATACCGATTTCACTTTCTTAGCGTGGCTAGTGAAGTTTATAGCGAGCTCTTCAGAGATTATTTTATGGGGCTTATTCATCTTTTTTTTTGGCTATTTAATTTTTAGAAACTGGGCACATTTAGTTGGTTTTTTCGGTAAAACGAGTAATAAAGAAGACTATATTCCTATGCCTAGTTTTATATCTTCTGTTTTTACAGAAGCGCTTCCAAAAGATATTATTGCGACGGTCAATGAAAGTATTAATAACAACGATTACCGTCGTGCACTCTCAATTTTAGTGCGCGCCAGCTTTACATATTTAAGCAAAACTCAGCATATTCGGATTACCAAAAGTATGACAGAAAAGGAGTGTTTAGA
Organism: Acidiferrobacterales bacterium; assembly: GCA_964195425.1. Classification (GTDB taxonomy): domain Bacteria; phylum Pseudomonadota; class Gammaproteobacteria; order Enterobacterales; family Alteromonadaceae; genus Glaciecola. The sequence goes on from CAXMOM010000039.1 coordinate 116,480, forward strand.
TGAAATAAAACGCTCCAGCGAACCGACTATTTATGCGTATATGCAAGATCTTCTCAGTGTTTGGATGAAAATGGCGTGGGCACATCAACTGCCAGATGCCCATACACTAGAAAGGCTAAGCCAACAGTATGATAGCAATTTTGTTCACGCTAAGATGGTTGAAGCATTGAATAAAAAAGGGGATTCTGAATGAGAATAAACCTGAATGTAAGAGATATTTTAATCGTCCTATTTATTGGCTTGTTTGGCGTATTCCTATACCTTAACTTTGAGTCTTATGAAGAAGAAATCTATTTGGGCGAAGGTCCTCAGGCAAATGAAAATAGATTTTTAGCATTGCAAACACACCTGGCGCTGTATAAGACACAAGTATTGGTGGCCGATGATTTTAATTCGCTCTTTGCAGAGTCAAGTTTGAACCCCGTTTTTCCAGATATAAATGATGTAATTATATTTTCAGAGTCTGAACTTATTATTTCTGAATTATTAGCAAAAAATGTTTTGTCGTGGGTAGAACAAGGTGGTCACATAATTGTTGGCATGACACGGAATAGTCAACACGGGATTATGGCAGATTCAAAATATATTGGGTCTAGCGTATTCAGTACTAATCACTTACTTAAACTATTAGGCGTCAGCACCAGGGTGTTTGATAGAGAACTATTAAAGGATAAAACATCCCCTAATAATACTTACAATGTCCCAACCGCGATAGATACGGAATATTTTGGAAAAATAGACGTAAATGTTGAAGATAGCCTTTCTATAGAACTTGCAACATCACAAAACATCATATTTAGCTCATCAGTGCTGCCGGAAAAATACGCCGACCAACCCACGATAGTGCAAATAAAAAGGGGTGATGGGCTAATTACCCTAATGACTGATGTTTATGTATGGAGTAATTACCAAATTAACGACGATGACAATATATTCTTTATTCATCAGTTGGTAGCGCAAAACAGCAAACTCTATATTTTCGAACAACGCGATCCAAAAATGTGGTCAACCTTGATTACAGAATACTCGCCCAGTTTTTATTGGATATTGTTGTTCGTTGTATTACTGAGTGCGTGGTTTTATGCAGTGCGTTTTGGTGCGATCAGGCTTATTAACAACACAGTAATGTCTTATTTTTCACAACATATTCGTGCCGCCGGTCAATTTTATTGGCTTAACGGTCAAAAAGATAAACTGCTACTGGAAGTTAGAAATGCTCTTTTAGAGGAAATATCATCAAAATTAGCACAAACGCATCCTAGTGAAGCGGAAATATTAGAGGGCTTAGCCAAAATATCTGGTTGGCCAAAGGAAAAAATATACATGTTTGTTTTTGATAAGAATAAAGTCAATGAGACTCAATTTACCCAAATAATGCAAGGCTTACAGCAACTCAGGGAAATGATATGGAAGAATTAACACAGCAACAATTAGATGATGCCAAGCACAATATAGGGCGCTTAATTGACAATATTGAAATCGAATTAGTGGGTCAAACTCACGTAATTGAACAAGTGGTTATCGCCCTGCTTGCAGGCGGTCATGTATTGTTAGAGGGTGTTCCCGGGCTAGGTAAAACACTGTTGGTGAGATTATTAGCAAAAAGCCTAGAGCTCGATTATAAACGTGTTCAATTTACCCCTGATTTAATGCCAGCGGATGTAACAGGCCACTCCATTGTTAATATGAAAACCGGTGAGTTTACGATTAAAAAAGGTCCAGTATTTACTAATTTGTTACTGGCTGATGAAATTAACCGCGCGCCAGCCAAAACTCAGGCCGCGCTACTTGAAGTTATGCAAGAACAACAAGTGACTATTGATGGTGAGCCACAAGTAGTAGGGCGTCCATTTATGGTACTGGCTACGCAAAACCCTATCGACAACGAAGGCACGTATCCCTTACCCGAAGCAGAACTTGATCGTTTTATGATGAAAGTAGTGATTGGCTATCCTAGCGCTAGCGATGAAGAGGCGTTAACTCACCAGATTGCGGCTAAAGCATCGGGTAGCGAGCAGGCTCAAGTGTTGTCAGTAATAAACACAGATACCTTACACAGCTTGCGTGAGGTAGTACAAAACATCATTGTTGATCAGCAATTAGTACAATATGCGGTTAAAATAGTAAGAACAACACGTCAATGGCACGGTATTGTGCATGGCGCAGGCGTACGTGCAAGCATTGCTTTGGTTCAAGCGGCAAAAGTCGCTGCGTTGATGGATGGTTTAGGTTTTGTTACCCCTGACCATATTAAACGCATGGTACCGAACATACTTCGTCATCGTGTAACAATGTCAGCAGAGCGAGAAATAGCGGGTGCTTCGATTGATGACATCTTGTTTGAACTGTGCGGATCGGTTGAAGTACCGCGTCAATGAAACTTGTTTCTATAAGGCCATCTGTTCAATTACTAGCACTAAGTGCAGTTGTTTTGCTTTGCGCAATACTGCTACCTTATATTGACGTAATCGTACTTACCCAATATTGGTTATATATGCCATATTTTGGCCTTGGAGGACTTATACTTTTTTGTTCACTTGACCTTATTGTGTCGAAAAAACCGCCGTCGCTGAGTATTAGTCGGCAATTACCCGATATTTTATCCTTATATCAAACCACTAGCATTAAACTTGCTATTAGTAATAACAGCGATGAAGCCGTGGTGTTCGATTGGATAGAAAAACTCCCAAATGACTGGTCTTATACTCCCTATAATACTCGAACATTGCTTGAAGCAAACAATACTCAAGAACATCATTATGAGGTAACAGCAAACAAGCGAGGTCCCGCTAGCATTGAAGGGACATTCTTTCGGGTAAGGTCTTTTTTATCACTATGGCAGGTGTGTTGGTTTCACGAAGATAAAACCGAACATAAGGTTTACCCAAATTTTACCGCAATTTCTGATCTAACGGGTTTGAACGGAAGCGTCAATGTAAAGCAAATGGGCCTAAAAAAATACAATATGCGTGGGTCAGGGATGGACTTTATGCAACTTCGTGACTATCGCGAAGGTGATACTCTGCGTCAGATAGACTGGCGTGCCAGTAGTCGATTCAATAAATTAATATCGAAAGAATTCCAAGAAGAAAAAAATCAGCATATCATGATTATGCTAGATGCCGGACGACGTATGCGGGTTCAAGACGATGAATTGAGTTACTTTGAGCATGCGTTAAACGCCCTAATTATGTTGTCTTTTACGGCTTTAAAAAATGGAGATAATTTAAGTATTCAAAGTTTTGGCAGTGAAAGTCGTTGGTTAAATCAAGTGCGAGGCGCGCAAAATGTAAGTCGTGTTATGCACCACTTTTACGATTTGTACCCTGAAAAAATAGTCAGTGATTATTTGGGCGCTGCACAAGAGCTTATGCAAAAGCATCCTAAGCGTTCATTGGTACTATTAGTGACCTGTCTGCGAGATGAAGACTTCGAAGACTTGTTAATATCGGCTAAACTTCTTCAGGAAAAAAATTTGGTAGCCGTTATTAGTATTCAAGAGCCTATTTATGAAGGGATAAAATCTAAGCAAATTGAGGCGTTTGAGGAAGCATTAGATTATGCGTCTGCTACCATTTTGCAACGAAGTATCGACACAAATATAAAGCGTTTAAAGCACCAAGGTGTAATTTGTATTCAAACCAAGGCATCAGGACTTACCGCCAGTTTGATCAATAGTTATTTGAGTATTAAAAAAGCAGGACTGTTGTAAGCAGTTACTCAACATTGAAATAAGGAAGTAATTAGTATGTCTAACAATGATGAACAAGTATATTCAGCACCCGAATCAGTGCTAGTTGATGAAAGCAATACGCTAATGGGAGATGACAATTTGGCTAGCCGAGGCTCGCGATTAGGCGCTACAATTTTAGATGTTTTCATCATGGTTCTATTTTTTATACCTGGCATAGTGATTATGGCGTTAATGGGTGGTAATTTTTCAGGTGATGATGCAACGCAAATGACTATGGATATTTACCTGTACTCGGGCGTATTTTTGCTAGCATACTTTATAATAAACGGTGTCTTATTGTATAAATACGGTCAAACCATGGCAAAACGTTTATTGAAGATAAAGATTGTACGTACAGACGGAACGCGAACTGCTTTTGGTCGTATGTTGGGTCTACGTATTGTGTTGATTCAAGTGCTTACTCAAATTCCTATTATTGGTGCTTTGTTTGCTTTGGTTAACGTGCTCTTTATTTTCCGCGAAGACCAAAGGTGTGTTCATGATTTAATTGCCGATACGAAAGTGATTAATACGTGAACAAACCGCTCGTACAAACTACGTACTGAACGGCTTCCCATACGAGACTGTGTATGTAATTATTTAATTTTTAGCTAAGACTTCATCTGTCTGATTTTTAATGCCATCCCAATTATTGTCAGCAGTATTTATCAAATTTGAAGTGTCGCTCAACCAACGCTTTTGAACTTTCGCGTTCAAGTTTAAATAGAGCTTGTCATCTACTATTTTGAATGCGGTTGGGTCGGTATCAAACTTTCTGTCCATGGTTACACCAAATGCACAGAAGCCACCAAATTGAGGCGCATACTTTTCAGGTTGCTGCCTAAACAAATCTCTGTTTTGTGCATTAGAAAACTGATAAATAGCGTTCTTATAAGTAGCGGTAAACTCTGATGTTCCTTTTACTGGTGCCGATTGTGTAAAATATGCTACCGAATCATAACCTTGGATTGCAAGGTCATTTTCGCTAGTATTTACATCGATATCTGCTGCGAAAGTAAATGCACTAAATGCAATGCTTGCTGCAATGGCTGAAACTTTTAAAAGTCTGGGTAATTTCATATTAAATTTCCTTTTGGCTAATGGTTTGTCTAAATTGATGGAGTACGATATATAAGATAGGCTTTTTTAGAGATTAATTGCGCCATATACTCCACCTTTTCATACAATTCGTCTAAAATAAAAAATAACGACTGGTAAGATGCTCTTGATGGACAAACTTTCAAAAATACTTCAACATTTCGAAATGCAAGCCAATGTGTTTTTTAGCGGAAATTTGTGCGAGCTAAGTGAATTTGAAGAAACTAAAGGGAACAAGGGTCATCTTCATGTTTTGAGCAAAGGTAGCCTACGATTAATCGACAAAGCCGGTGTTAGCATTACTATAGATCAACCTAGCTTACTATTTTTCCCGCAGGGACGGTTTCATCGGTTGGTGCCCGACTCTGTAAAAGGTGCCGATTTGGTTTGTGCAACGATAGAATATAACAGCGTAATGGCTCACCCAATTGCTAAAGCGTTACCTTCAATGGTGTCGTTTGAGTTAGGTAAGGTATCTAACACTCAACTCGCACAAACTGCTGCTTGGCTTTTTGAGGAGGCCTTCGCTGAAAATAACGGTAAAGCTATTATGATAAACAAGCTATGCGATATCTTTGTTATTCAGTTATTACGCGAAGTTATTGGTACTGCCAGTGTGCAACAAGGAATGTTAGCAGGCCTTGCGCACCCATTGCTATCGAAAGCGCTCTCAAGCATACACGAGCAGGCAGATAGGCCATGGACCATTGAATCATTGGCGATTGAAGCGTTAATGTCACGATCCAAGTTTGCGCAACTATTTCACAGGGTTGTAGGACAAACACCACTAGGTTATTTAACCGATTGGCGCATGCATTTGGCGCAAGGCTTATTGACCAAAAATTTGTCGGTAGAGTTGGTTGCAAACAAAGTTGGTTACGAAAATGGCTCAACCCTAGCACGTGTGTTTAAGAAGAAACTGGGCAACTCACCAAAACAGTGGCTTAAAAACAATCAGTGACAAGGTAAGTCTTGGTAACATACTCTATTGTATTAACACTAGCGCTTTTTGTAAGTAATCTGATTAGGTTGATAACCAGACGTTCGAGACGAACTGGGTCCGCCAGACTGTGGCTCTGTTTGCGTATTCGATACAATCTGTTGGGTTAGCGGTGAGCGGCGGCTAGGGCCCTGAAAATGCACTTGGTAAGTTTCATATTCACGCATCGATTCAAAACAATAGCGTCCAATTGCGCCTTCTAAGTCTGCCAAATTATGATTAGTAATCAAAATACAGTTTTTGTTAGCGGCTTTACGTTGACGTAGCAAGTTACCTAACCAAGACTGAGCATTCTTCTTTAATACGGTCTCGTTTACACACACTTCATCTAGTATTAATAAATCGACATCTAAGAGCTGTTGATTAACCTCACGATATTTATAAGAAGCGTTGTCTTGTGACTGATAGTCGTATGAATAAAGACGCATATCTAATAAGGTTTGCAACTGCCTATACACTACGCTGGTTTCAAATTTATCAATTAGCTCTTGGGCGATTGCACCGGCAATATGTGACTTTCCTCTTCCGTAGTCACCATAAAAAATCATCATATGAGCGCGACTCTTACGCCACTTTGGATCTTTGTGTGCGGCGATAAAAGAACGTGCAATACTTACTGCTTCAATCACATCCTGAGCATCTTCGCGTAGGTTGTCAAACGTCCACTTAGGATTAAGTTCAGATTTACCATGTAGCTGTTGAATTCTTTTATGTTTTGTTTCTTGCTGTATTTTTTGTAAATCAGCATTAGCGAGTATTTCATATTCACGACGGTTTTTTTCGTAGTCAAATTTAGGAATGTGCGAATTTCCTTTGGCTGCCTCACGGTCTAGCCCCATTGCGCCTTTCAATTCCGCTACGCGTTGTTCTAAGGTTTTCATGTTATTACCTCGCCATTCCCTATATGAGTTAGGACCCTATAAGCCCTACTAAATTTGATCTTTGTATTGATTAATAAGTTGTTTTACGTTGTCGTCAAACACTATGCCTGCGCTGGGTGTTACATACTGATGGCCAGCTTTAGTCTTTTGTTCAGACAATGGTAACCGTTGTCTGCGCTGTTTTAAATGAATAACCAATTTTTGTGTCCATTGATACTCTGTACACTGGGTATCTATTCGACCTAACCAGTAAGCAATAAATTCACCAAGCTCGTCAGCACTGTAAGTTTTTTCGATTAATCCGACTAGCTGACATAAGTCCTCAAATATTGATTGTACGGGTCGCCAATCGAGTCGCATCGATTTATGTTGAGAATGGAACTGTGGGTTTTCAAGAGACTGTGGAAGAGCGGTTAACGGTAGTGTAATCTCTTGGTTGTGTAAGCTTTTGGAAAAGTCGGTATCAGTTACTACTTCAATTAGGCCAACGCTATGCAATTCTTCAAATAGCGCACTTATTTGGCGGCCCATTGTAATAACCGGTTTCTTGTTATTAATGAGTGCCAAAATGGCTTTATTATTGATTTCAATAGTGTTGCTACTACCCGACATCTGAGGGCGTAAATATAAGCAATATAAAACCCGAGCCAAATTACTCAATGGGGTTTGTAGGGTTTCTAATTCAAGCTCGTTCACGGGTATTGATCTACTTTTTAAGGAAAATGCCTCTTTTAGCGTAGAGGGCAAAATTAAGTGCTAAAGCGCTACGTTATCTATTTTAGTCGCTAACCATTCTACCGCGATATCTTCAGGAATGGGATGATGAAGTACATCTATTTGAAATACTGGGAAAAGCACCTTACCGCCTGCGTCGCTAATTATACTTTCTATGGTAAGCGAGCCTTTACAAAAGGTATCGTAACTCGAGTCGCCTAGTCCAATTATAATAGCACGTAAGCCAGACAAGTCTTGCCTCGCTAAATCCTTTGCAAACGGACGAATATTGTCAGGTAAGTCACCTGCACCATGAGTAGATGTGACAACAACTAACAGATTGCCGACGCTTATGTCGTTAATATTAGGTTTAAAATGACAGGTACACGAGTGTCCTTTTTCTTTTAACATAGCTTCAAGAGCTTCAGCTACATATTCGCTTGCACCTAGTACCGAGCCAATGACTATATCTATGTTCAAAATTATCGTCCTTATTGATGTTGGTGTTTAGTGGGTGTTAGCTTGGTATATTTTTGTAGCGCCTATTAGTTAGTACTACTTACCAATACAGAAAGAAGAAAATATTTTACTGAGTAAGTCATCTGATGTGAATTCTCCGGTAATTTCATTTAAATATTCTTGTGCAATACGAAGTTCTTCAGCGAGTAATTCACCAGCCATGGCCGATTCAAGCTGCTCTTTGCCTATGTTTATATGACTCTGTGCATTTAGTAAGGCGGTAATATGACGTTGACGTGCTATTACTTGATCTTCGCCCACTTGGTCAAAGCCCATGCATTCTTTGAGGTGTTCGGTAAGGCTATCAATACCGGTTTTTGCTTTAGCTGACAAATTAATAACAGGGTATTGTTGATTACTGTCTATACCGGGTGCTTCTTGGCTTAAGTCGCATTTATTACGAACAACGGTCATTGCGGCATTGTCGGGAAGCCTTTCGTAGAACTCGGGCCAAATAGCCTGTGGCTGTGTGTTGGGTTCCTGTTGTGCGTCTACTATAAAGAGTATACGGTCGGCGTTTTCTATTTCCTGCCAGGCCCTTTCAATACCTATTTTTTCTACGGTGTCGGCATTGTCACGCAAACCGGCGGTGTCAATAATATGCAGTGGCATTCCATCAATGTGAATATGCTCTTTTAGTACATCACGGGTGGTACCGGCTATGTCTGTCACTATTGCACTGTCTCTACCACTTAAGGCGTTGAGTAAGCTCGACTTACCAGCATTTGGACGTCCAACAATAACAACACGCATGCCATCACGTAGCAAAGAACCTTGTTTGGCCTGGTGCATAATACCGTTAAGAAGCGATACGATAGTGGCTAAGTTGCTTTGTACAATGCCATCGCCTAGAAAATCGATTTCTTCTTCAGGAAAATCTATAGCGGCTTCTACATACATGCGTAAATAAATGACTTTATCGACAAGCTGTTTTATTTGAGTTGAAAATTCACCCTGCATCGACCTAAGTGCACTTTTCGCAGCTTGTTGAGAAGAAGCGTTTATCAAGTCAGCAATCGCTTCGGCCTGAGTCAAATCCATTTTATCATTCAAGAATGCCTGTTCACTAAATTCACCCGGCCTAGCTAAGCGAACTAAGCCGCTTTGCAAACAGGTTTCAATAAGTAATTGCATTACTACTTGGCCGCCATGGCCTTGAAGTTCTAACACATCTTCGCCGGTAAACGAATGAGGACCGACAAAGAAAAGTGCAATACCTTGGTCGATGATTGTCTGTTTATTGTCATAAAAAGGTTGATAAGAGGCTAAGCGAGGTTTAGGGCACTGTTTAAGCAGTAGTTCTGCTATCGGCTTAGCGTTTGGTCCAGATACCCGCACAATGCCCACACTGCCTCGGCCTGGCGCCGTAGCTTGGGCAACAATGGTGTCATTGGAAAATGCGGGTGTGGTCATAGACTAGTCTCTAAAGTTATTAAATTGTAGCGGTTGCCCAAAATCTTCAGCACGTAGAACCGCCATTACACTTTGTAAATCGTCACGTTTTTTACCGGTCACACGCAGCTGTTCACCTTGAATAGCGGTTTGGACTTTAAGTTTTTTATCTTTAATTAGCTTGACGATTTTTTTAGCCATTGGCTGGTCAATACCCTGTTTAAAGCCAATAGATTGCTTAAATGTGCGGCCAGAGTGATCAATTTTTTGCGGATCGAGGGCAGAGGTATCTACACCACGTTTTGAGCAAGCATCGCGCAGCATACTTTGCATTTGTTGTAGTTGAAAATCAGCTTCGGCTTTCATTACGACGGTCTCGTCTACATATTCAAAGCTAGCTTCTACGCCCTTAAAATCGAAACGAGTTGATATATCGCGGTTAGCGTTGTCGACGGCGTTTTTGGTTTCAACGGTATCGAGTTCAGATACTACATCAAAAGAAGGCATGTGGTTTCTCCATTTACTTAGGTTTTATGTAGGTTAAAAGGTAATTATTATCAAGGTAGTTTATATAGATTATTGAGTCTTTATAGCCAAATAGTAAGCCAAGAAACGTAAAAGTTGAATTAGTATTTAATAAAAAGCCCGCAAAACGCGGGCTTTTTTAAAAAAGCTTTATTTATACAGCTTGTTTATTTGGTTTTCAATCCGCGTTTTTCCATAGATGCATATATAATCTTCGCCTGTATTAGTGTAACCAAGTTACTTACCAACCAGTAAAGTACTAGGCCAGCAGGGAAGAAGAAGAAAAATACGCTCATGGCTACAGGCATGTAGGTCATTAGTTTTTGCTGTAGCGGATCTTGAATAGTCATTGGTTGTAGTTTTTGCAGTAAAAACATACTTGCACCAGTAAGAATTGGTAGTACGAAAAATGGATCAGGCGCCGACAAATCGGTTATCCATAAACCGAACGTAGCATGTCGCAGCTCAACACTTTCTAGTAGTACCCAATATAACGATAAGAATATTGGCATTTGTAATAATAATGGGAAACAACCACCCATTGGATTTACTTTCTCTTTTTTGTACAACTCCATCATGCCCTGTGACATCTTTTGACGGTCGTCGCCAAAACGATCTTTTAGCTGGGTTAGTTTTGGTTGTAAGGCACGCATTTTGGCCATAGACTCGTATTGTTTTTTAGTCAGCCAGAACATGGCGCCTTTTACAATAAGGGTAATCAAAATTATAGCTACGCCCCAGTTTAATACAAAGCCATGAAGTATTTGTAGTAGATGAAACAAGGGTTGCGATAACCAAAATAAAGGTCCGTAATCGACGGTTAAATCTAATCCTCTGGCAAGGGCAGCTAATGTGTCTTGGTCTTTTGGCCCAACATACAATTTACCCGTTAACGTACCTTGCTCGGTAGGGCCAATTGCTTGTGGCTTGCCGGTCATACTAATAATTGCGGTATTCGCAGTAGCACGTGAGGTAATGGTATTAGTGTCTTCTTGAGGTGGTATCCAAGCCGCTACGAAATAATGTTCAATCATTGCTACCCAGCCAGCAGGTGTCTTCATTTGTGGCACGCCGTCGGCGATGTCACCAAAAGAAAGTTTTTCATAGCGGTCGTCTAGTGTGGAGTAAGCTGCGCCTCTGAAAACTGGCATGAACATGCTGCCGCCGCCAACATCATTGGTGGTTTGCTCTAGTCTTGCTAAAAAGGCAAAGTTAATAGCAGCGTCGGTATTGTTGGTAACATCGTAGGTAACGTCAATTAGGTGGCTGTCACGGCTGAAATCAAATGTTTTAGTAACAACGAGGCCGTCATCAGAGCGCCATGAAAGAGGTATACTCAATGTGTCGCCGTCTAGAATATACTCGCTTGACTCACTTGTGTATAAGGCACGGTCATTTGTATTTTTTTCTGCACCTATTAAAAAGCTTTGAGCAATATGCTTAACGTCAGTTTGTGGCTTTAATAAAGGATAAGAATCATTAGAACCAAGTGTTATTGGAAATTTAATAAGATTGGCTTCAATTACATCGCCGCCGTTTAGATCAATCTTAATATCGAGTGTATCTGTTTTAACCGTAATTATACGACTGGCATCTATTGGCGTTGCTAAAGATGAGGTAAGACCGTTAGATGCATCTAATGTAAATTCTTCTACTTCACCGTTAGTGTTGCCACTTGGGAGTGTTTGGTCGCTCAAATATCCGCCTAAGTCATCTCCTTTGCTTAGTTGGGTCTGAGATTGATCATCACTGGTAGGTGTGAAGGTTGCAGGTGCATTTGTTTGTTGATAGTTCGTCCATAACAGGAAACTTACTAACAACAAACCAATAATTAATATACTTCTTTGGGATTCCATATCAGTCTCGGTTATTTAACGTTAATTCTTTATAGTGTTATTACTTTCACTATTTATTACACTTTGCTTTGTATTTTTCATAGCGGGTACATTATCGATACCGCCTGGGTGCATGGGTTGGCATTTTACAATGCGTTTTATCGATAACCAACTCCCTTTAAAGGCACCATGTTGTTTGAGCGCTTGATGAGCATAGCAAGAACAAGTCGGATGAAAACGGCAGTTTTGACCTAACATGGGTGATATGAACAACTGATAAATTCTCACAATAGCTAACAGGGGCAGCACAATCAAAGATGAAACAGCAGACATTAAATGCATCGCTTGGTTATCCTTCGCCACAAGTTTTCTAAATGGGTATAAAGTTCGGTGTTATCAAGGTCATTTATACCATGTTTACCAATTACGATAATATCAACATTTGGCAAGTTATGCGCCGTTAAGCGAAAACTTTCTCGAATACACCGTTTAAGGCGATTTCTGTCTACTGCAAGCTTTACTTTCTTTTTGGGAATAGTAACGCCAAGACGTGGATGGTCTAAACCATTATGGCGAGCTAATAATGTGATAGTAGGAGAGACAGCAGGAATTGCTTTTTCGAATACGTTGGAGAAGTGTCGAGGAGTCAAGAGTCTTGACTCCCTCGGATAGCTAAAGTGTTTTGCTTCCATGGTTTACAACAACCATTTTATGCTGATAAACGCTTTCTACCTTTGGCTCTACGATTTGCAATTACCTTGCGACCGTTTTTAGTAGCCATGCGAGCACGGAAACCGTGAGAGCGTTTGCGCTTTAAATTACTTGGTTGAAAAGTTCTTTTCATGACCTGATTCTCGTTTATTTACTGTTACATTGGTGTCTTGTACTAATAAGCATAATTGCTATATAAGACAAAACCACCTCATTTATTGGACGCGAAATAATAGTGATCATGTCCAGTAAAGTCAAGGCAAAGATCCGATTTTATCTAATATAAAATGATTAAATGCTGCCTGTAAAATGTTTGAGGTGAAAGAATGGTCAAAAACTCAAGCAGGAATTGTTTTTCATGGTTTTCATACTGTCAGATTGTTATCTATGAGCGTGTGACTTTTTGTTATTTCTTGCTCGCTAAAAAGTGTTATTTATTCTGGTACTTGGTCTTGTGTAAACTTATCCACAGGAAAATATGCTTGATCGCCGAAATGCAAGCTTTTTATCTCATAAATGCTTGAAAAAGAAGGGGATTACATATTTATAAAGTGCTGAAATAAATCAAAACTCAACGAATACAATGGTATATGTGTTTTCTGTGTATATATAGACCATATTTTGTTTTATCTAGGTGTTTTGTGTGGATAAGTTCTTTATTTTGTCCTATAGTTATTGACCAGCTACTTATTGTAGTTAATTGAGTACTGCTAATTAAGGAAAGAAATTGGCGATAAATTGGAATGATTGTTTAGATACAATTAAACATGAGTTAGAAGCAGAGCAATTTAATATGTGGTTAAAACCATTAGCTTCCCATTTCGATGGTGATACGCTCTATTTGTATGCCGCAAATAAATTCGTGCTCGGCTGGGTTCGAGATGAATATTTTACTTTAATAACGCAAACCTTAAAACAGCTCTATGGAGCAGACGCGCCTTTGTTGTCTCTGGTAGATGGTAAACCTGCGGCAGAAGTAGACAACGTTGTGCCGGCATCAGACAAAAAAAATGGTCTAAGAAAAGAAAAGTTATCACCTCCCAAACTGATCATTAGTGACAATATAAATTCTGGAAATCGACAAAACCTATCCTACAATAGAAGAAATCTGCCTTTACCTAATTTGCAAAACCACAATAGTAATATAAATCCAAAGTATACCTTTGATAACTTTGTTGAAGGTAAGTCCAACCAGCTTGCACGTGCAGCGGCAACTCAAGTGGCGCAAAATCCTGGGGTGACCTACAACCCACTTTTTTTATATGGCGGAACAGGCTTAGGTAAAACCCACCTGATTCATGCGATCGGCAATGGCATTGTTGAAAAGAATCCTAACGCTAAAATTGTTTATATGCATTCAGAGCGTTTTGTGCAAGATATGGTGAAGGCATTACAGAACAACGCAATTGAAGATTTCAAACGTTTTTATCGTTCCGTTGATGCTTTATTGATAGATGATATTCAATTATTTGCAAACAAAGATCGTTCACAAGAAGAGTTTTTTCATACCTTCAATGCCCTGTTAGAAGGTAATCAACAAATTATTTTAACCTCCGATAGATATCCCAAAGAGATTGACGGTGTTGAAGAACGTCTAAAATCAAGATTCGGTTGGGGCCTTACTGTTATTATTGAGCCGCCTGAATTAGAAACGCGAGTGGCAATTTTATTATCTAAGGCAAAACAAAACAGAATAGAGCTGCCCCATGAAGTCGCATTTTTTATGGCCAAAAAGTTACGTTCAAACGTCAGGGAATTGGAAGGTGCGCTAAACAGGGTAATAGCAAACGCAAATTTCACTGGAAAACCAATTACAATAGATTTCGCAAAGGACGCACTGCGAGATTTACTTGCCTTGCAAGATAAGTTAGTTACTATTGATAACATTATAAAAACAGTCGCAGAGTATTATAAAATTAAAGTTGCGGATGTTCTGTCAAAACGCCGAACGCGAAGTATTGCTCGGCCACGGCAAATGGCTATGGCACTGGCAAAAGAATTAACCAATAATAGTTACCCAGAAATTGGCAATTCTTTTAGTGGAAGAGACCATACAACGGTTATACATGCAGTAAAGAAAATAAAGCAATTGCGCGCCGAAGACCATGATATTATGGAAGATTACACCAATTTGATACGCACATTATCGTCTTAGTGACCACCAACGAGAACGACACATGAATTTTACCATTAGTAGAGAAGACTTTTTACATCCCTTGCAATTAGTGGCCGGCGCCGTTGAACGCCGTCACACTTTACCTATTTTGGGTAATGTACTTATTAGGGTGAACGAAGAAGCTTTATGGATGACAGGCACCGATCTAGAAGTTGAGTTAATCACCAATGTGCGCTTAGGCGGCAATTCAACCGATGGTCAAATTACGGTCCCTGCTAAAAAATTACTCGATATAGTTAGAGGTTTACCCGACGACTGCACTATTTTATTTAGTATTGAAGACAACAAGGCACTTATTAAGTCAGGACGTGCTAAATATTCGTTGTCGACACTAAGCGCCGACGATTATCCAAACTTGGAAGATTGGGAAGGCGATAGTGAGTTTGAGATATCACAAGAGAATTTGAAGCAACTTATTGAATCTGTGCAGTTTTCTATGGCTCAGCAGGATGTCCGTTACTACTTAAACGGTATGAGCTTAGAAACATCAGAGCATTTAATTAGATCGGTCGCTACCGACGGACATCGTTTGGCTATGTCGGTCGTAGAGTATACAGATGAAGTATTGCCGTCTAAGCAAGTTATCATACCGAGAAAAGGTGTAATGGAAATATCACGGTTGATCGATGATTCAGATACAAAGGTCAAGGTACGCCTAGGTGCTAATCATATTAGTATGTTGAGTAACTCTTTCGTTTTTACTAGTAAATTAGTAGACGGTCGTTTTCCTGACTACAATCGTGTTGTGCCAAAAGAAACTAATAAAGGTCTCATTGTCTATAGAGATATAATCAAAGGCGCTCTATCTAGAGCGATGATCTTAACGAATGAAAAATTCAAAGGCGTGCGCTTAAGTTTAAGCCCTGGCGAATTGAAGATTACTGCAGATAATCCTGAGCAAGAACATGCGGAAGAAATCATTGATGTAGAGTATGAAGGTGATAATTTAGAAATCGGGTTTAACGTTGCATATTTAATTGATGTGTTAAATGCGGTAGAAACCGATATGGTTATCTTCAAATTGTTCGATTCGAATACGATGGCACTAATACACGGAATAAAGTTAGTCGATGGTTTGCCGGTTGATGAAGATTCGTCACAGTACGTCATTATGCCAATGAGAATATAGTACTTAGTGTTTACTAATTCCACTTACACTAAATAGTGTCTTCGCATATTTATGCATATAATTAAGGTGCGGCTGGAAAATTTCAGAAATTTTTCAGCCGTCGACTTCTCTCCTCACAAAAATCTAAACGTTATTTACGGTGACAACGGCGCTGGTAAGTCTAGCTTGCTTGAAGCCATTCACGTTTTGGGTTTTGGAAGATCTTTTAGAACATCCAAGCCGGACTCATTCATTAGTGACAAACAGACATGTGCTGCTGGTTTTTGCGAGTTTGTAAATGAAGTTGAGTCATCAAAGCTAGGTTTCACCCGCTCAAAACAAGATGGTTACTTATTTAGTTTGGACGGTGAGAAGACAAAAAAGATAGCTGATATTGCACGCTTACTGCCGGTACAAATTTTCACTCCTCAAAGCAGCGACCTGATTTTAGGCCCTCCATTAGGTAGGCGACGTTATCTAGATTGGTTATTGTTTCACGTGGAACATCAATTTCAATCATTGAACGGTCGGTATACAAATTGCCTTAATCAAAGAAATGCACTTCTTAAGCAATTTGATTTTTCCCAGGCAGAAGAGTTCAAAAAGCAGGATGTATGGTTAAACCAGTTGGCAGAACTCGGTGAATCTATAACAACCCTAAGAGAAACCTATATTTCTCGCTTAAATAGCGAAATAAGTAGCTTATATTCGAAATTTTCACCTGAGTTGAATGTAGTATTAAGGTATACTAATGGTTGGGAAAGAAGTAATTCCCTGAAAGATTCAATTTCAAACAAAGTAGAAAGAGACCTTTTTAAAGGCGCAACATCTAGTGGTCCCCATAAAGCCGATTTGCAATTTATGATAGATAATAAAAATGCGGCTGAATTTATGTCCCGGGGACAACTCAGATTACTCGTATCTTTATTACTGTTAGCTGAGGTAAAGTTACTTAAAGAGCTGACAGGTAAACAGAGTGTATTTTTAGTTGACGATATTTCTGCTGAATTAGATGAAAAAACAAGAGAAAAATTTATTACAACTGTGTTGGAGCAAGACACACAAGTATTCGTGACAGCAATTGAAAAACAACAAATGTCATTCGTACAAACTTATAACAACAAAAAAGTGTTCCACGTGAAACAAAACCGCGTGATAGAGGAGTAAAGATGTCAGAACAAGACTATGATTCGTCCAGTATAAAAGTATTGAAAGGCTTAGATGCTGTAAGAAAAAGACCTGGCATGTACATTGGTGATACCGATGACGGCACCGGTTTGCACCACATGGTTTTTGAAGTTGTCGATAACTCTATCGATGAAGCCTTAGCAGGACACTGTAGCGAGATTTTCGTAAAGATACATTCAGACAACTCCGTTTCAGTAAGTGATGATGGTCGCGGTATTCCAACCGAGATACACGAAGAAGAGGGTATCTCGGCTGCTGAAGTTATTATGACAGTTTTGCATGCGGGCGGTAAGTTCGATGATAATTCTTATAAAGTATCCGGTGGTCTCCACGGTGTTGGTGTTTCAGTTGTAAATGCATTATCTAGAAAGTTAGAGCTCACAATATATAGACGTGGAGAGAGATTCGAGCAAGAATATAGTATGGGCGTACCCGTTGCACCACTTGGACCTGTTGCTAAAACAGAAAAGAAGGGCACTAAAATACGCTTTTGGCCGAGTGAAGAAACGTTTACCAATGTTGAGTTTCACTTTGATATATTAGCAAAACGTATTCGCGAACTTTCTTTCTTAAACTCAGGTGTGTCTATTACACTTGAAGACGAACGTGACGGACGTAAAGAGAAATTTCATTATGAAGGCGGTATAAGAGCCTTTGTTGAATATCTTAACACCAACAAAAATGTGGTTCACAGCAAAGCATTTTACTTTACTCATGATCGAGAAGACGGTGTAACAGTTGAAGTAGCAATGCAGTGGAACGATGGTTTCCAAGAAAACGTATTTTGCTTCACTAACAATATCCCTCAACGCGATGGCGGTACTCACTTAGCTGGTTTTAGAGGTGCACTTACACGAACGCTAAATACTTACATGGAAGTTGAAGGTTACAACAAGAAGAATAAAACAAGCGCAAGCGGAGATGATGCAAGAGAGGGATTAACTGCCGTTATATCAGTAAAAGTTCCTGACCCTAAATTCTCTTCGCAAACAAAAGACAAGCTTGTAAGCTCAGAAGTAAAAACTGCAGTAGAATCATCAATGAACGAAAAACTAGTAGAGTTCTTACAAGAAAACCCGGGTGATGCAAAAACAATTGTTGGAAAAATTATCGATGCAGCACGGGCCAGAGAAGCCGCCCGTAAAGCACGCGATATGACGCGTAGAAAAGGAGCATTAGATTTAGCGGGCTTACCCGGCAAATTAGCCGATTGCCAGGAAAAAGATCCAGCGCTTTCAGAGCTATATATTGTGGAAGGAGATTCTGCAGGCGGTTCAGCTAAGCAGGGTCGTAACAGAAAGAATCAAGCAATACTGCCGCTTAAAGGTAAAATCCTTAACGTTGAAAAAGCAAGATTCGATAAAATGCTATCTTCACAAGAAGTCGCAACTTTGATCACAGCCTTGGGCTGTGGAATAGGTCGCGATGAATATAATCCTGATAAATTACGTTACCACAGCATCATTATTATGACAGATGCCGATGTGGATGGTTCGCACATTAGAACCTTGCTATTGACCTTCTTTTTCCGTCAAATGCCAGAAATGATCGAGCGTGGGCACATATTTATAGCTCAACCACCGCTATATAAAATCAAAAAAGGTAAGCAAGAACAATACCTTAAGGACGATGACGCCCTAAATAAGCTGCTTACTACCATAGCAGTAACCGACGCTTCTTTATATGTGAGTAATGATGCTCCTCCTATTCAAGGGATTGCACTTGAAAATATGGTGACATTATACCAAAGCACCATGATTATGATTGCTAGAATGCATAGAAGAATGCCTGATTCGCTTCTTACACAGTTATTATATTCTAGTCCTTTGACTGGTGAGACCATGAACAATAAAACTGCTCTCAATGAGATTGGCGGACAATTGGTAGCACAACTTGCAATTAGTGAAGGTGATTCTAGAAGTTTTCTACACTCTGTTGAGTTAACAGAAGATGGCGCTAACGATCTTGTGATTACCATGCGCCAGCACGGAATTGATTATGACTACCACATAAATAGCGACTTTGTAGCATCGCCAGAATACGATAAAATTCGTACTTTGAACGAAACCATTAATAATCTAATGGAAGAAGGCGCTTACATTCAGCGTGGCGAAAAGACCCTTTCGGTAGCGGAGTTTAAAGAAGCACTTGAATGGTTAATGGCAGAAGCCAAACGCGGACAGTACATACAGCGTTATAAAGGATTAGGTGAAATGAACCCAATCCAACTCTGGGAAACGACTATGGATCCTGATTATCGTCGTATGTTACAGGTGACGATTGAAGACGCCGTAAGTGCTGATCAGCTGTTCACATGTCTTATGGGTGACCATGTTGAGCCTCGTAGAGAATTTATAGAAACGAATGCGCTTAATGTTGAGAACTTGGATGTGTAATTAACTTATGTGTTGAATCACAAAGATGTTGAAATATCATCTTTACACAACTCAATGAAAGGCGTTTCGAAGGAAACGCCTTTTTGCTTTTCAATGTTTATTGCCTTTAGTTAAATATTGGATAAAGCGACAACACCAACAAACCTAACATTAAATGATTGAATACCTTTAGCCGTCTTGGATTGTTCAAGAGTCGTTTGTTGTAGTGCCCACAGCAGCCCAGCAAGCAATGCATGGAAAATTAACAGCACCAATAGTGAGGGCAACCAAGGCAACAAAGTAGAGTGTTTGGTCCGGTGCATAAACACTTATCGCTGTTAAAGACATTGTTCATGCTTTGGGATTGACCCACTGAAATAGCGCAGCCTGAAACAAGGTCATTGGCTTAGACTTTGCCTTTTTACCGTCTAAAGATGCATCCGATGTCTCTATTTTGGAGGCCAGATAAAGCATGTAAACCACACTCAAAACCTTCAGTTAGTTGATAACTAATTGGGAAGGCTTCAAATATTTGAGTAATACCAATACCGTCATAACTAAAAAGCCTAACGACACACCGAACATATGTGGCAAGGTCAGTTTAAAGCCAAAATTTACACCCGATGTCATTAACATTAGGTTATTAGGGCCCGGGGTAACTGGTGATGCTAAGGAACAAAGAATTAAACCAGTGAGTGATATTACATCTATAGTTTGGATTTCCTTTTCATTAAAATGACTTACTAAGGCTTAATTGAATAAATAAAGGTAATTAGGCCCTCAATAAAAAGCAAAGATCTTATAACAGATATAGACAGTAAATTTCGTCTAATCATACTGATTAAGCATGTTGCATTAACTTCCGACAAGCGGTCGATTAAAGGTGCTACTTATTTTTCATCAGCAAGCTCGGTTTATGGTATATCATTCGATTAAGTAAACATTTCCAGCTGCAGTCTATAGCGGCATATAATTCAAAAATACAGGAAAAATAATGCTAAATATAAAGGCAATATCCCTTATGAAAATAATGACAATGTCGGTTCTTGTATCATTCATTGTTGCCTGCGCTGCATCAAATAAACCTATGCAAAATAGCGCTGAAGCAGTCTATCTTACTAATGAAGCAATCTTTCAGAACTGGGAATACAATGCCAAGCGACCAGGTGCGATTCGATGGGATAAAGAAGGCTCAACGTTTACCGCTTTGGAAACAGCTAAAGGTTTTAAAAATGCCAAACTAGACAAAGACCAGTATGGCGACAATATCAAGGTGTATGAAGAAATTGTGCAGTATGATCCGGCCACCTTAGAGCGTACAATTTTAATTACTCTTAAACAACTTACCCCAAAAGGCGCAAGAAAAGCATTGCTTGTTGATGATTATCAGTGGTCTAAAGACAAAAATATGCTGTTAATCTATACAAATGCAAAGTACGTATGGCGCGATAAAACACGTGGTGAATATTGGCTGCTAAATCTTGACGATGGTGATTTGTGGAAATTAGGTGGTGGGGAGTCCGGCCTCAGTCAAATGATGTTTGGGAAGTTTTCACCAGATGGTTCACAATTTGCCTATGTATTAAATAATAATATATACACACAGGATTTGACCAGTCGCGATATCACAGCTTTAACCAGCGATGCCTCAGACTCAATTATCAATGGCCTTTTCGATTGGGCTTATGAAGAAGAATTTGCCATTCAGGATGGATTTCGTTGGAGCCCAGATAGCCAGCGAATTGCCTACTGGCAGTTTGACACCCATGCTGCCAAAGATTTTTTCATCATTAATAATACTGATACTCTTTATCCTGAAATTACGGCAATTCCCTATCCCAAGGTTGGCGAGGAGAACTCTGCCGCACGTATCGGTATTGTGTCTGTTGCCACAGCAAAAACGACTTGGATAACATTACCGGGTATAGCCAAAGATATGTATGTTCCACGAATGGATTGGGCTGATAGCTCTGAACAAATTCTAATTCAACAAATGAATCGCAAACAAGATACCAATACGTTTTATTATGCAAATGCTATAACAGGTGATATTTCCAAAGTCTTTGCTGAAAAAGAAGAGACCTATATTGAATTATTTGAAGACCCCATTTGGCTTGAAAGCTCACAAGCTTTTCTATGGCAGAGTGAACGCGATGGCTGGAGACATATTTACCGGGTTTCCCGCGACGGAAAAACTCTCACTGACCTGACAACTGGTGATTTTGATGTCACGGAATTTATTTCTGTGGATGAAGTAAACAATTGGTTATATTTCATAGCCTCACCTGAAAACCCAAGTCAACGTTATCTTTATCGCACCTCGCTTGATGGCAGCGCTCAGATGGAACAGCTTACACCCACTGAATTTTCAGGCACGAACAGTTATAAAACTTCATCCGACTCAAAATGGGCAATTCACACTTACTCAAGTTTTCTTAAACCGCCAGTATATAGCTTGATTTCATTACCCGATCACAAGACTCGACGTGTTCTGGAAGACAACGACGAGCTGGTCACAAAAATTGGAAAGTTGGCACTAGGCGATCATGAATTCTATAGTGTTGACGCCCAAGACGGCCTTCGACTGGATGGTTATCTAATAAGGCCACCAGAGTTTGACAACAATAAGCAATATCCGATTATTAATTTTGTATATGGTGAACCGGCTGGTCAAATTGTTGTTGATAAGTGGCACTCTCGTAATATGTGGCATCTATTGATGACACAGAAGGGGTTTATTATTTCTTCCATAGATAATAGAGGTACACCATCTCCAAGAGGCAGAGATTGGCGACGATCTGTTTACGGTAATATTGGACCAATCGCAGCACGTGATCAGTCAGATGCATTGAAAGCCATTTGTAAGCGTTGGGACTATATCGATTGCGAAAAAGTAGGCGTTTGGGGGCATTCTGGTGGTGGCTCAATGACACTCAATATGCTGTTTCGATATCCTGAACAATACCAGGTTGGTGTATCAAGAGCACCTGTCCCAGACCAACGCCTATATGATTCAATCTATCAAGAACGCTATTCAGGTTTGCTCTCTGACTTTGCGGACAATTACAAAAGTGCTTCACCCATAAGCCATGCGAAAAACCTTAAAGGCAAGTTGCTACTCGTTCATGGTACTGGTGACGACAATGTTCATTACCAAGGTACAGAAAGATTGATAAATGAACTAATTAAACATAACCGTCAATTCGATTTTATGGCATACCCCAACCGACGACACGGGATTGTTGAAGGTGAAGGCACATCGCTTCACTTGGGAACGATGCAAACTGATTACTTCCTTGAACATTTGATGCAAAAGTAAGCATTAAGATCAATAGCTCTTTTTAGCTTTTTCTAAGGGTGGCATTAAATGCGCAGGGATAGGCCCACGACGACTAACCTCGAGCGGGCTGTAGTAAGCTTCAAGATAATCTAGAATTATCGCCTCATTTTTACCCAGTGGCCACAAGCCCTGGGATTTTTGCATCCAGCGAATGGTGCCTAACCAATTTTCCCTAGTCATTCGATTTTGCGTAACCAACTTGGCCGAATGACAGGCTGAACAATGGCCAAGTACCAATTCAAAGCCTGGGCTAAGCGCTAGGCCTGAAAGCGGATCGAAGGAAATTTTGTCTGTTGTCTTTGGAGTGGTGATTGCAAACACACTAAAACTCATCAGAACAATAAATGCAATTAAGATCCCTTTTTTTAAGTAAATCACCTTACACCACCTGCGCCGCAATGCGGTGACACGCATTATTTAAGTAACCTTTAGGGTTCCAGCCGGGTATCACCATGGGCTGAATCAAACCTTCACTATCTGTCGCCCGGGCCCATACTTCATAATACCCTTTTTGTGGAAAGCTCACTTCACCTTGCCAATGTTGCCATGCATTGCGATTTACCGCCTTGCTTAAGCTCACTTGCTGCCAAGTTTGACCAAAGTCGATGGACACATGCATAGCGGAAATCGTTTTGTCACCGGCCCACGCATGGCCGTTGACCTTAAGCTTATCAACCAAAGGATGCAGCACGCCCGACTTAGGGAAAGTGGTTAATGACTTAACGGGCATCGCATGTATGATACACATGTCCTCATTGGCGACTTTTGCGCCGGGTGCCACCGGCTTGCACGGAACACGATAAGCGGTGCCAGTCATTTTAGCTCCGTCATGCACTTTATTGCGAATAACAATGCGTTCTAGCCACTTGCCTGATGTAGAAGCCGGCCAGCCGCCAAATACAAGTCGCAATGGATGACCGTTCATGGCCGGTAAATCTTCGTCATTCATGGCCCATGCAATTAGTGATTCGTCTTCCAAGGCTTTAAGCATGGGAACACCGCGAGAAATTGGATCTTTACTACTATCTCCGCTTAAATGAGTATCTTTGCCATAATAGGCTATATAGACAGCATCGTCTTTGATGCCGACTTCCTTAAGTACATCGGCTAAACGTACCCCCGTCCATCTAGGGCAGCCCACAGCGCCTGTGGTCCATTGATTACCTGTCGCAGGTGGACTGAACTCTGAACGCCCGTTACCTCCGCATTCAAGAGTAAGTTGGTAACTGTAGTGTTTAAAGCGTTTCTTTAGCTCAGCCAAGGTGTAAATTTTCGTAGTTTTGGCTGATTCGCCGGCAATGGTTAAGGTCCAATCGTTAAGCAGTACTTGTTGCGGTGGAATACCATTGTTTCGCACAAACAAACGAGAAGCAGGTGTTATATTATCATTCAGCAAGTGCGCAGGAGTTTCTGCGTTAAGCGGTCGATCGTTTAAAATTACAAGCCCGGGATCTTTACCGGCAATGCTAAAGGGCTTGGATGTTTGCGCAAAGGCTGCAGGAATAAGACCGGCAGGCATTACGCCGGCAAACACTATTTTACTTCCCAACAAGGTCGTCATACTGGCTAAACCACTTAAAAACCCGCGTCTTGTCTGAGGATTGGTTTTACGCTGGAAAACGACTTCATCGGCCTTGATAGGATCTTGCTGATATAAGGCATGAATGCCGCTGTGCTTTGCATTATCTGCGTCTGCATTGGGGGCGTTTTTCGATAACTTGGGAACTTTCATACACCACTACTCTTTAGGTTTAAATAAAAGCATAATAATACCTGTCCTGCTATCTCTTGTGTTGCCTAATGCCAATAATAAAATGGGCTTCATATCTACTTTGAGTATTTGGGCAACACACGATTCTATACTAATGCCCACAATCGATACCAAAAATGCTTACTATAGAAGAATAAACCACATATCGGATCTGCGCAACAGGCATAGATTTTGTTGAATTAATGGAGTGTGACGGTGAAAAGTTAGCGTTAATATGCTGGCAAATTTTTGCCAGAGCGATACTTTGGCCGTGCTGCCTTTCTCGTCTCAAGCAGCCGTTGCGCCGCGCTCTCTTAAAGTAGCTGTAGCAAATATCAACTTCTTCGCATAATCTATTATAGGATGCACCTTCGCAACGATAAGCTGACGTTCACTATCGAGGCAATAGGTTAAGTCCACTTATCAATTCATCAATGACCGAATGAGCAGGGTATTAATAGACACCCTGCGTGATGGCTCGGGCGGCCGGAAACGCCAGTATTTCTCCCATCCCCAAAGTAAATATCCAGAGCCCATAAAAGCTATGCTCTGCACTAACTAACCAGTAAGACCGAGATTTGTGATAGGTAAACGCAAACAGAAACCCGCCTAAAAAGGTAATTAGCAATACAATCCAGTTATGAAACATTAAATGAGCTGCGCAGAAAACGATTGCGTTCAGTAAGATAAAACCAGACGCTGAAGCAACTAGCCCGTTGTAGCGTTTGAAAAAGAAACTTCGATATAAAAATTCTTGCGGCAATACTGATACAAAACAATAAAATAGGCACACAGTTAACCATAGTAAGGGATCTTTAATCACAACTACAAAGAGACTGTCAGGCATTTGTAGATAAACAAAAACACTTGTGAGCAATGCAAATATTATGAACTTTATGGCCACTCTTGGCCAAAGTTCTTTCCACTGTGGCCTAAAAGCGATTCTAATTTCTTTCCACATAGTTAAAAAAGAGTGCTGGCAGAATTCGCTTTTACATATATACACAACATAGATAAGAGCAAAAATGGCAAGCCCCACGCTGATTTCCACAAATGGGTTAATTGCGAGTACAATCGGTAAGGCCAAAAACACAAGTCCTAGCTCTATCCACAATAGTCGGTTCTTTCTTCTCATTAAAAGACATGCATCAATCGTATTCCTTTGCATTTAATTTCGACTCCACAATAATACTTAAAATAAGCAACTTAAGCGCTTGTAGCATATACGGCTAATGCTACACAGGAAAATATTTATTTGTTAAAAGACTGTACTTCATCATTTGTTAAATAGCGCCATTGGCCAAGTTCAACGTCAAGACAGATATCTCCGATTTGCTCTCGATGAAGTGAAACCACGCGATTACCTACGGCAGCGAACATCCGTTTTACTTGATGAAACCTACCTTCTGTTATTGTCAAAAGTACTTCTTTGGCGTTAACCACCTCCAAAGTAGCCGGCAATGTTAAATGTTGTTCACCTTGCAATTGTAAGCCTCTCTCAAATTTAGATGCGACATCCTCTGCAAGCGCTTTGGATAACTTCACACGATAAACTTTATGACATTGCGTAGTAGGGTGGGTAATACTAAATGACCAACGCCCATTATCGGTAATTAACACTAGACCTGTTGTATCAGCGTCTAAACGTCCGGCAATGTGTAGCTCTGAGGCTTTATCAACATTTAGGTAATTGAAGAGCGAGGGATAGACTGCATCGGTATTTGAGCAAATAGTGCTCGCTGGTTTATGCATGAGGATATAGCGAAAATCACGAGTTTTCAGCCGCAGGCCATTTAACGTTATGGTATTATTTTCATGAACCTGAGTCGCTTCGTTCGTCGTAATTTCACCATTAACGCTAAGCTCTCCTAAATTAATGCGTTTGATCGCGTCACTTTTTGTAAGCTCGGTGCTTTTACACACAAATTTATCAAGGCGCATTATGGAAAATAATCAGGATATGAGATGCTATGACAGTAGCCTTTCTAAGCGAAAATTACCATCGTCTCAACAATGAGTAAATAATCAATAGTACGGTGGCTGGCGGGGTGCCAGCCAGGTGTTTTTTGGTGCCTCATCAAAAGCACCTTTTTTACTCAATCCTGGCGCAAGGATTTAATTGGGTTAGCACGAGCAACACTTGCCGCATTGCCTCCCACGGTTATCCAAGCCATTACCAAGAGCAAAAAACCTACTGAAAAACTAATCGGGATTAGCCAAAGAGCGTCTATACGATAAGAAAAATTTTCCAACCAACTTACCATTGCCACGGCCGCTATTGGCCAAGCGACTAGGTTAGCAATCAACACTGGCTTTGAGAACTGCCATACCAGCAACTTAACGATGTCTCTAACTCTGGCACCCATGACTTTGCGGATCCCAATCTCTTTGGTTCTTCTTTCGGTGGTAAATGCAGCTAAGCCGTATAAACCCAAACAGGCTATAATAATCGCAAGCACGGAGAATGTTGAGAACAACCGAGCTTGTATCTGCTCGTCGTTATATTGTGCCCGCATCATACTGTCTAAAAACTGTAAATTTATTGGGTTCATAGGTGCATACGTTTTCCATACTTGCCCTATTTGTGCGCTTAATTGAGCAGGATTTTGAGTGTTAATCGTTAAACTGGCAACATAAAACCTAGCGGGGTTAAGTGAATAAACAGACGGCCGAACCCCGAATTTTATCGAACGAAAATAGATATCTGGCACTACGCCTACAATCTCAAAATGCTGTAAGCCTCGCATATCAGCTTCAATAGTTTTACCAATCGCTTGTTGCGGTGTGCTGAAACCAAACTTGGCTAATGCACTGACATTTAAAATAGCACTGGCTTTACCAGCAGGCTTACCTTCTTCTACTGTGATGACTTCATCTGTCCCAAACTTGTTGTCAAACAAGCGCCCAGCAACAGGTTTAACATCATATGCTTCAAAAAACCCATAGTCCATGTTGTGAATGTTTAGTAACTGCCTATCGCTGTTGCTTGCCGCTGAATCTAGCAGTTTAAAATGTCGGTTATTTTCATTATCTTGTGTAGGCGCTTCAGAAGAAAAAACAACGGAGCTTATTTCGGGTATGTTTAGTAACTCTTGGCGCAAACTTTCGTGTTTATCTTGCGCGCCATTAATGCCTAAAATCATTTTATTGTTACTGCTATAACCTACATCAACCGATTGGGCATAGTGAGTTTGACTGTAAATTACGACGGTGCTGATCACTAAGGCTATAGATGCGCTAAATTGAAAGACGACTAGAAAAGTTCGAAAGCCCGCCGTTCTGCCAGATTCTGTGCTTTTGTTTGATTTCAATATTTGGCCAGGCAAAAATTTTGAAAGATGCATTGCAGGGTAAAGCCCTGCGCCTAAACCGACGATTAAGCCAATAAGCACAACCGCGCCTAACAGTTCTAGGTCAGTAAACAAGGCCAGTTGTAACTCGCTATCTAATGCCTGATTGTAAAACGGCAAAACGAGTTCTACTAACACCAAGGCAACTAGTAATGAGATAAATACCAATGTTACCGCTTCACCTAAAAACTGAATCATGACTTGTCGTCTACTTGCTCCGAGTACTTTGCGCATCGCGACTTCTCTGGCCCGTTGACTAGCGCGAGCTGTTGCTAGATTCATAAAGTTGATGCAAGCGATGAGAAGAATCAACCCTGCTATTATTATAAAAGAAGTGATCATGCTTGCACTGCCTAAGGGTGATAAGTCTCCCATGTTTCCAGCGTCTTTTTTTGCATGTAAGTGTAAGTCTTCCAATGCCATCAATTTGTGTTTCAAGCTATCTGATACGCGCTGATCATCTTCAAAATGCTCTTTAAGGGGACTTTCATTGTCTACCCAATAAGTTAGACGCTCCTGAAAGTTCTCAATTGAGACGCCTTCACGCATTTTGAAATAGGTATACACATTTACGCTAGTCCAACTATTTAGACCAGGGTTGTTTTCAATAATAGCGGGTAACACATAAAGAATTAATTCCGTATTGAGGTGGCTAGCTTTGGGGAGATCTTTTATTACTCCTGTAACGGTAAGCTCAGAAGGTTGAGGGCCTGCGCAGCAAACTGTTAATGTTTGCCCGACAACGTCCGTTTTACCAAAGTACTTTATCGCCATTTCTTCTGTAATGACTAAATCAAATGGCTTTTTGAAAGAGGTCGCTTTAGACCCATATACAAAGGGCAAATCGAACAGTTCAAAGAAGTCTGGATCAACAAGGCTCAATTCTTCAGCCGTTACGTCTTGCTGCTGAATAACCGATGCGCCGAAACTGATTATTCTCGTGCTGGTTTCAACTTCAGCTGTTGCATAGTTTCTTACCGCAGCCATCATTTTCCCAGCCGATCGTACTGTCAGAAATGGAGGTGAACCCGCAGTATAATAAGTACTGTGCATACGCACAACACGGTCAGAGTCGGTCAACCATTTGTCGTATCCCATTTCTTCACGAACAAATAAAGAGATTAAAATACAGCTCATTAACCCTAAGGCTAGTCCGAGAATATTAATAACGGAAAACATCCCATTATTAATAATATTGCGCCACGCGGTCATTAAATAATTCTTAAACATGGTCTATTCCTTAAAAAGTTTGTGAATATAAGCGATGGCTTAAATGGCCTGGCGAATACTTTGAGTGACTACGTGTCCGTCAAATAAATTAATTGTACGATGTGCGTAATCAGCATGGGAAGGACTGTGCGTAACCATCACAATGGTGGTGCCTTCTTCGTTTAAGGCCTGCAGCATTTCCATAACTTCTTGGCCATGGGCGCTATCGAGGTTACCGGTAGGTTCATCTGCTAATATCATCGATTGATTGCCAACAACCGCCCTAGCAACCGCAACTCTTTGTTGTTGGCCTCCCGACAATTGACTCGGCATGTGTTTTGCTCGGTGGGCAATGCCAACCTTGTCCATTACTTCATTGACTTTTTGTTTGCGCGTGTCAGACGCAATATTATGATACAAAAGGGCAAGTTCGATATTTTCTTCGACGGTAAGTTCGTCAATCAAATTGAAGCTTTGAAAGATAAAACCAATATTGTGTTTACGGACCGATGACAGCTGTGCCTCGGAATAGTCAGAAATATCCAAATCGTCAAAAACGTATTGGCCACTTGAGGCTTTATCTAACATACCAATAATACTCAATAACGTTGATTTTCCGCACCCTGAGGGGCCCATTATGGCGACAAACTCGCCTTGTTCAATATCGATGTTGACTTGATTTAAAGCAACCGTTTCCACTTCGTCGGTTTGATATACTCGCGTCAGGTTTTTAAGTTTTAGCATGGCTAAGGTCCTTTTTTGAAAATTAGTTAAGTTTTAGACGCTGCATATCTTGATAGCTGGTGTAAGGGCTAGTAACCACTCTTTCGCCAACTTCCAGTCCATCTAGCACTTCAATAAACCTGCTGTTGCGACGGCCTAGGCGAATAGGCCTTCTTATGGCTTCGCTCCCATCTGCGGAAACCACAAAAATCCAGTTGCCGCCCGTATCTTGATAAAACGCGCCGTTGGGAATAAGCAGTGCTTCACTTGCATCACCAAGGGTTAATTTGGTTTGAACCGTTTGGCCACGGCGAATGCCAGCAGGCTGCTCATCGGTAAACTGTAGGTCGACTTCAAACTGGCCATTAGTTACTTGTGGATAAATTTTGGTTACGCTAAGTTGGTATTTATCAAAGCTTACCCGTTGCCCAATATCAACACGACCTAAGTAAAACTCATCAATCATTGCACTTAGTTTAAAATCGTTAGGGGTGTCTATTTGCCCGAGTCGCTCGCCCTTATCAATACTTTGCCCGACTTCAAAATCGAAACCAGATAGCTTTCCGTCAACCGGTGCTCGTACATTCATATTGGTTAAATTTTGGCGAGATATTTCAAGGTTCGATTCAAGTCTTATGGCTGTTTCTTTTAAGAAAACTAATTGGCTTTCTTGCAGAGCTTTGTCTGACGACTGACTTTCCAAGGTTAGCGCTAGTCTATCCTTATACCAATTTAGTGTGTCGGTGGTATCGGCGAATACTGATTGGCTTACAGCGCCTGTGTTAAGCAGTTCTTGTTCCCGTGAGAGCTGTCGCGTTAACAGCTTTATTTGATAGTTGATGTCGACCAAATTTCGTTTATGTAGCAAACGGTTTTGCTCTAAGTTCAGCTCGATTGAGCGCATATTGTTAAGCTGCTCGGCAACACGAGTTTCATTTCCCAATACGCTAAGCTGTAGTGAAGAGTTTGATAGTTCAACTATCAACTCACCGGCGTTAAGTTGGGTGCCATCTTCAACTAAGATACGTTCTACTCTGCCGCCTTCAACGGCATCCAAATAGACCGTTTTGGCAGGAATCACTCTGGCGCGAATTGGGATGAAGTCTTCGAATGTACCCTGCGTTACCAGTGAAATTCCGATACGTTGGCTATCAACTTTGATTGCTTTGCCTGTGTTAGTAAAAAACACGGAATATGCAATTATTGATAGCACGACAGCAACCACGCACACCCACGCTAATTTTTTCCATATGTTGGGCGATTTTGCTACTTTGCGGTCCATCCCAGCACCTGACATTTTTCGCTTGTGCTCAAGCGAGTATGCAGACGATGTTGATGAAAGTGTTACTGGTTCAGTCATAATGAGATTTCACTCGAATACTCGTATTGCTGAGATTACTAATTACTGATCAATTATCGTTCCAACTCTTAAGTTGTTGATATCGTTTAGAATAAAAAATAACGTATTCTTTAGTTATCATGAACTGTACGTTTATGAACAGTTTGTGTACGATAATGAACACTTTGTTTTTGAATGATGACCTTAAAAGTCGAGAAAGATGACCAGCAAAACCCGTATTTTAATTATAGATGACGATGAAGATATTCTGATTGCAGGAAAATTGTTACTGCGTCGCAATGGTTTTGACGTCGTCACATCACATCAGCCTGAGCAAATTCCGGCGCTAATAAAGTCTACTTCCTTTCAAGTTATTATGCTGGATATGAACTTTGGACCAGGCGAAAGCTCTGGCGATGAAGGCTTAAAGTGGCTGAGTGTTATTCGAAGCTTAGATCCTGACTGCATTGTAGTGATGATAACTGCCCATGGTGGCATGAATTTGGCCATTGAGGCGATGAAGCTTGGTGCAACTGACTTTGTGATTAAGCCTTGGCAAAATGAAAAGCTGGTAGCTACTGTTCGAACCGCCGCTGAATTAAGCCTTGTTCGCAACGAGGCTAAGCATTTGCGCAGCGCTAATCAGTTGCTTACACAGGTCGCCAACCAGTCTAGTAGGCCCAACATACAGAGCAATTCTCCCGCAATTAACGCAGTTATGTCGCTCGTTGCCAGAAGTGCGCCTACCGATGCAAACGTGCTTGTCTTAGGCGAAAACGGGACTGGGAAAGAGCTTCTTGCCAAAGAAATACATTTTCAAAGTTTGCGCTGTAACAATATTTTCTTAACGGTAGACCTAGGCGCTATATCGGAAACCTTGTTTGAAAGTGAGCTGTTTGGGCATAAAAAGGGCGCGTTTACAGGTGCTAACGAAGAGCGAATAGGAAAGTTGGAGGCGGCAAACGGTGGAACATTGTTCCTTGATGAACTAGGTAATTTGCCCCTGCACTTACAAGCGCGTTTATTGACTGTTTTAGAGCAACGGCGAGTAACGCCATTAGGTGCGAATATTTCCAGGCCCTTTGACGTTCGGGTGATTTGCGCAACTAATGTACCAAAGCAAACCTTGCTAGATGAAACGCAATTTCGCCAAGACTTGCTTTTCCGGTTAAACACGGTTGAAATTACGCTACCGGCCTTGCGTGATAGGCCCGAGGATATAGCGCCACTTGCAGACTACTTTGTAAACTACTATTGTAAAAAATATAATAAACCGACAGCCAGCATTTCTGCAGAGGTTCGTAATGCAATGCAACATCACAACTGGCCTGGAAATATTCGCGCACTTCGCCATACGATTGAAAGAGCGATAATTTTAAGTGAAACAGAGCACTTAAATGTAGACGATTTACAATTGCCTCAGGTATTAGCTAATCCTTTGGGCAATGAAATACATGCAGCCGCTATACCTACAACGGCTGCGCCTTCAGAGAATGCGCAGACAACTGTAAACATCCATATGGAAGATACAGAATTTTTATCGCAACAAAACAGTGAACTCAATTTAGAAAAAATTGAGAAACAAACCATTACGCGTGCCTTAAGGACTTATCGCTACAACATTAGTCACACTGCAAAAGCTTTAGGCCTCACGCGTGCAGCTTTGTATAGGAGAATGGAAAAACATGGGCTTTAATACCTTTTCAGCGTTAATTGGACTTCGCACTGTATTAATTATGCTGACACTACTTGGACTGACTTACCTTACCTTCATGCCGGGCTATCATGCCGCAACTATTGTCCTTACTTTAGTCCTTATTTTTGAGTGCTACAGCATGGTTAAATTTATAGCGCGCACTAATGCTGAGCTTGTTAGATTTTTGGATGCCGCACGCTATGCTGATTATTCCCAGCGATTTGAGCTTAAGGGTTTAGGCGCAGGGTTTAGCGAATTAGGAGAAGCTTTTGCGGATATATTAGAACGCTTTCAAAATAATAGGCAGAAACAAGAAGAGCAATTTAGACATGTGAAAGCCGTGGTAGAGCACTTACCTGTGCCACTTATTAGTATTAAACAAAATGGCACACTAAAACTTTGGAATAATGCTGCGAGGCGTTTATTTGGCTCTAGTCGCATTGTGACAGTAAATGACCTTGAGCAATTTGGCAGTGATTTTGTTTATAATCTAACCAATATTAAAGCAGGTGAAAGGCGTTTAGTCTCGTTTCAAGTCGATAACATGGCGCATCAGTTAAGTGTTTCAATGACCGATATTATTGTTGGGCGAGAACAAGAGAAACTGCTTAGCCTGCAGGACATACAAAATGAACTTGACGCTAACCAACTTCAATCTTGGCAAGATTTAGTCAGGGTGCTCACACATGAAATAATGAATAGTATTACGCCTGTAGCGTCATTATCGAAAACCGCCGTTGATTTAGTACAAGACACTAAAGAGCATGTTAAGAATCAGCCTGATGTACTGGAACATCTAAACGATATTGCAAGTGCGGTGCAAACCGTTGCTCGCAGAAGTGACGGCTTAATGAAATTTGTGGGCAGTTACCGAAAACTTACGCGCTTACCCGCGCCAAAGAAAGTGAAGCTCAAAGTGGCTGACTGTTTTGCGCAAGTGATTGAAATTATCAAACAAGGCGACCAAAAAAGAGACATTGAGTTTAAGGTTAAGATAGAGCCTAGCGAATTAGAAATGAGCGCTGACCCGTCCATGCTAGAGCACATATTGATCAACTTAGTAAAAAATGCACAGCAGGCTTTGCACCTCACCGAGTCACCCACAATTACCATGCAGGCAGAAATTAATCGTCGTGGCCACGTAGTGTTCGAGATAGCAGACAACGGGCCAGGTATTGGTGAAGATGTTAAAAGTAAAATATTCGTCCCCTTTTTTACCACAAAAAAAGAAGGTTCTGGTGTGGGATTGGCATTAACGCGTCAGGTAATGAATGCCCATGGTGGCGCAGTCAAAGTAGCCAATAATGACACAGGTGGAGCAATATTCACTTTAATTTTTTGACGAAGGTAAAAGCAATAGTTTGCTTTCACAATAGATTAAAATTTCGTAGAAACCCATAGCCAAATCTTGTCTGCATCTACTCGGCCACTATTACCTAAATAGCGTGCAACTTTAATCCCTACTTTATAGTGTTTGGTCACTGTTTGGGTATATTGAAAATTTACTTCGCTGCCTAAGTCATCAATAGTGTCGCTTGCTTGATCTGCCGAATAGTTATGGTAGGACGCAACAAAGTTTCCTTTACCCAATTTACCTGCAACCGTTGCTATTTGGTCAACGAGACCCTGCGCTGGCGTTGATAAAAATTGATCTGCCCAACCGTTAAATTTGTGCAGTGTTGCTAAGGGGGTAGAAAACCCATAAGCGCCATTGTCTGAAGCAAGTGTTTCTTGCGCTATTTTGATGGTGTAGCCTTTATACTTGAGGCCTATTTCTGCAAAATAATAGTCTGCTGAAAAGTTTTGTGGGCCAAACTCAACATCTTGTGTTGCATATTCAAGCCCGTAAATCCAACTAAAGCCGGTTGGCTGTCCCGACTTAGTGCTGCGGGCAAAACTTACCCCATAGGTATTAAGTGCATTGTCGGTTTCATTATCTATTTCTAACAAGTAGCTATAGGCGGTTAATGCGCCTAATTGAGTTTGGTACTTAGCATTCAATAAATGATCATTTGAGTCTATGTCTCTTGCTTCGCCAAAAATACGATTGCGCTTGCTAATAAAGCTGTACTTAAAGGTAAAATCATCACTTAATTTATATCCCACTGTAGCGGCGTCGAAAGTTTGTCTATCTTGGCGCCAACCTACATGTCCTACAAAACGATGCCCATCTAATGCAATTACCTGTCGACCTAACTTAAAATGAAGATTTTCGCTTTTGTATTGCACAAAAGCTTGATCAAGCTCAGTAAATTCTGGGTCAGCAATCGTTGAATATTGCCCCGGGTTATAGTTAGTGGCACCCAACGAGTAATCACCTTGGCCTAATACAATTCGGTTATCTTCTATTTCAAGCTTCACTGACCAGCCACTTAAGGTTCCGGTGGTATAGCCAAGTCGGGTGCGGAGAGTCAGTGCGCTTGCATCATCCAGAACATTATTTTGCGACACATTTTCGTATCTAAGATTAAAGTCGCCGCTTGCTTTGCCTGAACTTAAGGCCGAGTAGAATGAGTCTGCTGCAAGTACAGGCGAGGCAGCAATAAGCAAGCCAAATAGACTAGCTGCACAACAGTACAAAAATAAATGGTGTTTCATTGGTGTCTCCTCTTAATGAATTACAAACTACTAATGTAGTTAGCGATATTATGAGAGTATCGGCAGTGTTTAACGAATCATTATGCTAAGGCTCATTATTCGGTGTAATAAATGCAATATCGTTCTAACATTTGGCGCCAAATCAGTTGATTAGAAGCTCTTCGTTATTGGAAATTATGCGCAAAAGTGCGCTATTTCATTGGTTTTCTTGTATTCTTAAATATCAAACTATAATTAGCCAAAGTAAACATTATTAATGAATGATCTTAGTGGCAAAGTATTTTTAATAACAGGGGCAGGTAGCGGTATTGGAAAGGCATTAGCAGAAAAACTGGACTCGTTAAATGTCAGCTTAATTCTAAATGACATTAACGAGGGTGCCTTGAACGAGGTTGCTAAGTCTCTTAGTAAAGCGCCATTATGTTTGCCTTTTTCAGTCGCAAATAAAAGTGAATGGGTAACAGCAAAAGCTAAGATTGACCGTCATTTTGAGCGGACTTATTTCAGTGGTATAGATGGCATTATTAATAATGCTGGTATTAGCCACGACTCTATTGCCTTTGAAGATATTCGTGAAGAAGATTTTACACGCGTTATGGACATCAATTTTTATGGTGCGTTGTTCGGGACGCAAATGTTTTTACCCGAACTCAAAGCCAAAAAACAGGCGTGGGTAGTAAACATAAGCTCCATTTTTGGCGTGGCATCTATTGGAAAACTGAGTGCATATTGTGCGTCTAAATTTGCCGTAAAAGGCTTAAGTGAATCGCTTAGAATGGAAGCGATGGCAAGCTTTCCTCATGTAACTGTATGCGTTGTGCACCCCGGTGGCATCGACACTGCAATTGCCGACAACGCTATACATGTTGACGACCGAGACGACAACGCACGAAACCAAGAGATGAATTCTTTTAATAAACAACTTGTAATGCCGCCTGCACAAGCAGCGCAGGTGATTGTTTCAGGTATTCTAAAAAATAAGAAGCGCATCCTTATTGGTAAAGATGCAAAACTCATAGATTGGATAGTGCGGATATGTCCAGCGAAGTATA
Organism: Acidiferrobacterales bacterium; assembly: GCA_964195425.1. Classification (GTDB taxonomy): domain Bacteria; phylum Pseudomonadota; class Gammaproteobacteria; order Enterobacterales; family Alteromonadaceae; genus Glaciecola. The sequence continues at coordinate 152,792 of CAXMOM010000039.1, forward strand.
CAAAGCTGTTACTCACGCAAATTAAAAAAAGAGGCCTTTTAAATGACTAAATCAGCGCGTGAATTCGATATTATTGTTTATGGTGCTACCTCCTTTGTTGGCCAAATTTTAGTTGAATATTTGACGAAGTATACCCGCGAAACTGCACAAACATATAATAACGAAACGGTTACATGGGCCATTGCTGGGCGAAGCGAAGACAAGTTGCTGGCGCTTAAAGATAGGCTCTCCATTGCTGATATTCGGCATTATGTATTAGATGCCAACGATCTTGAGGGCTTAACGCAACTTTCCAATAAAGCTAAAGTTATCGTAACCACTGTGGGTCCATACGCACTGTATGGGGAGACAATGGTTAAGGCTTGTGTAAATACGGGTACCGATTACTGTGATTTAACCGGCGAACCGCAATGGATAAAAATCATGTTAGAAAAATACGAGGTAGATGCAAAAGCATCTGGCGCGCGTATCATTCATAGCGCAGGGTTCGATTCTATACCGTCCGACATTGGCGTATATAGGGCACAGCAATTGGCCATGGCCAAAACAGGCAAACCTGCAGGTCAAATTAAAATGCGGGTACGAAAAATAAAGGGAGCTGCGTCGGGCGGGACTATTGCAAGTATGCTCAATGTGCTAAAAGAAGCCAAAGAAAACCCATCGCTTCGTAAGGTATTGATTAACCCCTATGTACTTTGCACACCTCCCCACAGTTACAAGAAACGCCAAAAAAGCCATAAAAAAGCTGAGTTTGATGAAACATTAAAGATTTGGACTATGCCGTTTGTAATGGCAGCGATAAACGAAAGAATAGTACACCGAAGCAATTCATTGCTTGGCGATCAGTATGGTAGCGACTTCAAATATGATGAAGCCATGAGCGCTAAAACAGGCCTTCAAGCGTGGATTTTCACGCTAGGGTTAGGCTGTTTTATGATCGCGGCGAGTGTTTCACCCTTGCGTAATTTGCTTGCTAAATATGTGTTGCCCAAGCCAGGAGAAGGACCAAGCCAAGAAGAACAATTAAACGGCATGTTTAATATGCGTTTTTATGCACAACTCTCTAATGGTGAAAACCTCGTGGTAAAGGTAGAAGGCGACCGTGACCCAGGCTACGGCTCAACTGCAAAAATGTTAAGCCAAGCTGCGCTTTGTTTGGCGAATGATGTGCCAAATGTGGCCGGTGGTTTTTGGACACCGGCAAGCGCGCTTAGCGAGCATTTGATTAATCGACTCGACGCTCATGCTGGCGTAACGGTTACTGAACTTTAACTTTGCATACGCACAATTAACCCGTTGTCGGGTGCGACTTTACCTTCGCATACATCCACAAAAATGGCTTGCATGCCTTCAAGGCCGTCTAGGTCTGTCATGTTAAGCCATTCTCTGCTTTTATTGATAGATACCGCTAAATACTTACGGCTTTTTTGGTCGAATACTTGCGGTCCCCATTCCTGCAAACGCTTTTGAATTTGTGAAGGCGCAAAAAAGAATTCACTTCGTTCTTTAATTATATCGTCACTGCGGCCCAGCTCGTGCCAATGAGTTACCCCTACATTTGAACAAAACTTCATATTCTCGCCAAGGTGTTTATGTAATGTACTTAAGGTATTTACATTCCCAGACATATCGACAATAAGTGTGGGAATGCTGTTATCTATTTTCGCAATCTCATCATAGGTGAGCACGGTGTCATAGGCATTAATACCATTGACCATATCTACATTACGGGCTGACGTAAGTCCAATTAAGGTAGGAGCCGATTGTTCATCGCCGCTTTGTTTTTTGCTGAAGTCTTGCACGCCATAGGCTAAGCCAGTACTTGTTTTACTCGAAGCACTTAACATGACCAGTTGTTTTGCGCCAAACCAGTTGTTTTCCTGAAAAAAATCAAATAAGGCAAACGATGTAATATGTAAGGGAAACAGCAGCATGCGATCGTCTTCATGAGCCATGTTATAACCAGGCTCGTGAGCAACGCGGCGATAGATGTTATATCCTGCGGGTAGCTCGCGTCTGTGAGCGCTGGCATCTAACCAACTGGTTTTACCTACTTTTGCGGGCTCCAAAACCAAGTGAGACGCAGGTGGGAAATAACCAAATAAACGCTCTCCTACAGGCACTTCTTCGCAATTCGAGCTAACTACGTCAGCAAAGCCCCACACCGGAAGTATTCCCCATCCTTGCGTATCTACGCTTGTGCCTTGAGCTGTTTGACTGTGCGGCGGGAAAAATTGCCAATAGCCTATTTGCTCGCCTACTACGGCGTAGGTGATGTTGTTGGCGGTAAGCGCAAATTTATCAATTTTAACCAATACTTGGCCAGCGCTTAATGGTGAACTCGCTAAGTCGTTACCTACTATGCGCGACTCGGTAATATTTGTTTTTTGTATTTGAAATTCGCTCAAAGTATTGTCCTCTTTGGTATATATTGTTGGTTAATATGCGAAGTTATGACATAGCATCACAATGGTTTATGGTTGCCCATGTATTTGCGCTATGTAAGCTTGTAATTTCCCCATCGCTGCTGGGCTTGTGCCTTTTAGCCGCTTTAAAATCGCTATTTTGTCAGTTTCATGTTCTTGTACATTGCGTACTAAATTACTAAAGCCATCTAGCCTGTTCTCCAATAGCCAAGCTCGCAGCTCTTGGTCTTGACCCCAAATATGCTGGTTTTTCATAAATGCAGCCGTTAAACGCACCCAATCATTTATGGTATTTGGTAGCGGCACTACATTACATATTTTGTTTTTAACTTCATTATTGGGGTAGCTTGCTTCAACATGGGCAATAAAAGCAGCGCTAAATACTGGTTGGTAAGAGCGCACGGTTTGCGGGGTAATTAAGTTACCTTCAAAAATAGGTTTCATTTTAAGGTTAGAAATAGCACTGGCTGAACAATCTACGTGAATATGCTCGCTGCTGGTGGCAATTTCGCCTTCTACCAAGACAATTTTGTCGATCTTGATTTGGGTAACCCTGCCTAAGCGCACAATGTTTTTAACACGCCTAAGTTGCGCTAGTTCCATTTGGCTCACCGTTGCTCCATGGAACATGCTTGGCCATACAGTAGTGTCTATGCGAAGCAGTACACCTGAATCTTCTAGGCGATGAAACATGTCGTCTATTGAAGTCGAACTGGCGATTGCTTCAATCTGATTGGCTTGATTGCCTATGGAGTCTATGAAGAACTCTTCGGTAGGTTGGGTGTGTATTCTGTCTATTAACCACGCGTCTCTAGACATTATCCAAGTAATATTGTCTGGGTTAACCTGTTTTTCTAGCAAAAATATAATCGCATCTATGCCTGTTTTACCGCCGCCAACTACTACGTAACCCGCCGGTGGTGAAGTTATCTTAGGTAAGTCGTTGAGTGGCATAAATTGAACGCCGCTATCTACCTTGAAATTAGGAGTATGAGTAGAGGGTACGGTGGTGTTCAAGTAGGTTGCATCAATGGTTTTTGTATTTACATTTACATGATGTTCTTGCCCAGTAAGGCGTGATGTAAAATTGCCATCGCCAGTATAATCACACATAGGGAAATACTTAACGCGTCCGGTAGGTAAGAACTGTTCGCGCATAACATCATCAAAATATGCACTTACTTCGGCCCCTGTGGCTAGCTCGTTCAAATCTTTGTTGAGGCCCACTTCGTCTTTTTTGCCTTTACTGAGTTCACGAGAATTCACGCCATAAAAAGAGGAGGGCTGATGCAAGGTGACAAAGGGATAAGCAGAATTCCAATGACCACCGGGCTTATGAAACCTATCTACTATGGTAATGGTGGCGCTGGTTTCGCTTAGCAGTGTGTCGGCAAAGGCCATCCCAACTGCGCCACTGCCTACTATTAAATAATCGGCGTCGTGTTGTTGCGTGCTCATATTGTAAGCTCTCTTATTATTGTTTTGTGTTTTACCTTAATACTATATTGGTAGCGGATATATATCAGTAAGTGGCACGATGCAAAAACCTTACATCATTTTTAGACTAAAGCGATCAATCAAGGCAATCAAGTCATTCTTAACAATGGATGAAGATTTGTTGATTTTATGGAGTAAACCTGATGAGCCAGTGTTTCGTAAACCGACAACAAAGCTTCATACTATTTTCAGTGAATCTGACCCTTTGATCGATACAACCTAGCAATAGTACTAAAGTTTACAATAATAAGCGTGAATTCCAATAAACTGGTACCAATAGATCCCACAATTACATTGTTGGCGAGCCAGCACATTGCACCAAATAAAAGCCTATCCGCATTTTAATGCCTTGTAGGCAAAAAAGGGAATATGTGCCTATACAGCTTCCCAAAATTGGTAGCATGTCATACCAAGTATTCGCTAGGAAAGCTCCCCAAGCGAGTATTAGGGCAATAAATCCATAAGCCACTATCTTTGATGAAGTTTTCAAAGAAAGCCCCGTTCGTAAAACCGCAAGCACACCCCTAAGCAGGCAGTTAACGCGCCTAGGAGGGCAAAATGAAGTGCGTGATTGATATTCATTACAATCATTGTGATTTTAAGTCGGCGATCATCTTTTGGGTAAAAGCATAGAATACCTAAAGCAAAGCTTAGTAAGCCAAGAACTTGTGCAAAATCTAGTGGTGGCAATTTTGTGAGCAAAGTGCTCACCCTTGTCCCCATAGTAAGTTAGTTGGTTTTTGCATTACTGCGCCAGTAAATTCAAAGCCGTTGTCGCGATCTATTGCCACTAATACGGGACCATCTAGATCAACAAAGTTTGCGTATTCAGCCAATATAAAAATAGGTGCCATAGCCAATGAGCTTGCCACCATGCAGCCTAACATTATTTGCAGTTCTGCGGCCTTGGCTGCATTTGCCAGAGCCAGCGCTTCGCTGAGCCCACCTGTTTTATCTAGCTTAATGTTAACCATATTATACTTGGTAGCGAGTACAGTTATATCGGCGCTTGTGTGGCAAGACTCATCTGCACATAGTGGAATAGGTGATGTGAATAAGATTAATTCATCATCTTGGCCGGCGGGTAGCGGTTGTTCAATCAGTGCCACGTTAAGACTGGCTAAACTGGCAACTACGTCTTGCAGTATATCAAACGACCATGCTTCGTTTGCGTCTATAATAAACTTTGAATTAGGACATACTTGGTGAATGGCCTGCATTTTGACCACTATATCTACTGCGTCTAATTTAATTTTAATAAGCGGTAAGTGCGACATATCCTTTGCATTTGCAAGCATGAGCTCAATACTGTCGACGCTTAAGGTTTGTGCGCTAACAAGCTGAGTGACCTCTTTAAGCTTAAGTAAGCGATTTACGCTTGTATGAGTAATACTGGCTTTTAAGTCCCAAAGAGCACAGTCCAACAGGTTTTTGGCGGAGCTAGCGGGAAGGTTTTCGGTAACATACGCCTGTGCATATTCTACCAATGCAAGTGATGATGGGTATTCAAAGGCTAATAGTATAGCTTCAACTTTTTCTAAAATAGAGTTTGTCGATGCTATTGATTCGTTGTATCTGGCATATGGAACAGCTTCGGCCCAACCTTTTGCATCGCCAATACTAATGGCGAGAACAATGACCTCAGCATGGGTTTTTGTTCCCCGTGAAATCTTAAAGGGCTTAGCTAAGGCTATAGATTCTGTCGCCCAGCATAAACGAAGCTGTTTATTTTGATTAGGCGGCATAGGCATCGTTGGGTTAATCCATTTTTTCTATGACAAGCTCAGGTTCGCTGTTGTTTGATACATCTAATATAAATCTATACATAGCGGTTTCTGATGGCGTGAACTGTAAGTTGAGTGAATCGCTAGCGCATACTAAATCTACTGAACCGCTAAGCCTCATCGCAACAGCACCAAATTCATTGCCGCAGTTTAATGTCATAGTCCAGTCAGCATCAGCAACCTTGAAATCATACGGCTGACCATCTGCAATGAGTTCAATTGTTACTGCGTAACTATCATTTCTACTGTCATTGGTACTGGGAAGTAATTTAAACGCCTCATTCACTTCCCACCAGTTAAATACGCCCCGTAAGTACATATTAGAATAGTCTTTTTCGGGCGCTTGCTTAAAGAAATCGGAAGATCCCGAAGAAGCGCAGCCCGCCAACACATGCAATCCTATAAGTACTATAGTGAGTTTTACTAATCTTACATACATAGCTATTGTTAACTCATCGCTTAAAAGTTTAATACTGAAATGTCGGCAACCGATAAAAACTGCTTACGAATGTGTGAAATTAATGCAATACGGTTTGCCTTCACTGCTTCATCATCTGCCATAATCATTACCTTATCAAAGAATTTATCTAGGCTGCTCTTGAGTGATGAAAGCTGGGCGAGCACTTCCTGGTATTGACTCTGTTCGACTAGCTGCGGCAAATTTTTCATTACCGCTTCATAGTTACTATACAAAGCTCGCTCTTCTTCTTCAACAAAAAGGGCTTGATTTATACTGGCAATGTTGTCTAAATTAATTTCGTTTTTGGCTAATATATTGGCTACGCGCTTGTTTGCTTTAACCAAACTTTCAGCGCTGTCTGTAAGTGCGAATTCGGCAACGGCAGTAACGCGCTGATTAATATCGCTAAGCGACTGTTTACTCTCGCAGGCGAGTACAGAGGTAACAATATCGGCGTTGATGTTTTTGTCTACATAAAAAGGCTTTAAGCGGTCAAGTAAAAACGCAACTACTTGGGCCTCAACCTTCGGATTACTTAACTTATCGTCAAACAAATTGGTCACTTTACTGACAATTTGGGTTAGGCTTACGTCTATATTGAAGGTAACTAATATACGTAAAATGCCTATAGCGCTTCTGCGTAAAGCAAATGGATCTTTGTCACCTTTTGGCAGTTTGTTTATGCCAAAAATACCCACTAGGGTATCGAGCTTTTCGGCTAATGAAACCAGCATGCCAGCTTTGGTTTGCGGGAGTTCATCACCTGCAAAGCGAGGCAAGTATTGCTCTTTAATCGCTTTTGCTACATTTTCATTTTCGCCATCGTGTAGCGCATAATGATAACCCATTACGCCCTGAACACTTGGAAACTCCATTACCATGTTGCTCACAAGATCGGCTTTGGCTAACGTTGCTGCGCGGTTAGCGTCGCTTATATCTTGCGGGCTGGCTTGAATTAGAGCACCAATAGCCTGCGTGATTTGAGCAACACGGGTAGATTTCTCAGCTACAGTTCCCAATTCTTTTTGGAACAAGATACTATCTAGCTTGCGTGCTTTATCTGCTAGTGTGGTCTTTTTGTCGGTATCAAAAAAGAACTTTGCATCTGACAATCTTGGACGAATAACTTTTTCGTTTCCCGCCACAATTTGCGCGGGGTCTTTACTTTCGATATTGGAAACAAACAGAAATTTAGAAGATAGCTGGCCTTTTGTGTCAAGCAAAGGCACATATTTCTGATCGTCTTTCATGGTGTAAATAAGCGCTTCTTTCGGTACGTCCAAGAAGTTGGGCTCAAACTGTGCTTGCAATACTACAGGCCATTCAACTAATGAGGATATTTCTTCAAGTAATGCGCTGTCGTAATCGGGTGTTAGGTTTAAGCTAGTAGATTGCGCGACTAGCTGATCTTCAATGGCTTTCATTCTGTTGTTGTAATCAACTAACACATACTGCTCTTTCATTAAGAGTGCGTAGTTGTCGGCGTGATCGAGTATTACTCTGTGTTCGCCATGGAATCTATGACCCGATACCAAATTATCCGATTTAAGGCCTAACAGTGTTAAGTCAATCACTTCGTTTGAGTACATTACGCATAAGGTATGTACTGGGCGTATAAATTCTATACTGCTACTTCCCCAGCGCATTGCTTTAGGAATAGGCAAATGTTTGATTGCGCGCTCAAGTGCACCTTGTAACTGGGTGTCTAGGCTTTGGCCAGGCACAAGGGCTTTGTGCAGTAACCACTCGCCTTTGTCTGTCTTTAGCCGTTGCGCTTGGTCAATGGTAATGCCATTCCCTCTGGCCCATCCCATAGCGGCTGGCGTGGGTTCACCATCACTGTTAAAAGCAACCGAAACGGCTGGTCCGCGTTTATCTACTTGTTTGTCGGCTTGTTTGCGCAAACAGTGCGTGAAGGCTACAGCTAACCGACGTGGGGCACCAAAAGGCACGCATTGTTCAAAAGCAAAACCTAGTTTACTGAGCTCTTGCGACAAGCTTTGTGCAAAACTATCAGATAAGAGCTTAAGTGATTTAGGTGGTAACTCCTCGCAGCCTAACTCAACTAATAAAGTGTGTGTATGCAAATCAGTCATGCTTATAGCTCCTTCGATTTACAAAGTGGAAAACCAAGGGCTTCACGGGTCTCAAAATACATTTGGGCACAGGCTTTTGCGAGTGCTCTTACACGTAGAATATACCCTTGGCGCTCTGTTACCGATATGGCGTGGCGAGCATCCAGCATATTGAAGGCATGAGACGCTTTCATCACCTGCTCGTAAGCGGGTAAGGGGAGTTGTTTTTCAATTAGCAATTTACTGGCTTTTTCGCATTCGTCAAAGGTAGTAAACATAAAATCCACATCTGCATATTCAAAGTTATAAGCAGATTGCTCTTTTTCGTTTTGTAAAAAGACATCGCCGTACGTTACTTTTCCAAAAGGTCCTTGCGTCCAGACCAAATCGTAAATACTGTCAACGCCTTGCATATACATCGCTAAACGTTCAAGACCATAGGTAATTTCGCCAGTTACTGGCTTACACTCAATGCCGCCAACTTGCTGGAAGTAAGTAAATTGGGTAACTTCCATTCCGTTTAACCATATTTCCCAGCCTAAACCCCATGCGCCTAAGGTAGGGGATTCCCAGTTATCTTCTACAAAACGAATGTCGTGAACCAAAGGGTCGAAGCCAAGCATTTTTAATGAACCCAAATAAAGTTCCTGAATATTGCTAGGAGAGGGCTTCATCATTACTTGGAACTGATAATATTGTTGTAAACGGTTTGGATTCTCGCCATAGCGGCCATCGGTAGGACGTCGACAAGGCTGAACGTAAGCACTGTTCATTGGCTCAGGGCCTAAAGAACGCAAAAATGTCATTGGGTGAAAGGTGCCAGCACCCACTTCCATGTCTAAGGGTTGAATGATTACGCAGCCTTGTTGCGCCCAATAATCTTGTAATGCCAAAATTAACCCTTGGAAGGTGTCTAAATCGTATTTTTGCATAGCCTTAACAGTCTTTAGCCTTAATAGTTGAAATATTATTTGAAAGTAAACAGCGACTATTATTAGTGTGATCAGCAATAGCACCGAGAAACACGTCAGTATACCTCGATTTAGGGGGGCTTGGTAAGGCTGAAATGTATCAGATTAGGCGTAGAGGGTGAAAAAATCCCGAATAATAGTCAATATTGCTTAGGCTACTTCGAGTTTTCTTAGCGCTTCGGTTTCTTTTAAGATTTTACTTTCTAACAGACTCTCGAGTTCTTGCCGTTCTCTATCTTGTTTACGCCTTTCAGACTTAGTTAATAATGTGCGTGCTTCATGAGTGGGATAGCTCTTAACCTTGTCAAATAATTCATGTGTGGAGGGGAATGCTTTGGCATAGTCTGGGTGTGGATCTACTGGCATAGCTTCTAGAAGCCTGCAAATACGAATAACGCCCTCAGACAAATCACACTGCTGCTGTTGAATGGCAAATGCGATAGTTTGAATAGACGACTGCATAGACGCAACGCGCTTGTTGCGAACCGCTTGCTTTTTATCTTTTTGAGACTTGACTAAAGCTAGTAATCGGAATGCATAGACGCCTAAACCTAGGATGATGATGGCGCCTAATGCCATTAGTATTATGCTGATGTTCATATAAAAATAGTGCTCATATAAAAAGATTAATCCTTAAAATCGTCCATCTTTATTGCGTCTAACTTGGCAAAGGGATCATCTTCTTGTTCATTTTCTTCAATACTGTCTTGTGTATATTCGTCAACATCTATGCCCATTAGCTCGCATAATACTCTGTAGCGCGCGGTCATTTTGTCTACATAGGCTTGTTCTGCTGCTTTCAATTTGCCTACTTCCTGCTTTTCAAGCAGCATTTCTAGGTCATTATCGGCTTCAATTGCCTCAAATTCTGCCTGTGGGGTTCTATATTTTACAGGTTCAACAATGGTGACTTTTGCTGTTACTGGTCCCTGGTTATCCTGAGCATCTTCCTGACCTTGTACATATTTAGACAAATCAATTGGCTTTTTACTACCCGAACGAGGATCTTGCTTTTGCTTTTTCGTTGATGCGAGTATTGCTTCCGCTAGTTTCTGGCGAGTACCTGGTTTATTACCTGATCTTGCTTTTGGCTTTTCTACGGTATTTATAACGCGAGGTGCTTTAGATTTAGGTATACCTATACGGTCTTCTGTTCTAGATTTCTTACGTGACATGAAGTTCTCAATTTGACAAGCTCAACAAGGTTGAGTGTTTAATAGTGACTAATAATAAATTAATCGGGATTATACCTGATGGTAAGCAATACACCAATGAAACTGATAGATAATAAACGCGAGGTATTTAAGCACCATGAATGCATTTTTGTTAAAGAGGGATAAAAGCAGAAGAGGGTAAAGAAAAAAAAGGTGACAGCCAAAGCTATCACCTTTATTCAATGAGTGTCTTTAGACACCTCTCCCGTATTGGCACATCATGTGCCTTCGTCCAATGCTAGACTTTCTTTTTATTATTATTTGCAAGCTAGCGAACTTTTTTTCGGTCTTCCGTTACACTTTATTATTTTTTTATTTTATTCATCAGCTAGAACATTGCAACCTTTCGGCGCTGCCCGTAGCCAGTGAGTGAGGTAGATAATACTCATAAAAATAATATTTACAACATTTTTAACAAAAAATTTACAAAGCTTTTAATACAAGCCTTCTAAGTACTTAGAAAGTATCGAGATATCTTCGTCAGTTAATTTAACAGAAATCCCGCGCATCATGCCATTAAGGTCATTATTGCGGCCGCCCGAACGAAACATTTCTAACTGACTTTTGGTATAAGCCGCATGTTGCCCACTAATTACGGGGAAACCGGCCAAGTTCATGCCTTTACCGTTACCACCGTGACATGCACTACAAGCCGTAATTCCGCGCTCAGCATCGCCGCCTCTATATAGCGCCTCGCCTCTTGCTACAACATTTTCTGGGGTTTCACCAACTTTCAGTTGTTGACCCGAAAAGTAAGCACTAATGTCTAACATGTCTTGGTCTGAAAGCATCATGGCTTGGGCATTCATAATGATGTTGTTACGGCCTTCCTTGCCAGTTGTTTGAGATGCTAATTTAAATTCTTGCAACTGCTTAACTAAATAGCCTTGATGCTGACCGGCCAATTTTGGATTCATAGGAATAGCGCTATTGCCATCGCTACCATGACAGGCCGCACATGTTCCTGATTTTGTTTTTCCAGCTTCGGCGTCACCCTCTGCTTGTACTGCAACAGTGGTGGCCAAGAATATAGCTAAAATTAAACAATATTTTTTCATACTTATGCTCTCTAAAAGTGAGGTTCAACAGATTACCAGATACGATATTACGATATTTTACACAAATAACGGCCTAAAAAAACATTTCCTTGATAATTCTATGGATTTACATCAAACAAACTCATTATTTAAGTGTAAACTTAACGCTTATTCAGCCTTTATTTAGCTTATTCTACTTCTTATGTCTTATTTTACACTAGCAAAATTTCTAACCAGTGCACCCGATATTTCTCACCTCGAACCGTTTAGCGGCGGGGAAGTTGCCTTCGCAGGGCGCTCAAATGCGGGTAAGTCGAGTGCATTAAATCGATTAACTCGTCAAAAAAGTTTAGCACGTACCAGTAAAACACCTGGTCGAACGCAATTAATTAATTTATTTGAGCTAGACGACCAAAGAAGGCTTGTTGACCTTCCCGGTTATGGATATGCCAAAGTACCATTGGAAATGAAACTAAAATGGCAGAAGTCTTTAGGAGAGTATCTGCAAAAAAGAGAATGTCTGAAGGGCTTAGTAGTATTAATGGATATTCGTCACCCCTTAAAAGACCTTGATCAAGAATTAGTCTATTGGGCGGTTAGTGCAAATTTACCCGTTTTAATTTTATTAACAAAAGCGGATAAATTAAAAGCAGGTAAACGCAAAAATCAATTGCTGATGGTACGCGAGGCATGTATCGCGTTTAATGGTGACGTTACTGTAAATGTATTTTCTTCGCTTAATGGCTTGGGCATTCCTGAGACTGAACAGAAATTGTCACAGTGGCTAGATATACCTAGTAAATCGGCTGAAAAAGAATAGAAATATACAAATATATTGGAATCGCGACTGCTCATGCAATGTGGTCAGATAATGTCGCAGATAAATTAGAAATGTTCTGAAAACAGGACTTTTGTAACACAATTTTTAAAAAGCTCCCATAAAAGCCCTAAAAAAAGAAAGCCCCATTTACACACTAAACGGGGCTAATACACAGGGAGAACAACACATTCACTATATATGAGCAAAATACTTGGGAAAAGTTCCCGACTAGTTAAAAATAGTTAAAATTTATTATGTGCTGTGATCGAATATTTTAAATCATTCGTCGAGCAGTCTGAGAGGATGCTGCCCATTAACCATGCCCATGAAGGGAGAATGAATCGAATAACCTACTAGAGCGCGAAGCTCTGGCGATAGGGTGCTTATGGTCTCTTTATTCAATTCTAACAAGTAATTTTCCTGTTGCCGCATAAACGCCTCACAATACTGGTGGGTAACCGCAAGTCTGGGAGATCTAGCATTATTTGCACCACCTCCATGCCAGGTAGTTCCGAGAAAAAATATAACCGAGCCAGCCGGCATCACTGCTTGAATGACTTTATCGGGAGTAGGACGTTGCCGACCATCCCATTTGTGACTTGCAGGCACAACGACAGTCGCTCCGTTTTTCGCAGTGAAATCGTCAATTGCCCAAATACTGGCGGCACCCAGTGGAGGCCTAGGCCGAGGTATGTGATAAAATGAATCATCGTAATGATAAGCTTGTTGCTTTTCGCCAGGCAGGATATTTATCACTTGGCTTTGGCTAAGCAGAAAGTTAGGTCTGAACAATAAATCCATCAAACCCAGTATCCTTGGATGGTCTGCCAATCTATCTATACATCGAGTTTTTGCCAACACATTATATAATCGTTGAGTTTTTTCTCCCTCAAATTCATTTCTACCTTTGTGGTTCATTAAAGGCAGGCACGTGGTTTTAATTTCCTTACACTGAGATAGGGTGAGTAGCCCTTTGATAATTACATAACCATCAGACATTAAAGTGTTGAAATCTTGAACAATCAGGGCCGACTTTCGTTGCGCTGATGGTGGCAATTGTTTGAATTTTTTCGCAAGATCTTTGCCTGAATAGCCCTTAATATTGCCTTCGGTTTTCATCATGGACACTGTCTCTTCTATTGAGTGGTGTTGCTACCGTTTCTTTCTAAATATTCACACAAAACCTCGTAAGCCTGCAAAACTAGTTGTGCTTTTTCTGAACTGCCTCCCTTATCGGGATGATAACGATGCTGTAGCTTGCGATACTGTGACTTAAGCTGTTCTATAGATAGCTCAATTGCAGAGTCGTGTTTACTGCTACTTTTTAAGTAATCATTCAATTCAAGCATGTTGATTGCGTCTTGTATAGCTTTAGGGTTTTGCTTAACCGTCGTTTTGCTACCTGACATTTTAACCCAAAAGCTGGCGAGAAGTTTGTCGACTTCTGCTTGATCTGTGCTGGTCAAATTGTTCCAGTCTAAATAATATTGGGCTAATAGGTCGGTGGTTTCTAATGTGTTTTTATGCTTATGTACCGTAGGGTTTAACTTTATGTTAGTAGTTACTATGTCTAGTTCACCTATATCATTTGTGCGCCACTCACTTCGTAGCTTGTAAAGTGTATGAAATAATATGAAATGTGTTTGAAACAGTACCAATGAATCGTGTAAAGCTGAGGCATTAAATATGCCATGGGGGGGCTGCTTAAGAAGCGTAATTATTTCGTATTCGCTTATGCCCTTTTCAAATAAAGGCAACAAAGACTGCAGTATTTCATGTAGCTTTTGTTGGCATAGCAGATGCGATTGCGACACTTAAATCATGCGCCGTCTAAGACAAACTTTTGGGTGCTTGATTCCTATTGTCGAGGCTAAATTGCCCAGCACCTCTTGCTGATAACACCAATAGCCCTGCCATTATTGCCATGTTTTTGAAAAAATTTTGTGTTTCGCGGGCTACATCTCCGCCTTCGGGTAAATTCCAAAAATTGTGCATGTATAGACTAATAACGAGCGTCATTCCTGCGAGTAAGAAAGCCGATATTTTAGTTTTAAAACCAAAAATTAAGGCAAGTCCAAACAGAAGCTGCAATACAATAGTAATAGGTAAGAGAACTTCTATCATTGGAACACTGTGTTTGGCCATATATTGTGACATAAGCTCGTAATTACCAATTTTTTGCAAACCTGGCACTATAAAATATAGGCCTAGTAGTGTTCGTCCTAGCACTAGGCTTGGCGTTTCCAGCATACTTATTAGTTTGTCCATATTAGCTACCTCACGGTTAATTATTTTATTTTTAGTAACAATAGATGATTAACACGCGCAGGTATACAAGTTTGAAGGCTAAAAAAAAGAGCCGTGCAAATATAGCAGGGCTCTTCGAACAAACATAAATGAGTTAATTTATGTTCTTATAGTGCTGTTACAAATCAATATTTGCTCTTGTGCCTATGCCTGGCCCGAACACAATGGCATTTAATAGCAGTCTGTTTGTTCCTAAGGTAGCGCCTCTAAATATAGGCTCTCCTGAAAACATAATAATTTGTCCACTGCCGTGGCTTTCGCGCGTTAAATAAGCAGCATTAGCAATCCGCTGAGCGGCTTCAGGCCAAAGTATTCCGCTCATGCGCACGTGCAAATCTTTATCTTGCGGAAGACTATACCAAGCAATGGCTTTTGCTTCATCGTCATCCTTATTTTTTGATTTTTTCGCTTTGTCCGAATAAACACCTATGGTCACTACCGCTTCAGCATTTTCAGGCACAATCAATACAGGCAGTCGTCCATAAAGTAATGGTAGGGTTTCGTTTGTGCCAAAGGTAAGCCAATGTTGTTGGTCTGCACTACCCGATACCATTGCGCCAGCTGGCATAAACAGTTTTTGCCATTCATTACGTTTTTTAAGGTCTTCTTTACTTAGGCGTTCAGGCGCATCATCCCAAGGGTAGGCGACATCTTCTTGCACCGTTTTAGCGAATAAATCTTGTAGATTAGTAACGGGCTGTTTGGCTAACAAACGCCGCTGTAAGGCAATGTCGTATTTTTCAGCATCTTCCAAAATATCATCAACTAGTTTTATATTAGCGTCGTCTTTTGATGCTAAGGCTTGAGTAGCATTTTTATGGGTAATAAGCGTACCGCCTTGTTTTACCCAAGTTTTCAATACTTTAGCGGTGCTGTCGGTAACAGTCCATGCACTGGGCATAACAATTACGTTGTAACGACGTAAATCGGCACGTGCAATAGCACTAGTGTCTAGTTGCGAATGCCTAATACCAAGATGTGTATCTATACTCCACCATGTCGCGCCCACATCATTTGGATTAGTTACTGCTTGGCTTAAAATGGCAATTTGAGGCTGTGTTAATAGAATAAAATGATCGCCACCCCATTCTGGCAAATCACCTGTACCATAACCGGTGCTGATATTTTGAATGTTGAGGCTTGTTTCATCTGCGGTGGTATTGATCAGCTTGATAAGATCAGTATTCGTGACATTGTCAGTAATAGTTACTACTACCGAGCCTCGGGCTAAGTTTTGTGTGCCTAACTGAGTGGCTTTATCAATGACACGAACTTTCACGCCACGCTCCATTAAGCGTGCAGCAAAACCAACTGAGGCATCGTCGTCTCCATTTACTGCCCAAGCGATTGCGTTAGGATCGGCTTTGTTTAAAACCTTTGGTGTTTGCTCAAACAGTTTAATATTATTGGTAATATGGCTAGGCACGGTTAACGCTTCAAGACCATACATCATGGTTAAGTTCCACGCCGATGTGTCATACATAATTGAACGGCCTTCACGTAGAATTTTTTGGCGCTCTTGCTGCACCGTTTCAGGCAATACTTGCGCATCAAACTCCATGATAGCCGCTAGCAGTCTTGCTTCGGGCTGACGGTTAGGAATAACCAAGCTGCCTTTGGTGACGGTACTGTCTACTTTGTTACCCAAATGATTAACAGCATCATCAACACTAAAATCTTTTTCTGCCACAAACACTTCAATATCTTGCGCTAAGAGTTTGTCTACTAATGTGTTCATGCGTGTGTGATTGTTATTCGCTTTTACGATAAATGTAAGGTTAGCGTAAGGGCTGTCTTTTTCGATAACACTTTTGCGGTCTTGCCAGTAATCTTTGTACATGGCCTTGCTGTGCGTTTGTAGCGTTTCCAAATTTGCAATGGTACTAATAAACTGATGATGCACGGACTCTTTATAAGTTTGAATAGTACCTTCGGGTCGCCTTACACCATCTTCTGCCATTCTAGATTGCTCGTATAAAATATGCAGGGAACCTCTGTATTCAGAATAGTTTGAATAGCCTGGATACCAGTTTTCAAACCATTCACCGGTATAGTAACGCCAGCCTTCTTGGTCGAAAGCAGCGCCTTGATCAAGCGAAAAAGCTTGCGCCCACTTTTGCACGCTTGGGGCAATATTCGCATTTAAGGGTTGCCGAGGAGGGCCCATTAGGTAAGTCTCTTGCGCACCCATTTCATGACCATCTATCATTAATTGTGGGCGCCATTTGTTGATTAGCGCTACTCTGCCTATGGTTTCTGGCTGAGTTAAATAAAAAAAATCGCGATTTAAGTCGAAGAAGTAATGGTTAGTTCTCCCGTATGGCCAATCGCCGCGGTGCAAGAGTGATTGATCATCTACATTAGGTGCAGTACCACGATACTGTTCTAAGGACTTTGCAAAACGGTCACGACCGTCTGGATTCATAATAGGATCGATTACAATAATCATGTCTTCGAGCATTTTTTCTACTTTAGGATCCTTCGAAGCGGCGTAATGGTAAATTGAAGCGAGGGCTGCATCGGCGCCAGAGGTTTCGTTACCATGAATTGAGTAGGCCATCCATGCAATTGCAGGAAGTTCATCAATGATATTTTTTGCTTCGCTATCGTTTGTTTTACGAGGGTCGGACAAAGCATTCAGCTTGTCTAATATATCGTCCATTCTGGCTAAATTAACGGGACTAGATATAAACACTGCGTGCAAAGGCCTACCTTCATGGCTTCTAGCATATTCAAGCACGTGGAGTCTGTCTGTTTGGGTTTTCCAGGTGTGAATTGAAGTGTTTATTTGTAAGGGAGTCGCCACTCGCTGACCAATAGCAAAACCGAGTATTTCATCAGGGTGGGTAAGCGCAGAATCATATTCTCCACTTAAGATATCTGCCTTGTAATCAAGTTTTGCGTTGTAGGTTGGCTTCATTAATAAGCTAGCTTGGCTAATACCCATTGAAAACGTAAGCATGCCCGCACATAGTAGTGCAGTAATTGACTTTTGCATTATCTATCCTTTTGTAAAGTAACTAAATATATACTGCTAATATTATTATGATCAATCAAATATTATTGTGTTGAACTAGTGAGCTTCATCCCAGTTGTTCCCTACACCCGCCTCAACAATTAAGGGTACATCTAGTTTCACGCAATTTTCCATAAGATGATTAATCTTTTTAACGTATTCTTCTACTTTGTCTTCTTTAATTTCAAACACGAGTTCATCGTGTACCTGCATAATCATGGCTACGTCTGATGGGTCTTCTAGGCCTTTCATCCAAGCGCTCACTTCAATCATCGCTTTTTTAATAATGTCGGCAGCGGTGCCTTGCATAGGCGCGTTTATTGCGGCGCGCTCAGCACCTGCGCGGCGTAAGCCATTGGTGGCGTTAATGTCGGGTAAGTATAAGCGGCGGTCAAATACCGTGGTAACGTAACCTGTTTCTTTTGCGCCTGCGCGCGTTGACTCCATATAGGTAAGTACGCCTGGATAACGTTCAAAATATTTATCCATATAGGCTTGTGCGTCGTAACGTGGAATATTGAGTTGTTTAGCTAAGCCGAAAGCCGACATGCCATAAATGAGGCCAAAGTTAATGGCTTTTGCGCTGCGGCGTTGATTGTCGGTCACCGCTTCAAGCGATTCGCCAAATACTTCAGCAGCTGTCGCTTTGTGTACATCTAATCCTTTAGAAAAAGCATCGAGTAAACCTTCGTCTTTACTCAAATGCGCCATAATACGTAGCTCAATTTGAGAATAATCAGCAGCCACTACTTTATAACCATCGCGAGCGATAAAGGCTTGTCTGACGAGTCTACCCTCCTTTGTGCGAATGGGAATGTTTTGTAAATTTGGATCGGTAGACGATAATCTGCCGGTGGCGGTAACGGCTTGATGATAAGAAGTGTGCACGCGGTTAGTTCTATGGTTAATCATACGCGGAAGCTTATCGGTGTATGTGTTTTTAAGCTTGGTTAGTCCGCGATACTGCATGATCAATGCGGGCAACTCATATTCTAAAGCAAGCTCTTGCAACACTTCCTCAGAAGTAGAAGGAGCGCCTTTTGGCGTCTTCTTTTTCACCGGTAGGGCGAGTTTTTCAAACAAAATCGTTTGCAGTTGTTTTGTAGACCCTAAATTAAAAGTCTCGCCCGCAAGCTCATGCACTTGGGTTTCAAGTTCCATAATTCGCTTGGCTAGGTCTTGGCTTTGTTGACCAAGTTTTTGAGAGTCTATATATACGCCTGTTTGCTCCATTGTTGCCAGTATGCTCGACAACGGAATTTCTATATTATTGAGTAAATCAGTTAACCCTACCTGTTCTTCAAGTAGTGCTTTAAGAACAAGGTATAAGCGTAGGGTTATGTCGGCATCTTCAGCCGCGTATTTAGCCGCAGTTTCTAATTCAACCTGGTTAAAGGTGATTTGTTTTGCGCCTTTGCCGGCTATTTCTTCAAAGCTTATCGTTTTATGGCCCAAATATTTAAGCGATAAGCTGTCCATATTATGACGGGTAGCGGTGCTATTTAAAACATAACTTGCCAACATGGTGTCGCACAATATGCCATTTAAGTGAATGTTGTAATTGGCGAATACGTTTTTGTCAAATTTGATATGTTGGCCAATTTTTTTAGGTGTCGTGTCTTCTATTATTGGTTTTAGAACCTCTAATACATAGTCCCTATCGAGCTGATCGGGAGCGCCGGAATAGTCATGAGCCACCGGCACGTAATAAGCAGAATCGTCGGTAAAAGCGAACGACAGGCCGACTATTTCAGCCTGCATATAATCGATGCTGGTGGTTTCAGTGTCTATTGCGTAAAAATCGCTTTTGTTAATTTTGTCGATTAAAGCGCCAAAGTCTACTTCAGTAAAAACCGTATGGTAATGGCTTGTATCTATAAGCGCTACAGCGGCAGTCTCGGTAATCGTTTCATCGCCAGTGTTGGCCTTGCTTTGGTTTTGAGCGACTTGTTGTAGAGTGTCGGCATCGCTTACTTCACTTAACCAACGCTTAAATTCAAGTTCAGTAAACATCTCGCGAAGCAAAGGCTTGTCCATTTCATCAATAGTGAAAGACGACAGTTCCATGCCTAAATCTAGTTCAGTTTCGATGGTGGCAAGTTGATAAGAAAGCAGCGCTTGTTCCTTATACTCTTCCATTTTCTTGGCCATGGTTTTGGCGCCTCGAAAATCGAGGTCTGCAATTTTATCTAGGTTTTCATAAATTGCTTTTACGCCGCCTATACCATTTAGCATAGCCACGGCGCTCTTATCGCCTACGCCAGGTACGCCGGGAATATTGTCTACTTTGTCGCCTTTAAGGCCAAGGTAATCGATAATTAGCTCGGCAGGTACGCCAAATTTTTCGACAACACCGTCTATATCCATTGCGGTGCGGGTCATAGTGTTTATGAGCGTGACATGCTTATCTACTAACTGAGCCATGTCTTTATCGCCGGTACTTATTACACAATCAATACCCGCTTCAGAAGCCCTGCGAGCGAGTGTACCAATTACATCGTCGGCTTCAACACCGGGCTCAACGATCATTGAAAAGCCCATTGCTTCTACAATTTTATGCAGGGGCGCAATTTGGCCTCTTAGTTCGTTAGGCATGGGCGGACGGTTGGCTTTGTATTCAGGATAAATATCGTCTCTAAAGGTTTTGCCTTTGGCATCAAATACCACCACCATATGAGAAGGCTTGTAGTCTTTAACTAAAGAGCGCAGCATGTTTACCACGCCATAAATAGCGCCAGTATCCATTCCTTTTGAGTTCGTTAGTGGAGGCATTCCGTGGAAGGCTCTAAACAGGTAAGAAGAACCATCGACGAGAACTAGCGGTGATTCGTTTTCTTTGTGCATAATAAACCTTCTTTATAAAGTGCAAAACTGTAAGTTATTGAATATATTTGTAAAATTAAGAGTGTCGCTCACATTTCTTGTGGATAACTTTGTGAGTAAGTGTTTTTAACATGCACAAGAAACCTACCTTTTTCACAAGAAAAAAGCATATTGTAGTATAAGATGTGGAATGAAACGAGCAGACGTTCTGTATTTCCATATTCTTTATTATTATTTGATTATTTTTACTAGCGTGGCTAGCTTTTCTACGCTTTACCAATATTTCATCTGAATATTTTATGTGCATCGTAAAGTGTAAACTTAGAATAGATGTTGCATCTTCTAAGTGTGACGAATTTAGCACAGATTTTGCCTTTGCCAAGTAAAAATTTTGATTAATATTTTTATCTTTTTTGTTCAATGAGTTATAAATACATCATAGAGTTTGGCATTATGTTTGATTAATCCTATTGATGTGTTGTTTTGTCGGGTAGCGAGTGTAGTAAGCTTGTTTTTACTCGGCTAAAATATATCGAGTAAAGCGCTGTAATTATGATGGCAAAAGAATACAATACCAAACAAATAAAGAATAATAACAATAGCATAACGGAGCGCACGTCACGTGCAATACGGCGCAATAATAAGAATCTTAGGCTTATTGGTCGCACTATTTAGTGTCACCATGCTGCCACCAGCATTGATTTCCCTTATATATGGTGATGGAGGTGGCCTTGCGTTTGTGGTCGCATTTATCTTTACCTTTGTTACTGGCTTAGCGTTCTGGTATCCGTACCGAGCCGATCGCGCCGATCTTCGGGCTAAAGAAGGTTTCCTAATTGTTGTGTTGTTTTGGACGGTACTAGCTACCTTCGGTGCTTTGCCGTTCGCTCTTCTCGATCAGCCTCAAATGAGTATTACCGACGCTATATTTGAATCGTTCTCTGGTCTTACAACGACTGGAGCGACGGTTATTGAAGGCTTAGAATTTTTACCCAAAGCAGTACAGTTTTATCGCCAGCAGTTGCAATGGTTAGGCGGTATGGGAATAATTGTATTGGCGGTCGCTATTTTACCTATTCTTGGTGTTGGTGGCATGCAGCTGTATAGAGCAGAAACGCCTGGCCCTGTTAAAGATTCAAAAATGACCCCGCGTATCGCCGACACTGCCAAGCATCTTTGGTACATATATTTGTCACTAACCATCGCTTGTACTTTTGCTTACTGGGTGGCGGGCATGAATTTGTTTGACGCGGTTTGTCATGCATTTTCTACCATTGCAATAGGTGGTTTTTCAAATTATGACGCCAGTTTAGGGCATTTCAACAGCACTGCTGTCAATGTTGTTTGTGTGGTGTTTTTGTGGATAGCTGCGCTAAATTTTTCGCTGCATTATTCTGCGGTAAGTGGTCGAAACATAAAAAACTATTTTAGAGACCCAGAGGCCAAAGCTTTTTTTACCATCCAATTTATCCTCATTACGGTATGCTTTTTAGTCTTAATCAATTATTCAGCTTACGATTCTGCCGAGACATCGCTAGACCAAGCGCTTATTCAAGCTGTATCTATAAGCACAACGGCAGGCTTCACTACCACCGATTTTTCTGCGTGGCCGTCGTTCTTACCAATATTGCTTATATTTTCAAGTTTCGTGGGCGGATGTGCGGGTTCAACTGGCGGGGGTCTTAAAGTCATTAGAGTACTGCTGCTGTTTATTCAGGGAAAGCGTGAAGTTGACCGGCTAATTCATCCTAAAGCGGTGTATTCGGTTAAGCTCGGTGACAGAGCAATACCAAGTCGTGTGGTTGAGGCTGTTTGGGGCTTTTTTGCCGCCTACGCAATTGTATTTGTTGTTATTATGATAGGCCTAATTGGCACCGGGCTTGACAATATTAGCGCTTTTTCGGCTACCGCTGCGGCACTTAATAACTTAGGCCCAGGTTTAGGCTCAGTTGCCGGTACGTATGCACAAGTATCCGACGCTGGAAAATGGCTGCTAGTAACGGCAATGCTGTTTGGGCGACTAGAGGTGTTTTCATTACTTGTACTATTCTCACCTACATTTTGGCGGAGTTAGTACTTACTTCTATGGCAAGCATTAGGCGATCTTATTAATTGCTGACTATAAGCAATTGCTAAAAGAACATAGCACTTGGTTGGAATAGTTTTTCCACATCCCCAATAAACTTCTTGTCTACCAGAAATAGAATTACGTGATCGTTCGCTAATATTACCGTGTCGCTATGAGCAATAACGACTTCGTCTGCACGCACAACCGCACCTATGGTGGTGCCCGGCGGTAGTTTTATATCTTTAATTTGTTTGCCAACTACTTTTGACGTTTGTTCATCACCGTGGGCAATAGCTTCAATAGCTTCTGCCGCGCCGCGTCTTAGTGAATGCACGTTAACAATGTCACCGCGACGAATGTGCGTAAGTAGTGCAGAAATAGTTGCTTGTTGAGGCGAAAATGCGATGTCTATATCGCCCCCTTGCACTAAATCAACGTAGGCGCTTCGCTGTATTAACACCATCGCTTTGGCAGCGCCCATACGTTTGGCTAGCATGGCCGACATAATATTGGCTTCGTCGTCATTTGTTACCGCGATGAAAGCATCGACGCGGTCAACGCTTTCTTCGCTTAACAAGCTTGCGTCTGAAGCATCGCCATGAAACACCGTAACATTATCGAGGGTGCTCGACAGGTAATGCGCGCGCTCGCTATTGAATTCAATTAACTTTACGTTGTGTTTAGGTCCTAATCTTTTGGCCAAACCTGCGCCTATTAGCCCACCACCGGCAATCATAATGCGTTTGTAGCTAGCTTCTAATTTTTGTAGTTCGCTCATTACCGCTCGAATATGTTTAGTATCTGCGATGAAAAACACTTCATCGTCGGCTTCAATAACGGTCGAGCCTAACGGGCGGATGGGGCGACCACGCCTATAAATGGCAGCAACGCGAGTATCTACATTCGGCATATGTTCTTTTAATGCAGATAGGGCGTGCCCTACTAATAAACCACCATAATATGCCTTAACGGCTACAAGGCTTGCACGTCCATCAGCAAATTCAACTACCTGCAAAGCGCCAGGATAGTCTATGAGACGCTTAATAGCGGTGGTAACAAGTTGTTCAGGGGCTATTAAATGATCAACGGGTATGTCTTTATGCT
Organism: Acidiferrobacterales bacterium; assembly: GCA_964195425.1. Lineage (GTDB taxonomy): Bacteria > Pseudomonadota > Gammaproteobacteria > Enterobacterales > Alteromonadaceae > Glaciecola. Next base: position 176,394 of record CAXMOM010000039.1, read on the forward strand.
GATAAAGCTGATCTTGGTAAATAATATATTGTTCAGAGCGCACACGGGCAATCTTTGTGGGAGTTCTAAATAAACTGTGTGCCACTTGGCAGGCCATCATATTGCTTTCGTCACTACTGGTAACGGCAATAAGCATGTCGGCATTTTCAGCGCCGGCTTTCTTAAGAATGTCGGGATGAGAACCAATACCACAGACTACCTGTACGTCTAAGCGGTCTTGTAAATCAGACAAGGTATGTTGATCGGAGTCAATGATTGTTATTTCATTTTTTTCACCCGCCAAATTCTCAGCTAAGGTACCGCCCACTTGGCCTGCGCCAATTATTATTATTTTCATTTTAGCTTATGATCTCGCAAACTGATCTTACTTAAAGCAACGAGCATGAACTCAGCGATGCTCAACGTTTGGTTAGCCTAGCATAGAAGAAACCGTCCATACCGTCTTGTCCGGGTAATATTTGCCAAATACTTGCCGTTTCATTTTGGTTCGTTTTTATGGGGTCAAGTGTAGCGTCATTATGGGTGGCAATAAAGTCTTCAATTTGTTGTTGGTTTTCTTGGGGCAGTATTGAGCATGTTGCGTATACTAGCGTGCCGCCTAATTTTAGTTTTTGCCAAGCACTCTCAAGAATCTGTTTTTGTAAGCTAACCAATACATCGATATCGGCAGACTTTCGCAGCCACATTATATCAGGATGCCTGCGAATAACGCCGGTGGCTGAGCAGGGCGCGTCCAATAAAATTCTATCAAACTGAGGCAGGCTAGCATTGTCACCAAGATCGCTAGCGTCTTGCACAACAAAGGTCGTTTGTTCGCTAAATGTTTTGTCATGACCAAGACGTTCAAAATTTTCATGTACGCGATGCATGCGTTTTGGGTCTGCATCAAGAATAAACAAATGCGCTAATTCTGGTTGGTACTCTAATATACCTGCCGACTTCCCGCCCGGCGCTGCGCAGCAATCGAGTATTACATCGCCCTTTTGTGCGTCTAGTATAATGGCTGCTTGCTGTGCGGCGAAATCTTGTACAGCAAAATGTCCTTCTTCAAACCCAGGCAATCGCATTATTTCACCGGCGTTGTTGAGTTTTACCGTCTTATTACCAAAGCTCTCGAAGCTATATTGCGCTTCGCTAAGCTGCGCTTGAAATTTTTCAACGGTGGTGTTTTGCGTATTTATTCTAAGCCACAGTGGCGCGCGGGTATGCATTTGTTTGGCAAGCTCCGCAATATCATGGGTAGCGCCATAATGAGTCAACAGCGCTTTATACAACCATTTAGGCAAGCCAAGGGTAATGTGCGCTTGCTCGTGAACTTGTGATTGAATATCTTCACGCTGGAATCTTCGTAATACCGCATTTACCAGGCCGCTTAGGCTTATTTCTTTCATTTGCTTACAGGCGTCAACCGTTTCCGACACGGCTGCATGTTCGGCTGTGCGTGAATAGGCTAGCTGATACATGCCAAGCATGAGCAAATGCTCAATAATTTTTTGTTGTTTTTTTAGTGGCTTGTTTAATAACTGCCTTAGCCATACTTGTAGTTCGGGCAAGTTCCGCAGGCAGCCATATACCATTTCTTGCAGCCATGCGCGGTCTTGTGGCTTTTCGTGACGGCTCCATATTTTAGGCATCACTTCACTTGATGAACGACCGTTTTCTAAAATTTGAAAAAGTACCCAACTTGCGTCTGCACGCTTATTTACAGGGTGTCCTATAAAGAGTGAGTCTTTACTAGGGGAGGGGTTTTTACGGTTGTTTGATGGGTGCTTTTTCATTGTGCCGGTCTTGCCATTATATCATTGACCGTAAATAATGAAGCTTGTCCGTTTATTATCTGCGAAACATCCTGAGGTTTTTTCCCTGCAAGCTGCAGCTTGGTTATCACTAATGCGCCTTTAGCCGTCGCTATTTTCAAGCCATGTTTGTCGAACGACAATATTGTACCAGGCGTAACGTTTAACTGTTCACTATCTGTGAGCTTTTCTGTGTGTGTTTGCCATACCTTTATTGGTTTATCTTGATAGGTAAACCAAGCCATTGGCCACGGATTAAACGCTCGAATATTTCGTTCGAGCTGTTGTGCTGGCAGTTGCCAATCTACACAAGCTTCCGTTTTTGTTAGTTTAGACGCGTAGGTGGCTTGAGCGTCATCTTGTTTTTTAGCTATCAGTTGGGCAAATGTTGCAAGACTTTGCACTAAGGCTTTAGGACCCAGTGCCGCGAGTTTATCGTATAAAACGGCACTTGTATCACTAGGTCCAATCGTTAGACGATGAATAGACAATACATCGCCCGTATCTAAGCCTTCATCCATTTGCATAATAGTCACGCCAGTTTCGTCGTCCCCGGCCCATATAGCGCGTTGAATGGGAGCTGCGCCGCGCCATTTTGGCAGAATTGAACCATGTACGTTAATGCATCCATTTTTTGGAGCTGCTAATACTTCTTTAGGCAGTATTAGCCCGTAGGCAACCACAATCATTAAGTCGGCTTTTAGATCGCTTAGTTCTTGTTTTCCATGCTCTGCCTTTAGTGATACTGGCTGATAAACTGGTAAATTGTGAGCTAAGGCAAGGGTCTTTACCGCACTAGCGGTGACTTTATTACCACGACCAGCAGGCCGGTCAGGCTGAGTATAAACGGCTATTATAGTGTGATGTGCGTCTAATAACGCTTGCAAGTGCGAAGCTGCAAAATCGGGCGTGCCAGCAAAAATGATGCGCAAATTAAATCCTTACTTTGTTAGATGACTATTCTTTTGCAGCTAAGCGGGCTTCTTTTTCTAACTTTTTCTTGATGCGGTCGCGTTTAAGGGGCGATAAATAGTCAACAAAAAGCTTTCCCTGCAAATGATCAAGTTCGTGTTGAATACAAATAGCGAGTAGTCCGTGGGCTTCTAACTCGAAACTTTCGCCATTTTCGTTTAGCGCCTGTACTTTTACATATTCGGCTCGGTCTACCTTGGCGTAATTATCGGGTACCGACAAACATCCTTCTTCGCTAACCGTTGAACCGGTTTTTTCAATAATTTCAGGGTTAATAAATACGTAAGATTGCTCTTGGTCTTCCGACACGTCAATTACCACAACGCGTTTATGCACGTTAACTTGCGTGGCGGCTAAGCCAATTCCTTTTTCTTCTTTCATTGTTTCAAACATGTCTTTAACCAAGGCTTGAATACCTTTGTCGACTTTTTCCACTGGTTTGGCCACAGTGCGTAAGCGTTCATCAGGAAAGGTTAATACTTGTAATGCAGGCATAAAAAATTACTCTTTGGGTCAGTATCAATATTTATAACATTGGTTCACAATTCGCATCTAACAAATGTCGTTTTCATTTATTGTATGGGCATAATTATATCACACGGTATTAGCTTTCATTCATTAACCACCCTTATGTAAGGTAAGAATTTGCGGTAAATAATGCAAATTCAAGGTAATTAGGGTTAATTTTATGAGGTTTAAACCGATAACCTATTATACAACACTCAAATCAGATATAAATCTGTATTCTTGCAAGGTTAATAAAAGATGGTAAAAGGCTCGGTATTACTACGAACAACAGCACTTACGTTAGCACTATTGTGCACTAATGTGGGGATGTCGGTTGCCGACGTTTTAAATATAAAATCGGATGCCCCTACAACGTATGTTGTGACAAAAGGTGACACATTATGGGATATTTCAAATTTATTTCTTGATAAACCTTGGTTGTGGCCCGAACTATGGCGTAACAATATACAAATTGAAAATCCGCACCTCATTTATCCAGGCGACACTTTGCTGCTTCGTTATGAAAATGGTAAACCTGTGATTGAGTTAGTGAGAGATATCAATTCTAGCCGCGACAAAAATACAGTGGTGTTATCGCCCGAAAGTCGCGTTGTTAATAAGCGTAGTCCTATTTCAGTATTACCTTGGTCAATCATATCGCCGTTCATAAAAAATGACAGTATGATGGATGCAGAGCAATACAAAGAGTTACCCACTTTGTTAGGGGATAATTTAGGCACTCCTCGTTTTTCGACTCAAGACTATGTGTTGGCGCACAAACTACCCGATGTAAATGCTACTTATCAAGTAATACGTAAAGTACGTGAAGTAATTGATAGTTCGGGTAAAAACCTAGGTTTACAAATCAGCCATTTAAGCGACGCACAGGTAAGTAATTCCTTATCAAACGAACGCCAAATTGTGCGCTTAACGGCAAGCACTATGGAGGCGAAGCAGGGCGACAAACTCAAGCCGAAAACAAAAGTACAAGATAAAGACTTAACTTTGGCACCTGCGCAGGCACAGGTTGGTGAGCTTGTGCAAAATATTAATGGTAACTCCCTAATTAGCATGCGCGATATTGTGATTGTTAATCTTGGTGCTAACCAGGTATCGCCGGGAACTGTTTTTGGTATATACCACCGTGGTCCCGATATTTTGGCGAGCGATGAGCCTGAATATGCCGACGACGGAAGTCTGTTAGATATGCTCTCCTTAAGTGAGCGCGTTACGCAACCGGCATTCAAAGTAGGCGAATTAGTTATTATCAAAAGCTTTGAAAACGCTAGCTATGCATGGGTAACAAAAGCAGAAACACATTTAACTGGCGGCGAATTAATCGCGAAGCCTTATTAAAGTGACACCTTAAACCTTGTTAAAGGGCACTCGCTTTACGCACTAAACACTGATGATTCCAAGGAAGGAAAATCACATGTTCAATCTATTGCACACTTCGAACGCACCTGTAAATCCTCAAAAAGCACTTATTAGCAATTGGTTAAGACTTAATAACATCCCTAATATTGGCTATATACGCCTATTGGCAAGTGCCACAAAACTTAGCTGCAGTTTGTCAGCGCTATTATTAAAAAATCACTCAGAGTTGGCTTCAATAGGCTGGTCTAGCGATCAAATTACGGCTATGTCTTTATACAACAAGAGGGTGGCCACTCAAGTAGAGCGAACCTTGAATTGGCTTTCGCAGTCGACCAATCATCACTTCGTTAGTCTTGAATGCGAGCGGTATCCAAAACTTTTGAAGCAGATATCACGACCGCCGCTATTTTTATTTGTGTGGGGTGATATTGATCTGCTTTCGCAGCCACAAATTGCCATTGTGGGAAGTCGTAAAGCCTCCTTTAGCGCAGTGCAAACGACTCATGATCTTGTACAAGGTTTAGCTAAGCATACGCTGGCGGTAACTGTTAGTGGCTTAGCATTGGGTATTGATGCCGCCTGTCATCAGGCAAGCTTAGCGAATAATTTGCCTACCATTGGCGTACTAGGATGTGGGGTTGATGTTATCTACCCAAAGCGGCACAAGCACCTTTATAAGGAGGTGGCAGAAAGTGGCGCGCTGGTGTCGGAATTTTTGCTGGGAACAAATCCTGTAGCCACGATGTTTCCGCGTCGTAATCGTATTATTAGTGGTATGAGTTTGGGTGTTATAGTGGTTGAGGCGAGGATAAAAAGTGGCAGCTTAGTAACCGCAAAATACGCAATTGAACAAAACAGAGAAGTGTTTGCCGTGCCCAACAATGTGAATAATCCTAATGCACAAGGATGTCATTGGCTAATAAAACAAGGCGCAAAGTTAACCGAAAATATCCAAGATGTACTCGACGAAATTCCCTGTATTGCAAACGAGACAAAAAAAGTTGAAAAAAAAGTGCTTGAAAGCTTGGCATCTGAACCATTGTTAGATAGTGTTGGCGATGTTGCTACCTCGGTAGACAGTATCGCTAAACGCACCGGCATGTCGTTAAACGATGTGTTATCACAACTATTAGAATACGAGTTGCGTGGATTAGTAGCCTCAACCGCAGAAGGCTACGTTAAATTGAGGGCTTAAAATATGTTCGATATCCTCATGTATTTATTTGAGAATTTAGTTAATCATGAAGCAGATATTATGGTTGACCAAGACGAATTGACCGACGAACTTATCCGAGCAGGCTTCCATCATGATGAAATATTCAAGGCCTTGGCATGGCTTGAAAAACTATGTGATTTACAATCATCAGACGAAACACCCTATTTAACACGCGTTACTGAAGTAACAAGCACTCGCATATATACTATTGAAGAGCAGGTTATGCTTGACGTAGAGTGTAGAGGCTTTCTTATTTTTCTTGAGCAAATTAATGTACTGTGTTCATCCACCCGCGAAATGGTGATAGACCGAGTAATGGAAATCGACTCAAATGAGTTTTGTTTAGTAGATTTTAAATGGGTTGTGTTAATGGTGTTATTTAATGTGCCGGGTAAAGAGTTGGCTTATGAACAAATGGAAGAGCTAATTTTTGACTGCCAAGAAGGATATTTACATTAACCATATGCTTAAGCCTTGTGTAGTTTATGTATAACAGCGCTTATGTTTAAAACGCCTTTGTTTAAAAGTCAGCATGTCTAAAAAAGACGACGCGATATTTCCTGAGCACTCTGCTGCGCATGCCAACCAGTTGGCTTATGGTGATTGTCCGCAGTGCTCAGCACCCTTGCAGATAAAGCATGTGGGCAAATCAAGCTTCTTGGGCTGTACAACTTATCCTGCATGCGACTACTCTAAATCACTTAATACAAGTGAAGTCTCTACTTTAAAGGTTATTGATAACAGCCACTGCCCCGAATGTGAAGCACAACTAGCGGTTAAAAAAGGGCGCTACGGCATGTTTATAGGGTGTACAAACTTTCCAAGTTGTCACTTTATTTCGACTAATCAACAAAAGCAGATTCAGGCACAATACACCCCTGTAGATTGTCCTAGTTGTAAAAAAGGCCTAATACAAAAAAGACAGAATCGCTTCGGAAAATTTTTTTATGCTTGCGATAACTTTCCCAAGTGCAAGTATCTTTTGAACAGCGAACCTGTCGCAAAGTCGTGCCCAAAATGTAATGCCAGCATTATGATGGTAAAAACAAAGGGTGAAAAAGTATTTTTATGTGCTAAAGCTGATTGCGCACATTGTGTAGATGAAACTGAATAGATGACCAATAAACGGCAAGAAACATTACAAAAGCAATTACAAGATCTAAGCACGTGGTACGAATCGGGCCAAGTGTTTGCTTACCCGACCGAGGCTGTGTATGGATTAGGATGTGACCCATTAAATAAAGATGCAGTCTACAAAATCTTGTCGCTCAAAAGCCGAGAAGTAGAAAAAGGCATGATATTAATTGCTAGCGACTTCTCTCAAATAGCACCATTCGTGTTGTTTGAACATTTATCTCAACATACCCAGCAAGAAATATTATCAAGTTGGCCAGGACCTGTCACTTGGCTATTGCCAAAATCGCCTAAAACACCCGATTGGTTAAGTGGCGATTCCAACATGCTGGCAGTGCGTATTAGTAGTCACCCACTGGTCTCCCAAATGTGCAATCATTTAGGTAAGCCCATTGTATCAACAAGCGCTAACCCCGCCGGTGAGTCTCCAGCAATAAACGAGCAAGAGCTTCGTGGCTATTTTGGCAATGAGCTTCGGGTATTAGAAGGTTTACTGGGCAATCAAAAATCACCGAGTAAGATATTTCACAGTTTAACCATGGAAACCATACGTGCATGAGCAATACAACTAATACCAACTCAACAGGCGTAAACGATATTGTGACTCAGGCACAAATTGACAGCGTAAAAGCTTTTCTGTTGAATTTGCAAGACAGCATCTGTCATACACTTTCATTGGCCGACGGCAGCGGATCTTTTGTTGAAGACAAGTGGGATAGAGAAGAAGGCGGCGGTGGCCGGTCGCGTGTTATGAGAGGTGGTAATGTTATTGAGCAAGGAGGCGTAAACTTTTCTCATGTATTCGGCACTCAAATGCCAGCGTCTGCGACTGCTGCTAGGCCTGAACTGGCTGGGCGTAGTTTTCAAGCAATGGGTGTGTCATTAGTTATCCACCCCAATAACCCTTATGTGCCCACAAGCCATGCGAATGTTCGATTCTTTGTTGCACAAAAAGAGGGTGAACCATCAATATGGTGGTTTGGTGGCGGATTTGATTTAACGCCTTCATACGTATTTACCGATGACGCAAAACATTGGCATCAGGTTTCGGCCGAGCTTTGCGCTCCTTTTGGCGACGCTGTATATGGTAAGTATAAAAAATGGTGCGACGACTATTTTTATTTAAAACACCGAAATGAAACACGCGGCATAGGTGGTTTATTTTTTGATGATTTAAACGAATGGGGATTTGATAAGTCGTTTTCATTTATGCAAGCGGTTGGCAACGGTTTCTTAGATGCGTATGTGCCCATTGTAGAGAAACGCAAAAATACCCCTTTTACAGAACGTGAGCGTCAATTTCAGCTATACAGGCGTGGGCGTTATGTTGAATTTAATCTAGTATACGATCGCGGTACTTTGTTTGGCCTGCAAACCGGCGGGCGAACCGAGTCTATTTTAATGTCTTTGCCGCCACTTACCCGGTGGGAATATAACTATAAACCCTCGCCAGAGTCACCAGAGGGTAAAATACAGCAATACCTTAAGCCTATAAATTGGCTTGAGATATAAATTTTAGGTATGTAAAAATTCGCCTGTAACCTTGTAATAGATACCGACTTAATAACAAAAAGTAATTGGAAGGAATGCTTAGAATGACCACAAAAAGACTTAAACACCTCATTCATATACTTCCTAAAGCAGAATTACATTTGCATATAGAAGGTAGCTTAGAGCCTCAATTAATGTGGGACTTGGCGCAAAAGCATAACATTACACTGCCGTTTTCAAGTATTGAGGCAATACAAACTGCGTATCAATTTGACAGCCTGCAGAGTTTCCTAGATTTGTACTATCAAGGTGCAAATGTGTTGCGTGATGAAGATGATTTTTTTGCCCTTATGTGGGCGTATTTGTGTAAATGTAATGAACAAAATGTTGTTCATACCGAAATTATGTTTGACCCACAAACCCATACCCAAAGAGGCATTGCTTACGCTGTTTTCATGCCCGGATTTGCTCGTGCGATTGAAAAAGCGAAAACTGAATTTGGTGTGTCTGTTTATCTTATTTTGTCTTTTTTACGTCATTTGAGTGAACAAAGTGCAGTTGAAACCTTAGGCCAAGCTCGCCCTTATTATTCGATGATTACTGCAGTAGGTTTAGATAGCTCCGAGCTAGGCAACCCACCCTCTAAATTTCAGCGCGTATTTGCGCAGGCTAAAGCCTTAGGTTTTAAGTTGGTCGCGCATGCTGGTGAAGAAGGACCCGCCGATTATGTGTGGGAGGCGGTTAATTTGCTGAAAGTTGACCGCATAGATCATGGTGTGCGCAGTAAGGAAGACCCGGTATTAATGTCTTACTTAAAAGAGCATCAAATACCTTTAACAGTGTGTCCGCTAAGTAACCTTAAACTATGCGTAGTAGAAGATATGGCGCAGCATAACATAATAGAATTGATGAATGATGGCTTACGGGTAACGGTCAATTCTGATGACCCTTCTTATTTTGGTGGCTATTTAGAAGAAAACTTCAAGGCAGTTGTAAATAGCTTGCCGGTATCTGAAAAAGCATTAGTGCAGCTTATTGGCAATGGCATTGAGGCTAGCTTTTTGCCTGACCCAGAAAAGCAGCGCTGGTTAGAGCGTATAAAGGTGCTAGCTGAGTAAAGGTAATTGTCAAAGCAGCTAATTTTCTTATAGAAGTATAACGTTATTGTTGTGATCACCTAGCCAAGTTTACCTCTACCATTGTCTACATTAATAAGTTTATGCGCAAATGATAGCCTTGTAGCGTATCGTTGAGCTCTAATCACTTACTCACAAGCAATTTCGTTTTACAAGGTCTTCTCTTTTGTTGGATTTGAGCAATATAGAATATGTTTTTGTCATTATTATTTTTATTTGGACCGGATTTGTTCGCAGTGGATTAGGTTTTGGTGGCGCTGCATTAGGTCTTCCCCTAATGCTATTTGTGCATGACCAAGCTCTATTTTGGTTGCCGATTATTGGTTTGCATCTTCTATTTTTCTCTGGCCTTACGCTAAGGACCCGCATAAATAATATCGATTGGTCTTATTTACGTAAAGCGGCTTGGTATATCTTTCCTTCAGCGATCATTGGCGTTATTGGACTTATTCAATTGCCAACCAAATGGCTACTCATCTTTATTTATTCAGTGAGTTTGTTTTATGCCGTGTTATGGCTTGCCGGATGGGCTATTCGCAGCGGGGATTCATGGGTCGATAAGGGTTTGTTAGTCATAGGAGGCTACGTAGCAGGCACGTCGTTAACAGGAGCGCCACTTATGGTGGCGGTTTTCGCAAAAAATGTACACCGCGGGCAATTGCGAAACACCTTGTTTGTCCTTTGGTTTATATTGGTAAGCGTTAAGATGACCGCGTTTATCATTTTAGATGTAAAACTGAATGTACTTACCAGTGCTTTATTGCTCCCCTTCGCCGCAATTGGCCATGTAATAGGCTTGAAATTACATGATGCGATCTTAAAGAATGATCAGTTATTTAAGCGCTTCGTTGGCGCCATGCTGATCGCCGTTAGCAGTTTAGGCCTATGGAAGATTGCTTTTTAACTGATAATTTATGGAAAAGTTATCATTGCCTTGTTCAATCAAGTTTTCCCGAATGGCCACCAATACTTCCTTAGAATATTCGTAAAGTATTGATATGGATCAACGAAATAAACGATTGTAAATCAAGCGTTTAACTAACATTAATCTAGATCAATATTTAAAACTTTACGTACTCTATTATAAATGCAGAATTTATAATTTAACCTTAATTAATATAGTGAGTACGTAATGAAAAAGACTATTCTTTCAACCGTCATTGTTTCTGTTTTAGCTTTAACGGGTGTAAATGCATTCGCACATGAAGCTGGCGATATTTTAGTACGTGCTGGTTTAACTACTGTTGCACCAGATGATTCAAGTTCAAACATCTTAGTGGGTGGCGCTAATTTCGAGATTGCTGGAGGAGTGGTAGGTGGTGTCAGTGTTGGTGCCAATACACAACTTGGTTTAAACCTCGCGTACTTTATTACCGACAACTGGAACGTAGAAGTATTAGCGGCTACGCCTTTCTCGCACAAAATAAACTTAGCCAGTGGTGGCGGTAACTTAGGTAAAACAAAGCATTTACCGCCTACCGTTACAGCCAACTATTTCTTTGCTGATGCAGATGCTAAATTCCAGCCATATGCTGGTATTGGTCTTAACTACACTGTGTTTTTTGATGAAGAATTTAATGACGCAAGCGTAAGTTCAATTGACGGCGCAATTGGTGCCACTATTTCAGACTTAAGCTTAGACAGTTCTTTTGGTTTGGCGGCGCAACTGGGTGCTGACTACGAAATTTCCGATGGCATTTACGTAAATGCATCAGTTCGTTATATCAGCATCGAAACTGAAGCTAAATTTAAAGTAAACGGAGCAGACTTGGGGTCAATCGAAACCGTTGAGATTAACCCGTTTGTTTACACAATCTCTATTGGTTATAAGTTTTAATTAAGCAATAAAGTAAGTTTTAAGGCCTCGCAAATTACGCGAGGCTTTTTACGTTTTGGAATATGCTGTTTTTTTGGGTATGATTGAACACTACATATTCATCAAGGTATATCGCTTGTCAACACGCCCCGCAATTGCTTGTGTATTTGGTAACCCCATTGAGCAAAGTAAATCACCTATTATTCACGCCATGTTTGCCAAGCAATTTGATATGCCTTTGGATTATCAAAAACGTTTAGCGCCCGTCGACGGCTTTGCCTTATCAGCGGAGCAATTTTTTACTAATGATGCTTGCATTGGCGCTAACGTGACAATGCCGTTTAAGCTTGATGCTTTGAAATGGGTAGATACGCTATCGTCCCAAGCTAAGCGAGCTGGTGCTGTGAATACCATTATTAAGAAGGCAGACGGTTTTATAGGGGACAACACCGACGGCGAAGGCCTTGTTGCCGATTTACATAATCATGGCGTTGATGTAAACAGGGCAAAAATATTGATGATTGGTGCCGGTGGTGCGGCAAAGGGCGCACTCCCAGCCTTGGTTGATGCAGGTATCAATAGCGTTTCCATTTACAATAGAAGCCCGAATAAAGCAAAACAGCTTGTTGCTTATACTAATAGCTACGCAAACAAAACAGCTCAGCTGTACGAAGAAAACAGCGGTGAATTATTTGATATTGTGATAAATGCTACTTCGCTTAGCTTACAGGACGATGTTCCCGATTTGCCCGACAGTATATTTGCTAACCAGCCGAGCGTTTACGACATGGTTTACCTGCCAAAGCCAACGGCGTTTATGCAAAAGGCAAATAAACTAGGCTGCGCTACTACTATTGATGGTTTAGGAATGCTTGTTAATCAAGCCGCACAGAGCTTTTATTTGTGGTTTGATTACAAGCCTAACTGTGAGCCTGTGTATAAGTATTTACGCGCGTTAAACGCAAACTAAAGCATACTTTCACTATCACTATCACTATCACTATCACTATCACTACATTATATGTTAATTGATCATCTTAGTTATTAATTTAGCCAATAAAAAGTAGCATGTTCGACTGAGGTTTTTTGGCTGTAAGCGGTCTTAGTATTTGTGTAGTAATCATAAAATTGCAAAAAGGTCTAAACATGTCTGTTTCAAACCGTCTTAATCAGCCCATATTAGTTATCTCTTTATGCCGGTTTGTTTTTTTGTTTACAGCTTGTGCAAAAAATACCGAAATAGACATGCCCCAAGCCAAGCCAAATAAGGCGCATCCCAATGTTGTTATTTTTTATATTGATGACTTAGGCTATGGCGGTATAAGGGTATAAGGGTATAAGGGTATATGGTGCAGTTGGCGTTGAAACGCCGTCCATCGACCAACTCGCTGCCGGTGGTGTAATGTTCACCGACGCGCTATTCTCTTTTAACGGGTGAACATGGCTTTAGAAGTCAGGCCGCGATTTTCCCCGATGATGCGCCTGCACTAATTAAAATCGATAAGCCTACTTTGCCTGCAATGCTCAAAAAAGCAGGTTACGCAACCGCAGTTGTGGGTAAGTGGCATTTGGGTTTAGGCGAAGGTAATGTTGATTGGAACCAAGAAATAAAACCTGGACTATTAGACATTGGATTTGACTATAGCTTTTTATTACCGGCCACTGGCTATAGAGTACCCAATGTATATGTTGAAAATAGGCGCGCTGATTCGTTACCTGAAATTGAGGCCGCTCGTGGTCAGCTTGACTTAAGTGCCAACTATATTGTGAGCAAAAAGCTTAAATTTAATTTCAATGTGGTTAACTTAAATGAATCTGAAACAGAAAGGTTTATGAAATACGAGCAACTTACCAATTACATAGCGAGTGCCAGCCGTCGTTTTACACTTGGCGCGGTATATCGCTTTTAGGTTTTGATGTAGGTTTGTAAAAGCAAACAAGGTGTCGAAGCGCTCTTCGGCACCTACACTTCCAAAAATTCACTTGCTTGGTCTAGGGTACTAATGATTCGACAAACTATCTCCACCAAATTTAGCCATTTTATTTGTCTTTTAACGCTCGCAACCGTGGTTTCATGTTCGAATGTTCCTTTGTCTGTTGACAGTGAACTATTGGTCGAACCAAAACCGGTGGCTGTGCACTGGCAAAATCCAGAAATTTTTGAAGAAAACAAATTACCTGCAAGGGCAAGTTTTTTTGCCTTTGAAAATATGCAACATACGGAACAAAATAACATAGTAAATTCTTCCCGATTCATGTCATTGAATGGCGATTGGTTATTCTACCGTTCACAAAACCCAGCGCAGCACCCAAAAGATTTTTACCAATTAAACTACAAGCTAAACGCGTTTAAAACGATTAGGGTTCCCGGAAGCCCAGAGTTTGCTGGCGAAGGCACGCCTTACTACAAAAATATCGACTACGTGTTTCCTGAAAATCAGCCCTTTGTCCCTACCGATTATAATCCTGTTAACGCTTATGTAAAATTTGTAGAGCTTGATAGAAAGTGGCAAAACATGCGCACGGTGCTGCATATTGGCGGTATTAATTCTGCCGCTTATGTGTGGGTGAATGGCGAATATGTTGGATATACACAAGGTGCCAAATTGCCGGCTGAATTTGATATTAGTGCCTTTTTAACAAAGGGCAAAAACAAAATTGCTATTGAAAATATTCGTTGGAGCGACGGTAGTTATTTAGAAGATCAAGACGGTTGGAATACTAGTGGTATTGAGCGGAATGTTTATTTGTATGCAACACCAAACACACATATACACGACATAAGTGTTAATGCATCGTTAGATAACACTTATAAAACGGGTGAACTTTCTGTTGCCTTAGATCTTACAAAAAGCGCTCTGTCTGAGAATGTAAGGCTAAGTGCAAAGTTAGTGGATAAAGAGCAAGTTATTCATACAGGTGCATTGCTTCTTAATGAACAGAATCAATATACATTCTCCACCTCGATACCCATGGTAAGAAAATGGTCGGCTGAATCACCGCACTTGTATGACTTGATTATTTCAATGGAAAATACCGACACCAATGAAGGTGAGTACATCAAGATCCCTGTGGGTTTTCGTAAGCTAGAGTTAGTAGGTGGCGTGTTTAAAGTGAACGGTGAAATGGTCACTATACGGGGCGTCAACCGAGTTGAACATCATATGTATGGTGGGCGAGTGGTCACTAAAGCCGATATGCTCAAAGATGTACAATTAATGAAGTCGTTTAATATTAATGCGCTACGCATGGCTCATTTTCCTAATGATCCCTATATTTATGAGTTAGCCGACAAATACGGCCTTTATGTGATGGATGAAGCGAACATTGAGTCGCATAAATATATGCAGCTTGGGAATCAAAACAAAGACCAAGAAAAATATCACTTAGGTTTTCAACCCGAATGGGAGGCGGCGCATCTTTCACGTATTACGCGAATGGTCGAGCGAGACAAAAATCATCCTTCTATTATTTTTTGGTCAATGGGTAACGAGGCGGGTTTAGGCCAAGCATTCGAAAAGGGTGCACAAGCTATACGCAAACTTGATCCTTCACGCCCCGTCACCTATGGCGGTTGGGGAACAGTTAATGGACATTCTGTGCTTGATTATGTAGATATTTATACCCCTATGTATGACTCCATTGGGGAACTTGAAGACTACATTGCTGCTAACCCTAATCAGCCATTAATAATGGCAGAATACGCCCATGCAATGGGGAACAGCTTGGGTAACTTAGATAAATATTGGCAAGCCATTTATGCTAATCGCCAGTTACAAGGTGGTTTTATTTGGGATTGGGTTGACCAAACTATATTATTAGAAACGCCCCAAGGGCAAAAGTATTGGGGTTACGGTGGTGATTTTAATGACCAGAATAACGACGGTAACTTTTTAGCTAACGGTCTTATTCAAGCAGACAGAACACCAAATCCGCATTTGTATGAGGCGAAGAAAGTTTATCAACCTATTCATTTTAGCTTGACCGACATAAGCAACTTCACGGTATCGGTAACTAATAAATACAACTTTCTAGACTTGTCCCATTTGAATTTCTACTGGCGATTAGAGCGCAACGGTGAGCCAATTGCCAGTTCACACCTCGATGGGCTGGACAATACAAAGCCAAATCAATCGAGTTCAATTGCAATGGACTTAAGGCACTTAGTCAAAGATGGAAGCGGTGATTACCAAGTTACTATTTATGCCATTGATATGCGAAAAATGGAAAGAGCAAATATACCAAATGTTGTCGACGATGGCTCTCACGTTAAAAAAATGCGAAATTCGCAAGACATTCACGATCATGTAGCTGCATGGGAGCAGTTTGCATTGCAATCTCAAATACAAAATGGCCCGCTGACAGCCTCAAACTCTAAGCCAAGTAGCGCTCTAAATATTAATCAAAAGACGGGTTCAATTGTGGTTACAGGGTCAGATTTTTCGCTTGTCTTCGACAAATCAACAGGATTAATTGAAGACTATCAATACCAACAGACGGCCATGCTAACTGAAGCACCGTCGCTTAATTTTTGGCGTTTACCTACCGACAATGACCGTGGTTGGAGCATGCATAATAGAAACAGCATTTGGCGAACCGCTTCGATGAAACAAACCTTGGTTAGTTTTGATGTAGCTAAAGTTGACCCTAATAATGTCGTGATTACTGCTTTATATAATATTGCTAATGACGTAGCACAAACGACTATTCAATGGCATGTCAATTCCCAAGGGCGTATTCAGGCTAAGGTGCATTTTTTACCAACTAGCGCAAAACTGCCGCTAATGCCAAGGATTGGACTGCATATGTCTATTCCAGAAAATATGAAAAGCTTAGCTTGGTACGGACGTGGGCCACACGAAAATTACGTCGACAGAAAAACTAGCGCCGCGGTTGGTTTGTATACATCAACAGTTTCTGAACAATTACATGACTATTCGCGCCTACAAGAGAGCGGCAATAAAACCGATACACATTGGTTTACAGTCGTAAATAGTGGCGGCATAGGTTGGCGCTTCACTAGTGATGACGTATTCCAATTTAGTGCCCTCCAAGGTGATAAGTATCATCTTTATCCTGAAAAAAATCACCCCCGGCACGTTTCGGCTATCAATTACCCAAATAGTAATGTTGTGCGCTTGGACTATTTACATATGGGAGTGGGTGGCGATGATAGCTGGGGTGCCAAGCCTCATAAGGAATTTTTAGTTCGCCCGCAAGAATATTCCTTTTCGTTTGTGATGGAGCCTATAAATGAATAAATTTGTTAGTCAGGATTTTAGCTGTAAAAGCAACTTACTATTGCTCGCCTTATCATTTATAACAATACTATTGTAGTTGAAAAAGGTATTGTCTCAAAAATAGCTATAGATAGGGCAACAAAAGGCGTACGTATAGCGAATAACATTTTTTATGTTGTTGCCCCTTCGGCCTATGTATTAGGCGATCAGTACAAGCCGCAGCGGCTGTCTCAGGAAAAAATAAGCAGTATGATGTTTTCTAATAACGTATTTTTTTCTCCTACAAGTTGGCCATTATCAGCGCCTATACAAGATGCAGATCCCATATTCGACGATCCTTTATTTAAACAAAAAAATAGGCAATCTATAAGCGATTTTAGTCCTATGAATGCGGCTTTGGTAAAAAAACAAAGGGATGATAATCAAACCATTGATTGATGACATTATGGGCTTATTTTTGGGTCTAGATGTAAAGTATGACATCTTAGGCAATAAGATATTATCTAAACCAGATGTAGGCGCCATTGAGTTAGACCCAAAACCGTAATGTTTGTTGCTAATTGCAAAGTCTAATCGTTATTCATATACTCATTTTTTAGCAATACATAATTCGTGGCTGATTCCTTTAGAAAAGCTTTTTCATGATCATGCAAAGCACGTTTTTTAGTCGCGGGATTACCCACGTATAAAAAACCACTCTCTAGTCGCTTATTAGGTGTAACTAATGCGCCAGCGGCTATAAATACATCATCTTCTACTACCACACCATCCATAACAATCGCGCCCATCCCAACTAATATTCGATTACCAAGAACACAACCGTGTAACATGCATTTATGTCCTACCGTTACATCATCGCCAATAATAAGCGGAAAACCATCGGGGTTCTTTTTACTGATGCGGCTTACATGCAAAACACTGCCGTCTTGAATATTAGTGCGTTGCCCAATCCTAATAATATTAACGTCTCCGCGGGCAGCAACCAATGGCCAAACGCTGCTATCGGTGCCTAAATGTATATCACCTGCAAGTAGAGCGGTCTCATCAACATAAACCGTTTTATCAAAAGTAGGGGTGACATTCTTGAATGCTTTAATTGGCATGATTTGGTCTCTGTAACGTTAATTGATTAATGTTGTAATTATTTGATAAGGACTTAGATTAAGCAAGGGCTAACCAAACACCTATAATAGCGAGTAAAGCCCCGCCAATTCTATTAATCCACTGAGCATGATTACCTTTATTTAAAATGCGCCGTAACCACTTGCCGCCATTGGCGTAAATTAGCATGCAGATTAATTCGCTCATCATTATAATAGACACTAACACTAATAGTTGAATAGGCAATGGTTTTGCGATGTCTAAAAAAGGCGGTAACAACGAAATCATAAAAGCCCAGCCTTTTGGGTTTGCAATGGCTGTTACAAAACCCTGTAGGATGAGCTTGGTTGGTGTGATTTTACGGTAAGACATTTGTGTATCTGCTTCTATATGTACTTTGGTCATCCACATTTTTATGCCCAAATACAAAAGATACGTACCGCCTACCCATTTAAGTATAGTGAAAACAGTAGGGTATTGAATCATCACACTGGCGACACCAATTACCGCAAGTACCGCGACTAAAGCAACTCCAAATACTTCCCCCAGCATCATATATAAGGTTTTTTTTACCCCAATGGTCATGCCTAATGTCATCGCTAAGCTCATACACATACCTGGAGTAAGCGAAATTACAAAGAATGTGGGAATGAATATCGCTAAAATAGTAAATTCTGGCATATTGCCTAATTTCTTCCTCTATATATAGAAACTACAAATAAATTGCTTACAAGACCTAATTTAATTGGACTGTGCCCAATGGTCAATCAAATTTATATCTTACATTATGTAGTATTGATGTTAAAAAGCTTTCATATTTTAAGCGTTTTGTTGTAAAAGTAATCAGATAGCCACAAAAATGCAAAGTATTTTAAAATTAGGCTTGAACATACTTTATATATATGTAGAATGCGCCCTCGCTTCGGGGAGTAGTGGTTAAGCTTTGAATGTAAAGGCAAAATCGACTGACTGAAGTGTCAAGGTTTATGCGTCATTTCGATGACGCAGTTTGTGAAAATGAAAGGCGTATTTGTAACAACAACTACTGCAAATAAATTCATAAAAAGTCTTGACAAAATTTGCGAGTGACGTAGTATTCGCATCCCGCTTGAGGAGAGGCCTAGTCTCA
>CAXMOM010000040.1:0-4088 GCA_964195425.1 Acidiferrobacterales bacterium
AAAGGACTAACCAGTGAGTTGCTACCTCGTTTTATTATATACGTATACATTTAGGTGGTGCGCAAATCTGCATGGCCTAGCTGGTCTTGTAACGTGAGAATGTATGCGCCATATTGATTCTTAAGTGCAACTGATGATTACTTGCATTTCTATCTGCTATCTAAAAATTTTATCGATTTATGATGACGCGAATAACCCCACACACGTTAAATTTTAAGCCTCAAGGATCAGCTTGATATAAGAGCATAAAGTTTAAAATGCCAGTTGAATCATTATCACTAAGAAAAAAATAATACTCAGTCCTTGCCAGAACATAACGGGATCACGTTCAATCAATGGGCGACGACTTCGCGACAAATATGCTTTATTAGGGTGGTGTAAATCATAAATAAATTCAGATAATTCCCCGTGACGCTTCAATGGGTCAATGTGTAATGCTCGTTGAAGAGCATCATCTATCCAAATAGGAAATTTGCTATCGTCGTTAATTAGGCTCCTGTAGCTTAAACGACGCTGTGCCGACATATTTTTGGCTTGCGCTATTTCAGCACCATAAGGAAAGCGACCGGATAACATTTGATATGTGATCACCGCTAATGAATATATATCAGAGCGTTCACTGCCTACGTGTCCCAAAAAATATTCTGGGGCTGAATATCGCATTGTGCCTCGCAAGGTATCTGCGCTAATAGCAGCCGTAACCCCAGCAATATAGGTTGAACCAAAATCGATAATTTTGACCGTATTGCTGCGATCTATCATGATGTTATTGGGTCGTAGGTCTTGATGGATCATTTCTTGTCGATGAAAGGTCTGTAAGCCTTTCGCTATCTGTCCAATAATAGCTCGCACTTGATTCAGGTCAGGCTTTGGATTGTCGATCATCCATTGATTCAGTGAGACCCCCTCAATGAATTCGCTCACCAAATATAAAAAATTTCGTTTGCGCGTTAATCCTATCGCTTTAGCAACATGAGGATTATTGAGTCGTTTCGCAATCCATTCTTCCAGCATGAAAATTTCGAGATAATGACTATCATTGCGCAATTCAGTAGAAGGCGTTTTAATCACGACAGTTTCTTGGCTGGCTAGATCCCTGGCCAGAAACACATGACTGCGGCTGCTAATGTAAATTTCACGCACAATTTCATATCCATCAAACTGCATTCTTGGATGTAATCTTGGTGGTAAAGGCAGTTGAGTCACATGCTGTTGGACTTCGTCTAATTGGTAATCAGGCACATGTTCAATACGCACTATTTGTATACTTAAGTTATCATCACTACCCCCAAGCAATGCTTGGTCAATTATTTGCTTCGCAGCAATATCTAAGGTCTCTGAATGGGCGATATGGTTAACAATCTGCTTACTTTGTAGAAACTCATAAACCCCATCAGTGGCCAAAATAAAAACATCATCTTTTTCGATTGATTGACTGTGATAATCAATTTCTAGCTGTTGCTCAATACCCAAAGCACGAGTTAAATAACTGACCTGAGAAGAGACTACGCGGCGGTGATCGGTGGTTAATTGTTCGAGTTGTCCTCCTGATAATAGGTAAATACGGGTATCACCAGAATGAAATACATGGGCCGTATTAGACTTCAGTACGAGAGCGCTAAAAGTAGTAATATACCCTTTATCTTTTTCAAATCGATAAGGGCTATTCTGAGTTTGCGCATAGAGCCAATAGTTAATGGATTTTACGACTTTTTGCACTGATGTTTTGACCGACCAAGAGTCAGAGGTGCAGTAATAATCGTCTATAAAACTTGAAACCGCAGTTTGGCTGGCTATTTGACTTACCTGGCTTGAGCTAATCCCATCAGCCATCGCAACCACAATACCCTTGGTACTAAGCTGCGGCTCTGTCGGAATCACCTTGCCGATTGCGTCCTGATTAATCGCTTTAACGCCCTTGGTACTTGCTTGCCCGATAACTACACTCAATGGCCGGCTCATTCATGTTCCTTATTAACCGTTTCTAACAAAAAAGGCTCCAAACATATGACATTTGGAGCCTACCAACCTACCAATCAATCTTTATTTTGATAACTTGCGTTCCGGCGATGTTTTCACATGCGTGTAGTACAAGGGTAAACCAACTAGGCATAAACCACCCACAAGATTACCTAAAACGGTTGGGATTTCATTCCACACTAAGTAGTCATATACAGTGAAATCACCACCCATTATCATAGAGAAAGGGAAAAGAAACATGTTGACAATTGAATGCTCAAAACCCATGAAGAAAAATAACATGACTGGCATCCACATGGCTGCCATTTTACTGCCTGCAGACGTTGATATCATTGCACCAACTACGCCCATAGAGACCATCCAGTTACATAACATGCCGCGAATAAAAATGGTAAACCAGCCACCTATACCATTTTCTTGATAGCCTAACGTGCGTGATTCACCGATAGCACTAACCTTGGCAGCGATTGCCCCACCGTCGACAGAGTAACCATAAGTTAAAACAAAAGACATAAAAAAAGCGGTGGTCATTGCGCCGGCAAAATTGCCAACAAACACTAAGCCCCAATTTCGCATCATGCCACCAAAAGTCACACCGGGTCGCTTATTTATCAGGGCTAGGGGTACTAGGGTAAACACACCGGTTAACAAATCAAATTTCATCAAATAAAGCATGATAAAACCAACAGGGAAAAGCAGCGCTCCCACTAAGGGACTCCCTGTTTTTACCCCTACGGTAATCGCAAAAATAGCCGCTAATCCTAAAATAGCCCCCGCCATAAATGCCCTTATCAACGTGTCTTTAGTCGACATGTACACCTTAGATTCACCTGCATCAACCATCTTAGTGACAAACTCACTGGGTTCAATATAAGCCATTGTTATTCCTCTTTTATATTATTTTAAATTTTTATTCTTGTATCAAAAAACCAAAAAGGCATCAAAAGCCATGAATCATTAATTAAATTACAAAACAACGATTTTAATCTACTCGATCACCAAGATTTATAAGGTAAGAATTTACCATTTAAGGTTAAGATAACTCGGTCACCTTTTGGGTCAACTTCCTTTTGAACGTCCATAGTGAAATCAATGGCGCTCATAATTCCATCACCAAATTTCTCCTGAATAACCTCTTTCAGCGTATCGCCGTATACACCCACTACTTCGTATAAACGATAAATAAGGGGGTCTTGTGGAACGGCTTTATCCCACTCTTTTAACGGGTATTCCATCAGCACTGACGTTGCCTCTGTAGGTAAACCTAAAAACGCTACTAGTTTCCCAGCTACTTCGGCTGGGCAACTATTCATACCTAAACAAGCCGAAGTGGTCCAAATAGTTGACATGCCAACCGCTTGTGCAATTTCTTCCCATGTTAATTTTTTTTCATTTTTTATAGTGAAAATTTGTTCGGTCACATCGATTTTTTTCATAATACATTCCTCAAAATAATCATTCTGGACAGCAATAGTGCAAAATGTGATGGCGCCATAATCTTTCATTGTGCAGATTAAGAACCGTTCAAGTTTTGCAATTATTCACTCGTACTCTTGTATTCCGCGTTAAATTATTGCTTTGGGTCACGTTAACTTGCTAATAGCGAAATCTCTAAGCAATGTCTTATTAGCGAAAACTGTGCCAGAAGTTAATTTTAAATAAGGCATTGAATTTAATAGATTAAATATTAATTAAAAGAAAATGTTAAACCACGAATTATCGTTGACAACGAAAGTTCATTGTTTAAACAACGAACTTTCGTTGCTCAATCTAAGAGTTCGGCCAACTAATCGGTGCTCCTTTTTTACCCTTTTATTTTACGCTTTAAGTAATGGCTAGTGCTGCCTAAAACGGATAATCACTTCGGGCAACGCCTTATTAAAGGCTTCACTTTGTCCGTTGAGTTCGATAAACATTCTTGTTGGATCGCGGGGGCACAATACACTGTGCTCATCTCATTCTGTTTACATATTTTGAAACGTCACATATGACAGTGAGTTTGTCTAAAACAAATCGTGATGGGTTGTTTTATGTTTGAAATACGGACTTCTTAATATTATATTTTTTTATTCTGGAAGCTAGCGTAGTCGGTTTTAAGCCCAAAATAG
>CAXMOM010000041.1:0-4645 GCA_964195425.1 Acidiferrobacterales bacterium
CTGAATTCGATAAGTTGACAGTGCCATGAAA
This sequence comes from Acidiferrobacterales bacterium, assembly GCA_964195425.1. Lineage (GTDB taxonomy): Bacteria > Pseudomonadota > Gammaproteobacteria > Enterobacterales > Alteromonadaceae > Glaciecola. Next base: position 32 of record CAXMOM010000041.1, read on the forward strand.
TATCTTCCACAATTAAACTAATGAGTTTTACACGTTTTGAATATCGATTCAGAATAAGCATTATCATTGCTTACCCTTGGACGACTAAACAATGTTGCAACGCCCAACTGATTGTCATAACTAGTTAGTCAATTTTGAGATTTGAGACAATAAATTGAACTGTGAAAATATGCTTAAAGAATGCTACTTGAGATGTTCTTTTAAAGAGATCAATCATTTATTATCGTGATAATGTTTGACAATTTTATCTCGACTTATTGAATCAGGTAAAACAACTTTCACATATTTGTGCAGATGGATTTTCCCTTTAATAGTGACCCCTTCAGCAATTTTCAATACTGGTGCTTTGTCAAAAAGCGATGACAATATACTATCTTCAAAAATGATATCTCCTTCTACAACCGATTTTTGTGCCAGTGTAACTTTACCATTAGATGCTATTAAATTAGCGCCAATATGAACCCCCTGCTGAATATTAATATCACCGTTAACTGTTTCTATACTGCGGGTGATGATGACGCTATTACCCACATCAATATGCCCATTAACATTTTCTAGCGAATAAACTTCACTGAATTCACCTATCTCAATGTTTCCATTGATAATATCTACAGCTTGGATTTTTGCATCGCGGCCTACAGTAATATTACCGCTATTATTCTCCAAATCGCCGGCATACTCGCCATCTTTCACATCTATATTACCAAAAGTTGAATATACATCTTGGCCACTATGTCCAGTTCGATCACCTAAGACACAGCCTGTTAAACCAACCAATAACAGCGATGTATATAATAATTTTGTTAAATTGCTTCCCATTCATAATTCCTTGATATTAAATTTTGGTATTTAGCTTTGAATCTTTAGAGCAAAAAACAAGCCAATACATAACTCGCTGTTATTGTAATATTTTATTTATCATCACTATTATTGATTGCAGAATGTTGGTGTAAATGATCACATTTGTGCTAGTAAGTCATGGTAATGAAACTGTATCAAGTCCGTGTAATTGTCTAATGAGGCAGTAAACGTTTTTAGTTTAGGTAAGAAAATATTAAAGGTATCCAGATGGTCAAAAAATAGGAGTGAAAATTCCAAGCAGAATATTCTATGTCTGCTCCACGCCCTGAGTCATTCAACAAGTCTTTTATGCAGCTAAATTCGATTCATTACCGTACAAATGGCGGTAATGTAAACTCGATTTCTTTGTCTACTACAGGCTTGTCACTCAAAAATATTTTAATCGTTTCAGTTACTTTGGGTGATACCATAAACAAGTTATGACCAGCATTTTTCACCGTCACTTTTGTTAAGTTACTCAAACCTGCTGTAGCTTCATATTGCGACTGTACATATGTTCTTCCGTCTAATGTGCCCGTTAATAATAACGTCGGTACGTCACTTTTTGGCTTAGTACGAAAATCATCACCTAAGTCTAAGTTTGGAATAGATTTATTTAAATGCGGCATTGGGAAATTCAACATTTTACCAACTAATGAAGTTGGAGCTTGTTGGTCAATTAAGGTTAATTTTTCATCTGTGACGCCTGATGCGACATCCATTCCAAACGACATGATGTCGAAGCTGATTTTAGAATCCATCAAACCAGCACGTTCGATAACGCTAGGTAGCATTGCAGTTATTCCACTATCAATACCTGAGTATATTTGCAACAGCATAGACACATAGCGGTGCGGATCTGAAATCATTGCGGACGCTATTGCTTGCATGTGACTTTTTTGAAATAAGAACTCAACTGGCTCACCGTCTTTTTGCGGCATTGTTACTGTAATAGGCTTAGCTTCTAATTTTCTGTTTACACGTTTTACTAAGCCAATAACATCAGGATATTCTGCTTTGGCTTTAGGCTGTTGGTTAATAGCTTGCTGCAATCGTTTAAAATACGCTTCGGTTCTAGCTGGTAGTTTTACTGTTTGGTTTAGTCCTTCCGCACTGGCAAGTACCATTTTGTCTATGTGATTTTCCATCACCTTTAAACTGGCAAGTGCTAGATGAGTACCATAAGAAATGCCCCATAAAGTAAGTTTGTCAGCCTGTAGGTGTTGCCTTAAATCATTTAAGTCGTGGGCACTTTGCACTGTAGTATAACCAAGTACATCAGCGCCTTCTTTGTTCCAAAACTCAACACACTCTGTTGCCGCAGCACGATAAATCTTTGTTACTTGTGATTCAGATAAACGTTCATTCAATGGTAAAAAAATTTTCGATTCACACCTAGGGACAATTTGCGACTTGCCTGTTCCTCGTTGATCTAAAGCTATTACATCACCAAACTCTCTTAACGCCATAAATAGTGGGAATCGAAAATTTGGGTACTGCGCGGTAGAAATACCGGAGCCTCCAGGTCCTCCCGACAAATAAACTATAGGTGCCCTTTTTTTATTGGCCGTGGCAGGAAAACGTACATAGGTTAGTGGAATGGTACGGCTGTTTTTATCGTTACGGTTTTCCAATACCTGAATAGAACCTTCGTAAGCCATCACTGACTGCTCACCACTTTTGAATTGAATTTCTTTCTCATTGCCAAACGTCTCGGCCGCAATACTGTAAAATGACATTAATGTGACTGTTAATAACGACAAACCAACGGTTAAATTTTTAATATTCATGATTTCTTCCTTCGAGTTTTAATGTCGTCACTATTGCTTAAGTAACAAATAGATGCATCCATAACTCGTTGAAAGGCAGGTTTTTTTCCATCTATTCCGTTAAGTGGTATAAACTAATAGGTAAATGGTCGAGCAAGACGACTGAATTTTTAATATAATATTTAACATGACAATACGTATTTTTATACTTCAACTCTGTATCATCCTGTGCTTATATTCTGGGCTTGGTTTTTCACAATCCTTAGTGACGATTAATCTAGACTCAGCCATTATCTGCCCGATTACCTCTTCCTCTAATGTAATCCCCAGTTTTAGCGAACAAGAATGTAAAACAACAAGCACTTGGAAAATAGATCCTCAAAACACAGCTTTATGGGTAAAAGCAACCGTCGATGTTCCTGAGGACATGCTCAAAGACAAAAAGCCTCATAGTGTTTATATTTCAGGTAAGGCGGCAAGTAAGGTCTATTTTAATGGTCAATATATAGGAAGTAACGGCTCACCTAATGTTATTCCTAACTTAGAACAGGTAGGTAAAATAGATGCAATGTTTTATGTACCCGCTAATTTAATAAAACCTAAAACCAACGAAATTATTGTGAAAATGTCATCTCATCACGGCTTTTTAACCTTAAGCAGTCCGCTGAATTTTATCGGCTTTGGCATCTATGCCGACCCCACTTACTTTATTCACCGGAATTTAGGTGTATCAATAGTGCCGCTAGGTGCACTCCTGTTAGGCGCTATTTACTTTTTGGTGGCTAGTTTTAGCCCCAGAAATCGAGCAAACAATTTGTTGTTTTTATTGATGACCTCGTTTGCGTCATTACAGCTATTTGCTGAAATATCCCGCTCATTATTTTCTTATCCGTATCCATTTCATGATGTCAGACTGTTGCTCATTGTGTCGCTCTCGCTTCTATTTGGCTTGTGTTTATTGAGTTTTGTTATTTTAAAATTAGAAAAGACCAAACCGTATTTGTGGGTTTTGGCAGGGGGCACTTTAAGTTTATTAACTGTGTGGTTAAGCCCTGGTTTTGACCCTAAAACCGCTTTGGCAATATTTGTCCCAAGTGCGATTAGTGCCACACTTTTAACGACTCAAGCTATAAAGACCAAATCAATAGAGTGGGTAATTTATGCTGCTGTGTTTGTTTTGTTTTCAGTCACAATTGTATTAACGTTAACTACCTTTCACGATGTGCTATTTTATTACATCATTACAGGGGTGCTAATATTACTATTTGTTCTTCAAGCACAAAAGCTCAACCAAGAACAAAAAGACAAGGAAGCAGAACAAGCCTTGGTTGCAAAACTGCAATTCAAACTAGAACTGAACCAACAACAAGCTGAACCAAGTACAATCAAAATTAACAGCGCGGGGAAAATAGAGATCATCGCCAGCAACCAAGTGGTGTTTTGCAAAGCTGCGGGTGATTACGTAGAAATAAATCTAAAAGACCACCAGCAACGCTTGTTTACAGGCAGTTTAAAAGAATTAGAGTCTAGCCTTCCTAAAACGTTTTTACGGGTGCATCGTTCATATTTAGTGAATGTGGAATTTATTAGCAGTTTGAATACCAAAAGCTCACAACAGACTGAAACATCGGGTGCAGGCTTCCTGCAACTGCACGACGCGGTGGAAGTACCCGTAAGTCGGAGAATTATGCCTACAGTGCGAAATTACATAAAACAAAGTTGAGTTTCGAATACTTGCAACCTATATGCCTCTCACTTGTTAGACAGGGGCTGGTACACTTTAAACCATGATTACATTTATTGTAGATCGAATGTCAAAAATCTAATCTTAGCCTAAACACATTTTGGGACAGAAATAAGTATGAGCATTAACTTACATGACATATCTGCGCGAAAAAGGATTTTTGATCGCATTAGACGACTTTGGTACCGGCTATTCTTCATTAAAATACTTAAAAGAATTCCCTATTAATATTATAAAAATAGACAAGAGCTTTGTAGACGA
>CAXMOM010000042.1:0-150882 GCA_964195425.1 Acidiferrobacterales bacterium
ATATGTATGATGGTAAGCCCGCACTAAGTGGTCGCTCGCCGCTTTACTAGCGGAATAGGGTGAATTAGGCGCATAAGGGTGATCTTCTGCAAACGCCGGCTCGCTTGGCGTTAGTGTTCCGTAAACTTCATCGGTAGATACATGATGAAACCTATGTTGAATAGGTGTTTCGCCATCTAACCAAATGACTTTAGCTGCTTTTAATAAGCTGTAAGTACCTAATATATTGGTTTGAATAAACTCATCAGGGCCTGTAATTGAGCGATCAACATGAGATTCAGCGGCGAAATGGACGATCGTATTAATTTGATGGTCTTTGAGAAGCTTTTCTACTAGGTCTTGATCACAAATATTGCCTTCAACAAACGTTAGCTTCTTATTTCCTAAATCGGCTTCTAAATTTTCGATATTACCAGCATAAGTAAGCGCGTCTAATACAACAACATTGTCACTTGAGTAATTTCCCAACCAATATTTAACAAAGTTTGCGCCAATAAAACCGGCCCCGCCGGTTACTAGTAAATTATTCATGGTTATCCTTAACAAGGTTTTCTAACATGGTATTTAAACGGCTGCGCCAGTGCTCAGCTTTACTATTGGTAAAAACGGTTTCGTTTCCGGTTTTATCTAGCACGCTATAGTTCGGACGTTTTGCTGGCGTTGGGTAATCTTCTGTTCGTATAGGTTTTATTGGGATAGTTTTTGTAAGTAACTTATGTGTAAAAGCTAGCTCTTGAATTGCTACAGCAAAGTCGTACCAAGACGCTACGCCTAAATCGGTCCAATGATATATACCAATCTTTTTAGCCATAGATGCATCTAAGCACGCAATGGCCAGACCCTTTGCACATGTTGGGCTGCCTATTTGATCAGCAATAATACCTAGCTGTTCTTTTTGAGTGCTGAGGCGAATAATCGTCTTTACAAAGTTATTACTGTATACAGAATAAACCCAAGAAGTTCTAATAATACAGCTGTTTTGAGCATAGGCATGTATAAGGGCGTCTTCGCCATTAGCCTTAGATTGTCCGTAAACACCAATAGGTTGCTTTTGGTCAGTCGTTAAATACGGAGTAAAACCTTTACCATTAAATACAAAGTCGGTAGATACTTGCACCACATGAATATTTAGTTGCTTACAACATTCAGCAATGTTCTTAACAGCTACTTCGTTCAAATTGAAAGCGCTTTGCTGATCTGTTTCAGCTTGATCAACGGCTGTGTATGCAGAAGCATTAATAACGGCATTCGCCTTGCAAGACACCAATTTTTCAGTGATATCACTAGCATTCATTAGGTCAACATCGTCGCGCCCTAAAAGCACAAAGGTAGTCTTGGTGGTCTCAAGTCCAGCTAATTCTTGCGCTAACTGACCACTTTTTCCAAATACAACTATATTCATTATAAACTACTTATTTAAAAGCGGGAGCAGCATTAAAGGCGGTGCCATCTGCATCTTTTGCAGATAAAGATGGTGCCTGTCCATTTACAAAGGGCCATTTGATATCTAAAAAGGGATCATCCCAAGCAACTGATACTTCAAACTCAGGTGCATAATATTCTGTGCATTTATATACAAACTCCGCGCTTTCACTCATGACATAAAATCCATGAGCAAAGCCAGCAGGCACCCATAATTGGCGATGATTATCCTCGGATAAAATTACACCAACATGTTGACCAAATGTAGTGGAATATTCACGCATATCTACGGCAACATCGTACACTTCACCAGACGTTACCCTAAGTAACTTACCTTGTGTTTTTTCAGTTTGATAGTGTAAACCACGCAATATGCCTTTTGCCGACTTGCTGTGGTTGTCTTGCACAAAATCGACGTTGTCGACTTCTTGCTTAAACCAATCTTCTCGGAAGGTTTCCATAAAGAAACCACGTTCATCGCCAAATACTTTTGGTATGATGATTTTAACATCCGGTATGGAAGTTTTTTCTATTTGCATGATTTAACCTACTTCTAAAAGACTTTTTCGTCTAACAACATTAATAAATAAGCACCATATCCACTCTTCACCAAGGGAGCGGCTATTTCGCGAAGTTTTTCTGCGCTTAACCAGCCATAGCGATATGCGACTTCCTCAGGACAGTTTACCTTTAAGCCTTGACGTTTATCAATAGTGGAAATAAATTGAGCGGCGGCTAATAAGTCGTCATGAGTACCTGTGTCGAGCCAAGCTGTTCCGCGACCCATAATTTGAACTTTGAGTTTGTCTTGGTGCAAGTAGTGTTCAATAACATCGGTAATTTCAAGTTCACCACGAGCCGAGGGCTTTACTGCTTTGGCGACCTCAACTACATTATTGTCGAAAAAGTAGATGCCTGGGACAGCATAGTTAGATTTTGGCTTTGCTGGCTTTTCTTCGATTGAGATTACTTTGCCCGATTGGTCAAACTCAACTACGCCATATGCTTTGGGGTTCGCGACACGGTAACCGAATACTGTTCCGCCAGAGGTTTGTTTGTTGGCTTCTTGTAGTGATTTAACTAAGTCGTGCCCGTAGAATAAGTTGTCACCTAAGACCAAAGCTGCAGGGCTACCTGCTAAAAATTCTTCTGCCAGAATGAATGCTTGCGCCAAGCCATCGGGGGAAGGTTGAACCTGATACTGAATATCTATTCCAAAATTACTTCCATCACCCAACAACAATTCAAAATTGTTAGCTTCTTCTGGCGTAGTAATAATTAATATTTCCTGAATACCCGCTTGCATTAACGTTGCCAGTGGATAGTAAATCATTGGCTTATCGTACACAGGCATTAGCTGTTTGCTGACAACTTTGGTGAGAGGGTAAAGACGAGAGCCTGTTCCGCCTGCTAATATAATGCCCTTTCTGTCCATATTGCTTCACTTCCTTAAAAATATTAATGTATACAGTTTTAACTGTCGCTCTCACGGATTATAAAGCATGTAGCAATTATATTCTTCTGGAAATTCAAACATGGGTATATAACGCTACCACAAAAGAATAAGTGAATAATGGAATAATTGTGCTAACACTGTTTTCTGACAGTTTTAGCATAAGCATCATGCACACTTACGATAGTACAGGCTTACATAACTGATGGTGAAGGCGTTCACATACTTGCCTGGCCTAGTACTAACTATATGCAATGAGTGAGGTGTTTTTAGCAGTCTATAATGAAGGCTTTAGCAACCAAGCCAAGGTAAAACAAAAAAACCGGGATAAACATGTGTTTATCCCGGTTAGCTTGTTAACTGCTTAGATTACGTTAACGAGTGCGTGTAATCACAATCTTCGCTGCAGGGTTATCAAACCTATCACTTTGGTCAAGGATCGAAGTGCTTAAGCCTTCCATGCTTGGGTCAGCGGCGTTTTCTTTGGTTACCACACCAGCATGAATTCTTACTGTGTCAACTAAGTCGTCGCGCGCCACATCAAAACCTGCTGCGTCGCCACCACCGCCCGCAGGACCTGGCATAGTGGCTGCCGTTTCAGAATTTGCTTCTGTGCCAGCATCCCAGACTGGGGCCATAAAGGTTCTACTTTCGCCAATTTCCATGTTACTGATATCTTTTGCATTTATGCCCGCAAAACCATCGTTAGTATCTACCAGCATAGTGGCTACCGACAATCTTACATTGTCCATATCAAGCTCGGGTACTAGCACAGTAGTCACATCAATTGTACCACCTGGGCCATTTATGCCAGCGCTGTTTACTGCATCTAAAAATTGCACACTATCTTGCGCTTCGCCAATTAACATAGCTGGCGAACCGCCTTCAGCTAGATTTTCCAGACCTTCCGTGGCAGTTTGACCAGCAGCAAACAAATAATAACCAGGTTCATGCACAACAATGGCTAAAGGGGCCATTGGTTGCCCATGAGTTAAATTTGTAACTATTACCGAATAAGCACCAAAGCCGCCTACTGGGCCTGGTATGCCTTGGCCTCCATCATCACCAATTAGGCCAGTTGGTCCACTAGGACCTTGCGCACCTTGTTGTCCCTGAGGGCCGGGTGCACCTGTTTCGCCATCGTCGCCGTTACATGCTGTAAGGAGCACAGCGGTAAGTGCAACACCTAATATTTTTAATTTTGTTTTATTCATAGTCTACTCCTTGCTTATGATGCAGGAACAACAATAGTGACTTTAGCCACCGGATTGAGCCATCTGTGAACCGTAGAATTAAGGTCACTGGAACCAGCGCTTGCTGACGTATCGCCTAATGTATTGCGATGAATGTGCACTGGACCATCGGTGCCATCTACCACTTCAGTTGGTGAAGCTAGTGCAGTCCCATCTTGGGCAAATCCGACTGTTACCGCAACGCCCGTTCCTCCAACACCCATGCTTGGATTAATCGGAGGTGAACCTGCGCCTGCAACACCCGGCAACGCATATCCTCCTAAAGCAGCTCCGCCCTCTTCTGTTATATCGCTGCGAGTACTGTTAAGTTCATCATTCAATTCGGTACCAGCATCAAAGGCATTCAAATAGTAAGTGTAAGTGCCTGCTTCGGTCGGAATTTTAATACTGTCTAGGCCAATAAAGGCATCGTTAGTTGGAATAAGCATAGACGCAAGCGACAAATATGGTTTGTCCATAGTATCAAAAGAGGGATATGTTAATGTGGTAGCAGGAGCCACTAAACCACCAAAAAAGTGCCAAGTATTTGAACCATTATCAGTGTCTGCTGGGCCTAAGACGGCTTCGAAATTTTGTCCGACTGACGCAGCGGCCTGAGCATCCATAATGACGCCAGCTTCAGCAAGCCATGCAAGGGCTGTCGAGGCTTCTTGGCCTACTTCATAAACATCAACTGCGTCTGTATGTGCAACCACTAAACGCGGCGTGAAGTAATTGCCTTGTGTGAGGTTAGTAATGCTTATTTCGACATCTACTGCATGTGCAGCGGTAACGGCGGTAAGTGATATTAATGTGGCCGCAGCCACTTTCGCTAATCTCATGATATTCCCTCTATCGGTAAATTTTTTCTCAGGTTTGGTAAAACAACGTAACTGGTTGGTATCTTCGAACCGAGATGCCTAAACCACTGAGTAAAAGAATAAAGGGGATTTGTAACTAAAGTGTCACAAGTAATTCACGATTTTGCGACCATTTCGCTTCAATTTGATAAATATTTGTTAAGGCGATTTATGAAAAAGTATCGGACATAAAAAAGGCGCTTACCCAAGGGTAAGCGCCTTTTTTAATCATTTTAGAAAAAGTAGGCGTTATACGCGCGCTTTTTCTAATACGTCAACTAACATCCAAGTCTTAGACTTTGACAAAGGACGACATTCAGTAACAGATACTAAATCGCCTTCGCTACAAACATTAGCTTCGTCGTGTGCATGTAATTTAGTAGAACGCTTGATAAACTTCCCGTAAATTGGGTGCTTAACAGTTCTTTCTACCATAACAGTAATGGTTTTATCCATTTTGTTACTTACCACACGACCTTGGACTGTACGAATTTTTTGTTCTGACATCTTATTCTCCAGCTTTCTGAGTCAATATGGTTTTAACACGTGCAATGCTACGACGTACTGTTTTGATTTGGGCAGTTTGTTCTAACTGACCGGTAGAGTTTTGCATACGTAAGTTAAACTGCTCGCGAAGCAAGTTAGTCAACTCAGTATTCAATTCTTCTACACTTTTTTCTCTCAGTTCTGTCGTATTCATTACATCACCGTCCGAGTTACAAAGGTTGTTTTAAATGGCAATTTAGAAGCAGCTAAGGCAAAAGCTTCACGAGCGATTTCCTCTGGCACACCTTCCATCTCGTATAAAACACGACCTGGCTGAATTTGGCAAACCCAGTATTCAACGTTACCTTTACCTTTACCTTGACGCACTTCTAAAGGCTTCTCAGTAATTGGTTTATCAGGGAACACTCGGATCCAAATTTTACCTTGACGTTTTACATGACGAGTCATGGCACGACGTGCAGCTTCTATTTGACGAGCAGTCATACGACCACGGCCAATAGATTTCAAGCCATAGGTGCCGAAACTTACTTTACCACCGGCAATAGCAAGTCCACGGTTACGACCTTTATGCATTTTACGAAATTTCGTACGCTTTGGTTGTAACATGATTAACCCTCTCGCTTAGGATTACGGCCTTTCTTCTTAGGTGCAGATGGAGCTGGTTGCTCTTGCGTAAGTGGTAAACCACCTAGTACTTCACCTTTGAAGATCCAAACCTTAACACCAATGATTCCATAGGTAGTTAACGCTTCAGATGTGGCGTAATCAATATCTGCGCGGAATGTATGCAAAGGTACACGACCTTCACGATACCATTCAGCACGTGCGATTTCAGCACCACCTAAACGACCACTAACTTGAACCTTGATACCTAAAGCACCTAAGCGCATTGCGTTTTGTACCGCGCGCTTCATAGCACGACGGAACATAACACGACGCTCTAACTGGCTAGAGATTGAATCTCCAACTAGCTGTGCATCTAATTCAGGTTTACGAACTTCGGCAATATTCACTTGCGCTGGTACACCAGCAAGCTTAGTGATGTGATTACGTAATTTCTCTACGTCTTCACCTTTTTTACCGATAACAACACCAGGACGAGCAGTGTGTACTGTCACACGTATGCTTTTCGCTGGACGTTCGATCACGATTTTAGAAAGTGATGCATTCTTAAGTTCTTTAGTTAAGTACTGGCGAACTTGATGGTCACTGTATAAATTGTCAGCATACTCTGCTGTATTAGCGTACCAGGTAGATGTCCATGGTTTGCTGATACCCAGGCGTATACCGGTAGGATGAACTTTCTGTCCCATTATCTACTCCTAGTTATCCGCTACAATCACGGTTATGTGACTGCTACGCTTAAAGATACGGTCAGCACGGCCTTTCGCCCGTGGCTTAATACGCTTCATAGTTGGGCCTTCATCAACAAAGATTTTAGAAACTGACAACTCGTCAATATCTGCGCCTTCATTGTTTTCAGCATTGGCAATCGCAGATTCAAGAACTTTCTTGATCAACGTTGCACTTTTCTTTGGGCTGTAAGTAAGCACTTCAAGTGCTTTCTCAACGTGTAACCCGCGGATTTGATCTGCTACCAAGCGTGCCTTTTGAGCCGACGTACGAGCATGACGATGTTTAGCTAATGCTTCCATTTCTTACTCCTCTTATCGTTTGGCTTTCTTATCTGCGACATGGCCGCGATAAGTACGCGTTGGAGCAAATTCGCCCAACTTATGACCGACCATTTCGTCACTGACAAATACAGGAACGTGCTGGCGACCGTTATGGACTGCAATGGTTAACCCAATCATATCTGGGCTAATCATAGAACGACGAGACCAAGTCTTAATTGGTTTCTTGTCTTTCTTTTCCAATGCAGCTTCTACCTTCTTCAGCAAGTGCAGGTCAATAAAAGGACCTTTCTTGAGAGAACGTGGCATGGTGAATCCTCGCTTTTACTTGTTACGACGACGTACGATAAGTTTATCGGTACGTTTATTACTTCGGGTTTTCTTACCTTTCGTAGGAACACCCCAAGGGCTTACTGGATGACGACCACCAGACGTACGACCTTCACCACCACCGTGTGGGTGATCAACTGGGTTCATGGCAACACCACGAACAGTTGGGCGAATACCGCGCCAGCGCGTTGCGCCAGCTTTACCTAGTGAACGAAGCATATGCTCAGAGTTACCCACTTCGCCGATAGTTGCACGGCAGTCAGATAATACTCTGCGCACTTCACCCGAGCGTAAACGTAAAGTCACATAAGTGCCTTCGCGTGCTAGGATCTGTGCGTACGCACCAGCAGAACGTGCAATTTGTGCACCCTTGCCAGGCTTCATTTCGATCGCATGTACTGTTGTTCCAACAGGCATGTTACGCATAGGCATAGCATTACCGGCTTTTATAGGAGCATCAGCACCAGATTGGATTGCATCGCCTGCTTTAGCACCTTTAGGCGCAAGCATATAACGACGCTCGCCGTCTGCATAAAGCACAAGTGCAATGTTTGCAGAACGGTTTGGATCATATTCTAAACGTTCAATTTTGGCTGGAATGCCGTCTTTGTTACGTTTAAAGTCAATCAAACGATAGTGTTGCTTATGCCCACCACCAATATGACGTACTGTAATACGACCGTTATTATTACGTCCACCAGACTTGCTGTTTTTTTCTAATAAAGGCGCGTAAGGCGCTCCTTTATGTAGATCAGGGTTGATTACCTGAACAACATGACGACGACCAGCGGAAGTAGGTTTAGCTTTTAATAATGGCATGTCAAATCCCCTTATTCAGCGCCACCGACGAAGTCGATGTCTTGACCTTCTTTAAGCATAACATATGCTTTTTTCCAGTCGCTGCGTTTACCGAACGACTGACCGTGACGCTTAACTTTTCCTTTAACATTTAAAGTTTTTACGCCTTCAACTTCTACTTCGAAAAGTTTTTCAACAGCGGCTTTTATTTCAGCTTTTGTTGCATCGGGTAATACTTTAAATACAAAAGAATTGTTGGTCTCAGATACCATAGTCGACTTTTCTGAAACATGAGGTGCTAAGAGCACTTTTAATAAACGTTGTTCGTTCATGCTAAGGCCTCCTCAAGTTGCTTAACTGCGTCGGCTGTCATTAACACTTTTTCAAAAGCGATTAGGCTAACAGGGTCGATGCCTTGAACGTCGCGAACGTCTACTTTGTAAAGGTTGCGTGAAGCTAAGAACAAGTTCTCGTCTACTTCAGCCGTTACAATTAGTACGTCTTTAAGTTCTAATTCGTTAAGTTTTGATAATAGCTCTTTAGTCTTCGGCGCTTCCACACCAAATTTCTCGACCACTATCAAACGTTCCTGACGCACCAATTCAGATAGGATGCTTTTTAAAGCTCCACGGTACATCTTTTTATTTACTTTTTGCTCAAAGTCACGAGGCTTTGCTGCAAATGCACGACCACCGCCAACCCATATAGGGCTTCGGATAGTACCAGCACGTGCACGGCCTGTTCCTTTTTGACGCCATGGCTTCTTACCACCACCGCGTACTTCAGCTCTTGTTTTCTGTGCTTTAGTACCTTGACGAGCACCAGCACCAAATGCAACAACCACTTGATGAACTAGAGCTTCGTTAAATTCACGACCAAAAGTGGCGTCTGATACTTCAAGAGCGCCTTTGGCGTCTTTCAATGATAATTCCATCAGTTCACTCCCAGTTACGCTTTGCCAGCTGGCAACACGATTACATCGCCGCCAGTAGCGCCAGGTACGGCACCTTTGATTAACAAAAGGTTATTTTCAAGATCTACACGTACTAGTTCTAAAGACTGAGTGGTGATTCGCTTGTTACCAAGCTGACCGGCCATTTTCTTGCCTTTAAATACTTTACCAGGTGATTGGTTTTGACCAATCGAACCAGGTGCGCGGTGAGATAGTGAGTTACCGTGTGTCATACGTTGTGAACTAAAGTTCCAACGCTTGATTACACCAGCAAAACCTTTACCTTTAGATGTGCCTGCTACATCGACTTTTTTAGTGTCATTGAAGATTTCAACAGTTAATTCACTGCCCACTTCAATATCAGCACCCTCGTCGTCTGCAAGACGAAATTCCCAAAGTCCCCGTCCAGCTTCTACGCCAGCTTTAGCAAAATGACCTGCTGAAGCTTTGTTGACGCGATTCGCTTTCTTGGTACCAGCGGTAACTTGTAATGCACGATAACCGTCAGTGTCTTCAGTACGTAACTGAGTCACACGGTTAGGGGTTGCTTCGATAACAGTTACAGGAATCGATACGCCGTCTTCAGTGAAGATGCGTGTCATTCCTACTTTACGACCGATAAGACCAATCGACATTGTTATTACCCTCTTCTATTAACCTAGGCTGATTTGAACATCAACGCCCGCGGCTAAATCCAATCTCATCAAAGCATCAACTGTTTTATCAGTTGGTTCAATGATATCTACTAAACGTTTATGTGTGCGGATTTCGTACTGATCGCGCGCGTCTTTGTTTACGTGCGGAGAAACCAAAATAGTATAACGTTCCTTGCGAGTAGGTAATGGAATTGGTCCACTAACCTGCGCGCCTGTACGCTTAGCTGTTTCTACGATTTCCGCTGTAGACTGATCGATCAACTTGTGATCAAACGCTTTTAAACGAATACGAATTCTTTGATTTGGCATCGATTAAGCTCCAACCGAAAGAACAATAAAAATCATCTTTTCAATCCCTTTCTTCTCTGTTAAGAGAACTGGGAGAAAAGATGTGCGTAAACCACTGACCTCCAATTGAGGTCCTGTTTATAAGCAATGTGCAAGTAAACTTACGAATACTTACTGGCAAATATCTAAAGTAGCGACAAGCGCTGATTGACCTAGATAATCACCCACTGCGGGTTGTTAAAGATGGACATTTTTACGTGCTTCATCAGTAACAGTGGGCGCGAATTATACACAGATTTGGAGTTTTGACAAGAAGGATTGTGAATTAATAAGCTGTTATGAAACAAAAAACATAAACAAACGCATAATGCTACTGCCTAGCACTCGACTGTCTAGTCGATAGCGCTTCAATTTCTGCATTTAACTGATACTTTTTATCGGTCACAATAGCTTCAAGCACTTCTAAACGATTTTTTACAGATGCTAGTTCACTTGCAACCATCTTTGCGTCTGAATCGCCTAGCTTAAGTTTTAACTCAGCCATATTTTTTTTATGAGTCGTTGCTATTCCTATGATGGTAATGGGTAATACGAATAAAAATAGTATCGCGAGTACAAATTCGGTGCCTTCCATATTTGGGTGTCCTTAGTTTGCTTCGTTGTCGTGCAGCAAGAAATAGATTAATTTGATATCAGCGTGTGTTCTATATTTACATCATAGCCTAGCGAGCTGCTTTTTCAAATGTGCCAAAGGTAACAAATTGTATCGTTGTATTGCTGAGGTCCTCGTGCCCTACCCTAAGATCTTTAAGCTGCTTATTAATCGCGCATTTGTAAAATCTAGTAATGGCATCACTGCTATATGTTATGAAAACTAATAATTGTGTATAAGAAAGAAAAACTTATTAAGTTTTGGGTGCTTTATATTGAGGAAGTAAGAGTATCCAATTTAAAAATCGCTTGTCTAGAATGACAAGCTTCCAACACGAAATAACGATGAGATGGACGCCATGAAATCAATGCCCTCACAGCAACAAATAGAATCTAAGGTAGTTAGCCTGTTTCAACATTCTTATATGTCAACGCTAATTCACTTTTTAGTAGCGGGATTTTTAGTCTTTATGGCGTGGAATACTGTCAATATGGATCTAATTTTCCAGTGGGCATCATTGCTGGTGGTTAGTTTATTGGTGAGCGTATTGAGCTTTACTATATTTAATAGAAGGCGTTCTTCTGAGTCCTTGGACTTTGCACAGTGGGAAAGCTTTTCTTCGCTATCGGCTTTTCTCGTTAGTGCAGTTTTTGCCGCAGGATACTGCTATATCGTGTTAACAGGGCCTGCAAGCTTGTATTCAATTGTTGCCTTTACCATGGTTATGCATCTGTCTTGCATTCTAGTACCTAATTTCAGTTCTAAAAAAGTCATGCTATGGATTGCGCTTTCTTTATCCTTGCCGCTAATTGCCACTCTACTTTTTGTCGCAGTTTCTGACGCCATTGTTTTGGCTGCTGGTTTATTTGTATACACCGGTGTTTTATTGCTAGTAAGCTTTAACGTAAATCGTACGGTTAATGCTGGCTTTGAAATAGATAGCAAATACGCAAGCGCAGTCAAATTGGTAAACAAGTATAAGCACAAACTGGCTACATCTACTATTGAAGACCCCGAAACACTAATATTAAATAGACGGTTTTTTGACCTTATAAGCGGCGAAGAAATAGGACGCGCGAAAAGGTCAAACAATAATCTAAACGTAGCCTTAATCCAAATAGACTGCTTTAACGAATATATCGAGAATTATGGCAGAAAAAAAGCAGATAAATGCCTGCGCACCGTTGCTAAACTATTATCAAATGCTACGCCTCGCGGCGGCGAATATGTGACGCGTTTCGACGATGACAAATTTGCATTAATAGCTCCTCACATAGACACTAACGAAGTTATCGCGTTCACGTCTAAAATGATGGACATAGTATGTAACGCTGAAATAGAACATAATTTTACGAGCGTTGAGCATCGGGATACGGTCTCTATTAGTATTGGTATTTCAGAATTCAAACCAGGTGATCTTAGTGAGATTGAAGAAATGATTCAGCAAGCTTCTACCGCTCTTGAGGCAGCTATTGAGTGTGGACGTAATAACACAAAACTATTTTCAGCTACTGTTGCAACGAAGAACGACTACGTACCAAATGATTTAGAGCTACCTAGCGCTGAGCTTAAAGTGGTCGATAACACCTTTAATATAGCGTAATTATCGTATTATGGTTTTCTAATAAAGAAACTAATAAGCATACAAAACAATGTGTTTGGTCGAGTGTTGTACCGTAATGGTACAAATTTTGCTTTTATTTTATATATTGACCATCGCCTTGCCTCAATTATACATAAAGGCATCATGAATTAGGAAAGTACATTCACTATGCTTACTAGTAACTCACGACCAAATTTAATTCAAACATTACAGACTATTGTTGAACAACATATAACACTTGATAAAGCATTTGAGCACATCGAACCCTTTATATTAAATGCCTTTACCGCCAAAAGACTATCTATTTTCCAGCGACGTTCACATCATAAAGATTTGGTTGCAAGGCACAAAACAGGGTCAGAAACACGTGAAGTTAAGGTAACCATAAACACCCAATCAATTGCCGGCTATGTTGCCATGGCGCAGCAACCGGTTGTCGTCAATAATCCGTACGATGATGACTCCTTAAAAAAAATCCACTTTAAACTCAGGTTCGAAAAGAAGTTTGACCGAATATCCCGCTTTAAAACCACCAGTATTTTATGTGTCCCCATAAAAGAAAATGGTGTATTGCTGGGCGTTATGCAAATTTTTAACAAAGAAGATGGTTTTAGCGCTGAAGATGTTGGCTTTGCACTCGATATTGCACAAGTACTGGGCAGCAAATATAAATTTGAATTAGGCGGCACAGCTCGCCCTTTCGACTATTTGATACATAAAGAAATACTCGACGCTAAGGTGCTCGACAACCTGAATCATAACACCAGTATTAAGCATCTTGCTTACCTTCTGCATAACGAGCACCAAATTCCAGAAAGCGACCTTTGCGAAGCATTATCGGTGTATTATCAAGTTCCGTTTATTGATTACTTACCTGCTGAATTCCATTTATCCCAAGGCTATTCAAAACTTAATGTTTCATATTTGAAGCGAAACTCTGTCGCTATCATTAGAGATAACCGAGAGCAACCCATAGTATTGATGTTTGAACCCAACAATACCGCTCTTTTAATGGAGATTGAAAGTGCTCTTGGCGTCGACAACTACCAATTAGCGTTTAGCTTTTCCAGTCAAATATTGCAATATTTAGAAGAAAAAAAAGCGCGGCCAAACGCAAGTGATTTTGATGAAATAATTGGTGAAATAGATAGCAACACCATCGAAGAAGAGGTGAAAGAATCCCATTTTGATCAAGACGAACCTGTCATAGTTCGTCTTGTTTCGAGTATTTTATTTGAGGCCAAAAGAATGAATGCTTCAGATATTCACATCGATCCAGAACCCAACAAACCTACCCTGGTAAGAATGCGGATTGACGGCGAAGTTCGCGACATTAATCAAATACCGCGAGCACAACATAATGCAATTATTGCGCGGATCAAAATTATGTCGAGCCTTAATATTGCGGAAAAACGTATCCCCCAAGACGGCAAGTTAGTGTTTGACGCATCAGGACAAACTATTGATGTGCGCGTAGCGACTATTCCAACTGTGGAAGGCGAAGGTGTGGTTATGCGCTTGCTAGCGGGCAGCGATGTGTTGCCCATTGATAAAATCAATTTGTCGCCACGAAACTTAAGTATGCTGCAATCAATTGTATCTATGCCCCATGGTATTATGTTGGTGGTTGGCCCAACGGGCTCAGGAAAAACCACCACATTGCACGCCATATTAGGGCACTTAAACACACCAAATAAAAAAATATGGACCGCTGAAGACCCAGTTGAAATAACCCAATATAGACTTCAGCAGGTGCAAATCAATCCCAAAGTCGGTTTTACCTTTGCTGTAGCACTTCGCGCATTTTTACGGGCCGATCCAGACATAATACTAATTGGCGAGATGCGCGACAAAGAAACCGCTAGCGCTGGTATTGAAGCATCGCTTACCGGGCATTTAGTGTTGTCTACACTACACACAAATTCAGCGCCAGAAACAATTACACGTTTACTCGATTTAGGAATGGATCCCGTAAACTTTGCTGATGCTTGTGTTGGTATATTGGCGCAACGCTTAGTCCGTGTTTTATGCAATAACTGTAAGGAGCAATACACACCAGATGAAAATGAGTTAGCTTTCTTAAATCGCCAATATGGCGAAGAATTTATAGATGAAATTACGGGGGAAGAGAGCCATCAGCTATGTAAAGCGGTAGGCTGTTTTGAGTGCAATGATACTGGCTATAAAGGGCGAACCGGCGTGCACGAACTTTTGCCCATGACACCTCAGTTAAGAGGTTTGGTGTATAAAGAGTCATCTATTGCGGAAATCAAAAAGCAGGCTTTGCAAGACGGCATGCGCACCCTAACACAAGATGTAATAATAAAAGTATTAAAGGGCGAAACAGACATAGTTCAGGCTCAGATATTAACTGGCGCTGGAATGTGGTCGCATTAAAAGCTGATTTACAAAACCCGACTTACAGTCAGGTTTTTTTGTTTAATTGTTAACGATATGATAAATACCTAAGCATGTGATTAAAGAAAGATGAAAACTACATAAAGAAAAAGCGGTAGTTAGCCGATAACCGACTATAACGGTTCGTTTTAACACTCTTTCGCAGTATTAAGGAAATTCGCCAGTTTATGTTCGACAGTACACAACATGCCGCTATGCTTCAAACCTTACAAACTCAATTAAACGAGTTACCCAGTTTGATGGCGGCTTATCAACAAATCGAACCCTTGATTTTACAAGTCTTTGGGGCAAAGCGTATGTCTTTGTTTCAGCGGCGTTTGCAACATCAAGACCTTGTTGCTCGTTTTAAAACGGGTAAAGAAACGCGCGAGATTAAAGTATCTATAAGCCCCCAGTCTATTGCCGGCTACGTTGCAATGGCGCAACAGCCGCTCATTATTAACGACCCATACAACGAGGAACAGCTTAGCTCGATTCATCCTAGATTACGTTTCGACAAAAAATTTGATAAAAGCAGTAAATTTAAAACCGAAAATATCCTTTGTATACCCGTAATGAACGCCGGTGTTTTGATGGGCGTAATGCAAATAATAAACACCGACAACAGTGACGGGTATGACGACAACGATCTTTCACTTGCGCTTGAAATATCGGATATGCTGGGCGACAAGTTTAGGTATGAACTGGGTGGCACAACTAACCCTTTTGACTACTTAGTCCATAAAAATTTAGTCAGTGACAAAGTCGTTCAAGAGTTAACAACCGACTCTACAATGAAACAGTCGGTTCAGCGTCTTATATCAGAGCATCGGGTTGCTGAACAAGAGATTGGAAATGCAATTAGTGTGCACTATCAGGTGCCGTTCATTTCCTATCTGCCGGATAGCTATCACTTATATCAAACCGACGCTAAGCTCAATGTATCTTATTTGAAACGGAACTATGTTGCCGTAGTTGCCGATGTGCGCGAAAACCCTATTGTATTGATGTCAGAACCAAACAACGCCTCGTTGTTAATGGAAATAGAAAGCGCGCTGGGTATCGATAGTTATGAAATAGCCGTTGGATTACCGAATCAAATTTTACAGTATTTAGGTGAAAACAACAGTGGCTCAGGCCCTGGTGAGATGGACGAAATACTCGATGAAATAGGCGTTGCCGGTGATGATGATGACGACCAAAACGAAGATTTAGCCGAAGATGCACCCGCAGTCGTAAGGCTAGTGAGTCGTGTATTACATGACGCCAAAAAATTGAATGCCTCTGATATTCATGTAGACCCTGAAAAAGGTGCCCCCACAAGGGTAAGAATGAGAGTCGATGGCGTAATAAGAGATATTACTCAGGTACCAGCTTCACACCATAACGCTGTGATTGCGCGTATTAAAATTATGTCGAGTTTGAATATTGCTGAAAAACGTGTGCCACAAGATGGCAAGCTAGCCTTCAAAATGTCTGGCCAACCGGTAGAAGTGCGTGTTGCCACCATACCAACAATTGCTGGTGAAGGGGTAGTTATGCGTATTTTGGCCGCAGGCGGCGCCATGCCAATTGGGAAAATGAACTTATCGACTCGCAATATCGATATGCTCGAAAATATGATTAAAAAGCCTCATGGCATATTACTTGTCGTAGGGCCTACAGGTTCAGGTAAAACAACCACCCTACATGCGATATTAGGATATTTAAATACGCCTGACAAAAAAATATGGACAGCTGAGGACCCTGTAGAAATAACGCAGCCCGGCCTACAGCAGGTGCAAGTAAGCCCCAAAATTGGCTTCACTTTTGCCAATGCAT
The DNA here is from genome assembly GCA_964195425.1 of Acidiferrobacterales bacterium. Classification (GTDB taxonomy): domain Bacteria; phylum Pseudomonadota; class Gammaproteobacteria; order Enterobacterales; family Alteromonadaceae; genus Glaciecola. Next base: position 16,606 of record CAXMOM010000042.1, read on the forward strand.
TGCGCGCTTTTTTACGCGCCGACCCCGATATTATATTAATTGGTGAAATGCGCGATAAAGAAACAGCGCATGCGGGCATTGAAGCCTCGCTTACCGGTCACTTGGTACTGTCTACCTTGCATACAAACTCAGCCCCAGAAACGATTAGTCGTTTACTAGATTTAGGGCTTGACCCGGTTAATTTCTCCGATGCTTGTGTAGGTATTTTAGCGCAACGATTAATTAGAACACTATGTGCTAATTGCAAAGAAGAATATCCGGCATCAGAAAAAGACAAGGCATTTATTAAGCGTCAATACGGCGATGAACATTACGCCGAACTAGGCTTAGGCGACGATATAATGCTGCATAGAACAGTGGGTTGTGATGAATGCGGCGACAGCGGCTACCGAGGACGAACCGGTGTACACGAATTGTTAACCATGACTAACGACCTACGAGCCTTAGTATATAAAGAATCTTCGGCAAACGCGATGAAAGCACAGGCAATTACTGACGGCATGAGAACCCTTACGCAAGACGCTGTATTGAAAGTGCTAAAAGGTGATACCGATATTTCACAAATACAAATTTTAAGTGGTCACGACTAAGCATATTTAGTTTATTATTTACTTATATCTATCCACGTAGCGTTACCATTTGCTTAGCCATAAATGAAGGCGAAACACCAAACTCCGCCTTAAAACAATACGCGAAATAAGAGGGTGAGCTAAACCCTGTATCGAACGCTACATTGGTCACCTTTTCACCATACAGCAGTAATTCTTTTGCTTGGTGTAACCTAAATTTTCTGAGTATTTCAACAAAGCCCAACTGATAATGCCTATTCAGCCTCCTTGTGAGAGTTTTATCGGTCAATAACATCATTTTAGCGGCAAGTGGCCGATTAAAATCCTCTTCAGTATAATGTTCAAGCAATAAGCGACGAAATTTATCTACAAATTTAATAGATTTTTGGTCATTAACATTGTTTACTGCACCTAAACTAACGTGATAGTCAGCAATACAGTCTTCCACATTTAAGAGCCAGTCTGGTTTATAGACAAGCAGTTCTTCGGGGTTGTTTTTTATCTCATTTAAAACTAGCGACGGAAGATTGCGCTTTTTAGAATCGTCTATATTCGCGGCTTCGTCTGTTTTGATGTTGTTACTACTAGGTACTGGCATCTCTATTAGAGGTAATTTCATCGTGATTTTAGTTAGAAACTGCCGAGCACTGCTTACGTCAAGGGTACCTTGCATTTGCCGAAGTAGCGATCCAATACTAAACAAGTTAGTGGGTCCATCTAGTTGCGAATAAACCGTATCTATAATTGGACTTGCAGGACCCGCTGCGCTAACTAGTTTATTGGTAATATTTTCAGAAATACCTGCACCGTTGTCAACGATAGTGACAATAAACTCCTTATCTTCTATATAAGTATTTACAGAAATCGCTAAGTTAATTTTGCTACTGTTGTGCTTTAAAGCATTGTTTAATAGTTCGTTAACAGCGCCACTAAACCAAATTGGGCATACCCTAATAGTAGGTTTTTCTGCATCACTAATATGGCTGGTAAAGTCTATATTAACGGGGTGCGTCGCGAGCAGCGTTAATTGTTCAGCAATGATATTAAGAGGATCACAGACCCAACTTTTTCTTATGTGATAATGCGAAATTTCGAACTGATGACTGCTTGAGGGTGTTAATACCTTCGTTATTCGTTTTGCTACTTCTTGAGTTTGACCGCTCCAATTCTCTCGCGAATCACAAGGCTTACTTCGGCTGTAAATGGGAATAAAAAACGGGTTTAGAAACTTAGATTGCTGTCTAAACTTGGCAAATATCATATTTCCAAATACACCTAATACAATACCCATAATGGCTGTAAAACTAATCAGAACGATAGAAATATCGAACAAAAACAATGAAGACTGATTAACTAACATGCCATTATTAAGGGCTGTGCTTGCTTCGCTGAGTTGATTTGCTCTAAACACGTTTTCAGCTAGCCAGTTCACTGGGGCTAACCCGAGGAGAATTCTCATAGTACATCCTTTCACTACTGCTGCATCCATTGGGCGTAAGGATAGCAAGTGCTTACATTGGCGCTTACTCGCCATACTTTTTATCAATTCCGTATTTAATGTATACAATTCATCCTAGCAGTACAATCAAAAATAGGTCTTTTTCAGTCAATTTTCGGACGTTTACATGCTTTTAAAATTATTAAGACAGGCTAAAACGTGACTAAGCTGCTATATAGGTCAGATTGTTACCATACTCATGTAGGTTCTCATGTTTATCCTGCTTGTATAGCCATGCTTGCATATTGGCATTGTGAGCGGCTTGAATATCGTAAATATAGTCACCTATGTAGGCTATATCATGCGGTGCAATTTGCCATTGATTAGCTATGGTGAGTAAACCAGTTGGATCTGGTTTTGCAGGCGCATCGTCACGAGTTAACACTATATCTATTGGAATATTGTTGTTGGCAATTTTTATTTTTGTTGCTTGATCACAGTTGCGGGTCACAATGGCCAATGGCATGCCTGTAGCCTTGGCTTCTTCTACGAATGCTAAGGCACCTGGTAACCATATTGAGGTATGTGCATCTTCTAATTCATGCGCGAGCACTACTTGATTAGCATTCGCTTGTTCTATAGGGCACTTAATACTGTCAATAAACGACAGAATATCGTCTTCTTTGGTACAACCAATGTCTATTTTTAATTTTGCAAAATCCAAGGTGGTTTTCACCAAGGTATCATCTAAATCGAAAATAATGGCCTTTACATTTGAAAAGCTAAACACACTATTCATCCTTATATTGAATAATTAATAACAATTGTTGCACTCAAATTTGAACAAAACTGTTTATTTATACAGTGTAAAGCGGTATATTAAAGCCATCAAGAAATATGATGGTTTTATTTTTTAGCGCATAGCTTTTATATATATAGTTCTTAATACATAGCGCCAATTACATCGCTTTTGCTACCGAGCTCTGAATGGATATTCATTTAAACATTCATCGAGCAATTTAAGACCACTAATTTACTCAATAACTCATCAACCATTGGAGTCAAACATGGCAGTCATTACTCAATATGTAGTGCAACATAAGGGAGTCGATAAATTGGTCACCACCGACAAAAAAGAAGCCGATCAATACGATAAAATGCTAGAAGTCGCCGACAACCTTACGGCATATATCCAAGCAAAAGGTGTAGAGTTAAGCGAAGACCTTGCCGAAGAGTTAGGTATTTTACTGGCTAAAAATAAAGAGTCAGTGGGTAAGCTTTTAAAGGGTACAAGCGCCGATACCTTGCTAGAGCAAGAAAACGCCGATGTAATCGAGCTTAAAAAGGCATAAGCAAGTGAGTTATGCCTTTTTATCAAATATGGATTAACGAGCAATATCGCTTGGCCATTCTGTAGTGCCAAGCCTTTGTTATCCCTGCATAGCGTTAAGCTACTGTAGCCATAGAGTTATGCGGTTCCACCTACTGTCATCTCATCTACTTTGAGGGTTGGCTGACCTACACCTACTGGCACAGATTGCCCATCTTTTCCACATACCCCTACACCAGCATCTATTGATAAGTCGTTGCCGATCATGGAAATTTTTTGCATGGCTTCTGGGCCATTACCAATAAGCGTTGCCCCTTTAATCGCTTGGGTAATTGCACCATCTTCAATTAAATAGGCTTCCGATGTTGAAAACACGAATTTGCCAGAGGTAATATCAACTTGGCCTCCACCAAAGTTAGGCGCATAAATGCCTTTTTCGACTGAAGCAATAATTTCTTCTGGTGAGTGTTTGCCACCCAGCATATAAGTATTTGTCATACGCGGCATAGGTAAGTGTGCATATGATTCTCTGCGACCATTTCCAGTAGGTTTAACACCCATTAGGCCTGCGTTGTGTTTGTCTTGCATATAACCGGTAAGCATACCATCTTCAATTAGTACATTACGCTGAGTAGGCGTGCCTTCATCGTCTATCGATAAAGAGCCACGGCGATCATCCATAGTACCATCATCAATTACTGTTACACCCTTAGACGCAACCTGTTGGCCCATTCGACCGCTAAAAGTAGAAGCTCCTTTGCGGTTAAAATCACCCTCTAATCCGTGACCTACGGCTTCATGCAAAAGTACGCCTGGCCAACCACTGCCTAACACCACGGGCATTGCGCCTGCCGGAGCCGGTATCGCGTCTAAATTAATACGTGCCATATGAATAGCTTGGTCGGCAATTTGCTCGTATCTAAGCTGACCGGTTTCTATTGTTTGTTCAAAAAAATCATAGGTTCTTCGCCCGCCTGCCCCTGAACTTCCGCGCTCTCGTTTACCGTCTTTTTCAAGAAGCACTGAACAGTTCAAACGAATGAGTGGGCGAATATCTGTTGCATAGGTGCCGTCAGTGGCAGCAATAAGAATCTCTTCATAGACGCCGGTTAAACTGACACTTACTTGGCTTGCTTCGGGTGCTTTTTTACGGGCATATATATCTACTCTTTTAAGTAAATCTACTTTATCAGCGTCAGACATATTCAACAGCGGGTTACTGCTAGTATAAAGCGCCTTGTTTTGCGCCTTCGTAAAACCTTTTACAGAGACTTTCCCACCATGTTTGGCAATACTTCGTGAGGCCTTGCAAGCGTCTTGCAGTGCCGCTAAGCTTATTTCATCAGAATAGGCAAAGCCAGTTTGTTCACCGGTAATTGCACGCACACCAACGCCTCGCTCAATGTTATAACTACCGTCTTTTATAATACCGTCTTCCAGTACCCAGCTTTCATGCTGTGACAGTTGAAAATATAAATCCGCAAAGTCAATTTTATAGTCCAAAATAAGGTCTAACAGTTGCGTTAGGCTTTGTTGATCAAGCCCCGATTGGGTCAATAAGTTATCTACAACATTAGGATTCAATAGAGTGTCTCTCTTTATTATGCAGTCGCAAGCGCAGTTTTACGCAAGCCTCTTCAATTTTAGATGTGGAGTAAAGTGCTAGTTGCTTAGATGCTACTACAAAACATGGGGTTTCGATACCGCATGCAACCATTAGATACTGCAAAACGTTTTACCTACTGATTTGTAAGTCAATCAGACTGACCACCTTGTAATTCTATTTCAACAAGGTCATCTTTAGTAGGCGGCACAAAAGGAGGTAAATCATCGGTAGGCGTATATTCTGTTCTAGCCGGTAAATCAACCTCGGTGCTTTGCCTGCCCGTTTCAATCAGTATAGGTTCTGCAATTGTGCCTGTAACTGAATAGTTAATATTGGAAATAACTTTGGCCGAAGTGAGCACCTGATCTATTGCTAGAGCAGCCAGTGCAGTAGGTGGGCTAACCGTAAAAAAGTAAACTAAAATCGGTAAATTGCCAGTAACATTTGGCGTGAAATTGACATTATAGTTTAAAGCTTGACTAGCTAAATCGGTATTGCCATAAATTTCAATTTCACCCGCAGCTCCATCTATAAGGGTATCGCGGGTATCGGCTATTCCCTGTGCAATTTGCACAGAGCCTTTCATGTTGTCATAAAAGAAGCCTTTGGCGAATACGTCTCTAAAATCTAAGGACAATTTCCTCACTAAAGAGTTTAAGCTCAGCAAAGTAAATAGACGTGAACCTTGATCACTAACCTCGCTGAGTGATCCGTCGCTTAGTCTCCAATCAATTTGACCATCAAGATTTTCAAACTTCAGATCCATAGGGGAGTCTTTCCATGTTAATGCAAAAGACAAATTAGCCGAAGAATCTTCAATACCGGAATCAAAACCAAGTTGATTAACAAATTCGCCAAAGTCACTACTATTTAGATCACCGGCAATAAAGGTGTAGTGGTCTTGATTACGTTTGTACCATTGCCCCGATGTATTCACATTGCCAAATTCATTATTGATCATGAGCTGGGTTATTTTTAAACCGTCACTGTTGGGCTGCGCTTCAAGCTCTACACGACCTAAGTTTATCCCTCTAATATCACAGGACTTGCAGGTGAAGTTTATACTTGGAAACGATTTCGGATCCATCTCGAACTGGCTGAGTGCAGAGCCTTTTGGGTCTATTTCGCCTATCTCATCAGTTGGCTCAGTTAATGTATCATTCGTCTCTACTTTAGCAATACGGATATATTCAGCATCTACCACAATACCTTTGCTAAACCATTCGTCGAACAAGGTGATGTTACCTCTAAGTTCATTCGAATCAACATCAAAGGCCCATTGGTCATCTAGGCGCTTTATCGTTACATCAACGTCGTTAAAAGACTGACCGGCAATGGATAGTTTTTCGGTATCAATGAATATGCGCTTAGGCACCCCTATCAAGTTGGTTTTTGAGGCATCTATTTCTGATGTTAATGCCTTAATAAAAGGATACCAGCTGTCAACGAGCAAATTGTCAAAGTTAGCACTAATACTAAATCCAAGACCCCGACTCTCGAGCTCTGTTGGCCCTAATGCTAAATGCGCACGATTGAACTGTTTTTCTTTGTGCGCAAGTGCGCCATCGAAATGCGCAACATTTCCTAAGGTTAGGTCGACACTAGAGGCAATGCGATCACCTTTTGCAATAAGTGTTAGCGGTAAATTTTGCACGGCTGTTTTGGCAAGTGGGTAGGGTAAATCGGCGTTAACGCCATCTAAATCACTAGTTAATTCTGCAACATAAGTGAAATCTTTCGCCATTAGGTTAAGCGCAAGATCTAAGTTCCAAGGGGTGGTTCCTTCGAATAAAGTCGCCAACTCTTTACTTACATTTTGTGCGAGCACCGACATTTGCCAGTTCCCCACCATGTTTGCAGTTAAGGAGTATTGATCTGGCGATTGCTTGCCACTCACGTCAATAGTTACAGGCTGTTCTAGCAATGAAGCTCTCATTGCATTAATACTTATGGTTTCGTTATCAAAACTCACCATGCCTTGTGTATCGTTAAATGCGAGGTTAATCGCCGGAATTGATACCGTATTATTTCGTAAATATACCTCGCCTTTGGCACGCGTTTTCGAACCATCATTCAAAGGAATATATAAGGCTAATTGTGTCGTTAAGTCTCCATCGACTAACACGTCTTTATACAACAGTTCGCCCAAGCTATCTGCTAAGGAACTTTGTAGCATCAAGCTCGTAATATCCTCGCTGGTTGCTGCACCATCAGCGGTAATCGTCAACATTGCATTTGCACTAAGGTTTGGAATATCCGCTTCTAAATTCGTAAGCGCCACTTTATCAAGTAAGCTACTAGGGCCTTGCATTGCTAAGCCATTATTTTCAAAAAACAAATCAATATCTAGCTTAGTGAGTGCAGGCCACCCATTTGAAAACGAAAAGTCAGCCTGCTCTACCGACACATTACTTTGAAATACACCTGTATTATCATCAAATGGAAAGCCATCCAACGCACCATGCCACATCACATCAGCAGCGGTCACCTTACCTGTGCCCATAAACGCATTTTTTAGAAACCCATTAGTACCCTCCCCAATGAAGTGCTTAGGCAATAACTCGGGTACTTTTTCAAGCCCAAAAGGAAGTACGTTTACCGCAAGAGATAAAAAATTATTCACTGCCGCATATTCAGAATCAATCTCAAGTTGTAGCCCGTCAATTTCTACAAAAGCATCTTTTATAATAATGTTAGCAGCGCTGTATCCCGCTTCACGAGATTCAAGCTCACTAATATCGAAGAGCACGGGAATAGATATTGTACGTACAGGTAGCGATCTAGAAAAATAGTATTGCGAGCTTATTGCTGTATCGCTTGCATTGAGCACAACCTTGCCGCGTTTATCTTGCCACAATATAGATGCTTGTAAATTTGTCAGGCCCGCTACTTCATTGTGCTCTTGCCACCCAATATCTTGAATATCCGCTTGTAAGGTAAGTCCATTTTGATCAATCGAGGCGATGAGTTCGACTAGCTGAGCGTCAGCGTCAATCATTGCGAGGGTGTCTGCTAGGACTAATGAATATAAGCTGCTAAGCGAAAACAAAGGCTTCAATGAAAGCGGATCTGGTAACTGAAATACAACTCCGTTTTGCGATGAAAAATAGCCATTTAGACCGCTAACCAACACATTTCCTTGTGTTTCCAAATACAAATCATCAATAGAAAAGTCCCACTGTTGTTCGCCTTTTATTGCGGCAAAACGTCCTTTAATGCTGTTGCTTATAGTTGATTGATCGGTAGTCCATTCAAAGGTAGTTGGTAATATTTGTCCGTCTATCCTTTTTAGTTGACCATTTTCAATTTTTATCCATGCTTCAACGTTACCTTTACTCGACACTAATTGGCTTTCTAGACCTATGAATTCATTTATCCAAGCAGATAAGTTTACATCTTGTGCTTGCGCAAACAGAGTGCCGCTGTAGCTATCAACATTGCCGTATAAGTCGAGTATAAAACTGGCGTTATTGTCAGAAACACCCTCTAATGCGAACTCTCCCACGCCTTGGTGTCTATTTTCTTTATTGAGCCAAGATAGTTTAGTGATATCAATAGCCTGTTTGTTCGCTTGGGTGATAAGCGTCACACGACTATTCGATACAACAAAATTACTGAGCTGCTCAAGGAATATATTTTCAAGAGCATCAATAATAGGAAAGTCGGAATTTGCGTTTTCTATTCGGGTGAGGTCGAGGGCTAATTCAAGCTTGTTGAGCACAACGTCATTGCTCTGTAATTTGCGTGAGGCAATAGAAGGCCAAAAATCAACCTCTAAAAACACTTCCCCAATTTTCAGAGTTAAAGGGGATCTAGTACCATCTTTAATATTTACGTTACGTAAAACGATGGCGGGACCATCGTTCAGCCAACTAGCAGACAGTTCACCTATTTCTAAGTCTATCGAGTATTCATTTGCTATGTAACTTTCAAAATACTCTTTGTGGTCATTTAAAAATGGCAGCGAATATCGCAACAGGCTCATAAACAAGGCAATCACAACCAAAGTGATGGCAAACAAGGTCCATAACTTTTTTACCACAAAGGTCGTGGCGGCGCCTACTTTACTCCCCGAATTGGCCTGGGTTGTCATTACATCATCACAACGTCAAACTTATCTTGATGATAAAGTGGTTCATTGAGTACTTTGATTTGTTTTCCAACAAATGCTTCTAATTCCGCCAAAATATGTGACTCTTCTCCTAATAATGCATCTGCCACAATAGCAGAGGCATATATAACAAACTTGTCTGCGCTGTAGGCTTTATTGACTCTGACAATTTCGCGAGTAATTTCAAAACAAATAGTCTCTACGGTTTTAATACTGCCCCGGCCTTGGCACGCAGGGCATTCCCCGCATAGCAAATGTTCGAGTGATTCGCGTGTTCGCTTGCGCGTCATTTCAATAAGGCCAAGCGCAGTGAAACCATAGATGTTTGATTTAGCCCTGTCTTTCGCCATACCAATTTCTAGTGAATGTAAGACTCGTTTTTTATGATCAGGTTCCATCATATCAATAAAATCGATAAGTATCATGCCGCCTAAGTTACGCAAACGAAGCTGCCGCGCAATGACTGAAGTAGCTTCTATATTGGTATTGAAAATCGTTTCTTCTAAGTTACGATGCCCAACAAAGGCACCGGTATTAATATCAATCGTTGTCATTGCTTCAGTTTGATCGATAATCAAGTAGCCACCAGATTTTAAATCCACACGCCTGCCAAGGGCTCGTTGCAACTCATTTTCAACGTCATATAAATCAAATATTGGCAGGTCGCCTTGATAGTACTCAAGCTTGTCATAAACCTCAGGCACGTATTCTTTGGTAAAGGCGCGAAGTTCAGTATAAGTGAGGTTTGAGTCAATCCTAACGCGATCAATTTTAGAGCCTACAAAATCGCGCAGTACACGCCGTGCTACCGGTAAATCTTCATACAAGACATGAATTTTACTGCCCGGTTTACGCGATTGTATCTTTTCCCACAGCTGCCGCAAAAAGCTAGCATCTTGAATCAACTCCTGCTCATTCACGCCCTCTGCGGCGGTGCGTAAAATAAAGCCACCATTTTCGTCGCACAGTTCTGAAACAATAGCTTTAAGCCTTTCTCTTTCGGTATTGTCTTCAATTTTTTGTGAAATACCCACATGAGTAACCGAAGGCATAAAGACTAAATATCGGGAAGGTACAGTAATATCGGTGGTGAGTCTGGCGCCTTTAGTGCCTATCGGGTCTTTCACCACTTGTACAACAATGGCCTGACCTTCACGTACAAGCTCGCGAATATCTTTTCTTTCAAGATGGGATGACTTTACTTCTTCAGCAAGCTCGTCGTACACGGCAATATCAGAAGCATGTAAAAATGCAGCTTTGTCTAATCCAATATCAACAAATGCCGCCTGCATACCTGGTAATACTCGAATGACCTTAGCTTTATATATATTACCAACCAAGCCTTTTTTGGTATGCCGTTCTATGTGGATTTCTTGCAGTATTCCGTTTTCGATTAAAGCAACGCGCGACTCCGAAGGGGTAACATTAATTAGTAACTCTGCACTCATGGCTTTTACTCGGTAGCTTGTATTAAAAGTTGTTTCGTTTCGTAAATAGGAAGACCAATAACAGCGCTAATACTTCCATTTATTGATTTTACATATTTGCCGCCAATACCCTGAATAGCATATCCACCGGCCTTGTCTTGAGGCTCACCGGTTTGCCAGTAATCGAAAGTATTTTGGCTGGATATTTCGCCCATATTTACATGGGTAGTAAGCACTTGTTTTACTATACGCTTAGTTGCCGTGTTGACAACGCATACACCTGTATAGACTTGATGTTGAGTATTACTTAGCAAGGCCATCATGCGAGCAAAATCATTGAAGTCAATTGGCTTACCTAAAATAATGTCGTTTATGCCTATCACGGTATCTGAACCAATAACTAGAGCATTGGCATGGCGCGTTGCCACATACTGGGCTTTGCTAAGCGCTAGTCGTTCAACCAAGTCGTAAGCGCTTTCATTATATAAGGGCGTTTCATCGATATTGGCGCTATCAAAGGAAAGCTTGTCTGCAATGTAGGCAATAAGTTCTCTACGCCGGGGCGATGCAGATGCAAGTACAACGGGTAAAGACCACATTTAGGTTACCCGGAGACTGCGTCGAAATTTTCGTAACAGCCAAAACAGCCAAGGCCAGAAAATCATCGATGCCATTGCTGGCCACATAAATGTCCAATTAAATTCAATACCAGTTATCCAATACTGCAGCCAATAAACAATGAGGCGATATAGCACCGCCAGCACTAAAATCATTACCGCTTGCTGCAGCATAGAATAGTTACGTAAACGTTGATAATTAGCAGATATTAAATACACAGGCACAGCTAATGCGAAGCTATGAACGCCTAATGCGGTACCATATAAGATATCTAAGATAAGTCCGGCCATGCCTGCTACACCTACATTTACTCTATTGGGCAACGCCATTGCCCAATACAACAAAATAAGCAGTAACCAATCTGGACGATACAAGTCTATTGGCGGCGGCATAGGAATAATTTGTAAAATAATACCCATAATGATGCTGATAAAAATAAAGGATTTATTCGTTTTCATTTAAGGCTCCTCACGCTTTAATACTTCGCTTGGGCCTAATGCGTCTTCAGGGGCTATGTCAGCCGGCCATAATAAAAGTAGATATTTAATGCGATCTAACTGGGCCGATGGTTTGGCTATAATATTAGCAAAAGGTTTACTCTCATCTCGCACAATTTTAGTAATTGTCGCCACCGGATAACCTTCAGGGAAGATATTCCCTAAACCAGACGATATTAAAAGATCGCCTTCTTCAATATCTCCGCTGTGGGCAACATGATTCAGGCTGAGTTCATTTAAGCTACCAGCGCCACTGGCAATCATACGAATGTTATTACGGCTTATTCGCACCGGAATTGCATGGGTAATATCTGATATGAGTAATACACGAGAGTTAGTTGTGCCTACCTCAACTATTTGCCCTACTATGCCGGTATCATCTAATACGGGTTGGCCTTCGTATACATCGTGGATAGCCCCTTTGTTGATCACTATTTGATGGCTATACGGATTATTGTCTACGGCCATAAGCTCCGCAATCATCCGATACATGCCATCTCGCATCGGCGCATCAAGTAATTTTCGTAAGTTATTATTTTCTTCTTCAAGCACCACAAAGCGTTGAAGCTTTTCGTTCATAAGCGTAATTTGGCTAGTGAGGCGTTCATTTTCTTCAAGCATCGTTTGGCGTGAAGTAAATCTAGAAGCGCTCCAGTCGAGCATTGCACCTGGTAAATCGGCAATATACTGAAGCGGACTAACAAAAGAGGTAAGGTAAGTACGTACTGTAGAAATGCTCTCTACTTTGGTGTCTATAACCATGGCCCCAATACTCAGCGTAAGCACTATGCAAAGCCGAGTAAATAGCGAGGGGCCGCGGGCGAATACTTCATTCATAATGGTATAACTTACTCGTAACTAAACAAGTCGCCGCCGTGCATGTCTATCATATCGAAGGCTTTACCGCCGCCGCGCGCTACGCACGTAAGCGGATCGTCTGCTATGACAACCGGTATACCCGTTTCTTCCATAAGAAGACGATCTATGTCTTTTAACAAGGCACCGCCGCCTGTAAGCACCATACCACGTTCAGAAATATCTGAAGCGAGTTCAGGTGGAGACTGCTCTAATGCAACCATTACCGCACTTACAATGCCAGAAAGTGGCTCTTGTAAGGCTTCTAAGATTTCATTACTGTTCAAAGTAAAACCACGCGGTACACCCTCAGCAAGGTTACGACCACGGACTTCTATTTCTTTTACGTCTTCGCCTGGATACGCGGTACCAATTTCGTGCTTAATGCGCTCGGCAGTAGCTTCACCAATTAGTGAGCCAAAATTACGGCGAATGTAGTTAATAATCGCTTCATCGAATTTATCACCACCAATACGCACAGAAGAAGAATACACAATGCCGTTTAGCGAAATTATCGCTACTTCCGTTGTGCCGCCACCAATATCAACTACCATTGAACCTGTGGCTTCTGAAACAGGTAAACCTGCGCCTATGGCTGCTGCCATAGGTTCATCAATTAAATATACTTCACGAGCACCAGCACCTAGTGCCGACTCACGAATGGCGCGGCGTTCAACTTGAGTTGAACCACAAGGCACACATACCAACACCCGAGGTGATGGACGCAAAAAGTTGTTGTCGTGGACCTGCTTGATAAAATGTTGAAGCATTTTTTCAGTCACATAGAAGTCGGCAATTACTCCGTCTTTCATAGGACGAATCGCTTTTATATTGCCCGGTGTACGGCCTAGCATTTGCTTCGCTTCATGACCAACAGCCGCAACACTTTTCGGCCCTGCAGCACGTTCTTGCCGAATGGCAACAACCGAAGGCTCGTTGAGAACTATTCCTTTGTCTTTGATGTAAATAAGGGTGTTTGCGGTACCGAGGTCGATAGCCAAGTCATTTGAGAACATGCCTCGAAGCTTTTTGAACATGGAATGCCTTTAATAATCAATGTTTAATAAATATGCGTAGTGTAACCTAAGTCTTTTCATTTCCATAGCTTTGAAAGCAAGTAAATATGCAACTTTGGCGCGTAAATACGCGAGTATTTTCGTTATATTGACGCTATGTTCGCACTATATTGAAAAAATGGCGACTACTTTAAAACTTTACGGCGCGATCTCTTGTATCGCATCAACCGACAAGGTCCTACTAACAACGTTAGTATCAATTTGACAGCTGCCGGTACTTGAAAATTTGAAATACATCCGATCTACATTGCCAAATGAAATAGTTTGGGTAACGCATGTAGCAGCATAACTGCATTCGTTTAATCCACGAACATTGCTAAAGCTAGCCGGGCTAACAGTAGTCGTGTTGCAACTCACTGCGCTACCGTCGACCGGAAAACTAGTAGACAATAAATCTTCAATGCCCGCTTTTGCGGCTTGATTAGCGCGCAAACCATATACTTGATGAAGAGTCGAATTTGATGAAGCCGACACAATGTTAATGAGTGCAGCCGCTAGAAGGCCTATCACAACAATGACAAACAGCGCCATCACGATCATGCTACCGCTTTGCTTGTTTGCTGAATTGCACATAGTAAGTGATTGCTTAAGGTACATTTGGAATTTGCACCTCTTGCATAAATGTCACCCGCTCTTCCTCGCGACCAAAAATGAACAGCGCTTGGGTAGCAGCATTTCGAGTAAACGAAGGGCCTAAGCTTTTAAAAGGATTTTGCTCCCCAACCAATTCGCTAATGGCCAGCTGATTCACTAGATTTTGCGCCATTAAACTACCACCAGTCGTGTATAGAGTTTGGCTTTCATTGATAGAATTCACGTGTCTGTAAACTTGATTCTCGCGCATGCAGTAACTAATGGCTTCTTGTGCGAAATAAATACGCCGAGAAGGCGACGTTTGCGCAAAACCATCGCTAACTTCTAGTTGAATAACTTTATCGGTATCGTCTAAAGTACTGCAATCGCCGTCGCCGTCGTCGCTGCAACTTTCTACGCTCCTTCGATGCCCTAAGCTAGCGTCGTATACCTGCGAAGCGCGGGTAGGATAAACAATAGCAAAATCACTAATAGAAGGCGCGAATGACTGTCCTTGAATATTGCTGAGTTCCATTAGATCGGCGATGTCAGAAGGCTGACCTTCGAGGGGAAGCGTTAAGTAAATCCCGTTCCACTGCATAGGAACAAATTCAACACAGTGCACTAATGCGTTACCGCGTATACGAACAGAGTTGGGCACCGAACCCTTAAGTTCACGATTAAACCGTTCTACTAAGAAGCTGCCCTCTCGTACTAAATTTTCGCGCTCACTCACGGTAATGACAGTATCCATAGCATTGCGCCCAATGCCGGTCATACTGATAGACACTATGCCGAGTATAACGATTACCACAACAAGCTCTATTAAGGTAAAACCCGCTTGATTCGCTTTGGATTTGCTTGTTCGTTTGGTTTCTAATGTAGGAAATTTTGCCATCAGACATTCTTCCTATACGCTGAAAATGGTATTTCTTCGCCGCCCGGCGTTACCACGATCACCCTTATTAATTTTTGGTTACCGATAAGTGTGCCACTGTCTAAAATATTATCGCCGTTAGTATCGTCATCGTTAATACCATCGGTGTTATCATCGTAAACAACACTAATGCGAGCTTCGAAACCCAAAAACAAATCACTTATATTGTTTGTTAGTGTGCTTTGAGAGACGTTTATAATAGCCTCGCCGCTAAGTTCTAAGCCGTCGTAATCGTCTATATCATCAAAACTATTTCGGGTCTCAGCTGCTTCAATGCCTAAATTGCCTGAACTCGTGCAGGGAGTAGTGCCGTTGTTACATGCTTTACGCCCACCAGCGGTAATTGATGCTTCGTCAAATGCCTTTGCAGAAATCTCTGTTAATAATGACTGTGCTAAGGAAACCGCTCTAACTTGCCACAAAGGGTCAATACCTTGCCTTGACTGCGGCATTATTACCGACACTATGGTCACCATAGCCACAGAGAAAAGAACAATACCAATGACGAGTTCTACAAGCGTAAAACCTTTGCTATTGTGCTTTTTATTAAGGTGATTTATTTTATTCACAGGCATACACATATCCTTGATCTGCAATGCAAACCTTGGCTGCGCTTTGACCGGTGAAAGTGAAGGTGCATCCAGCGGCACATGTTCCTGCTGATGTGTAGGCTCTGCCTACGCTGTCAAATTGTACATATGTAATTGCAGTAGCGTTGTCTAGAGCTGAGAAAGCAATCCCTTCAGCATTAATTTCGCCCGCATTGCTGCGTAAAAAAGAAGGGCCTGTGGCATCTAAATCAGTGCCGCAAGACGCGATATTATTGCCGGGTAAATAGTTGGTGGTACTCGGACTAAAAGAAGCCGCAGAGGAACTGCCGGTAACGACGTTAATCTTGTAGCAAAAATCGCTACGAGTATCGTACATGGCTTTTAATTGGATGTTGCGAAGACTCGACATAAGACGTTTTTGTAGTGCATATTCAGCGAATCCAGTTGTATCTGCAAACCTTGGACTAATAGTCAATGCAAGGATACCAAGCACCATAACTACCGTTACAAGTTCAACAAGCGTAAATCCTTGTTGAACTTGTATTGGAGCCATTTGGAACCGCTTTACTTTGTTCATTTCAAATATAGAACCTTGTGCTCAAATTGAAAGGCTAAAAGCGTATAGCGATACTTTTAACAACCATCATCAACTAAAGTGATAGTTGGCATGTTTCCTAGCGCAGCGCTTGTATAGTCTATATAGCAACCTGTTGTTCCGGTCGTAATTGAACTAAAACGAATTCTAAATGTGTCATCGCCATCGGTATCGTTTTCAAGCACCAATTGCGAATCAGTGCCTAATTCTATGTCAACAAATCGTTGTAACATCTGTTCAGCGGTTGCTGCTGGGGATGTAGTATCAACAATCATGTCAGCATTAGGATAGCCAAACTCGGTGTTCACTATACCTGTGTTAAGCGTAACCGTGCTAGTTTCTTCCCTTTGCACGCCGGCAATAGCCGATTTAGCATAAACAAGCTGCGAAGCGCCTTGTACAGCTGCCTTAACACCTTGTAAGGTTTCTTTACGTGCATCAGATTGAATGTCAATGAACCTAGGTGCGGCTGTTACCGCCAAAATACCTAAAATAACAATAACAATGATTAGTTCTATTAGTGTAAAGCCTTTTTGCTGCTTCATGTTAGCTCCTGAGGTTTAAATTAAGTTAGTTATTACTAAAAACTTGTACTTGACCAATTCTGGGGTCGTATACAAAGCCGTTGCCTATACTTACTGTTAACGGCTCTTGTCCTTCATTCTTTAGTGTTTGCAACAAATAATAGTGACAAACATCGTTTTCACCAACACCTGCAGACTCGATAACATTGGTAAAGTATTGAAACTCTTTTGCTTCAGTAGGATCCCAATCCGAGGTAATGGTAGGTGCGCTTTGCATAATTAAACTAAAAATGCTTTGGCAATCTCCGTTACTCATTGCCACGTCTTCGGTACTGTTATCGTTCGTAAAGTGGCCAGTTGGATAGCCGGTATCGCCATCTACGCCAACGGCTAAACTATCAATAGTCACAAACGAGTTATTCTCTGAGCTGTTAAAACGCGGACGCGCTTCTATTTCCCACTGCGCTCTTGTTAAGCCTACACCTGTTGCAAATCCGCCAGCAACGCCCTCTACTGTAGCGTCTTCGGCTTCTTCAGTTACGTTCAAAAAGCGGGGAATCGCGGTCGCGGTAAGTAGACCGAGTATTACTACAACAATGACCAGCTCGATGAGAGTAAACCCTTTCTGGCCATGCTTAATAAATTGTTTTGATATCATTGTCATTCCTAGCGCGTAAAACGCAGTTGTCCGCTGTTGAGGTCGTATGTGTAAAACTTGTCGGCATACTGAAACTGGCACATACCCGTTCCATTTTCTATATTCTTATTCTTATTCTTATTCTGAGCGCCGGTAACATTAGTTTGCGTCTGTATAAAGGTTGTCGTCACATTTACGTTTTTCTTTAGTAATTTTTCATCAACAAACCAATATAAAAATTGTAAACACCCACGCTCATCATTATCAACGATGGGTAAGCCTTCGGCATTCATTTCAATAATAAACCCTTGCTCTGCATTTTCTGGCCAGTATTCAATTCTATTTGCACGACCGTTACCTTGCCATTGCCAATACATTTGCGTTAAACCTGTTTGGATTTTTGAATTCAAGCCTTGGCCACTTACATCATGCCAATTAGCGTCGTCGTGTAATGCATACTTCGTTAATAGCGCCATTAATATAAATACAACAGTAAATGCAGATACATAGTCTAATAACTTTCTAGTTCGCATGACTTAACCTACCACGCCCATCATGTCCCACATGGGTGTAAAAATACCCAGCGCTAGGACCAAAACCATGACCGCAACGATCGAGATTAAAATAGGTTCTATTTTTGAGGTTAAACTCGACAAGTCGTAGTCGACCTCTCGTTCGTAAAAGTCGGATACCTCTTCTAACAGCTCGTCTACTCGCCCCGTTTCTTCGCCTACGCTTATCATTTGCAACACTAAAGGGGTGAACAATTCACTTGCGTTAGCAACACGGGTCAAACTTTCGCCTTTTTCAATCCGCTTTCGCATATTCAAAATTGCATCAGCCATATATTCATTACTCACGGCATCTGCCACTAATGTCAAAGCGGTGGTTAGTGGCACACCCGCTTTTAGCATCATGGAAAAACTTCTTGAAAACCGTGCAAGCAAGCTACGCTCTATGATTGGACCAATAATAGGCATTGCTATTTTGCAGTAATCCCACTTTAATCTTCCCTTTTTGGTATCTTTGTATTGCTTTGTTATTACTATTAATACCAATATGCCACCGAGTAATAAATACCAGCGATTTACGAAGAAATCAGACATGCCTAATAGAAATAAAGTGGTCGCCGGTAAGTCAGTACCAAATTTTGTAAACATATTGGCGAATACTGGAATTACATAAATGTTCATGATTACAAGGGCCATCGTAATGGCTATTATCACGAACATTGGGTAACGCGTGGCGGCCTTTATTTGTTTGCGTGTCGCTTGCTCTCGCTCCAAGTAATTTGAAAGTTGGTGAAAAGCAGCGTCTAACTGACCCGTGTTTTCTCCTACATGCACAACGCTTACAAATAATTGGCTAAATATTTTGGGATGCTGGGCTAAGGCAGAAGAAAAGCTACGGCCTTTTTCTAAGCTTGCAATAATATCTAACAATGCCATTTTCAGGCGTAACGAGCGAGTGGTAGTTAGGCCAGTAACTGCACGAATTATTGGAATTCCTGCTTTGGTCAAGGAATACATTTGGCGTGCAAAAATAATAAGGTCATCAAGGCCAACATTGGGCGTTAAAAAATGTATTTGGCTTTCTTTCGCCAGTTTCTTTGACGCAGTATTGGCCGACTTATCCATTGGATCAATATGAATAGGGGTAATTTTTTTCGTTAGCAATATCTTCGCAGCAGAATTGATATCAATCGCGTCTACCGAGCCAGTTTGCATCTCTCCTGTTGCTGCACGGCCTTTGTATTGAAACGAAGCCACTATTCAACATCCTCTAAACTAAACCCGCCTGCTTTTGGTTGGGTAGCTTGCTGAGCAGCAGGTTGAGCAGCAGGTTGAGCTTTTGGAGCAACACTGATTGCCGTTGCAGGCAATGCAGTGCTTTGTTCTATGCTGGCTGATGTTGAAGCGCTCTGCTGAGGCTCTGACGAGGGCACAATTTCTTGCACCATTTCAACTAATCGCATTACTTCATCAAGAGAGGTCACGCCTACTTTTGCGTAATCCAGAGCGGTTTGTGCCAAAGCTCTAAATCCAGGTGATGCTTGAGCCGCTTCAGTAAAGCCAGCAGTATCATCATTTTTAAGTGCAGTCATCATTTCTTCATTTAACTGAAGAAGTTCAAAAACACCCACTCGACCACGATAGCCTCTAAAATTACACCGTTGACAACCTTTCCCCTGCTTAAACGAAGAAGCGCTTAGTTGTTTGTCGAGCTGCGATAACCATATTTTATGTTCATCGGTAGGTAAGTGATCAATTGCACAATTATCGCAAATTTTTCTGACCAATCGCTGCGCCACAATAGCTTTTAACGAACTTGCCACCAAATAACCAGGCGCGCCCATGTCGAGTAAACGAATGGCGCTGCTGATCGCATCATTTGTATGCAGGGTCGACAATACTAAGTGACCGGTTAATGCACCTCTTAGTCCAATCTCAACGGTTTCTTGGTCGCGCATTTCGCCGACCATTAAGATGTCTGGGTCTTGCCGTAAGGTCGTGCGTAATATGCTTGAAAAAGTGAGGTCTATCTTGGCGTTTACCTGGACTTGATTAACACGCGGTAATCGGTACTCAACAGGATCTTCAACCGTAATAATTTTAGTTTCGGCTTTATTTAGCTCATTTAGTGCGCCATATAAGGTTGTCGTTTTACCAGAGCCTGTTGGACCTGTGACTAAAATCATGCCGTGTGGACGGCTTAACAGACCGCGAAAACGCTCTATGATGTCAGGTGGCATACCTGTTTGTTCTAAGCTTAAGATACCTTGAGATTGATCAAGCAATCGAAGCACTACCGACTCACCAGTTTGCACAGGCATAGTGGATACGCGCACGTCAATTTTATGATTCTTAATGATAATTTCCGCACGGCCATCTTGGGGCAGGCGTTTTTCTGAAATATCTAGCCCTGACATGAGCTTAAGGCGAAGCACAAGTGCTGCCGCAATATTCGCTTCTTTAATTATATTTTCTTGTAACACGCCATCAACACGCATCCGTATTCGTAATTGTTTTTCGTCTGGCTCAATATGAATATCAGACGCTTTTGCCAGCACTGCATCTTCAAAAATAGACTGTAATAGCTTTGCCACTAGGTTGTCTTGATCGTCAGAAAGACCGCTACTTAATTGAAATTCAGTTTCGTCTTCATATTCATCTGCTAATTCTTGTGCAAAGGACGCTATTTCTTCGGTTTTACGATAGTAGTTTTCGTAAGCATCAAATAGCTGGCTTTCACTAACGACCGCTACTTCGATAGGTTTTGGCAATTTAGCACTAAGATCATCAACGGCGTTAATATCGGCAGGGTCACTCATGCCAACAAGTAAGGTGTCGCCTCTGTCTTCTAGCACTAACGCACGGTATCTCCTTGCCTGTATTTCTGGTAACAAACGCACAGCGTTCACACTAGCCTTAAAATCAGACAGGTTGATAAGCGGCACTTTTAAATGTTCAGATAAAAGCTCCAATAGCTGAAACTCGGTTACCACGCCCATCGATACTAGAGTGGCGCCTAGTTTCCTGCCTGATTGGCGCTGTTCCGACAAGGCCTTTTGCAATTGCTCGTCGGTGATTAAACCATTTTGAACGAGCAAGTCACCCAAGCGAACTTTGATGCGTTGTACCATTAGGAAGATCTCGTAAGTAGTTGTATGCGCTCAGCCACAAACGAGTCGACTGGCTGTGGTAATTGATTTAAAGATTGCGCTTGTTGATATGAGTTAATGGCTTGTTTGTTTAGCTTTTGCTTGTCTTGGCTTACCCCAAGTCCTAGCCACCATTTGGCATCTGTTGGATTGCGCTGCACTAGAATTTGATAGTCCTTTTGCGCATTACCGTATTTCCCAATTTTTTCAGCCAAGGCGGCTCGAAAGCTAACTAATTCATCGTTAGCAAGCGCACTATAAGGATGCATCGATAGCACAGTGAAAGCGCTATTATTATCGCCTAGTTTAAAGAAAATACGCGACTGCATTAAACGTAAGCTAGAATCGGCAGGCTTTTGCTTGATGCCTTGTGCAAGTATTTGCTGGGCTTCATTAAGCTGGTTAGTAGAAAATAACAAAGCCGCTAGTTGTTTGCGCGTTTTAGTTTCAAGAGGCTCTACAAACAATATTTTTTTTAGCAAGCGTATAACTTCGGCATCGTTTTTTTGTTCAGACGCAATATGCGCTTTTGCGCGTAGTGTTGACAACTGCGCTTTAGAACCATCACTTGGCTTCACATCAAAATGCGATACTTGCGCAACCGTTGTTTCGCTTGTAGTGTCTTTTGAGACAACAGTGACAGCTGTTGCAAGCTGCAGTAAGGGCGCTGATGCTTGATTGGGAATAAAGGCCGAAACTTCATCGGGCTGTTGCGTGTTTATTGCCGTTGTTATCTGCGGGCTTTGCTGTAAGTCAGACAATTCATTCTGCTTAGCCGGAATATTAACTTTCTGTGAATATTGATCGCCTTTTTCTACATCAACACTTTCAGAAATTTCCTGCGCAGGAGATATTGTCGGCGGTTGATTAACCAAATAGACTGAATAACTGGCAGCAACAACACAAAAAATACTTAAACAGCCAATTATCCCCCACAAGACTTTCGAAGAACTTGGCGGAACGTAGTTGGCGTTTTTTACACTGAAGGTTTTAGAATAATCACGATTATCTAAATCACGCAGCATCTTATTTACGACACTCATTTATGCCACCCGCTTACCAAACTCACTATATTTTGATAATCCTCAAAAAAACTGCCATGAACCACTAAGCTGGTCGTTACAATTGCACAAGTCATTGCGGGTAAAGCCCATTTTAGCCATGACCCCGCACGATTAGAATAAGCGGCCTCGGTATCGTTTGCGGCTAACTTGATGTGTTTGCTAGAAATAATGAATTTCCCTTCTCCGTACGCTAACATAAGTGCTTTATGGCATATCGTATTCACAATCCTAGGTGTGCCTTGAGTGGCTTTAAGGACCTTTGCGCAGGCCGACTTCGAAAATAATTTATTGGGTTTGGTATACCCTGCCACTTCCATTCGATGATTTACATATTGATAAATTTGGTCGGCATTCATTGGTGACAGTTCATACGAAAAGGTAATTCGTTGGCGAAGCTGCCTTAATTCAGGACGAGCAATTTTTTGATTCAGTTCAGGCTGGCCAAACAACACGACTTGCATCAATTTGGCAGATTCAGTTTCCAAGTTGGTCATTAAGCGCAAGGCTTCAATGCTTTCATCTGGCAGAGCTTGGGCTTCATCTATTATGAGCACAACGGATTGCCCTGATTTACGAATTTCAACAAGCTTTTGATGAATTGCTTGGGTAAATTTTTGCTGATCGCTGCCGGAAGGTAAATCTACTTGCAGTTCACTTGCAACCGCATGACGAAGTTCGCTTGGCGACAAATAAGGATTAGGAATATAGGCCGCAACAAAGCCCTTTGACATTTCGTTTAACAACTTACGACATACTAGGGTTTTTCCCGTCCCTACTTCACCCGTCACTTTAATAAAACCTTCACCAGAAAGAAGCGCTGTGTTTAATACCATCAATGCTTCATTATGGCTGGGTAGGCCAAAAAAGAACTGTGTGTTAGGCGTTAACGTAAAAGGTAATTCTCTAATACCAAAGTGATACAAGTACATGCTTTACTCCACGTATAACCAATCGGCCATTTGAGAACGACTGGTCTCGAGTTGCTCTGACCAAGTGTTAGCGCCAACCACCGTTGGCTTCAACAAAATGATCAGCTCTCTTTTGGTTTCTTTTTCGCGAACGTTTGTGAATAATCTTCCAAAATACGGAATGTCACCTAATATTGGTGTTTTCGACACTTCATCGGTTTTAATCGATTGCATAAGTCCACCAATTACTACAATTTCACCTGAGTTCGCGCGAATAACAGTATCGGACTCACGAATAGTGCTTTGCGCTAATGGCAGCACTATTTGCTCTTGATTCAGAGTGACTACTTTTTCTTGTTCTTCGGTTTCAATAACAGAGGGGTGGATGTGCATTAAAATACTGCCGTTGTCATTAATTTGCGGGGTAACGTCTAGCGCTATACCCGAAAAGAAAGGCGTTAGTTCAATATCAGGCACAACCGACGTTGTGGTCGAGGTAATCGTGTTTTGACTCGATATATCGGTAACAAAATATTCATCCTCACCCACCTTTATCACCGCCTTTTGGTTATTTATGGCAGTTACGCGAGGGCTAGATAACACCTGCACGTTTCCTTGCGTAGACAACAGGTTAAGTACGCCAGAAAAGTCTTCACTAGAGAATGTTAAGCTCGCTATGCCGCCAAGGGCAGACGACAAACCATTGCCTAATACTCCAGCAGTGCTGCCAAAAGTAAAGTCGGTACTGCCAACATTAGCAGCAATTTGGTTCCAATTAATTCCCTGCTGGAACTCATCGCTTAAAGTGACTTCAAGAATACGAGCTTCAATAACGACCTGACGCGAAAGATTGGTTTCAGATGTTTTTAGGAAATGCCTAATTGTCTTTAACTCTTCTGGTAATGCTCTCACCGATACTAGCCCAGCCTGCGGAGAAACTAACACCGAACGTCCTTCTTTGTTGCCAAGCATTGTCATTAAGCTTGTTTCAAGATTTTCCCAGTAATTTGTTTGAATCCTAGTGCTAATAGTGGTCCCATTTCCAGCGCCAACGCCTTTGTTATTACCACCTAAACCAACTCCTGAGCCACCTCCGCCAATGTTGTTTTGTTGGGATTGGCCGTTATTACTGTTGCTACCGCCACCTTGCGCTACACCACCAGAAATAATACTGGTTTGGGTAGAGCCATCGCGCTGCATCATCAAATAGTTAACGGTAAATGTTTCGGTGCGCATTCCTGCTGGAAAGACTCTATAAATGGTGTCGTTTTTTTGAATGTGGTAGCCATAAATGTCGGTGATTAGTGAAAAGACTTGGTCTAGGGTTACTTGCTTCAAATCAAGACTAATAGTGCCGATTACCTCTGGATGTATGGCCACTGAAAATGGCGTATCTTTGACTAATCCTGCAAAAAAGCTTACTGCTTCAACGCCGCTAGCATTAATATCGTATTTTTCAGCTTCCAACATAAAATTTTGTTGATCATTTGGCGCATTGGCTAAAAGCACATTGGTGACAGAGTCGGGTAACTCGTTTAAATCACTGCTAATAATCTGTGCTTGCTGCTGTGCAATTTCATTCGCTAAGAAGTCTTCTACATGACTTTTCTTGGGAGAAGCACAGCTAATAAGAACGCTTGAAAGCGCTATTGCCAATATTGGATAGCCTTTGTTTTTTGAAGACATAGTAGTCAATTTCATTTTGTCACCTGCTTTTTAACACTTACCGCACCGCTTAACTCAATCACCAAGTCGTCTTTTGCAGCGTCTCGTGATGATGTGCCGTATTTCATGGTTAACGTAGTCCCAGAAATACCACTTACAAACATATCTGCAACTGGGTCCCCTGTTTTAACCACATTTCCATTTATCACTGCATATTGTTGGTTGTTGCGCATAAATATGGCCGTAAGCTCGTACTTAGGATCCACCATTAGTTCTGGTGCAAGTTGCTGAACAATCACGCTGGGAGGTCGAGTAGGGTCGCTCTTTAAATGCATAAAGTTTGATGACGTAGACTCAAGCGCTTTAGCTTCTTGCTGTAATGCAGATACCGGCTTAGATAGTAAGCCGCAAATAGACAACAAAATACAGCTCACTAATGCCATAAGCGTGTGGCGACTACACAATTGTTTTTTGACGCTTTGTTGTAGCTTATTAATTAACACCTATGAATGCCTCGCTCGTACTGAGTGTAAATAATGTCATTTTGGTCACCGCGTTAGGATGCTCGCTAACGACATAAGAAAGATCTTGCCAATATAATTTCCATCCAAGTCCTTCGGCCCGAGATAAAAATTCACGGGTAGCAAAAAAGCTACCTTCAAAGGTGATTTCTATGCCGTGCCTAAATATTGGTTGCTGCTCAGATGCGGCCGACGGCTTTTCATCTAGGCGCTGCGAATTCGTACCATTAGTCATAAGCACCTGCGGCGCCACCGATTTCATATTAATAAGTGACAAGTTGTCGGCTCCCTCAAACAACTGCTCTAATAAAACTGGCATTGCCTGGGGCGACACTAGCTGGTTAAGTTCACCTTCAAATTCTGCATTAAGTAACACTAGTCTTTTTTGCAAACTGGATATTTGTTGGCTAACCGTCGTATTAGGATCTATTTGACCTTGTTTAAGTAATTCATTATTACTTTGACGACTCATAGCAAGTTGATTTTCTAATTTGGAAACACTGTCTGTTAAACGTTGTGATGTATTAATTTCAGGCTCTATCAACAATAAAAAGAACACCGCGATAATTGTCAACGGAGTGACTAAAAACAATAGATTTTGCTCACGTTTTTTTAAGCCATCAAAAGCAGCTATGCGTTTTTTTATTGGCGATTGCTTGGCTGGGTGTTTAGGCTTCATTTCTTGCCTTAGCTTGTGCAAGTGTGCTACTAACTTGGCTTTTGGTCACACTGTTGAGCTTAAAAAAAAGTCCAGAGTCTTCACGCTCTACACTGGCCAGGTTAAATTCTTGTCCTTTAAAAAAATCAGTCTTACTTAGTTCACTTATCCAGACCGGCAAGGCACGAGGCTTTGCTATTTGGCCTTCTATATTGAGTATGTCGGGCGTAACTAAAAAGTGGGTCAACCATAATTCTGACGAACTAGATTGCGCCAACGAATCAAATAGAACAGAAAACGAACGTTGTCTAAGTGCTGACAGATCCCGAATATGATTGAGCAACAAACCGCGCGTGCGTGTTTGCTCAGTAAAGCTGACTAATTTATTTTGCAACGACGGGTTAATGACTCTGTCGGTAAGCGCCTTTGTCAATTCTTCAATGCTTTTTTGCTGTTGCTTAATCTCTACCTTAATGGCGGCTACTTGCTCTTCTTTTTGTTGATGATAGTAACCAGTTAGGCCATAAGTACCTAAACAAAGTGAAATTACAGCTACTATCATGCCAATAAAGTGATTAGCACATACCCATTCAAATTTAGGGGTAAACTCATTATGTAATAAATTAATTTGCGACTTCATGAACAGCCTCCTCGGTCTCAGTAGCGTTTTTCGCTTTAGACTCTTTACTGCTTTTCTGATTAAGTAAGGCGGGCTCTAATATCGTCAATGCGCCGGTGTAAGCAGCACCTAAACAGCTGAAACTTGCCATCTTAAAATTAAATCCTTCGGCGCATATAATATCGGGCTCAAAGGCCTCACAAGCCACACCCATGGATTCTGCTATTCGAGTTGATAAGAAACTGATGTGCGGAGAATCCAGCTTTAGCAATATGCGCTTAATGGGGGCTTGCCTAAGTTGGCTTTCAAAGAAGTCCATTGAGCGCTGAATTTGTACGCATATGGATTCGGTTATACCCATGTCGAGCTCTATTTCACTAAAGCCGCCTATATTCTCAAAGCCTTTTAAACGTCGGGTGAAATAAAGCTGATTATTTTTGATAATGTTTAATACCACTACCTCACCATGCTCTTGCACTAAGGTAATAACGGGTTCGTTTGAAACCGGTACTAAATGTGTAGTGGCGAGTTCTTCAACAACTATTGATTTTAGATCAAGGTTGGCCAAATAAATGGCCTTGGTGAGTTTTTCTACTTTTTCTTTAGCCACGGCTACCGCCATCACTTTATTTTGACCAGACACTTGTACGGGCATATCTGAATAGTCATATACGATTTCTTTTTCTGAACCAGACATCTCTTTGATGGGCCACTGCAACGCTTCAAATAACTCTTCGTCATTTACCTGTGGCTTATCTACCTGATGAATGCGATACCAATGTGAAGACAAGGCGAAGAAGCAAGGCGCGCCCGCCAATCCCTCTTTTTTAACATAAATAGGGAGACTTTCTTGCCAATTTTCATGTGAAAAACTGGCGTCTAGTGCCCAGGTATATTGGTCGTCTTTTTTATGCAAAGCACAAAGCAGAACTTGGTCAGCGGTAAATGCAATACCCACCGCATGATATGCCGACGAGTTACGCAGTTTTTGTTTAATAAATTGCTTCCAACCTATTCGCATAATATCTATTTATTCCAAATATGGTTTAACCGCAGGTTATTCGCGGTTGTTAACTCGTGAATTCGTAAATGCACAGTGTTGTCTAGGCAAAACGTCAAATTTATATCATGCCAACAGAAAATGGGATCAGCTGTAACAACTAAGCAATTACTCTGCCAATCTTGTAGTACACAAAAAACATCTTCACTTGTAGTATCGGCAAAGACTAAAATTTGTTTAAAACAAAGGGATAAAAATATTTATAAGGGAATGCTGTGGTTTGTTGCAAACTGTTTTGCAATTATAGTGCTTACATTATTATGTCGCCGATAGGCAAATGTCTGCCGCAGACTTTATAAACACAGTAGTTTATGAATAACAAAATAAGCGATATACACGCTTAAGGCCTGCGAGTTTAAAACACAAGACAATAATTAGCTTGCTGGGCAGCGAGAAAGTTGGACATTAATTGACAACAGTTTTTTGCCATAAGAGTGCAAGATTACTTGGGCTCTGTATTGACGGGCTGGTAATCTTTTGACTTTGAACTCCAGACTACCACGCAATTTCGTCCCGATGACTTTGCAATATAAAGCGCCTCATCGGCCATGTTGTTTAACTGATCTGGATTATCAAATATACTGGCCACACCGATACTAGCCGTCACATGCGGGCCACTCTCAAATTGTTTGATGGATTCGGCTCTCATGGCCATCCGTATACGTTCGGCTACCTTGATCGCTATTTTTATCGACTGATTTGGTAGGACAACGCAAAACTCTTCACTACCATATCGTCCAATCAAATCATGCCCATGGCAACTAGACTGTAATACTTCAGCGAGTAACTACATCACGGCATCGCCAACAGCATGCCCAAAGTTGTCATTTACTAGTTTAAAATGGTCGAAATCAATCATGATACAGCACAAATCTGCGCCTGTTAATTCTGCTTCAGTAAGAAATCGTCCTCCAGAGATCCTCTGAAATATATCAACATTCTTATATTCCCACTCACAAACATACATAAGTTTTTTTAGATATGCATTCAGTGTTCCCTAACCTAAGCCCCTGCTTTTCATTATATATTCATTAGGACGAACAAATGGCATCCCCATTTCATCAACTAAGCAAGGTAATCTTTCTCCGTCTTCATGCTTGATCATGATAATTTTATACACCTCGGCTTTCCAAAATTAAATATTCTAAAACACGGTAATTTACTCTAATACATTGTTTGTTTTTTTAAAGTACACGATGCGTTCTATTTTTAACTTATGTAAAGTTTACACTTTTATTTAATTAATAAAGACAAAACCCCTTGTTTTAAAACAAAAAAAGGCGAGCCTAAGCTCGCCTTTTTTAGATCTTATAACTTTATATCATTTAGAACGGGATATCGTCATCAAAATCGATATCTGGCTCTGACATTTTAGGCGCTTGCTGTGGAGCCTGCTGCGGAGGTTTTTGAGGATTTTGATTGTATCCGCCTTGGCCGCCGCCTGCATTTTGCTGTGGTGCGCTTTGGTCATATGTGTTTTGACTACCGGCATTCTGTTGCGCTGGACGCTGTTGATACCCGCCGCCTTGTGCGTTCTGACCGCCTTGACCGCCGCCTTGACCGCCACCGCCCATCATTTGCATATTATCGGCAATAATTTCAGTTGTATAACGGTCGTTGCCTTGTTGGTCTTGCCACTTACGGGTTTGCAATTTTCCTTCGATAAAAATTTGCGAACCTTTCTTTAAGTATTCACCGGCAATTTCAGCTAAACGGCGATACATGGTCACTTTGTGCCATTCGGTGCGTTCTTGCTGCGCGCCTTGTTGATCTTTCCAACTTTCACTAGTCGCAATGCTTAAATTAGCGACTGCGTTTCCGTTTGGCATGTAGCGTATTTCTGGATCGTTGCCCAAGTTACCTACAATAATGACTTTGTTAACACCTCTAGAGGCCATTGTATTTCCTTTATTAATCTTGTTTTAATTCTGTTCTTTAATAAGTGCTTCGGCTACGTCTATTTCAAAGATTTTAGCATCTACTTTCAAGTACATAGCATTTTCTATAGGATCGGCGACCACTTCTTGCACACCAGCCATACTATTAATTTTATCACGTAAATCAAGCAAATTCTGTGATTCTTTATGCCTATTTTCAAGCTTTAGTGTAACGCGTTTTATCTGCTGCGTGCTAGTTAAACCTTTGGCTATTAAGCTTAACAAAAAGATAACCACTAAGCACATAATAAAGGTATATTCGGGTGAAAAGTAGCTGTTCAAAAGGCCAGACAACAGACCGCCTAAAAAAGCCCCAAAAAATTGATGACTGGCATAAATACCCATTGCGCTGCCTTTACTACCGGCCGGCGAAATTGAAGATACCATTGCTGGCATTTTTGCTTCCAAAAAATTAAAGCCAGTAAAAAACAAAATACCCGCTACAGCAATTCCAGACCAACTAGGCGCAAGTATTAGCAATAAGACAAAAGCACTGGCCATAAACAACAAAGCAAGCCTGAAACTCAAGCTAACAGGCAAATGATCAGCAAGCTTTACCATACCAATCAGCCCAATTACCGACGCAAACAGCACCAACGAATAGAGCACCCAGTGGTCGCTTAATGGCACATTTATATTAATAAGCATGACAGGCACTTGTACAAAGAAACAAGTAATTAGCAAATGTACAACCAACACAGACCAATTTAAGCGCCATAAATGGGGATGTTTAAAAAGACCGCTGAGTAATTTGGTTTTAGGTAATGAATCGCCTGAAGGCGCTAAGTGTGCCTTATTGTTTATGCCTAATCGCACTAGTGGAATACACAATAAGGCAAAGCCAGCGGTAATTAGGAAAATTCCCTGCATACCTAAACTTGCGGCAATAATAGGCCCTAACAACAGCGCAATATAAAATGAAAAGCCAATTGAAATGCCAATTAGCGCCATTATTTTTGTACGCTGGGACTCACGCGTTACATCGCTTGCCAATGCCATAATCGCGCCGGCGATGGCGCCACTGCCCTGTATTATTCGGCCAATAGTAAGTAACCACATACTATCAGCTAATCCGGCTATTAATGAACCTATAGCAAATAAAATAAGCCCCAAATAGATAACAGGCTTGCGCCCCCACTTGTCAGACAGCAAGCCCATTGGAATCTGGAAAATAGCCTGAGTTAGTCCGTAGCCGCCTATGGCTAAGCCTACCCACAGTGGTGAGTAATCTGGATACGCCTTAGCTGCAACAGCAATAACTGGAATTACCATGAATAACCCAAGCATACGTAACACATATACCGAGGCGAGACTTATGCCAGCCTGCCATTCAGCTTTAGTAAGTGAGTTTACTTCCATTTGCAGCAAGAACTTCCTGTGTGATGAGGTGATAGTATTTAAGAACGGCTAATTACGTATGGTAAACTGTTCTTTGTCATATTAATAGCATCGAGGGAATACTCGAGCTTATAGCAAGTTTAAACATTAACTGGGGACAATTTCGGTAAGTTTCAACGATATTTTACTATTTATTATTACTGCCGTTAGAGCATGTATTTATTTACAGAGCATTTTTAACAGATTGCGAAACGAGCGCTATGAAGGCAAGCGCCATATAAATCGCACGTCTCCATTTAATGTTAGTATATAAGTACTGCGTACACTAAGGAAAATACCCATTGAACAAAATAGCTATTTTTGTCGATGTTCAAAACATTTACTACACTACAAGAGACACGTTTAGGCGCCCTTTCAACTATCGCGCATTTATTCAAGAGCTTAGCCAAAGCAATGAAATAGTATTGGCCTATGCCTACGCGATTGACCGTGGCGACACCCAGCAAATGAAGTTTCAAAGTGCTCTACGACACATGGGATTCGAGGTAAAACTGAAGCCTTTTATTCAACGCTCTGATGGTTCTGCCAAAGGCGATTGGGACGTAGGGATAACAATTGACGTACTAGAGCAGGCTGCGCATGTTGATGAAGTCATTTTACTTTCAGGTGACGGCGACTTCGCTATTTTACTCGACACCATTACCCGCAAATATGGGTGTAAAACATCTGTTTATGGCGTGCTTAACTTAACCGCCAACGCCCTTATTAATAGTGCGACTCAATTTATTGATATTGACCAAAAATGGTTACTTTGAGCCTAGTTTAGTAACTGCGTTTTTTCTGTTGCGTTAGTCGCCAACAATGCGCAAATAAACACTACGGCCTTAAAGGGCCAAATTGTTTCTTCCGTTTCCATAAGCGTAAAAGTTTTACTACTGTATGCCCACAGTCATTGCTAAATAAGCTTTGCTACGAGGCGGCTGTTTACACACTTCATATGTGAATGTTGTTTAACAATAGCATCATTTTTTTTCAACATGTGGCATAATAGCCGATTAGTCAAAAAGGTGTATTTTTAGCAAAAATGGATTATATAGAAGTTCGCGGTGCGCGCACGCACAACCTCAAGAATATCGATATTACCCTACCACGCGACAAACTGGTTGTTATTACAGGATTGTCGGGTTCAGGAAAGTCTTCTTTAGCCTTCGACACCCTATATGCAGAGGGCCAACGCCGTTATGTTGAGAGTTTGTCGGCCTATGCCAGACAGTTCTTATCTATGATGGAAAAGCCTGATGTCGATCACATTGAAGGCTTGTCACCGGCGATCTCAATTGAACAAAAATCTACCTCACATAATCCTCGTTCAACGGTAGGCACTATTACCGAAATATACGATTATTTACGCGTCATGTTCGCTCGCGTTGGCACGCCACGCTGCCCAGAACACAAAGTAGCATTGGACGCCCAAACTATCAGTCAAATGGTCGACAAAGTACTTACCTTTGAAGAAGGTACCAAGCTAATGTTGCTGGCTCCCGTTGTGCAAGCTCGTAAAGGTGAGCATATTAAGACCTTAGAAGGCTTAAGTGCACAAGGCTTTATACGCGCTCGCATTGATGGCGAAGTATGTGATTTATCAGACCCACCTGACCTCGATTTACGAAAAAAACACACCATAGAAGTGGTTGTAGACCGCTTTAAAGTGCGTGACGATCTACAATTGCGTCTGGCTGAATCATTCGAAACTGCTCTGGCGCTTTCGGCCGGCACCGTCAAAGTAGTTTACATGGACGACGACCAACAAGACGAGATTGTATTTTCTGCTAACTTTGCTTGCCCACACTGCGGCTATAGTATTACCGAATTAGAGCCTCGCATATTCTCGTTCAATAACCCCGCTGGTGCGTGCCAAACATGCGACGGTTTGGGCACTAAGCAATTTTTTGACCCCCACAGAGTAATTGGTAATGATGAACTAAGTTTGTCGGGCGGCGCAATACGCGGTTGGGACAAACGCAGTTATTATTACTTTCAAATGCTAATGTCGGTTGCCGAACACTACAGTTTTAATCTAAAAGTCCCTTTTAAAGACTTAGAAAAAAACGCCAAAGACATCGTATTGTATGGCTCGAAGGGTGAAGCAATCAAATTTAAGTACATAAATGAGCGTGGCGACATTATGGAACGCAAGCATCCATTTGAGGGAATTATCCCGAACATGGAAAGGCGTTACAAAGAAACCGAGTCGAACACTGTGCGCGAAGAACTTGGCAAATATATGAGTCAACAGCCCTGCACTGCATGTGCAGGGTCAAGATTGAGACTTGAAGCACGTAACGTGTTTATTCAAGAGACCAATTTACCAGCCATTGCGACGATGTCGATTGAAGAAGCTTTTAACTTTTTCCGCGACCTTAATTTAAGCGGACAACGTGCCACTATTGCCGACAAAATATTAAAAGAAATTATGGATAGACTGAATTTCTTAATTAATGTTGGACTGAATTATTTGTCACTTGAACGCAGCGCAGACACCCTTTCGGGCGGCGAAGCCCAGCGCATTCGTCTTGCTAGCCAGATAGGTGCGGGCCTTGTAGGCGTAATGTATGTACTTGATGAACCGTCTATTGGCCTGCACCAGCGCGATAACGAACGCTTATTGAAAACTTTGCGCCACTTGCGCGATTTAGGCAACACCGTCATTGTGGTTGAACACGATGAAGACGCCATAAAAGAAGCCGACTATATTGTTGATATAGGTCCAGGTGCTGGCGTACACGGCGGTGAGATCATTGCTCAAGGTAGCTTGCAAGACATAATGTCTTGTCCTGAATCACTCACTGGTAAATATCTAGCGGGTATTGAGAGAATAGAAATACCGAAAGTCCGTAATCCCACAGCTGACAAAAACTGGCTAGAATTAGTAGGCGCCACCGGCAACAACCTGCGTAATTTAACCTTAAGAATTCCAACCGGTTTAATGACCTGTATTACAGGTGTATCGGGTTCAGGAAAGTCTACGCTCATAAACGATACGTTTTACCGTATTGCGCAGCGCGAGCTTAATCGCGCCACGGTTAATGAACCCGCACCTTATAAATCCATGACCGGCCTTGAGCACTTAGACAAAGTTGTCGATATTGACCAAAGCCCTATCGGCAGAACGCCGCGCTCAAACCCAGCGACTTATGCAGGAATATTTACGCCTATTCGTGAAATATTCTCGGGCACGCAAGAATCACGCTCACGGGGTTATAAGCCTGGTCGCTTTAGTTTCAACGTGAAAGGCGGGCGCTGCGAAGCATGCCAAGGTGATGGCCTCATTAAAGTAGAAATGCACTTTTTACCCGATGTATATGTGCCTTGTGATGTGTGCTCAAGTAAACGTTATAACCGTGAAACACTCGAAATTCGCTTTAAAAATAAGAATATTCACGAAGTGCTCGATATGACAGTTGAAGACGCACATCATTTTTTTGAAGCTATTCCTTCTATTGCGCGCAAATTGCGTACTTTGATGGATGTAGGGCTTTCATATATTCGTTTGGGGCAGTCAGCAACAACCTTGTCGGGCGGCGAAGCCCAACGAGTTAAGTTAGCTAAAGAACTATCTAAACGAGACACAGGACAAACACTTTATATTTTGGATGAGCCTACTACCGGCCTTCATTTCCATGATATTAAGCAGTTACTACAGGTACTTCATCGACTAAGAGATCATGGCAATACCGTGGTGGTCATTGAGCATAACCTCGACGTTGTGAAAACCGCAGATTGGGTTATAGATTTAGGCCCTGAAGGCGGTTCGGGTGGCGGTCAAATTATTGCACAGGGCACGCCTGAAGAAGTAGCTCGTAGTAAAAAATCTCATACGGGTGGTTTTCTTGCCACTATGCTCAAGGCAAAGGGCTCAGCGTAGCTTAACGTAACGCAATAGCTCAAATTTCGGAAGACCCATGTATAACGAACAGTACACAGTAAGATTTTACGAAACAGACGCCCTCGGGCACGTTGGCAATACTGTAGTAGTAGGCTGGTTTGAAGCAGCACGACTTCCTCTATTTAGGTTGTTCGTTCCCGATTTATGTTTGCAAAACTGGCCGCTGATTTTAGCGAACTATAATGTAGATTTTGTTTTACAAATTTATTTGCAAAACCCTGTTCAAATAAAAACCTGGATTAGCCGCATTGGCAACAGCTCATTTGAAGTGTATCAAGAATGTTGGCAGCTTGATGAGCTAAAAGCGAAAGGTAAAACTACCTTGGTACATTTTGACTATGCTGCAAAAAAGTCGAAGGCAATCCCTGATGAAATAAGCACTACATTGCAAACACATATGCATAAGCCAGGAGCGTAAGCCTTTAATTTTTTGGCTTAAAACACGTATAATTTTAATGCCAAAACTAAAATTTTTATAACTCACAATATGTTAACCAGCCAAAACTGAGCTTTGTTGAATAGTTCAAGTCTGTCGTCTATACTTATTAGACTATCGACTCTTCGAACTGGTAGGCCATAAAGTGTTATCAACAATCGACTTTAATGAGCTGTTACGAGGTTCTGAAAAAGGAGACGCTGAAAAAACCGCCTACCTATTTCCAATCGTATATGAAGAACTAAAACGCATAGCGCATAATCAAATGCGTGGGGCTTGGTCTGTTCAGACTATGCAAGCAACTGCATTAATTAATGAAGCGTATTTAAAACTATTGGGCCATCAAAAGCATCATTGCGCAGACAAAAGCCACTTTTTCGCTATTTGCGCAAAAGCTATGCGTCAAATATTGATCAACTACGCACAACAAAAGAACGCACAAAAACGGGGTAGTGAACGTGACCGCGTAACCTATTCGGAAGAAATCCTACAACTCGACCAGCAAGAAGCATATTCATTTGAGACTTTATTGACAGTCGACCGAGCTCTGGTAGAACTTTCAGAGGTAGATGAACATTTGAGTCAACTGGTTGAATTACGGTTTTTTGCTGGGATGACCGAAAGTGATATCGCCAGCATGTCTGGTGTATCTGAACGCACCGTAAGACGTGATTGGAAAAAAGCCAAGGCCTTGTTGTCGCAAGCGCTCAAATCAGACTAAGAACCCTACTTTATAGCGCCAAACCACACCTTAGCTTGTAAAACAAAGGCGAACGATACAATGAGTATTAAAGTCAATAAAGCCCGTTGGCAGCAAATACAGGCAATACTCGACGGTGTGCTAAAGCAGCCAGAAAATCAGCGCATGCGCTACATAAAACATGTATGCGCGAAAGACCAACAACTCCAACGTGATATTGAAGACTTGTTAACTGCCGAAGATGATGCCCCTTCTTTTTTGGAAGAGCCCGCAGCCGCCCTAGCTAAGACACTTTTTGGCCGGCTAGAACCTGACGCGAACAATGAACAACCAGATATGGAAGGTAAAAAAATTGGCGCATATCTGCTAAGCGAATTGTTAGGTAAAGGGGGAATGGGTGTAGTTTATCGTGGTGAACGGTTTCAAGGCGAATTCGAACAGGAAGTCGCAATTAAATTGCTGTCAGTGAGTGGTAAGGATCAACTTAGCAACTCAGATAAACTTGAACGTTTCCAACATGAACAACAAACCCTAGCGTCATTAAATCATCCAAATATCGCCCAGCTTTTTGATGGCGGCCTAACCGACGATATGCAACCTTACATTGTTATGGAATACGTAAAAGGCCTTGATATTAGCCGTTTTTGCAAAGACAAAAACCTCAACCTGAAATCACGTTTAAAACTCATCGTTCAAGTCGCAGAAGTGCTCGCATTTGCGCACAGCAACTTAATTGTTCATCGCGATATAAAGCCTTCTAATATCTTAATCAATGCTGCTGGTCAGGTGAAATTGCTCGACTTTGGGATCGCAAAACTGCTTTCAGATGATATGCCCTCTGATTTGACCAAAACAGGTCAGTCAATACTCACCCCCGGTTTTGCCGCGCCTGAACAAATTAAAGGACTTAACATCACCGTAGCAACAGACATATATCAACTAGGTCTGGTTATGTACGAGCTTATTACCGCGCATAAGGCGTTTTCGGATAAAGCCGATTCTCTCTACGAACTTGCGCGGGTTATGTGCGAGAAATCACCTACCTTGCCCAGCGTTATTGCAAAAGAAGCTACTCATTCAAATCAGGTTTCGCAGGTAACTTGGTCGCATAAGTTGAATGGCGATATTGATGCTATTTGTATGAAGGCACTGCGCTTAGAGCCTGAAAAACGTTATAGCTCTATGGCCGAGTTTGCAGGTGATATCAAGGCCCATTTAGCGGGCTTGGTAGTAGGGGCGCGTCAAAAAAACATGCAATATTTGTTTGGCAGCTACTGCAAACGAAATTGGAAGCCATTGCTTGCGGGTGGTTCGTTCTTAGTAATTTTGATTGCATATACCATTACTGTGACCGTGCAGTCCCGACAAATTAAACGAGCTTTGGAGAAGAGTCTAACCGAGACCGAAA
Organism: Acidiferrobacterales bacterium; assembly: GCA_964195425.1. Classification (GTDB taxonomy): domain Bacteria; phylum Pseudomonadota; class Gammaproteobacteria; order Enterobacterales; family Alteromonadaceae; genus Glaciecola. The sequence goes on from CAXMOM010000042.1 coordinate 53,871, forward strand.
AAGCACAGCAAGTATCAGATTTTATGACGGGTATCTTCAAATCATCTGACCCCAACCTAGTCGGTTTGGAAGAAATAAACGCTAAACAGTTACTTGAAAAAGGCCAGGCCGACATCCAACAAAAATTGCAAGATGCACCTGAAATTAGAGCACATATGTTAGGTGTACTAGGAGACATTTATTATAGTCAGGGCGAATACGAGCAAAGTTCGAAATTACTTGAGCAAGCGCTATTGCAACAAAAAAACTCCCCTAATCAGGACAAGTATCGCTTAGCCAACATGTCAACCAAGCTGGCCATTAGTATAGGCACAATGGACCATTACGAGCAATCTGAGCAATTACTCAAAGAAAGTTTGGCGGTTTATCGGCCTGTGTTTGAGCGTAGCGAAAGTCTCGAATCGATAAGTTCAAGTTTGGTAATCGATTACGCTGAAGCGCTAAATGCTTATGCACTGCTTTTGAGAACAAAAGGCGAATATGGGCTGGCTGAGGAGACATTCAATCGTGCACTTGGCATTTTGGCAAGTTTGCCTGAGATGCACAATGAAATGGCGGTTACCCACGATGGTTTGGCTGGCGTATATAAAATCCAGGGCCATTATGGACTGGCAATCGAGAACATGCGCCAAAGTTTGGATATTCTCGAAAAGGTGCATGGCGAACAGCATTCTAACTTTACCGGCTCGTTGAATAACATGGTGGTAATACTGACTGATTTGGAACGTTTTGATGAAGCTGAGTCGCTGAGCAAGCATTCCTACGCTATTCAAAGCTCTATGCTTGGCCCAGATCATCCTAATATTGCTATGACGTTACGCTCATTGGGGATTTTATCCCACCGCAAAGGGAATTTTGTAGAGGCAAAACGCTACCTTGAGCAGGCGCTGGATAACAAACGCCAGAATCTTACTGAGGACAATATCATTGTCGCTTTCATTCTTTTGTTTTTAGGCGCTGTTGAGCAGGATATGGGGCATTTTGATAGTGCACAAAAATATTATCAAACCATGCTAAAAGTCTTTCGAAAATATCAGGTAGCTGACAGGCTTTTAGGCCGAGGCTTATGCCAACCAGCATCGCTTGCATTTGCCAGAGGAAACTGGCACGAGGCTGAGGAGCTTTATTCCGAAGCCTTAAGATTGATTCCCGCCGGTGGCGCTCGTGCAGCCAGAGCGCAATTAGGTATGGCCAGAGCGTTACTACAAACTGAATCTGATTTTCCCAAAGCCGAATTGCTAGCGAGAGGCGCATTGCAAATCAGGCGAGACAAATACCCACCTGAACATAGCTTAATCGGTGAGGCTGAGGCCGTACTTGGACAAATCTTATTGCGCACCGAAAAAAAACAAGAAGCACTGCCTTTGCTAATATCAGCCGAGCACATTCTTAAGGCACGTGCACTTTATGTGCAAAAAGTAAGTGCGGCTAATTTACTGCAAGGTGTTCAGCAGGATTTGGCGAAAATCAAAAGCAAGCACTTATAGATACTCTAATCATTAGTGCTAGCACCATTGTGCATATAGTATCAATCTGGTTCTGTTTTACCTACTGGACCACACGCCAAGACCGTCGTAGTGCCAAGATATAATTCGCCGGTTTCGTTAAAGCGCGGGGCGACTCCTGAAACGGTTATTGTTCCATCCTTGCAGTTTGATGGACCTTTGACAACTCTAAAGGTATCACTGCGCTCAGTACCACAGGCAAAGCGGTTCTGTTCGCAAGCAATCAGGTGAAACTCGGGTAAACAAAATGCTTTACTGAATTGTTTTTGCCAATTTACAGGACACTTACCCTTTGGTGCTGCAAATTTGATTTTGCCGGCCAGTATATCGTCAATGACTAGGCATGTTGGCAGCCCCGGTGGCCGAATAGAGCCTCGTTCACAGTCCCTTGAGCTAGACACTTTTAAAATCATATCCGACTCTATTTCATGTTTTGTGGTTCCACTGCACGCGCTAATGACCAACAACATACTCAATATAGTCACAAGGTAATTGAATTTTATAGCTTGCATACTCACATTCCCTTTTTGTTTAAAAACAGTCTATTAATAACTAGCATAGTCGGATATTTTCAAAGCTCAAGACAGCCACTAAATAAATATTGTTATTTTTGTTGTCCGGTTTTTTTCACCGCTTCTGTATAGCTAAGTAGGGAAGAAAATTCCTTACTAACCCATGCAGTATATGGAATATTTTATATTTTTTAGGAGCAATATCATGAAAACGATCAAACTAGCATATTTGTTATCGGCACTGGCACTAGCAGGTGCTGCTCAGGCGGCAGAACTCTATGACAATGGCAGCCCAGTCAATAATGGCATTGGCGTTAACAATGCTTATCAATCGGTAATGGATGACGTTTATGTGCCCGGCGCAGGTTGGTTTGCCGAAGAAGTACAAACCCAAGGCATCTTTTTAAATGGAAGCAGTAACGTCACAGAAGTCGACATCACAATTTGGCCTTCACACCCAGGCACATTTGAGCCCGACGGGGACAACACAGAATTTTTCAACAATGTTGCGTTCGACGCATCGCTAACAGGAGATCTGTGGGGTGGCTATGAAGAAATTGAGGTGGTTGCTGAAATTCCCAGAACGTTTATGAGTGGACAGGAGTATTATTGGATTGAACTTGATATTAAGGATCAAAATGGGCTTAGAATGAAATTGATTGAAAGACGAGATGTCAACCATTTGCCCGCACATATAGGGCCAAACGCATCACCTTATGCCTCAGATGTTGACCTTGCTTTCAAAATATACGGAGATGCAATATCGACCTTGGTGCCAGTTGGACCATCTGAACTTAAGCTTGAAGGCTTAGATAAAAAGCAAGAAACGGTGAGCTTTCAAATTGCTGATGGCAGTAAAGCATTTGACCCAGGTCTATATCAACTTCAGTTAATTCGTCGATCGCCAGTTGTATATCGCTTTGATGAAAAAGGTAAACATCGTGTTGATTTTAAGGCTAACCCTACAGGGCCTGTAAAATTCCACACTCCGATTGGTGATGATATGTGTAAATTAGCACCACAAATTCTGCAAAACTATTGTCAAACTTTGGTAGCTTGTGCAGCGTATGAAATAGCTTGCTAAAAATGTAGTTATTCACTCAATGGCACGCTTAGCGTGCCTTTTTAGTTTCTTGAGAATAATTCTACCAGCAAGCCACAAAACAGCTTTACAAATCAACCATCAAACGGCGTTAAACTAATACCGGTCATGCTATAACCAACCGAAGCAATGTCGCCAGTCCAACCTTCTGTAGAGAGCTCTCCCGTTACCCACACAGCATCGTACAAGTTATTCATTGGCACGCCCTCAGCAAATTTTACATACACTATTTGATTTGACGGTGGTGGTGGAACATGCACGCATGCGCCAAAATAAGGGACCAGCAGAAATTCAGTAATAAACTCGGAGTCACCCTCAAGTGGAACAACAAAGCCCGGGATTTTAGCCAGCGTTCCATCAAGACTTTGAATAAGCGGCGCATTAGGTGCTACTTGGGCCATACTTCCAGCATGCTCCATAGATACCGGCGGCATGGTGAAATCTTTAGGTACCAAATCTTCCCAATACAGCTCTTTGGGGGTCTGCAGCGCTAATAGATGACTACTTGTTAAGCTTAGTGCAAAAAAAGTGAGCATAATAAATATGCTTTTTTTCATGAATTACTCCATATTTCATATGTATTAAGGTAAGTGCTGATGGCCTTAGCAAACCCACCGTCAATAACTCATCTTAAAACGACTCGCGTAAGATTACTTTTATATTCTTAACAACGCGATAAAAAAAAGCCCGCGTCGCGAGCTTTTAGTTTACACAATCATGCTAATGCTAAAACGTGTAGAAGCTATTTTTCACCCTTCTCATATCGCTCAGCGCTCGCGACAATCTCGGCTTTCGCAGCATCTATACCAGCCCACCCTTCGATCTTGACCCATTTACCTTCTTCAAGGTCTTTGTAATGCGAAAAGAAATGTTCAATTTGATTTTTGGTAATTTCAGATACATCGTCAATGTCTTTTACATCAGAGTAAATCTTTGACAATTTATCCACAGGAACCGCTATTATTTTAGCATCTTGACCCGACTCATCCGTCATATTCAATACGCCTACCGGACGTACTTTAATTACCGCGCCAGCAATTAGTGGATGTGGCGTCATTACTAGCACATCTACTGCGTCGCCATCGTCAGACAAGGTGTTATTCACATAACCATAGTTTAATGGATACTGCATGCATGTGCCCATAAAACGGTCTACAAACAAAGCACCAGTGTCTTTGTCTACTTCATACTTAATAGGGGCAGAATATGCAGGTATTTCGATGATCACTAATACTTCATCGGGTAAATTCTCGCCTGCCGGTACGTTGTTCAAACTCATGTTATTTCCTTTACGTAATATTAAATTAATAATTTATGCGACTAATTATAATCAATAACTAGCTTAATTACATGGCTATTTAAAACCCGCCACGCAGCGCTCAACTTCTTCTTTTGACCCTAGAATAACGGGGACGCGTTGATGAATTTCTTCAGGCATTACATCCATGATTCGACCATTGCCAGTAGAGGCAACTCCACCAGCTTGTTCCATTAAAAAAGCCATTGGGTTTGCTTCGTATAGTAAACGTAATTTGCCCGGCATTTTGGGGTTGCGCTTGTCAAATGGGTACATAAAAATACCGCCACGACATAGTACACGGTGAATATCACCCACCATTGCAGCGACCCAACGCATATTATAATCTTTACCGCGCGGACCTTCAGTTCCTGCTAGTAATTCATTGACGTAATTTTGTATGGGTTCTTCCCAGTGACGCTGATTAGATGTGTTTATCGCAAATTCATTAGTTTGCTCAGGCACCATAATATTCGCGTCTGTTAGCAGAAAACCACCGTGGGTCTTATCAAGCGTGTATAAATGCGTACCACGACCGGTTGTCATCGCAAGCATAGTCGACGGGCCATACAGCACATAGCCGGCCGCTACCATTTGAGTGCCTGGCTGTAAGAATGCTGATGGGTCGTTCGGCTCCATCCACTGAGGAGCATGCGCTATTGAGAATATAGTGCCTATAAGACTGTTAATTTCTGTGTTCGATGAACCATCTAATGGGTCAAAGCTAACCAAATAATTACCATCGGGAGAACAAGCCACCACGTCTTCTTCTTCTTCAGAAGAAATTGCTTTTACATAGCCCGATTCAGACAATATATCTTTAAGTATTTGGTTAGAAATTACATCTAATTTCTTTTGCGTTTCCCCTTGTACATTTTCACTCAAGGTTGACCCCAACACGCCTGCTAATGCGCCCTGACTTACGCGGAAAGAAATTTCTTTACAGGCAGCTAATAAGGTACGAATAAGTAAGATTAATTCCAGCGGAGCACCATCTTGCTGTAATTGTGAGTTGAGTCGTTTCATTGTTTTACATTTCCTTTGTGAGTGGGGTACTTAGTAAAGTATGGCATAAACCAATCAGATAACAGATAAAAAGTGCGCCAAAATCAGCAAACACTTTATCCGAACATATATATAGTGTAACTGGGTTGGGGGTCGATTAAAAACAGTTATTTCGGCTTGCGTAAATCATCTGCTACACTTGCCACATTATTCATTCAAATATACAAAATATGCACGTACATATATTAGGCATTTGTGGCACATTTATGGGTGGTATTGCAGCCATCGCAAAAAGCTTGGGTCATACGGTTACCGGCTCCGATCGTAACGTTTATCCGCCCATGAGCACTCAATTAGAACAACTTGGCATTGAGCTATCACAAGGCTATGACGAAAGTCAGTTTACGCCCGCTCCCGACATGGTAATCATTGGTAACGCTATGGCGCGTTCAAACCCTGCTGTGGAATATGTGCTTAACCGCAATCTGCCATATACGAGCGGTCCGCAATGGCTGCTGGATCATTTATTAAAGGACCGCTGGGTGTTAGCGGTTGCTGGCACTCATGGCAAAACGTCTACTACCAGCATGCTCGCGTGGATCATGGAGTCGGCCGGGTTATCGCCAGGCTTTTTAATCGGCGGTGTACCCGAGAATTTTGGTATTTCAGCGCGAATAGGAGAATCGCCCTTTTTTGTGATTGAAGCCGACGAATACGATAGCGCATTTTTCGATAAGCGATCAAAATTTGTTCATTATCGTCCTCGCACCCTAGTTTTAAACAATCTCGAATTTGACCACGCCGATATTTTTGAAGATTTAGATGCTATAAAAAAACAGTTTCATCATTTAGTCAGAACGGTGCCGGCAAATGGTCTTATATTATCCCCAGCCGCTGAACCTAATTTAGAGTCGGTTTTGGAAATGGGATGCTGGAGCGAGCAAGGTTTTATTGGTGATGCAAACAAATCACAATGGAAAGCAACCAAAACACGTTCTGATTGCAGTGAGTTCATAGTCACACATAAAGGTGACCCCAAAGCAGCTAATAGCGTTGAACTTAGCGCGACTTTAAAGTGGTCGCTTATTGGCGAACACAATATGGATAATGCACTAATGGCGATTGCGGCGTCGCATCATGCAGGCGTTCAAATTCAAGACGCTATTAGCGCCATGGCCACCTTTAAAAATGTAAAACGCCGCATGGAAATTAAAGGCGTAGTGAATGGAATTACGGTGTACGACGATTTCGCCCACCATCCAACCGCAATTGAAACCACCTTAGACGGTTTGCGAAAGAAAGTAGGTAACCAGAATATTATCGCAATAGTTGAACCTCGCTCCACCACTATGCGTATGGGTGTGCATAAGAATCAATTATCAAAATCTTGGGAACAAGCTGATTTAGTTCATTTGCTCGAACCAGATAAATTGCTGTGGTCGCTACAAGATGTAATTGATAACAGTAAAGTTGAAGTTGTGCCGCATAAGTCAGTTCAAACTATAGTAGATGCCGTTGCAAAATCGGCTAAGCCCGGCACTCATATATTGGTAATGAGCAATGGCGGCTTTGACGGTATTCATCAAAAAATATTAGATGCATTAGGAGAAGTAAATGGGTAAAGCAATAACATTGGGGATAACCGGCGCTTCAGGTGCGCCATACGCATTAGCTTTACTCAAGCAACTCGTAAGTGCAGGCTGTGAAGTGCACCTATTAATGTCGTCGGCTGCGCGCGTTGTGTTTGCCACAGAAGAAGACATGAAGGTACCGGGTAATCCTGAATCGGCTACAGCTTATTTTAGCGAACTTACCAACGCGAAGCCAAATCAAATTCGTGTTTATGGCAAAGAAGAGTGGTTCTCAGCCGTTGCCTCAGGTTCTTCCGCTCCTAAACAAATGGTGGTATGCCCCTGCTCTACTGGTACCTTGTCGTCAATTGCGATGGGCGCATGCGACAACTTAATTGAAAGAGGTGCCGACGTTGTTATAAAAGAACGTGGGCAACTCATTTTAGTACCTCGCGAAATGCCTTTTTCGAGTATTCATTTAGAAAACATGCTGAAACTGTCCAATATGGGTGTGACTATTATGCCTGCAGCACCGGGGTTTTATCATAGTCCTAAAAGCATTCAAGACCTTGTCGACTTCGTTGTTGCCAGAATACTAAATCACCTAGATATACCGCAAACGCTGGTTGAACCTTGGGGCTACCAACTGCCTAAAAATGCCTAGATACAAAGTACTGACGTTTATACAAAATTATAATTTGGAGATGGAATATGAAAATAGCAAAATCGCTAATACTGGCGGGCATGTTAGCTGCTTCTACTTATTCGCAAATGGCGCTCGCTTGGGGCCAAACAGGGCATCGCGTTACCGGTCAAATTGCTGAGCTGTACTTAAGTCCTGAAGCAAGAACCGCAATATCACAGATATTAGAAAATGAAGGTCTTGCAGAAATAAGTACCTACGCCGATGAAAACAGGTCTAATCCAGCGCATTATTGGCAGAAAGTAGCCGGGCCATTTCATTATGTAACGGTGCCAAAAGGCAATAAATACAGTGAAGTTGGCGCACCCGAAGAAGGCGACTCATACACCGCTATCCAAATGTATACAAAAACCCTAAAAGATCCAGTCTCATCAAGAGCCGACAAACAGTTGGCGCTTAAAATGATAGTGCATATAATTGGTGACTTGCATCAACCGCTGCATGCTGGTGATGGCACGGACCGCGGTGGCAACGATGTAAAGGTAAACTTTTTTTGGGAAGACTCTAATCTTCATAGAGTATGGGATTCAGGTTTAATTGACCGCAGACAACTGTCATACACAGAGTGGTATAAATTTTTAGCGCCCAAAATATCAGCTGCACAAGCCGCCGCTTGGCAAACTACCGATCCACTCGTGTATATTGAGGAAAGCGTAAAAATTAGAGACACTATCTACCCAGATAGTGAGAAGTTGTCGTGGCAATATTTATATGACCATACGCCAGTAATGAAGCTGCGCTTACAACAAGCGGGCGTTAGAATTGCGGTGCATTTGAATGATGCGTTTGCCCAAGAAAAATAAGCTAATTAGTCAGATTCGACGTATCAAAATAAAAGGCATTTTGGAAAAAATGCCTTTTACAAACACCTTTTCCACTTTCTACCTACTCTCAAATAGTAAAAACTTTTCAATGTTAAGCCCAAGAGCAAACCTATCTAACCACTTAGCCATCTAACAACTATCCTTTAGTATAATTGTTATTTTCGAAGTAAAGGAGCATCATTTAGTGCTATTTTCTTTGTGAAGTTACTGTTTGTCACCGTCTTTACAAAATCTTGTATAAATGAGAAGCAGCGTTCGTATCCATGAAAATATCAAATAAGCTACTTGTGATTGTTTTACTTACCGTTGTTGAAGTAAGCGTTACTTTGTGGTCGGTACTCGAAGTCTCAAAGGGTGCTACCTTGCACCAGCTAAACTCCTTACATTTAAAATACAGCGTTGCGTTTACTCGCCAAGTATTTAATTATGAAAATGACACAAGTGACGAAGTACTTGAAGGAGAATCTCAAATTCTCACGCAGATGCGTGAAACAATTATTAATATTAAAAAGCCGCCTCTTGAATGTTTAGTCCTAGTAAACGATATCGATATTTTAATAATGAAAATGATTGGTACCTATAGAGCTTACGAATTGTGTGAAAAAGACATCGAGGATGCTGATGCAACATTTCAGCTACTAGACGACTATGGCGCCAATAAAATCACTAAGAAAACATTTATTCAAGGCGTTAAAAATAGCGCCGTTGTGTTTACTCAAAACTCCGCAGATTTTGAGCAGCCGATGACAAAAACGGTTAGCTTGATAGTTACAGTAGTTATTCCATTAGTGATCATAATGTCTTTGTTTAATATAATATTTATAAGCTTTTTGTCACGCAGTATTACCGGTTCAATTAGTAATGTAATTAAGGTACTAAAAAGTAAATCAACCGATTCCTTTCAATCTGTCGCCACCGGCGAACTAAAAGAATTACTAGATGTAGCCTTAACTAGAGCAAAAGACTTTGTATTACAAGAGCAAGTAAACGCGGCTTTAGAAGACACTGTTGCTCAGCGCACCACCTCCCTTGTTCAGGCAAACGATGAATTATCTCAATTTGCATATCGAACATCTCACGACTTAAAGTCTCCGATTATTGCTGCAAAAGCATTGTCTCAAATTATTCAGCACGATCTAGCTAACGGCAACACGCAAATCGCAATTCAAGATGTGATTAAAATTGAAAAGGAAATGATAAGGCTTGAATCATTAGTTAAAAACATTTTGTCATTAACAGAAGCCTCACAGCAAGAAATGAAGTCTGAAGTCTTTAACCTTTCGGTCCTAGCAAACAATATATGCGAGCAATTAAAAGACCGTGCGGCTGCAGAAAAAGTTGAAATACGCTTAACGATACAAGACAACTTATTGGTTCAATCCTCAAATGCAAGACTCACGCAGATACTGCAAAACTTACTTAGCAATGCAATAAAATATTGCGACGATAGTAAGCTGGCAAAATATGTTTCTGTGGATATTAGTCATAGCAAACAAACGTTGAGTCTATTAATAAGCGACAATGGAATAGGCTTTCCAAAGCAAAGGCAGAGCGAAGTGTTTCAAATGTTTAAACGCTTCCATCCTGAAGTAAGTGCCGGGACGGGGCTGGGACTATCTATTGTCAAAAAGCATATAGAGTCATTACAAGGTGATATATCACTGTCATCTGGTAAAGAAGGGAGTATTGTTGCTATAAACATACCCTGTGCCTTAGGTATATGTAAAGTGGCGAGGGATGCCGAGGGAACATCATGAAGCAAAGAATTAGCGCACTTATTGTAGACGATAGCGAAACCAATAGATATTTGCTAAGTAGGCAGTTGAAAGTGGCTGGCGTAACACATGTTTTTGAACAAAACGATGGGTCTACCGCCATCGATTTTCTTGAGGATGAAGTCAAAAACGAGAAGTTATTTGGTGACAATTTCCCACCATCTGTGATTTTTTTGGATTTAAATATGCCAATAATGGATGGGTTTGCGTTCTTAGACAGTTATTCCCAAAGGATGAATACCCTATCTAAAATGACCAGTGTCGTTTTTATTTACTCTTCCTCTGACCGCACTGATGACGTTGAGCGTGCGATGTCTCACAAATGTGTAGCGGGCTTTCTAGTGAAAGGCGAAACAAACCTTGAACAGATAAAATCAAGCATACAAAGCGTAATTTCATAAAACATTTTGGTAATTATAAACTAGTCGAAATCTAAGGCTTCTGCTGATAATACAAGGCCGGTGTTGTCTGCATATAAATGGTCTTCCGGTAAAAAAGTAACACTGGCAAAATTAACCGCCACATCCAAATCGCCAATTTCTCTTGTATCAGCACTTACAGGAATTGCGCCTAGTGCATGAATACCGATTTCATACTCTTCAAGCAAATCAATATCACGAACCGCGCCATAACAAACAATGCCTTCCCAGTCATTTTCTAAGGCTAACTGAATATTTTCAGCGTCAATTAAGGCGCGCCTAAGGGAACCACCGCCATCAATAAGTAATACCTTACCCATTCCGTTTGTGGCGAGCACTTTATCGACCAAGCCACGGTCTTCATAACACTTAATGGTCGTAATTTCGCCGCAATACACAAATCTTGCGCCGTAGTTGGTAAATATTGGGTCGACTACATCAACACTGTCGGCAAACATATCGCATATTTCAGAAGTGTTAAATTCCATGGCTATTCCTTAAAACGTTATAAACCGAATCTACATAACCCTAGCACATTTTTTGTACATTCTGAATACAAGCCGATGCATCTTAAATAGCACAGCTCAAAATAGAAGAGGCTGTCATATTTTCTTCGTAATTATGTCATGCAGTAGTCATACAACTTACTTACTGTGTGACCACAAAATCCTATTTTGCGAATACACTTGTGAAGCGAATTGCAGCAATAGATGAACGAGCATTCATATGGATAGCGTCACACCATAGTACTCAACCAGGAGAGCTACTGCCTAGGTTGTTTCATTGGATTTCAAAAAGCGCTGATGGCCACCTTTACCCTGTATTATTGGCCTTAATGTTTTTTGTAGACGACACTCATGGCCTTTTACTTTTATACACAGCCCTTATGGCATATACACTTGAAGTACCTCTATATTTAATACTAAAACATATATTTAAACGCCCTCGCCCTTGCGATTTTATCATGCACCTAGAAGCATTTATAGTACCGGGCGATAAGTTTAGCTTACCTTCGGGACACACTGCAGCGGCTTTTTTAATGGCAACAATAGTCTGTTATTTCTATCCAATTGCCATTATTCCTAGCTTTATTTGGGCTAGTGCGGTTGGTCTGTCGAGAGTTGTACTAAGAGTCCATTTCCCAATAGACGTAATGCTAGGCGCAAGCCTAGGGGTAACAGTTGCACTGGTAACTATAAAGGTACTCGAATAATGAAAATATTATATGGCGTACAAGGCACCGGCAATGGACACATTACACGTGCTCGGCATATGGCAGAGTCGTTTGCAGCCCATAGCGACATTGAAGTTGATTATCTATTTAGTGGAAGGTCTGCCAATGCGTTTTTCGACATGCAATCATTTGCCAATTTTCAAAGCAAACGCGGGCTCACTTTTATAAGCGAAAATGGACAAATAAAGCGGCTCAAAACAGCATTGAAGAATAATTTATGTAGTTTCATGAACGATGTGTCATCTATCAATATGCATAATTACGACCTCGTGATTAACGACTTCGAACCAGTTTCAGCTTGGGCTGCTAAGAAAGCAGGGGTTCCATCTTTGTCGCTTAGTCATCAAGCTGCATTTTTGCAAAATGTTCCAACGCAAAGCCAGAGTCTATTAGACAAAACCATTACAAAATATTTTGCACCAACCACCCATACATTGGGAACACACTGGTATCATTTTGGCTTTCATATTATTCCGCCCGTAGTAGCACTTAGCCTAGTTAACCAGGCTGGTAAGTGTATAAGCGATCCCGCTGTTAACAATCCAATATTAGTCTATTTACCTTTCGATTCATTACACGAAATCCGCACTCAACTGCATGTATTAAGTGAGTATAAATTTGTGTGCTACCACCCTAAAATTCAAGCTATTAGAGTAGACAAAAATATTATTTGGCAACCTCTGTCTACTGCTACATTTAGGTACGACTTAATAAAATGTGCAGGCGTTATTAGCAACTGTGGTTTCGAACTGTCTACCGAGTGTCTTGGCATTGGTAAACCATTGTTAGTAAAACCCTTGCGCAAACAGTATGAGCAGCTATCGAATGCTTATACGCTGCAAAAATTGGGCTTGTGCTCAGTATTAAATACATTAAATGCTGAAGATATAGACGACTGGTTGCAAACCAAACAGGGAATGAAAATTGATTTCCCCACAAACTGCGATAGCCTAGTGAATTGGATAAAACAGGGGGATTGGGACTCTACTGCCAACATATGTCAATCTTTATGGCGGCAAGTCACATTCCCGACGCAAGTCAAAGCTAAACTCGAGTCCTTTATTAGCGTAAATAACTAGTCGAAAAGGTTGCTTTTTCGGCGCGCTCAAGGCATGGTTAGCGCAATTATATTTGTTTTGAATTAGACCTATGCGTTACATAAAAATAACGGCTCTTATTGGCGTTGTGTTGCTGATCGTGAGCGGCTGCGGCCAACGAGGCCCGCTTTATGCGCCACAAGAAAAGCCGGAAACGACGCCAGTGCCAGCCACTGAAATCGTAACACCCGCGACAAATACATTACCTGCGTTTAAAGGAGCCTAAGCTATGGACTTTTTCACGTACAAAGGTAATCAACTTTTCGCTGAAGAAATAGCCATTGATGATATTGTTGCGACCCATGGCACACCCACTTATATCTACTCTCGTGCAACTTTAGAACGTCATTGGCATGCATTTAACAATGCAGTGAGTGCTCACAAACATCTTATTTGCTATGCGGTAAAAGCAAATTCAAACATAGGTGTACTATCGGTCTTAGCAAAATTGGGCTCAGGTTTTGATATAGTATCAGGCGGTGAGCTTGCGCGGGTAATTAAAGCCGGTGGCGACCCTTCAAAAGTGGTGTTTTCAGGTGTGGCTAAAACCCAAAGCGAAATAGCTTACGCCCTAGACCAAAGCATAAAGTGCTTCAATGTAGAGTCCATTCCCGAACTAGATAGAATTAACACTGTAGCGAAAAAACTGGGGAAGCTGGCGCCTATATCAATACGCATTAATCCTGATGTAGACGCAAAAACACATCCTTATATTTCTACCGGCCTAAAAGCCAATAAATTTGGTATTGCCAAAGACGATGCTATACAAGCTTACGAATATGCAAATAGCTTATCTAATTTAGATATTCAAGGCATGGATTGCCACATTGGTTCGCAAATAACTGACCTTTCACCATTTGTTGATACGCTCGAACGGCTTTTAGCTTTGATTGATGAACTCGCTAAAAAAGGCATTCATATTTCTCACTTAGATGTAGGCGGCGGTTTGGGCGTGAGATACAACGAAGAATCACCTCCGCATCCAAATGAATATGCGGCCGCAATGGCTAAAACAATGCAAGGTCGAGAAGCCCTTATGCTTATACTAGAACCCGGCCGCGCCATTGCCGCAAACGCTGGCATTTTAGTTACCAAAGTAGAGTTTTTAAAACAAGGTGAAGAAAAGAACTTCGCGATTGTAGATGCCGCCATGAACGATTTGATTCGCCCTGCACTTTATAATGCATGGCAGAAAATAGAACCCACAAACGTTCGCCAAGGCACTGGGAAAATCTACGACGTGGTAGGCCCGGTGTGCGAAACCGGCGACTTCTTAGGCAAAGACCGTACGTTGAATATAGAGCCAAACGATTACTTAGCCGTAAAAAGCTCTGGTGCATATGGTTTTGTCATGTCAAGTAACTACAACAGTCGCTGTCGTTGTCCTGAAATTATGGTAGACGGCGATCAACTTTACGTTGTGCGTGAACGTGAGACCTTAAGCGACCTTTGGAAAGGCGAACAAAGGGTGCCTGATTAAGTTATGCAAAACGACGCTAATTATTCCCAAAACGAACAACGCTTTGCTCACAAGCACAAGAAAAGCCTTATTCATTTTTCTAAAATGCATGGTTTAGGAAACGACTTTGTAGTAATCGACAATATTACGCAAAACGTATTTTTTTCAAAAGAAAAAATAGTCTCATTAGCAGACCGCAATTTTGGTATTGGCTTTGACCAACTACTGTTAGTAGAACCCCCATACGATCCTGAACAAGATTTTCATTATCGTATTTTTAACGCTGATGGCAGCGAGGTTTCACAATGCGGCAACGGTGCTCGTTGCTTTGCCCGCTTTGTGAAACACAAAGGCTTAATTAATCGCAATAAAATAAGCGTGAGTACTAAATCAGGAAGGATGATCTTGTATCTTGAAAAAGACGGCAACGTAACCGTAAATATGGGGAAACCTAATTTTGTGCCTGAGCACGTTCCATTTAAAGCCAACAAACAAGAAAACACGTACATAATAAGAGAGGCGGAACAAACCTTTTTTTGTGGCGTGGCCTCTATGGGTAATCCGCACTGCGTGATTGAAGTAAACGATATAGACAACATAGACATAAATACCATAGGGCCTGTCTTAGGCAAGCATGAGCGCTTTAGTGAGGGCGTTAACGTTGGTTTTATGCAAATAGTAAACAAACATGAAATTAAGCTTAGAGTTTATGAACGCGGTTCCGGCGAGACCCTTGCATGTGGCAGTGGCGCATGTGCAGCGGTTGCGATAGGGCAAATGCAGAATAAACTTGGCCAAGATGTTAAAGTAGTGCTACTTGGTGGTGAACTAAAAATACGCTGGCAGGGCGGTGACTCGATGTTGAAAATGACAGGCCCAGCAGAACACATATATGACGGACAAATATTAATATGACAGACCAGTCAAACGCAAAACCAAGCAGTCCAGAAGCGCCAGCGCAAGACGTTGTTATTGTTCCCCCTGTGGCAAATAAAGAGCTCGTTGCCAAATACTTATTAGCCAACCCTAGCTTTTTAATCGATAACCCCGATTTGTTAGCGCAAATCCAAGTGCAACTGCAAGAAAACGGCGTTGTCTCATTAACCCAAATACAAGCTTCTCAGGCACGTGAAAAAATAAAGCTATTAAAGTCTCAGTTGGAAGAACTGGTTACCAACGCTCGCTTAAATGAAATAATTTATAAAACATATGCCGAGTTAAATTTAGATCTAGCCAAAGCCAGTTGTTTTACAGAACTAGAGGCTTGCCTGACAAAGCATTTAGTCGGCACTTTACGTCTTGAATCGGCTCGCATAGTCTTACTTAACGATGAAAATTCTAATCAACAGCCACTTTCTGAAATTCAACAACGCTCACTTTTTGACAAAAAGCTCGCACGTCAGCCTTTTTACTTTGGTCGTGTAGGCAGCATCGAAAAAGGCGCGTTATTTCCAAAAGCGAAAGCTGAATCGGTCGCGTTAGTGCTGTTAAGTGAAAGCCTGCCGGCGCAAAACACAGCGTCAAATAATGCAGTTGCCCAAAGTAAACCGCCAACCATTGGCCTATTAGCCATCGCTAGCAAAGACCCTTTGCATTTTCAGCCTGAAATGGACACCGTACTGGTAGATTATTTACGTAAGAACCTTAATTTCCACTTAAGCAGATTACGCTAGATTATATGCATGCTGACGCCCCCGACCTGCACGCCTGGATAAACAATTATATTCAAGAGTGCAGAGTTGAGCGCCAATTATCACCCCACACGGTAAAAAGCTATACCCGTCAGTTACAGACAGTCGTTAAGCATACCCAGATATCGAAGTGGACCCAACTTACCCCCATAATTGCCAAGCGTATTTTGCAACAGGCAAATAAAGACGGCCTATCAGCACGCACTATTAATTTGCGGCTCACTGTATTGCGTAATTTTTGTCGCTTTTTAGTAAAGAAAAAAGTACTGCCTAACAATCCCCTCGATAATATCCACTCAGTTAAACAAAGCAAGCCGCTGCCCAAGTATTTAAACGTGGATGAAGTCGGCAGCTTATTAAATTTTGAGGGCGATGATTTTTTAAGCCTGCGCGACAAATGTTTATTCGAAGTTATGTACGGATGTGGTTTACGACTCTCTGAGCTTACAGGTTTAATGCATATCGACTTGCTCGGCGACGGGACGCTTAAAGTCACTGGTAAAGGCAACAAACAACGGATATTGCCTATTGGCAGTAAAGCACAGCAGGCTATTGATGCCTATTTACCAGTGCGAGAAGATGTAGTCCCATTCTCTATAGAGCCGGCTCTGTTTATATCCATCAGGCAAACTCGTTTATCTAACCGTCAGGTGGCCAATAGATTAGACAAATGGGCCAAGCACCAAACCTTATATCAACAAATAAGTCCACACACCCTGCGCCATTCTTTTGCGACGCACGTGTTGGAATCAAGTAATGATTTACGCGGAGTACAAGAGTTGTTAGGGCATGCTAATTTATCGACTACCCAAGTGTACACACACTTGAACTTTCAACATCTAAGTGAGGTTTATGACAAGGCACATCCGCGAGCACGTAAAAAATGATTGTATATAAAGCGCTGTCTCACATTAGAGCGATATCTTTCGATTTAGACGATACTTTATACGACAACATGCCTTATATTTATGAAGCAGAGCGTTGCTTAAGTAAATACATTAACGAGCATTATCCGGTGGCTTCGAGTATTACACCGACACAATGGAGAGACATTCGTATTGCAAGCCTCATAGAGCAACCTGAATTACTTAATGACTTAGGCTTGCTGCGAGCTACTATAATGACCAAGGTTTTTTTGTTGGCTGGTATGCCGAGTCATCTAATATCGCGAGCCGTGACTAATTGCTTTGACTACTTTTACTTTAAACGTAGTGATTTTGAAGTACCTAAGTCTGTGCATAAAGTTTTAAAAAAGTTATCAAAACGTGTGCCCATAGCCGCGATAACTAATGGTAATGTTAATTGTAAAGCCATAGGCATTGAAAAGTATTTTAGTTGCATTATCCATGCGAGTCCCAGCCATCCTATGAAACCCGCCCCAGCGATGTTTGAGCATGTATCAGCAAGCTTAAAAATCCCCAGTAAAAATATACTTCATGTGGGTGATGATCTTGACAAAGATATTAAAGGTGCCACCGATGCAGGCTACCAAACCGCGTGGTTAGCAGTAAACCGCCCCATGCACATGAGCAATGAAGATGCTTCTATGCTGCCTCATGTGCAACTAAGCGAACTAAAAGACTTAAACAAACTTATTAAAAGGCGCTAGCGACCTACGAAGTTGTTATTGTAACTGGCGGTTAGTGAAATTATTTTCGCATCAACTCTTTCTTTTAACATAGAGCATTCACGTACTATTAATTATATATAAAAACGGCAGGGATTTATGAGCGACAAAACATATCAACCACCAAAAGTATGGGCATGGGACAAATCAAGCGGCGGTAAGTTTGCGAATATTAATCGCCCTGTTTCAGGCGCCACTCACGACACAGAATTGCCAATAGGCGAGCATCCATTCCAGCTGCACTCATTAGCTACACCGAATGGCGTAAAAGTCACCATTATGTTTGAAGAGTTGCTAGCATTGGGCATAAAAGACGCTGAATATGACGCCTTCATTGTTAATATTCAAGAAGGTGATCAGTTTGGCAACGACTTTGTCGCCATTAACCCTAACTCTAAAATTCCAGCCTTGCTTGACCGCAGCGGCGCCAGCCCTGTTAGGATTTTTGAGTCGGGTGCGATACTTATATACTTAGCTGAAAAATTTGGTCACTTTTTACCTGAAGGCTCGGCTAAACGAGCCGAAGTTATGTCTTGGCTAATGTGGCAAATGGGCAGTGCACCCTTCCTAGGCGGTGGCTTTGGTCACTTTTATGCATATGCGCCAGAGAAATACGAATACCCTATTAACCGCTATGCAATGGAAGTAAAACGCCAGCTTGATGTACTTGACCAACAGTTGGCTAATAATGAGTATATTGCGGGCGACGAATACACTATTGCCGATATAGCTATTTGGCCTTGGTACGGCCTGTTAGTGCAAAGCAAGTTATATGAAGCGGGTGAATTTTTAGACGTTGAGAGCTACACGAATGTGCTTAGATGGGCAAATCAAATCAGCAACAGAGTCGGTGTTAAACGTGGTCTAATTGTAAATAGAGTATGGGGCGAAGACAACGAGAAGTTGAGCAATCGCCATAGTGCTAAGGATATTGACGAGGTGTTAGCAACGCCACTAAAAGAGCCAAAAGATGATTAAACATACTTTTAGATGCACATCTTAGGATGTGTTTCTAAAACAAGCACCTACAAAACCCGTCCAAATTAACCTTGTTATAAAGTTGGTTGACGCCATATATTGTTCTACACTGCAAATAAGCAAACAAAAAATACAAGGCGCATTTATGCCTAATACTATTAGTAGCGAAGCCTTTTGGCTGGCACTTAAACAAGAAGCCAAATCGGTTTCAGCGAAAGAACCCATGCTTGCAAGCTACTTGCACGCTTGTGTGCAAAATCACCATAATTTTGAAACATCATTGAGCTTCATTTTATCTAACAAGGTAAGCGACGATGTCATGCCGGCTATAGCGGTAAGTGAAATGTTTAATGAAGCTTACTTGCTCAATCCAGCAATGGTCGAAGCCGCAGTTGCCGATGCACAAGCTATTGTGGCAAGAGATCCGGCGGTCTCAAGCTATTTACCGGTACTTATTCATTTTAAGGGATTTCAAGCGCTACAAGTACATCGTCTAGCTCACTATTTATGGCAAAACAGCCGTAAAGAACTCGCCCTGTTTATGCAAAGTCGTAACTCCGAAGTGTTTTCCGTCGACATTCATCCTGCCGCTCAAATTGGCAAAGGTGTAATGTTTGATCACGCTACTGGCATTGTTATTGGCGAAACAGCAGTAGTAGAAAATAACGTATCGATTCTGCAAGAGGTAACATTAGGAGGGACCGGCAGCGAGTCGGGCGATCGTCATCCTAAAGTTCGAGAAGGCGTAATGATTGGGTCAGGCGCTAAGATATTAGGTAATATCGAAATTGGCAGAGGCTCTAAAGTAGGCGCAGGAAGTGTTGTACTAAAGAGTGTTCCACCTTGCATGACGGTTGTAGGGGTTCCGGCTAAGGTAGTGGGTAAGCCAAACTGCGATATGCCATGCGACTCTATGCTACAAAATGTGTTAGATGACAAAACACGGGCTGAGTAAACAACGCTTCCATTTATTCACCTAATTAACATGTTTTTACTGGTTCAATTGATTCACATCGTCATTTACGTTTTCAATAGCATTTTTGTGCTTTTTGTCGCTTATATTTTTCAAAATTAACTGACTGCCTATTAGCGACAATACACAGTATCCAACAAAGTAATAGAAGCCCTGACCTACATTCGATAAGGTTTGGGTACTCATTTCAAAGGCTATTTTCATACCAAAAAATGCGAGTTCATGGGATTCAGTACTTTCAGCATGATTGGTCGATAGTATCGCCAAGAAAACAGCCACCACAAACACATCTGCCATTGACCATTTACCGACAGTAGCCACAATATTAATAAGTTTATTTTGCTTGGCAACATTGCGCATGAAATACACCGCAGTAACAAGTGCAGTTTTGGCAATAGGTATTAGAATCGAAAACGCGAATATTAATATAGACACAAAGTAGCGCTGGTCTCCCCATAATTCATCTACGGTGGCTATAATAGACAGTTCTTTATTGACAATTTCGGAGGTAAGCCCGGTTCCCGAGAGGGCAAGAGCCATGTCCATATTCAATACAAACATGGGCAAAAGAATGCCCGGTACAAAGCATGCAATTGCAATAATGGTGAGTCCAAAGCCTATATGCTTAAGAATCATTTAGTCGTCTTAATCAGATGAAGGCCGAGGTTGGTGCGGATTTTTTGATTCATTTTTTTTAGTCTTTTTTCTCGTTGTTTTTTAAGCAAAACCCGAATGTTGGCGGCGCTTTTATTTTTAGATGATTGAGTTAGTGCTTCTGCATCAAAGTCGTCTAATTTAACACGATTGTCTTTGCCCATGACACTTATCTGCAGTAATAAAGATCTACTTTTGGTCAATCATGTATCCCTAAAATATAAATGAATGAATCAAATAATTGAATAATTGAATAATTTTGCTCTAAAAACCATATTTTATATCCTAAAAAGATATACTATCCAGAAGGTTGCCAAACAGTGCGAAACTTAGTGAAACACTCAGTAAAAAAGCCCATAAATTAGGTAATATTAACCATTCAAATCAAACCATTACTACCCATTTACTTGCATTAAGCTTAAAAGGAAGCCAAATTGAATATTGATTTATCGAAGATGACTAGCACCAACATTTACCATTTAATGACGCAAACTATTATTCCTCGCCCTATTGCCTGGGCATTAACAGAAAATAGTAACGGCAGTATGAATTTGGCCCCTTTCTCATATTTTAATGCTGTATGTTCAGACCCTCCTTTGTGTATGTTGTCGATGGGTAAAAAGCCAGATGGTTCGTTTAAAGACACTGCTACCAACTTAGTTGAAGGGGCTTACTGCGTAATCCATATTGCCCATGTACAGCAAGCTGACATGGTAACCGCGACAGCCGCCACGCTGCAATATGGAACTAGTGAGGTGACCAACAACGACATTACCTTAGTTGAACACGAAGGTTGGCCACTAAAACGGATAGCTGACTGCCCTATTGCTTATCTATGTAAAGTGCATAGTACAAGCCAAATTGGGAATGTGCAGCAACAGCTGGTTTTTGCAGAGGCAATCGCTCTATATGTTGACGACAAGGTAATATCTGAACGTAACGATCGCCTGTATGTAGATGCCTTGGCGGTAAACCCCCTGGCTAGATTGGGTGCAAATCAATATGCAAGTTTAGGTGAAGTAATTAGTAAAAGTCGTCCAAAGTAGAACGCCCTACCCCGTCCATTGCGCTAAAACATGTTTTAGCTGCTTTTACCTTCGCTTTCAGGAAATAAAAAAGTGGGTGCAGGTTTTACCAATACATTAATTACTGTATAAATAGACAGCTTTTTTGTGGTTTTTTTGATATATTTAGCATAATTGAGTAAAACGTTTTTAAACAAACGAACACGTAAACATAAAGGTTATTGAATGGATGTATCACTGCTTCTTGATGAACTAAACGACAAACAGCGTGAGGCTGTAGGTGCACCCAATCAAAACATGCTAATACTGGCTGGCGCAGGAAGTGGTAAAACCCGTGTGCTGGTGCATAGAATCGCCTGGCTTATTGAGGTTGAGCATATTTCGCCCTATGGTGTGTTGGCAGTAACCTTCACTAACAAAGCCGCCAAAGAAATGCGCTCTCGAGTTGAAAAACTGATGGGTAATTCACTCAAAAATATGTGGATGGGTACCTTCCACGGCTTAGCTCACCGGCTGCTAAGGCTGCACTATGAAGAAGCGAAGCTACCACAAAACTTCACTATTTTAGACAGCGACGACCAGTATCGATTAGTAAAACGACTTATTAAGGCACTAAATTTAGACGAAAAACATTGGCCGCCAAAACAAGTGCAGTGGTATATAAATGGGAACAAAGACGAAGGCCTTCGCGCAGCGCAAGTAGAAACCTTTGACGACCCAACTCAAAAGAAAATGCGCGATATCTATAAAGCATATGAAGATGCCTGCCAACGCTCTGGTTTAGTCGACTTTGCTGAACTATTGCTGCGTTGTTTTGAAACTATTCGCGATAATGAATCACTGAAAAAACATTACCAGAAGCGTTTTCGCGCTATATTAGTAGACGAATTTCAAGACACCAACAACATTCAATACGCATGGCTTAAGTTACTCACAACCAAAGATAACAATATGATGATTGTAGGCGACGACGATCAATCCATATACGGTTGGCGCGGTGCGAATGTTGAAAATATTTCGCATTTCTTAAAAGACTTTCCAAATTCGCATACCGTGCGTCTTGAACAAAATTATCGCTCTACTAGTAATATATTGAGTGCGGCAAATGCAGTGATTAGTAATAACAGCGGCCGCTTGGGGAAAGAGCTTTGGACGAAGGGCGAGGAAGGAAAAAAAATTGCCCTATATGCAGGTTTTAATGAAGTAGACGAAGCGCGCTTTATTGTGTCGCGCATTAAAGATTTTCACGAACAAGGTGCAAGTTTAACTGAATGCGCCATTTTGTATCGCAATAACGCGCAATCACGTGTACTTGAAGAAGCCTTGCTGCATCAACGTATGCCATACCGAATATATGGCGGATTACGATTCTTCGAGCGCCAAGAAATTAAAGATGCCTTAAGCTATTTACGCTTAATTAGTAATCCTGTCGACGACGCTGCGTTTGAACGCGTTGTGAATACGCCAGCTAGGGGTTTAGGCGACAAAACCTTAGGCATCATTCGTGAATTCGCGCGTGAGCAAGATAAATCGATGTGGGATGCCGGCCATGCAATGCTTAACGAGAAGCGTTTATCAGGACGCGCCGCAAAAGCCCTTGCTAGCTTTTTTGAAACCTTAGATAAGCTTGCTAAAGAAACCTACGAGATGGTTTTATTTGAGCAGGCAGATACCGTTATTAAAGGCTCTGGTTTATACGCAATGTATCAAGCTGAGAAAGGCGACAAGGCCCAGGCAAGAATAGAAAACTTACAAGAACTAGTGACCGCCGTTAAACAGTTTGAAATTCCAGACGATATCGAAGAAATGACACCTTTAGCCGCTTTTTTAGCCCACGCTAGTTTAGAAGCCGGTGAAGCTCAGGCCGATGTCGACCAAGATGCAGTGCAGCTAATGACTATTCACAGTTCAAAAGGGCTTGAATTTCCATTGGTGGTGTTAGCCGGTGTTGAAGAAGGTATGTTTCCTAGCAACATGAGCAATGAAGAACCCGATCGCCTCGAAGAAGAACGTCGATTAGCATACGTAGGCATGACCCGCGCCATGCAACAGCTAGTAATTACTTACGCAGAAACTCGCCGTTTATATGGTCAAGACAAATACCATACAATATCGCGTTTTGTAAGAGAGATTCCGAGCGACTTTATTGAAGAAATACGTCTAAGATCACAAGTTGCCCAGCCTGTATACAACCGCTTTAGTGGCCAAGCTTCACATACTTCATTTGTAGACAGTGGCTATTCCTTGGGACAGCGCGTAATGCATGCGAAATTTGGTGAGGGCACAGTATTGAACTATGAGGGAAGCGGTGAACATGGTCGTGTGCAAGTACACTTCGATGATATTGGCAGTAAGTGGCTTATGCTTGCATATGCCAAATTAGAAAGGTGTTGAGCGTAATTTTGACGACGCGGTGTTTAAGCAATATTACTTATTCGATAATTTTTCTTGTGTTGAGCGTTTCCAATTTCAAACTCATCGTCAACAAATTTTCCCAGTAACTGTTTCCCCAATGGGGATGACTGTGTAATCACAAAGATCGTACGTTCTTCAAATACAAATTTGAGACCGCCTGATACCGGCGCTAAAAATAGCGACAGTGGTTTGTCGTCCTGATCGATCAATATAACTGAAGCACCAACTACTATCGCATCACTTAGCGAGTAGTCCAGCGCTGTTAGATTTTGAATCGTATCCAAATCAGTACGACATTCTGATGCACGCTTGGCGTGCCCCTCTGCTAAATAAGCAGCTTCTAATGCAAGTGTATCGTATTTGTTTTCTGCAATGTTTGCTTTATCAGTCGCTGTCGAATGCGCTCTTTTTGCAGCAGTCAAAGCAATTTGATAGGTCGCTTCAAGTTCCAGTATCAAATGGTCAATTAATTTTCTTTTATAATGCATAGCGCTCTCAAGACTCGTAACGTAAGTTAAATAATTGACTGTTTCAAAAACGCTGTAAAGTAAAAAATCAATCCATTATCTATTTATTGTGACTCATTCAAGTATTGTATCAAAAAACTTGTCCATTGCTGTATGGACGTTATAGCGATTGCTCTGAATTGAGAGGTCATGAGTACTGTTTTTGAACTCGGTGTATTCCACGTCATTGTTTAAACAATTAAACACGTTTATGCACAATAGACCACATCCTTCGTCTATTCAACAGGCGTTGATATTATTAGGTTTAGGGTCAGTTAATTCACTACTGGAACAATTTGATGAGAAATAGGATTCGACTGCAGATTGTATTAGGTGAGCTTAACGCTAGCAAAGTAGCCAAGATTGAAATCAACACGTATGTTGACTTACATTCATTGTCCAGACAAGTTAAACGCCGAAAAGTATTCGGCGGTGAGGGATTGCATAAAGTTGTTTAGCACATAAAAAAACGAATGGTCTTTTTATGTGCTTGGTCGACCATTATTCCACGAAGTAGTCTTCACCTGCAGCAGAATTAAAATCGCATTGGCTGGGAAATTCAATTTGAATATCCGTCCCGCGTTGGTTTGTATTGTTATGAGCATTGAGAATAACCTCAATGTGAGTATTGTTTTCTTTTAGCACTATTGATTCAGGTGAATCTTTGTAGCCCAAAAAGGCGACGAACTGTTTTGGCTGTGCTAAGCCACAATGACTTCCGTCTGCAAAAAATGCCATTACGTGACAAAAATAAATAACATATTGTTTTACGTCTTTATGTGAACCATCTTGTAAAGTAAAATACTGGTCCAGCATTTCATATGGATTACGGTAACTTTCAAGCACACTAGAATTGATCTTTGGACTCATTTTGACAACAGATAGAACCGGCTCTGCTGCAAGCGATTGTGTTTGAATGTAACGACGATTAATATCAGCTATTGGCATGTTCATAATGTATTCTCCAGTGTGTCTTAATTTAAGTTTTACGTGTTGTGAAGATGTAAACGCTTATGTAACTTATTAAAGAGAGCAACCCAACCTGCTTGTTTAAATGTCCTTTGCTATCTCTGTAAAACACTATAACGCAAATTATTGATTAATTTCACAAAGGAAATTTTACATAGTGAACTTCACAAAAAAGTAAGGGGTAATAAAACCCCAGTAGATATTTTATGAATCAAACATTCATCGCGAAAGTTAGTACAAACGCTACCTTTCCCCCAACTCTATTCAGAGCTACACTAAGAAACGCATAAATTTTAAGCAAACCTAGAAATGCCAGTCACACAATTATGTATGGAATTGACGTTTTAGTTATTGGAGAGCTATCAAGGTGATTTATCGTTAAACTCGGTTTGGCTGACCCAACTACCGACGGAGTCATTATTTTATTTATAAGCGGCGAGATTTCGACTGGCTTATTACTATTTTCCATTATTCGTATAATGGAAGGCGACGTGCCCGTTGCCACCTTAAACACTGTCGCAATAATATGCACATTGTCTATGTTTTTGCATGGTTTTATTACCAACAAAGCTCATATTGCACGATGGGATCTTTCGGCTCTTAGTGTGCTTGTAATGGTGTTAACAATATATCTTAGAGGCCATGAACAAGTGCTATGGATTTTCCCAGCATTAACCACTATTTTTTTCTTGCTTCCTGCCGACATGGCTGCAGTCATATGCTTAGTGTTTATGATAGGTGTAATGGCAATGATGTGACCTCAGGTGACAGATATATTAACAGGCTTAGAAAACAGCAGAGCCCTAGAAGAAAAGCTGTTAGATATCAGTTCACGCCTTAAACGCTATCCAAACCAGCACTGCTCGTTGATCTTATTCGACCTTGACCATTCCAAAAGTATTAATGATAACTATGGTCATGGCTGCAGTGACCGAGTACTAGCTCACTTTGCAAAACTCGTATCTGATAGGATTAGAGAGTCAGATAGTTTATATCGATTTGGCGGCGAAGAATTTGTAGTTATTCTAGATAACACTAACGCAGGTGAAGCCTTATACAAAGCAAAAGCAAATGGTCGAAACTGCTGTGTTCCGCATGAGCAGGATATGAGCGCTTGCACAGCCTCTAATTTAGAGTAATCTGTACCCCGCCCAAACAGTCATAAATATAAGGCATAAGGAAAGCATAGCCCATGAAGTTGTTCTTTGAACGTACAGAAACAGAAGACAAAACGATTATCGTATTTAAACCTTATTCAATGTATCTGCTGCTGGCAGTATTGGGGTTAATGACAGCGATAACTTTCATTCCCGCTTTATCTCCCTACGATCATTTTGTAGCTATGCTTATGCCCCTAGCGGCGGCAGTTATAGCAGCTCGCATAATCTTTATGTACAAGGTAAATAGTGAAATTCAGCAGGCTATTAGAGACAATAATGTCAATATTAGCGGCGGAAAGTTGAGCGCCAAAAATCCACTAACATTTGAATTAACGAAAGTTTCAAGTACCACTTCTGAAAGTAATTAGTACTACCGTATAACTGGACCGATAAGCGAACCCTATCTAAATCGGATCCGCCGACTTGTTTAGCTTACGCTGAATTCTATAAGCCCTTAGCGAGTCGTAAGTGAAAAGGGCAAGCGCTGACCACACGAACATAAACGTAATCAACCAGCCTGTCGTTAAAGGCTCATCGTACATAAACGTAGCCAAGCAGAACATAATACTAGGGCCGATGAACTGTAAGAACCCTAATGTAGAGTACCGCAATCGACGCGCTGCAGCCGTAAAACACAGCAGCGGTGCGGTAGTGACTATACCGGCACAAATTAATAATATGTTAAAGTAAGGTGTGTTTACGGTCAAATCACCCGTCACTTCAGAGAACCAAATCCAATAAATAAGCGCTGCCGGCAGCATCATAAGCGTTTCAATAAACAGCCCTGGAATAGAATCTACCGCTACCTTCTTACGCAATAACCCATATACGCTGAAACTACAGGCTAATGTAAGTGCTATCCAAGGTAAGCGACCATAATTGAACAGTAAGACAAGCACGCCTGCTATGGCGATACCAACCGCTATCTTTTGCAGTGGACGTAATACTTCGCCTAAAAATAGCCGGCCCAAAAACACGTTTATTAAAGGATTAATATAATAGCCTAAGCTAGCTTCCAACAAATAGTTGTTATTTACCGCCCAAATAAAGAGCAGCCAGTTGAGTGCAAGCAGCAAACCTGCTGCTAATAATGTCTTAAGGACTTTGGGAGACGTAATGGCAAGCCGCACTTTGGCGATGTTCTTCAAACCAATAATAAGCAAAGTTAAAACAAGAAGTGACCATACCACTCTATGCATCAGGATTTCTGCGGCGGGAATACTCATTAGCGACTTAAAATAAATTGGCGCAAAGCCCCACATGCTATATGCACATATGGCAAATATTATGCCTGCTTTAGTTTTGTCGGTCGCTTGAGCGTTCACATATATTCCAATGACGAATGGTGACATATGCCTTATAAGCAATAAGTCATAATTTGAACAGGCACGCATTGTCGGGGATTGCTTAGCGGCATGCAAGGCTTGTTTTAAGGTATATCGGCAAACTATCCTTTAGATCATTAGATTACGAGCAAAAATATAAGTACAATAGAAAATAAGAAGTATCTATTCATATTGAGCATCACTTTGACCCAAACCAGCTGTATCTCTGAGAATATCAAAACCGATCTTCCAGAGGTCAATACTCTACAAGACACTTGCCTAAAAGTGTTGAAAAAAAGCTTTGGCTACAACGAATTTCGTGACGGCCAGTGGGAGGTTATCCAAAGTGTGTTGACCGGTAAAGACAGCTTAATATTACTGCCCACCGGGGGCGGTAAATCAATATGCTACCAATTGCCTGCGCTTGTCTTTGAAGGTTTAACCTTGGTAGTTTCGCCACTAATTTCACTAATGCAAGACCAAGTACAACAGCTCCAAGCACAAGGGGTTGAGGCTGCTTATATTAATTCTAGCCTTGCGCCTGAGCAAGCAAATGAAATAACTCGAAAACTGCACAAGGGTGAAATAGACATTTTGTATGTTGCTCCTGAACGCTTGTTACAAAGCTATTTTTTACGCAGTTTACAAACGCTCAATATAAGCTTAATCGCAGTCGATGAAGCGCACTGTGTCAGCCAATGGGGGCACGATTTTCGGAAAGAATATAGGCGTTTAAACGAAGTTAAACAGGCTTTTCCAAACGCCCCAGTCATTGCACTAACAGCAACGGCTGATCATGCTACTCAGGCCGATATTGTGCACCAACTAGGTTTGCATAATCCCTTTATTTTCAAAGGGGGCTTTGACCGTCCCAATATTCGCTATAACCTGCTTGCCAAATACAAAGGGGGTGACCAAGTTGTAGACTTTGTAAAACAGCAGCGAGGCAACAGCGGCATTGTGTATTGTAACAGCCGCGCGAAAGTAGATGATTTAGTCGCCAAGCTACAAAAAGCGGGTATAGGCTGTGGGGCTTACCATGCGGGTAAAGAAACCCAAGAACGCGAACGAATACAAAACCTATTTTTAGCAGATGACCTTCAGGTGGTAATTGCCACCGTCGCATTTGGAATGGGTATTAATAAATCAAATGTGCGCTTTGTTGTTCATCACGATGTACCGCGTAGCATTGAATCATTTTACCAAGAAACTGGTCGAGCTGGGCGCGACGGTATGCCTGCAGAAGCGTTGCTGCTGTTTGATGACAAAGATGCCGCGCGTATTAAAAAATGGATAGCCGATGGCGCAACCCCTGAACGATTTGGCATTGAAATGCACAAATTTGAAGCGATGCAGGCTTTTGCTGAAGCACAAACATGCAGACGTCAGGTATTGCTGAATTACTTTGGTGACCATCGCCACGAAGCTTGTGGTAACTGCGATATATGTCAGTATCCTCCCAAAATGTTTGACGGCAGCGTGGTCGCACAAAAGTTACTGTCATGTATTTACAGATTAAACGGCGATACCGCTATTCAATATGTAATTGATGTTCTGCGGGGTAAGCAACATCATAAAATACTCGACAACAAGCACAATGATCTAAGCACCTACGGCATTGGTAAAAAAGACCCAGACCAATATTGGCATAATATTATTCAACAAGTTATTCATCAGGGGCACATCCGAATTGACATGACCTTGCATGGTATTTTGCGATTAAATGAGTCTGCGAAAGGTGTGCTTAAAGGGGAAACAGTGGTTCACTTAGCGGTGCCTAAATTCAAAGTAAGCTCTGCACAGAAAAACAAATACGAGCCAAGCAATATCGATAAAGTCCTATTTGCCAAACTTAAGAACTTACGCAAACAACTCTCGGTAGAACAAGCTGTGCCCGCGTTCAACATATTCAGTGACGCTAGTTTAAGTGACATGACAGCTAAAATGCCGATAAATCAAGACGATTTCTTAAATGTAACGGGAGTGGGCGAAAAGAAACTTCTGCAATATGGCGGGCCTTTCACCCGCCTAATATCAGATTATTTGTCGTCTAAATAAACCTAACTAGCTGCTTTTTCAGCGGCTTCCATTTTTGCCATGGCGGTTTGATAGCTAGGTTCATTTTGGAAGCGTTTCACGTATGCCGCCATGTTAGGCGTCGATTCTAACCTGCCCGCCTTTTGCATCGCTTCAAGAGGGAAGCTCATTTGAATATCGGCAACAGTAATCCCGTCCCCTACTAACCACTCTTTACCTTGCAAATGTTTTTCTACAAAAGCCATGTTACGCTGTATTGCCATGCCAAAATAAGCATTAAGTACGGCTTCTACAAACTTCTTCACAATAAATTTTACAAAAAACGGGCTCGCTTTTTCTTTCCCTTTATTTAGCACCATAGAGGTCACTAAAGGTGGCATAAAGCTACCTTCTGCAAAATGTGACCAAAATTGTACATCAATGAAGTCATCATGTTCTTTTGGTGGGATTAGGCTCGTGTCATTGGCTTCCTTTACTACATACTCACAAATAGCGCCGGTTTCAGAGATGCTTTTGTCGTTGTGGGTAATAACAGGCGCGGTACCTAACGGGTGTACCGCTTTTAAACTGCTAGGGGCCAAGTTTGTAGTGGCGTCGCGATGATACACTTTTATCTCGTAATCGAGTTGAAGCAGTTCAAATAACCAAACAAGGCGTTGAGAACGAGAGCTATTTAAATGATGTAATGTAAACATGGTTATGCCTTTTGGTTTAAATATAGTAAGTTCACACGCTAGCGGGTTTTGGGGTTACACCCAGTAATATATGGACTTTTTCTGTTATTTTACTCGGGCTACGACCTTTTTACCCGATGGGTCCATATTTGCATAATAGGCTGACAAGTCAACAATATCTTGATCGCTTAATTTTTTAGCATGGGGTGACATGGCAGCATTTATGCGCAGACCTGAACGAAATGCTTGCAGCTGTAATTCCATATAGCCTTGTTTTTGACCAGCTAAGTTTGGGTAGATGGGAATAATAGCAATGCCATTTTTGCCATGACACTGACCACATATAGCTGACTTGTTCTCACCGTCCTGTATATTCGCAACAAGGTCTGGTTCACCGCAAGCAGACAAGCTCGTTAGCATACTGGCGATTAAAGCAATTTTCATAATCATCACGTGTTTGGGACGCTTCACATACGCATACTTCAATTCCATCGCTAACACCCTTTTTTGTTTTTATATTGTTGTAGTCTGTTAAATACCAAAGCACGTATTAAATTATTACACGTATTTGCCATAATTACCGTTAGACTCGTTAGATTACAACAATAAATAGTAAAACATCGAGTACTCAGTTAACAGGAAATTCATTTTGTATCATCATTACGCCACACAACTTGCTGCTATTTGTATTGAAGTAAAACCATTTCCAGTATTCGGGCCTAAACTTGCAGTTAAAAATTTAGCTTTAGCCGAGTCGTTAAACCTTGCTCATTTATTCGATACCGATCACACATTACTCGAGGCCTTATTTTCTCCCACAGGCGAGCTGCAAATAAAAAGCGTAGCACAAAAATACGGCGGTCATCAGTTTGGACAGTGGAACCCGCATTTGGGCGATGGCCGTGGTTTGTTATTAGGCGAAGTCAAAAACAATCAACAACAGTTAATTGATTTACATTTAAAAGGAGCTGGCCCTACGCCATATAGCCGTCATGCCGACGGTCGTGCCGTATTACGCAGTACTATTCGAGAATACCTTGCCAGTGAAGCCTTGCACCATTTGGGCATTCCTAGTTCACGAGCACTCGCACTTATTACCTCTAATGAACCTATCGTGCGTGAGCAAAGGGAAAAGGGGGCAATGATGATACGTACCTGCCCTAGTCATATTCGTTTTGGCCACTTTGAATACTTTTATCATGCGAATATGACGAAAGAACTCGACGCATTATTTGAATTTTGTCTTGAGCATCACTTTACTGAAGCGTCAGGCCATGTAAACCCGCACCTTGCACTGCTAACAGAAATCGCTAGATCTACCGCTGTTTTAGTCGCTAAATGGCAAGCCTATGGCTTTAATCATGGCGTAATGAACACCGATAACATGTCGATTCATGGCATTACCTTTGATTTTGGTCCGTATGCCTTTTTAGATGACTTTATTCCTCAATATATATGCAATAAATCAGATCATGCAGGTCGCTATGCGTTTAATCAACAACCTAGTATTGCCTTGTGGAACTTAAACGCGCTTGCACATGCATTTAGTAACAAACTCACCATGGGTGAAATAAAAGAGGCGCTACGTTTATTTGAACCTACTTTCATAGCTGCTTATCGCAATGAAATGTTGAATCGTTTTGGCTTCGAGATAACGAGTGGCGAGCTACAAAGTCACAATGATTCTAGCCTAGATGCATTAAACGCCTTAAGCACTCGGTTTGTAAAACTATTGTCAGATGAATTTGCTGATTACCATCAAAGTTTTAGGTTACTTAGCAATAGTATAAGCAATATTCAAGATGGTGATTATCAATCTATCAGTCAACACTTTCATGAAAAAGCATCGTTTGAGAGATGGGCAAAGGATTTGAGTCAGCACCTGAGAACACATGTTATCGATTCCGAGCTAATGCAACAAAAGATGCTTACCAAAAACCCCAAATACGTGTTGCGTAATCATTTAATGCAACAAGCTATTGCCAAGGCTAACAATGATGATTTCAGTATGGTTGATGCACTCATTACTGTTACTAAGAGTCCGTTTGATGAGCATCCAGAATTGAGTCATCTTGCTCGGGTACCCAGTGAGAAAGACAAGGGAATTGCGATTTCTTGTAGTAGTTAGTGTGAAGTAGTAGGAAGAAAATTGTCTTACAACTTTTATTCACCTTTCTTCTCGCTTAACTTTAGTATACTTTAGTATGGCTTAACATACTAAAGTATACTTATTAACACACAAACCTGCTTAATGTATAGGCAGTCAATCGTTAAGCGCTTCACAGCTAAGGTTTTTTCTGGCTAAATAGCGCATTACTATATACAAAGGTAGATGACAAACTTGCGCTCGCTGTTTTTCTTAATCACTATAATGTTAAGTTCCATAAGTTGTTTGAGCTCGGCACAAACTCAGCTTGGAACGCAAACTGTCGACGCTTACTTTGACAATGCAATTAATGTTAATCCTTTTGCCGAATTTCATATTACACGCGAAGGCCTTCTGCTCTCCGATGTCCAACAGCTTACCCAATGGCAAACGCATTCTGAGTTCACATCTATTCCAGAGGGTTCTGTGTTGTGGGTTCGCCTCAACATAAGCAATAATTCAACTACCAATCGTATGCTCACATTAATAGCCGGCAGCGTTTTTGTAGACCGGGTTGATGTATTTTTACTCGACGAACAAGGGCGCATAGTACAAAGCGCTCGCTCACAAGACGATCAATTAAGCGGTGCGAACTTAAGTCGTAAAAGTTTCAAAATGAACATGGTATCTAGGGGCGAATCTATGTTTACTGTTTACATCCGTATTCAAGATGACGGGCAAACACTGCTTCCCTTAGAATTATGGCAAACCGAGGCATACTCGAAAGAAGCCAGTATCCGACTAATATTGCTTGGCGCAATGAGCGGCGGTTTATCGTTACTAGCCACCTATTTCCTACTTACCTACGTTTTACGAAATGCACCGGCTCGATTTTGGTTTTGCTTATTTGCGACTGGCGCAATGACCACTATGCTAAGTGCTGAAGGCATATTGCCTTCATTATTTTTATTGCCATCAATGACCGCTGAACTCACCGGCTTAAGTTTGATAGTTACCCTATTTGCGAGTATAAAAATTACCCGCATTGTATTTGAACCAATGGCAAAATGGTGGTTGCGAGCGCATTATATTCTGCTCACCGTACCATTAGCAGGTATTTTCATATTAAGCGATTTTTACCAGCTTATCGCTCTAATGGCTTTTTCTGTGTTGTTTTTTGCAAGTAAGCTTATTGCAACTGTGGTGTATCGAAAAGGTATAGATTTACGCAGTGCTACTATCTATTTTGTGGGCTGGATTTCGCTAGGCCTTGTTGGTGTTTTGGAGTTTTTAAACTTCTTAAATAGCGCTGGCTACTTATCCTACACTGCACCTTATCCATTCGCTTTCACTTGCCTTGGCGTTATGTTAATTGGTGTTGCCATTATTAGCCGTGAACAGTCAGTGCAAGCAAGACGTATTTTCTCCCAAGGCGAACAAATCGCGCAGTTGCAACAATACAACGACCTATTTCAACACGCAGCCGAAGGCCTTTACACCGCCCTACCCAATGGCAAACTTATTCAGGTGAACCCCGCTATATGCTCGTTATTTGGTTACACAGGAAGCGAAAGTTTCTTATCTAGCAACCCTAATTTGTCGAGCTTTTTTGCCAGCTCGCTAGATGCAGACTTATTGCTTGGCGAACTGAGTATTCAACAAACTGTATTAGGTAAAGAAGTTAAAGGTAAACGCAGTGATGGCAGTGAATTTTGGTTTTCTATTTCATGTCAATTGAAGAAAGTAAATAACGATAGTTTACATTTCGGTTCGTTGTTTGACATTACTGAAAGACGCCTGCATCAAATAAATCTACAATATTTAAATACCCACGACCAGCTAACCGGTTTGTTCAACCGTAGACACTTCTTGCAAGTCATGAACGAGCGAATTCAGTCTGATGAACAAAAAAGTAGATTCGCATTAGTGTTTTTAGATGTAGACCAATTTAAAGTTATCAATGACACCTGCGGGCATTCTGCCGGCGATATTTTCATTAAAGAGCTGTCGCATGAGCTATTTGATGTTGTTAGCGACAAATATCCTTTTGCAAGACTTAGCGCTGACCAGTTTGGACTAATTGTTGACTTTGACAACAGCAATGAACTGCGTAATCTAGCCAACTCGTTGTTAGACAAAGTCCGTAAATTTGAATTTAAATGGGACCGTCATCGCTTTAACCAGAGCGTTAGCATAGGCATAGCGCCTTATGATGATACAATTCCAAGTGGCGAAGAACTGCTTAGTTATGCTGATACCGCTTGCTTAATTGCCAAAGAAGGCGGGCGCGATAAAATCCATATTTACTCACCTGAAATGGGCATGCATTCAAACTATAAGCGTGAGTTGTTTTGGGTCAATGAAGTCAATATGGCAATAAAGGAAGAGAACTTTGAGCTTTTTTATCAACATTATCGCCCACTCAACAAATCGGACGATTCACAATATTATGAAATTTTGGTGCGCCTTCGCACTAAAGATAACGATTTAGTCGCTCCAGATTTCTTTATGCCCAGCGCTGAAAAAGCTCTGATCAGCAATAAAATAGACAAACAAGTCGTAGAAACTTACTTCAAATGGCTATCGTCAAACCGTGGGCATATCGCAAAGCTTGGTAAAGCAAATATTAATTTGTCAGGGCTATGCTTGTCTGACGACGACTTCCAGTTTTTTCTATTAAACGCTTTTGAAAAATATGCCATACCCTACGACAAAATATGTTTTGAGATAACCGAAACTATGGCCATCATAAAAATGAATGACGCTGTTGAATTTATGCATAAATTTAAACGCTTAGGCTGCACTTTTGCACTAGATGATTTTGGCAGTGGCTTTTCTAGCTATGGCTATTTAAAAGACCTACCCGTGGATTTTGTGAAAATAGATGGTCACTTCATTCGTGATATACTGCATGATCCTATTGACCTAGCCATGGTAACCTCAATTAAAGATGTTGCCGTAGCAATGAATATAAAGACCGTTGCTGAGTTTGTAGAAACGCCAGAGATAATGGTTCAAATAGGTAAAATGGGCGTAGATTTCGCACAAGGCTATTGTATTGCTAAACCTGAACCATTGACCTCCTATGCTGATTTTGTAGAGCCGCAAAACAACTGAGCTAGCGGGTAGAGAAATACGGATAGTCGCCCAACAGGCATTGCAATTGCTTAATGAGCCCCAATAAAGTACAAACAATGAAATCGCTATCTAGGCGTAAAACATAAGTATTAAAGCAGAGAACAATGACAGCCAACACTCCTAAATTTGAGTTTATCAGTCAAGCAAAGCTACCGACTCGGTTTGGTGATTTTAGTATCCATGGGTTTGTCGATAATAGTAATGGTCAAGAGCATGTAGCTTTGTCTTATGGTAAATGGGACCCAAGCGCAACGGTGCCGATTAGAATTCATTCCGAATGTTTAACCGGAGACGCCCTTTTTAGTACCCGCTGTGACTGCGGTTTTCAACTAGAACGAGCTCTAGAAAACATTGTAGAACATGGACATGGCGTCCTATTGTATTTGCGTCAAGAAGGCCGCGGAATAGGGCTTATCAATAAAATCCGCGCGTATAACCTGCAAGATAAAGGCTATGATACGGTAGAAGCAAATGAGCATTTAGGCTTTGATGCCGACTTGCGAGATTATGCAATTTGTAAGCTAATGCTAGATACTCTGCATGTTAGCCATGTAGAAATTATGACTAACAATCCTAAAAAAATACAAGCCTTAAGTGATATGGGTATCGTCATTGTTGGCCGTCGCGCCATTGATCATGGTATCACCAAAGACAACAAAGCCTATCTGCGTACCAAAACTAGCAAGCTTGGCCATCAGTTTGACCCTGACAGCCTAAAATAGCCAAGACCGTATGCCGATGCACTATGCGAATTATATGCCTTATACGAGCTACACTTGCGACCTTTTAATAATGGCCTTAGCAAAACGTTTTGGCGACTCTTCGTCCATGTTGAAATACAAAGAAGGCTCGATGAGTTCAACTTCAATAATGGCTAAACCTTTCGGTGTTTCAAGCATATCAATGCGCGCATAAAGAGCGTTTTCAGGTAAAGCATTTAGTGTTTTTTGTGCAAGTGAACGCATTGCCTTTGTAGGTTCAATACTTTCCAGCTGTCCGCCATGCTCTTCTTGCACTCTGAAGTCGCCGCTAGCAGGCACTTTGTTTATAGTATGGCTATATTCGCCATCAAAATAAAAGAGCGAATATTCGCCCTTATCTAAAATAGTTTTCTCAAACGCCTGCAGCATAATACTACGATTTTGTAGGTCACTTTTTATGCTTTGTTGCTTAAATAGAAAGTCTTCTTCTGTTAATCGATAAGTGAAGTCGGCATTGGCACTCACCAATGGCTTGATGATAATCTCACTTGTTGCAAAGTGCCTAAACGCCGCTTGAATTTCTTTACTATCAAAACAGTCCAGCCATACGGTCGGAAGTATAGCCACCCCTTTCGATTCCAAATCTTTTAAATAGCATTTGGACACATTCCACTGCATTAATGCTAAGGGGTTTTCTAAACGAGTTTTTGAACTATCAATGTGCGTAAGGGTTTGCATAAAAGATTCAGCATACGCTTGGTAATCCCAAGTACTTCTTACAATCACTACATCGTACTGACTATAATCTACGTCTTTATTGTGCCATGACACATCGTCAACTTGCCACCCTAAATCAGCTAAATGTGGCTTAACTAAATCGTCGTAAATAAAGAATTCTTCTAGATTCTTAGTGGTTAAAAATGCACAGCGACCCATTCTGGATACTCATTTTGTTGAGGCGTTAAGTAGCCATATAGACTAAGTTAAAATGTTAGTGGGGTCGAGAGGAAAAAGAATTAAAATTAACTAAGCACCCAATATGTAATAGAACCAAGCACGTAAGCTAATAGTCCATAAGCAAAGAACACACCCCATGAGTAACGCTTCTTTCCCGTTTCACCTTTGAGGGTAGCGACTGTCGCCACGCATTGAAGCGCAATAACATAGAAGATTAACAATGCAATGCCCGATGCCAAACTAAAGCCATCAGCTTGAAGTTGCTGGGCAAGGCCGATAATGTTTTCGTCTGCGTTTTCAATACTAAACATAGTACCTAATACGCCTACAAATACTTCCCGCGCTAAGAATGAAACAAGTATGGCAACGCCGTATCGCCAATCTACTCCTAATGGAGCAAATATAGGCTCGAGGTACTGCCCCACGCTGGCTAAATAGGAGGCGTTTAAGTCGCCATTGTTAGGGAAATAACCTAACACCCAAATAACCACCGATACACCAAATATGATAGGTCCTGCTCTACGAACAAATTGTTGAGCACTATTAATAGTTTTATAAAAAAGCGGACGCCAATGCGGCAGTCGATAAGATGGCAACTCGAGAATAAACGGCAACTCACTTTGACTTTCTGTTTTTTCTAAAAAAGTGTTTAACATCTTGCTGACTAGTAAAGCCGTTAAGATCCCACCGAAATAGAGTAAAAAGAACACCGCGCCTTGTAGGTTAACCCAACCGTTAAGGTAGCTTACCTTAGGTACCAATACTGCTATTAGCAATGCATATACGGGCAGCCTCGCCGAACAAGAGATTAGCGGGACGGTTACCATGGTAATCAGCCTTTTACGCGGTGACTCAATGGTACGAGCTGCCAATATGGCTGGAATTGCGCAGGCATGGCCTGACAAGTAGGGAATAAAGCTGCGTCCAGACAAACCAAAGATGCTGAGCGGCTTGTGGCAAATAAGCGCGGCGCGTGCCAAATAGCCACTGTCTTCCAGCAAGCCAATAATTAGTGTCAAGACCATTATTTGAGGTACGAAGACTAAAAAAGCACCTACACCACCAAATATAGCATCGTTGATGAAATCACTAAGCATGCCTGCTGGCAATATGGCCGAAACCTCAGCCCCCGCCCACGTGATTGAGGTTTCTACCCCGTCCATAAGTGGCACCGACCATGTAAAAATGCTCTGAAACAAAAAGAACATAATGAGCACAAATATAAGGCCACCAAGGATATTATTTAATAAAAAAGAATCAATTTTGTTTTGTTGCTTAAGCACAATATCCTGTGCAATACCGTGTTCTTTAGCGAGTGCTTTTGCAAACAATATGGGACTAGTTTTATCTATGTCTGAATGGCGCACAAATACATTTTCAGGATGCTGAGCATGTTCTTTTAAGGCTTTTGTGAATTCCGCTAGACCAACAAGCGTTTTAGCTGAAATACCGTAAACAGGTGAACCTAATTGATCACTTAGCTTTGCGACATCTATGCTGTGCCCAAAACGAGTAAGCTGATCTAGCATGTTTAAGGCGAAAATGACCGCCTTATTGTGGGTTTTTGCAAGTTGTTGCACTTGTAGCGCGAATACTAGGGAGCGTTCTAATTTAGTTGCATCTAAGTTGCATATAATAAGTGCTGTAGATTCATGTTCCATGGCAATTTGAAGCTGATTAATGGCAATGGCTTCGTCGGTAGAAATAGCGGATAGAGAATAAGTACCTGGAAAGTCGACAATTTCAAAGTCATTGAAGCGCCCTGTTTTTAGCTCAACGGTTACACCTGGAAAATTCGCTACTTTTTGTTTTAGCCCCGTAAGTTGATTGAACAGCAGGCTTTTTCCTGAGTTCGGCTTACCCACTAAAATGATGCGTTGCATGGCGTTGACTACTTATATTATTTTATATTGAAGGCCTTAGGAATGGCGGTTTACACAAATATTTTTTGCTAGCTGATGGTCAAGGGAGTATACGCAATCTTGTATTTGCACTACCAGTGGACCGCCGAATGGGCTGCGTTTCATGCAAGTAAGTAGCTCTCCTGTTACAAACCCCATTTCGTTTAAACGCGT
This sequence comes from Acidiferrobacterales bacterium, assembly GCA_964195425.1. GTDB lineage: Bacteria > Pseudomonadota > Gammaproteobacteria > Enterobacterales > Alteromonadaceae > Glaciecola. The sequence goes on from CAXMOM010000042.1 coordinate 93,365, forward strand.
CTTTATTGATTGAGTAAGCTTATCGTCGAGTTTGTCGACCACGGCACTTGTTCTTTTTGGCATTTCCCATAGGGTCATTAATACTTACTCACATTTTGCAGGTAATCGCTTAAATGATAATAGTAATAGTTCTCATTAGATAAATAAAGAAAAAATATGCTCAAAACCAAGCAAAAAAGGCATTTGCTTGATACAAATCAAAAAATAACAGTGGGCATTTCGAAAATGAAATTTATATTGGCTTTAATGTAATACTGATTCAAGCTTTGCTTGTTACTATTTTTAGGCTTTTTCTTTTAAGTAAACGGCAATAGCCGCGCCACAAATCAAGGCCGTTATACTAATATTAATGGAGGGAATAACAATGCTATATATTGTACCTAGTTTATCGGTATCGTAGATCACTCTATCGACATAGCGCATCACCTGGGTAAGACCCAAAGCCACATAAGAAAAGAGTATTAACCTTGTAACACGGTCTATTATTAAAGGCTTCTTCCTACAAGTAACCAGCACTATTAATACTAAAAACGCATCGGTGTAAGCAAAACCTAAGTACCAAAGGTTTCTCACCAGTTCTTGTAGAGTCGGATCTTGCGCCATCACTAGCAACTGCTTTTCCATAAAATATTGAACAATAGTAAATATAAGCAATATGACTACGCAGTACATAAATGCAGTAGCCTTTCGCACTTTAACCATATAGGCACACAATGCAATTGCTTGTATGTATAGCCCATATGTTTGAATAAAATCTCTTGCGCTTATTATTTCTTCATTCATTTAGGATGAGTAGTGATACGCTACTTTAGTTTAGATTTGTTGCCTAATGGTGGCTCATTTCCTCCGCCATTACCAGCACCAGTTGTCGTTACTGGGCATTCATTTGGGTAATACTCGCAAAGTGCTGCCAGTTCTTGCTGCAATTCCTCTGACATTTCAGCGCTGGATTGTTCGTTAGCGGCAGCGGTAAATGTGAAGCTTGTGCCAATAAGAAGGGCGGAATATATAAATATTTTCATTTCTAAATCCAAATTTTAAAAGAATACCTAGGCTCTATTAAGAGTACAGCAAGCTGAAAGTTGTAGGGTAGTCATGATGCACATTAGGTATGTAAAATAATACCATATGGATGCACCAAGGTATATGAGGGTTTGTAAATTTGAATGTTTTGCAGCGTATTCAAACCATTTAGACACAATTATTTGGTAGTCTTCTATTTAGATAAGAAGGTACCCTTATTGTCTCTCGCTACGGCAGTCATTAAAGTCGAGAAACGCAAACTTTCCTGGCCTAGCTGGCGCCTAGCTTGGCGAAATCCGATAGCATGAATACGGGCTATCTTTTGGCCTTTCCCATTAGTATTTAAACGGTTAATACTGGCTAAAGTGACGTCATATGAGCCACCAGAGTAATCATCACCAAACACATAAAGTGCAAGCGAACTCGTACGCTTACCGTAGGCCTGTAGCGCCAACTCTATGCCTTCAACTGGCGAGCTACTTGAACTGCCTGACCAAGACCGCATAGCACGTAGTATTGCACTGCGCTGAGCTTTTGTGTCTTTTCGCCAGCGTCCTGCACTAGAAGGTAATAAATACTCACCGTTGTCTGACATCACCTGAAACCCTTTTACTTCCGGATGATTGTTTAGCACCTCACGCATGCTATCTACCACTTTGTTCCACATACTTTTCATACTACCAGAGGTATCAACAATGAAAATTACGTAGTCGCTGTCAACTGGAATACCACCTACTTCATCATCGCGCTCAGTAGCGCTTCCGGTGCTAATGGCCGCTCGCTTACGTTGCTCTAAGACAATTTCAAGCCCCGATGATTGATCGGTAAGTTGCTGCAAGTCTCGCTGCGAGCGGCTCACATCGACTTCTAAAGCTTCCGCCTTCGTTTCATCGCTAGCACCTTCTTGCTGTGCTCTTAGCAACTTTGCTCGTTGGGCTGCCATTTGTGCTTCTAGGTCTTCTAAACTAGTTTCGGCTTTTGACAGTGCGGTAATAGATTCGGTTATTTGAGCTACATTTGCCGATTGACTAAAGTCTCCTTCTTCACCGTTTTTAGACAGAAGTATAAGCATAACTACCGCGCCAAAAGCACACGAAATCACATCTAAAAATGACAAACTAAAGACTTCTATTGGAGAACGTGTTTTTTTCATCGACGCTTCCTAATACACATTATCATACTCATGGCCACGTGCCAGCGGGACTAATAAACGTGCCGCCTGTAAAGCTCGTCCATTGCCAATATAGTGCGGATGCTTGAGGATCGCCTTCAAGGGGCAGCAATATAACATTGGTACGCACGCCCGATAGTTTATTCACATTCAAAGTACGCTGCATAACCTGCACCCTGCATGCACCCGATATAGTTGCTTGTTTGCCCGGTAATGGATTGCAGCCTGGTGAAGACGAAAATCCGCTGGATGCACTAATTAACGAAGGCAATCCATCGGTAATAATATATAGGTCGGTCATATCGGGCATAGCACGTTGCAATTCTGCGAGACCCTCCTGCAGGTTAGTACCATTTTGAGGCACCAAGGCATTTACGTCGGCAACCAGCTTTTGTATGTTAGTGCTTACTTTAGCGCTAGTTACCGCTTGTGATCCGAGTGCACTGCCCTTGTTGTTAAAGCTCACCACGGCTACCTGTGAACTATCGGGCAAACGCGACAGCATCCATTTTATTATACGTAAGGTACGCTGCCATTTAGGGCCTGCTTTTTTAACAGCGTCGCTCGACAATTTACGCTTAATAATATCAATTAAGCTCTCGTCGGTCATAGACGCGCTAGTGTCGACTAAAATACCTATTCTGCGACCTTCAACAATGAGTCCTAGCAAGTATGTTTCTTCGTTAATGGAGGGCAATTCAATTGTATCATCGGCGGTTTCAGACGCGATTGCGGCAACCGCGTCTTCAAGTTCAGCTAGTACCGCTTTTTTCTCAGCAATGGCTTGCTGCAGGGCTTTTTGTTGAATGCTTAGCTGCGCTATTCGTTCGCCTTGTTCGGTGGCATTGGCTTGTTCGGTTGAGATTTCTAATTCTTGTTTACTAAGGCTAGTTGCGACAGATTGTGATTTATTTTCAGTAGCCGCAAGTTCTTGTTCAAGCTTTTCTATTTCATCACTAGGAATAGGTGTGTCGTCATTAAAGTTCACAATGATCAGGATCAACAAAACAGCCCCTAAACCACAGGCCATTACATCTAAAAATGCTAGGTTAAAACCGTTTTCGCGTCTTTTAGTGACCATGATTCATACAGCGACTGTTAAACTTGGTTGTGTAACTGCGTTAACAAATGTTTTTCGCAGTTCTTTTGGGTGTTTATCACCATTTCGTCTTGTCGATTATTTAGTACATGTAGCAAATACATTAAAATAATTGAAATAATCAAACTCACTAGAGTCGAATTAAACGCCACGCCGAGCTTGTCGACCATACCTGAAATATCTCCCGCTACGGCCTCTTCAGCCTTAGCTAAAGCAGAACCAATACCGCGCACGGTACCAATGAAGCCAATGCTCGGAATGGCCCAAATAAAATAACGGATCATACTGTTACCTGATTCTAGTTGAGCCGCCAGCATTTCTACATTTTCGGTAATTGCGTTTGAAGCATGCTGTACGTTTTGTGTGTTTTTATAACGCCTCAAACAGTTTATCCACGTTGACATAGAGCTATTCTCAGCATAAGCACTTTGCTCAAGTTCAGTGAGTGCTTGGCTTACATCGAGTGTTTGTGTTTTGTCGTATGCTTGTAAATAGTCCATGGTGAAAAGGGGTTCTTCATGAAAGACAATGCGCTGGTATTTATAAATGATCAGAAAGGCGCAAAATAACCCAATCGTCACGCTGGCCTGTTGTTCAAAATCTTTGAAAATAACCCAAATATTGCTAGTTGCTCCGCTGCCGTAAGCCGCAACTGCCGCTTCGGCAAAGGGTCTTATGGCGCCTTGGTACACTAAGTGCACCACCGCCACTATAGCTAAAAACACCGCCATAGAAACTGTCGGGGATGGGTTCATACTTGAGGTATGTGCAAATTCTTTTTTCATATTAAATATCGCTCGGTAAACTAGCGGGTGCGTCTAAACTGATTTGCATCGCGGTTACAACTGCTGTTGCCGTTAAGGCAATAATGCATAGTCCTGCGAGTATAAATTTGCGTCTTGTTTGTTTATTCATTTTTTACTCTTTTTACGCTATGCTTATCTTTGCATTAGCTTTAAGATAAGCAGTTCGACATCGTCAAATTTGTTAGCCTTTAAAGCACGCTATCGTAGCGCGCAATTCTAAACCCAACCGTCGCCTTGCCCGATGCGGAAAACTCTCTAAATGCGCTACGCAACTCGCGTAAACGTCCGGTTTCATAATTACCGCCTTTGATGACCCATGTCTCACCTCGTAGCGCGCCCAAATAATCAACATGGCGCTTACTAGTATCGGGTATTACATTGGTATAGTAATCGTGTACCCATTCACTTACGTTGCCATTCAGGTCATATAGGCCAACACGGTCTGCCTTGTAACTACCTACTTCAGCAACACCGGTTTTGCCATCTATGTATTCATCAAAGAATATCAATTGTTTACCGTTCATGGTTTTGTCAGCAAAATTACCTAAATGATCACGTAACTTCTCTTGATTGCCCCATACATATACAGTACTTACTGCGCGTTTTGCTTTTTTTGCTAACCACTCCCACTCGGCTTCAGTAGGTAATCTATAACCATTGGAAGAAGCATTTGCGCCGGCATAGCGACCATTTTGAAACCGATAGAATGCCGGTAAGCCTTCTTGCTGACTTAACCAGTTAGCATATTGCGCTGCCTCTAACCAGCTCACACCTGTTACAGGTAAATTTGATTTCACAGCCTTATTAGCACTCAAAAATGCACTAAATTGTGTTTGGGTTACTTCTTTTTCAGACACCCAAAATGGTCTTGAAAAATCAATATCCACTTGATGTTCATTGCGTCTTCTTCCGGTTTCATTGCCGGGTGAACCCAAGGTAAATTGATCGCCTCTAAATTTACGCATATTAATACCCAAGGTATCTACAAATGCGGGCTTGCCTTCGGCGCGTCTGGCTTCAAACTCAGTGAGCAAAGTCATATTTATATTTACGCTTCTATTGGCTTGGGGCGTAAAGCTTTGTTTGACGCTTCGATAGCCATTCGCTTGCGCTTCTACTGTTTGTAATACCGATAACAAACGTTTCGTCACCGGTGATGATTCAACGCTATTACCGTTTACACTAAGTTTAGCCGGCACATTAGTAGCAATCGTCACTTGTCCATATAAAGGCTTTAAGCGCACGTCGATATTCGTGGGAGCGTCTTTACTCACCTTTATGCTTTTTGTATAAGGGACATGACCGGGTTTGTTATATTGAATCTTATGTTGTTTATTAGCGGCAAGGTCAATTTGACCTAAACGGTACTCAACATTATTAATTAGCAGTAACCCATCGCTTGGTGTTGCATTTATATTAAGCACTCCTGGCTTTGGGAGTAATTGATAGTTTCTTTTGGGTGCTAAAAATCGTGTTTGTAAGGCGATTTTTTCATCTATTGTAATGAAGTCGCTACTGGTCAAGCGTACGGCATATTCGCCACCTTGGGCAGGAAACAATAATGGTGTTTTACCCAGCGATTGGCCATCCACGCTTACATCTATACCTTGAGGTACCGAATCAATCGTTATTGTGCCATTTACACTGGCTAGCGTTGGAGAAAGCGCCACTTCTTCTGCACGAGCAAGTGCAAGTTTTACTGTTGTACTTTGAAAATAGGGATTTGTTATCTCTAACTGATAATTCCCAGGTGGGGTTGTATACGATAACTCCCCACCTACCTGAATTAAGGAGCTATTTAAAAACCATTGTGTTTGTGCCAAATATTTGTCTTCAACAGCCGTGCTTTCGCCCAATAGAACTTGCCCAGTAATTACCGCAGGACTTGGTAATAATAAAATTTCAATCAAGCTGGGGCTCTGATTGTTAATTATCACTAAGGAAGGTTCAAATGTGTGTGAACTCACACTAATGCTTACCTCGCCACCTAAAGTATATACCTTACTTTCGCCTACCCATGCGAGGCCCGATACTAATTCGACCTTTGCATTATTCAGCGCTTCACTTGGACCAATAAGTAAACTAAAGCCCTTAATAAAAAATAACCACAGTCCAAAAGCGGCAAGCACAGCAACCGTTAGTAGACCCGACAGAACATATATACCTGCACCTTTGCGTTGAGCTTGTTTAATTTTTGAGTCAATGGCTTGCGGCATTTTAGTTATTATTCTCTTTTTTATGTATTAAATGCGTTCATCGCATATTAGCGTAAGCGATATAGGTGTGTTCGCCTTCACGGTGAACTCAAGACGTTTGTTTCGATACCCTTCGCGCCTTCCCTGCAATACGTATTTGCCTGCCTTACGTGATATCACTTTTTGGTCGTGCTCGCCTATATGCCCTACTCCCAGCACCACAATATAGGTTTTACCATCTGAATTCACTTGCACTTCAACGGGGTTGTTGTATTGGTCAATACCGCTTGCGACTTGTTCTATTTGTCGCTGCAGGCTTGGCGATGACAAAGACGCAGAAAATGCAGATTGTACCGCCTTAACCGCCGCTTCTCTGATGTTGTCGTCGGCTAATCTTTCAGGCCGAGCAACAAACAGTGCAAGCGATTTTTTAGCTGACAATATTTCTTGTGCCTGAACTTGATAATTTTTCAGCTCGGTATCGTTTGGATGCTTTGGCAGTGTCGAACCTACTAAAGCACTTACTTGTTCCCAGTTATCTTTATTTGCAGCTTCTTCAATCGACATCTTAATTCTTGTCAATCCTTGTTGACCCTTGGCCTGATTAATACGTGCCGTTAAGGCTTTTGCACCTTTGCTGTCTGGCTTGATGGTTTTTGCTTGATTGACTAACTGCTGAGCCTTGGTTAATTGATTCGACAACAGCGCTTTGTCGGCTTCATCCAAATATTTAGCCAGCTGTTGCTTATCGTGCTGAGCCTTAGCGTTTTTTAGGTCTTGCGCCAATTCGGTGCGCTGTGGGTCAATTTCAAAAATGTCGGTAATCACTTCAACCTGTTTTGGCCAATTATTTTCGAATACCGCAATTTTAAGCTCCTCAACTAGCTTAGATGCCTCGCCATATGCATTAATTCTATTTTGTAAATCCATTGCCTTCATATTTGTTGATGAAAGCGCTAAAGCTTTATTTACCTGTAATTGTGCTTGGGGAATTTGGCCGCTGTCAAACGCTGCTTGACCGTCACTAACATGTTGTTCTATTTGCGCTTGCCATTGTGTAATTAAGGTTTTAGATTTTTGGGAAAGCTCCTCCATCGTTTGCTTCGCCTGTGCAAAAGCGCCTTGAGCAAAAGCCGTTAACGCATGGTCTTTCATTAGCGCAAGCCCGCTCGCTTGTTCTGTCTGCCAGTCAGTCATCATTATTTCATTTATGGAGGGCTGAACCTGCACTTCATATTGCGTTAATGCTTGCTTAAAGGCTTCACGAAACTGGGCAATTTCCGATTCTGACATAAGCACTTCGGCTTGCGTAGAAATTGCATCACCGTGCTCAGCTGATTCGCCCGTGAATAAATAATAAGCTACCACTAGTGCTAGCGCAATTGCAGCAATAATCCCTGCACCGCCAAAAAGTTTTGTCTGTTGCGCCTGATGCTCTTTCCTATGCGCCTGTATTTGCTCATCAGCACTATTTCTTTGACTCGCGGTTACAGACTCATTAGCTTCAGATTGCTCATTTTGTGAGGCTAATGGATCAACCTTTTGTGATGTTCCAGTCTGATTGTTGTTCTCAGTTGACACCTATTCATCCTTTTGTAACACCAAATAAACGAAAAGATATCCTTTGAAAAAATCAAAAGATACCTCTATTTGCCTTATAGCTGAACGTCGGGCGTTTTTTCTTCTTCAAAGACTTTGCGCAAATGCGTCTTCCACTGTAAATACTGCTCTTGGGCAGTACCTTGCAATTCGATGGTTTGATTCTCAAATTCAATTATCATAGGGCCCACACTTAAATCGAGCGCTTGTCCTTGCTCTTCTATAACTGCGCTATGCACTTTCATGCGGGCACTGTTTTTAAACGCTTCATTGATTGCCCACGCCGTACCGATACCAGCGGCAACAGCACCAATTTCATAGCCACCAGGATTGTTACTTTTGCTGCCTTTTGAAATCAAAATGGCCGCTAAAATAGCAGCGCCAACACCAATCATAGCTGTTTTGTTGCGCTGTGCTTGGGCTTCTCGAGCAGCTAAAATTTCAGGAAGTGTCTCGGCTTGCCATACAGAGTATGCATCGCGGGTTTGGGCATCGAAAACTTCATAATTGTCTTGCAAGCGGTCTACAAACAAAAGTTCTTGAGCGCGTAAGTCTTCAATACGTCTTAACATTGGGTCGTTCGTATCGGGAATACCCGTTAATTCAAACTTATAATAGCGCTGCCCATTTTTCCGTTTAATCGATGATTCAAGATATTGCGAGTACGTCTCGGGAGAGTAATATCGGGCATAACGCATAAGTGACATGTCTTTAATGTCTTGTTTATCTTGGGTAGACATTTTTGCAAGCAGACTTACTACATAGTTGCTCGCTTTTGTGAATACGGGCTCATAGGGATTTTTGCTTTGGTTAATTTGATCACGCAAAAAGCCTTTGGATACCGTATGGTCAAATGATTTTGTACCGAGTATTTCGCCACTGCTGTCTACGACCGTTATTTCAATTTCAACTTCTTCACTATCTGACTCTTTAATTTCGCCTAATATAAAAAGGTCTGAAGGGGTACTGGCATTGGGTACTACACTCACGCTGCCAAATACCTTTTTGTTATCTAGAGCCGTTTTCATTTCAGAGGCGAACAACTTGGCTTCGGTTCGGCGCAGCTGCGGCCAAATACCCTTCTCCACTAATTCATCACCGTCCACTTCACCGTAGCTATCCAGTGGTAGACCTGGCGAAAACGTAGGTATAGCTACATCCAAAAAAATCTTAGCATCGGTTAATGCAGTAGGAACTGGATTATTATCGCTGGGAGCAACTTGTCGTTCAGCTGGGCCAACAAGTAGAGGCGAACCCGCATTTTTCGATCCTGTACTTTCACAGCCTGTGATTACCACCATCGCGCTTAACAGCGCCCAAAAAGATAAGCGCGTCATCCGTTTAAGAAAGCGCAGGGCTAGATGATTCATGTTTGCGGGTGTTGATAATTGCTTACTGGTTTTTATCATCAATTTTTCTCGTCAATTTTATTAGCCACACTTATAGTTACGGTATTGCTGCTTAAGCCCTTTAAGCATATCAGCATCTTGGGTCTTTGTTATCTCTTGATATAAAAGTTTACAAATTATTTTATCGTTGTTTGCGGGTGGAATAATACCGCGGGGTGCAGATGTGGAACTTTTACCACTAATATTGTCTGGAGCCTGATTGCTGTTTGGTGGTATTACATCGTCTTGGTTTTGTGATTGATCGAAGTCGCCACTTTCATTGGGTTGTGTTGATTCTTCTGATGAATTGACGCCTTCTTGAGCACCACTGACTCCGTTTTCTTCGTCACTACCTGCGCCGCCGCCCTTACCTGAGCCTCCCCCCGACATACTTTGGGCAGCCGAACTTACACAAGTACTATAACTATCAATAGATGCCGTGAGAGATTCATCAAGTAAAGCAATACGCTCTTCTTTTGTTAACAAGGCTTCATCTACGTCATTAAGGGCCACTTGTGTGCACTCATAGGCAGATGTTGCTGCGGTTTGCGGCTCTTGCCACATTGCAAAAGTTGCTGACGTAAAAGCAAACACAGCTATAGCTATAACGCTTTTATAGTGCTTGGCTATAGAGCAATTAATGGCGCAAACTTTAGCAGCGCCTTTAGCTACAACGTTACTCGGTCGGACACCAAAAACATATTTTTTTCGTTTGTTGTGCATACGTTTCAACGATCAGTGACTAATATGGCTATTAGAATAACATAGTCTTAAAAGGTTCAGATGAGTCCTACCTGATTTTGTTGATAACTGTGACGCTCGAAGGCGTATTATATTAGGAAAAATCAAGCAGTAGACGGTTAAGCAGGTAAGGAGCTCTTTAGAAATCTCTTGGCGTTTAGTATGTTGGAGACGTTAAGGCCACTAATTTATGTTCACGAGCTAAGGCGCTGACTATCCTAGATGGGCCAACAATAGCACCTAGGGAATCATGCTTTAGCGAAAAAGAAAGCGTGCTTTGGCCACGGCGAACTATGCATTGTCCTTGTGAATTGAGCGATTCTGGCGTATCAAATTGCGCAGCAAGCTCCCATCCATCATTGACTAGTTCAGCTAAAATAGTATTAATGAGTGTAGGCTGAATTGACTCGATAATAGACAGGTTATTTCGTTTAAAACGAGACGCAGTCAATTGTCGCCTTATATTGGTGAAGAAGCCCATTACTTTTCCGATGTGTTCGAGTATGTGTTGACAATAATAAAGCGTATTGTTGTGAAATAGCAAATTAAGTAATAAATACAGTGAACCAATGACCTTCAATTACTCTATGTATAAACGATTGAACTTATCTGGCGGGTTGTATCGTAAGAAAATTAAAAAGGACAATAGCAATGAGCAAATCTAAGCCAATATTACCCGCAAAAATTCCGCAACAAGCCTTTGATTGGTATGACGAATATGCCCATGGCGATATTAACAGACGCACTTTTTTAACCAGATTAGCATCCTTATCGGTTGCAGGTTTGTCATTAGGGGTAGTGTCTTCTGCCTTATTGCCAAATTATGCGAAAGCTGAACAAGTTAGCTTTAATGATGCCGACATCAAAGCAAGCTACGCCAGTTTTAACTCGCCTGATGGTCATGGAAAAGGTAAAGGTTATTTGGTTATGCCGCAAAACTTAACAGGCACTTTGCCTACGGTGTTAGTGGTGCACGAGAATAGAGGGTTAAACCCTTATATTAAAGACGTTGCAAGACGTCTAGCAAAAGATGGTTTTATAGCCTTTGCCCCAGACGCATTGCACCCAATAGGTGGGTATCCTGGCAATGATGACGAAGGCAGAGCTATGCAAAGAAGTCTTGAGCGCAATAAAATTGAACAAGACTTTATAGCGGCTGCATTGTGGCTTAAACAGCATGAAAATGGCTCAGGCAAACTAGGTGTAGTCGGTTTTTGTTTCGGTGGCTACATTAGTAACTTATTGGCGGCGACTATGCAAAATCACTTAGATGCTGCGGTTCCTTACTATGGCACTCCAGCAACAGCAGAGTTGCAAACTAATGTTAAAGGACCATTATTAATACATTTTGCAGAGCAAGATAAACGGGTTAATGCATCGTGGGAAGGTTATGAGAAAGTACTAAAAGCAACAAAAGCAAATTACCAAGCGCATTTTTACGAAGGTGCGCAACATGGTTTCCACAATGACTCAACCAGCAGATACAGCCCTAAGGATGCAGAGCTCTCGTGGGAGAGAACATTGGCCTTTTTTAAACAACATTTATCATAGTGGACATTCTTAGTGGGCCTTAGTAAAAGCAGTGTAAACACTACTAAGGCCATTGCATGTTTTCTATCGTGTTGGTTTAGCAATAACGACTAGTCAGTGCTACTTTACAAACCTAACACGTACAAGATATTCGTAGTGTAGTATGCTATCCTCGTTGGTATAGCAACAGGGAATCGCATAAGAAAAGTAAAATAATAACCGTGTTATTTTATCTGCAAGTAGATTCACATGACCTGACAAATTTGGTGACCCGTGACTGCTCAGACATTCGTATTTTTCACAAAACTTGTTGTAATAGTTTTATTTGCCTTAATTAATGAGAGCTTTGCTCTGCATTTGCAGCCGAATAAATCAAAAAAAACTACTATCTATTATGATTACTTACCCTTTACTCAAGCTTACAAAACTCAACAAGCTAAGAGCGCTGTTTCTGCCGCTAACTTATTATTATTAAACAATATTTCAGGAAACATCGATGTGCAATTCCGCCCCACTATTCGACTCTTTAGTGAGCTAGATAAAGAAACAGAGATGCCCGTATGTTCACTGTTTAAAATCAAAAGTAACGAGCGCTCTGAAAGCTATTATTTTTCATTACCAATAAGCTTTTTGTCAACCAACCGCCTATATTTGCGACGTGGTATGGCGCCGCTGATGCCTGCATTGTTGAATGATGAAGGAGAACTTAAAACCTTATCGTCATTATTTACGAACAACGACAAGGTCATTATGCTTTGGGATTTTATTAGTTATGGTAATTTAATTGATCAGGCAATAAAAACGATACCCAGTAAAAATAAAATTATTATACAAGGGTTAACTTCGCACGATAGTTTGGCCAAAATGATAGAAAGAGACAGAACTGACTACGCCATTATGTTCCCTTCTGAAGTAATAGAGTTCGAGAATAACTTACAAGCGCTAGATTTATTGTCTTACAGAATCGAGGGCGTTAAACCAATCTCCACAGGGCATTTGATGTGTAACAAAAATGAAGCATCAAAGGCTTTTTTAAAGACTGTAAATAGTAAGGTTCTTGAGTTGTATGCTTCTCCCGAGTTTATAAAAGCAAATACGCTTAATGTAACTCAGCAAGAAACAGCATTGGTAATAAAGGCGATTGAACGAGTGACTTCTAATGTGTCTGGTTTATGAATTGCGTTTCTAAAGTTATGAGACTAGCCACTGGGGACTAGTCTCAAGGTCTTGGTAATTACTTAGAATTTAAGCGTTTTACTTTTTTCGCTTTGTTTCCAGAGTCTTTTTACTGTTCTATGAATCTTATATTCCTAAAGCTACTGTTTGCGCCAGTGCCGTTATCGTTATCCATAATGAAAACCAACTCTACTTGCGGCGACGTGAGGAATTCTCCAACAGGCACTGTGAATGCTTGCCAAGCGCCTGAACCATTGTATGAAGATTTAATCAAACCATGACTTTGTGTACCTGCAACTTGAATCGTTCTTTGTCGGTTTATCTCATCTCCTGCTAAGAAACCCAAACCATGAATCTCCCCTATAGAATCAGTTTTAAACTCGAATTCAATGATCGTGGTTGGCGTAATACCCGTAGATTCCAAAATCACTTTTTGCCACTTGTTCCCAGTAAGCTTAATGCCTTTTCCTTCCTCTATTAGTTCCACAGTCCCATCTATATCTTGGTCAATTGGTAAGTGCGGCCTTATAGAAAGTGTAGAGAAATCGATTACAGGGGTCGCTGGGGGCGAAGGAGGCACCAAAGCTCCTTCTTCGAAAATGAATACGTTACTAAACACAGAGTCTGCTTGTGAGCCGCTAATATCGTTGTCCATGATGAACATAAGGTCATCAAATTGCCCTTGAAAGAATTCACCCACGGGGATAGTAATTGTTTGAGTTTCGCCAGAGCCATTATAGGTCATTGCAGGCCGGCCCCAATTTTGGCTTCCCAAAATACCGAACCCGGTCTCTTTATTAAGCCTGTTATCATTCAGAAATTGTATACCGTGTATCTCGCCTTTAACTAAGCTTGAAAAGTCAAAACGAATCATTGTTGAGCGGGTGACTTCATAGTTTATTGGAACACTTTTCCAATTGTTTCCGGTAAGCCTTAGTTGATAAGGAGAACTACCAATTTCGGTAGTTCCATATTGATCTTGGTCTATAAATGACGAAAGTGTAGATGTTTCAAAATCAATAAAGTCTTGGTCTGGGACAACTACAGCGCCTGCCACAACAAGGTCAAATATTTGTACGTCACTGCCCGTCGCATTTGACACTCTAACTTGTATGGTATTGGTTCCTATATCATTAACCATTGGCGTCCAACTAATTGTTCCGCTAGCGTCTATATTCATGCCTGCAGGTGCAATGTCGAGTGTATATTCAAAGGGACCCGTTCCATCAACATCAAGGGTCTGATTGTTGTCATACTGATAAGGGCTTCCCGCCGTTACTAATAGGTTAGGGGTTGAAGTAATAACAGGTGCTCTTGCGGCTAATTCAACGATGCAAGCTCCATTGCCAGTTGTCGCATATTCAATCACTGGTTGCATTGTTGTAACACTGCAACTAGAGAAATTGTTGCCACCGCCATTAATACTTGGGTTCATAATAAAACCGCTGCCGGTGCCACTGCATGTGCTTCCTGACTGATTGTCGTGAGGAGCACCAAAATTATGTCCTAATTCATGAGCAAAAATGAGGGCAGTTCTTGCGCCAAACTTTTGTGTTACACCAACAGAAGAATTGCGACACAAGGAACTAACATAAGCGATACCTACAGTAGACCCTCTCAAATTTTTACCGGTAAATAAATGACTAACACCTGGGTTTGAAAACCCAGTATTTCGAAACGCTCTTATCAATTCTAAGGAATCATTTGATGTTAAAGTTTGGTTTGCTTGTAATGCTGTTGCCTCTGTTAAACGAAGCTGAACACCTATTTGCTCGCTAAAAATTCCATCGGCCACGTTCAAAAGGCTTAGCATCTCAGCAAGTGAATCTGTTGATGAGTTCACAAACTCAACATCAGCGAACAAATTAATTTCAATTTCTTTTGATGCTGCCGCGCTCATTATCCCGCGCAGATCATCTACATAGTCATTATAATCAAAATTTTGTTGCTCTTGCTCAGAACGTAATTGAGTGTCAATTAATTGGTCGTCATGCAATGCACAAGTTCCGCTGCTTTCGATATCTTTAGCATTCACTAGGAGAGTAGATGTATCGTAAGTATCAGCCTGAAGATTTTGCAATCCTCTAATATCATTAAGGTTCACTTTTGATTGGAAGTCGCTAAACCTCTTAACAAGAAACAAATCTTCTCCATCAAAAAAAGCCCCTGATATTTGGCCATTAACTCGTGTAAATCTTGCCCATGAGCCTTGTGCACCTTTAAGCTCCCCTTTAAAAATCTCAACGTTATCTTGTCCCACATAACCTTTTGATAGCAGATCAGTGTTCTTTTCTAGCTTGAACTCCAATGAAGCATCGCTTGTTGTGACAACGAAGGTTGTAACTGCGGTCTTTATGTTGTATTTGAAATTTTGACTTACCACTGCATCAGCGCTGTGAATGTGTTCTGCGGCTTCCTGTCCATTCGCAATTGTTGCTATGCTCATAGAGCATAGGAGCGCAATTGCCACTACTACATTTTTATTTTTATTTTTATTTTTATTCTTAAACATGGAAAATCCAAACATCTAATCTGCCTTTTTTGATTGTTACTAAAATACTTTGACACAACAATTTTATCGACATTTTACAAGAAGAAACAGTGTCTCAGAATGGAGACGAGTATAAAAATAGATACTCATATTGCAAAAAACCATTATTATTCATACACATAAAATCACTCGTAATATTAGCGTATATATTTTAAGACGTGTATATTTAACAAATATTGATTATAATATTAAGGGCAAAATTTATAAAATAGCACTGCAAGTACAATTATTTGATGTAAAACAACAAGATAAAAGTGATTTGAATAAATTACGATTATTCGTGAGAAGCAATAGACCCATTTAGTAAAATAAATTGAATAATAATCCAAAAAATTAAGCGAGCAATTAAGTGTATGTATTTTGAGGCTATACCTTATAAATCGCGCCACATAGCCCGAAAAATATAGAAATATCCACTATGAAAAGTTGTAAAAAAGCGATATGTAGTCTATATTTATGGAACTACACCAAATAAATGCGTATGTTGTTTTCGCCTTTAAAATCAGATTTTAAGGATAAGTAATGATCAACAAATGTGTAAGCCTGCTTTCCATTTTATTGTTTTCGGCTGCAGTTTGCTCTGCTCCGTTAGAGCAAACACAAACTATTGACCCAACCACAACAAATTTCTCGACAGTAGTATCGTTTGACCAATTTGATGACATGGGCGGAACCTTAGTACTCGAGTCAGTTAGTATTACTATGAATGCTATGCTTAACGGTACTATTCAAACGGAAAGTTTGGACCAATCAGCGAGCTCAATTCAAACTAACCTTGACGCAATGCTCTCATTATCTGGAGGTCTTGGCGAATTACTAAGTTTTACCATTCCGACTGTTGTTAACATGTTTAGTGCAAGTGCGTTCGATGGTTCAGTCGATTTTGGCGGAACATCTGGCGTAAGTTATTTTAATTTAGGTGGTGCAGTGTCTAGCAACGAAACTTACGTTGATGGTCCAACCTTGGCATTTTTCACAGGAACTGGTTCTGAAGACTTCACGTTTGATGCATTAGCGTCGAGTTTTGTTACCGGGTCAGGTAATATATTTTCGAGCTTTAATATGATGGCTGGCGCTTCTATCATTATAACCTACGAGTCGGTTAACGCCTTTGTAGTGAATGCTCCTGCTACTTTCGCTTTGTTCGGACTTAGCATGTTAGCATTTTTTGGATTCAATCGAATAAAGCGGTAATATTTAATATTGTTTTTAATTTTAAAAAACCAACAGCTTGTTGGTTTTTTTTATGCACAAGAATTTTACGTTCCCTCCTGAATTTTAAACAAATGACTAGCGCCTCTTATAGTGTGCTTTCATTAGATGATGTGAATAAATTAAGCTATTCACTGTTTGATGTATAAAAAAGGTAATTAGTAATGATCAACACCAAAATATATAAATCCGTTTATCGTTTATCTGAAAAACTAATGGAGGCTGCTAATATTGATAATAGAGAAGCATTCGACTCGCTATTTGCAGAGCTAAAAGCTATTTGCGACGATAATGAAAATACTGATAAAGATCATCCAGAACAATGGGAAACACTTGCTGATTTTACAGAAGAGTTAGAAGACGCTGTGGCAGCTTATGCAAAAGCCCTAGAAAAAGCGATTGCTGTTAATTCGAAAGATCATATGTCCTCTATTGCATTCTCAATGGCTACAATGCAAATTCAGATAGGACAGACTGACGCTGCTATAAAAAACCTTCAGGATGCAAAGATTAGCGCGAATAAAATTGAAGATAAAGATCTTAAAGTAGAAATAGATGAACTGCTTAAAACACTTTTAATAGCTTAGGTTTTATACCTTGCTAACTATTCGATATTAACAATAAACATAAATAAGGAAGCCTTAGCAAACGAAGTGAGTTTACGTAAACCTATCGATATATAGACTTTCTACTTTTTCTCTGGCCCAAGGCGTTCGCCGTAAAAATTTTAAACTAGATTTTACTGAGGGGTCTGATTTGAAACAATTGATATTGATGCGTTTAGCTAATCCTTCCCAGCCATACTGATCTTGTAGCTTTGTTACTACTTGTTCAAGCGTTACTCCGTGCAATGGATTATTAACTTGCTGATTATTGTCATTCATATAAGTTTCGCTAAATATACTGATGATTAGTGCTGTGTGTTTGTACAATAAACCAAATTGGCTGTCTTTACTATTTCATTCAGACTCAGGCAATAGCTCTGCTGCAAAACGAAGTGCATTTTTTTGATAATGCTTAGCCGACTTCTCTAACATTCCAGCCTGCTCAGATGATAGCGTTTTTACTACCTTAGCTGGCGAACCAATTACCAAAGAATAGTCGGGGATCTCCATACCTTCTGTGACCAATGCATTTGCGCCAATTATGCAGTGATGACCAATTTGGGCACCATTTAATACCACAGCATTAATCCCTACTAACGAGTAATCGCCAACAGTGCAGCCATGCAGCATGACTTTATGCCCAATAGTTACGCCCTTTCCCACTATTAACGGGAAACCATAATCTGTGTGTAAAATAGAGCCATCTTGCACATTGCTGCCTTCGCCAATTTCGATAAGGTCACAATCGCCACGCAACACGGCATTAAACCATACGCTTGAACTGTCTTTTAACACGACTTTGCCCATAACATGCGCTCCTGGAGCAACATAGACCTGATTACCTTGTTCGACTTTATCTTCACCCAATTGGTAAATCATATTACTGCTCCTTTTAGTCTTAGGCTAAATTGATACGCCGTAATCGGCGCATTTTGGTTAAAAATTATCAGTGGTGGCTTACGCTTTTCAAGCGCGCTGTAAGTTAATTATCTAGTGCACGCAAATAAGCATTTGAGCGTTCTATTGCATTATGCCTAATATTGCCATAAAACAAGCTGTAATCGAGCAAGTGATAGTTCTTATCAGCACTGCCTGAATGATTTGAAAACGCATTATCATGTTGCTCTGCAATATGCAGAGCACCGCTTTCATCGCACTTTGCCCAGCTTAAATTAGGCGTTAAATCTGGCAGCGTCTCAAACACATATTCAGGGTTTTTAGCTAATAACATATACATTGGAGTACGCTTAAACTTTACCGGAAAAGCACCTTTGTGCAAATCGGCAGAAGCTATTTGGGTGCTCGTTGTCCAAGACAAAGGGTTCACGCAAGCAGTATTACCAATTTTGGTGGTTTCCCAACCTTGCGCATACCAATGTCGTAATCCTGCAGACATAGCGCCGCCTTCGCCAAATGTATCGTAAGACACTATGCAGTTGATTTGCTCAGCAGATTCACATAATCCAATATTGGTAAACGTGCGCTCAAACATATTCAGGGGTGGCGCATATCCTATTGTATAGGCGGCAACTAGCTGTTCTCTTAACGCCGTTTTATCTATTCGATTGGCGATTAAGCGTAGGCCATGCAAAGTGCCTTGGCTATGCGCGACAATCATAAAAGGGCGACCATTATTAATATTGGTAATAAAATAATCAAATGCGCGTTCTACATCGCCATATGCTAAGTCTAAAGCCGCGTAGCTAGATGTAGTGTCGTCACTGATAAACGCAGCTAGATGCGCTTGACGATAGTTTGGCGCATATATATGGCAACATCCGTTAAAGGCACTTGCCATACTCGACAGCATATATTGCAAAGATTGAGTTTCTGAATTTTCATGCGCCATATTGGAATTCCAACCGCCCGGTCCAACATAGCCCGTTGAATGGATGAAGAAAACGTCAACTGGCTTATTCGCCAAATCGGCACTCACGTTCGCATTTGCAGGAATAAGATCGGAGGTATCTTGAATATCGAGATGCGCAAACCAGTAAGCTTGATCTGAATATTCTGGTGCTTGTGGCGGTGTTATTTCAGCAAAGACTCCCTTAGGTAGCATCCGTGATTCAATTAATTTATAGCCAGCCAAAGCAATAATCACAAGGCTTATTACAACAATGCCAAACCATTTTAGAAACGTTTTCAATACTATTCCTCAACCCTTTATACTAGTCTTGAGTATGGCCTTTTCTCAAAACTTAGGCAAATGATACGTCGGTAGCTAATTGGATTTTTATGTAAAAAATTTAAGAAAGACTATGTTTAATAAATTGCTTTTACGTGGAACTATTATTGCCATTATTGCTTTGTTAGGCATTGGAATAATCTTTAAAGCTGTGCTTATCTTTTATATAAACGCTAATAGAGCGGCAATGAACAAACAAAGTGTAAAGAGGCATTTCCTTTTATAATTTTATGTATTTACATACCTTTATATCATTAGCACTATTCATATCTCAGTGGATATTCAGATAACCTCTACACAAAGACTAGTAATCAGCATTTGTTTCGATTAGCTTGACGCTTCTTTATAATCATAAACGCAGTCCAACGGGGTTAAAATGAACTCTCTTAAATTCAAGTCAGCCAGCAAAATGAAAGGGTTTACTTTAATTGAATTAATTATCGTCATTGTTATTCTGGGTATTTTATCGATCGTGGCAGCACCGCGTTTTATAGACGTTACCAGCGACGCTAACGTTGCAGTGTTAAAAACCATGGGTAGTGCAGTGGATAGCGCAGCAACGCTAGTATATGCAAAGGCAACAATTCAAGGATTGAATGGCTCAGCTACCGGTAACGTTGATTTAGACGGAGACGGCATCGCTGACATTCAAACAACGTATGGCTTCCCTAGTTCTACACGTTCAGCAGGCATTACAGAGGCTATGGATGATAGCTTTGAAACAGAGTGGACATGGTCAACAAGCGCAGGCGACGCAGGCTTCTATTTAACTACAGCCTCTTTAGGCGGTAGGTCAGGCAGTTACGTCGATCAAGCTCACATTACACCTACAAACTGTTATTTGATTTACAACAGACCCGCTAATACAGGTGCTAAACCGATTATTGAATATATAACATCAGGCTGTTAATACTAAATTCCAGAACCATGACCTGTTATTGCTAGCTCTGTGATTTTACTGTGAACCCAGTTTTCTCAATTCTTATTATATTTAGTTTTCACGTCGACAATAAAGGTCCGCCACGTTTGATTAGGTCTCCAAGTTTCAAGAAGATGTTTTTTCGCTACTTCATCTGACTCATTTAAATGCGTTACCCTATACAAATACGTAAAAACAGCACCACGCCAGTTCAACTTGCAATGGGTCAGTGTTAATCCGCCATTGCTTTCACTTTGTTGCATAGCACTTACGTAATTAGCGTAGTTCTCTATTGTTGGATTTTGCCATTCCACCGCAATATTGTGATATTGCAGTCCCATGGTTTCCATTACTTTAGCTTCGTCAGATCTATCACCCGGCAGGAGATCTACCACATTTTGCACGCCATTTAATTTAAGCGCCTCAAAATGCGCTTTACTAGGTAAACCTGCACTTACCATTAAAGGAGTATCAACCCGATAATTTTTTAAATTGCTTAGCACAGAGTTTGCATTATTTTCAGACGCGCCTGCATTCATCATAATGCATCCAAAAAATAGACTTATTAAAGAAATCTTTATTAATAATTTCATTGGTAAACTGAATTCCTAGTAATGTGCCCAATGGGTTAATTATGGGCTGAATACGAGTCGCAAAAAATCTCAAAAGCGAGTGTGAAGTCAACAAAAATAGAAACACTATGCCTGATTAGTGAACACTGTGCAAAATGCTGAGAAACATTTGATATTGAATTTTTAACGACAACTAAAATACGTGCTATGTACATTCCTGCAACTATGTGCTTTAGATGAGGATTTATTCTACTGTTACCTCATATACCTCCTGAAACAAAGGATTGGTGTTTGGTCGCCAGTCTCCACCTTTGACGCTTACATTGCTTACACCAAGCCGAGCAAGCGAATCAAGGCTATAATAAAAGCCAAAGTAGTCATAGGCTTCATAAATGGACTGATAGTTCCCTTGTTGACCATAGTAAGGAATGTTTTTGTCCATTTGCGGGTTAACACGAGAATACAACTCGTCTTCTAAATAAATGATGTACTGCAAGCGTTGTTCTGGACCAAACTCTTCACACTTGCCATACACATTAAGTACTTCATTTTTATCACAGCGCGATTGCGCGCCTGAACTGCGCATACTCAATCTTCGCCGAACTTCCCTAGTAGAAATTATTGCTTCAAAGCCTTCTCGTCCAAATGTTGTGCCTGGTTTAGCTGACTCAGAATAAGCTTGTTGCATAAGTGAACGGAAATTTGCTTGTTTGGGCCCTCCATGAAACACCACCAGCGAATTAGCATTCAGTATTTTTTCGTTACCTGACAAAAACACATAGTTAGCACAAGAAGAAACACAAAGGTCGAGAACTTCGACCGACATTTTGTGTGTATTAATGAAATTGCCCAGCATCATCCCTGCATGTAAGTCGCCGCCTAAGCTTCTTATCAATAAACGATCGCCGGGCTGATACAAAGCGATTACTTTCTCAACCCTGTCTTGGTCTATTGTTCCCGAATAAATGATCTCGCCATTATCATTGCGGTTTACGCCCGTTACGTTTTTGTCGAGCAGCGTCGAGAAACCAAAGGTCAATAGACCAAGTACACAGAAAAAGAACAAAAAATAGATGGCGGTCGCGCTTGAAATACATCAACTCCTTTTACCATTAAATATCTTAATTAAATTCTACCCCAGTTTAGTGCGTTGGGCTTTCGTTAACCACTATTTAAGTGGTGCGTTTATAAGCTCATTATTTTGTACTGGCTTATTGCAATACTAGATTGTTAATTATTAGCAAATGGCAAAATAGTT
The DNA here is from genome assembly GCA_964195425.1 of Acidiferrobacterales bacterium. GTDB lineage: Bacteria > Pseudomonadota > Gammaproteobacteria > Enterobacterales > Alteromonadaceae > Glaciecola. Next base: position 115,398 of record CAXMOM010000042.1, read on the forward strand.
CATTTAACGTTAAATTAATAAACACACTACTTCTGCATTAAAGCAGTTGAGTATTCCTATCCATGAGGCGTACAATCTACGCCTATTATAAACAATAAGAACCCTACACTTTGACACAAGCCCCGCTAGCCTCTAGTCCTGCCAATCTGAATAAGGTTTACCTCGTAGGCGGTGCCGTGCGCGATCAATTATTAGGCCTTACATCTCACGACAAAGACTATGTAGTAGTAGGTTCGACGGTTTCGCAAATGCAGGCATTAGGCTTTAAGTCGGTTGGAAAAGACTTCCCCGTATTCCTGCATCCAAAAACTAAAGAAGAATATGCCTTAGCACGCACTGAACGCAAAATTGGTGCTGGCTACACTGGATTTAGCATAGATGCTAGCGAAAACGTTACGCTTGAAGAAGATTTGGCACGACGCGACTTAACGATTAATGCGATGGCGCTGTCTAATGAAGGCGACCTTATCGACCCTTTTAATGGTAGCGCAGATCTTGCAAGCAAGACGCTTCGCCATACCACAAATGCCTTTGCTGAGGACCCTGTAAGAGTACTTCGCATTGCTCGCTTCTTAGCCCGATATGGCAAACAATGGTGCATTCATCCAGACACTAAAATACTCGTAAAGCAGATGCTGGATGCAGGTGAACTAAACCATTTGGTACCTGAGCGCGTTTGGAAAGAAACTGAAAAAGCTCTTAACGAGCGAGAACCACAGCTTTATTTTGAGGCACTGAACGAGCTTGGCGTATTGGAGATCCTATTTCCAGAGTTATTTGAAATGATTGCAGTGCCGCAGCCTCCAGAACATCATCCCGAAGGTGACGTTTTTGTTCATACCATGCTGGTACTCAACAGAGCCGCTGAATTAGGATTTGATTTACCTACGCGATTTGCAGCCCTTACCCACGACTTTGGCAAAGCAACAAGCTTTCGAAAAAGCGGCAATTTACATGGCCATGAAGAAGCCGGCGTGCCAGTAGTTGAAGTTTTTTGTGAACGTTTACGTATTCCAAACAAGCTTAGAGACCTTGCTAAACTAACCAGCGACAATCATTTACGCAGTCATAGGCTGTTGGAACTTAAACCCAAAACGCTGCAAAAACTCATTATTGAGAGCTTCAATGCGGTTAAGCAGCCAGAGCGATTTATGCAGTTTTTACAAGCGTGCCAGTGCGACGCGCAAGGCCGCGGCCCCACACTTATTAGTAGGCCTTATCCGCAGCTTAGCTATGCAATTTACTTACTCGGGAAATTACATAATCTCGACACCAAGGAAGTAGTTAAGCAAGCTATTAAGAAAGGTCAAACCGGCCCCGACTTGGGCGAGGCTGTGCGCATAGCGCAAATTGCTTGTATCGGAGACGCCATTGGCACATACGAAAAAGAGTAAGTGAAAAAACATTGCTGAAAACGTTCACCGCCTACTGCCGTTTTTACAAGTTTAGGATCAAGCACTTTTAATCCATCTAGCAAGGACTTACTTGTCGCTTCTTTAACACCACTTAAAATGCCGGCATTAGTGACTTGTTATTCACGGCGCTCTGGCGGATAACCTAGCCCTGTTTAACCCGTGAATGCTTTTTCAAAAATATAGCGAATATTTAGTTCAGCTCCCCAACCAAAGCCCTTAGCGAAAGGTAGTGCTAAGGCGTTGCCATTATTAATCTGTGCAAACAAGTATGCATCGGCAGGGTCGACACAATAGCCACACGCGACACCAGGATAAGAGTTTAGTGACATAAGCGCACTTTGACCAGTGCCGCAACCGGCAATCACAAAATCGACCGATTTACTGTTTAGCAACAAGGCCTAAATGAATGTAAGTTAAACGGTGATCGTAGTCGTCGCTAATACCTACATTAAATACTTTGTGACTGTGCTCACTAGCAACACTTTCTAGTTGCTCAAGTACCGTAGCATTTTTACCTGCTTGGCTAAACTCGTTCATCAACGCAATTTTGATGACTATTTCCTATGTAAAATAAATATAGTACCAACAAACTTGTAAGGTTATTTTACTAGTTTGCAAGTTGCTTGTGCAGATTTAGATGAAAATAAAATCACTTATAAAATTGAATGTTGGCAACAACACAATGCTGCCCTTACCCAACAAAAGAACTATTTTAGTGTACTTCTATGGCATCTAAAGCGGCAGCGATTGCCTTTTGGATATTGTCACTTGGGGCTTTCATACGGGTAAGCGAGGAGCATCCATAAAATAACACGGTGAAAGAAGAAGCCGTGTCTGCAACCTTAGTGCTTTTGCTAATTTGACCGTTGCTTACAGCATTCTTAAGGGCATGTTCGAAAGCCTTAACTTGACGTGTAAAGGTGCGGTTTAGGATCTTGTGGATTGGGCCAGTCTTGCCACCAAACTCTAGCGCCGTGTTGGCAATAAAGCAGCCGTGTTTAAAGTATTTATCGTCGCTTGCGGAGGTGATAAAGGTAAACAACTTTTTAATATCTTTGATAGAAGCACGGTTCGATTCCAATCCACTAAACAAGTAACTAAAAATAAGTTCTTCGTATTTCTCAAGGGCCGCTTTAAATAACTCATCTTTGCCCCCAAATGCGGTGTAAAGGCCAGCATGCGCAACACCCGTGTGTATTACTAGTTGCCGCATTGAAGTATTTGCGTAGCCAAATTCCCAAAACATCTCTATTGCTTTAATAAGCGCAATGTCAGCGCTAAATTCTCGTGCTCTTGCCATTTTCGGTCCTATAAAACCATAAACATCTAATATTGAAATTTATTGTGCTCACGAATAATCAACAATCAATAACTTAACTAGCAGTCACCCATATATTACAAGCGACTCTCAAGCTTCTTTAAGGCCGTATTGACGGCAATTAAGGCACCCTCTAAATAGCCAGCTTCCGCAATGGCAAATTCACTGCCGGCCAAATACAAGTTTTCTCCCAGTAATGCACTTTCGCATGTTTGCATATTAATTTGCGGATGTCTCGACCCTTCTGACTGATCTTGACCCGTACAGATATCCTTATCTTTTGCCCAGTCTTTCACAAAGCATTTTTCAAACCGGTATGCATCGTGACCATAAATAGCCGCTAATTGTTTAATGCATGCTTTTTTAAGTTCTTTTTGCGATTCATGTAGTCGCTGAGTAGCAGGGATACCAATAAAACCAAAAAGAGCAAAACCCTCCACGTCAGAACAACAAGCATCATGAATTTCAACAATAGGACCTACTTGGCTAAAGGCCTGACCAGATAATCCTTTTTCACGCCAAAATGGCTTGGGATAGGTGACTATTACTTTCGCCTGAGCCGACATCCATGTTTGTGACTGCTTCAATTGTTGTTCAAGTATGTTGTTCATCCAACTAGCATCACAAAAGTCACGTGCAATGATGCGGGGTGGTAAAGTAAAAATAACATGTTGGCAAAAGGTGTGAGTTTCTATTTTGTCTAAAACCGCGCTTACGCGCCATCCGTCGCGATCTTTAGTAACCCGAGTTACCTTATGTTTAGCATTTATGTTTTGCGTATCAATATTTTTTAACAAGGCTTTTATTAGCGCATAGGCACCGTTTTGAATTCGATACAAAGGTTCCGCCTGTGCGGTAGATATCCGCCTAGACTCTTTAATGTTCTCAAACTGGTACAGTACATCGCCATTGGTATATTGAGGAAATAAAGACAGCCCCATATGCCGAATTAATTCTTGCATTAATAGATGATGAGGAAAAATCCATGCTGGACCTAAATCATAAAACTGAGGCTCTTCATCAACGCTATTTGAAACACTAGGAATACCCGCAATACGACCGCCAAATGTAGGCTTACTGTCAAATAATTGGTATTTAATGTTTCGCGCCTTAAGTTGATTAGCCGCATACAGCCCAGCTATACCACCGCCTATGATAGAAACTTCAGTACCTTGCATTTTATCTCCGATTATAACTTACTCACACATTGCATAATAAACTGCTTAAGCTGCTGTTCATTGAGCGCGCCTGATATACGTTCTATTTCTTCTCCTTTATGAAAAAATATAAGCGTAGGGATAGATCGAATATGCGCTTGGGTACCAATTTGCTGGGCATGCTGGGTATCAACTTTAGCAAAAAGTATGCCGTCTGAATCACCAGCAACTTTAGTAAATGTAGGCGCCATAGCTTTGCAGGGACCACACCAGTCGGCCCAAAAATCTACAATAACCGGTAAATCATTTTTTTCAATATAGCGATAAAAACTCGCGTCAGTCAAATTAACGGGTTCACCGGTATATACCGCTTCTTGACATTTGCCACAGCTTGCGTGCGTAGCACTTTTGCCTTCAGGTATACGGTTGATTGTGGCGCATGATGAACAAACTAAATGCATACTGTTTCCTATTGCTTGCTGAAAATTTTAAAATGGGGCTATAAGTATTACCCTGCTTGGTCGACAAACATAATTATGCATAATTTCGCAGCCGTCCGACACTGGTATATATAGGATTGAGCAAAAGATGAGTTATCACATGTGACAATGGCTAACGGCATTATTTTCCCTGTATTGGTAATATATAGCCCAGATTTATAAAGGCGTGTTTTTATTGCACGCTATTCCATAGAGATAGGTTGACTAAGCTTGCATTACAATCGGTTTATAAATAAAACTGGCCTTTAAGAGTAAACCCTTACCAGAATAGATGCAACAGACATATTTTAAAGCCATGTTCATGAAAACAAAGCAATTATTAAGCTAAATATGCCTGAGTTAGTACGGCAAAGACTATATTTCCGGTTTTACCCTCTTATTCAATCATTGTTATTTGCTGATAAATCACGAGCAATATTTGCATATACAATCAAGGATTTTAACAAACTTGCATATGCTTAGCCTTCCCGTGCATAATGAAGTACGAAAAATAATAAAAATAAAAAGGAAGCATTCAATGCAAACCCCAGATACTGGTCATCAACAGATTGACCGTACAAATGACACACGATTTTTTGGCCATCCCAAGGGCCTATCCACACTAGCCTTTACTGAAATGTGGGAACGCATGAGTTACTACGGCATGCGCGGCCTTTTAGTTGTATTTATGGCCCTAGCCGTTCAAGACGGCGGTTTCGGACTTACTGAACAAAAAGCAAACGCTGTATATGGTCTTTATACTGGCGCGGTTTACTTTACTGGCTTGCTTGGCGGATGGATGGCTGACCGACTAATAGGCGGCCAAAAAGCAGTATGGTATGGCGGCATTATTATAATGTTAGGACATATCTCGCTCGCTATTCCCGGCACTAATACCTTTTTCTTTGGGCTTATATTAGTGGTTTTAGGCACCGGCTTATTGAAGCCAAATATTGGCGCAATGGTAGGTCAGCTATATTCAGATACTGACCAACGTCGCGACAGTGGCTACACCCTCTATTATTTAGGCATCAATATTGGCTCTGCTATTGGTGGCTTTGTATGTGGTTTAATGCAAGTAGAATATGGTTATCATGCTGCATTTGGTGCAGCTGCTGTTGGTATGGCTTTTGGTTTAATTCAATATAAATTAACCGCTGGCAATATAACCGCCGTTTTCGATAAACCTACAGTAATAATGTCGAGTAATGCAGTCAAGTTTAGTTGGTCTGTTATAGCGGGAATAATAATGGTACTAGCCATTGTTACCGTACTCGCAATGATGGGCTCTCTTGTTATCAACCCCATAGCCATCACTGGTTATATTGCGACAATCGTTTTCTCCATCTTTATCCTTTATTTTGCTGGCATCTTCTTTAAAGGAGGACTTAGCAGTTCAGAAAAACGTAATGTAGGCGCGCTATTCTTAATATGTATTGCCTCAATCTGTTTCTGGGCTGGTTTTGAGCAAGCAGGCTCATCGTTTAACTTCTTTGCTGAAAACAATACCGACAGAATGTTAGGCTCTTTTGAAATACCCACGCAGTGGTTTCAATCACTAAATCCTATATTCATTATTGTGCTTTCCCCGTTTTTCGCCGCATTATGGATAAATCTTTCAAAAAGAATGATACGACCTACCTACAGCGTTAAGTGTGCGATTGGTTTAATTATTATGTCGACTGGCTTTTTCGCCATGTTTTTTGCCGCGCAATATGCAGCAAGCTCAATGAAAGTTGCCCCTACATGGCTTGTTGCCACTTACTTTTTGCATACCGTCGGGGAATTATGTTTAAGCCCGGTTGCCCTAAGTGCAGTAAGTAAACTTTCTCCGAAGAGATTTGCAGGTCAATTAATGGGAGTATTCATACTTACCTATTCTATTGGGAGCTTAGCGGCAGGTTTATTAGCGGGTTTGGTCAACGCTGGCGATGCGGTAGTAGAACCTTCGGTTTATATGAAAGTAGCTCTGTTTGGCACAGCCGCAGGTATCATCTTATGGTTATTATCACTTAAAACAGGAAAGTGGGAAAAAGTGGAAGGCAAAGAAATATAAGGCTTACTACCCCGCAAACAGAAAGTATATTGAAAAGGGTAATGTTAACTGCATTACCCTTTTTTTATGCGCGCTTATGCAACAACTCTAATCTGCTCGCTATTAGCAATATCCCATATTATCGTTGTAGTCGTATTTATAAAAGTGAGAAATAAATAGCTTGTGAAAAAGAACTCTACACTTCATATTTCTTTTTAGAATAAAAAATATCATAAGGCCAATAGAATGATTCGCAAGTTTTTAGTTACCTCGAATATCAGCAGTATTAATAAAATTACGAATGCTCATGCCTCCATCTCGTGTATCTCATCATTTCGCTTAATGGTATTGCTAATATTGTTCAACGCAACACCCGCTGCCCTAGGCCAATGGACAAATCATTATCCGAAACTTGATGATTTCGGTCATCACGTATATTTGGAACAACACGAACTTCCTATACACACTTATGGCATTACCGATCCGGCGCCTTCTCCTGATGGCAAAAGTATTGCGATCGCTTCCAAAGGTTGGATTTGGCTATTTAATATAAATAGCGGCATTGCAACGCGTATCACTAGTGCACCAGGCGTCGATTCTAGGCCTCGTTGGTCACCCGACAGCAAACAAATTACCTTTGTACGCGACAAAGGTAATGATACTGAAGTAGTGCTTATGCATTTAGCTACAGGCAAGGAAATGCTAATTAATAGCGAAGCAATAGACCTTGACCCTGAATTTTCTCACGACGGTAGCCTATTATTTTACACCAGCGGCAAATCAGGCTCGCTCGAACTATATCAACGTAACATTGCCAGTGGCACTGAACAACAAATCACCTCATTGCGCCAAGTCGTCAGAAACATTCGTCGCGTCGCAAATAACAAAGGCATTGTCTATTTGCATGGTTTAGGAGCAAAGCGCGTACTAAGACATCGCGATTTTATAGCCGGTACCGATGAGATTATTCAGGCGCAAACGCTCACCTATCATCTGACGGGCGACATGCACCCAAGCATGAATTTATTGGTATACAGCGCGCCCATAGACAATGATTACCACCTTTTCACCATGAATTTAGCCAACAAAAATGTGCATAATCGGCTAACGGACGGTACAAGCTTCGCCCTTACCCCCGCATTTAGCGCCGGTGGCGATTATATCTATTTTGTTGAGCTAGACGACAACAGACAGTTCCAACTAAAACAGATTGCCACGAATGGCGGCAAATCCAAAATAGTAGCGATAAAAGAATGGGACTATGGTGCAGCTACAGGCACATTAAGAGTGTCTGTGTTTAATGGTGAAAAAAAAGCTGATGTAGCGCGCTTAAGTATTGTGTCTAAAGCAGGTCATCCCGTTGCTAACCCTGCAGGCGCGACTTTTGTAGATCCACAAACTGGCCGCACATACTTTTATGTTGATCAGAGCCTTTCCTTGACCTTACCTGCCGGAGGTTATGACGTTTTAGCAACAAAAGGTCCTATGAGTGAAGTCTTCAAAAGTAAAGTGAGTGTGGAAAAAGCCAACATCACTGGTATCGATATAGCACTTTCTCCTATATGGGATAGCGCCGAGCAAGGTTACGTATCAGCAGACTTTCATGTTCACCTTAACGGCGATGGGCATCAGCGAGCAACTCACAAAGATGCGTTGTTACAAATGCAAGGAGAAGACCTAAACTACCTAGCACCCATGTCGTGGAATAGATGGGAAAGACGAATAGACAGCCAAATAATTGGGGAAAAAACCACCCTCAATCAGCAAAATATAGTGCAAGGACAAGAAGTTCGTTCACATTTTCATGGCCATATTGGGCTGTTGAATGTAAAAAAACCTTTTTCTCCTTGGTTCTTCGGGCACTATTTTCCCGCATTAGGCGACACAAACGTAAGCAATGCTGATGTATTTGCATATGCCAATGAAGTAGGCGCTTTTGCTACCTATGTGCACCCTATTGGTACCGACGGCAATCCTTTTGCCGACGAAAATATTCATGAAATTCCGCTAGAATTAATTACTGATGGTGTACTAGAGCCTAAAATGGGATTAGAGCTAGTATGCGCATGGACAAGCCCGCTGGGTACATCAAAACTATGGTATCGACTGTTGAATATTGGCCAGCCTGTTAGCGCCATGTCGGGCACAGATGGCTGGATTGATTTTCATCGCACTCCGGCGGCGGGAACCGGTCGAGCTTATGTACGCCCATTTGAGAGTATCCTTAATACCGACCCAGTAGTGGCTGGCGCTATGGCCGGCAGAAGTTTTGTTACTACTGGGCCAAGCCTTGTATTTGCGGTAGGCGAGGCCTTGCCTGGTGATGTGATTGACGATGGTAAGCAAGCATTTACCTTAACTATTGCCAGCACCATAGACCTCGATGTAGTTGAAATAATGGTAAATGGTGATGCTGTGCAAACCTTACAAGGCCTAAACGCTGGGGAAACTAAGGTTTATGAAGGGAGCGTTAATTTGCCGGCTGGCGGCTGGATAGCCGCACGTACGTTCGCGTCTGAACAGCAAACAGATAGCTGGCCCACCATGCACGCCCGACCTTTTGCGCACTCATCTCCTATCTGGATAAATAAGGTTGGTAGCACTAGCCCAATAGCCGAAAAGGCAGCTATATCTGACTTGCTAAAAGCGATTGATGCAGCTGAAAAAACGGCTAAAGAGGCATACAAAGATCAAGACATGCCGAAGCTTTACGCGCGATTTGAAAAAGCTAGAAAAAAGCTACGAAATAAACTTTGAATATAGCGTAAGTGATGCTCAGCAAAATAACTTTACACCAATTAATACCGATGATTCAGCTTTTACCCAGCGTTGCCATTAAGAGACAATAATAACTAAAGACAGTATTTATTTCGCATGCAAAAGAACCTTATAAAATCAAAGTCGCAAGGTTTTACACTCATAGAGCTCATTATTGTTATTTTGGGAATAATATAGATAGTAGCGCTACCGCGCTTTATCGATATTTCAAGTGACGCTAAAAAGGCTCAAAGGGCAACACTCTTGGCATCAATCGACTCCACGCTTAAGTTAGCTCGGGGCGCTTGCCTGATTCAATCAACTTGCACAGAAAGTGGCGCTTTCCAAAGTATAGGGGTTCAGGGTGACACTGTATCTATGCTTGGAATATGGCCATCGGGAAGCGCTAACGGTTTAGGTAGATTAATAAATGCACCGGATATGGACATTGCGTATACCAATGGAAATATTGTAACGTTCACTACTGCCGACCTCTGCACAGTTGGTTATCGCCATCCATTACATCAAAGAGAGCCGAGTAGGAGTGGCGATGATTCCTGTGAGTAATCCTTTTTCTTTTATGCTTAATCCCCCACAAGATTCACATATAAACCATAGCCATATGGTTCAGCTATAAGAGCGGATCAATGCGTTCGTTGCTACTTGTGTTTACTCTGAACCAGCCCGCAATTGAGTAACGGTCACGCAGTGGCGGTTGAACCTCATGCTCAAATTCTTCACTCAAAAATATGACCAGCGTACCGTATTTGGGTAATACCTTAATGCTTTGAGTACTGCCCCCTTGTGTATACACAACAAGTTCACCGCCATCGGTGTCTTTCCAATCTGGGTTTAAATAAGCCACTAGCGACAACATTCTGTTTGCCTGCCCTTTAAAAGCATCAAAGTGCTTTTTATAGTAATTACCTTTCGCATAGTGAGCAAAATGGCTTTCAAACGAAAATAACCCCATAAATAGCTGCCTATTTAAATGTCGCTGAAGTGCTTGCGTCCATTCCAACCATTGTTTGCCCGCAGGGCTGTCATCATAAATCCATACAATCTCATCGTTGCGTACTTGGGCGTTTACTTGTTTGTCTGACTTACGCCCAACGCTTGCTTCATTAAACTTATGTTGGGGCATGTTGACTAGGTGAGAATGCAGTATGTCAGTAAGCGCTAAGGGCAAAGCGTTTATTCGAATACTATAGCCATCTTTTGCAAGATCGCCTGCGATAGCCTCGAAAAGTGCATCGCTAGAGGTATCGTTACCTTGGAGGGCATGGTGATGAGGTAAGCTCAATATAATTGCTGCATAATTTTTGTTTGTTGTAGGCCTATTTTGATTCACATGCAAGGTAATTCGTTAGCGAAATTCTAACTACAACACACCTTACCGAACTAAAGCGTTCACAGGAAATTGATAATAAAATATTATACGCGGTGCATTGGCTTTCACAATACCGGTAAAACAATTTATGAGCCTCATGATTTGTAGAGCACCTTTCTGTTTCCGACACCATGCAAATGCGTCGGCGCGATCTGAAAAAATAGCATTTGGTATTATTATGGTTCCCTGTGGGGCATCCTCCTTGTGTTAAGGACGCGCAAGACCGGCTTAAGTATTTAGAAGAGCATGGCCCAAGTAGCCATGCCTTTAAATTCTCGCAGTTTTACCCACCTGAACAATAGTGTTTACTCATTTTTAAAATTAACGAGTTTTTGTCTCTGGGTATTCACATTTAATTGAAACACATCTGGTCTTGAATAGTGGCCGGAGGGATCAAAATTCTGCCGTTCTTTTCTTACTTCGTTTAGGTCGATAGTTGCCGTAACCACGGCTTCCTTTCCTATAATCGGTTCAATGACCCAGCTTCCGTCTGGTGCGGCAATACATGATCCACCATCGCCCAATAAGGCATTGGCGTTTTGCCTTATCAATTCGTGATGAGGGATGTCCCTTGGAATATCTTCTTTTCGCATCAAGCCAGATACAGATAAAACATACATGCGATTTTCCAGTGCGATATGCCTTGTTAAATCAACAGTATTACTCGCATTACCCGGCCATACCGCAACATGTAAGTTTTCACCTTGTGCATATAAAGCAGAACGTGCAAGAGGCATCCAATTTTCCCAGCAGTTTAATCCGCCCACCGTAAAATTATTTAGCGAATGCACTTTTAAACCATTACCATCGCCAATACTCCAAGCCAAACGCTCTTCAAATGTTGGCATCAACTTTCTGTGAATGGATTGAATGATTCCGCTTTTATCGATATAAAGCAAACTACAATAAATGCTATGCCCACCGCGATCACTAGCTCTTTCGGCGCAACCTAAATACACGGCAATCCCATTCTTTTTAACTAATGCACAAATACTTTTCAAATCGCCTTGCTCAATACTTACCGCTTCTTTTAGGTAATACGCAAAAAGTTCTTTCTGTAAGGTACTGTTAAACCTTGCTCCATCCGTTAGCTCTAGCCAAAACGGATAACCTGGCAGCAATGTTTCACCAAAACAGACTAATTCAGCGTTTTGCACTGCAGCCTCGTTTATAGCCTCTTCAACTTTTTTTATTGTCGCTTTTTTGTTTAGCCATTTAGGAGAGATTTGCGCAATCGCAATATTTAAAGTGTCATTCATTTGTTGTTTATTATCCTTATGCTTCTTTTGCAGGTTTAAATTTTTGGGCAAGGGTAAAAACAGCTAAAACAAGTAGTCCCGAGATTATGCCAATAACGCCATTTAGGGCGATGCCCGTAATTGAGCCTGCTATGGTGCCAACGGTGGGCAAAACCGATACAACATCTATTGAGTGTTCAACAAAATGGTGCAGAAATGGTACGCCATGGGCAATAATGCCGCCACCCACTAAGAACATAGCCGCAGTGCCTACAATAGCCAGTGTTTTCATTAGTATAGGCGCAAAGCGCAGTAAAGCTCGGCCAGCAAAGCGCTGAAATGTATCAAAACTACCACTTACCGATTTGCGTAACAAATATAAACCCAAGTCATCAATTTTCACTATTAGCGCCACAAAACCATAAACGCCTACTGTAAATATAATACTCATTAAAGAAAGCACGGTAATTTGAGTGGCAAAAGGTTCGGCTGTAACAGTGCCCAATATAATCACAATTATTTCAGCACTAAGCACAAAGTCGGTACGTATGGCACCTTTTATTTTATCTTTCTCAAGCTCCGCTAAGTTAATCGAAGGATCGGCTAAAGCCTTAAGCTTTTCTGAATGGGCTTTTTCTTCATCAGCGGTATTCGCTGTAAACTTGTGAACAAGCTTTTCAACGCCTTCAAAACATAAATACAAACCGCCAATAATCAATAAATACATAACCATCCACGGGGCCAAGTAACTAATAAGCAAGGCACTAGGAACTAAAATCAACTTATTTAGAAATGAGCCTTTTGCGACTGCCCACACTACCGGCAACTCGCGCTCAGCTTTCACGCCAGAAACTTGTTCGGCATTTAAGGCCAAGTCATCTCCCAATACACCCGCTGTTTTTTTAGCCGCCACTTTTGACAAAATAGCAACGTCATCCAGTACCGTAGCAATATCATCTAATAAGGTGAGTAAATTTGCGGCAGCAATAAGCCTTCTCCTAAATAAGTTGCTGGCGGATGCTGACGCCAATTTCGATCTATCCGATACAAGATATGAAAACGATAAACCTTCGTTCCGTCAACATCACTTTCAAATATAAACCCTTTTATAACGGCTAAAAGGTGTAAAGTCCAATTACGGCTTCAAGCCGCTGCATCGGTGTTCTTTCATGCAAAGTATTTTAGTTTATATTCAAATATTGTAATAAATCTGAATAAGCCAAGACTACACAACCAATACCACATGTTTACGTAATACAAATAGGAAGTGTTTTGAACCTAGCGTTTGATCAGGTTATTAAGGAATATGGCAGGCTGCTAACACGTGTTGCAGCCAGTTACGAGGCCAATGAAAGCCTGCGCCAAGAACTCTATCAAGACATTTGTATGGCTGTTTGGCAGGCCCTGCAAGGATTTAAAGGTGAGGCGAGCCTTAAAACCTATTTATTAAGGATTGCTCATAACCGTTGTATAACCCACGTGAGTAAAGAAGTTAATAGGGTGAGCACCGAACCGTATTGTGAAATAACGAGCAAGCAAGAAAATCAACAACACCCGAACCAGAGGGTCCTAAAAGCGGGTATAACAAAACATACAGAGCCTGAGCAAAGCCTTATAAAAGAGGACTTACTAGAAGTATTGATGCGCGCTATCAGGCAACTCAAATTACCAGCACGCCAAGTAATAACCTTATCTTTAGAAGGTCTTAGTTATAATGAAATCGCTGACGTTACCGGGCTTACTGTTACCAATGTAGGCGCTATTATTACTCGCACAAAAAAAGAATTGAACAGGCAAATGCAAAATGAATCATGAAAAACAAGCACATATGAACTTAGACGATTTATGGCAGCAACAAACCGAAATGTCGGTAGACACCGTTAAAATTGCTAAAATGGCTAAGTCACAGCGGCGTAAACAACGACTTTACATCAGTCTGGATATTGCCAGCTTATTACCTATACCTTTCATATTCATTTATTTGGACAACATCACGGCTTTTTTGAAAGCATTTTTATTGATTAATGCCATCGCTGGGGTCGTAATGGTGGCCTATTTTATAAAGCTACGCTGGGCGGCGGCTTTTAGTAATCATAACCATACCGGGCGCTACCAGCAGAATTTGCTACAGCAACTTAAAAATAATGCGCAAATCGCGTATATAAATAAACATGTAGCTTGGATGGTCCTATTACTGTCTATAATAGTGGTGGCGGTTCACGGCTGGTCAATTGATGAAGAGATTCTAAAAACCATCAAAAAGATGGGCTTGTCTTTCGCCATTATTGGCGCATTTCTAATTCCGTGGTGGTTTTGGGCCTCAAAACGTCAGATTCGATTTGAACAAGAAGCCCTAAATTTAAAGAGCATTTTAACGACTTAATATTTTCACACAATATTGTAATAAAGTGAGATCAGCCAAGACTATATAAGCAAACGACAACTTAATCTAACAGGAATTATTATGGACGCCCTAGTTAATTTATTTGAACAAACAAGTGGCCTAGCCCTTTCGTTTATAGCAGTATTTGTATTACTCGTTTGGTTCTTACCCGCTATTCTTGCACTCTTTTTTAACCCTCGACACGCTAAGCTCATTGCCCTGGCGTGCATTCCTGCAGGTATTTCTTTCATCGCGTGGGGTGCTTTAATGTTATGGGCAACAACAGGCAAGGTAGTTGACAGCTTTCGCGGCAAAGTAGAAGGGCCCGATTCACCCAACTAGTGTTTGCAAATTATCAGAACGCTAATAGGCGGCCTACTATCATTCGACGCCGCCGGGCTTTTCTAAGACTTTATTATCTTCTTTGAACTTACGCCAGTGTACTAATAATTCACTGTACTTAAGTGGATTTAGTGCTTTTAGATCCTCGCTTTCAGTAGGGTCGTTAACGATATTATAAAGCTCAAATTGCCCCTCATCTAAATTTTGGCCAGCGTTAATGAGCTTCCAATCGCCTTTGCGCACTAAAACCTGTTTATAATGTTCTAAGATCCACGTATCTTCTTGAGTATGGATTTCTACTATATCTTCTCGCAATAACGGCAGCATAGACTTTCCCTGCAGTGGATATATATCTTTCCCCTTGTACGTATTAGGATATTCAACCCCAGCAAGTTGGTAAAATGTAGGCGCTAAATCGGTGAGGGTGACTAGTCCACGTTTGATATTTCCCGTTGTCATTGCCTTAGGGTCTTTAATTATAATTGGGACGCGAATACCGCCCTCATAGGTATATTGTTTAAAATATCTAAACGGAGCAGAACCAGCCTCAGCCCAAGCTGAACCATAGGAAACAAAGGATGATTCTTTACCCATATTTTCATAATCATTATGATAAGCCGCTTGCAAGAATTCCTTAAAAGGCCCCGCTTCATAGAAGTCTCGATAAGCTGAACCATTGTCACTCATGAATACAATAATAGTATTGTCATATTCGTCTATTTCTTTCAAGTGAGCAATTAGCCGGCCCACATTATCATCTAAATTTTCCATCATTCCGGCATAAAGTGCCATTTTCCGCGTCTCTATTTTACGTTGCTCTGCAGATAGAGTTTCCCAAGGTTTGACGCTTGAGTGCAGTGCAGGCATAGGGTAATTCTGTTCAATAATGCCTTTGTCTTTTAATGCCGATAGCCTTTTTCTTCGTAAAACCTCGTAACCGTCTTTGTATATTTCTTCATATTTATCCCAATATTCGCTGGCAACTTGAAGCGGCCAGTGGGGTGATGTATACGCAGCATATGCAAAAAATGGTTTATTGTCTTCACTACCTTGATTGATGAAATCGATTAAATAATCTGTATAAAGGTCGGTCGAATATTGATTTTCTGGCCAATCGACTTGCTTACCATTTAACGAATATATTGAGGGTTTATCGTCTGCTTCAAAACCCAAACTATTATAATGATTACCCGCACCTTGATGCAGAATAAAGGATTTTTGGAATCCTTTTTCCTTAGCTAATTGCTCTTGTTTCATACCAAGGTGCCACTTGCCAACCATATAATTTTGATAGCCGTTTTGACTTAACAGTTGCGGAATAGTTATTACTCTGTCCGTTAAAAAGCCTTCGTAACCCCAGGTATTATCTATACGGTTAAACTGCGAGCCAACACCGGCAACATGATTATTAGCGCCCGTTAATAGCGACGCCCGAGTAGGCGCGCAAGACGGTAATGAATAGAACTGTGTAAACTTTGTTCCTTCAGCGGCTAGGGTATCGATATTCGGTGTTAAAATTTCACTTCCAAACGTGCCTAGATCACTGTAGCCCATATCATCAGCAACAATGAGTAGGATGTTTGGACGTTCTTGGGCTTTTGATTCAGATGAATCAATTGATTCGCTTGAGTATTGCGCGCAGCCTTGTGATAACAAAAAACATGAAGCTAAGCACAAGGTTGACAGGTTTTGCATATTATTCTAACCTCATTTATTTAGGGATAGCCTTATCTGTATTCCAACAAGCCTTATTTGAATATAAATAACAAAGTTGTTATTTTATCGTTAAGTAATTATAAGCCACAACAGATTGCAGCCGGTTTGGGAATGGGAGGCAAGCTTGTGTTAACGCAGCCTCATTAGCCCAAGCCCCAATATTATGATACTTAGCAAACCAATACTTCCAGGTGCAGCGACCTGTCTTGGCTCACTCGTAATTTCGGCCATAGTTGAATATCAAATAGCATGTGCCATGGTGATTTTTTCTCTAGGTTGCAGCGTAATACCTAAAGCATATCGCATTTAGCTAGTGGCCAAAGTGTCACCGTCGACAGCGCCTGTGTTCGATGCACGAGCACTCATGTAGCCTGTATTAGCAACGTCTGTTTCTCTGCTTATTGAGGCTGTTGTAGTTACACCTGAGCGCTCTTCATTAAATAGATAAGGTTCAAGGTCTGCAAACTGAATATCGAGGATATTCGACGAAGTAAACCATAAACCGGCATTGGCAACGCTTTCGGCAAAGGCATGCATTCAGCTTGCGACGGCAAGCATATTCATTTCAAAAACCCCTTCAATGCCAAAGGTAATTGCAGTCGTGTTTTGGTTACTTATGGAAAATCGGCGTTCATTAATATATGTTTCATGAGATGTTCCTTTGCTCAGTATGGACTTGTATCATAAAGAATTGACAGTATCACCACTTGGGTATAAATACTCAACTTTCGGTTTTGGAATACTCAAATTTGAACAGAACTGCCGAACAAGGGCTAAATATTGATGCGCCCAGGTTCTATCTGCAATTCACGCATGTAAGCCATCAATATACTTGTTTTTAGCTTGATATATGGAGTTTGGGGCTACCGTTAAGGGCAAACCTGCGGAGATAGTTAAGGCATCATCCATTCTTTTGGAATATTATCTTTGACCAACTGATTAATACTCACATTAAGAATATTGTTTTGCTCACCGACATTTTCAGCGAATTTTGATGGCAAATAACTGCGGGCTATAATCATAGAGTCAGGATATTTGTTTTTTAGCCACAAAGAGGTTCTAAAATTGTCTTCTACTGAATCGGTGCATAAAATGATAATGGGTTGAGAGCCAGTCAAATCTACTTTAGAGCGCAATTGTTGCCACACCTCGGGATGGGAAATATTACCCTCAAATATTTCTCTTTTGCAGAAATTGCCTAACTGTAGCTGTTCATCCGCAACCTGAATACGGCGTTTGGCATCTATGCCGATAATCGCAATAGTTTCAATTTCTTGTTGTGCATAATGTTGCAATTCTTCAAGTATTGTTTGGCCGAATATTCCAAATCCGGCAATCACCACTACATCCTTGGGTATTGTTTCCACAAAATGCGCGATTAAATGTTGTTGCACCAACGCCGACGCTGCCAACTGATAAGCATTAAAATTGATACATCGTTGGGCTACCTGGGAATCAGCCATTGAGCGCATGAAACGAATACTATTACAGTGAATAATTATTTTGCCTTCAAGTGATGGCTGCAGCTGCAACATTTTGTGAGCGGCTTCATAATTTTGAAAATTGTCTTGTCCTAGCAATAACACTTTGATCGCTTTATGCAGAAATAATTTGGACAAAAAGTAGCTACGAGTGATATCGCCGGTGACCACTATGGCGTGATAACGGCGTTTCAGCTCTTCTTCCCGTATAGGTGAAATTTCATCACATATAACCAGCAACGGGATTTTGGGTTGTGCTAGTCTAAGTTGTTTTAAATAGGTAATAGTTAATTCGCCTGAGCCTACCACCACTATATGATTACGTATCCGGCGAAAGCGCCATTTGTAAGGCGATATGGTTTTAACCACAGCCTCAATAATGGTGGATGCGGCCAACATAGGTGATGCAAAATAGCTCAACCACAACATCAATCTGGGCACTAAAGGGCCGCCAACAGGAGTACCTATATCCAGACCACCCATGACAAATAAACCTAAACTATAATAGGCTTTGGTTAGCATGTCAGCATTTTGAACATCGGGTCGCTCGGATAGCGACACGCCCATAATCAGAGCAAAAAAGGCAGACATAAAAAGTACAACTGCAGCCGACCACCGCCAACTATAATTCAATGTTAGTAAAGACACACTGCCCACCTTTTATTTTAAAATAAAAATAGTAAGCTAATTACACAAATTATCATATATAAAATGCAATCAAAGTTACCTACCTTGATGAACACATGCTATCAATCAGCCTTATTTGCACACTAGCCAAATACAGCTATCAGCCTCTGATTAAGTGCCTTCAGTCCCTTACCTTTGCTACTAATTTTCCACACCAGAAAATTCTCTAGATAGGCCTCTTCACCCAAATCCAACGGTAAAAGTGTTCCACTGTTAAGATGCTGTTGAACGCGATGCCGCGGAAGGTGGCCTATTCCAATTCCGGCCAGTATTGCTTCAACTTTTTGATCGACGTTTTGCACGTAGAACTTTTGCCCATCACTGCTTAAGCCTTCACTGCGCTTTATGTCAACGAATGAGGTATCGTGGGTGACGATGCGCCGGAGCTTAGGAAGACTGGCTTTTAGGGCGTCATGATTGTTGGCCAAATTCGCCTGCACATGATGGGCTGCAATAACTGGCACTAAGTCGGCCGAAATCATCGATATGGCTCGATAGCCCTTTTGAAGCGGAACGGGTCCAGGTGCGCCTACAATCAGATCAACTCGTCCTTGTTCAAGAGCCTCCCACCCGCCATTGAGCACACACTCACAGATATCTAACTCAATAGTGGGATGGTCGTTGAGAAACGCGTGTAATGCCTCAAAAAACGCCGGATAGGATTGCAACGACTCTATCGCAATACTGATACGAGGCTCCCAACCTGTGGCGATTTCTTTTGCCTTGTTGGCCAGTCGCGCAGTGGTTTGAAGGATTTCTCTACCTTCTGCAAGCATCAGTCGTCCCGCTGGGGTCAATACTGAGCGGCGTCCTTGGCGCTGAAACAGCACTATATCTAACTGTTCCTCTAGCTTCTGTACCGCGTAGGAAACCGCCGACGTAGCTTTTTTCAACTCTTCCGCGGCTTTTGCGAAACTTCCACGCCGCTCAATAGCGTCTAGCGTCTCAAGTACCTCTATAGTTATCGGGTTTCTGCTTGTCATGGCTAAATTCAATTGTTCTAAAATTTAGAACATTCTAAACACAAAACAGGTCTTATTACGAATATTTGAATCACTATAATAGTTCCATCGCTTAAACAAACAAATACAGCTTTGGAGCAATAACATGAAAATACTCGCATTCGCAGCAACAAGCAGCAAAAAATCTATCAACAATCGTCTGGTCAAATACGCTGCCAGCCAGTTCGAAGATGCTGAAACGGAGATACTCGACATCAATGATTATGAATTGCCCTTATATAGTGAAGACAAAGAAGAGCAACTGGGCCACCCTACACTAGCAAAAGAATTTTTGGATAAAATCGGTAACAGCGATGCTGTAATTATATCTTTTGCCGAACATAACGGTTCATACACCGTAGCGTATAAAAATATATTCGACTGGGCATCACGCATTAATCCTAAAGTGTTTCAAAATAAGCCTATGGTTATGCTTGCTACCTCACCCGGTCCCGGTGGCGCTTCGAGTGTTTTGGCAATGGCCTCCGCCTCAGCTTCATACTTTGATGGAGTCGTAAAAGCCACTCTTTCAGTACCCAGTTTCTACGATAATTTTGATATGGAACAAAGTCGAATCACTAATGATGAGATTAATAAGCAACTATTCGCCGCCATAACTAGTTTGCTTAAGAGCTCAACTTAAGTATTTTAGCAGGCAGAATTAATCCAAATTGTTCAAGGTTATTATAAAAATTATGAAATGAGGTAGGGGTAATTATTTAGTCAATAAGACCTACTATCTAATGTGATACATCAACTAACTCAAACACCTATTAAACAGAGGTTTAACATGAATATATTATTAGCAACAGCAAGTAAAATAGAGTCAAATTCTGGTTTAAGTCCATTAGTTCTGCGCATTACTACAGCGACTGTTTTTATGGCTCATGGTGGCCAAAAATTATTTTCTTGGTTTGGCGGTTACGGTTTGGAAGGTACCGGACAATGGATGGAATCTATTGGTTTAGCACCCGGTTATTTGATGGCCTTACTAGCAGGATCGGCTGAATTTTTTGGCGGGCTATTTCTATTATTTGGTTTGCTAACACGAGCTTCCGCCTTTGTCCTTGCCATTACGATGATAGTCGCCATTTTTAGTGTTCATTTTGCCAATGGCTTTTTTATGTCTGCCAATGGTTATGAATTTGCTTTTGCTTTATTAGGTGCAAGTGCAGCTTTAATGTTCTCAGGCGCCGGTAAGTATTCACTTGATGCGCTTATATTGAACAAAAGCATTGCCAAGAGTAAGGACTAGTAAAATTATTTTCGGGCTAGGAAGTTTCAAAAACCAGCCCGAATCTCTTTGTCAGTCTAGAGGTAGACTTCATACAATTGATAGTACCAATCGCGTATTAAACGGGTTTAGCATAAAAGGAAAAAATAATGAGTAAATTACAGTCAAATTGGAAAAGCAGTATAGCTAATGGCGAGTATCGTCGTAAAGGGTCACAATTTAGAAGCTGGATTACGGCTGACGGTAGTGCTGGTCCATCTGGAGATGCCGGTTATACAGCCGAAACCGGCAGATATCATCTTTATGTTTCTCTGGCTTGCCCCTGGGCACATCGCACTTTAATTTTCCGCCAGTTAAAAGGACTTGAGCAACTTATCACTGTAAGTGTCGTCCACCCAGATATGCATGATAAGGGCTGGAGTTTTAAACACGATGAGGAGTCAGCTGCACTATATGGCACAACAGGCGATACACTTTATGGCGCTGACTATATGTCAGAGCATTACTTAACTCAAACAGATAATTACCAAGGTAATATCACTGTTCCAGTTTTGTGGGATAAGAAAAACAAGGTCATTGTTAACAACGAATCAAGTGAAATTATTCGTATGTTTAACACCGCCTTCAACGATATTACTGATAATCGACTCGATTTTTATCCTGAGCAGCTTCATAGTGACATAGACGAGATCAACGACCTAACTTATCACAAGATTAACAATGGTGTATATAAGTCAGGATTTGCCACCAGCCAAATTTCGTATCAAGAAAATGTTGACAGCTTATTCAACGCGCTAGCTATTATTGAGCAACGTTTAAGTAAGCAACGTTATTTAACTGGTGGTCAGGTAACAGAAGCTGATTGGCGTTTATGGACAACCTTAATACGTTTTGATTCGGTTTATCATACTCACTTTAAATGTAATTTATCGACGCTAAAAGAGTTTTCTAATATGTATCATTACATGATAGAGCTTTATCAGATGCCAGGCATTAGCGATACCGTCAATATGGCCCATATCAAGCGTCATTATTATGCGAGTCACTTAGCAATTAATCCGTATGGTATTGTCCCTGTTGGTCATCAGCAAGACTGGGGTATTCCTCATTTGCGTGACCAATTTTAACCATACCCTATGATAGGAGTAAAACAATGATCAACATTATTAAGTCAGAAACGAGAGGTATGGCGAACCATGGTTGGTTGCAAAGTAAGCATACTTTTTCTTTTGCCAATTATTACAATCCAGCACGCATGGGATTTTCTCATTTACGTGTTATTAATGATGATACGGTGCAAGCAGGCCAAGGCTTCGATACTCACGGCCATAAAGATATGGAAATTTTAAGCTACGTGCTCGAAGGTGATATTGAACATAAAGATAGTCAGGGCAATACGCGTAGGCTACCCGCAGGTGAGTTTCAACTGATGTCGGCAGGCCGCGGCATTATGCATAGTGAATACAATGCTCATAGTAATCAGCCCTTAAAATTCCTGCAAATATGGATACAGCCAAATGTAAGCAACGGCGAACCTAGTTATTCATATTAAATACAAGGCAATACATTATGGTGATTAGAGATAAAACGACAAAAATTCTTCGACAAAAAGCTAGATATCAATGATGTCTGTGCCTCGCGAGGATAAAGCACAGCACTTCATGAGCGATAAATTATCTCACGCACTTATTCGTCGAGAGCAACTAAAGACTTTACTCACCACACAATTTCGCCCCTGTTCTTTAACCTCATACAAGGCTACATCGGCCTCTTTGATTAGCATTTCAATGTTATCTATCGTATTTCCACGTGCGCTCACTATGCCCATAGTCAGCGATACTGGATTGGTATTTTGAGGTCCGTAAGGAATATTCTTTTCAATGAGAGGTTGTTGTATGGCCTGTGCAATCATTAGCGCACCTTTGTTATTGGTGCCGGGCAGTATTAACACAAACTCCTCTCCCCCAAAACGGCCGACAATATCGGTTGGCCGCTCGCAGCAACCATCTATCACGTTGGCTAAGCTTTTAAGGCAAGCATCACCCGCCGGATGTCCGTTGCTATGATTATATAACTTAAAGAAGTCGACATCAGCCATAATAAACGACAGCCATGTATCTGGGCGCTTGGCCCTGCCTACTTCTTACAAAAGCCTAGTTTCGATTGCTCTGCGGTTTAGTATGCCAGTCAGATGATCTATATTTGACTGCTTATCAAGTTTAACAAGCAGTGTTCGAGATACTGAAGCAAAACGAGATACAACCCATGTCGAAATCAAGCAAAGGCAAGTCAGAACAATATAAAGGCCGAATAGAAGCAAATTAGGGTCGGTGGGATTTTCAGCAATATAACCGTTAGTACCAAGAATAAAAACGCAGGCTAAAATTAAACAAACAGACCCAAGAGATATATATGCTGCTTTAAGGATAATAAGTAGCACTGTCATTATCGGAATAATCGGCGCAAGTAACACAACAGGCGAATCAAGCCCACCGGTATGCACACCAGCAGAAGCGAGCCCCAAGAGTAAAGTAACCACAAGAATCCAGGCTGCAATATCAATCGAACCATTACGATTAATATAGACTGCGTTGAGTAATCCTACTATCAACATAAAAAGTGCAGGAATGGAAGGTGAATCAAACTCCAGAATAATCAGTTTAAGGGATGCCAAACACGCAATCAGAAGCGTTATAATCAGATTCGTCGCCTGAATTAAACTTCGTCGCCCTGTGGGCACTAAATCATCAAACTCATTATTCACAAGTTACCGTTTTTCCACTAAAACTTATTAAAGCATAACAGTCGATCGGCAATCTCAGCTATGACTGCAATCTATTTGAATTGCAGAAAATTAGGCCACATTGCTTTGTGTGATTTGATTCATTCGATGCGATATATTTTAGCTATTGATGAACTAACCAGTAAAAATAGTTGGACATTAACGTATCGCAAGATGGTGGCTGGACTGCTTAAAGCTAAAAAAAGGACAAGTTGGCACTAAATCACTACCAATAGCGGCATCAGAATTGAAAATGTCAGCATGTATCAACCATTCTCCGTTCGCTTGTTTTTTACGTACTTCTAAAAATTTTCCCACATCAACACCATGTTTGCCATCGCCAAGCGGGATCAACACACAAGAGCTTCCTCTAACATACGCTGTATTGCCACTAACGTGAATGTCTTGTATGTCAAAAGCAATACGAAATCCGCTTTCATTCTTTGCTTGCCAATTAGCGATGGCCTCGCGCCCCTGCACCAGCTTGCTATTGGGGGGCATCATAGTAGCGTCTTGTGTAAATAGCTCAGCTAATGCATGCCAGTCATTGCTGTTATATGTATCTACCCATTTTTTTGATGACAACTCTATAGTGCTACGCTCGTTATCCATTGCCGCTTGCACGGGAACGGTCAAGGTAACTAATACTGTAGCGAAATTTAATAATTTCAGAATCTTTTTTTTCATAGCGTTACCCTTTTAATTCACATGTAAGTTTTATGATTGATTGGCATCAAACGCCCGCCCTAGAGTGCGCCCGAATAAAAGTATAAGCACTTGCAGGTACTGTCAAGTTATCGAAGGCATCAGTCATTGTGCGATAATTATGCCATTAAGTTCCTTAGAAAGTTATTGAAGGGCCAGCAGGCAACGCTATTAAGGATAGTCACCGATAAATTGCGCAGTTATTCGGCTGCGAAAAGGAACAATATGCCCAGCGTTGCTCGTTCAAGCCAACAATACGAAAACAATCGCTGCGAATCGTCTCATCAGCCGGGTAGACAACAAGAACGGCAAATGCAGCGGTTTATACCACAAGGCCAAGCACAACGATTTTTAGCGTGCCATGGCATTGTAAATAATCTGTTTAGTCTTGGTCGCCATCAAATGCAAGCAGCTAATTACAGAATGCTTGTCAGACGATAATAAAGTTTGATAATTTATAATAATGTTTGATGTTTTTTAATATAGTTTGATAATTTTGTGTGGCCGTGACCTTTGAATTCTATTTCAAACGCAGAGCAGTGGGACCATCAATTGTCATATTCTTTTGGTTTTACGAGTTCGGGTCTTTTGCGGTTCCGAACCTATAGCCTAAATAGCGGCTACACAATTTCGCTCAAGATAAGGTGTGTTTTCACTCTTGAAAATCGAATCAATGACAGACCGTTTTGGGCAGTTTCCTGCCGTTGAGTTTGCGTGGAAAATGACTGCAATGCCCTCGATTAGGGGTCATATTGAAATTTCGAGTTGCCGTTCTCGGAAGCGGCCATTCAAGCTCATATTGCAATACTGTACACCCAAAATCAGGCTCACAGTTCAGTCGTTTTCTAAGCGCTTGTTTGACACCCTTTGATGCCATTATTCAAGGATGAAGGATGTGTTTGCAATACAGCAAGAACATAAGTACAAGCCCGTGGCCGAAATGACTCGACCACTTCAATTAAAATACTATTGTTTATACAATAAATGTAGGTAGTATTATTTAATCATTCTAATTTGTTTAAAAATAAGGAAATATTTTGACGATATCAGCTCCTTTGTTAGATAGAGTAAAAAAAGGACGAGTAGTTTTATTTTTAGGTTCGGGAGCACTCTATGGAGCGAAATTAACCGGCGACAAAAAAATTCCTCTTGGTAATGATTTGCGGGATATTCTTTGTGACGAATTTTTGTCTGGAGATTTTAAACATGAACAGCTTAGTCATGTTTCAGCAATGGCGATCTCAGCATACAGTCTAGTTGCAGTGCAAACATTTATTGCTCGGGTCACTTTGGACTTAGTTCATCCTGCATCAAACACCAGATTAGGAGATAATACTGATGCTTGTCGACTCGCATCTAAGCGACGTAAAACGTATGTTAAAGATCCCCTGCTCGCTGGTCATTTAGACTTCTCTTAAAAAGTACATATTTGCAAAAGGCCCGGGATTAGTAGGGGCAATATTGTCGATTTGGATTGGTATGTTGATTTGCATTCAAAATTTAACCACAGAGGGTCAACAAAAAGTGCAAATTAACACATACACCGAGTATTGTTAAAATTCTTCTCATAAAATTTTAAACTCAACGAAAAATGTGCAGCCTGACAGGTGTAGTGGGATAACTCGCATCGGTTATTTTCGTACTGCTGGGTTGAGTGTTCTACATCAGGTATCAGCTCTTTCTTTGCTGCTGAATAACTGCGCAATTTATCGGTGATTATCCTGATTGGTTTGGCTTGCTGGCCTTTGAGTAACTTTCGGAAGAATCGGCTCGCTGCTTTCTTGTCTTTACGCTTTTGAACCAGAATGTCAATTTCATCACCATCCTGGTCAACAGCCCACCAAAGGTAATGCAGGACACCGTTGATCTTGATAAATACCTCATCAAGATACCATGTATCACCCAATTGCCCTCGGTTCTTCCTGATTTTACTACAATACCTTTGCCCAAATTTATCACACCAATTTCTGACAGTTTCGTAACTGATGGCAACGCCTCTTTCTGCCAGCAATTCTTCGATGTCACGAAAGCTGAGTGTAAATCTATGATAAAGCCACACAGCGTGGCTGATTATTTGGGGTGGATAGCGATAACCGGCATAAACATTCGTATTTTTCATGCCCTGATTATCGCATATTTCTGAGTCAGCTTGTTAACTTGACAGTACCTATTGAAGCCTTGTTACCGTGGAATTATAAGCGCAGCATAACGACGGTTTGACCCGCGGGTTCATTGGCCGCTTACAGTCAAACAGGCTCCTAGGAAGCCTGGAATTAAGTCACACGTAGTAGACCGTCAAATATGGGCGCTCTTTTCGGTCTATACCGCCGGATATATTACTTATTTGTCCATTGTTCGAGGCTCTGCCAATGGCTAGCAATCGCTCTACCGATGCACCGTTGTGATGGGCAAAAAACTGAAGGTATCGACCTACATCATTTAGATGCAGTTTGGCATTCCAAATCTGTATGCACCATGAACTTCTTTTATTGCCGTCCTCGCTCATTTCTAGATACAGAGGTGGTTTGCTTGCACGTTCGCAGACCAAACGCAGCAAGGCTGACATCAGCTTGGCTATACTCGAATTTTCATCCGAGCGATATGAAGCGTTCATGCGTGACTCAATTAAATCTATCCCAATATTCGGGAAAACTTGATAATTAGTAATCAATTGCCTATTTGCATCATTCACATCCCACTTGCAGGCTCGATGTAATAGCAACGACTGCTCTGGCTCGACATTTTTTGCCGCTGCCGATGATAAGACACTAGAAAATTCAAGGTAGACCTTACATAGACCTACCTTGTTTTCAACTTCCCAGCCAAAATGGATAAGATCTGCTTTCCAAATTAACGGAGACAACTGATTTCTAAGCGTTTCAGGCATGACTAGATCATCAAAAACTTGCAACGCTGTCGGCTCATCGATGAACTGCCTACTGATGCCAAATAAGAATCTTTGATCTAGAATTTGGCCGCCAACAATCTTGAATGATTTTTCAAAACCCTCTAGAGGAAAGCGATGTGCAATTTCTAAAAGATCGCGTTCACGGACTGTCATATTCGATTTCTACTTTTTATTGAAACGCACTAGGCAATTGATACCCGCTGGGATTTTATTGCGCGGGTTAAGCAGCTGTAGACGCACCGCAAAGGTTCGGCTGGCCGCATCGATGATAGGATCAACCGCAACGACCTTAGCCTTATGATTGACATCACCTTCCGATGCGAGACTGACATTACCGGTCAATCCGTTTTTTATAGCATCAAACATTAACGCTGGAACGACCACCTCAACATTGAGAGGATTCAATTGTGCGACACTCAGAATTTTGCCTTGACCCACTTGCTCACCAGGCGCCAAGAAACGCGTCAATACAACACCCGTCAGTGGGCTTTTAATATAAAGCTCATTGACAATCTCTTGTTGTAACTCAAACTCAAGCTTGGCGATTTCGGTCTGCGTTATCAACTCATCTTTTTCGCTTTCAGATATCAAATTCTGGCTAAAGAGTTCTTTATTTCGAGCGACTTTACGTTGCCCAAACTCCCAATGTGCCCGCTTGAGATTCAATGTCGACACCTCTACACTCGATTTAAGTTTAGCGATCAACTGACCTTTCTTTACTACATCGCCGCGACCCACCAGAATACTTTCTATTATCCCCTCGACGGGGCTGCCCACATTCGCGATTAGGTGAGGCTCAACTAGGCACTCCATCAAATCACCAAATTTAACGTCGCTATTACCTTTTTGAGCCGACAGATACGCAGTTGCTGGCAGTTCCGTGATATTTTCCTGACCGTGCGCCTGAGTAACCAGCAACAATATTGCGGCAACAATTAAGCTAGCGTTTTTTATTATAACTTTAGTTTTTCGTTCGAAGAGACCCATAATGATTTGATTTCCAATTATTCGGAGCGACCTGAGAAGGACAAAATATCACCAATCTGGCGATCAGATTTAAAAAGCTGGCGACGAACTCGCGATTGAGAAGCGACCACTTTCTTTTGTGTAACGTAAAATAAAAGTCGCCCGATTTGACCGCGTAATCTTGGCGGGGAACCCTTAAAAATTCTATATAACCCTTGTGTAAATGACGTGCCCATTTCCTTAATTAAAGCATCTTCCATCGACAATACCGCTTCAAAACTTCCGGGGTCACCCTGTCGCGCACACCTTCCAGCTAACTGTCGGTCGATTCGTTGAGAATGATGGCGCTCGGTTAAAACAACGTGCAGCCCACCTGTTATGCATACCGCCTCTGCTATATGAATATCTGTCCCGCGACCGGCCATGTTGGTCGCTATAGTCACTTGCGCTACTTGCCCCGCGCCTGCAATAATCTCAGCTTCCGCCTTATCCTGTCTGGCATTTAGTACCCGATGAGGAATGCCACGAAGGTCAAGATAGCTGCTCGCTTTCTCAGAGGCCGCAACGGAACGTGTGCCCAACAAGACAGGCGAGCCCTCATTAAACAATTGCTCTACGCGACTAGCAATGTACTCCCACTTCTCACTTTCGGTCTCAAAAATCTTGTCGATATGAAGCACACGACGACTCGCTAAATGGGTTGGAATTTCAACCACACCAAGCTCATAAATCGAGCTGAGTTCTGAGGCTACCTCCACTGCGGTTCCCGTCATACCAGACAGATTTTGGTAGCGCCGAAAGAATCTCTGGTAGCTTATTTTCGCCAGAGGTTCTTTGCGCTTAGTTAACTCACAGCCCTCTTTAACTTCAATTAGCTGATGAAGGCCTTCACTCCAAGATCTGTCCTCAAGAATCCGTCCAGTAAATTCATCAATAACCTGAATCTTATTATCACGGACAATATAGTGCTCATCTAGTTTAAATAAATAGAGCGCTGTTATAGCTTGTCGCACCAATTCGTCTCGGCGAATGGGTCCAGTCCAAACACCACCATATGAGGTGCAAAGCGCATCGATCTTGGGATAACCAGATTCCAGCAAAATAACCTTTCGCCCACTTAAGTCAATCTCAAAAGCCTCGCCGAGGATCAACGTTTGAGCAATCTCAATAGCTTCTGAAGCGACTTTTTCTTCGTCGGCCTTTGAAACTTCCGCCGAAATAATTAATGGTGTTCGCGCTTCATCCACCAGAACACTGTCGGCTTCATCGACTATCGCAAAACACAAACCCCGGAGCAATAGCTGTTGAGCGCGAGCACCTCCGTCATATATTTTTTCAATTTGCAATTGCACATCTGAGGAATTTTTTCCTAACAGTATCTTATCGCGCAAATAATCAAAAACAATGGTTTTGTTGCTGCAGTAGACGATATCGCAGCGATAGGCAGCTTGTCGTTGGGCATGATCCATTTCGGCAGTAACGCCGGCCACCGTTAGTCCCAAGGCTTCATATATCGGTCGCAGAAGGTTAGAATCGCGCTCGACCAAGTAGTCATTAACAGTAATTATGTGAACAGGTATACCTGCCATGGCCGCTGTACATGCGGGGAGAGTCGCCGTTAATGTCTTACCTTCTCCCGTTTGCATTTCTGCAACCATACCATTGAGTAATATCCATCCCCCCATCAACTGCTCGTCAAAATGTCGCATGCCCACTTTGCGATGTGCTATTTCTCTGACAAGAGCAAAGGCTTGTGCCACATGGGCATAGAGGAACCCATCGCGTCGCAGCTGCAGCCTGAGTTCCAGCGCAATATCTTGAAGTTGATGTTCACTTTTACTCAGCAGTAACTCTGACTCACGATTAATCAATGATATCATGGAAGATGTGCGGTTTTTGCGTCCACGAAACCGACGTGCAAGCTTGCCAATGAAGGCTCTACCAAACTCGTTTAGCCAGTTTTCAGGGTCTTGCTCGATTTTCTCTGGATAGAATTGATCGAACCCTGTTGTGTTAACCGCTATCTTAGACATTAAATTTTTTCAAGAACATGCGCCGAATCCCCCGATACCACTGCCAAGCCAAGGGTTCCGCTGGATGTTCAAAGCGCACATAGACTCTAGAGTTGAGATAGTTATCGATGACGGCATCCGCTGATATTTCTAGGTCCAAGACATATAGTTTGTCGATTGATTTAACGTCACTACTGTTACTCGAATCCATGCCAACATTGCCTCCCCCCTGCAGACTCAAAATCATGCTCGGCAGTTCGTCAGTCGTCGCAGGAGTCTCGCGGATGATCCGTGCAGAAGCGAGATATTTTAAATCATCGGCCGGACGAATTTGGATACCAACGGTCTGAGAGCGCACGAGATCAATTTGTGCTTGAGGAACAACCACACGAACTAATCTAGCCTTTGCCTCATTGATATAGGCCAATATTTCGCCTCGAGGCATATAGCGACCGACCATATTTTGTAAATCTTGTGCGACAAAGATGCCGTCGGTAGGGCTGCGCAATGTCAGCTCTTGGCGCCGCAAAACCGCGTCATTGTGGGCATTGAGCAAATGCTGACGCTGTACGAGAAGAATGTCACCCTGCACCCTGTTTTCCAAGATCACTTGCTCATAGCGAGAATCTAACTCCCTAAGTTGGGCCTCCAAGCGTCCCACGCGGACATTTAACTCGGGATCTGTCAACTGAAAAAGAATCTCGCCGGTCTTTACCTGTTGGTTCTCAGAGACAAACGTGCTTTCAACAAAGCCTGCAACCTGCGAGCGAACTTTGGTTTTTGCCGGAGCCCAGATAACTCCTTGGGCCATCGTCGAGGATGGCGTAGGCACTAAAAACAGGCCGCCAATAATCATCGTAAAAATAAAACTAGTCAATATAATTGCGCGTGCACGATGACCACTTAACACCGGACTTGAAGACAGATAGGACAATTGCTTTAACGCGGGCATTGCTAGCATGTTTATAAAAGCCCAGAGCGCCAACACCACACCAAAAAAGAAAAGCTTGCTCGCCACAAAAATGATTATAGTAGCAGCCATCATCATCCTATATATGAACGAAGTTATTGCATAGCCAATAAACCATGCGATCTCTCCTGCGCTCTCGACGGGCGCTGATAAACGTTTCAAACCAAATAAGTACTTTTGAATAAGGTAACCAATGTATTTGTTAGAGCGTTGTCCGAGATTTGGGATTTCAAGATAATCTGAAAGAATATAGTAGCCGTCAAATCTCAATAAAGGATTTCCGTTAAAGAGCAAGGTGGATACGCCTGCCACGATCATCACGTTATAGGCAATGGCGCGTTCAAAGCCGGGATCTAAATTGGTCCAAAACACCATCGCGACGGCTGCGATAAATAACTCCGTTAGCATGCCAGCGGCGCCTACCAGCACTCGACTACTTTTTTCTCTGAACGCCGTAGCAGATGACGCGTCAACGTAGGGAATAGGCATTAGCACAAGCATCATCACGCCCATTTCGTGAACCTCACCACCTCCAGCCTTCGTGGCGATAGCGTGTCCAAATTCATGCAGCAGTTTAATTAATGGAAATATAACGACGATCAGCAGAAGATTATTAATAGAAAAAATACGATCTATTACATTGTGGGACAATTCAATCCAGTTCATACCCACCAAGACAATCGACAAACCTACCGTTGCCAACCAGACCAAAGTGATTGGCAAACCAAAAAATGGTCGAATAAACGGCAACATCAAGGTGACGATCCGGTCCGGATCAAATAAGGGAATTTTCAAAGACAATGGGTTGCCGATATATTGCTTGAGCTTTACTTTAGCCTTTTTCTTGCGGCGCCCATGCATTTCGCGCATATCTGGTGGTGCATCACTTTGAAGGGCATCAGCTTGATGTAAATCAGCCAGCAACTTGATGATTTCGTCCTGAGAGGGGACTTCATCACCCAAGCGCTCGCAAGCAATCGTCCAAATCTCGGCCAGAGTCCGCGATCCATCCATCAAGCCAAGTATTAAATTGGCAACGGGTGTAAAGCGGTGAAAGCGTCCGGTGGTGTGATTTTGCATAACGTACCACACCGTTCCACGATAAACGTGGCGAAAGATTTGGGTATGGTTACGCAACCGCGGATGAACATTTTCAACCCGATACCAGGACGAACTGAAAACCGATTCAGTCATTATTTTGGCCCATTAGTTTCGGGGGTAATTTTAAGCTAAAGACCATAATTTTAGGCGTATCCAATTGCTGAATTTGTGGGTCCATATCCAAAAAAGGTTGCGCTCTCCAACATTTAAGCGCGCAACCCCTTCCATACCTGGGCGAAACTTACCGGATGTCTGTTTTAGACTAGCCTCCACACGAAAATAACTTCTGCCCTCGCGCGCCAGAGTTATCGGCGTTATCTGGTTAACCTCTAACTCAAACGAATCACCCGGCAAACTTGTGAGCATCAGCTTGCCTTTTTGGCCGCGTTTGATATAGCTGATATCCTCCTCGTTCACCTCCAACATCACCCTGTAAATTTCCAAGGGTGATATTTCGAACAACATTTGCCCACGTTTTACGGCACTGCCAAGCGACTGCGTTAAATCGCCACTTACCACTAAGCCATCGAAGGGCGCCGTAATTTGAGTGCGAGAGAGACGGTCTGCCAGCAATTTAATTTCAGCCTCGACTTGTCTGATTTGACTGCTCGTAATATCAGCCCGAGAGCGGTCGCGCATTGCCATTGCCTCCTGATATTGTTTTTCGTACTGACTGGCCTGACTTGATAATCTGAAGTACTCAAGCTTCAAATCACGATCATCCAGTGATGCCAAAACATCCCCTTTTTTCACCACATCGCCCGCTCTATGCATGGCATTGGCAATATAGCCGTCGAATGGCACAATCAATACCCGACGCAAATCCCCTTCCACAGCAGCGATAGCACTGATATTAAATGGTGCAGTCACCAAGCTAAACGTTAATATCGTAGCCACTATAAGTAGCAGAATCACTTTTCGACCAAAATGCGAGAGTCCAATTAACTTTGATATTTCGGACTTAATATTGTCACCTATGCGGCTAATCAAAGACCGATCATTCAACCGTTTTGTGTCCAGTATCCGACTGCTTAGTACCACCACAGATTGACAAACCTCTATGGATTCGCTGTCAAAATCATAGCCTTCACGGCGTTCAAAGGTTACTGCTCCAAGGGTTGTTTCACCGACTGAAAAAGGCACCGTAAGTATACTGCCGCCAGCGTATTTTTGACAAAGCGAGGCGTGATCCCTCGTAACAAGGACCTGATCAACTGCGGGAGGAAAAACAATAATCGATTTTTGATCCAGAGCCTCATCCATAGCGCTGCCTATGGCCTGCAAGAGATTCATGCGATCACCAAATTCAGAGCTATGGGACAACGCGACCACTTTCGCAAATTGCTTGCGAACAAAACCTATACTGACTCGATCGCAGTCGAGCCTGATCGCCAAATCAGTCGCTAAAGCTTGGACTGAGTCGTCGAAACTTGGTGCAATCAAAACTGCCGCCACCAGGTCGAGAGTAGCGATCAAACGCTCCTGCGTCGCTTGCTCTAATTCGGCTTGCGTGGCACGAATCTTAGCCTCTATACCTAAAGCACCCCAATGCAACTGCCGCAGTATCCATTGGCACTTACTTTCAGTTCTATCGGCACCTTGCAGTGCAACGATTCCGTGTAGATGCCCCTCAATTAATAATGGGTATGCCACCATCACGCTCGCACCTGCTTTCAAGATAACGGGGCGTTGCTCTTTCAAGCTTTGCTCAGTCGTCTGAGCCAAGGCAGGGCTTAGAGCAGATTTTGGAGGCCAAATACCCGCTAGCGAATAAGGACCCGTATCGGGAGGCCCGATCAACAACACAGCTTGTTCAACATCAACTGTCTGAGAACATTGCTCGTCCAACCAATATTGAAAGAACAATGCCGAATCTTCGGCCGTCTTTAAGTCAAGCCACGCCTTTTTTTCAAGAGCTGATGGCTCAGCAGACCAGCTATCCAACATAACTTTTAGTACCTATTTTTAGCAATGGCATTAACCATGGATTACAGGGAAAACATGTCTACGCGACGAATCTCGACATAAGATCTGCTCGACAAGCACACACCAACAGTACATTTTACCATAAAGCTATTAATACCAGCGCCTCTTTTTTAAAAAATAAGCTGCGCTTCAGCGACTCAATTTTTATCATGAACCTCGCCTTGCCAATTAATTTTCTGCGCGTTAGTGGTGGATGCCTTTATGCCGGAGTGCAACCAATCTTGAGCACTTAGGTTGGCAGCACTTTTCATCGTTTTGTGCTTCGCAACCGGACGATGCAACATAGCTTTGCGCTCAGACCCATGCTTTGTCAGATTTGTCGTCGCCAATGGCACCTTAAAACCGATGGTTCCGGCGGCAGCTATCGCGATAAGACCATCCGCTAAAACGGGTTTGCGATGCTCGTCCAACACTACTATAGTCTGAGTCCCGTTAGTGTCAGTGTTAAGTTTGGCCGACTCAAGTTTGCGTGTTTCAACGGGATCATCAGACAAGTCGCGCTCAGGTGACACTTTGTTTTCAGGTACTTGGTCATCGTTAGATGCAGGTGGCTGCTCACTTTGTGTATCTGAACTTTCTAAAGAGTCAGCTTTAGTAGCTCGATCCTGATTATCTTCTGGCTGAGTCGTAACGCTCCCGCTAGACGCTGCATGGTGCGTCAAAGAGCGCTCACCTTGAAGCTCGGACAAAATCAAAAAATCGCCAGATGAAGCAGGGTCTGACATCAGAGGATAAGCCCTTTGAGACAGCAGCGCTTCACTCTTCTCCAAGGCAGCCTTTGCATCGAAGCTAGAGTTGAAAAGTGAACTTTGTATGTAGGCCATTATGTCGTATTTGCCGCTGCCAAACCGCACCACTGATTCGACTAGCCCATTTTCGAAGGTGACACTAGCAGTGTCACCAAACAACATATCCTCAGACAAATTACCACCCAACAAATCTGGTCCTGCACCCCCAATCAAAATATCATTACCACTACCGCCAAACAAAATATCGTTACCACCTTGAGTCAGCGCTAATGAACTAACCCGCTGCCAATTACCTTGTTGATCAAGCGACACGAATCCGTGATCACCAAACAAGACGTCATTACCCATACCACCATACAGCGTGTCATTGCCTAAACCACCAATCAGTGTATCGCCGTTATTGCCCGCTATCAGGGTATCGTTGCCGCCACTGCCTGTCAGGGTTGTCCCAGCACCAAGGTTCGTCACTGTATAGCCTAGCGTTCCCAACACGTCGGCTGCGGCCAGGTTGACCGCTGATCCGCTGGTGATCAGGTTAGCCGACCCTTTATTGACCGTGTTAATATCTGCTGTCCAAGGTGCCGTCACCGTTGCGTTGGCGGTTGCGCCTGCGCTCACCTTGAGCACATCCGTACCGTTTAAATCGGTAATGACATCCGTGCCAAGATCCACC
>CAXMOM010000043.1:0-246208 GCA_964195425.1 Acidiferrobacterales bacterium
CATGTATGTTTTTTGAGCAGCGCGTGTTTACAGTAAAATCAATAAGAACAATAAGTTACGGAAATTGGCACAGAAATCGCAATATCCCAAGTGACATTTTTCGTCGTTAATTTGGAGTATGAATTTTGAAAAATTTAATTAAACTTGCTGTGTGTTGTATCGCTTTCGCTAGTCCCTTTGCCAATGCTAATTTATTAGTGAACGGTAGTTTTGAAGATAACGCAGTTAATACAGGCAGCTGGAACTGGTTTGCTTCAAGTGATGTTGATGGTTGGAGTGGAAGCAACTTAGAGCATTGGAATGACTTTGGCGGCATGGTCGCACAAGAAGGTGTTAACCTAGCTGAACTAAATGCGCACGGCAGCAACGTGGGTGTATTCTCTATTTATCAAACCTTTGCAACAACGGCTAACACTAGCTATGACTTCAGCTTTTTCTATGCCGCTAGACAGAATCTTAACGAGTCTTTCTCGGTAAAAGTGTTTTCAGGAATGACGGAAGTATTTACGCAGGTGATTGATGACCATACTGTTAAAACCTGGTCGCAGTTTATGTCTGATTTCACTGCTTTAGGCGATGAAAGTACAATTCGCTTTACTTCTATTACGCCAAATACGGGCACGGTAGGTAACTTTTTAGATAACGTAGTGGTGACCAAAACTGACGTGACTGACCAAGTGTCGGTGTCTACGCCTTCTATTCTAATAATGAGTTCGTTGGCCTTTGGGGCAATGTTTTTTAGACGCACTAAAGCGTAACTACTAACATGTAAATAATAAAAAAGGTGCGAGAAAAATTCGCACCTTTTGATTCAAAGCTATAGTAGTTATTGAGCACTTCATTGTGCAGAATTTCTAACTATGAAATTTTCTTTTTGATATTTACGTAAAAATGTTTTTAAATTTTGATCATTGCAAGTTATGCTGTCGTCACCTACATTATGTTGTTTTCTGGCCTTATCTTCACCAACTACTAGCGCGTCTAAGCATACCATTGATTCATTGTTTTTAGCCACTAAGGTAATAATAGGCTTGCTCTGGGGATCAACTTCTTGTGCTATTTGCGGCTGATACTTATTAGCAAACTCTGTTAAAGAAAGACCATTGCAGCTTACTGCTAATTTAAATCTATTAAAATTAACACGTTCTTTTTTTACCATAATTTTGGCTGCTTTTAAGCCCTGTGTCGCAGCTAGCAAGCATGCTTGTGTTTCTATGTTGCCGTTTACTGGTTTAAAGACGATTTTGTTTGCCATACTACTTAATGATGTTGCACTAAGCGTTAGTGTTAAAGCGATAGTTAGTAATTTCATTTTCGTTTTCCTATATGTATATTAGATCAAGTTTTACTGTTGGTTCGTGTCTGTCATACCTATTATCGTAAATAAAAAACGAAATTGTAGTGATTTATGTAATTAAGTTACATAAATTGCAATATTTAATGTTGGGTTTACCTTAATCGCGTAGTTGAATTACATTTTTGATCGAATTGACGAGAATAAGTTAACATTCGTTAACAAGTGAATGGTTTTTCTAACATACTTACTAATTTGAAGTGATGATCTTATCCTATCTGCGGCGAAGCTAAGAATTCCTGCATATGATTGATGAAATGCATGGCATGAGCCAGCTCATATTCCTTTTTATTCAATGGCCCGTAAGCAAAGTGCGCTTTTAGCTCACCATTAAACTGTTGGAAGTTCTTTAAAGACTGTTTTAGCTGTGCTAAGGCTTCAAGTACGTCTCCGGATTTGGCAATAGTACTAGCGCCTGGGATTTCCTCTGATAGGTTGTGACGCATTTTACGTTTTGCCGAAAATGCAGAAAATGCTATTTTACCTACAGTTCTTTTGAAAAAGTCTGATTTATGCAAGGGGTAGCCGCTTATAGAGTAGTCGACACTTTGCGCACAATGAACAAAAACTTTATAAGCACTCCATTCACCGTTTTTTACCAAGGACTGCAATGACGCAGGTAACATCAATGTATCAATAGCTTCAATAATACTTGCCGTACTTAAAGGCGCATCACTTTGCTCAACGCTAACCCACGATATAGCACTACCCGTTACGGTTAATGTTACCGCAGCGCCTAAAGAATATTTGATAAAAGCACGTTTATCCAAAGTGCAACCTTTTCGAAGTTATAATGTTTGTCTTAAGGGGGCGCATATTGTGTCCAGATACAGCGGTTCGTTTGTTGTTCATTTGCTAGATATTTGCATATCGACATGCATAATTCCGTCTTCTACGTAATGCTCTGAAATCTCTTTAAACCCAAATCCTTGATATAAATTACTTAAATGGCTTTGGGCACCTATAGTAATGTCGCTTTTAGGCCACAAGGTGAATGCACGTTGCAACGACTCTTTGATTACTATTCGCCCTAAGCCTCTATTGCGAGCCGAAGGACAAATAAGAATTCTTCCTATACTTGGAGTTGGGTAGCTTATACTTGCTGGCAATAACCGCGCGTAACCAAGTAGCTTTTCATTTTCCTGCAATATTAAATGGTGTACATCAGTTTGAATATCTTTGTAGTCGAGATCTTGGTAAATACACGTTTGTTCAAGCACAAACACTTCACTGCGCATGTGCAATATTTCATATAGTTGTGTAACGCTGAGTTCAGGAAAAGGTAGGCATGTGAAGTTCATTGTTAAAGCTTATCTCGCATTTATATTGCACTGCTTTGTGTATGTGCTGATGTAATAGAGCTCTATAAAAGAATATAACGAATATATATGCTCTAGCGTTTACAACACAAAGTTTAATGTATCAACATAGCATAAAAGTTTAACAATAAAACGTATACGAAAAAAGTTGTTTTTCACTCTTTAGGTAAAGTGCAGATATACCTGGACAAGCCGCCGAAATTTGAGTTGTGATTGTGACTCTATAAATCGCTTAACTGAAATATAGCCTCAGTCTTTGTCTCAATATCAGACACAAGACATAAAAATGATATATGATTAATGTACTTAGTTTGTTTTTATATTAATGAGAAGCAGTATGCCAAAAGCGAGTGAAATAAAGAAAAATGCAGCTATTGAACACAATGGAAAAGTCTATTTCGTAAAAGATATCGCAAAACTTACTCCAAGTGGAAGAGCGGGTGCAAGTTTATATAGAATGCGTTTATATGAAGTCGCTACCGGCGCAAAAGCTGATGAAAGTTTCAAAGCCGATGAAATGATAAACACAGCAGAATTTAGTAAAAAGAAAGTAATGTTTTCTTATGTCGATGGCAACGAATATGTGTTTATGGATAATGAAGATTACACTCCGTACTCACTAGACAAAGAAACCATAAGCGATGAGCTTATGTTTATTACCGAAGAAACAATTGGCTTACAGGTCTTAATGGTAGATGAAAAGCCAGTAGGCTTAGAATTACCTGCTTCTGTAGACTTAGTTATTACTGAAACGGATCCTTCAATAAAAGGTGCGTCTGCTAGTGCTCGTACTAAGCCCGCTGTTTTATCTACTGGTTTAACCGTGCAAGTACCGGAATATATTTCTCCTGGCGAAAAAATCAAAGTAAATACGGCTGAGGCGAAGTTTACTAGCCGAGCTTAAGGGTTTAAAACAGAATCATAACTTCAAATGAATGTATTATAGATAGTACGGTCACAGCGACTCCGCTGCGCTTAAAAACGCAAGTGGAGTCAAAACCTTGTTATTTACCTGAGCGAAAAGAGTTTGCGATAAACTCGCGGTCATGTCTGTGTTTAGCCAACTAGTTTAACTAATCGGTTTTGCTAGCGTTCGAGCTGATTGGCAGATGAAAACGCTAAAATAATGAAATGCTATATAATTTTGTGACACCTTTTTATAAACCCTGCCTGGTCAAGTGATAAACTACAGCCACAATAAATATTTTGGATTAAGTAATATGATTACTCATAATGATATAAGCGACTTAACAGTAGCGGCTCATGCTATTAAGTCTTTGCTAGATATTAAGTTCACCCGTGCCAAAGAGCGTCATGCTATTGCTATGGGTTATGCTTCTTCAAACCACTTATTGGCTGAATTGAAAGAACATCCAATACAAAGAGAATTTGATCTTTACATCGATGTGCTCAGGACAGAAGCCCTGACGAAACATCAAATAAAGATAGACGACGCGCTAGTTGAGCGTTTACGTGTTGAATTAATGGAATAAATTTCGGTTTATGCAGCCCCTTTGTTACAGTGCTTTTTTGAACCAAACACCGTATTAAATGAAACTATAATCCTATTAAAATAAGACTACCTAATGTCAAAAATACTTTCTACTAACACGCGCACTATAGTCTTAAGTGTCTTGCTTATAATAGTTGTTTTGGTGCTCAGTGCCTTGTATGTGCAACAACAAGTTAACGAGGCTAATAAGCGCATTGTTGAGAACGAATTAGTACTTAGTATTGCTAACTTAAGTGCCAAAATAGACGCACGCGTTGGAAAAATGAAACTGATTTCCAAAAGTATTGCTAACGACAAGCATATTCATGAATGGGTAAATGGTGGCTTTAATAGTACCCAAGAGTCTATTCTGGTCGATAAATTAGGCTTTTTTGTACAGGAATATGATCTCACAAGCGCTTCTTTTGCAGATAAAAACACGAATAAGTATTGGAATCATGAAGGCTTTTTAAGAGAGCTCACGCCCGAAATAGACACGTGGTACTTTGCTTATTTGGCCGACGGTAATCAAGATTTAGTTAGCGTGTACCACGATAAAAATAATAAACGGGTCGACCTTTACGTTAATTATCAACAAATGAACGGCGGGGGGTTATCGGGCATCGCTACTTCTTTTAATGGTGTACTTGATATGCTGAATAATTCAGTTTTTGCTCAATATGGCAGCGTTTATTTAGTTGACCGGTCGGGTAAAATTCAGGTGCAAAGCACCAGCTCCCGCGATAATACTAATAACGAAGGTAGCGAACATCAAAGTGATGGTCCTCAAACTTTACAATCACTGTTTAGCGAAAGTACAGCGGTGTTAATATTATCGGCAGAGTCAGAGTCCTCTGCGCAGTTTTTAGAAGTTTCGGCAGTTATAAAAGGCGCAAAAGATAACAACACCTTGCTAGGAAGTAGCTACATACCTAGCATGGATTGGTATTTAGTGGTACATGTGCCTAAGGATGCGTTTTACATGTCTTTAACAGGATCTCTTCCAGAACATTAGTAATTTGAACCAGACTATTCAACACATATAGAGTAGTCTAAATATAAATAGCATAAAGGATAGTCGATTTGGCAGTTCATTGGTTCCCCGGGCATATGCATAAAGCCCTCACAGAAATGAAAGAAGCGTTACATCAGGTCGATGTTTTAATCGAAGTATTAGATGCGCGCATTCCTTATTCGAGTGAAAACCCTGAAATAGCAAGAATAAGGGGTGACAAACCCTGTATTAAGATTTTCAATAAATCTGACTTAGCCGATCCTGATACCACCGCGGCATGGCAAGCACATTTGGAATCAGACAGGGCCGTTAAAACGTTCACCACCTCCATCGACAATACGGCTAAAACTAAACAGATATTAGATCTTGTGCGTAAAACATGCGCACAAAAAGATGCTTCTGTTAAAACCATTAATGCGATGATTATTGGCATCCCAAATGTGGGCAAGTCTACGTTAATTAACATATTGGCCGACCGCGTTATTGCCAAAACAGGCAACGAACCCGCGGTAACCAAAAGCCAACAAAGAATAAATTTAGGCAATGGTATCGTGCTGCTCGATACGCCTGGTGTATTGTGGCCAAAATTGGAGAATCCTAATACAGGATATCGCTTAGCTGTGTCAGGCGCGGTTAAAGATACTGCACTTGAATACGATGATATTGGTTTTTTTGCGGCCGACTATCTTATTAAAGCCTATCCAGAGCTATTAAAAGAGCGCTACAAAATTGAGGATTTACCGACTACAGAAATTGAGTTTTTAGAACTTGCCGCGGCCAAAAGAGGCGCCTTAATGGCAGGCGGGCGGGTTAACTTACATAAAATTTGTGAATTACTCATTGCTGAATTTAGAGCCGGGCAAATAGGCAGAATTACGCTTGAAACCCATGAAATGATAGCCGAAGAAGAAATTGAGATGGCCAAGGTTGCAGAAAAAAAAGCTGCTGATAAAGTTAAACGCAAGCAAAAGTTTAAAGATGGCTCACTCACCCCGGACAAAAAAGATAAGAAAGAAATACGCACGAATAAACGTGAAATGCAAAAACAAGAAAGAGCTAAGCGGTAAATTAGTTGACACCGTGCTTTATATTAGGGCTAAATAATGAGTCAACTACAATAACAAAAAAGGACTAATTATGAATAAAGTTATCTTAATAATACTCGCGATTTTTTTACCGCCAATCTCGGTGTTAATAAAAGAGGGCGTTGGCAAACATTTATTGATTAATATTGTATTGTGTTTGTTAGCTTTCGTGCCTGGTGTTATCCATGCGATTTGGATTAACGTACGCTAAGCAAAATCATCAACCACAAAGGTATACATTTTTTGAAATACCTTTGCGGTTGATGTAACATTTTTTGAAAACTCTATG
Organism: Acidiferrobacterales bacterium; assembly: GCA_964195425.1. Lineage (GTDB taxonomy): Bacteria > Pseudomonadota > Gammaproteobacteria > Enterobacterales > Alteromonadaceae > Glaciecola. The sequence goes on from CAXMOM010000043.1 coordinate 6,555, forward strand.
CTTGACTAGCAACAAGCGCCTGTTCAATATCAGCAATGATATCGTCTATATGTTCTATCCCTACAGATATCCTTACCATATCTTCAGAAACACCAACCGTTGCTAACTCTTCGGTGCTCAACTGCCTATGAGTAGTGCTAGCCGGGTGGCAAGCCAATGACTTTGCATCGCCTATGTTTACTAAGCGCAAAACTAACTCAAGGGCATCGATAAATTTTGAGCCTCCTTCAATACCGCCTTTAATACCAAAACTAATAATACCAGCTGCTTTACCGCCGCATATACGTTGGCACGTTTCGTAATATTTACTAGTAGGCAAGGCTGCATAATTAACCCAGCTTACTGCACTGTGTTTGTCTAGGTATGTTGCTACAGCTTCTGCATTTTCACAGTGTCTTTCCATACGCAATGATAAGGTTTCAAGGCCTTGCATAATTTGGAATGCGCTTTGCGGCGCTAATGCAGCACCGGTGTTACGAAGCGGCACAACGCGGCAGCGACCAATGTAAGCCGCGGCGCCAAGCGCCTCGGTATACACAACGCCATGATATGACGGATCGGGTGTGGTCATCATTTGGAAACGTTCGCTGTGTGCGGCCCAATCAAACTTACCTGAATCGACAATTATACCGCCAATTGTCGTACCATGGCCGCCTATGTATTTGGTAAGCGAATGAATCACAATATCGGCTCCATGATCAAAGGCACGACAAAGCACAGGTGTCGCAACCGTGTTGTCTACAATTAAAGGCACGCCTGCGGCATGAGCAATGTCGGCCCAGCGTTTTATATCAACAACATTACCTGCCGGGTTGCCAATAGATTCACAAAAAAGCGCGCGAGTATTTTCGTCAATTAATGATGCGATTTTTTCAAAGTCTTCACCTTGCGCGAAACGAGCTTCTATTCCTTGACGGGGAAAAGTATGTGCGAACAAATTATAAGTACCGCCATAAAGCTGGCTTGAACTTACAATGTTTGAGCCCACTTCAGCAATAGCCTCTATAGCATAACGAATAGCCGCCATACCAGACGCAACAGCAAGTGCACCAATGCCGCCTTCAAGCTCTGCAATGCGTTGCTCGAGTACCGCATTAGTAGGATTCATTATACGGCTATATATATTACCGGGAACGACTAAATTAAAGAGGTCAGCACCGTGCTGAGTATCGTCAAAAGTAAACGATGTAGTTTGATAAATAGGCGTAGTGGCTGCTTTGGTAGTGGGGTCGCTTTTATAACCTGCGTGTAATGCAATTGTTTCTGGCTTCATTCATTTCTCGATGGTGATTGGGCAGTTTATTACTCTTAACGTGCCGGGAAATATAAAGCTAGGCTAAACGCTAGCTTTACCGCTAAATTTTAAGTGTTTATATTTGTTTGGTATAGATTAAATTTAAGGATTTGAGTAAAGTTGTCAATGATTAATTCGGTCTATAATATAAGGCGCAGTAATTACTCACAACGCGATTTATTATCGTGCTAAATATAGCGCCAAATAATAGCAAGAAGACCAATCCTCAGATTAGCTATCTAAGTGCTACCGAAAGCAAAGTATCATGTGCAGTCATATACAAGGTTTTCTCATCAGCCGACAATGTGCAATTCGCCGTGGACTTGCCCGTTCTTATTTTTGCAAGTAATACTCCTGCCTCAGTAAACACAAATACACCACCAGGCCCAGTAGCAAATACATAGCCTTTGGAATGCACTGCCATGCCGTCGGGCAAGCCTTTTTCATTGTCTTTTCCAACTAAGCTTGAAGCATCAAAAAATAATCGTTTATTAGCCAAGCTTCCGTTTTTCTGCACATCGTATTGATACCACTTTGCTGCGCTTCGGTCAGACGAAGCGACTATTGCTCTAGATTCGTCATTCGTAAGTGCTATACCATTTGGATACGATACGGAATCATCTTCAAGGATTACTTCGCCATCTTTCGATAACCTATAAATACCATCAAAAGAGAGTAGTTTATGTACATCTTTGCTACCCGCTTTTAAGCCATAAGGCGGATCCGTAAAATAAAGGTCTCCATTTGAATGAAACACGCCATCGTTGGGGCTATTCAGGCGCTTGCCTTGATAACTATCTACTAAACTAGTGAACTTGGCTTGAGGGGCGTTTAGCTGAGCATCCATAGCGGCAACGCGCCTGTCTCCGTGCTGCATAATAACTAACTGTCCCTTTTCATTTAATAATAAACCGTTACTGCCTTGACTTGAATCATGTTCGTTTAGCCCAGTGGCACCTGAGGGTTTAAGGTATACCGACACGCCTGCACCTTGTTTGTATTGAAATATTGTATTTTGCGGCACATCAGAGAACAACAAAATTTTCTCTTGTGGCAGCCAAACGGGACCTTCAGACCAAGAATAGCCGGTGCCTAAAACTTCAAATTTAGCATTTTCATCTATAACAGCAGAAGCACTTTTGTCGTATATTTCTACGAAAGGCGTATTGGGCGTTTTAGAATTTGCGAGGGCGTTGCTGGCCAGCGAAGTGACCGCAAAAATCATGCAAACCATGGTTTTGTTCAAGACTACACTAGGTCGAAATTTCATACCATTAATCCTTGTGTGTTAAGCAACAAATAAAGTAAACATATTCGTAAGTAGCGTCTATAAATTCATCAAAACCTAAGGCTTTTGGTCATCGAGGCTTTACAGAAAACTTTAATGTCAAAATGAGCATTTGTACTAACTAACTCTGCTAACAATTTTTGTTTTTTCTCTTGTGAAATAGTCCAGTAAAATGGTGTCATCATCAGTAAGTTCTGCCTTTGTATTGCAGTAGGCAGCGACACTTCAAACTTGAGGGTTTGTTGAGATACTAAGGTAAAGCCCTGAACGGTGGCATTTTCAGGCACGTGTTTTTCTGGGCTGTCGTAAACCATATTTTTTAGCTCGTATAAATGATCGCTGGCAGGATTAACGCTTATCCATATGCCATTAGTGTTGAGTACCCGGTGAATTTCTTCGCTCTTTGAGGGGGCAAATATTTGAATTACGGCATCTTGACTTTCACCGAGCACAGGCAGATTAAAGCAACTTGCCACTGCGAATTCGAACAGGCTTTGTTCATCTTGCAACATTCTTTTTGCCGCTTTTTGTATGGCCGGCTTGGCAATGTCGACTCCACAAAAGGTATACGATTGAATCTTATCATTAGTCTTATTGGCCAGTATGTAATTAGCAATACAGTTAAGGTAATAACCCTCTCCACAGCCGGCATCAAATATTGATAAGTGGTTTTGCGTAAATGCTTCAATGCCAGGCACATCAGCGCCAAGCTCATCAAGCAAGCATTTACTAATATGCTGCGCCAGTGGTAAATAATGATCTTGTGATAAAAAAGCACGGCGAGCTAACACCATTTCTTTGCTGTCGCCCGGCGATTTACTGTTCTTATGTTGGGGCAGCAGTAAATTAACATAGCCTTCTTTGGCAATATCAAAGCTATGCTGATTTACACATTGCCATTGGTGCATATGCTGAAGCAGAGGTGCTTCACAAACGGGACAGCGCCAGCATGTAGTTTTTTGCTTAAGCATTGGCTAAGCCGCGTGTGTAGGTGTTTATTTGCAAAGGCACGGCTACCACATCAAATCATCGGGCACGACATAGTCGGCATACGGGTCGTCCTCAGCGAGGATTTCTTCTTCTGGCGCTTTATTTTCGAGTATCGTGTGTTCATCACGCTGGGCAATCTTATTTGCCACAATGCTAGGTATTACCGCATAGATAGTTTCATCTTGACCTTCATATCGAGCAATAGCCAAAATGCCTGCAATCAACTGCTTTCGGGTAACTTCGTCTACATAAACATAGCGAATAAGCGTACCGTCGGTGAAGTTGTACTTTATGTCAGCGCGCTTCAAATCAAGTTTATTCATTTCAATAAGTTGCTTAACTTGCGCTTTGAGCTCCTTAGAAATCACTTGCTCTTTTTTAACGTCATTGAGTTCTTTTGCTCGATCTACTTGGGCTTGCTTGCTTATTTCAACACTGGCTTTGACTTCACGCGCTAAGTCACGTGATTTTTTTGAGCCTTTTTTTGCTTTTTTGAGTTTTTTCTCGTTTACTAAACCCGCTTTTAGTAGTTGTTCTTGTAATGATAATTTCGCCATTTCGTGCCCAGTGCAGTTCATTTAATTCTATCTAGCAGTTTACCTCTTGGCCGCGAGCAAATAAAGCGTTCACTTGTTATGGCCTAGATAAAATAGGAGGCCCAGAGTAATACACCTAACTAATTACGGTATTGTTGATGAGGTGCCTTTAATCACTAATGCTATAAAGTCTTCATCGCAAACAGGTTTGCTCCACAAATATCCTTGTTCATAGATGCAGCCCATTTGCAATAATTGGTGCTTGATATCTTTTGATTCAACACCTTCAGCGACTGCTATCATTCCGAGTGTTTTAGGCATGTTAATGATGGTTGCTACAATGGCAGCATATTGCTTAGACTGCAGCTTCGTTACTAACGAAGCTGCGATCAATTTTAAGTATATTAAGGTTTATTCAATATTATGTTTAGATTAGCATTACTGATGTGTGTTTTAAAACACCATTGTTGATCTAGGTCTAAACTTCAGCAGCTAAGTTGACAGGAAATCTTTTACTACATCTTTATAATTTCGACTTACCTTTATTTTGTCAAACTCTCCTAATAGCAAGAAAAACTCGCCCTTAGTATGCGGCAATACTTTTTTGATAAAGCTCATATTCACAATAGTTGAGCGATGCACGCGTTTAAAAATTTGATCGTCTAGCTCGTCTAAAATTTCTTTGAGCGTGGTGCGCTTTACGTGAGTTTCGCCCTTAGTGTGTATACAAACGTAATCACCTGCGGCATCTATCCATTCTATTTCGGTTTGGGCCAAAATATGTATTTCGTCTCTATCTTTAACGACTATTTTTGAGGCGCTAGTGCTGGCTTCCTGGGGAGTACCGTTAGCGCCAGATTTACCTTCATGGCGAGCTACTTTTATATTTTCTACCGCCTGCACTAGGCTTGTTTTGCGATCGTTAATAGCTTCGCCAGAAGAGTCATCAGTTTTTGCAACATTAAACGCCGCTATCCTCTGTTTGGCGCGCTCTACCGCTCGGTTTATACGGTCATCGTCTATGGGCTTGAGGACATAGTCTATTGCATTTGCATCAAACGCGTCTAAGGCGTACTGCTCATAAGCCGTTGAAAACACAACCAAAGGCATTATGTCGCTTTGTAATTGTGCAATAACATCAAAGCCTGAAATCCCCGGCATTTGAATATCTAAAAAGATTAAGTCTGGTGCCAAGTCGGCAACGGCAGAAATAGCTTCACGCCCATTTTTACACTCTTTTACGATTTCTATTGCAGATATTTTCTCAAGTTTTGCACGCAAAAATTTTAGAGCTAATGGTTCATCATCGACAATAATCGTACGAATAGAATGAGTCATCTAAACAACCTTGTTTTAATGTTCTAGTGGCAAGTGGATAATGGTAGTAAGTCCACCTTGCTCCTCGAAAAGTGCATTTATGCGATATGCGTTATTATATAGCGCAGATAACCTCTGCTTGATGTTTTTAAGACCAACGCCTTTTCCAGAAGCAAATTCTTGACTCTCTTTATTATCAATGTTTTGGGATTCAGAAGAGGCGTCATCGCCAGTGTCTTTAAGGGTTAGCACTAATTCGTGGTCAACGACCGCTGCCATAATTGAAATGGTGCCGCCAAGCTCATTTTTTGCAATGGCGTGTTTCATTGAATTTTCAATTATAGGTTGCAACAGTAAGCTTGGCACTAATGCCGCCTGGGCATCCCTTGGTATATCAATTTCAATGTTCAAGCGTTCTGCAAATCGGGTTTTTTCTATTTCGAGATATAGATTAAGCGCATCTATCTCCTCGATTAATGGAATTTTGGTATCTGGGTCGGTATCTAAGGAATAACGCAAGAACTGGCTTAATTGTACAGTCATACTTTGAGCTTTGACCGACTCTCCAATTTCAATAAGAGAGTTAATCGCATTTAGGGTATTACATAGAAAATGCGGATTGAGCTGATACCTGAGCATTTTCAGCTTGGCGTCGCGGGCTTCACTTTGAGCTCTTACGCGCTTTAAATGTTCTTCGCGGGTATTGGCTTCAGCTCTAAGCATAATACGGTGCTCATATTGATGTAAATCGTAATAGCGGACACCATGAAACAAACCTGTCCAACATAAAAATACGAATATACCACTGAAGTACCAACCACCAAACTCTTCCCATACATCATCAAAACCCGTAAGCAATACAAAAACTTGCATATGCAACATGGTCCATAAAAATGCGGTGCACAGCACTAGCATGAGGCCGATAAAAACTCTTGATAGTAGAGAGAACTTACTAAGAAATGTGAAAGCTTGATGTAAGAATATTGAACATGTCAGGCCCATAATCGCTTGTATGATTACATGGCTAATTGTGCCTATGCTGGCTTGAGCGTACCATAATATTAGGGTGAAAAATCCTACCACAGACATGAAAAACCAAAATCCGATTTGCCAAAACCAAAAACGGTACCGCGGGTTTTCTTCAATAGTATTTTGTACATTAAACAGAATATTGTCTGACATCATTAACCCCATGTTTACACACGCATTGTACACATACTCTCTTGGTGCTACTAGGCTTGACGACCATTTCTTGACAAATAAGTATATAAAATATGAAAACAGTATCTCTAATGTTGTCAATTTAGTCTTATCCACTTCAACGTAGTCTTCGTCCACCCTACCGTTTTCGCGTTGAGTATTGAGTAATACAAACGAGATACTGCATTTAACATAAAATTTACAACTTTGTATCTTATTAACAATGCGTCTTCATTTACACAAAACACGTGCAATAATTTTAGGCACCAAGACTACGCTTAGACAATACCGTCGGCGGCCACTATTAATACCTAGTTTTTAGGGGATTATTTTTATGAAAGACCATGCAAATCATTTATTTTCGCTTTTTATAAAGGTAAGCGTTCCATTGTGCTTATTGCTATTTTTAGTAAATATTTCGCCAGTATTTGCACAAGCAATAAAAGTCGAAATTGTTGAAAGCAATGGTGGGTATTCCCTGCTAAGAGACGGTGAACCATACGAAGTTAAGGGCGTGGGCATGGTCGGTATTAATTTTGAAAGCGCTGCAAAATACGGGGCTAATTCGATTAGGACTTGGTCAGTAGACCATAACCCTATTTCTGCAATAGAGCTGCTTGATCGGGCGCATGCGTTGGGAATGACAGTGTCGCTATGTTTAGAATTTGCGCGCGAGCGACAGGGCTTTGATTATGACGATCCTGCCGCTGTTGCTCAGCAATTTGAAGAATCACGTGAGCGGGTAATAAAGTATAAGGATCACCCAGCATTATTAACGTGGATTATTGGTAACGAAGTGAATTTTGACTATATCAATCCAAAAGTATTTGATGCGGTTAATCAGGTGGCTGAAATGATTAAGAAAGTAGATCCTAATCATCCAAGCACTACGGCATTGGCTGGGTTTGATAAGCGAGCACTTGTGGATATTGCAAAGCGCGCACCGGCACTCGATTTTGTAAGTTTTCAGATGTATGCTGATATTCTTAATTTGCCCAAATATGTTAAATCCTATGGCTATACAAAACCTTTCTTTGTAACTGAGTGGGGCGGGGTAGGCCACTGGGAAGTATTTACTACTGATTGGGGTGCTCCCGTAGAAAATACAAGTTCTGAAAAAGCCAGTAACTATTCCAAGAGCTACCGGCAAGTATTGCAGCCATATGCAGGCCAAGCGCTTGGCAATTACGTGTTTTTGTGGGGACAAAAGCAAGAGAAAACGCCCACATGGTACGGTATGTTTTTAGACAGCGGCGAAGAAACAGAGCCGGTAGATGTTATGCACTACATTTGGAATGGCGTTTGGCCACAAAATAGGTCTCCTAGTGTAAGATCCATTGCCCTTGACGGTAAAAGCCCTTTTGACAATGTGTATTTGTCCGCCGGTAAAGACTACACAGCTTATATCGAGGTGGTCGAGCCCGACAAAGACGAGGTAAGAATAATGTGGGAAGTCCGTAAAGAGTCTACCTCTGCCAAAGTAGGTGGTGATCCTGAATATGTGCCGGCTATTGTTGATGGGCTAATTGTTAACATAGAAGGCCCACTGGTGACTATAAAGGCGCCTGATGAGACTGGCGCATACAGGCTGTTTGCATATGCCTATGACGACCAAGGCAATGCAGGTCATGCTAACTTTCCGTTTTACGTTAAGTAACTGACCAATTTAGCCTGTCTGCTGCATTATCACGATACACTTGATCAAAAAGCCCGCATGTAGCAGGCTTTTTTGCATTTACTCATTGCTACTATTTATCTGTTTTTTGACCTCACAGTCACTAAAACTCATAGCTTGTGCCTTAGACTCAATGCGAAACAGTAAAGAGGCACCTATGAAAACAATAAGCGACTAGGTTGCTTGTCTTCTCTTTTCTAACTCTTCACGTATTTCATGGGCTTTTTGTTCGGTAATGGGATAAGTATAAACCATCCACATTGCAATGGCAGAAGCCACCATAGGAATAACAACATCAAACAATCTCATCATATGTATAGTATCGGCAGTTTGAGCGCCACCGAGTGCCACATCAAAACCAGTAATATTAAGTAAAAATCCACCTGCTGCCAACGCAACAGCCATGCCCAACTTCACCACCCACCAGTAAATTGAGCCAAACATACCTTCACGTCGCTCTCCTGTTTCTAGCTCATCCATATCGCACACGTCGGCAATCATAGACCCCATCAAAGTAAATAAAGCGCCTAAACCAAAGGCCATGAATGGCGCCGGCACTAAGGTCAACAACGGATAATCGGGATGATAACAAACCCACTTCAAACCATAACCGACAATAGAAACAGCTGTAGCCGCATAAAATGCTTTTTTCTTACCTATTTTGGTTGATAACCAAGAAACAAAGAAAATTACAAAAAACGTAGATGCTGCAGATAATGTGCCTGCCCAGCCTGAATATTCTGCTCCTAAGCCTTGATTACCTTCAAATACATAATAAATGATCACATATATCTGGAACGATGAAACCAGCATAAAACCATTAAATACCAAGAAGGTCGCCCCACACAGACTCAAAAAAGGCTTAAACTTTAAGGTTATAATAAAGCCACGCAAAAAGCCTTTAAGACCGGTGGGAAACTCTTCCACTTTGTTTATTTTTGCCGGTTTTTCTGCGAATGCCGCAACCGTTCTCTCTTCACTGTTGGCCTTATTAAACCGTTCTTTCAAAAAGATGGCGGGTATTACACCAATAATGATAACAGCCGCACCAATAATAATGGCCAACCAACTGGCACCTTCCACCATGTCATCGAATAACACATCGCTTTGCATAAACCACAAAAACCAAGGTGAAATCAGGTAAGCCACATAACCCATAGAGTTTTGCACGGCCATCAAACGGGTACGCTCGTGATAATCGGGAGTTAACTCATAGCCTAAGGCCACCCATGGTGTGGCAAAAACGGTATAAGCAAGATAAAACACAAACGAACCAGCAAGAAAAAACCAAAAATAGAAATTTTCACTTTGTCCTAAGGGTAATTGCCACATTAGGGCATAAATAACCCCTACCGCTATAGCTCCACAGAAAATATAAGGCCTACGCCGGCCCCATTTCGACTTGGTATGGTCTGAAATATAACCCATCAAAGGATCGGTGATTGCATCGGTTAGACGAGGCAATGCGCTAAGTAAACCCACTAAAGCTGGGTTCATGCCCAAGCCTAAATTAAGCACTATAACCATGCCGCCTATTGCGGCCGCTAGGATATTGTTAACAAATGCGCCTAAACCATAAATAAGCTTTTTGGAGAGTGATATTTTGTCTTCAGGTGCTGTTTCAAAATGCTGCTGGTCGCTCATATACGTTTCCATCACTATATTAGGTCGGATGAAAGCAGAGGGTTAACAAGGAGAAAAAACCTTAAATATCTCTGTACATACGATGGTGTTATCAACGACTCTACACATTGTAAAATGATGAACAATATAAAATCGATAAGAAGGTGGATTTTACAAGTTGAAACGGTCTATTTACACCTTGTTTACACTAGCAGAGCTATCCTTTGCGCACAAGAAGACTAAACTACAGATCTGATCTACGCAACAGGGATTGATTTTTCGGGCTTACGCTCACTGGAAAAAAATAGTCTGGTTTGTCCCTATAACCTTATTGATAGTCCGTTTGGGCGTGTTTACATTGCCCTGTGGTCCGCATTAATTCGATAATTCATGTTTAAGTTGCTGCACTTCGGATATATTTCATGAGCACAAGTCTGTCTAATTCAAAAAATAACAATCCTCAAGAGGCTGCGATTGAGTTTGCATCTGATTTACTTAGTCGAATGGCGCTTGACGAAAAACTAGGACAGCTAAATCAATTATCAGGTGAAGGGGGCTCGATTAGTCCGCATTTAGTCAATTCCATCCAAGAAGGTCGTGTTAGTTCTATTCTTAATGAAGTAGACCCTGCAACTGTTAATGAACTCCAAAGAATCGCTGTCGAAGAATCTCGATTGGGTATTCCTTTGTTAATCGGGCGAGATGTTATCCATGGTTTTACCACCACATTTCCTATTCCTTTGGGGCAGGCAGCTACGTGGTGTGAAAAAACCGTTGAACAGGCGGCTAGAATTGGCGCTATTGAAGCTTCGAGCCAAGGGGTTAATTGGACATTTGCCCCTATGATAGATATTACGCGCGATCCGCGTTGGGGCAGAATAGCGGAAAGCTTAGGAGAAGACCCTTTCCTTTGTTCGCGTTTAGGCGAAGCCATGGTTATAGGTTTTCAGTCTAACGATTTAAGGGATAAAACTGCAATTGCAGCCTGTGCAAAGCATTTTGCGGGTTATGGTTACAGCGAGAGTGGGCGCGACTATTGCTTTGCGAACATTAGTGAAAATGAGCTCAGAAATACAGTTTTGCCACCATTTAAAGCCGCCGCCGATATAGGCGTAGCTACTTTTATGACTTCTTTTAGTGATTTAAATGGTGTCCCTGCAAGCGGTAATCAATGGCTTTTAGAAGACGTTTTACGCGGTGAATGGCAATATAAAGGTTTTGTAGTGAGCGATTGGAACTCGGTCCAAGGACTGCAGGCACATGGCTTAGCTGAAAATGACGAACAGTGCGCACAGCTGTCGGCCACGGCGGGTGTTGATATGGAAATGGTGAGCAGGTGCTACGCTAATTACTTACCAAAATTGATACAACAAAAAAGCATTGATGTGGAACAAATCGATGCCATGGTGCTGCGTATTCTGCAAACCAAATTTTCGCTAGGACTTTTTGGAAATGCCTATACACAAGCCGAGAACTTTCCCGCTCTTGCCAACCCGTCGCATTTAGCAGCGGCAAAAGAAGCGGCGATTAAAAGTTGCGTATTACTTAAAAATCGCCAAGCAATTCTTCCTCTCAATAAACACAAGTTAAGCAATGTTGCGGTAATTGGTCCACTAGCGAATGATGGCTATGAACAATTAGGCACATGGATATTTGATGGGCACGAAAAGCATAGTGTTGATTGCTTAACGGCTATTTCTGCTGAAGTAACCGCTACCGGAGTGTGCGCTGAAGCTTGGCCTGCAAACCAATCTGTAAATCGCGGCGTAAAAGTACATTTTGCCAAAGGCTTAGCTACTAGCCGTGATGTTCGTAAATCGGGTTTTAATGAAGCAATTGACGCTGCGGCAAAGTCTGATATCGCGATTATGGTTATGGGCGAAGAATCAATACTATCGGGTGAGGCGCATTCGCGCTCGAACATAGATCTTCCGGGCGCTCAAGAAGCGCTTATTGAGCAAATTTCAGCAACAGGCACGCCTATTGTGTTGGTAGTGATGGCAGGCCGTCCACTAACCCTGTCGTCTATTGTCGATAAAGTAGATGTCATATTATATGCATGGCATCCAGGCTCGATGGGAGGAGAAGCTATTAGTGATTTATTATTTGGAAAAGCAATTCCTACAGGAAAGTTACCCGTGACATTCCCGCGTGTGGTAGGGCAAATTCCCATTTACTATTCACAAAAAAACGGAGAACGTCCAGCGACAGAAGAACAATATGTGCATCAGGACAATATACCAATAAGGGCGCAGCAAACTTCATTAGGCATGGTTTCAGCGCACCTAGATACACATTTTACACCCTTGTTTCCCTTTGGCTTTGGTTTGAGTTACGCGAGCTTTGAGTATAGTGAAGTGACCTTAAGTCATCCTGAAATGAAAATAAATGAACCGCTTACTGCCATGGTTACCATTACTAATAATAGTGATTATAGCAGTGAAGAAATTGTGCAATTATATATTCGCGATAAAGCCGCCAGTACGACTAGACCAATCAAAGAATTGAAGGGTTTTAAACGCGTATTGATTAATGCGCATGAAAGTGTGCAGGTTAGTTTTGAAATAAAAGCTGATTTGTTAGGTTTTTATGGGCAGCAAAACACCCTTATTATTGAAAATGGCGAGTTTCATGTGTGGATAGGCTCAGACTCCACTGTTTCTGAATATGCAAGCATGAGACTAGTCGATTAATCTAGGGTACGAGCTTTTTAGGAACAATAAAGGTGGCAATACCATAACGGTTAATCGACTGAATAGTTTTATATGACGCGGTTGTGTTTTCTAAAAATATAAGCTTGCGCTCAAACACTTTATGATGCGCTAGTTTTTGAGCGTAATAAACATCAAATAATTCGTAGTAACTTAAATCTTCAATAGCAGCGCGCATTGCTTTTGAATATCGTTCTAATAACTGAGGCTAGTTTGGGTTAATAAAAATGAAGTCGGCATTGGGATAAACAAAGACGAGCTCAGTGTCTAGCTCTACTTGTTTGTTTTTATGGTCGATCAGTTCTTGGTCTATTTCAATAATGCTTCTAGAAAAACAATCGAAACGTTTATTTTGCAGCATGGTAAATAATGACTGATGAACTGGACTGTCTACAATCTCAAATCCGTTTTCTTCAAAAATATGTTTGTCAGGCCAATATGTCCCTAAGCCGACAGTTAGTTTCTTTTGAATAAATTGTGCGGGGTTTCCAATAGATTTAAATTTGGCTGCGCTTTTGTGGACTAAACATAATCTAAACCCCAGCAAACCTCTATCGAGAGGCACATAAATCATAGGTGCTCTATTCTCACGTTCAACCGTGGGAGAACCAACAAAAATATCAATTTCGCCCTTCACTAAAGTTCCAAAAGCTGCTTTTTGTTCCATATCGTCAGAAGCGACTATGCTGATTTGCGTTCTGGATTTGTTGCTTAAGTTGGTAAGATTATCTATGCTCGCTTTTACAAATGGGCTGTTGAAGTTGCGATTGTAAAGCACTAATTCTTCGTTAGCTTTGAGCAAACTTATGTTGGCAAGCATTAATATGCTCTGCAAACATATCTTAGGGATGATGCTGTATGGGCTTGGTTTGCAGATTTTTTTTAATGCCACAAAAGAATACATCAATTAACCGGGCCCAGTTTAATAGCTGGGGTCACAAAGCTCGCAATCCCAAACCTATTAATTGCCGACAAGGCTTCTGGAGATAACCTTTGATTTCTTTAGGATCATCAGTTTACGTTCATAAATACCATTTTCTATCAGAGCGCTCTCATAATATTTATCAAAAATATCAAAAATATCGAAATAATTATTGTCCTCAATCGCCAATCCCATCGCTGTACTTAGCCGTTCATGCAGTTTTATGTTCTTCGGGCTAATGAAAATAAAATATGTATTTGGATATATAAAGACAAGGTTCAAATCGGCAACTATATTTTTTGCTAAAGGTACTATGTTTAGCTGACCAAACTCTTCATCGCTTAGTTGAGCAAGGTTTTGCAGTGTTTCTTTAAAAAATGGTTTATTGTAATTGCGTTCCCACACCACTATTTTTTCAACGCTTAATGCAGGATGAATAAAAAGAAGCAATGTACACATTACAAAAAATGGTCTCATATCATTTGGTCTATAGGCGTCATTAAAATCAAGTTATGTCATTTATGAGTCCATCACAGACTAGTGCTGAATAATTTAAGGGGTCAACTTAAATCACCGAATTTGTGCAAATAAACGCTAATACCTTGACCAGAATACTATACTAAATTACGCTACGCGCATGAATACTCTCAAGACCTTTTTGACCTTTAAATTAGCCCTACTTTCTATGACTTCCATCTATTGCGTGGCTTTATATCTACTATTGTTTTCTAGCGTAGCAATATCCTCGCAACCCGAGTCCGCAGAAATTCAAGTTAAGCGTGTAAAAATAGAATTAATAACAGATATTGATTATAGGCCGTATAGCTATCAAGAAGATGGTAAAGCGAAGGGTTTATTAATAGACATTGTTCACCAGGTTGCTGCTTATGACGGCTGGTTAGATGAAAGTATAAAAACTAGAGAAGTTGATACCGTAAACGTTTTTGAGTTTCCCAATGCTAGCTTGGCATTGCTGGGCGTTTACAACGATATTGTTGATTGTACCTTATTTGAAAAAGTGAGTTTTGTAGAAACCTCCAAGCAATTGTTCGCGGATGGTAAAATTAAAGACCTTAATAAGCTCAGTATTGGTAGCGTTTTATCGCAAAACTCTCTACATATTGGATATTCTGAAAAAATAATGCGTGCGTCCTCATTAACCGATAAAGCGGCTAATCCTTACCAATTCCAAAAAGCTTTTGATGCCGAATTTTTTAAAATGCTTCAGTCTGGAGAACTAGCGCCGATATTTCTCAAATATGGTACTCAATACCGGTAATTCCACCTACTTTTTTAAGGTTCCTTGTTGAATGGATACAATCGAATTTATTCGTGTTCGCCGCTTTATTGTTAAGCTTGGCAAAATGCTGCACAAATATGGCACGCCGGCCTTTCGGCTTGAAGCGCACTTAGCTGAGGTTGCGGCGTACCTGAATGTGCACGCGAGTTTTATCTCCACGCCTACGTCACTCACTTTTGTTCTTTGGAGTGATAAACATGAAGATGAATACAATCATTCAGCTCGCATGCAGCCAGGCGAGCTTGACTTGGGCTCTTTGTCTCGCACCGACGAATTGGTAAATTCATTAATTGCAGGTGCACGTACTTTAGTTGAGGCCGACGAGCGGCTTACTGAAATAGAAGCTAAAATTAAATTTTTTCATCCATTGGGAATGATGTGCGCCTACAGTTGCTCAACAGGTTCATTTGCAGTGTTAATGGGAGCGTCTTTACTTGATGCTGTGGCGTCGGGTGCTATAGGTATTGTTATGTACCTGTTTGTATTTTGGTCGCAGTATTCGAAGCGTGTGTCATATATGCTAGAGCCCGCAGTTGCGCTTGTGGCTGGTGTGTTGGCCTGTGCGATTGCGCACTACCTTGAGCCCGGCATTAACATCCGTTTGGTGGTGCTATCATCTATAATTATATTCATTCCAGGATTAGCTTTAGCAATAGGGCTTGCTGAGTTGTCTTCTAGGAACGTGGTGAGCGGCACAGCGCGTGTTATGGATGCCTTAATGCAGTTGTTCAAATTGTATTTTGGTGCGTTTCTAGGCATCTCTCTGGGCTTTGCGCTTTTTAGTGAAGTAGATCACAATCCATTAATCAAGTTGCCACCTTGGTCGCTATTCGTAGCAGTGTTAATTTTATGCACGGCCTTAATCCCTATTTTTAATATTAGACTGAAGCATGCGCCGTTTGCGGTAATGTGTGGTTTTGTTGGTTACTTCTCGACGTATTGGGCTTCTAAATATCTAGAATTTGGACTAGGTACGTTTGCCGGGGCATTTGCGGTAGGCATATTTGCGAATCTATTTGCACGTGTGGCAAAAGCACCAGCCACGATTGTATTGATGCAAGGTATTATTGTATTGGTGCCGGGTTCAAAAACGTATATTGGATTAAATTCTTTTGTATCAGGCACAGATTTTGTGCAAGCTGAACATATCGGTCAAGAAACCTTTGTTATTTTTATGTCTTTGGTAGCGGGCTTAATATTTGCCAATGTTATATTGCCATCTAGAAAATCACTCTAGTCCCCTTGATTATATTTTGCCTGTGGTGAATTTTCCGTTAAAAACTAATACGGTTTAGCTAAGGAATAATAAAAATGCCCGAAGCGTTTAAGCACCGTTTTAATGTCGTTGTTATTACTCAAATGGCCGGTCATATTACCTCGGCAAGTCAGCACTTTGACCCCAATGACGTAAAGAATTACTTCGATTCCGAAGGTTTTATAAAAACGGCAAATTTGCAGTTAGAATCTTTAGAGCTTAAAGCTCGTTCTAATCAAATAAAGGATGCTTTACTTAAGTATATGCCTCGCGACTTTATTGCGTCAGCGCGAATACTAACCCTTGCATTAGCACCTGCATGTAATAACGAAGATATGCAGTTTGACGCCCACGACCAAGGACTTTGCGGCTGGATGATGATGCCCATAACTGATTATGTTGCAGAATCATCTCTTAAGCATGGCAGCCTATATTTACATGATGCATTTGCATTAATGCACGCTTGTACTCAGCGTTTTTCAGCAGAGTTTTCAATTCGTCCCTTTTTGCGCGACCATACTAATACAACACTTCAGGTGCTTACAAAATGGGCTCAAGACGATAACCTTCACGTTCGTAGACTGGTGTCGGAAGGATGTAGGCCTTATTTACCTTGGGGGCTAAGGCTGCATGTTTTTGCCAATGAGCCTTCACTTATTCTACCACTACTTGAAGCACTTAAAGACGACCCATCAGAATACGTACGTCGCTCTGTAGCCAACAACTTAAATGATATTGCCAAAGATCATCCTGACACAGTGGCAGGCATTGCCGCTAAATGGTGGGATGAGAAAAACAAACAACGCACTAAGTTGATTAAGCATGCATGCAGAACCTTGCTCAAAAACGGACATCCGAATGTACTCGCTTTATTCGGTTTTGCCCCAGCTAAGCAGTTAGACATTGTGCTTACACTGCAGCATAAGCGCGTAAAAATGGGAGAAGTACAAGAGTTTGCACTTTCATTAATCAATAAAAGTGGTATGCCGCAAACTTTGCTAATTGATTACGCTATGTTCCACCAAAAAGCCAACGGGAAAATGACGCCTAAAGTGTTCAAGTGGACCAGTATTGTTATACCTGCTAATGCTCAACAAACCATTACAAAGCGGCATAGCTTTAAGGCAGTTACGACTCGCAGGTACTATCAAGGGCAACATAAAATAGAAATATCAGTCAACGGCAAAGTATTTGCTAAAGAAGGCTTTGAATTATTCGCGTAAGTAGCGTTTAATATAACTTCGTTTAGTCAGGCTGAAAAATATGACCTCCAGAGCTGATTTTATTAACCAACAATTGCTACTTATTGATGGCCAGTATGCGGGCGCATCAAATCCTAAGCATTTAAAAATGCGCACCAGCCCTTTTGTTTTTTACCGCGGAACCGCTCAACTTTTTTATGCCGATCTAGCGGTACATAATTTAGCAATGCCTGAAGCCTTTTTGGACGTCCCTTTAACTACTGTAATGGGCGATTGTCATGCCTCAAATTTTGGCTTTTTTACCGAAGAGGGCAGTTTTGGTGAACACATTGTTTTTTCGTTAAACGATTTTGATGACGCGTGTATAGGGTATGCATATTGGGACATACTTCGTTATTTAGTCAGTTTAGCCTTAGCCGCCGATCATGGCGAAGGTGTCGTTAACGGTAAATACGAAAGTAACAAAGACTATTCAAATAAGGAGCACCTTTCAGACATGGAAGTTGCAAAAGCTTTGCAGGCTTTTTTGGATGGCTATATTGATATCCTTACACAAGCAGTAAAACGAAAAGATACCGACGAATATTTCTTGGATCAAACCTTTACTGACTTCAAAACACCTTCGCCACTGAGTAAGCGTTACAAAAAGGCGCAATCTGCTGCCGTGGGAGGTGAGTTCTTTATGTCAAATAGTGCGCTCGCAAAAGCCGTTGATTTAACGCGTTTCCCTCTGCGTTTTCAAGACAATCCAGACAAATACAGTAGGAAAGGCGTAGATAAAAGTGCTTTATGCACGCAGCTTAGCCCGTATTTTTATCACGACATATTAGATGTAGTAAAGCGTATAAATTCAGGTACAAGCTCAGTTAATATGGATCGATTTTATCTACTTATTGGGCCTAGAGATGAGCATAATGCTAATAAAGTTGCTGCCTGTCATGTTGTTGAAGTAAAGCAGCAAAGAACCGCAGCACCTATTTACTATTTTCCTGAACTACACCATCAAAACCAACTTAACCCATCGCATTTGACAGTGAAATGTCAGCATAGAATGCAACGAAAGCAAGACTATTGTTTAGATGAGGCATTCTTTCAAGATAGTCATTGGCTAATCCGCTCTAGGCATCACACCAAAGTAGGGTTTGACCCTGAGCATATTACCTTGGGGAAAGTAAACGCTAATGAAGGAGGGTTCAGCTTTTATGCCGAGGCTTGCGCTAACGCCTTGGCAAGAGCCCATGGTAGGGGAGACAAAAGCTCTTTAAAGTTTGAGTCTGCAATGTTGCAGGCATTGACTCATACTCAAGCCGAGCTTATTGACCTTGCGAAAGAATATGCGCAGCAAGTAAAGCAAGATTGGCATTGGTTTTGTCAGCAAAGATAGGTACTAATCTTCGCTGTTTGCCGTTGATTGCTAATTAGATTGTTTAACTACTTGTGCTATTTGGCCAAAAATTGACTCGCCTTGTTGGTTAAACATTTCAATGCTAACTGAGTCACCAAATTTCATGAACGAGGTAGTAGGTTTGCCATTCTCAATAGTTTCAATCATGCGTACTTCAGCAATACAGCTGTAGCCTGCGCCGCCTTCACTAATCGATTTTCCTGGGCCACCATCTAGTTTGTTTGATACCGTACCCGATCCAATAACTGTGCCTGCGCAAAGCGGTCGTGTTTTTGCAGCATGGGCAATCAACTGGCCAAAATGGAAGGTCATATCGATACCTGCGTTAGGCTCGCCAAACTTGTCACCATTAAAATGTGAAACTAATGGTAGATGTAACTTACCGTCTTTGAAGCTGTCACCCAGCTCATTCACAGTAACGCAAACAGGACTGAAAGCGCTCGATGGTTTGGATTGGAAAAAGCCGAAACCTTTGGCTAATTCACCGGGTATTAAGCCGCGCAAAGAGACATCGTTTACTATCATAACTAGGCGAATATAGGCTAAAGCATCATCTGGTGACACGCCCATCGGTACATCGCCAGTGACTACTGCAACTTCGGCTTCAAAATCGATACCAAAGCCGTCGTCTTGCGGCATAACGATATCTTCTAATGGCGCTAAAAAGCTGTCTGAACCCCCCTGATACATGAGTGGATCGGTCCAAAATGTTTCCGGCATTTCGGCTCCGCGCGCTTTGCGCACCAACTCTACATGGTTAACATAGGCACTACCATCGGCCCACTGAAAAGCGCGTGGTAGGGGAGATGAAAGTAATGATGGGTTATAATCTTCGCCTTCTAACTCACCCGATTCTAATTGCTGATAACGATCTTCCAGCTTTGCACTAACCTGTTCCCAGTTATCTAAGGCATATTGAAGTGTTGGCGCAATGTAATGCACGCTCGCCATTTTAGTGAGGGCACTATTTACAACGACTAGTTGACCATCGCGGCCTTGTTTTACACTTGCTAATTTCATTAATTTGGTCCTTAAAAACGCAGATACTATTAGTTTAATTTACTTGGGAAACCTTCACCTGTATGCAACCATTTTGCATGTTGAGGCGCTTGCTTGGTTTGTGACCATTCTTCTAACATCGCTGGTGCTACGCGTTTGAGTTCCGCCATCATTTCAGGTGTACCAATATTTGCCGCAAGCTCAATTCGATGCCCATTTGGGTCGAAGAAATATAAGGACTCGAATATACCATGATTCGTTGGACCTAAAACATCAATCTCATTTGCTTCTAAATGCGCTTTTGCAGCCATTAAGTCTTCTTTGCTAGCCACTTCAAATGCAATATGTTGTACCCATTCTGGGGTATTACCATCACGTCCCATATCAGGTGAGTTAGGTAACTCAAAAAAAGCGAGAACGTTGCCATTACCTGCGTCTAAAAATACATGCATATATGGGTCAGGTGCCTGAGTAGAAGGCACCTTATCTTCGGCAATGGCCAACTGAAAATCCATATTCAACATTTGTTGGTAAAACTCAACGGTTTCTTTGGCATCCTTGCAGCGGTAAGCAACATGGTGAATACGGGATAGTTTCATTATTGCGCTTCTCCTGCTGAACCGCCTATAACGCCGCGAGCCACTTGGTCGCGCTCAATAGACTCAAACAAGGCTTTAAAGTTGCCTTCGCCAAAGCCTTGGTCTTCTTTACGTTGAATAAATTCAAAGAAAACAGGGCCCAGCATCGCTGCTGAAAATATTTGCAGTAGTAAACGAGGTTCGCCGCCTTCGGTGGTGCCGTCGAGCAATATTCCGCGCGCTTTTAGTTCATCAGTGGGTTCACCGTGGCCAGGAAGGCGTTCTTCAAGCATTTCATAATAAGTGTTTGGTGGTGGCGTCATAAACGCAAGCCCGAGTTTTTTCAAACGATCCAAGCAGGCAGGTAAGTCGTCACATGCAAAGGCAATGTGCTGAATACCTTCACCGTTATACTGCATCAAAAACTCTTCAATTTGACCGCCACCGCCGCCACCGCCAGCTTCTTCATTTAGCGGGATTTTAATTTTGCCGTCGGGAGCTGACAAAGCTTTAGATAACAACCCTGTGTATTCGCCTTTAATATCGAAAAAGCGGACTTCGCGGAAGTTAAATAAATCTTCATAGAATTTTGCCCAGTAGCCCATACGCCCACGGTATACATTGTGAGTAAGATGGTCTAGCGTATGAAAACCACAGCCTTCGGGATGAATGTCGACGCCTTCTATCCATTCAAAATCGATATCGTATATTGTTTCGCCTTCCGCATAACGGTCTATTAAGTAAAGAGCGGCTCCGCCTATCCCTTTAATAGCAGGTAACTTAAGTTCCATAGCGCCGGTTTGCATATCGATAGGTTGGGCGCCGTTTTTTAGCGCTAGCGCATATGCTTGCTTTGCATTTTTCACTCTAAATGCCATGCCACATGCCGAAGGACCATGTTCTTGAGCGTAATAAAAAGCGGGGGTGTTTTGGGTATAGTTGGTAATGAAGTTAATATCACCTTGACGCCATAATGCCACTTCTTTAGATTTATGGTTGGCCACATGGGTAAAACCCATTGCAGTAAACACGGTTTCTAAAATACCTTTTGTGGGTGCTGTAAACTCCACAAATTCAAAGCCGTCTAAACCCATTGGGTTCTCAAATAAGTCTGCCATGTGCCAATCCTCTATATATTGTTAACAAATGCAGTGTTTGCAAATGCGATGCGTAGCGTTGTTTAATCTTTATAGTTTTTAAAGTCTCTATCTCGTCACTATCGAAAATAATTGACTAAAAATCAAGAAACGCGTACAAATAGTTGTAAGTGCAACTAAATTAGTTGTTATTACAACTAATGTCAAGCACTAAGTGAATTCGTGTCTGCTTATATTAGCCATTACGGCTTCTAATTTGCGGCAATGATCTTGGCTTTGACGCATGGGAAAAAGTGTATAACTAAAAATGCGAGTTTAGTCTTTATGGGGATTCGTACGTAAACAAGCTATATATAGTTTGTATCGGTCAACCGTTAGCGAAGAGAATTGTTAAGAACAGCTTATGAATGCAAAAAACGAACAAGTCACAAAGGCTTCATTACTCACTCTAGAACGATATTTGCCTTACAGGCTGTCAATACTGTCAAATAGGGTCAGTACCTTAGTGGCTGAGTCTTATAAAGGTCGCTTCGGTTTATCTATAACGCAGTGGCGCATAATGGCCGTGCTTGGAGAGTATCCAGGTGCTTCAGCTGACGAAATATCGGCAAAGACGCAAATCGAAAAGTCACTCATTAGTCGAGCAATAAGTAATCTGTTAAAACGAAATTTAATTCAACGCCAAATTTCAAAAGAAGACAAAAGGCGTACACAAATTGATTTAACCGAAACTGGATACGACGTATACAGCCAAATTGTGCCCCTATCGCTAGAGTATGAATACCAAATATTGAGCTGTTTGTCGGTTGATGAGCAAGCACAGTTAAGTCAGCTAATTGATCGCCTGTATACTAACGCCGAAAAACTACAGTTTTAATTCTATAAGACTAAGCGCTTCTTCCAATATTCCTGATACGCAAATACGAGCGCCATCGGAATCGCCCTTTTTTATGCGTTCAAATATTTTTGCATGAGCATTTACATCGGCATTTTTTACGCCCTTTATATGGTTAGTATAACGAATGCTAACTCTGAGTGCGGTATTAATGAATGGCGTTAACTGTAAAAAAAATCGATTTCCACTGGCTTCTAAAATAGCGCTATGAAAGCTTATGTCTGCGTCAAGTGGGTCATCGAGTCCTTCTTCAGCGTCTGACATTCTGTTAAGGGCATGTTCTATATTTTGAATTTGTTTGGGGGTAGCGTTTTTTGCGGCTAATTCAGCGGCAATGGGTTCTATTGCAAAGCGCACTTGGGTGAATTCTTTAAGTAGTTTTAATGAAGGCTTACTTTGCAATATCCAAGACAGCACATCGGTATCGAACATATTCCAGTTGCTTTCAGGTAGTACCTTAATACCTTGCTTAGGTCTAGATGATACCAAGCCTTTTGCAGAAAGCATTTTTACGGCTTCGCGGGTGGAACTGCGGCTAACTTCAAATTCTTCACAAAGGTTGGCTTCAGAGGGCATGCCTTCGCCAACGGGATAGTGACCACTTACAATGGCAAGGCCAAGTTTGTGGGTGAGTTGTTGAGTAAGATTTTGAGGATGTTTCATGAAAATATGCCTAACCTTGGCTGTGGATTGCAAAATATAATAATAAATACGAATTATCATATTAAACAACAACTGTAGTTTCATGATAGGGTATTTTTTAATTATTGCATAACGTTATTTAGATAGCGGTACTTGAATATAGGTTGAATATCCATCAAGTAGGCACTATGTAGCTCTTTATTCGCAGAAGCGTTGCTAGGCTAATATAGCCATTTCCCTGCTTGTAGGGGTTCTTAGCAAGCTCTATGCAAGTACAGAACATGATGCTAATCTACTGTATAGGCATTAGTTAATAACGCATAACAATAAGAAGAGCAAAAGGTATGACAAATCACAAAACTCAATACCATAGCCTAGCGAATAAAGTCGTATTTATAACCGGTGGTGCATCGGGGATAGGGGCCGCTATGGTGAAAGCATTTGTGATGCAGGCATGTAAAGTCGCCTTTATCGATATAGACGAACAAGGCGCTAATGCTGCGCTTAAATCCCTCAGCAAGTATGCCGACAATTTGTGGTTTAGACGGGTAGATGTAACTGAGCCCGATGATTTGCAAAAAGCAATATGCGACGCCTATGACCATTTTGGTTGTTTAGATGTGATGGTTAACAACGTTGCCAATGATAACCGTCAGCAAGTTGAAAACATTTCTGCCTATGAATGGCATAAATGTATGCACGTAAATCTTGACCCTGCTTTTTTTGCATCTCAAGCCGCTTTTTCAAAAATGCGTAAAAATCAAAGTGGCAGTATTATTAATTTCAGCTCTATTACCGCCCTCATAGGGCAAAAACAGATGACCGGCTATGTTACTGCAAAAGCGGGTTTGATGGGTATGACAAAAGCCTTGGCACGAGACTTTGGCGATCACAACATTAGGGTAAATGCGATCCTACCTGGATGGGTGGCTACCGAAAAACAATTAGAAAAATGGTTAACCGCAGAAGAAGAACAAAAATGGTTACAATCGATGGCCCTCAAGCAGCGTTTATTGCCTGAACAGGTGGCTGATTTAGCACTGTTTTTGGCCGCTGAAGACAGTGCCATGATTACGGGACAAGGCATTAATATAGATGGGGGGCGCACCTAGCTATGTCATTCACAACGCCACACCAAGTATTTAATCCAATGCGAGACCATTGTTACATTGCGATTGACTGGGGAACGTCTAGGTTAAAAGCTTATTTATGCTGTGTTGGGCCCGACGATAGCGTCGAGATTATTAATGAAACACAGGCCGCGGGTGTGCAAAAAAGCCATAAGGATTTTGCCGAGACTTTTCGCGAAGTCACGCGTCCTTGGCGTTCAAGTCATGGCTTACTGCCGGTATTTATGGGTGGTCAAATTGGTTCAAGTATTGGCTGGCGACAATCTCCTTACGTATCATGCCCCGTAGCACCTGCGGATATTGTAACCGCACAAGTTGAATTTGAGTGTGAAGGGCAGGTCATTAATATTATCCCGGGTGTTAGTTGTCAGCATGCTAATGGTCACTTTGACGTAATGCGTAGTGAAGAGATTCAAGTACTAGGCTGGTTGCAGGCAAGCGCTACCCATCGAAACGGAACATATCTTATTTGCTTACCCGGTACGCATACTAAATGGATATTGGTTAAAGACGGCATTATCCAAATGTTTAAAACCGCAATGACAGGCGAGCTTTACGATTTGCTCACGCATTCAAGTATTTTAATACAAGCGCCTAGTAAAGATTTTACACCTGAAGCGTTCGACCTTGGTTCTAAATTTACTTTAGCGAGCGCATCAGGAAGCCTTATTCATGGA
Source organism: Acidiferrobacterales bacterium (assembly GCA_964195425.1). GTDB lineage: Bacteria > Pseudomonadota > Gammaproteobacteria > Enterobacterales > Alteromonadaceae > Glaciecola. The sequence continues at coordinate 31,291 of CAXMOM010000043.1, forward strand.
TTGTTTAGCGTGCGTACCAAACAATTATTTGAAGAACTGTCTCCCAATGAAGCGAACTCGTATTTGTCGGGATTGTTAATTGGTAGCGACGTGCGCGCTGCGATGCACGCCAAAGAGTGGAACATTAAAGACGTAGGTGAAGTGATTATTATTGGCGAGAGTCATATTAGCGATTTGTTTGAACGGGTTATTCGTGATCAAACAAAAACCGTTAGATGCTTTCACGGCAAACAAGCCACAGTGCTCGGATTTGCGGCTATTCGTCAGCGTTATCTTGCGCTGCAAACATCTTAACTAGGTAGAGTAGTATTGTGCATATTAATCGATTGTTATTCGAAATTCCTTGCCAAAATATTTTAGGCGAGAACGTATTGTGGCATGAGCAAGAACAAGCCTTATACTGGACCGATATTCAAGGTAAATCTTTGCACAAGTGTGCAATGACGGCGGAAGTCATCGATATACTCACGGCCGATGGGATAGAGCCTATAAATGCAAAAGCGAAAGATGACTATTTACAGCAAGTGTTGCAAGTATTTGATTTACCCTTTCGCCTAGGCAGTTTTGCTTTTACCAACCATAGTGACAAGTTACTAGCAGGCTTTGAAAATGGGCTGGCCGTTTACAGCTTCACTACAGGGCATATAGATTGGCTGTGTCAACAAGAGGTCGAAGCTGAACATTTACGCCACAACGACGGTAAATGCGATCCCAGTGGTCGTTTCTGGCTTGGTTCTATGGTAGAAAATACTGATACTAGAAAGCTTAGTATTGAAGAGCAAGCTGCGCTGTACTGCTTTAGCTTCGATAAAGGCGAGGTGCATACTATGCAGGCTTTGTCGGGACTACATATATCTAATGGCTTATGTTTTAGCCATCAGGGCCGAGTTATGTACCATACCGATTCAGCGTCGCATAAAGTCTATCAGTATAGCTTATCTAAAAAAGGTCAAATAGAGTCTAGAAAACAATTTGCAAAATTCGACAAAAACACCTTCCCAGATGGCGCCTGCACCGACGCCAATGACAACGTATGGATAGCGCTTTGGGGCGCAGCTTGTGTGGCCTGTTTTGATGATAAAGGTAATGAGCTTTTTCGCCATCCTTTACCTGTAACCCAAGGTACTTGTGTAAGCATAGGTGGGCCAAATATGAACTGGCTTTTTGTTACTAGTGCTTCGCATAATTTGAACGACGAGAAACGTGCTAAGCAAGCGCGTGCAGGTAATTTATTTGTTTACGAAATTAGCGATTCGATAGGTGTTACCGAACCGCACGTGACCATAGACTAGCGATTTTTCCTGTAGACCCTATACTTTCAAAAGACTAAATATTAAGCTAGTTTGCGGGAATACAATAGGAAGCTGCATACCAAACTTCATTAGTATTTCACCTGAAAAAACTTTGCTTTGTATTATTTCCAAAATAGAGGCTGAATGTTCTATTAGCTCATTTGGCCAAACTAACTCAAGCTTGTATTGCGCATCACTTTGAAGACCGGCAAAACGGTATTTTCGAGGCATTGCCCGGCGTGTTTCAAGTACACAGTTATAAGCAAATAGGGCTTCTGACTTGTCGTTGCTAACTATACCAAAATCAATAGAATTACCGTTTAAGTTGAGTCGATAGAGTCGCCCATTGTGAATAAGATCGCGTTTAGCTTTGTACAAGGTCAAGCCTTGCTGTAAGTAGCCTATGTCGCTGTCGGTAAGTTCTCGCGGGTCCATCTCCATCCCCATAGACCCAAACATTGCTACTGCAATACGCATTTGTATGGGGATACGTCTGCCGGTTATATGGCAATCTCGTGGCCCTACATGCGAACCCATTATTGCACTTGGGAAAAAGAATGAGCAACCACGCTGAATCATTAGACGATCGAGTGCGTCGTTTGAGTCTGAGGTCCAAACACGGTCAGTATGCGCTAGTATTCCATAGTCGATTCTTGCACCGCCCGACGAACAACTCTCAATGTCAACATGAGGGTGCGCATTTTTAACGCGATCGATAAGTCCATATACGGCTAATGTTTGTTGATGAATCGCGCTTTTACCTTGCGCATCGCCGGTATGATTAATATCGCGATTCATGTCCCATTTTATATAGCTTATGTGTGGATATTCACTCAGCACATCGCTAATTTGGGTAAACAAATAATCACACACCTCAGTACGCGTTAAGTCCAGCACTAGCTGATTTCTGAACTTAATTTGTTCATTCCCTTTAGTCGATAATACCCATTGTGGGTGTGCACGAAATAAATCGCTGTCTGGATTCACCATTTCTGGTTCAAACCAAATGCCAAAAGCCATATTTAAGTCTATTACATGGTCGATTATGGGGGCCAAACCTTGCGGATAAATTGCTTTGTCTACAATCCAATCGCCAAGACCAGCGCTATCACCGCGCCGGCCTTTAAACCAGCCATCGTCTAGCACAAAGCGCTCTGCGCCGACCTTGGCCATAATATTAGCAAGCTGTTTAAGGGTATCTATATTGTGGTCAAAATAGATACCTTCCCATGTGTTGTAATGCACTGGGCGAGGTGTGGAGTTGATTTTATCCCTCAATATATGCTGGCGTACAAAGCGATGAAAATTATGTGAGAGGTCGCCAAATCCGCTGCTTGAATAACTTGCATAAAGTGTCGGGCTCGTATAGGTTTCGCCGTTTCCAAGCACTAGTTCACCACTGCCTAAAAGCTCACCCATTTGTATATAAGTGCGTTGCTCGGGCAATAGCTCTACGCGAGTACGATGATTGCCACTCCAGCCTAAATGAAAGCCATAGCATTCACCTTGATGTTCGTTGGTATGATCGGTATGCAATACTACGCCAGGAAAATTATCGTTAGATGTTTTTCCCTTTCGATTTTCTCGCACAAAGGCACCTAAGAACAAATCGATGCTAGTTTGTTGAAACTCCATAGACCAACGACCTTCAAATGACAAAATTTTGTCAATGTGATCAGGCATGGTGAAAGTAGGCGCTGCGCAGTAGTTTACGGTGACAGATGTGTTAGATTGGTTGCCAATGATGGTAGTTGCACTTAGCACATTGGTTTGATGGTCAAGGTTAATGGTATGCCTTAAACTAAGTTTGCGAGTTTCATCAAAAGATTCAAATATTACTGCTTGTGAATCAATTTGTTCTACATTTACCAGTTTAGCTCCCATTGACCACGCAATGCTGTCATCAAATAAATCAAGGCCAGGGTGGCCGGTAAAGCCATCGCCCAATGCAGGTGATAAACTAATAGGCACTTCTTCAACTAATGCGCATTTAGCCTCTTGACGAGTAGAAAGCTCGCCCAGCATATGGGTGCTAGTGTTTTTTGAAAGTAATGCGCCCCAATAAAGCACCACAGGCGTTTGGCGACGGCAATCAATAATTAAACTGGCGTTTTCACTGTTCAATTGGACATAAGGTAATGCGTGGGCCATTTTTTTTCCTGTAGAAATATAAGTGCTTTATATGCTTTTTTAGATACGTGCCGCACTTTATAATAAAAATATAGCGGCAGAAAGTCTATTGTTTGCGATTTCTAGCCTGTTCGCTAACTTGATAAGAAGCATTTGTGGCGGATTGAGGTTTACTATAATAGTAGCCTTGAAACTGATCGCAGCCCATTGCAAGTAAAGTATCGGCATGCTTTTTGGTTTCTACGCCTTCAGCTACTAGTGATAGTTTGAGGTTTTTTGCCAAATTAATAATGGTTTCTATAATCGACAAGTCAACTTCGTGCATCAACATATTACACACAAAACTCTGGTCGATTTTCAATGTATCCAGTGGGTAATTTTTAATATACGAAAGACTTGAATAGCCGGTCCCAAAATCGTCCATACATATCTTGCAGCCAAGCGCTTTTAATAATGCAAATGTGGTGTGTGAATGCTTGTCATTTAATAAAATTGATTCTGTAATTTCAAGCTCTAGCAGGTGCGCAGGCATTCCTGTATCACGCAAAATGGCGCTAATGGTATCAACCAAACTGGGGTTAAATTGCACACTTGAAATATTTACCGCAATGGTCAAATCAGGGAGTTCTTGCTGCCATATTACGGCTTGTTTGCAGGCGCTTTCTAACACGTGTATCCCAAGTGGAATAATAAGCTTGGATTTTTCAGCCAATGGAATAAAAAAGTCAGGTAGTAATATCGCACTGTCTTTTTGGACCCACCTTGCAAGTGCTTCAAAGCCAAATATCTGATCGTTTCGGCCGTCATACTTAGCATGATAAAAAACTTCAATTTGGCCTTGGCTAATGGCTTCCCGCAAAGCAACAGTGTTAGAGTTTTGTGCATTAATATGTTCTTCAATTTCACTATTGAAAAACTGGTAATTGTTGCTATCTAGCTGTTTGGTTTCTTGCAGAGCAGCGTTGGCTCGTCTAAAAATAGTTTGCGCATCGCCGCCATCGGAAGGGAATAGACTCACGCCAATACTAAACGTAAGGTCTAACTTATTATTTTGGATATTCCAGTCGCGTTGGAATTCCTTTAACAATCGTCTACAAAACTCATCTACATGCTCGGCACTACCAGCGTTGGTGAGTAGAATAACAAATTCATCGCCACCTTGACGCGCTAAAGTATCGGATTGCCTTAGAAAGGCTTTTAAAAATTCGGCCACACTAATCAGTAAATGATCACCCACCAAATAACCATGAGAGTGATTAACATTGGTAAAATTATTTATATTAAATATAAGAAGCGCACAAAGCGTATTGTCTAGTGTCGCTTTTTTAATAACTTGTTCTAATCTATCGAGCAGTAATACTCTATTCGGCAAATTTGTTAATGGGTCGTAATTGGCTAAATAGCTCATTTTAGCCTTTGATGCTTTTGCTTCAGTCACATCGTGAAAGGTCAAAACTGCGCCTATCACTTCACTCTTTTCGTTGCATATCGTGGCTGCCGATTTTTCTATATCTCTATGTGAGCCTCGTTTATGGACAATAGCAGAGTCAAACGTTACTTTAACAACGGTCGAGGTCGCTAAGCATTCGCTAATAGGATTATTGCGAGGCTCTTTAGTAATGCTATCGTAAAGTTTTATAATGGTCTCAATTGGCTTTCCTACTGCTTCTTCATTGGTGTAGCCTGTAAAGTCTTCAGCAATGACATTCATAAAGGTAATATTGCCCTTTTTGTCGGTAGTCACAACACCGTCGCCAATTGTATTGAGTGTTAAGTTCAATGCTTTGTGATTCTGTTTTAGTTTTAATTCTTTTTGTTTACGCTCAGTAATGTCGTTAATAATTAACAAAAAACCGTTTATACCGCTAAACGATTGCTTTCCAATTAGCGATAATTGAATATGTTTTAACTTATTGTCAGTCGACTGAAACGGCATGTCAAAAATGGTGTTTTGGCCTTCAAGTACTGTATCAATACAAGGTTGTATAACTGTCATTTGCTCCTTTGAAAAAATCTCGGGCAAACTTGTGCTTCGCATCATTGGCGATGGGAGGTTAAACCATTTTCCAGAAAAGTCATTGCTGTATGTATTTTGTAAAGAAGTTGACCAATGAGAAATAAACACCGGCAGGGCTTGTATTAATTGCGAGAGTTCATTGCGCGCGTCGACAAGATGTTTGGTTCGTTTGATTAGCTTCAGCTGAGTACTAACACGTATACTCAAAACAGCCTTGTTAATAGGCTTATGAATAAAGTCTATGCCGCCAAGTCCAAAGGCATCAATTTCATTCGTGGTATGATTGTGGGCGGTTATAAAAATAATAGCAATGTCGGCGGTAAGTGGGTCTTTCTTTAATTCTTTACAGACTTCTAAACCGTTCATGCCGGGCATTTCAATGTCAAGCAAAATTAAGTCGGGTATAGATTGCTTTGCTATTGAAAGCGCGCTTCCTCCATCTTTAGCCACGAGTATAGTAGCAAGTCCGCTTATACATTCGGATATTAAGTTGATACTTATTATTGAGTCATCAACAACCAATATCGTGCTTTCATTTGCGGTAGAACTAAAATCCATAGAATCAACTGACATCATTTTCTATCATTAAGTCGCATTTTATCAATAAAGTAACATTGAGTATTAATATTAACAAGCAAATACAAGTGCTCAAAATAATCAGCAGGCTTTTATTAATGCTTACTGCAGACCCATTAAAAAAGGCTCATGTAGAGCCTTTTGGTCTTTGTTTATATACTAAGTATATAATCTTTACTGCTTGTGAGCATCGGGTTCGTTACCTACCCAAGAAATTTCTGGTCTTTGGCCGTATAAAACCCAATTAAGTAGCAACGACAACACTAAACAGCTAATGAGCGTGATGAACATTAGGTGAATGTAATGTAGGTCGTCTGCCGCAAAGAACGGCGATACTTCGAAGGTTAAGAAGAAATATAATATAACGCCAAATATCACGGAAAACAAACCTGCTGTTGCATGTACATTTTTAAATGCCAAACCCAAAATAAATACTGACAGAATTGGCATGCTTAGTAAGCCATATAGCTGTTGAATTAAATTAATAATACTTTCTGCTTGTGCGTAAACTACCACCAACGTAAGTGCAATAAGGGTCATAAAGGCCGTAACGATACCACTTAATTTTTGCACGTTAGGCTTGTCGTTAATATAGGCCTGATGCACGTCGCATACATAAAGCGCTGTGGCTGAGTTAAGGTTACTGTTAAATGTAGTGAGTACCGCTGCGGCCATTGCTGCTGCGAATACACCGCTTAAGTAGGTGGGTAATAAATCGCCGACTATTCGCCCGTAAGCCGCATCACCAATGTCACCGTACAGTTTGTACGAAACGATACCTGGAATAACGATAATTGCAGGTACTATTAGGAGTCTTATGCCTGCGGCAGCAAATACGCCTTTCTGCGCTTCTTTAAGAGAAGGAGATGCCATAGCGCGTTGAGTAATAACTTGGTTAGTACCCCAGTAAAACATTTGGATAAAGATCATGCCGGTGAATAAAGTATGCCAAGGAATGGGTGAGTCGTTGTCGCCAATTAGTGTTAGTCTTTCTGGCGGTATACCTTCGAAGCTAAAGTCGATTGCGTCGAGCGCAAAATATACTACAATCAGCGCCATTATTAGGAGTATTACGCCTGAATAAGTGTCCGAAACCGCAACGGCGCGCAAGCCACCGAATATTGCATATAAGGCGCCTACAATTCCAAAAATAAGAGACAGATAAATGATCATTAGGTCTATTTTAAACTCACTCCCGCCAACACTAGCAGTCACCATAATATTATCGATATTAAACATGTTTTGCATAAATAAAGCGCCGCTGTAAAGCACCGCTGGACAAAATATGAGTGCGCTTCCTAAAAAGAACAATAGACTTATAACTGCACGTATATGTTTGTTATGATAACGTTTTTCAAGAAGCTCTGTAGTAGTGGTGCAATCGAACCTATAGTATATGGGGAGAAATACCTTAGCTAAAACAAACAAACCAATGACGGCCGAAAATTCCCATAAAGCAAGCAAACCCATTTGATTTCCATTCATACCCACTAGCTGGTCGGTACTAAGGTTTGTTAAGGTAATTGAACCTGCTACGAAGTACCAAGCCAGTCCACCGCCGGCTAGAAAGTATTCTTTCGTTTGATTTGTGTCTTTATGTCCTTTACCACGACACTGCAAATACGTTAAAAATGCAATGAGTATTGTGACGAACAAAAACACGCCAATTTGGATGGTACTATCGCTCATAATTATTCTTCTTTTAGTTGCGTCTTAGTCAATTTGCATGGGTTTATCGATGTCCAGCTAAATGGGAAAAACATGCGCTTTGAAATGTAGTGTTGCAAGATCAAGGTAAGCCTACATAATAATCATGCTATATCACAATGCAATTAACCTATTTATATTATAATTACTTGAAACGCGCTTTATTTCAATCTAAATTTACCTGATAAGTTAAAAAAATGTAAATACAAGTGACCACTGCACTAATGCAAGATTTAGCCAGCCAACGTAGAGCAATAACAGCAAATTTAGGCTAATGAGCTTATCTGATAATATTGTCACTAAATGAATCATTGCCTAGTTTATGGAAATCTCTTGTACTAAATAGGATATTTTCTTATTATCATATAAATAATATTTTAAGGCGCTCATCTCAAAAGTAAAATCTAATTTTTATTGTGCTCATGTTACAACAACGCGCACTACTTACATGCCGATATATGCCACAACTAGGGTAGCACTAATGCAAAAGCCAGCTTCGCACAGACGTAAAAACCAGCTCAATGGTGAGTGGGTGCTTGTTTCGCCGCATAGGAATAACCGTCCATGGCATGGCGCTACAGAGCAGTCTGACGAGTCGGTGTTACCAGAGCACGAACAAAATTGTCCGCTATGCCCCGGAAATGATCGCGTAAACGGTACCAGCAACCCTAACTATGCTAATACCCATGTATTTACTAACGACTTTGGGGCGCTTACCGAACATAGCGTAAATATCGTTCATGAACACGCTTTGTTCGAAAGTGAAGATGCCACGGGTATGGCAAAAGTAATTTGTTTTTCACCTAAGCACAACAAGACTTTAGCTGAGTTAACGGTGGCAGAAATTTTGCCAGTGATTAGCACATGGACGCGCGAATATACTGAATTGTCTGCTCACTTTAATTGCGTACATATTTTCGAAAATAAGGGCGAAATTATGGGCTGTTCGCAGCCTCATCCGCATGGACAAATTTGGGCGCACGCGCATTATTCGACGGAAATAGAAAAAGAAAATTCGCGTCAGTTAGATTATTTTGCAGAGCATAAACGTCCGCTATTACTCGATTACGTTAAACAAGAACTGCTTGATGAAGTGCGTATAGTGTGTAGCAATAAACATTGGCTAGTGGTTGTGCCTTATTGGGCAAAATGGCCTTTTGAAACCTTATTGTTGCCGAAACATGCGCTTGCTGATATGACGCAGCTTAGCGAGGAGCAAACCCGCGACTTGGCAGGCATAATTAGCTTACTCACAATTAAGTACGACAATGTGTTTAACTGCAGCTTTCCTTATTCTATGGGATGGCACAATGCACCTTCCAATTTAGTAAATGCACAGCATTGGTTATTGCATGCACACTTTTATCCGCCATTGCTGCGCTCTGCTAGTGTTAAAAAGCACATGGTAGGGTATGAAATGATGGCCGAAAGCCAGCGTGATTTAACGCCAGAACAAGCCGCGACTATTTTGCGCGATGCCAGCGAAATACATTATAAACATGCTGCTAGCACTAGCCCTAAAAGAGACAAGTAGAATGGAAAATGCTGTATTTATTCAAAAGTTTGAACAACTATTTGACAACAAGCCAACGGTACTATCGATATCACCGGGGCGCGTTAATATAATTGGGGAACATACCGATTACAACGACGGCTTTGTATTACCAGCAGCACTGCAATTTACCACGCAAATATTATGTGCAAAGCGCAGCGATAGCGTCGTTAATGCAAGATCGGTGCAATATGAAGGCGAACTAGAAAGCTTCGACTTAAGCCATAATTTAACGCCTGGGAATTTAGCTTGGGGAAACTATTTGCGCGGAGTGGTAAACGAATTTAAAGCTGCAAATCTAACGCTAGGTGGTTGCGATCTTCTTATAACATCTAATGTACCCCAAGGCAGCGGGCTGTCTTCTTCTGCCGCTTTAGAGGTAGCTTTTGGTGGCTTACTTAATCATATTTTCAACAATGGTCTAAACGAACAACAAATTGCGCTTATAGGCCAGGCTGCAGAAAATAACTTTATTGATTGCCAGTGCGGCATTATGGATCAGCTAATATCAGCCAAGGCAAAAGATCATCACGCCATACTCATCGATTGCAAAGACCTAAGTACGCGGGCTGTGCATATTCCTGAGAATTTAGCCTTAATGGTGATCAATTCTAACTACCCAAGAAAACTAGCGGACAGTGAATATAATCAGCGGCGAAAAGCATGTGAACTTGCCGCATCTACTATGCACGTAGGCAAGCTGCGTGCAGCAAATATGGACATGTTAGACGCTGTTAGAAGCCAACTTGATGATGTTACTTACCGCCGTGCAAAACATATAATCACTGAGAACAAACGAGTGCTCGATGCAGCAACTGCGATGGAAAGTGGCAACCTAGGCGAGCTCTACAGTATAATGCGATTGGCACATTTATCACTTAAAAACGATTTCGAAATAACCGTTGCAGCTACCGATGGGCTGGTTGATATTTGCAACGAAGCGCTAAACGGTAAAGGTGTAGCCAGACAAACAGGCGGCGGATTTGGCGGTGCGGTGGTTTGCCTATGTGATTTTGATGACGTAGACACAGTAATCGCCGCGGTTAATAAACAGTATGAAGCAAAGTATTCGTTGCATGCAGATATTTATGTGTGTGAGGCTAGTGCTGGTTTGCAAGTTGTTGATTTACCTTGAATAAACGACCTGTCTAAAGGTGGAAAAGAAGCTTTTTCGATGAAAATTGCTTCGATAAAAACACATGGAAAAGATATGACTAACAAAGAGAAGCCTCATAACGCTATTTTCACACCCTCTTTATCAACTGTAAACTGGGCTGTGTTGGGCTGTGGCAATATTGCAAAAACGTTTATGACGGGAATTGAAAATGTCAGCAATGCTACCGTAATAGCATGCGGGGCAAGCGATGTGAATAGAGCACAAGTGTTTGCTGAATCTTTTGATATACCTCAGCACTTTGGCGACTACTTAAGCATGCTACATGAACGTAGCATTCACGCAGTATATATAGCGACTACTCATAATTTTCACTTTGAACATATTATGCTTTGCTTACAAAACGGTAAGCATGTGCTCTGTGAAAAGCCGCTAACGCTTAATGCTAAGCAGGCTGAAAAAGCGTATGCACTAGCCAAACACAATAACCTACTGTTAGTGGAAGCGGTTTGGACACGTTTTTTACCCGCTATTTTAGCGCTGCAGGCCGAGCTTGCTAAAAACACGATTGGCAATATTCAATGTGTACAGGCTAATTTTAGTTTAAATAGAGAATTTCCAGATACTCACCGTCTTAAAAATCGTGCTCTCGCCGGTGGGGCATTACTTGATTTAGGTATTTACCCTATAACCATAGCCGACATTGTATTTGGTAAAGCCCCGGTAAGTATCACCAGTAACCGTATAGATGCAAATACTGGGGTGGATGAAAACTCATTTTATACTCTTGAATATGACACTGGGGCAGTGGCTCAACTTTCTGCAGGTTTTGGAATGAGTGGCCCTACTTATGCAAACATAATGGGCGATAAAGGCGTTGTTTACGTGCCGTTTTTCTTGGGTGCAAAAACATTTACCGTCACATTAGAAGGGCAAGCACCGCAAGTGCATGACTACTATTTTGATGAAAGTGATAATTTTAAATTTGAGATAGCGCATTTTACAAAAGTCTTGTTGGGCTCTCTTAATAATATAAGCAGTGATGTGAATGGTGGCTCAGATTCTGAAATTCCGCTATCGAGCAATATCATGCCAGCACAAACCACGCTCAGAATGATGAGCATTATGGACACAATTAGAGAACAATGGGGACTAACTTATGCAAATGAAGATCAGTAGTATGAACAAATATAGCAATACTAAACCTAAGAGCATTACCGCAGTGAAGCTTGCATTTACTTGGCTATGTATAGCCCTATTTTCGTTATGTGCTAACGCGCAACAGGTGCTCTATAGCAACAACGTGCATCCTGATATGATGCCACAGCTAAGCACTAAAGGAGCGTTGAAAGTAGGCGTTCGAACAATTGAGATGACCAAAGAGGATTATGTTGACCCTTTCACCGGGCAGATTGCTCCGCGTAGTTTAACGCTAGAAGTGTGGCACCCTAGTGTAGACAAGTCATTAAAGAAAGTGACTTACGAAAATGAGCTAAGAACCGGCATCAAGTTTAGCTTTCTGGGCGATGCGACTCGTGATGTTAAAATAGACGCAAGTGAAGACTGGCCGTTAGTGGTTTTGTCGCATGGTTATACCGGTTATCGTACCATTATGTATTATTTAGGCGAACATTTAGCCTCTCACGGATATGTGGTCGTGGGTATTGATCATACTGATGGAACTAATGAAGACGTTGACTTTGCAAGGGCCCCTGGTGGAGGGTTTATGTCGACTCTGCTTAACAGGTCACGCGACCAACAGGCCGTGCTAGATTATTTTGGCGATGCCGCTAACGTCAAAACTGTATTTGGCGATAGTGTGTCATGGACAGCCAAATCTGCTGGTGTTATTGGTCATAGCATGGGCGCTTATGGTGCGATTAATACCATAGGCGGTTGTTACGATTTCCCTCCAGCCTTATTAGCTGGGTTCATTCAAAGTGAAGATGAAGATCGCATTAAAGGTATGCAAACTGTGTTAAACAGTTGTAGCGCTGGGCAATATCCTAAAACGATGACAGGTAAAGATGTTCAGACCGATCCTCGTTGGAAAGCAATGATGGCCTATGCACCTTGGGGTGGGCAGCATAAGGTTTTCAGTTATGATAGTTTGGCCGGCATAACAGTGCCAAGCATGATTATTTCAGGCGACTTAGACGACATTTCAATTTATGCGGGCGTACAAGATATTTATGCGCAGTTTGCAAGTAACGATCATTTTTTGTTGACGTACTTAAATGCTCGCCACAATATTGTTACGCACCCCGCACCCAAAGAAGCGTGGACAGCAGAGATCGACTATGGGCATTACTATGAGCCTTCTTGGTCGTCGGAACAGCTTAGCTACAATAATAATCACTTCGCCTTGGCCATGATGAATTGTTACTTAAAAGAAGATGCCAGCGCGTGCGAGTTTCTTGAACTGTCGGGTAATAGTAATCAAGTTACCTCAGATGGCGGCTTATTTGGTGAACCTTGGAAAGGCTTTGATAAGCGTTTTTCAACCGGTATGGCGTTTGAAAGGGGCAGCGCTAAGAAAGAATAGGGCTAAAAAGAAGTCTCTTAAAAAGATAAAGAAAAAAGCTAATTAGGAGTAACTAATTAGCTTTTTTTATGGTTTATATTGCTACTGTATTACCTTGTTGAAACAACTTTAGGGTAGCGGGATTTCCGTGCGTAAGTACTGGAAAATTTCACGCGCTGCTGCCGGTGGCTTATTTTCAGCAGCTTGCTTTTGCGCGTTGCGAAGCATTTGACGTAGCTTTTGACGCTCAAGCTGCGGATAGTCGGCTATTACTTTATTTATGCCATCGTTTCCATCTTTAATGATGTCGTCACGAAGCCTTTCAAGTGAATGGAAATGTCTGTTTGCGACTGAATGCGATGACCTTAAATTGGCTAAGGCAATTTCAATAGGCTCCACTTCACGCACCCTTAGTCTTTTTCCAATTAGTTGGAGCTGGCGTCTAAATCCGTCTTTTTTACGATTAATGCGTGTGCATAACTCAATTGCTGTGAGTAGTTCTTCGTCTAGTGGTATTTTATCGCGCTCACCTTTCGTAAGATCAACCAATTCTAGCCCCAGTTTTTTCAGCCTTTCCGCTGCTTGTTTATGTTGGGTTTTGCTTACGACCTCTTCTTCATCTAGAGGATCGCTGTTTTTGTTTTCAGGCGAGTTTTTGGTCATCTGCTGTTTTTCGGCTAATTAATGGTAAACTACCTGAATTGTATCGAGAGCAAGACCAATTTAATAGTTAAACATAGCGAAACTTATCATATGCAAGTAAAGCAACAACTTAGCGACATTCAAAATATAGTAGATGAGACCCTTACCTTTGCCAAAAAACTGGGTGCTACGGCCGCAGAAGCCAGCATGTCGAAAATACAGGGCATAGCCGTTGGCACTCGCTTAAAAGAAATTGAAACACTAGAGTTCACCAATGACGGCGGTCTTGGTATTGCCGTATTCGTGGGAAATAAAAAAGGCAGCGCCTCAACTGCCGACTTATCGCCAGATGCGCTTAAACTGGCTGTCACTAAAGCCATTGAAATTGCAAAGTATACAAATGAAGACGAATTTGCTGGTGTAGCCGACGCCGACTTAATTGCAACCGACTTCCCCGACTTAGATTTGTACCATCCTCAGCCCTTAGATGCCGAATTTGCATTGGCACAAGCCTTAGAGTCTGAAACTGCTGGCCTTGAGTATTCCGACCTAATAGTAAATTCGGACGGTGCCTCGTATAACGCGAACATAGGCGTGCGAGTATATGGTAATAGCCAAGGCATAAACGCAGGTTATCCAAGCAGCCGCTATAGTTTGAGCTGCGTGCTTATTGCTCAGCAGCAAGAAGATATGCAGCGTAACTATGCATATACGGTATCGCGCGACGCTAAGCAGCTAGACACGCCCGTTAATGTAGGTATTGAAGCGGCTAAAGAAACCCTTTCACGTTTGGGCGCTCGTAAGCTTGAAACGACCAAAGCTCCAGTGATATTCCATCGCGATATTGCATCAGGTTTGTTTGGACATTTAATTGCGGCTATTAGCGGTGGTAGTTTGTATCGTAAGTCGAGTTTCTTACTAGACAGCTTAGGCGAAACTATTTTCCCTGAGTGGCTCAGTATTAATGAACTACCTTATGTAAAGCAAGGTTTAGCAAGTTCGAGTTTCGATAGTGAGGGCGTACAAACTCACAATATGGATATTATCAAAGACGGGGCCTTAGCTAACTACTTACTCACGAGCTATTCGGGTCGTAAATTAGGCATGCGCAGTAACGGTCACGCTGGAGGTATTCACAACTGCATAGTAAGCGACACTGGCCATAGCGATGAGGATTTACTTCGTACTATGGGCACTGGTTTACTGGTTACCGAACTAATGGGTCAGGGCGTTAATATAGTTAACGGGGATTACTCTCGCGGAGCAGCCGGTTTTTGGGTTGAAAATGGTGTAATCCAATACCCTGTGCATGAGATTACCATTGCTGGGAATTTACGTGATATGTTCGCGAATATAGTCGCCATTGGCGCACAGCTCGAGCTTAGAGGTGCTTTGCAGACCGGCTCAATATTAGTTAGCGATATGCAAATTGCCGGAGCTTAAACCTTAAGGTGTTCGGCCAACACTTAATAAAATAGTATTTTCGTGTTTTGCGGTGTTTTGCGGTGTTGTGCGGTGTTTGGGTTTATGTTCACTGAATTACTATTATAAGAAATCATAACGCAAAAAAAATCCCAAGGCGCTTGCTTTGGGATTTTTTTTATCTGGTGTTTGCGTTATGCGCTATTAAATCATTTAGGTGATTAATCAACGACACCGCAAAAACGATAGCCTTCGCCATGGATGGTAACAATTAATTCTTCATCATTCGGTTCAGATTCAAAATGCTTGCGGATACGACGAATGGTGACATCTACCGTACGGTCATTAGGACGTAATTCACGGCCTGTCATTTCCATGATCAATTGCTCACGAGTAAGTATTTTGCCTGGGTTACTCAAAAACAAATGTAGTGCTCTGAATTCACTGCGCGGTAGTCTAAACTCGCGGCCTTGGTGAGAGATTAAGCTACGGCTATCACCGTCTAATGTCCAACCGTTAAACTTCACTTTGCTCGGTAAATCGTCGTCTTCGGCAGCATTACTGGTGCGCGACAGCAAGTTTCGTGCTCTTATGGTTAGTTCACGAGGGTTGAATGGTTTGGTAAGGTAATCATCAGCACCAATTTCTAAGCCTAATATGCGATCTACATCGTTATCGCGACCTGTTAAGAATATTAAACCAACGTTCTTGCGATTGCGTACTTCGCGAGCAAGAAGAAGGCCGTTTTTACCAGGCAAGTTGATGTCCATAATAACTATATCGATGCTATTATTTTCAAAAAATTCATGCATTTCTGAGCCGTTCTCGGCTTCAAATACATTATACCCTTCAGCTTCAAATAAACTTTTCAGCGTGGTACGAGTTACTATTTCATCTTCTACTATTAATATATTTGGCGTTTGCATAAGCTCTACACTGTATTGTTGTAATTAGTGAACTGGATAAGGCAGCGATAAAGGCACCAATTGGTCTCTATTTTATAATATGACCAAAAACCCTCGTAAAAACACCACTTTAGTGACTATTAGGTTTAAATTCTTTTATTTCTCTCAGTATACAAAAAAACCATCAATTTAAAAGGCTCATTTGAATATTGAACATTAATAAAGTCCAAAATATCATCAAAAGCTAGAATATACACCCTAACTGTTACCGAATTATGAAAATTTACTCACTTTGGTAAACTTGTTCATAAAGCTTAGCCGCGGTGTCCCATGTGAATCGCGTTTGCATGCCAAGCTTAGTCATCTGTTTAATTTTGGCTGGAGATTCTTGATAAGTTAACAGAGCATTTCGAATAGTCGAGAGCAAGTTAAGTGCCGACGGAGACTCAAAGGAAAAACCGTTTGCATGGGGAAGGCTGATATCGATGACAGTGTCGGCTAACCCGCCTACATGGCGAACAATCGGCAGCGTGCCATAGGCAAGGCTGTACATTTGGTTTAATCCACAAGGTTCAAACTCAGAGGGCATTAAGAAGAAATCGCTGCCCGCTTCAATTAAATGAGATAGTTCCGGTTTGAAGGCTTCCAAGAAATGAAACTTGTCAGGGTTACTGCGGCTTATTTCATGGAGTTTTGAAACAATAGTTTCGTCACCGGTCCCCATAATCACAAACTGTACTTTATGTCGTAACAGTTCCTCAATAATAGGCATGATAAAGTCAAAACCTTTTTGTTTAGTCGCGCGGCACACCATACCAATTAAAGGGACCGATTTAAGTTGCGGTAAATTAGCAATCTTTTGCAACTCAATTTTACAGACCTCCTTGCCTTTCATGTCAGCAACAGAATAATTGGCAGGAATAAGCGGGTCGGTAGCTGGGTCCCACTGTGAATAATCACAGCCATTTAATACACCGGTTACCTTGTGTGATGCTTGGTTAATTACATCAGACACCCCGTGGCTGCCCAAGTAAGAGGTAATTTCTTTAGCATAAGTTTTACTAACTGGACACACCTTGTTTGAAAATAGAATGCCAGTGCGAAGCATGTTTACATGATGATTGTCGGTGTAGATATGGTGTTCATCAGATCCACTTAACAAAGGCACACCTTCAAGTTTTTCTACGCCTTGAAACGCTGCGTTGTGAATAGTTAAGACGCTTTTGGTATGCACGAAAAAGTCTTCGTTAGCAATAAGTTGATGCTTCACTAAATAATCGCTGTGCATAAAGTATGGCGTAAGTGCAGTATGCCAATCGTTACAATGTAAGATGTCGGGTGTAAAATCGACGTTAGCACTTACACTCAGGGCGCATAGCGAGAGTAGGCTGAAACGTTGTGCATTACTGGCTAAAGATTCATCGCCATAAGGACTTTTTGCCTCAGAAAAATAAGGGTGCTCTATTAAATAAGTTTTAATGCCGTGAAAGTCGAGTTCTTTAACGTTGTAGGCGTAGCTTGCGCCATTTATATGCATAATTTGGCTGGGCATAGCATCTATCAAGTCGAAATTTGTCGCTACTTGCTTGTAATAAGGCATAACAATGCGCACATCGTGACCTAGGTCACGCAACGCCATAGGAAGCGCTTTGCCTACATCGGCCAAACCCCCAGTTTTAATTATGTCTTCAACTTCTGATATGACAAAAAGTATTTTCATAGTTATTAGATTCTTTTAAGTCGTATGTATTTATGATTTCGCAAATTTTTTGGCACCGTAAACACGGTACTTGTTGCTAACAGCCACTTCGGTAAAGCCTTTATAAACGGTATCTAAAATACCAGGGTAAGGTAAAAAACGGTTAGCTACCAAAGTAATACTAGCATACTGATGTGAGCGACTAAATGCTTGCTTTATGAAGCTGTCGGTAATGCTGTAGTCTTGTTGAATGCCTTCATGAAACGGCGGGTTTGAGACAATAACATCAAACTTAGTATCACACTGAGCAACACCGCTACAGGAAATTACGTTTACTTCTACCTCATTTAAGCGTGCCGTTTGTTCACTACAATAAGTGGCCAAAGCTGAAATGTCGCTCATAGTAACGTGTTTTGTCTTGGTAATAACTTTGGCTAAATAGCAGCCAATAATACCGGTTCCGCAAGCAAAATCGTATACGTGGCCGCGGGTTTTATTTTTAGCCAAGGATTCAGGGGTAAGTTGTTGCAGCAGCAGATCAGTGCCTGGGTCGAGTTGTTTATGGCCAAATACACCTGGCAATGAATATATCTGCATGCTCTGTTGGTTAATTTGATATTCGTGCACTATTGAGTAATCGTCTATTTTAAAGTTTGCTTGGGGCTTGGTAACGGTAACAGCATATAAGCCACAGTGTTTTGCACTGTCTATTTTATTAACCTGCGTACCTATTTTTTCAAGTAGTTTGGGCGCACTTTTTATGCCGGCTTTGTTTTCGCCTACTAATAATAATGTGCCATTTGGCTTTACCAAATAGCTAGCGTTATTTATAAGCATAGCAAGCTGTTGCTTCGATTTTGGCATGTAAATGACTACGCCATCTAAAGAGTGTTTTTCTATTACATCATTTGGCTTAAGCTCTTGTACAACAGTATCTTTAGCATAAACATCTTCGCCAAATGCTGCGCCAAAGAACTGCTTTTGACTGCAAGAGCGTTCACATTCACTAAAGTGATGATGATATTGATGCAAGCCAATTAATTTAGGGTTTTCCACATTCCTGAACACAGCTGCGTCAAGCGGGTTTATAAATGCCCATGTGCCCTGTGTAAAAAGCTCTTCACTTCTAAGCAACAACAGACTTTGATTCGATATAGCGTTTAATTTAGACATAAGTCTGAGAATAACCTTATTGTTGTCGCGTAAAAATAATATCCCAAACGCCGTGGCCAAGCTTTTGGCCGCGTACTTCAAATTTGGTAATAGGACGGTACTCGGGGCGTTGCACATAATCTTGGCTGTTTGATGTGTTTTCAAACCCTTGTGCTTGCTGCATCACTTCTAGCATATGCTGCGCGTATGCTTCCCAGTCGGTTGCCATATGAAATTCACCGCCTATTTTTAGTTTAGAACGAATGGCCTGAACAAATTCAGGCTGCACTATTCTGCGCTTATGATGGCGGGTTTTATGCCAAGGATCAGGAAAAAACAGCTGTAATCGGTCAAGACTTTCATTGGCAATGCACTGGTCTAGTACTTCAACTGCGTCGTGTTCAAATACGCGTAAGTTACTAAGCTCAGCCTGTTCCGCCGAGGCCAAGCAAGCGCCTATGCCGGGGCGATGTACTTCAATACCAATAAAGTCGGTATTAGGGGCTTTGTGAGCCATTTCCACGAAGGATTTACCCATTCCAAAACCAATTTCAAGCACACGTGTTGTGTTGCGGCCAAATACTTGGACGAGATTCAGCATACCTTGGTCTATGCTCAAGCCCATGGTTGGCCAATTATCTTTGATAGCTTTGCCTTGCGCTTTTGTTAAGCGGCCTTCTCGTTTAACAAAACTTTTGACCTTTGAAATATAGACGCCAGCAGCGCGCGCTTCTTCTTCCGAGTTAAACCGACTCATGGGGATGTGTTGCTCTTGTAAAAACCTTGGCGCGTATTATCCCAGTGTTGTGGGTAATTGCAATTTATAAAACCTTGGCAAACGTTTACTTTGCCTTAGCTTTTGTTCACTTGGGTTTTGAACCTTGTCTTTGAACTTGTCTATGCGTGCAGTCAAAGCTGGTCTAAAGCCCAGTAAAGCTAGTATCATACTGCGTGTGCTTTTATTTATGCCTATTTAAATAAGTTAGGAAAAAATGTCCAACAAAACGTCACCTTTTAATTTTAGTCAGCAATTGCTGGCTTGGTTTGATCAACATGGTCGCAAGCACTTGCCTTGGCAACAGCAAAAGTCACGCTACTCGGTATGGGTTTCGGAAATTATGTTGCAACAGACTCAGGTGAATACTGTCATCCCTTACTATGAAGCGTTTATGCAGCGCTTTCCTACGGTTATCCATTTGGCCAATGCGCCGCAAGATGAAGTGCTGCACTTATGGACAGGCTTAGGCTACTACGCACGTGCTCGCAATTTACATAAGGCAGCGCAGCGTGTGCGCGATGAGTTTGGCGGCATATTCCCTGATGACTTTGACGATGTACTGTCGCTATCTGGTATTGGCCGTTCTACAGCAGCGGCTGTGCTCTCGCTTGCTAATAATCAGCCTTATGTAATTTTAGATGGCAACGTCAAACGAGTGCTTGCCCGATTTTTTGCAGTAGAAGGGTGGCCGGGTAATAAAAAAGTAGAGGATGCTATGTGGATAATGGCTGAATCGCTTAAGCCTAGCTCCATTAATAAAAACGATACCGTTGAAAAAAGTGTTAGTGAGGAAGCGCGCTACAATGACTATACTCAAGCCATAATGGATCTAGGGGCTACGCTGTGTAAGCGTAGCAAACCTAATTGCGAAGAATGCCCTTTGCAATCCCGTTGCTTAGCTTTTGCGCAAGGAAGGCAACAAGAGCTTCCACATAAAAAGCCGAAAAAAGCAATTCCAACTAAATACACACACATGCTTATTCCATTTCTAAATGGCAGTGTATTAATGCATAAACGACCTTCTTCGGGTATTTGGGGCGGTTTATGGGGTTTTTATGAAAGTGACCAGCCGCTAGAAAATTTAAATGATGCATCTTCTTCCACATTACCAGAGAATTTAAAAGGCGCGCTTGCAGATACAAAGGGAGTGATAAAAACACTTGAGCCCTTTACGCATACCTTTAGCCACTTTCATTTGCACATTTCGCCCATACTTATAGAGTTAGAAAGTGTTGCGCAATTATCGCAAAGCTCGGCTAAACTAGAATGTAATGAGCCAGCGCCACCAAATGAAGTGGAAACTCAGCAACAAGCACTTTGGTTTAATATCCAAGAAGCGTCGAAGGTGGGGCTTGCTGCACCTACCGTCAAAATATTTAAACAAATACAATTGATGTATTAAACGAACAAATAAAGGGAATAAAAATGGCTAGAGAAGTATATTGCGAACATTTGAAAAAAGACGCCCCTGGCCTAGATTTTCAGCTGTATCCAGGAGATTTAGGTAAACGTATTTTTGACAACATATCAAAAGAAGCCTTTACCCAATGGCAAAAAAAGCAAACCATGCTGATTAACGAAAATAAACTGAATATGATGGAAGCTAGCGACCGTAAATATTTAGAAGAACAAATGTCAGCGTATTTGTTTGAAGGTATAGAGCCAAACATAGAAGGTTATGTGCCGCCTACAAAATAAGCACTTAAGTCAATTTAGGCGCTCAAAGTAACAAAAACAGCAAAAAATTGTTGACTTAACCGCCCAAAATCCGTCTAATACGCACCTCAAGCGAAATGCGGCATTTTATGCAATGTTTCGTGCCTCGATAGCTCAGTTGGTAGAGCAGCGGATTGAAAATCCGCGTGTCCCTGGTTCAATCCCGGGTCGAGGCACCACTATTCGAAAGGGCTCAACGTATGTTGGGCCTTTTTTCGTTTTGGGCTGGGGTTTAGGCGGAGTCTACACAAATAAAAAAAGCCTAATCGGTATGAATAAGACCTGCAGGCAACTTGCAAATGGGTCTATGAAAATAATCAAGGGCTAGTTAAACAAGGCAATTACAATAAATACTATTCAAACTTTCTGCCAAAAAGCTTACGCCTTTACTTTCGGCACATAAATTTCATTATCAATGGGTTTAGGGATTTCAGTCACCTTTTCACCAATATCGTCAACATCGAGTGATGGATCATCCACACAAGCTTCTAACATATCGAATGCTTCTTGAAAGTACTGGGACATTGGTTCAAGGCTGGCAATTTTACTATTGCAACATACCAAACCTATATGAGCTATGTCATCGTATGTCATCATTGTGATATTGACCCCACCGCCGGGTGTCATCGTTGAAATTGGATAGATAGCGAGTAATTTAGCATCTTTAAAATACAAGGTGTTTGGTGGGCCGGGCATATTAGAAATAAGAATGTTGCCTATTGGCCTAACCCAATCTGAAATATGCAAGGCTTCAAAAAGGGTTGCAAATGCTTGTATTAAAAGCGTGTAATAACTAAACGCAGCAGGGTGTGAAACCTTTGCCGCTCGTTTAACAATACGATGATTTTCGATAATTTGTCGCAGTCGCAAATAAGGGTCTTTTTCACCGTGGGATAATTCAACCGGTACAATGGCAATTTTGTTCCCCGAGGTGGTTTCCCCTGGTTTACGCAGGTTAATTGGCATATTGGTATATAGGGCTTTTTCAAATGTCTGGCCATAATCTTTTAAAAATCGATGCACACCAATATCAAATGCACACAGCATAATTTCATTAGCTGAGGCTCTTAGACGCTTACTCAGCTTTTTGACTCTGGTAAAATCGATGTCTAAGGTAGATACCACTCTGCCTTTTTTAACCTGGCCGGAAAGGATCGTTTTGGTAACTGAAAATGGGATGGGCATATAGAGCTGATTGATTCTGAGCAGCTTCACTAATAAACGAACCAAAATCCAAATAACATCTTTTACGGTAAGTATTACATCCCACAAACCGGTGATTGTTTGTTTAAAAATATTAACCTTTTCGCGGTCTCGCAGTTCTACATCCGCAGCCCATACCGGGACAAAACCCTCGCTGTCTATCTGCTCTGAATAGCCTTTTTGAAACAAACGAATAAGGGTCGCTCCATCGCCGCACATATGATGCACCTTGACATAAATCGCGAATCCCTGGTTTGCTTTATCTTTGATCAAATGATATTGCCAAAGCGGTTTATCTCTATCTAACCAGGTTTCATGTAAGTTCGCGACAAATTTGTGTAGCGCTGGTTTGTTGTTAATATCATCAAGCACATGCATTTGCACATGGTAATTCATATCTAAGTGATCGATGGGAGTCAATTTCATGGGGTAAGCTAAAAACAAACTTACCCTACAGTTAAAGGGTGATGCGGCTTTAGTAAAGCTTTGCAATTCGGCGAAAAGCTTTTCTACATAATCTGCAGGGGCACCTTCGGGTAGTTCTAACAACTGCAATGCTGCTACGTGTTTAGGGTTTGCTTCCGATTCAGTAATCCAGAACGTCTTGTCGAGAAATGTAATCTTTTTGCTCACAAGCTAATTCCCTATAATTTATTTACTAAGTTTCAGTATGTCAGGAATATCTAAATTTTGTCTGAATATTTGTGTTTAGCGTAGTATCATTCGATATTATCAGCACACAGTGCTAACAATTGGAAATGCAGCTAATAGCCAAAACGGAGAACAAAACGTGATAAGAGTACTGTTTAATAAAAAAGGAGGGGTAGGTAAATCGAGCCTGACCGTGAATTTAGCCGCTATTTCAGCCAGTAAAGGCTTTCGCACCTTAATTTTGGATTTAGACACGCAATGCAATAGTACCGCATATTTGGATGCACTGGATACGCCAGACCAGCTGACTATTGCCGACCTCTTTGAACAAACCATTACTTTTCATCTGCATCGCCGACCAGCCATCGACTACTGTCAGGCCACAAAAATGGATAATTTATTTATTATTCCGGGCTCTCAACGTTTAGCCGATCTAGAAAGCGAATTACATAGCAGGCATAAAATTTATAAGCTGCGCGAAGCCCTTGAATCGTTAAGTAAGGAATTTGATCACATTTACATTGATACCGCTCCTGCTTTGAACTTTTATAGTTTATCGGCATTAATCGCTACTGATCGTTGCTTAATACCAATTGATTGTGATGACTTTGCGCGACAAGGTTTATATAGCCTACAACAAAAAATTGCCGAAATTAAAGAAGACCACAATCCCAAATTGGAAATTGAAGGAATTATCGCCAACCAATTCATGGCCAACGCCAATTTACCCAAACAGATTATTGATGAACTGATTGAAGAAGGCTATCCGGTATTATCTGAATATATTAGTCAATCGGTGAAAATGCGCGAATCACATCAAGCCAAAAAACCACTCATTACACTTGCACCAAAGCATAAGCTGACGCTATCGCTGGTAGCGATTTTTGATCTATTGGATCACGACAAAAGTGCTTAATTAATGTGAGTGGCAGGACTTGATTTTAAGCGATGGGGCTCACTTGTCGTTTACTTATATTAATTGAAAGTCACTGGGCTTACGTAGCTATTTTTTCTTAATTGAACACCAAGTATAGCTGAATGAAACCTGCGCCCATGCCCAATAAGGCACCGGTGAGAATAAGCTTCCACTCATCGGCTTCATATGCCGGACGCAGCACTCCTTCGAACTCTTCTGGGGACAAAACTTTCATACGCTCACACAAGTCGTCACCAATACGCATAGCCTTGTTGGTATATTCAAAGGCATATGGTAAATATTTTTCTGAATCCTCAAAAATTCGTTTGGTCGCGATATCTTTCATTCTGAAATAAGATTCTGAGCCAACTCCGAAAGCAAAATAGGGTTGCGCGAAGGCAATATATCGTTCAATAGCATCGTTAACATGTAATTCTATTAGTTCCAAAAACTGTCCTGATCCCGAACCATTTAAGGCAATTTCTATGATGTTTTCAGACGTTATTAACTTGGCTTCTATAATGTCTGAATAGACTCGTGATACTTCATCTTGTCGCTTTAAAAACATCCCCTGAATAGTAAACCCCATAAATTTTATTGGGTGTTTAGGTTCAAAAATAACTTTTAATGCGATCCAATTTGTTAAGTAACCAACGATTAAACCGCCCAAGGGTAATACCCACCACTGTGGTAAATACATCCACACAAGCATTGTTGGTAGTCCAAACAGAAGCCCAAACCAAAAGCCAGAACGTTCAATAAACGGGTATTCTTTCTCTCCTGACTTCAGGAATATTTCGTTGATGAGTTCAGGTGATTCAACTAGCTTGCTCACGACTAGCTCTTTAATATCAATAATTTCTTCAATATTGTATTTGAAATCATTAAGCATGTTGTTAACAACGAACGGTATATCTGCTTCTATACGCTTATAAACGAGATTTTTGCCATGTACCGGTAAGGCAGCCCAAAGCTGAGGTGCACATTCGCGCATCACATCGTTAACTATTCTTCGTAAAACTTGTTTTAAACGGCGCTGCATAGCTTTTGTGAGTTCTTTTGAATCGATTCTTGAAGCAAGTTCTTGGACGCTTAGTAACTTACCCAACACCAATTCCACTTCAATTTCCGCCATCTCTTTGCGCTTTGCCGGAATTAATCCCTGCCACCCCAAAAATGGTTTTATACCGATGAACTCAATAGGATAAAACATCATCTTAAGCGCGAGGAAATTAGTAGTATAGCCGACAATCGCACTGATTAGCGGAATAGACAATAAGCTGAGAGTTGCAAAACTAAAACCAAAATCCATAAAATAGGGTTGCGCCGTTTGTATATATTATTCGTGAGCCTAAATGTTACTCATCAGGCTACCATCGGAATCAGAATGGTCAATATAAAAAAAAAATTATTATTTAATATTGAAATTTTGACAGAAAAAACACCCTATTAACAATAACATATTAGTTTTAGATCGTTAAACTCCACAAAAGTAATGTTAATAGAATATTCAATTTAGGTAGTGTTTTCTAATTATTTACTATTATATTCAGCTATTGTAGTAAAAAGAGAACAGCATCATGGCAAATAAAAGACTTTCTGAACTCGAAGACCTTATGCAAGCCGCCGAATCTTATGCCGAATACAAAGAGGCGGGACAGGCACATGACGAATTATCTGGCGCTCATGAGTGGAAGGCTAAAGATGCCTGTAAAGATTATGATTACAGAGAAATTCGCAAACGCGTACAAAGGATGAAACGAGCAAAGTCGATTAATGATGCAGCAGGTTTGATGTACATCTTGCATGAAGGTCTGCATGGAAATTTGGGTAATATCGCCGCCTCGTCACTTAATAGCCACTCGAAAATTGGCACAAAGCATTTAATCGAAGAGTTTATCAAGCAAGTTTGCGAAGCTTTGGATTTTATTTATCAGGCCGACGAAAGCGAAATAGATTTCTATGAGAAATTATCATTTTTTGATGAAACTGCTCATGCCTTTGGACGCAGTTGTATGATGCTCAGTGGTGGTGCGGGTTTAGGCTTCTTTCACGGTGGCGTAGTTAAATCCCTGGTTGAACATGATTTGCTACCCGACGTTATATCGGGAGCCAGCGCGGGTTCTATTATTGCGGCTTTGGTTGGAACGAGAACTAACGAAGAGCTAAAGGATGTTCTAACTCCCGAAGTTATCTATGATAAGTTTCGTCAATGGCGCCTATGGACAGGCTTTAGTAAACAAAGCCTGCTTGATAGCACCAATCTTGAAAATGCGCTAATTGAGTTATTTGATCTGACCACCTTTGAAGAAGCCTATAAAAAGACTGGTAGACATATGACTATTACGGTTTCGCCAGCTGATTTGCACCAGTTTTCGCGTTTACTAAACGCTAAAACTTCGCCCAATGCGATTATCTCCCAAGCGGTTAGGGCATCTTGTGCTATTCCCATTGTTTTTTCAGCGGTTCAATTAAAAGCAAAAAACCGGGCCGGAGATATTGTTGCCTATATTCCTAACCGTCGTTTTGCTGACGGCTCAATTATGGCTGATTTACCTTTCAAGCGTTTAGCCCGGTTATATGGCGTTAACCACAGTATTGTTAGTCAAACTAACCCTATATCTGCATTGTTTCGGGCACGTGATAAACTGGATACCACAGGTTTACTTGGATTTAGCTTACGCCACGCAGCCAATATTGTGAAAATTAATAGTCTTTATGCCTTTGATGTACTGGAAAGTGCTATCAGCCACAGAGCAACTAAATTGGGCATTCACAAAGTTCGCTCCATCATTGACCAGCAGTATATGGGAGATGTTAATATTTTGCCTGATGCCTCATTGGCCAATTTAATGCACATCATGTCAAATCCAACAAAGCAGAGTTTGGCCGAGTTATTTCAGCATGGGGAGCGCGCCACCTGGCCACAGCTAGATTTAATTAAGCGAAATACTATTATCAGTAAAACCCTGCGCAAGTATCTGAAACTCTTAAAACAAAGAGAAGCTCGAATACTTGGCAAGCATAATGGATTAAAAGTCGTTAACGGCTAAAACGTTTGGTTTTGCAGTAAGGCTGTTCTGGCGTTTTGTTAACTTTATCGCAAGATTTAAAATGAGTATCATTTATGACTGACAAAATATTAAAGATTTCTGATGATTTTTGGAATATTCGCGGCGAATTTAGAGTGTTCGGTTTGTTAAATATTGGTACCCAAGCTTCTTTAGTAAGGCGCGGTAACGGCAAATTTGTATTATTGGATGCTTATACCTTGCAAGATGATATTAAACAGCAAGTCGATTCGCTGACCAATAATGGCGCAGAAATCGAAGCTATTATTAACTTGCACCCCTTTCATACTATACATGTTACAAAGGTGCATTCTGATTATCCAAACGCAAAACTGTACGGTACACAGCGGCATCTTGATAAGTTCCCAGATCTGCCATGGCAAACACAGCTAACTAATTCGATTGAGTTTGCTGCCCTGTTTTCAGAGGATTTTGAATTTTCAGTGCCCCGTGGTGTCGATTTTATTTCTAATAACGAGCAACTGCATTTTTCATCGGTATTGGCCTACCATATCGCATCAAAAACCATTCACGTTGACGACACCTTAATGTTTCTAAAATTACCCGGTTTACTGGGTGTTTTAAAAAGTCCGGAAGTATCTTTCCATATGACCTTGTCCAGAACCTTAGAGCGTCGCAAAGGTTCTGCAGATGATTTTCGGCTTTGGGTTGCGCAAATAGCGGAAGACTGGAGCGACGCTGAAGTGCTATGCGCTGCTCATTCACAGACATTGATTGTAAAAAATAAATCGCCATCTATTGCAGCGATGATTATGACAGCATTGCAACGCGAAGAAAAAACCTTAAAACATCACCAAAAAAAGTTTGGCTAACAAGGTTTAATTCACCTACCTTTCGCGATCCGAACACTTTCTAGGAATCGGTAAACCGCTCGAATGTGCTCCTGCGTAGGCGGAGCATGGGCAATATCATAGGCGTGTTGTCCACTTGGCAGTTCCGCAAATGTGGCTCCATTTTTTGATGTTTGATTGAGGGTTTCTGCGAATACCTTCGCACTCTCGAAATCAGCAAGCATATCGTGGCGTCCATGCAATATTAGCATTGGTGGTGCATCTGGATGAACATGACCCATCGGCGACACTTTATCCCAGAGCGCTTTGTGCATTTCTGGTGGCCCAGGCATAACTAGCTTAGTCAAAAATGATTGAAGTTCATTTACGCCCTCGCTCATTGTGCCATTGCGGTTGAGGAAATCATAAATACCATAAACGGGAACGCACGCATCTACGGTGCAATCGCTTTGCTCAAACCCAGGCTTCAACGATTCAAGTCCAGATGCCAGGCCTGCAAGTGCGACGAGGTGACCCCCTGCAGATCCTCCAGTCAAAGCAACAAAGTTTGGGTCGCCATTGTAGGTTTCTATATTGGCCTTTACCCAAGCGACCGCAAGCAAGACATCTTGGATCATAGCCGGCATTTTGTTTCGAGGCGCTAGTCGATAATTTACGTCGACGACCAGCCAACCTTTCGACGCCATATGCTTAATGAGTGGCTTCGCCTGCTGATGCTTTCTGCCAACAACCCATCCCCCGCCGTGAACATGCAAGAGGACAGGCATTGGCAATAAAGGCTTTGTTTTAGACATATAGATGTCGAGTTTATTTTTTTTGTCTGATGGCCCGTAAGCGACGTTCTTCAGGCGTTTTACATCAGGTTTAGGGAATTGGAAGGGAAACAATGCGCCTATCACAAAGCGCCCAATGGATGCCCCTTTTCCGTCCGGCATGACTTGAGAAAGTGCTTGGCTTCCCTGCCATGCACGCAATAAGGTCAGGGCGAAGAGGGCTAGCGTGGCAAGGTTAACTATCGCAATTACCGGTGATAATTGAACCTTGGAAAGCGCAAAATATAGCGAGCCAATCGTCAATATTAAAAGCGGCAAAGCTAACACTTGACCTGTTAGGCTCCAGCCAAAGTAAACGAATGATAAATAGCGAACCCTGCGAGCAAGTTTAGAGTGTATTGCCCCTGCGAATGCTGCAGCAAATAAGCTTACCGCCAATAAGAGATGGAGAACATAAATCATATTTATCCTAATCGTTTACTACTGTGGTGAGTAATGTTCGCAGGCTTTAAATTCTACGAATAACGGATTGTAGCATTTTTCGTTAGATTTTCTGATAGCTCACGCTATATACGGTTGAAACATCGTCATTTATTTTAATCACTGTAGCTGCAAGCTGTTCAGCATCTTAAGCAAAACAATTAATCAATACTTGCCACGAATGTTTGTTAGAGTAAGTCACCTTATTGTGCATTCAAATAGATATCTATGAACCGTAGCCCCAAAGATAAAAGTCAGAGTTCTTCCACGACAGCCGCTAACTCCCGAAGCCAAGGTGTAGGTCGCTTAACTATTGACGCAGTATTAGCTATCACTAATATTGTTGAATCAATGCATATTCGTGTAAGTCCGCTTTCAAAGGTAAAGTCGACGACAGAAAAAGAACAGCTCTCAGGCATTAGTGGACTGGTGTATCGCAATATTCGTAATGTTACAGAACTGGTGGGTAAAAGTATTGATGCACCACTGGCGTCAATAAGTAAAGTGCTGGCTTCTCAACCTGATTCAACCTCAACGCAAGCTTTGCTTGCAGCATTGAACGGTGTATTGGGTGATCATCTTGTAGATAGCGAGAACCCTTTAGCTATCTCAATGCATTTTCGAAGAGAAGGGCAAAGTCTAAATGAAGAGCAGTTGCGTGCGCTCATAAAGCAAAGCAATGGTAAACTTCTAATCATGGCTCATGGCTTGTGTATGAATGACCTACAGTGGTGCGCCGAAGGTCATGATCATGGCGCTGAATTAGCAAAAGAGTCGGGTATGGGAGCCATCTACC
The DNA here is from genome assembly GCA_964195425.1 of Acidiferrobacterales bacterium. GTDB lineage: Bacteria > Pseudomonadota > Gammaproteobacteria > Enterobacterales > Alteromonadaceae > Glaciecola. Next base: position 61,219 of record CAXMOM010000043.1, read on the forward strand.
TGCATTATAATACTGGGCGGCATATTAGCGACAATGGCCAACAGTTTGCGAGTTTATTGGAGTCTCTGGTAGCGCTATCAGATAAAAACTTAGAAATTAATATATTGGCTCACAGCATGGGCGGACTCGTATCGCGCAGTGCTATTCATGTTGCCCAAAACAGCGGCCATAAATGGCCTGAGCTACTCAACAAATTAGTATTTCTAGGTACGCCGCACCATGGCGCCGATCTTGAAAAAGCCGGTAACTGGATTGATTTGATTTTAGGTGCTCATTCATACACGGTTCCATTTGCACGTTTAGTTAAAGTGCGCAGCTCTGGAATTACAGATTTACGTTATGGCAACGTGCAAGAGTTGGATTGGCATACTACTGAGCGCTTTGAGTTCAATGGCGACCAGCGTTTGCCTCTGCCTTTACCTGATCATGTGAAGTGTTTCGCGGTAGCAACGAGTGCTAAAGAAAGTATCACTTACCCCTTAGGTGACGGCTTGGTGCGGATAAAAAGTGCATTGGGTGAGCACCAAGATAAAGCCTTTGATTTAAATATTCCAGATATTCGAAAATGGGTCGGGACTAACATTAATCATATGCAACTGCTAAGCGACCCTAACGTTTACCAAGTCTTGAAAACTTGGTTTGAGATTGAGTAATTAGTTAACATTTGTGTATTGTGTATTGTGGTTTGTCGGGCACTAATATGTGATTGCCCGCAGCCCAGAGGCAACAGGTTTCATCTAATTTTGCGATTATATTTGAAAAAACTGTCCCGCTGTGTGTAAACTGAGGTATCAAAACTTTAGTTTATCGAGTTAATTACCATGTCAAACAAACTAAACGCGCTGGATCTAGCGTTTTTGTCCTTGGAAAAGCAAAGTACCCCGGTAAATGTAGCCAGTCTGGCTATTTTTGAAATTCCAAAGAACTATAAAGGAAATTTTCCACGGGATTTATTGGCCAAACTAGAAAGCCAAGCGCCCGGGGCGCCTTTCAACCAAAAGTTAAGTTCTGTGCACAGCGCAGCACTTCCTAGTTGGGAGACAGATACGAACTTTGATATTCATTATCACGTACGCCATTCGGCATTGCCAAAACCTGGCAGATTGGAAGATTTACTAGAGCTAGCATCACGCTTACATAGCCGACTTTTAGATCGTGAACGGCCTTTGTGGGAATTCCATCTAATTGAGGGTTTGGAGAATAATCAATTTGCCCTGTACATGAAGATGCATCATGCCGCGATTGATGGCATGGGCGGGATAGAATTGATGGAAAACTGCCTTAGTTTGTCTGCAGACGATGAAGTTAAAGCGCCTTGGGCCGGTATGCCAAGTCATCGAAAAAGCGGCGCAAGTGAATCTTTAGGGCTGATGGAAAAAACTAGCAAACTAGTTGAAAAAATGGGTGCTAGGTCCAAGATGGTTCAAGATTTGTCAAAAATGTTTGTGGGGCAAGGCCTTAAAGCTGTCGGTATCGATAAGAATACGTCCCCAGTGCCTTTTAGTGCACCCAAATCGATGCTTAACGTGCCAATTACGGGTTCGCGCCGCTTCGCAGTAAAATCGTTGTCACTTGCAGAAATAAAAGCTTTAGGGAAACAGGCCGATGCCACGGTCAACGATATAGTACTTGCCCTTTGTTCCGGGGCCTTGCGCAAATATATGATGGAAAAAGGGGCGTTACCTAAAAAATCATTGATTGCCTCTGTACCGGTTTCTGTTCGCCAGGTAAACCGCTCTGGTAACCAAATCACCTATGTGGTTGCCAATTTGGCCACCAATGAGCCCGACACTATGAAGCGTCTTGCTCTCATTGGTAAATCGACTCAGGATGCAAAAAAAGAACTTGTTGATGTGTCGGCAGATGCAGCGACTAATTTTGCTGTCATGGCCCAGGGGCTAGTGGCGGTGATGAATCAGTTAAATATATCCAGCTTTATGCCACCAGCAGCGAATGTCACCATATCTAATGTACCCGGACCAAGACAAGTTTTATATTTTGGCCAAGCTAAGCTCAAAGCTACCTATCCATTGTCTGTCTTGATTGATGGGCAATCCTTGAATATTACCGTTGTCAGTTATTGTGACTCCATCGGTTTTGGATTAATGGCTTGTCGTGACACCATTCCCGATGTCAATATTATTGCTGATTATATTGAAGATGCAATGGATGGTATTAAAGGAGGCATTTATCTAAGAGATTTAATGCTGGAGCAAAAAGACGAGATATAATATTTATCTATCTCCAAAATTTAAACGGTCAATGAGCATACACTCTTGCAAGAAGGGCAGCAGTGTTATGCTTATTGAAGTCTATTTTGTTATTTCCTACTGAAATAATACCTGCCAATTCCCACTAAACACAAGCATTGTAAGAAAGCCTTCGTAATGACTAATAAAATATATTAAAAAACATTGCGTAATTAGTATGCGATTTCTAATTTATATCTCTAAGATATACCTCATCGAAGTAAGATACTTAATTTTAACCATCTACGGAGCAAACATTATGAATAACATCGACAAGATTAAAGAAACAGCCTCTAATGCTGAAAACATGATTAAAGAAACAGCCTCAACTGCAGAAGAAATGGCTCGTAAAATATGGCTTGCTGGTTTAGGTGCGTATGGTAAAGGCTATGAAGAAATAAAAGGTCGTATGGAATCGCTTTCAACTGATTCAAACAAATTGTTTGATGAGCTAGTTGTTAAAGGTCAAAAGCTTGAAACTGAAGGTAAAGGTAAAGTTGAAGAAGTTAAAAATGAAGTGGTAGCAAAAACTGCAATCGAATCTCGTATCGAAACAGTTCGCACTAAACTTGGTTTTAACAACACTGACAATGACCAGAAAATCGAAGATCTTAGCTCGAAGATTGATGCATTGACTGCAGCAGTTGCTAAATTGGCAGTTAAGCCAGCAACGAAAAAAGCATAGTTTCAGTCTGATTTATAGATAAAAGAGAGCCTTAGTGCTCTCTTTTTTTATGCGTAAAAATAATAGTCATATTAAGAAGGCCGCAAAAATATAAACCACTCTTGCAAGAAGAATGGAAGTCGGTTTGCCTGTCGAAGTCAATTTTAACAATTTCCTACAAAAATGAAGTGTACATTCAATTCGAGCCTAATTTTCTTTGCCACCGAGCTAAGCTAACTATCAGTTCAATTTTCCAAACCCTAAGGCAATCAATTTGGTCCATCTTAAAAAAATAGCTTGGACGAGCTTGAGCGTATAAATGCACCAGCATGTGAGGCTTATCATCATTTACATGTTGATACTCCAAAGCCGACTGCAGGTAAAGAGTACTTTTTTTGAATGTTATATAAACCAGTCTTAGTTGTTAATAAATTGTTGATTTAAATTTGCTGATTTTTTAGGTAGACTGGAGTTCAATTATAAATCCTTTTAAAAAATGATAAGTGGGCTTTTGCACCTTCAACAAGGTAATTGCATAAAGTCAACGGCTTGGAGGCACAGTGGAAAAAATCTGGTTAAAGAATTATGACCCTAGGGTTCCTGCAGATATCGATCCTGATCGTTATTCATCTATAGTGGACATTTTTGAACAATCCATTGAAACATATTCAGCTAACGTCAGTTATATAAATATGGGCAAAAGTATTACTTTTGCAGAGTTGGACGGGCTTTCTCGTGATTTCGCCGCATATTTACAAAATTCGGGTTTAAAGAAAGGCGATTCGGTGGCAATTATGATGCCTAACCTTATCCAATATCCAGTGGCACTTTTTGGCATACTTCGCGCAGGAATGACAGTGGTTAACGTTAATCCCTTGTATACGCCAAGAGAGTTACAACATCAGTTAACTGACTCAAACTCAAAAGCTATTGTTGTAGTTGAGAATATCGCCTGTACTTTGAGTGAGGTGATTAAAAACACGGCTATTGAGACGGTTTTATTGACCTCTCTAGGTGATATGTTATCGCCACTTAAAAAAGTGTTCACGAACTTTGCTGTTAAACACGTTAAAAAAATGATCCCGGCTTTTGATTTGCCTAATACGGTAAGGTTTTTAGCGGCACTTAAACAAGGTAGCAAGCAATCATACCAGCGCCCCGAAATAACTGGCGACGACTTAGCCTTCCTACAATATACAGGTGGTACTACAGGTGTGTCGAAAGGCGCAATGTTGACGCATAGAAATATTGTGGCGAATTTGGAACAAACCTCTAATATTTTAAAAGACGTGATTGAGCCAGGCAAAGAGCTAGTAGTCACCGCTTTACCTCTCTATCATATATTTGCCTTACAAGGTAATTGCCTGACCTATATGAAATTTGGTAGTCCCAATCTATTGATTACTAACCCTCGCGATATGCCTGGTTTTGTTGCCGAGATGGCCAAGTATCCTTTCACTGTTATTACTGGTGTTAATACTTTATTTAATGGATTGCTTAACACACCAGGCTTTGCTGATTTAGATTTCAGCGGTTTAAAATTTGCCTTGGGTGGCGGGGCTGCGGTACAGCGACCTGTCGCCGAACGTTGGCAAGAGTTGACCGGACTTGTTCTGCTTGAAGGTTATGGTTTAACTGAATGTTGTCCAACTGTGACAGTAAATCCACCACAGCTTGGCGCCTATAAAGGCTCTATTGGTATGCCTGTTCCTTCGACGGATATAAAACTGGTTGATGACGATGGCAATGAAGTTGCCATGGGAGAAGCCGGTGAAATGCTGGTTAAAGGGCCACAGGTCATGAAGGGTTATCTTAATCGTCCCGAAGCAACCGATGAAATGATCGTTGACGGTTGGTTATCTACGGGTGATATAGCGACATGCGACGATGATGGCTATTTTTATATTGTTGATCGCAAAAAAGATATGATTTTGGTTTCGGGCTTTAATGTTTTTCCAAATGAAATCGAAGAAGTTGCCGCTATGCACGAAGATGTGTTAGAGGCCGCCGCGATAGGGGTGCCCCATGAGGTTTCTGGTGAAATCGTTAAACTGGTGGTAGTGCGTAAAAATAAAGATTTGTCTGATAAAGACTTGATCCTGCATTGCCGTAAACATTTGACGGGTTATAAAATCCCTAAAATAGTTGAGTTTATAGAAGAGCTTCCTAAAAGTAATGTTGGGAAGATACTGCGCAGAGAGCTAAGGGATAAATAGCCGGATAAATAAAGCCAAACGCTTTTACCTTTAAAATAAAAAAAACCGGCTTATGCCGGTTTTTTTATAAGTATTGTGGCGACTTTGGCAGGATCCTTAGAACGTATCTTTGATATCAACAAATATGCCTGAGTAATAAACGCTTGTTTTATAATAAGCAGAGTATAAAAGGGAGCTTCTTTTGAATATTTATTCGTGATTGATACTTACGGATTACTAAATATGAGTTGATATTTGTAAATAAAAAGTTAATGTGTTTTAACATATAATTAATAGTCCAGTTCGATACCTAAATAAATGGAGGTAAAATGGAAGAGTTATCCGGTTTAGATGCTTCATTCTTATATCTTGAAACACCAAAAATGCCAATGCATATTGGTGGGGTGTCGATCATAGAAGGATCGCTACAGTTTGACGATTTTCGTCAATTTGTCCAAGACAGACTACACAATGTAGATAAACTTAGGCAAAAATTAGTCATGGTGCCCATGAGTTTGGATAGGCCCTATTGGGTCGACGATCCGGATTTTGATTTAAGTCAGCATTTGCATCGAACGGCATTGCCGCGTCCTGGTGGCTGGAAGGAATTGCGCTATTTAGCGTCTCGTATGTTTACCCAACAACTTGATCGTGAACGTCCTTTATGGGAGTTTATATTTGTTGAAGGATTAGACTCTATTCCTCAGGTTCCTAAGGGATCGGTGGCGCTGATAAGTAAAGTGCATCATGCTGGCTTTGACGGAAAATCCGGCGCGGATTTGATGACTATGCTATATGACGTATCACCTAAACCTCAGCCTGTTACTCCTCCACCCCCAAAAGTAATCGAAGAAATACCAGGTCCTGTCGGCCTCATGGCCAAGAGTGCTTACCACTTTTTAACTCGTCCCGGTAAGCTACCTGGGCTATTGTGGGACACGGGGAAATCTACTCTCAAAGCAGGGTATTTGACACGCAGCGAGGGGGTTACACTTCCTACCATGCCTTTTAGCGCACCTAAGACCCGTTTTAACGACACGGTTGAAGCAGGAAGGGTGTGGAATTCCGCAATACTGGATATTAATCGGGTCAAGACACTGCGAAAAGTGGTGAAAGGCTCAACGTTGAATGATGTTATTCTTGCCATTTGTGCAGGTGCACTGAGACGTTATTTACTGGAAAAAAATGAGTTGCCAGATAAACCTTTGGTGGCCATGGTGCCGGTTTCCACACGCACTGCTGAAGAAAAAAATGCCATGGGTAATCAGGTTTCTGCTATGTACGTGCAACTCGCTACCGATCTTGAAGATCCCATTAAGCGATTAGAGAAAATTCATCACAATACTGTGGTTGGTAAACTCTACCAAGAAGCAATTGATGCAAAAAGTTTAATGGGCTACGCTGAATTAATTCCATTTGGTTTAGCCGGTGTTGCTGCACGGTTTTATACTCGTGCTTCCATTGCAAAACGTCACAATCCTTTCTTTAATGTTGTTATCACTAATGTCCCTGGCCCACAAATTCCCTTGTATTTGGCCGGACATAAATTAATTGTGACAATGGGTACTGCGCCAATTTTTGATGGAATGGGCCTCATTATGCCAATTTGTAGTTATAATGGCACAATTTCTATTAGCCCCACCAGCGCGGCTAACCTGATGCCTGATTTAGATGATTTCACCCGATACATTCGTGAAAGTGCCAACGAACTAGAGGAAGCCGCACACAAAAAGCTGAAAGAAACTGCAGTTCTCAAGAAATTTTTAGAACAAGATTAACTCGTTTTTTAGGAAGTATTATGAGTAGAGAAGTACCAATTTTAAAGTTACCCAAACCATCGTTAGTTCACATGTTTGGAGAGGGTAGAAGTATAGTTGAATTGGGTATGACCGGTATGTTTATGCCTTTTTTGTTACGTGCGCCAAAAGGTGACAATCATCCTGTTATGGTGCTGCCCGGTTTTTTGGCCGGTGACCTGAGTACAAAACCTATACGCGCCTTTTTAGACTTTAAGGGTTACCAAACCTATGGTTGGGGACTTGGACGCAACTTAGGCACCGAAATCGTCGGTGGAAAGGATGTGATAAGCGACGTGCTGATAAGTCGCGTGATAGAACTGTCGGTTAAACATGACAAAAAAGTTAGTTTAGTAGGCTGGAGCCTTGGCGGTATATTGGCCAGAGAAATTGCGCGTTTGTTGCCAGATTATGTGCGTCAAGTTATTACGCTTGGTAGCCCGTTTAACGGACCCAGTGGCTCTGTATCTATGGTCGCTAAATTGTTTGGCATGATTAACGGCGATATTGTAAAGAGTAACCCACAAATAATGTTAAACATGCTAGTACCGCCGCCAGTGCCGACTTCGGCGATTTATTCTCGTACCGACGGCGTAGCACATTGGAAGGCCTGTATGAACAAGCAGATTGACTTTACTGATGAAGCCGAGAATATTGAAGTAAAAGGCAGTCATTTGGGCCTGGGGCACAACCGCCAAGTACTTTGGATTGTGGCCAACCGTTTGGCGCAAAATGAAGGTGAATGGCTTCCATATGAAAAAAAGGCTCTGAAACAGTTTTACGCTAATGGCGAACAAGCCGAGGGACAATCATGACAGTTGATAATATTCAGCATCATATGGCTCAGCAAGTCAGTGCTAACGGTTTGCAAATTACCTATGATAGTTTTGGCGATCCCGCAGATCCGGCAATGATTTTAATTATGGGTTTGGGTACTCAGATGATCCACTGGAGCGATCAGTTCTGCCAGTTATTAGCCAGTAAGAAGTTAAGGGTCATTCGTTTTGACAATCGTGATATTGGCCAAAGTACCTGGCTGACAGAGTCACCAGTGCCAAGCATGTGGGGTTTTATCGGCAACAGTTTATTTGACAAAAAAATGAACGCGCCTTACTTACTTGACGATATGGCTGATGATACCTTAGCCCTGATGGATGCGTTAAATATAAATAAAGCCCATCTTGTTGGTGCCTCAATGGGAGGTATGATTGCTCAATGTATCGCTTTGAAATCTCCCACCAGAGTAAGTAGTCTCACCTCTATTATGTCCACTACGGGCAATCGCTCTTTGCCAAAAGCGAAAACAAGAATAAGCGCGAAGTTACTTAGACCGTTAGCAAAAGAAATTGATAAGTATGTTGCGCAGAGTTTGGGTGTCTGGAAAATGTTGCATGGTGAACATTTCTCTTTTGATCAAGAACGTGTTGAAAAAGTGATACGTGATTCCCGGCAAAGGGGGTTTAATCCTGCTGGTGTTGCCCGCCAGCTAAGTGCAATAATTGATTCCCCAGATCGAACGCTGGGCCTGCAGCAATTACAAATACCCAGTTTAATTATTCATGGTGATATTGATCCCCTCGTTCCTGTGGAGTGCGGTATTGCTACCGCGGAAGCAATACCGGGTGCCACATTAAAAATTCTGAATGGAATGGGACATACTTTACCGGTTCAACTGTGGCCACAGATTGTTGACGACATAGCCGGGTTAAGTAAAGCAGGGTGACCCTGCTTTATAAATAGCGCGTTAGGGTTATTTTAAACGAGCAAATATTCCGCTTACCCCGCGTACAAACCATCGGGGGTAATGCGTTGCCCATTGAACTAAGAGCTTATTTGCTAATTTATCCAGAAACACCACATCACCTTTCATGCATGCTTTATAAGCTTCAGCAGTCAGTACCATAGGGTCTGCTTTGAGAAAGCTTGGGATATATTTTTCCATGCCTTGAGCATGACTAAGCATCTTGGTTTCGGTCATGCCTGGACAAACACAAGTAACTGTTACGCCTGTTCCTCGTAACTCTTCAGCTATCCCTTCGGAAAATGACAATACAAAAGCCTTACTTGCGCCGTAGGCAGCAAAATTTGGTGTAGGCATAAAGCTAGCAATTGAACCTACATTTAGAATTTTTCCACTACCGCGCGTAATCATAGGCCCAATAAATTGATAGGTCATATTCACTAGGCTTTGAATATTCAGCTGGATTAAGCGGTTTAACCCATCGATGTCGCACTCATGCAACTTTTCGACTTGCATCATGCCTGCGTTATTAACCAACACATCAATTTTGATGTCCTTGCTCGCAATGTCCTCGAATAATGCTTGGGCAGCACCGACTGGAATAAGATCTGCGGCAAATACATGAGCTTCAATTGCATATTTTGCTTTGAGTTCTAAGGCCAGTTCTTCTAATTTACTGGCGTTTCTTGCAACAAGCACTAAATCATGGCCCTTTTTAGCAAAGGTCTCGGCAAAACTACGTCCTATACCTTCAGACGCCCCTGTTATCATAACTGTTTTATATTTTTGCATTATCTGGCCTTTTAGTTTTAAATCGTACGATTTAAAAACGGGCCTTAAGGCCCGTTTTTATTGCGTTTATAAAGCTAATTAGAAATTACGTTGCTTTGGTAGGAGTTACTGTAGCAGTTTTTGGCTCTGCTTTCTCTGCCGCTTTAGGAGCTGTTTTTGCTGTCGCTTTAGGGGCTGCTTTTACTGCCGCTTTAGCTACTACTTTAGGGCTTGCTTTTGCTACTACTTTAGGGCTTGCTTTTACTGCTGCTTTAGGTGCTGTTGCAGCATTACGTTTTTCAATCAAGTCAACAACAACACTTGTTAGGTGATCTACAGTGGCGTTCAACTGGGCTAGTTTTTCTTCATGTGACTCTTGATAGACCATTCCAAGTAGCTTTTTACCTTTAGCCTGTATTTCGTCTTTCTTATCGCTAATTTTGCTTTGTATTTCGTCTTTTTTATCACTAATCTTACTTTGAATTCCTTCGCCTCGCGTAAGTAATTCATTGTAAAGATTATTTGATTTTTCTTGGGCGGCATCAATTGACTTACCCAAGGCTTCTTTACTGCTGTCGATAGAGCCTAAGCCTGCCAACCATGTGTTTTTTGCCATATTTTCTAAGGTGTCTTTAGTTGACATTTTGTTTCTCCTGTAAAATTAAGTTTAGCTAAGTGCCCATTTATATGAGCACGAGCAGAATAAAATACCGACTAAGAAATCTTACTGATAGCTTCAGCTAAGGCATCAACTTTTTGAGATAATTCATCAATTTTAGTATCTGCGTCTGAGTTATCAAGACCAAGCTTTTTACGCACGTCTTCAACACGTTTTTCTACAGCTGTTTTCTCTTGAAACTTCTCTTTAGTGCTAGCTTCAAGTTTTTCGCCTTTAGAAACTAATTCTTCAAACAAACGACTTGTTTCACCGTTTAGTTTTTCAAACTGGCTTTGTATTTCTTCAAAGCTCTTACCATAAGCACCAAGACCGGCTAACCATATTTTACGTGCTACTTCTTCAGCTGATTCAATTGTGCTGTTTACTTTCTCTAAATTAGTCATGTGTTCTCTCCAATAAGGGTAAATAAGTTTGGGTAAATCTTCTTGATGACGTAAATATACCCAATACGATTAGAAAGCGCATACTAAAAACGCACAAAAATTAAACTTAATTAAAGTTTACCTCTTGTGACAATCATCATTCTCATCATGTCATGACCTGAATATAGGTAGTACTGAAGATTATCTTAAGTTAGTATAATTTATGATGTTAATTAGATTTTTATAAAGTGAAAAACTGAATTACTGTTTGTACAACAGTTAACTAACTACAAAAATAGTTATACTGGAGCCTTTCATTTTGAAGACAGCCGATAAAATATTGTTAATCAGCCTCGACTTATTTAATAGCCAAGGTGAACGTAATATAACCAGCGTAGATATAGCAAATGAGTTAGATATTAGCCCAGGTAACCTCTACTATCATTACAAAGGTAAAGATGAAATAGTCAATGCCTTGGTAGACAGCTACGTCAGCAAAATGAACGCAATTCCTCAATCGTCTGAGAATAATGAAGATTTTTATAAGTATTTATTTTATTGTTTAGAAACAATGCATTTATTTAGATTTCTCTTTCAAAATATTGCCGAAATTTCAACACAATACCCTGCGATCAATAGTAAATTACAAAAACTGTCAAAGTTTCAAAGACTGTATTTACGAAAATCATTATCCGAACAACAACATGATGGGACGCTTACCGGGACTTCTGCCGATATTGACCTATTGCTCGACATCATTAGCTTAACCTTGTTCCAGAGCTTGAACTATTATCAGATGCAGGGGGACTCATTAGGCAATCCCGACATAGTATATCGTACCTTAATGACCATCTATTTTAGTTTACAGCCTTATTACCAAGAGAATGGCGAAACTGCCAAAATAAAGGTGGCCATTTTAAATAAGACATTAATTAACAAGACAGGGTGAGCTGGGCCATGAGCTTGATGGATAGGGCTTTTATTTTCAGCTGAGCTTATCTACTTCCGGTAGCGGATTTTCAGTTGGCCCCTTTGCACTGAACAACAAATGCATTAATTCTCTTTCTCTATTAATTATCGGCTCAATGAAATCGCGTACTTCACCGAGCTTTTTAAAGGATTTAAATCCTTTTTCTAAAAATTCATGCAAACTTTTAACCCCCGCGACTTTTGCTGGCTTTCGAGAGATCATCAAAATAGCCGAAATACCTGAAATTTTGACTACTTGCTCCAGATCTAAACCTAGATTTTCAAGCAACTGTATTTGCTCTTCGCGTTTTGATTGGTTATTAGATTTACGATAACAATCGAAATAATTGCTACGATTTATCTCTCCATTACCCAATTCCTTTACTAATGCAATATCGAGCTCCAGAGAAAGGCTGTTGAGTCTAAGCGCAGCTTCCAATGAGACTAATCCTTTGTTGGGCAATATTTTTGCCATTTTGGGCACCACTCGCGCCAATTCGATATCTCGCTGACTATAATCTCTTGGACCATACAGTTCATCGACAAAAAATTGCATAGCGGGTTTGAATCGCTTGGAATGCCACAAATCCTCATGGGTAATCAACAATCGTTCGGTTTGCCAGGTCTGTAATTTTCGTACAGTGTCAGTTAAATTTTGCTGAGCGATTACCCGCTGCATTTGTTCAGTTTGTTGCAGGTGGTGTATTATTTTTTCTAGGGTATTAGACATATATCTTATGTAAATATTATTCTTTTATCAGTTAATTTATCGATACCATTTTGACAAAGGTTCTCGTTAATACCAAGTTAACCATGACCTTTTAACTTGCACAGCATGTTTCAAATTCATGCTAAACCCACAGGCCTTTTAGATTACGCAAATAAGTGTCGACCATCCCAGAAAACTCAAGTTTAACTAAAGGACTAATTGCTAATTTCAATAATCCGGGCAAACGCAGTGTGAGTTCTGCTTTTGTTTTAAACGAAAGACTGGTGCCGTTATCCGCTTTTGTTAATTCCCATTTACCCGACACTATGCCGTTGCCTTCACCTTTAATAGGCGACCACACTACCGTTTTTGCATCGCTATCAGAAACATACCGGCAGGCATAACTAGTTTGAATAGAATGAGTACCCAAACCTACTTTTTCCATCTCCCAGCGAAAAGAGTTGTCTTCCAGAGCCGTTAAGGCATTTACTTTTGGGAAATGTGCTGCGGAGGCTGGCACATCAGATAAAAGAGCGAATATAGTATCGATATCTGCGGCAACGATAAACTTACGATTTAAATCAATGGTGATTTTAACTGTCATTGTGGTTCCTTAGGTAAAGCGCCAAATACAGCGTTTATTGAGGTAAGTTGTAGGTGTTGTCTTATTTTTCTAACGTATTAGGCATAGGTTATGTAAATATTATTCTTTTATCAAATAATTTATCGATACCGTTTTACAAAGGTACTTATAAATACCAAGTTAAACAAGGCCGTTGCAAAATTATGGCGATTGACATGAGCAAGTGTGAAAAATACCAAAGGTATAATGTGAGGGCAATAGCTGCGTATTAATGTCGCCTATGCGAGCCACTGAGCGGGTCAGTGCGAATCTGAATGACTACGCACAACAATGTTGGAATTGAGGTGCGTAGTACCATTTATATGCTTCATTGAGCATATACTCTTGCAAGAAGAGCTGTCTTGGCGACCAAAGAAACTTACTTAGCTAATTTAGTAACGGCTTTAGTTAAGGCGTCGATCTTAGCGTTTAAAGTTTCGATTTTCAGATTAGCTTCGTTTTTGTCAAGACCAAGCGCAGAACGCAAAGCCACAACACGCTTATCGATATCAGCTTTAGCACTTACTTTGCTTCTTGCTTCAGTAAATTTGCTCTTACCTTCAGTTTCAAGACTTACACCTTTTTCTACCAGCTCGGCAAACATTTTGTTTGAACCAGCGCTAAGGTTTTCAAAACGGCCTTTTGCTTCTTCAAAGCCTTTACCATATGCACCCAGACTCGCTAAAAATACTTTGTGTACTGTTCCTTGAGCTAAGCTTGCTTTTTCTCTAATCATTTCGATGTTGTTCATAGTTGTTTCTCCATTAAGGTTTAAAAATTAAGTAGTCACTTCAATGGGGTGGAGAATACGCAGCAAAAATAGAAATCGCATACTAATTAATCGATTTATTTTTTAAACACAAAAAAGCCCAGTAAATACTGGGCTTGTAGGGAGAATTTATTTTAACGGTTTCGACCCATTTGGTCATGACTGCTGACCCAATGTCCGGCAATAACTGCACAACCTAATGAAATATCTCCGGCTAATACAGTTGCAGCCACAATTTCCGCGTATTTATTCGCTTTGCCTGTGCCTACACAACCCATCATTTGCAAACATTCATTTTGGGTAGGTAAGCCAGTACCTCCACCAAAGGTAGCCACGATTAATGATGGCAGGGTGACTGACATATATAAATCACCGTTATCTAAAAGCTCATGTGAAAGTATACCAGCATGAGATTCTACAACATTGGCTTCATCTTGCCCCGTTGCAATATACACTGAGGCAATTCCGTTAGCGGAATGCGGACCATTATAGGCCGCGCCAGCCATCGCCGCGCCGACATTGGCCAGAGTGGTTGCACCGGCAAGTACCTTGGTGTCAACTTTCATTATCTTCGCCAAGACCTCTTTTTTCAGCACGATTTCAGCAATTACGCGCTTACCACGCGAATGCAACATGTTCAAATGTGAGTGCTTCTTGTCGGTATCCATATTGCCGGACAACATATATATACAAGGAATAGGTGAGTTCGCTTTGATCCATTCACAGGCAACTAAAGTGGCTTTACCGACCATGTTTTGACCAGATGCATCGCCCGTCGTATAATTAAAGCGTAGGTATTTGGTTTTTGACACAGACCATTGTTGGATGTGCTCTAATTTTCCTACTCGGGTCGTAGTTTCTGAGACGGCTTTTATTTTTTCAAAGTTCTCTTCTATCCAAACACCAAAATCACGGGCTTGTCGGGCATCTTGAAAAATGAAGGCAGGAGCACGTTGCATCCAGCCTTCAACAACTGTCGTTTTAACTCCACCACATTCGTTTATTACCCGCATGCCACGGCTGTAGCTAGCCACTAGCGTACCTTCGGTTGTTGCCATTGGAACATAAAAATGGCCATTGGCATGCTCCCCGTTGATATGAACAGGTCCTGCAACGCCTACAGGCATTTGTACTATGCCGATAAAATTCTCTACATTTCCGGGGAGTACGCTTGGATCTATGCTGTATTGTCCCGTATGTACCAAATCTGCACCGGTTTTTTCCTTTATAAAATCTCGGCGTATTTTGGCCATTTCATCTGTGTGGTCGTTTTCTGCGTTGCGTGGAATGCGCATATCATCGCTCATTTTATTTTTCCTTTATGGTTTTATCTTAATCTGCTCAGGGCAAGATGACTACAATTAACATATCAATATACACATGGAACGGAAAGGGAATAATTAAAGATTTTGTAAATAACTAACAAATATTTAACATCCACTCCTAATATTGATTAAATCATTACTCTTTTTTTGGGGCTTCAGCATGCGCATCTAAAGTCAGCTTTAGCAATTCCTTGTGTGCATCTTTCATGTGCTGCGCTAGTTCGTGTACGTCAGGCATTAGTTTTTGGCATGAAATTACGCCAAAGTCGAGCCAGCCGTTGTAACTCTGTAAGGTAATATTCAATCCCATACCGTGATATGGGATTGAAACTGGATATGTGCTGACCTGTTTGGCACCTGCGAAGTAAAGTGTAATGTTAGGGCCAGGAACGTTGGAGATCAGGACGTTGGCAAAAGGCGGTAACGAGTTTGCGACTCTGGCTCGGGTTAGTGTTGAGGCTAGACTGCTCACCAGCCAAGGGGCACCGATTGAGGGGAAGTCGGTGGGCATTATGGATTTTACGTCTGACATTAGCGTCTTGGCATGAGTGGAAGAGGCATTGATTGCTTGGAGCCGCTCTAGTGGATCTTTGATATCAGTTGCAAGGCTCATTCGAGCCATCGATACCTGGTTGCTAAGCTCGGTGTTGCCTTCAGGGCGCACACTTACAGGAATGGCAGCTAACATCGGTGCTTCGACACTGAATCCCTCATCTGCGAAATAGCGAATCATACCTTCGCCAGAGATTGCCATGACGACGTCATTGAGACTCACATTATTGAGATTGGCGATTTTCTTACTATCAGCATATGGAATAGAAAAACGTGCGAAGCTACGCTGGTTGGTGATAGTTGTGTTGAGCGGTGTTTTGGGTGCAAGCCAGTTCATTCGCTGCGCTTTGCTACCATCAGGGTTTTTAGACGGCATAAGCATATCGTAGGCTTTGCTGGTTAGCTTGGGCAGGTTTTTGGTTAACTTTATGGATTGGCTGATGTTGTGCATCACGCCTGAGGCAGCCAATTCCGCAATGCCATAGTTGTCGCCACTAGCGGTTTCTCTGCGGCGCTTGCGTTTATTTGCTGCACGCGGCACGGCAGACACATCCATGATGGCTTCCATTAATACTTGCCCGCCCATGCCGTCGAGCGCAGCATGATGCATTTTAGAGTAGAGTCCTACATAGCGTGTACCTTTAGGTAAATCTGCGGGTACGGGCAAACCGTCTAGTACATGCATTTCCCACAGTGGCCTGCTACGGTCAAGCAAACTTGAATGCAAGCGGGCAACCAATTTGTCGACTGTATTACGGGTCGCCGGGGGCGGCACAATTACATGTCTAATGTGGTAATCGATGTCGATGTCATCGTCCATAACCCAAATAGGGTTGGCGATATCAAATGGCATATTGATGAGTTTGCGCTGGAAAATGGGCGCCATGTGCATACGGTTTTGGATATGGGTTCGTACATCCTGCATAAAATCCCCCGAATAATCCGCGGGCAGTTCTAGTATGGCAAGGCCGCCAACATGCATAGGTGTTTCAGGTGACTCTAAGTGTAAAAAGGCTGCGTCTGAGCCGCTTAGGTGATCCATTCCGTTTCCTTAGGGTTGTTGAAAAACGTTTTGGGGTAAGCGCTATATGATAGCCTGCATTACTTGCCTCAATGCTATAGTGAGCATTCATTTAAGATAAATAAACGTTTTTGCGGACTTCGTTTACCTCATTCCAGCGTGAAGTGAGGGACTGTGTCCACTATTAAGAATAAAATAGCGTTAATTTAAGTTTAAAGCAACAGCCAGATCTGTTGGTCACAGCCCATTTTAAGTCCGATAAGCCAATCATTGTTGTAAAAAAGTGATGATTTAGCCAAAAGCTTCAGTATTGGAACAGCCCATCTAAAGTGTGCTTGGCTATTGAGCACCATCGGTATTATAAAATATTATACGTCCCAATATTACTGTGGGTCTTAACCTTAAAATTTCGGACTGTTATAACTTCTCCGTCGATAGAGTGCTTCTACCTTCTATACTTAAAACGCTCTAATCTATGGGCCATAGTCTTGATAGGCTGGCCATATACAGCTGATATGAGTGCGGCTAAGATAGGGCTTGCTAAAACCATTTGACTGGGATGAAATAAGTATTCATATCACCATATAGACCAGAACATTAGAAGCCTCTATAAGACTAACTAGCGCAAATCTGCACTACCAATGTCCTCAAAAATTTTAGCCGAATCTAATGATAATAGCTAACCAACCCCCTCAAAAACTGCTGTTCTTTAAAAAATAAGTCAAAACCAAGAATATTGATCTTTATCAAAAAGATAATCAACGCTCAGCTTATGCTCAATTATCTTTTGACAAATATATCCGCTAGATAAAGAAAATTTAGTTGGCGGATCCCAATACTGGAAGACTCTGTTAGCTCATAGGACCCTGCAACTTAACTGAAACTTAAAGCTTAACAAAGTATCCATTATTAAGGATAAATGCTATGTCATTTAAAACACCATTGGAAATGTTATATCACTGGCAAGATACTAGCCCTAATACTGTATTTTTACGACAACCTGTCGATGGCGTGGTGAAGGAGTTCACGTGGAGAGATACCGCAGACCAAGCACGTAGGGTTGCTGCAGGATTGATAGCCCTGAATTTACCTCCTGCTAGTAATATAGCGATTTTATCGAAAAATTGTGCTGAGTGGTTTATTGCTGATTTAGCCATTATGTTAGCGGGTCACGTATCCGTGCCTATATACTCAACAGCAGGTGAGAAAACAATTCGTTACGTATTGGATCATGCACAATGCCCTGTAATTTTTATTGGAAAGTTGGATAAAACAGAGCAGCAAGTAGGCGCCATCGGGGAAGGTATAGTTAAGTTGGCTTTCCCTTATCCAAATATTGTGGCGGATATAAGCTGGCAAAAATTACTTGATAATGAGCCTTTCACCCAACGACCTGTGCCCGATCTGAAGTCAGTGATGACAATTGTGTACACATCTGGTAGCACTGGTAATCCCAAAGGGGTGGTTCATCGCTATGAATCGATATGCTGGGCCGCCCATAACTCATTAGACGAACTTGAGATAGGACCGCAGGATCGTATTTTGAGTTATCTACCTCTGGCCCATATAACCGAAAGGGTTTTGGTGGAAATGGCCAGTTTTTATTCCTCAATGCGTATCGATTTTATTGAATCTCTGGAGACATTCTCCAGAGATATAAGAAACACCGAGCCCACTTTGTTTATTTCTGTCCCCAGATTGTGGACACGATTTCAAATGGGTATATTGGCAAGTATGTCTCAAAAGAAACTTAATTTTTTATTAAGTATTCCCATTGTGAAAAACTACATTTCAAAAAAAATCCGCATCAAACTTGGATTGCAAGAGGCGCGTTTATGCGCGAGTGGCTCTGCACCTATACCTGAAGTAACCTTGAATTGGTTTCACCGTATAGGGGTGAATATTTCTGAAGGATGGGGGATGACAGAAAACTGCGCCTACGGGACTTGCTGCGTGCCTTTTCGGGCTGACAAAATTGGCAGTATTGGACGTGCTTATAAGGGCGTAGATATCCGTTTCAGTGACGAAGGTGAAATTCTGGTAAAAGGTAACTGTAATATGAAGGAGTATTATCTGGAACCAGAAAAAACTGCAGATGCTTTTACTGAGGATGGCTATCTAAAAACCGGTGATAAAGGCTCTATGGACGCTGATGGCTACATTAAAATTTCTGGACGCTTGAAGGAGATATTTAAAACGTCAAAAGGGAAATATATTGCTCCTGTGCCGATTGAATCGAAACTAATGGCCAATTCTATGATTGAACAAGTCTGTGTCACAGGTCCCAAACGTAAACAACCTATTGCTTTGGTCGTATTATCTGTGGAAGCGCAGCTAGACGATACTAAAGACATTGAGAGTAGTCTGCTAACAACTTTTGAGGAGGTTAATGCCACTTTAGAAAGTCACGCGATATTAGACCATATTGTAATAATGGAGGATGACTGGACGGTTGAAAACGGCTTGCTTACACCTACTCTAAAGATTAAGCGTAACGTACTGGAAGAGAAGTATGAAGCCTTAATAAATAAAACTTTTTCAGGAAAAATTGTGCGTCAATAAATAAATAGTCTCCCCATGTAATGTTTGATTACTAAAATAGTTTAGGTGACTCTTAGTTTGCTCTGGTCCGTCTGAGAATTGTTAATTTCTACCGAGCTCTTCATGTGATGTTACCCAGTCTAAGGACGAAATAGCGGATGCCAGTGAAATTTCACCTGCAAGCGCTACTGAGGCTACTATTTCGGCAAATTTTAAGGCATTACCCGGGCCACTGCAGTGCAACATTTCTAGACAGTCTTTTTGCGTACCTAGACCGGTGCCGCCGCCACAGGTTGCGATGATTAATGAGGGTAAGGTTAATGAAAGGTACAAATCTCCATCATCTGTTATTTCTGAATAAAGAATGCCTGCGGATGATTCCGATACGTTAGCCACGTCTTGACCGGTCGCGATAAACATAGCAGCAATACCGTTTGCAGAATGTAAGCCTGTGTTGTTGGCGCCAGCTAAAAATGCGCCGATAGATGCTACTCGCCCATGCTGTGCAATTTGTTTAGGTTCTACTCGCATGATTTCTATCAAATCATCTCGTTTAATAGTGACTTCGGCAGTGACCCTCTTTCCACGTGTATTTAATATGTTGATAAATGACGATTTTTTATCTGTTGCCATATTTGATTCAAGGTAAAAGTTGCGGATGTTTGTATAGTTCTCGAGTATCCAACCGCAGGCCACATAAGTTGCGCGTCCCACCATGTTCTGACCAGCTGCATCACCGGTAGTAAAATTAAATCTTAGAAATGCGAATTTATTGGATTTGTAATTTTCAATATTCCGTAGTTTTATAAAGGGATCTGTTGCCTGGGCTTGACGTCGTATCTCATCAATATTATCTGCCACCCATTGCCCAAAATCTCTAGCTTGTCTGGCATCATCAAATACAAAAACAGGTGCGCGTTGCATCGCATCATCTACCACTGTCGCTTTTATGCCTCCTGACCTATTCAGTAGTTTCATGCCCCTGTTATAAGATGCTACTAGTGTTCCTTCAGTAGTGGCTAATGGAATAAGATACTCTCCTTTAGCATGCTCACCGTTTACTTTAATAGGCCCAGCTATGCCAACAGGAACTTGAGCAACACCACACAAATGTTCAACATTGCCTCTAAAAGACTCTAAATCAACCTCTAGGTTAAATAATTTTTGGGGCTTAACACCTGTTATCTCTGATACATAAGTTTGTCGCGTTTTAACAATATCAGGGTGAAAATCATTCTCTGTGCAACGGGGAATCTCATCTAAGCTGTTGTCGGGAAGTGTGACTTTATCTTTCAACGTTAATTCGATTTCACCAAAAGGCTTAGTGGAAATAGTGATGTCAATATTTAAGGTTTTTGACGTAGACACAAAAGTGCCATCAACAAATACATTTAAGATGGCGCCAAGTGGAAATTCGACTCCTTGTTTTTGTTCAAGGGTATTTAGACTTATTGCTTGCTCTGAATTCAGCGTAATCATAATTTTGTGCTTATCAATTTGTTGATTGTTAATCGATAAGTATAGTATCTGATTAAAGTGTGCACTTTTAATTCGATTTTTTAATGAAAAGCTCAATCCACTATTTGTTTCTCTTAAACTGCCAAGGGTATAAAGCTGTTTTAACATTGATTTTGGTATAAACATAGGAAGTCTTTATCAAGGAGCAATGGATCTATTTATCTACATATTCCATTTGCATGCATTGATGAGGATCAAAAAAAATAGTTTTATCGATTTGTTTTTAAGGAAAGCTTTGCGCTGACTTTAGTATGACTAGTCCCAGATTCATGTAACCAGAAGAGGCATATCGTTGCTAAACAGGGCTCGCTTTATCATAAAAGCTTACTACGCCCTAAAAGTACTCTGGGTCTTAACTTTAAAATTTCGACCAATAATAGCTTCTCAGTTGATAGAGTGATTCTACCCGCTATACCTAATACGTTCTGGTCTAAGGGTAGCAGTGTTGATAGGCGAGCCATATGAAACTGATATACCGCTTCTTTAGCTGCAGCTAAGACGGGGCTTGCTAAAACCAACTTGCCTTGAATGAAGTAAGTGTTGATGTCACCTAGCGAGAGCAATACCGGTTTTGCGTGCACTTTAAACGGTTTTAAGGTTTTTTTAGCGCAAAAGCGATTAATGTTAATTGCAGCGTGGAGTCCCATATCTAGGGCTATGCTAGCTTGTTTAGCGACTGGTTTTGCCAGCGTGGCAGAATCACCGGCAACAAAAATATTGCCAAATTCTTCAGTTTGTAAATAACTATTAACCACTAGGCCATTAGATACGGCTCGTGTATTAATACTGTCAAGATAATCCGGCAGTTTGGTACCCGCGGACCAAATTGTTACGTCTGACTTGATTGATTCTTTGTCGGTGAAATGAATGCTAGATTGTTTTACTTCAATGATTGTTTGCATGAAGTGAAAGCTAACTTGATAGTCTTTGCATTGGCTTAAAATGTCTTCCGATAATTTTTCTGGCAGGGCTTGTACTAATCTTGCGGCACTCTCTATTACGTTAAAGTGTAGTTGCTTGTTGGTTGCATATTTGCGTAATAGTTCGCCCAAAACTTCTACACCGGTGAAGCCTCCACCAATAATATTAATATTAATTGGGTTTTTGTTTATGTTAAGAGCGGCTTCAATATCATTATGTATTTTGATTACGTCAACAGCAGTGCGAAATCCATAAGCATATTCGTTAGCGCCTTCGATGCCATAGTTTGAGCGGGTATGTCCAGATGCAATCAACAATACATCGTAATGCATTGTTTTATTGTCGTCTAGCGTGACGGTTTGTAAATTCCCGTTAATGCTAGAAACTGTTTGGTTAATAAAGCTATGGCCTAATCTTGTGAGAATGGTTGCTAAATTTAAGCTCAGGCTAGTTTCTTTTTTAACGTCGGACAGAATTTCATGGATATTGGGTGTCCACTGAAAGTCCTGCTTACCGTCAATCACGGTTACCTCATGACATTTACTCAATTTGCTTGCGGCAGTAAGGCCAGCGAA
This sequence comes from Acidiferrobacterales bacterium, assembly GCA_964195425.1. Taxonomy (GTDB): domain Bacteria; phylum Pseudomonadota; class Gammaproteobacteria; order Enterobacterales; family Alteromonadaceae; genus Glaciecola. The sequence goes on from CAXMOM010000043.1 coordinate 83,198, forward strand.
ATTAGCACCAATAATTATAATGCGGGACTTTTTTTGATTTAGCGTCAAAAGGAGTTTCCTATATTGTTAACACAAATGATTAATTCGTAGGACTGTATGCGCTATGTAGAGTTTCTGCAATAATCTTCCATACTTGGGGGTTAACCCCCAAACCTATGTGTGAGCCTGTTACTTCAATATTGTTAGCGTGTTTGTTGTAAATATCAACAGAGGCTTGCCAACCGACCACACCATCTGTTTTGCTATAAATCGAGGTGATAGCCTGTTTAATACCAATACTATTACGTTGATGTACATCTAACTCAAATGCGTCTACATCTATATTGTTAGCTTTAACATACTGGTTACCTACAGAGGTAAATTTTGGCCCACCGATAATTGGTGTACCCATAGTGATCACCGCTGCAACAGCATCAGGAAATAACCTTGCCGCTTCGCGAGTAATTACCCCACCCAAGCTCCATCCAATTAATGTGACCTTATGCCCATCTAGCTCAGCAGAAATTGACTCCGCTCTAGCGCCTAGTATCAGCATATCGGTATTAACTTTGCCTCTATTACGGCCCATTTCGGGGTAATATACCTTATAACCTAGATGAGTCAAATAGGTACCTAAAGGCCGCATTGAAATATCACTGGCAAGATAACCAGGCACCAATAATACTGGCCTACCATCACCTTTAGGCGCTTTCGACAATGAGTTAATATATAAACCGAGCGAGGCAAACTCGAAAGGTGCTCTAACTTCGAGCAAAATACTGAATAAGCTTGGTTTGTCGCATTGAGGTGGTGAAGTACTGACAGTTTTCAAAAGTATCTCTCCGTAATTCCTAATTAATACTCGTGTGTAACGATCAAGATCATTGGCTTTACTTATCGAGCTACCTGCGTGTTCATACCAAGGCCTCAACTATGCCGTTTGATAAAAGTGACTAAAACTTAAATCGTAGCTGTCCGTCTTCTACTACTACCTCTTTTCCGTATAAAGAAAAAAGATGCTCTTCAAAGAGTGAACAGCCTAACGGATACTGTAAATCTTCTCTTTGCGCAAAATTGCTAACCAGCGTTTCTATTTGAGGTTTATGATAGTCGAGAATACGCTGTTTACTGCCAGACAAATACAGCTTCATGTAATTAGCGGCTGCGTCAGATCCACCCCCGGTCATCAATCCAAATGTAGATTTTACGGTGCCTGTAAACAAATTCTGTAATGGTTTTGGTACGAAGAGTCCAAGTAATTCACGGCTATCTTCAATTATAGAATATTCATCATTTACCAATTGCACATCTTTTACTAACAGCTTTTCAAGCTTAACGGTTTTGTTGGGCACATCATAAATAGGATAAGCCTCAAGCTGCACAATGAGGTGCGCCCTGTATATTGGATTGCTAAGTGATCCGATTAAAATGCTACCGAGCAACTCCACATTGATCACGTTTTGGTCGCGCGGCATGCTTATATCCGCTTGAAGCAGGCTTAGTTGGCCTTTACTTTTTGGCACATCAATCTTAAACGTTTCAGGAAGATGTTTATCTACCATCTCCTTCAGCTCAGCGCAGGTATAGTCGGCATGGGTGAGCTTACCAATTCTGATCAGTATTCTGGCGGTAAATAAACGAAGTTTTAAACGCCATTCAGGCTTCATAGGCTATATTTTATTATTACAACTTTGTAACATTGTGGCGATAAGGTATTTGAAGTCAAGGACATAGACCTATTCAATGCAAATCAGATGGTATTACTTATTAACAAAAGTAACACTTAATATTCTTTTTTGATACACTGGCGGATACGACATCGGATGAGTTAGAAAGTGGTATTTGCCTTTTTAACCACCGATAAAAATATTACGAGTAGTGGTATTGCAGTATTTCTAATTAGGTTGTAAAAGTAATCTATGCAAAATTTAAGCGAAACCCAGTTTGATTTTATTATTATTGGCGCAGGATCTGCTGGTGCTACATTGGCGGCAAGGCTATCAGAAAATCCTGAACATTCTGTTTGTGTGATTGAAGCTGGTACAAAAGATAAAAACCCGCTAATACACATTCCTTTTGGCTTGTCATTATTGGCAAGAGTGAAAGGAATCGGTTGGGGTTATGCTACGGCTCCACAGGCAGAATTAAATGATCGTGAGTTGCACTGGCCAAGAGGTAAAACTTTAGGTGGTTCAAGCTCGATCAATGCAATGTGTTACATCAGAGGCGTAAAAGAAGATTACGATAAATGGCAATCACAAGGCGCCAAAGGGTGGGATTGGGATTCTGTGTTGCCTTATTTTCTTAAGTCGGAAAACAACCAACGTGGACCCAGTGAGTATCATGGTGATAAAGGGCCACTTGGGGTGAGCGATTTACGCCACAAAGATGTGCTTTCTGAGTCATTCGTTAAGGCGGCGTCGGAGGTCGGCGAAAAAACGGTTGACGATTTTAATGGACCAGAGCGAGAAGGGCTTGGATTTTATCAAGTTACTCAACAAGGTGGACAGCGATCCTCCACAGCCAAAGCCTACTTGAATGATGCCCTATCTAGACCTAATTTAACCGTTATTACCGAAGCATTAGTTGAAAAAGTAATATTAGAAAACAAAGTGGCCAAAGGCGTTAAACTATCAATAAATGGACAGTTTTTTACGCTGTGTGCTAATAAAGAAGTCATAGTTTCCAGCGGCGCAATCAATAGCCCGCAAATTCTTATGCTTTCTGGGATTGGTCCAAAGCAACACTTAGCTGAACATGGTATTGACTGTGTTGCAGATTTGCCCGGCGTTGGTCAAAATTTGCAGGACCATCTAGATGCTATTGTGCAGCACAGATGTGAAGCTAAAGAAGGATATGCTGTCGCTTTAGGAGCGTTTCCGAAATATGTGAAATCGGTATTTCAATACATGTTCAACCGCAATGGTTTGTTTTCGTCTAACATTGCCGAGGCTGGCGGCTTTGTGAAAACCCAATATGCGAACGGAATTGCGGACATCCAATATCATTTTTTACCGGCTATTTTATTAGATCATGGACGCAAGACGGCTTTTGGCTATGGATACGGTGTGCATATCTGCTGCTTGTATCCCAAGAGTAGGGGAGAAATTACTCTGCGCTCTGCTGACCCAAGTCAACCGGCTGTTATTGACCCTAAGTATCTTGAACATGAAGATGATCAAAAGGTCATGGTTGACGGAGTCAAAAAAGCTCGTGAAATACTTGCTACAAAAGACTTTGAGCAATATCAGTCCCGTGAAATTGGTCCTGGTCCTGAGGCTCAGACAGATGAACAGATTTTAGAATTTATCCGAAAGCGCGCTGAAACCATCTACCATCCAATAGGTACATGCAAGATGGGCAATGTGGAAGATGCCAACACAGTGGTCGATTCACAGTTAAAAGTGAAAGGTATTGCTAGACTTAGAGTAATCGATGCTTCGGTTATGCCCAGTTTAATAGGTGGCAATACCAACGCTCCGACGATTATGATTGCTGAAAGAGCAGCCGATTTAATTAAACAACAACACGCAGATTAACCTTAACAAGCTCGCAACATGAGTTCGTTAATCCGAACGGGCGCAATGCCCGGTAACCTGCTATTCACTGCGCCTATTTAACATATAACAAACAAATAATTTACTTTTAACTGTTATTATTGATAACATGACAGGTAGGATGAGTGGATGTTTAGATTTAGCCTTTATGTAATGTCCATTCTTAAATTATTTGTATGCTAAAAACTACAAAAGCTAAAAGAGAACCATTAATGAATAGAAATACGATCAATAGCCTTGCGCACACAAGCCGTGTATTTAAAAAAACACTGCTAGTTTCAGCCGTATTAACCGCTTTAAGTGCGACTAATCTTCATGCCCAAGAAAGCGATGCTGCTGAGGCAGATGATGGGGGCGTAGAAGTTATAATGGTCACCGCTTCCAAACGCCTAACCGGTTTGCAAGAAACGCCTATTGCCGTAACAGTCGTAGGTGCTGAAACGATTGAACAAACAAAAGTACTCGATATAGGCGATTTACAAACACTTGTACCTACATTACGAGTAACGCCTCTGCAACGTTCAACTAACACCAATTTCTCTATTCGTGGTTTCGGTAATGGTGGTAACAATACAGGTATTGAACCGTCAGTTGGTATATTCATCGATGGTGTATATCGCTCGCGCGCTGCGGCACAAATTGGCGACCTCCCCAGACTTGAACAAATTGAAGTATTAAGTGGACCACAAAGCACGCTGTTTGGTAAGAATGCTTCAGCGGGTGTTATCAGTGTTCGCACCGCAGCACCTACTAATGACTTTGAGGGTAAAATAGAAGCTGGTATAGGTAATTACAACATGCGCCTGCTCAAAGGTTATATTACTAACGGCATTACAGACGATTTGGCCTTTAGTGTGTCCGCAGGTCTTAACACCCGTGACGGTTTTACCAAAAGTATTGTCCCGGGTATTGATGAACTGAATGACAGAGACCGTTTTAATCTTCGCGGACAGCTTTTATATGAGCCAAGTGAAGACGTAACAGTGCGCTTTATTGCCGACTACAGTGAAATTGACGAAGTGTGTTGTACTGTGGCTGCTGCTATCGAAGGTCCAGGAACTGCTGCAATTAGAGCCGCGGGTGGACAGGCACTTGATGCAAACAATCGCTTTGGTTATCAGTCAGCACTCAATACAGCGCCTATTAACAATGTTGAAGATAGCGGTGTTTCTGCGCACGTCGATGTTGATTTTGACGGATTTTCTTTTACCTCTATTACGGCATTTAGAACCAATGATTCTTACTCAGGAAAAGGCAACACTGGTAATGATATCGACTACACGACATTGGATATATTACGTAATAAAACGAGCACCGAAATTGAGACATTTACGCAAGAATTTCGTCTAACGTCTACAGGCGACAATGACTTTGCTTGGATGCTTGGCGCATTCATATTCTCAGAGGAAGTAGATTTTGGTGAAGACTTAACCTTTGGCGATGACATAAGATCGTACTTTGATATATTGACTGGAGGTACTCTGCTACCCACTGTTGAGTCCTTTTATGATTTTGCTGAACCCGGTGATTTCTTTAGAGCTGGTCCTGTCGTTAACACTGAATTTAACCAGCAAAACGACGCCTATTCAATTTTTGCCAACTTTGATTATAAAATAACAGACGACTTAGTTGCTACCTTAGGTATCAGTTATACCAATGATGAAAAAGAGGTCATCATAGATCAGGTCTCGAATAACGATTTGCATGCGTCATTTGACTACGATACAGAACTTACTGTTTTCGGCGTACCCGCTGTCGACGCCTTTACTGGTGCTTTCATTGGGCAGGGTATGCCACCCGCCGTTGCTGCAGCTACTGCTGCGGGCACTATTGGAGCCTTAAAAGGATTACAATTCATACCCGCTTTTGTCAATCTGCCCAACTCGGTAGAAGAAAACGAATCATCGGATAGCAAAACGACTTGGTCAGCGCGTTTAGCTTATAAACTGAATAGAAATATCAACTTCTTTGCCACAGCGGCAACAGGATTTAAAGCGACATCATGGAACTTGACCCGTGACTCTCGTCCATTTCCTAACGACTTAGCTGCACTTACTACTGCTGGCCTAAGCCAACCGAATCAGACCGTTGGTACTCGCTTCGCTGAGCCAGAAGATGCTAAAGTATTTGAGTTGGGTATGAAAACCAGCTGGAGTGCAGGTGCTTTTAACATCACCTTATTTGACCAAACGATTAAAGGTTTTCAGTCATCTACTTTTGTAGGAACAGGATTTGTTTTATCTAATGCAGGAAAACAGTCTACTACGGGTATAGAATTTGATTCTGTTTACAGAGCAACAGACAATATTAAGTTAACCCTTGCTGGAACACTTCTTGACCCAATTTATGACTCATTTGTGGGTGGTTCGGGTTGGGATGAAGTTAATCAAGAAGCTATTGTTCAAGATTTAAGCGGTCTTAAACCTTCCAATATTTCTGAACGCAGCTTTACGGCAGGTATCAGCTATGACTTCGACTTGGATAATGGCATGTTTGGCTATGTGCGTACCGATTACCTTTACGAAAGTGAAGCTCGATTGGTTTATAACATACCGGCTTCTTTAACACATTCAACGAGTACCTTTAATGCCAGCGCCGGACTCAACTTCGAAAATGGCGTGAACTTGCAATTATGGGTACGCAACTTGACCAATGATGAGACCTTACTATCAGGCTTCCCAGCTCCAATACAAAGCGGTAGTTTCAACGCTTATCCAAGTGCGCCTCGTACCTTTGGTGCTAGCGTATCGTATGCGTTTTTCTAAGACAGTAAATTGGGTGATTAAGGGATTAGCAATGCGCTTATCCCTATTATCGACAAAAGTACTGTGTATTGTACTTATGTCGATAATGTCGCCCTCAGCACATTTATTGGCGCAAGAAACAAGCATCGATGTCAATGTACTGAATTATGTGCATGCAAAAACTGCCCTACACTTTGACAGAGTAATCAAACGTAGTGGGGGGGTTAATAAGTGGAGCCATGTGCGTGTACCTATTCCTTTAGATCAGCAACGATCACGACGGATGAATCGCGATACATTATACAGTTCCAGTATTATCGATATTAGCCAAGGTGCCACATTAACAATGCCCGATTCAGGACAACGTTATATGTCGGCAACCGTTATTAATGAACACCATTTCATAAACAAGATATTTCATGGGCCTGGCAAACATACTTTAAGTCTGGAAGAGTTCGATAGCCCGTTTGTAGTCCTTACCGTTAGAATATTAGTCAATGCAGATGATGCTCAGGACATCAAAATTGCTAATGAATTGCAAGATTTACTTTTTATACAAAGCGCATCGGACAACGCATATAGCCACCCTAACTATGACAGAGCTAGTCTTGACGCAGTCACCAAACCTTTAATTGAACTAGCCGCCGGTTTGCCCGATGTAATAAATACCTTTGGTGCAGAACAACAGGTCGATAAAGTTCGTCATTTACTCGCCACAGCCTACGGTTTTGGAGGATTACCTGAATCTGAAACCTTTTACTTAAACGTGCAGCCTAAACTGCCCGTCGGTGCTTATTCTCTGATCGTAAAAGATGTGCCGGTGGATGGTTTCTGGTCGATTAGTGTGTACAACCAGGATGGTTTTTTTGAGTCCAATGAATATGATGTGTATAGCGTTAATAGTCTCACCGCTAAAGCTAGCGCTGATGGCTCATTTACAATAAATTTTGGTGGCAATCCACAAAATGATAATTTTATTCCTATTACTGAAGGATGGAATTATGTGGTGAGAATGTATCGCCCTAATGAGTCTATTATAGATGGCACTTGGACTTTTCCCGGGATATCCACTCCCAAATAGAAGTGGATGAATTTGAAAGCAACAGCTTAGAACTTTGCCACAATAATTTTTTTGCTATCAAACTGTCCCGCTAGACCATCAACATAGAGCTGCTGGATTTTCTCGGCACCTTCAACAAGGCTTATTTCTACTAGACTTTCGACTTTTTTAGAAAAGCGTAACCATGCTTGTCCATATCTTAGACTATAGCCTTGCGGACCCCATTCATTAGTTCGCTTTTTAACCTGAGATGGCGCAAAAAATAGTTGTCCGTCAACCTTTCCTTGGGGCTTGTCAGTTTGGGATTCAACATCGGTGGCTCCAATAAAGACTAATTTTGCCGGATTGTCGCCTGCTTGTTTTTGGATATCGAGTAACAGGTTTTTGTTGCCGGCAAAATCTAATAACCAGTTTTCACCGGACATATCAAGCTGGCTAATTTCATCGTAAGTCAGCACTTGATCGTAGCATTCAGAGTTTTGCAAGAACGCTATGTTTCTTGCCGATGTTAGACCGATAACTTGATAATCAGCGCTTCTTTGCTGCATGTGCTGTTTGAGTAAAAAAGCCGCTCCATAGGCGGTCTTGCTTGATGCACTCGTGACAATAACTGTTTTTGTGCAGGGCCCCATATTCTCGCCAACATAGTCATCTAGCACAAATGAAGTGGTGAATAACGGCCAATAGTTCAATTGCCACCCTTCTTTGTCGACATCATATCCGGGATCAGAGGCGCAACGCACATAATAGTCGTATAAGGGTGCAATCGTTTTTCTGCGTTGGGCTACGTCAACAAAACCACGTTTTGTTGCTTTATCGGCGGTGATCAATAAGTGTGACGCCATAGGCAAATAGCCAAAGACTTTTTCGCCAATCGCAATGTCAGCATGCTGCGACGCTACCACCGTTGCGAACCCCCAGATAGGCACTTTGCCATATCCCTCTTCTGCCGGGAAAAATCCCCAATATCCCATTTTATCACCTAATAATGCATAGGTAATATTATTGGCCGAAAATCCAAAGTCATTAACTTCGAGCAAGACATCGCCCTCAACTAAAGAATTAGTGTCAATTGACTGCGTTACCAAGCGGGTGTTGCTAATACTTTTTTTTTCGATCCAAATTTCAGATATTTCGGTGTTTGACATGAGGTTTCCTTTATTACGCAAGGTTTAGCTTGCCGAATATCTTTGTGATACATTTACCTTAGAGATGTACAGCAAGGATTTGCCACGCGACAGTATCACCATGTTGGCCTATATGGCATAGCATTGAGCGGTCATAAATAGTACATTAGAGTATAGTTTTTCAGTGGCTGTTTTAATATCAAGCTAAGCATCACTATTTTGAATACTACGACATAATAAGGATTTATTAATGCGGCAATACGATATTGTTCTATTTGGTGCCACCAGCTTTGTGGGTGAAATTTTAACTGGCTATATGCTTGAAAAGTATCCCCTCGACGGCGAGCTAAAATGGGCTATTGCCGGTCGTTCAGAGAGTAAACTTGCGCAACTAAAAGCATCTTTTGGCACCGCAGCATCATCACTGCCTAGTATAGTCGCTGATACCGGTGACAATGCCAGTATAGACGCACTAGTGGGCTCAACCAAAGTGATCATATCTACTGTGGGCCCATATGCTTTATATGGAGAGCCTGTGGTCAAGTCCTGTGTTTCACAAGGAACCGATTACTGTGATTTGACCGGCGAACCGCAGTGGATCAAAAAAATGATCGATCGCTATGAAGATGTTGCTAAAATTTCTGGTGCTCGGATCGTACACAGCTGTGGTTTTGATTCAATTCCATCAGATTTAGGTGTGCACTTTTTGCAAGAAAAGGCTAAACAACGCTTCGGACAATATTGTTCGACCGTAAAAATGCGTGTGAAAACCATGAAAGGCGCAGCCTCGGGCGGCACAGTGGCCAGTGCCATGAACATGATCAAAGAAGCCACCAAAGACAAAGAACTGCGTAAACTTCTGGTGAATCCCTATGCACTTTGCCCGCCCGATCATCCTTTTAAGAAGAAGCAGACTGACTTAAAGACCCCTGCCTATGATAAAGATATGCAAGCTTGGGTTGCGCCTTTTGTGATGGCAGCCATTAATATCAGAATAGTGCACCGCACAAACTCACTGCTGGGCAATGCATATGGCGAAGACTTCTTATATGACGAGGCCATGATCACTGGTAAAAGTATTTTAGGTGGTGTAGGTGCCGCAGCCTTCTCCGTAGGAATGGGAGGCTTTATGCTAGCTGCAGTTATTCCTCCCAGTAGATGGCTAATGGAGAATACCATACTGCCTAAACCTGGCGAAGGACCTAGCCCAAAAGCGCAATTAGAGGGGCATTATGACCTACGCTTTATAGGCAAAACCCATGACGAACAAGAGATCCGTTGCAAAGTCACAGGCGATCGCGACCCCGGCTATGGCTCAACAGCTAAAATGCTCGGCGAAGCGGCGGTGTGTTTGGTAGAAGATATCACTAGAGAAGACAAGCCCGGCGGTTTTTGGACACCTGCGAGTATATTCGGCGATAAAATTATTGCTCGATTAGAGAAGCATGCAGGCTTGAGCTTCTCTGAAGCGTAATTTTAAAGTTAACGCGATAGACTTTTTAAGGTCATTATCTGATGAGCTTTTTTATTGCTCAGCTTCTTTATTCACAAGCTTAAAGTTTACTGATCAGTTTGTCGTTATTTCCTTTTCATACTAATTCACCCATACTGTGATTAATAACTAACTACATGGGTGCAAGTAAATGCAAGCAGATTTCTGGCATAGGAGATGGCAAAAAAACGAAATAGGGTTTCATGAAGAAGACGGTAATCACCTGTTCAAAACCTATTTTGATGAACTTGCGCTTGACTCAAACGCACGCGTCTTTGTACCTTTGTGTGGTAAAACCAAAGATATAGCCTGGCTTTTGTCTAAAGGCTACCATGTGGTGGGCATAGAGCTAAACGAATCGGCGATTGAACAGTTGTTTGAAGATTTAGGTATAAAAGCTTCGCAAATTCCTAATACACAAGAAAGCGGCTTGAAACGTTTCCACAATGAATTCTCAAATGGCCTTACCCTCGACGTTTATCAAGGTGATTTCTTTACCTTTACTGCTGAGCTATTAGGTAACATCGACGCCGTATTTGATAGGGCTGCTTTAGTCGCATTGCCTGCCCAAATGAGAACTAAATATTCTGAACATTTGTTGCAAATTACGGGCCAGAGCAAGCAGTTGTTAGTGTGCTATCAATATGAAGAAGGCTTAATACAGGGCCCTCCGCATAGCGTGAGTGCTAACGAAGTAAATGTTCACTATCAACACAGCTACCTTATAGAATGCTTATATACAGGTCGTGTTGAAGGTGGCTTTAGAGAAAAGGCGGATGTCTTTGAGACGGCATATTTATTATCTCCCAACTAAGAGCCAATTAAGCACTGATTAAGAACCCAAAAGATGAATAAGCGCAAAGCGGGTAATCAAGAAAGCACTGCCTTATAGAGCAGTTGATGTTAATTTTATTTTAGCCACTTTATTAAAGATCTGATTTACATATGGAATTGATTTCACCTCACATTAAGTACGAAGAAAGCTATAAGCACTATATTTCCGAACTGGGTGATGAAGAGCGTTACCCCTACCCTATGGATTTACCTTTTCATGACTTTGCTGATCTCGTAGCCTTACTAACAGCATTTTCAAAGGGTAAACGCATGTTACCCAATATGGTTCCTAATTCAACATATTGGCTGGTAAACAACAATGAAATTGTTGCGGTATCGCATTTGCGCCATGAGCTAAACGAGTCGCTGCAGAATTTGGGTGGGCACATTGGGCTTGGCGTAAGGCCAAAATTTCGCGGGCAGGGCTTAAGCACAATGTTACTTAACTTGACCATTGGTGAAGCTTTGAAAAAGCGAATTAATCAACTTCATATACATTGCTACAAGGAAAATGCAGCATCGGCACGCATGATCATTGGCTGCGGCGGATACTTAGACTCTGAGTTGCTGCGCGACTCTGCAAATATGGAATCTTCGGTAGTGCAGCGTTATTTATGGGATAAACTGAAGTTAGAACATTCTAGTGGGAAGCAAAGCTTATGACAAAACCACTGAGCAGGTCTGAAACTAAAGAAATAGTCACACCTTATGCGTTTGCCGTATCGGCTGACCTCTTGGGCAAACCTCTAGCAAGACCCGCTAGGCGCGGCGTTGCAATCCTTATTGATTTATTCCTTATTGGTGTGCTGAGTACCCTAAGTGCAATTATTCTTGCGGTATTTGTGGCCTTAACTTTTTTCCGTGCCGATGCAAAGCTCAAACAGCATGCCAATTCTGATCGTAAAAGCGCTTGGTATTACACGCGATTATTATTGCGAGGAAGCGGTGCGATTATTGTGTTTTTTGCTATATTTTTTGCGATGCAAGGTTTTGATGACGGCAATAGCAGTCCTGCTACTTCAGCCGCAGTGGAAGAAGTAAGTCTTATGGAGGCGCAAGAAATAATAGAGACTCCTGAAATGGCGCAAATAGTTGAGCATGCAAACGAGCCAAGCACTGAAGCCTTGCCTAGTATTGTCAAATGGGCGCAAGTAGTTCTGTCCGATCTTGGAATAGGATTAGGCTGGGCCGCTTTATATTTTAGTGTGTTTACCGCATGGGCGAATGGCCAAACCGTTGGTAAAAAAATGTGCGGTATTAAAGTGGTTAAACTCGATGGCACAACGCCCAACCTATGGGAAAGTTTTGAACGTTATGGTGGCTATGGTGCAGGCTTCGCTACGGGGCTACTTGGTTTTTTACAACTGTATTGGGATCCAAATCGACAGGCTATTCAAGACAAAATTTCGGAGACTTTAGTGCTCAGAATTAAGCAGCCCAAAAAGGTAAAAAACAAGATAAAAAATAAGGTAATCATTCCCGATGAAACGCCGTTGCTGCAAAGCGAAGATCCGCGAGAATTAGTGCAAGATGGTAAAAGTATCTAAGTATAAAAAGCGATATATGCATGGACTATGCAATTGCACTGAATCTTTCAGATACTCATCAAGGAAACCTTTAAACGTTTCTCGCGTCATCCCCCCAATTTTATATCTGGTTTTCAATATCAAGCTTTTGCAAAATATCCCTGCATAAGGGCATAGACCGAAGAAGGGCTATCGACTTGATTTGCTTTATGCATAAATGAACTTAACTAACTAAGCCTATCAGCCGCAAATTTTTCAAATTCTACGACGTCATTCTGTATGGTCATTTTATATAATTTCTAAGGTTTATTTGTCAACCGTAGGCTTACCGTCAATCTTGTACACTTTTCCGCCTTTCATGACCATGTCTACATTTTGCAGTAGGTTTATATAGCGCAACACATCGCCTTTAACCGCAATTATATCGGCATATTTGCCTTCAGAGACCGAGCCGGTTTTATCATTTACCTTCATAAGAACAGAAGGCCAGTATGTGGCCGCGCGGATAGTATCCATGGCAGAGATATCCATTTCATCGACCCATACAGCAAGCTCGTTCCAGGTACTTTGGCAATGAAATTTGGTTGGAATGCCGCTATCGGTGCCTACAAGAAGCACTACGCCAGACTCTTTTAATTGCTGAATTTTACGCTTAAGCGTGGGTTTGCGCAGCGGCGTAAGCTGCATATAATCTAACTGACCTACATTATTAAGCGATTCGCGAATATCTTTAATCGTGCTAGGTTCTAGGCCACGATGCCAGCATTTATTGTCTAATCTTTCTGGATTAGCTACCGTTAATTGATAGTTCCAAAGCCCTTCAACAGTAGGCGTCCAATAAAGTGGACCGCCGGCTATGCGACCTTTTGCTGTGCGCTCTTTAAGTAAACGCATTATGTCTTCTGGGTATTCAGGTGCGGTGGTTAGGCCGGTATGTTCAAAATTATCTATGCCAATTTCTAGGCCACGTCTAATTTCATCTGGCTTATGAGAATGTGCAACGACCACTAAATTACGTTCATGGGCTTGGTCTACTATCGCTTGGGCTACTTCTAGTTCCATCATGTCATGGTCAATAAGTTTGATAATATCTACACCTGCATCGGCTAGTTTATTCACCTTGCGTTTGGCGTCTTTTACACTGTCTACTCCCCATCGATAGTGTTCAGTGCCCGGATAAGGTTTATGCTGCAAAAATGGCCCTGACACATACAAACGTGGCCCCGGTATTTCGCCGTTTTCAATTTGATTTTTTATTGTCATTGAGTCTTCTAGGGGCGCGCCTAAATCTCGAGCACTCGTGATCCCCGCTAACAATAATTGTTCGGCACTGGCCGGCATAATTTCGTTGGCTAACTTTGAGGTGTATTCTTTGCGCCAATGCACGTAGTCAGCATGGCCATTTAGCATTAAATGTGCATGGTTTTCCCATAAGCCAGGCAGTACATCCATTCCTTCTGTTGATATTATTTCGTATCCACTAGGCACGGGCAGGGTATCTACAGAGCCTACCTTTTCAATAATACCGTCTTTGACTAGTATAACGCTGTTGGCTAAGGGTTGATGACCAAAGCCATCGATAAGCCGGCCACCTACCAGAGCAGTTTGTTGAGCATTGATAGCAGAAACTAACGATAGGCTTAAAATAATAATAGATGATAGTAATGTAAAAGTTCTCGACATGGTATTTGACCTTTTTATATGCGGCGCACTTATTATAGTATTTATTTTCGCATTGGTAAGATAACGCTAAACATAGAAAGATAAAAGTAGGAAGAGAAAATACGGGACAAAGCACTTTTGATTATTCTGTACACTTACAGATTGTAACTTTACATCTACGACCAATTATTTATCGTTTACAACACATAGCATTATTGCAAGTTGTATAAGCTTCGACACTATATATTTTGCTTTGATTAGATGCATATTAATTACACCAACTTTAGCAACAAAAGGTTTCTATTACTTCACAGCAGGCGGGTTGATAGGCGCATGATTTTCAGGCTTATTAATAAAAGATTGATCGCTTAGACTATTCAGGAAAGCAAGTAAATCATCGGCTTCATCATTTGTTAGGGCAAAGCCAGGCATAAACTGGCTCTTTAGTGGGCTAATAATACCGTCTGTCCTGCCACCTTGGGCATAAAAATCAATGACTTCTGGCAAAGTAGCAATGCTGCCATCATGCATATATGGTGCACTTAGCGCCACATTGCGCAATGTTGGTGCCTTAAACCTTCCCATGTCTTGCTCATTAAGGGTGACTTCAATTAGGCCTTTGTCTGCATTAGGGTAGCTCCCCTTTCCGTCGGTATTATATAGCCCTGTATTATGAAAAGGGCGTAAGTCCAAAGGCTGAAATGGGTGTTTACTTGATTGTGTGAAATTGAATCCGCCATGGCAATGGAAACACTCGGTTCGTTCAGAAAAAAATAATTCTAGGCCTCTAAGTTCAGCATTATTTAGCGCATTGTCTTGCTGTCGATAGGCGTAATCGTCAAACGGTGAATCAAATGAAGTAAGGGAACGTACAAAGCTGGCAATTGCCTTCACCATGCGATCTAAGGTGATTTCATTATCGCCATACGCTTTATTAAAAAGTCGCTGGTAGTCTGCGGTATTAAATCTTACCAAAACAGCCTTTTGATTTCCGCTTACTCCCATTTCAACAGGTGACTCACTAAAAAGCGGAATCAACATTTGTTGCTCTATACTTGCTAATCCATTATGCGCCCATGTAAAATCACTATTGTATGCAATATTGACTAGGGCCAAAGCATTGCGTTTAAGGGCCCCACCTGTTGATCCTGACGAAGTTATGCGGGGCTCGCTAAATGCATGCTCTATCATATGACAAGTACTACAAGACATCGCTCTATTGCCAGAGAGTGCAGGTTCATAAAAGAGTGCGCGGCCTAAAGCAACTTTTGCATACGTCATTGGGTTATCGCTTGGGACTTCAGGGGGCGGTAAATTAGGCGGCAATGACCATTTATAATCATGTGTGGTTTGTGGCTGCGAGCAACTGCTTAAGCTAAACAATAAGCCCACCATGAGCAAAGCGCCAACTGCATAAAAGCCCATACGCGGCATCATGGTTTTTTACCTTCGTCGATGACCGAAAAAATAGGATTAGTCACAAGGTTTTGCATTAGCAATGCGCAACTTTGTTGTTGGTCTAGAGCAAACATGCAAGGCTTGGATCCTGCAATATCTATATTATCTAAAAGGGCGTCTATATCGAATTTAATAGCAATAGGGCCATACTTATTTTGCTCGGCAATTTCTATCGCTTTACGTAATTGTTTTGACATGTCTAACCGCACCTTAATGCGATTGGGATGCGAACATTCAGCCATAGGCGCGCGTAAGGACGATTTACTCACACATCCTACACTACCCAAATGAAACGCCCAGTTAGCATTGCCGTTAACTTGCGTAGCATCCATGCGCATAAATTTATGCCCAGCTTGCCATGACCAAAACATATTCGGGTTGTTCAAAGGAAATGGCTGCGTTAACGGATTTTTATGGTTGCTTGCAAAGGGCACCGACAGCTCAAATGACAGGGTTTGTATTGGTTTAGCATTTGCTGAATCAAATTGCATAGTAAGGGTATGATTTGCTTGTGTTGATAATGTATTATTGTCGCAATTTGGAGTAAACCATATTAGTGCAGTGTCTTGTGTTTGCCAGTTTGACGGTAGTAAATTAACTGCAGCGCGAGCGCCTTCGACATCGTCCGTATTTATAGTGAACGATGACACAAAAAAACCGAGAGTCTGCAACTGCCATTTTGCAAGGCCATGATGAAAAGTAAGGTCGCAAGACAATGCTTCGTTTTGATAATAAGGCGTAAACGTTAACTGCAATTGTGATGAAGTTTGATTAGGTGAGCATGACATGATTAATACAAACACGCATAGGCATAAAACGCGTATACCTGTTTGTTTAGCATCGCGTTTACTACGATGTTTTCTAAAAGCTTGTTTGCTCACGTTCTCTGTCTCACTTGATATTTTGCCTTTTACGAACTTAGGTTTGGTCAATAAGTTATCATATTTCAAGCACTTTATAGGCGATTGTACTCGCTCATCAAGCATTATTTGCTACAATCGCAATAGCGTTCTTGGCAATAGCGACACACTATATTCAGAATATGAGGTTTCTTTTTATGTATAAAAGCTTTTTAATGTGTGTGTGTATATTGGCGCTGGTTCAAGGCGCACATGCGCCTAATGTACTTGCCCACAGTGAAGCCGACAAAGCTCGCTTTGTTGCCCAAAGTGGGCTTGATGCAGGGCGATGCAATAACCGATTTAGGCCATGTAAAACAATTGGATATGCTGTCATTCAGGCAAATAAGGGCGATACAATATTAGTTGCTGAGGGCAGCTATATTGTCGATTCAAGTCAATCTATTGTGTACTTAGTGTCAAACACGCACCCTGTTTATGGTGGCTACAATGTTACCGATAATTACCAAAACCAATCCCCTAGTCAATTCAAATCTACTCTTGTGGGTGTGCCGAAGCAATATACCGACATTCTAGATGCTCGTGGCTTTCATGTTATTAGTGATAGCAAAGGTGGTTATGTCTCTACCCAAACCAACATGAGCGACAACGCCACGGTCAATAGCGGCGTAAATAAGCAGAAAATAGACCAAGGTTTGCAATCACTTGCACTCATGCAAAATTCCCAACCTGCTAGTGCGTGTGAAGATGGGAGTGCCGCTGGATTCGCTTGTAGTCAAATTTCATTACTTGGCCGTTTACCTCTAAATGAGCTACCCACAAATAGCGGTGCGGCAAACGATATTTGGGGTCACGTAGACTTAAACGATATGCGCGAATATGCAATTATTGGTTTGCAGCGGGGCTTAGCGGTAGTCGATGTGAGCAACCCAGAGAACCCGGTTGTTGTCGGTTCTGTGCCAGGCCAAATAACTACTTGGCGAGATATAAAGGTATTGCAGTATTACGACGAGCCCACTAAGCGCTTTAAAGCTTATGCTTATTCTGGAGCAGACAACGTTAGCCAAGGCCTTTCGGTGATTGACCTAAGCAATTTGCCTAATAGCATTGAGCTTACAAGGCGTGACGCGACTGACCGTGAGTCTCATAATATTTACATCAGCAATGTTAATTACACCACTAACTCAGCGCTAAACGAGCAAATGCCTATGTTGCATGTTACCGGCAGCAGTAACTTTGGTGGTGCGTGGCGTACCTATAGTTTGGAAACGCCCGCAAGCCCGCAGCCTGCTTATGCAAATACTGAGGCGCAGCGCAGCGATTATACCCATGATGCATCTTCAATGGTGGTTGATGATGCACGAGCAAGCACTGACTGCGGCCTTGCTGTTGGCAGCAGTTGCAATGTTATTATCGATTTCAATGAGTCAGAAGTCAGATTATGGCAACACAATAGTCTTACCCAAGCTACCCAGCTCAGTGAGTTTACCTACCCTAATATAGAGTATGTTCACTCGGGTTGGTGGAGCGAAGACAAGCGGTTTATTTTTGTACATGATGAGTTAGATGAGCGCCGCTTGGCGTTAAATACTACCCTTAATGTATTTGATGTTAGTGACCTTAGGGCTCCGCAATTAGTGGCTACATGGCGCGGTCCAACACGAGCAACAGACCACAATGGCTTTGTAAAAGGCAATAAATACTATATGGCTAATTACGAACGTGGATTAACAATTTTAGATGTTAGCAACCCACGCGCACCTTTAGAAGTTGGTTTTTTTGACACCTTCGGCGCATCAAACAACGCTTCTTTTAACGGCGTTTGGGGCGTCTATCCGTATCTACCTAGTGGCATTATATTAGCTAGTGACATTCAAGGTGGTTTGTATGTCTTAAAAGATGAGAGCTTGTTGCCCCAGCAAGATGCAGCCGGGTTTTTAGTCACTCAGATCAGCGCCCAAGAGGGCGAGCAAGTAAGAGTAGAAGTGTTCAAGCAAGGATTAGGCAGTATGTCGGTTGACTACGAATTACTGCTGCCCTCTGCGAGTAATAACGATATACAAGCATCTACAGGTAAATTGCAGTGGGTAGCTAACGAAACTCAAAGTCAGTTCATTGATATTGAGGTACAAACCGATACTTTAGATGAATTTGACGAGCTAATAGTCGTGGTTTTAAATAACCCTAAAGAGGGTGATTTGGTCAATGGGAAGTCTCATGCATTTGTGAATATTGAAGGTACTGCTATTAACACGGGAAGCCTCAGTTTTGAGCAAGCCAACGCTAGCGCTCTTGAAACTCAAGGTAAGTTTGCGCTCACCGTAAATAGGCAAAATGGCAGTGAGGGTGAACTCAGTGCCAGTATCATGTTAGCGTCTGGTTCTGCTATCAACACCCAAGACTTCGCATTTGCAAATGGCGAAACATCTTTACCGCTTTTTTGGGAAGCTGGTGATGTATCGCCACGCACAATAGAGATCGATATAATTGACGATGCCAGTCTTGAATCGAACGAAGCGTTTACGGCGCTCCTTAGCACTGCAAATCCATTAAGCGCAGGAAATATCACGCAAGTAAATGTAGTGATAAAAGATGACGACTCAAATACGCCTCCTAACGTAAATGCAGGGGCAGATATACAAGTGAATACACGCCAAACTGTTACATTGAGTACCGCAAGTGCGAGCGATACACAAGGGGAACTTACATTCAGTTGGGCACAGGTTTCAGGTAGCAATATAACTATCAATAATAGCAGCCTTATTAATGCGACATTTGTTGCACCAGCATCTGCCGCCAGCTTAACCTTACAACTTACGGTTAGCGATGAGTTTGGCATTACAAGCACCGACACGCTAAACATTGATGTTGTTGAGCCGTTGGTAAACCCGCCTAATCAGCAAAGCAGTAGTGCAGGCGGCACGCTTGAAATTTACTTGCTAATTTCACTGAGTTTAGTTTTATTTATTCGTCGCAGGCTCGTGTGTTATGAATGGGTCAAACCAAAGGAATCTGCAACTACCGATAAATATTAAAGACTTCTTGGTTTAAGCCGATTATAACGTATGGTGTTGTTTCCATTGATACATATAATTAAGGTGAATGTTTGTTTATAAATCAGAGTCACATTCATGAGCATTAGTTAGTGGCTAATATTCCAGAATCGTTAAATGCCGAAAAGCTATTAAGAATTGTACTCGATACAGTGCCTATTCGCGTGTTTTGGAAAGATACTCAGTCGCGCTTCTTAGGCGGCAATCAACTCTTTTTGCAAGATTTGGGACTTGATAACATTAATGATTTGATAGGCAAGAGTGATTATGATTTTGCATTGAACACTAGTGATGCAGAACACTTTATAGCAGACGATGCTGAAGTGATGAACACCGCAAAACCTAAACTTTGTATTGAAGAAGCTCAAATAGTGCCAGGGCAATCGCCCAAGTGGTTGCGAACGAACAAAGTACCTATGCTAAGTGCAAAAGCAGAAGTGATTGGTATATTGGGTACTTATGAAGATATTACTGAGCAAATAGAATACCGGCAGCTAATTGAAAAGCAGGCCTTGATAGATTCATTAACTGGCATGGCCAACCGCAGGAAATTACAAGATGCATTAGAGAACTTCAGTGGTGAATATGCAGGCCTAATGTTTATAGACCTTGACCACTTTAAAGCGGTTAACGACTCTTTAGGACATTCCGTTGGTGATACATTGCTTCAACAAGTCGCTACTAGGCTGCTAGGGCTAAACCTTAATGCAAAGAAAATGCTAAACCAATTGCCTGAGCAGGAGCTTGATCCGGTACTTATTACGCGTTTAGGTGGAGACGAATTCGGAATTTTCATACCCTGTCCAGACATTGACGATGCTCAAGCTAATTTAGAGTCACTTGCTGCCCAAATAGTTAAGTCATTGGTTGAACCTTTTAGCATAGAACATCACATTGTTAACTTAGGTGCTAGCGTTGGCATTACGATAGTCGATAAAAAACAAAGCAGCACAGCCACTGGTTTTAGAGAAGCTGATATGGCTATGTATGCCGCTAAAGCAAAAGGCAGAAATACCTATCAGTTTTATGATGTGTCGATGAAAGAAGCTGCAGAACATAGACATAAACTGAAATCATGTTTGTTCAATGCAATTAAAAAAAATGAATTATCTTTGGTTTATCAGCCCCAGTTAGATGACCAAAATAATCTAATTGGCGCCGAAGCACTATTAAGATGGCACAATAAAAATTTAGGCTCTGTCCCTCCTGACGAGTTTATTTCACTAGCAGAACAAAGTGGTCTTATTCATGATATTGGTGACTGGGTATTAAACACAGCGTTAGATACGCTAGCCACGTGGCTTCCGTTACTTAAGAATAATGATAATTTTAAAATGGCGGTTAACTTTAGTAGTAAGCAATTCCAAGATGAATCGTTAGCTAAAACTGTAGAGAAATCTCTTGCAGCACGCAATATAGATCATAAATATTTGCAAATCGAAATTACTGAAAGCGTATTGATCGAACACAAAGATAGAGCGGTAAAGTCGATGTTACGTTTACAAAAGCTAGGCATAAGCATTGCCATTGACGATTTTGGAACGGGCTATTCGTCCTTGTCATATTTAGCAATATTACCCATAGATAAACTCAAAATAGATCGCGCATTTGTGACCGACTTACATATTAAAAGTACCAATAGGAAACTCGTAGATACTATGGTAAATATGTCGAAGAATTTACATATGGAAGTAATAGCTGAGGGTGTCGAAACCATAGAAGAAAAAGAGGCGCTAATTGCCTTAGGTTGTCATCAATTTCAAGGTTATTACTTCAGCAAACCCATCGATGCCGGAAAATTACAGTCTATTTATTTGAAAACACCCGTACTTTAATTAGATTTACCTTAATTCCGTTCATTTTATAGCCCTTTTTGTAAAACATTACATCTTTATTTCACCTGTCTATTTCGTTTCTAGTCAACAAAGTTTATTATGTTCTATTAATTTTTTGAAATAAGTCACATATGTCCACTTTGGTTCGTCAATTAATCGCCTTCGATATCATTAAGCAAGAACTTGAAGAGGTCAGCTTGCTCAACGACGAGTTAGACAAAGACAGCATTGAAGACGCTCATTTGCAGTTGCTCAAACAATGCTCTGTGGCTAACCAAGCTATTATTGACAGCACGGTTGGTATCAGTGAATTTGATTTTGCAAAAATAGTCTCTCAGGTAGAACTAGAGATTGCGGTTTCGACCAAACAATTGTTAACAGTTCACAACAAGCTTTTAAGCTGGGCAATCAGCTTTTTTGTCGCAAAAGAAAAAGCCAATAGTATTACTTCTATAGACTTTTCAGAACAAGCCGAAGTAAGGCTCGATTTATGGCAAACGAAAGCAGCAAAAGCCAAAAATCAGATTAAAACATTAGCTAATGCTTTAGGTAAGCGCGAATATGTCGAGTTTATTACTCAGTATCGTTTAACCAAAACTGAATTAATGTGGCCACTAGGTAAGTAGTCTCTGGTCTGTTTATAGCCGCATAGAAACCGTTGTTCATTTTTATCCTATGTGTTTGGATTTACTAATTGCGCCAAGCAAAGCTTCTATTTACAAAAACGCTTAATTCATAAAAACGTAGCGTAGTCTTTTCCTTGCTGGATGACCCATTTTTTAGTGGGTTCATCTTCAATATAAGAAAAATCCTCAAATACAAAGCCAGGAGCAACACAGCAACCCACCAAGGTATAGTGGCCTGTGCTTTGCGCCGCTTGAAATTGACCACCTTGAATAACTTTAAAATAATCGGTGGTGATTTCACGTCCTATTTTGCCGATGGTTTCATCACAAAAAGTCCCACTTTTTGCCTCGTTGCTCAGGTGATCATCGAATGACAAAATACGTAAAGGGTCGCCCTCGTATACATGCCAAATTTCATCATGAATCACCTTGTGCCAGCGGCTAACATCGTTTTCGGTCAACAAAAAATAGATATGGCTTAGTACACTGCGGCTTTGAGCATTTTTAGGTGATTCGATCATATCCTTCGACCTATATTGCTCTGAGAAAAATCCGCCTTCCGGGTGTGGCTGCATATTAAATGCTTGTTTTATTTGTTCTATTCTTTCAACTGTCATGTTTCTTCCTAAAGTGCATGGTATGTAAAGGCCCTAGTCGCTGAGTAACAAGCTCTATTTCGACGAGCACAATGAAATCAGCGATTGCAATTTCATTGTGTAGCCTCATATATTACAGTAATGTATCTATAAGCTCTCGAGGCATTAATAGTATAATCTCGAGCAATTATAGAAAAGATATATCTACGCTTATAATAAGGAAGTACAAAATGGACATTCTGTTTGATTATATATTAACTGTTGAAGTCGCTATTATTATTTTTGTATTGGTTTTACTAAAAAGTAGCGTTAAGTTTGTCCCTCAAAATCGAGCATTTATAGTTGAACGTTTTGGTAAGTTTCAATCGACCAAAGAAGCCGGTCTCAATTTCATTATGCCCTTTATTGACAGAATATCTGCCGATCGTTCTTTAAAAGAGCAAGCCGTAGATATTCCTGAACAAAGCGCTATTACGCGCGATAACATCTCGCTAATGGTCGACGGCGTATTATATTTTCGAGTGCTCGACCCTTATAAAGCGACCTATGGTGTTGAGGACTATGTGTTTGCTGTTACCCAACTTGCCCAAACCACCATGCGTTCTGAATTGGGTAAAATGGAACTAGATAAAACCTTTGAAGAAAGAGATATTTTAAACACCAACATAGTGGGCGCTATTAATTCTGCAGCTGTTCCTTGGGGCATTCAGGTAATGCGCTACGAGATTAAAGACATTATCCCACCACCGTCAATTATGGAAGCGATGGAAGCGCAAATGAAAGCCGAGCGTGTAAAACGCGCCCAAATACTCGAATCAGAAGGCGACAGACAAGCCGCGATTAATCGTGCAGAAGGTGAAAAAGCCTCAGTAGTCTTAGCGGCAGAAGGGGATAAATCGGAACAAATTTTACGCGCAGAAGGTGAAGCTCAGGCAATTATAGCGGTCGCTACGGCGCAAGCCGAAGCCATCAATAAAATCGGTTTAGAAGCAAATACCGATGCCGGTCAAAAAGCGATTCAATTAGACTTGGCGACAAAAGCCATTGCCGCCAAAGAAGCTATTGCTAAAGAGTCATCGGTTGTCTTGTTACCCGATTCAGGCACTGAAGCAGCCTCTGTGGTGGCACAAGCAACCAGTATTATACATGCATTAAGTAAAAACAAAGGAGCTTGAGTATGGACTGGTTTGCCAACAATCTAATACAAACGGTACTTGTTATTGGCATTGTTTTACTTATTGTTGAAGTAGCGGTGCTTGGATTTAGTACTTTCTTTTTATTGTTCGCAGGATTAGCCGCAGTAATAACGTCGATATTAATGTGGGTAGGCCTTATACCTGAAACGTTTGTATATAGCTTAGTTTCGGTATCTGCATTCACCGTGCTGTTTGCGGTGTTGCTTTGGAAACCAATGGTTAGCATGCAAAAAAGCGTCGATACAACACGTGCCACCAGCGATTTAGTTGGCTATACCTTTGTGTTACCAGAAGACATAATAGTGACTGCACCCATCGAGAACAAGCCTATGTATAATTTTTCGGGCATACAATGGCGCCTAGAGAGCGAGGCCGATATAGTAAAAGGGTCTGTTGTAAAAGTATGGCAAATCGACGTTGGCGTGCTTTGGGTGAAGCCTAAATAAGAAACATTTCTCACAAGTGCGCAATATTGCGCGCTTGCTACGTATTACCGTATATTTTACTTGTCAACACCGCACTATTTCTGTAATATACGCGCCCTTGCAGCTACCACCCATACTCCTTGTCTTCATGATAGCTGGCTGCACTATCCGAGACTACAACCGTAGGGAGCAGTAATGCGTCATTACGAAATCGTATTTATGGTTCACCCAGATCAGAGTGAACAAGTACCTGGTATGATCGAAAAATACAAAGGTATTTTAGAAACTGACGGCGGAACTATCCACCGTTTAGAAGACTGGGGCCGCCGTCAATTGGCATACCCAATCGAAAAACTTCACAAAGCACATTATGTTCTTATCAACGTAGAAGCCACGGCTGAAGCTGTTGAAGAACTAGAAACTGCTTTTCGTTTTAACGACATAATTCTTCGTAACTTAGTCATGCGTACCAAAGGTGCGGATGCTGAGCAATCGCCAATGGCGAAAGAAGAGCGTCGTGAAGAACGTAAAGAAAGACCAGCTCGCACTGAAGCACCAGCTCAAGAAGCTGAAGCCGCTCCAGAAGCAGCATCAACTGAAACCGCTACTGAAGAGAAAGGAGACGAATAATGGCTAGATTTTTTAGACGTCGTAAATTTTGTCGTTTTTCTGCAGAAGGCATAGTCCAGATTGATTATAAAGATATTGCTTTGTTGAAAAACTACATCACTGAGAGTGGCAAGATTGTACCAAGCCGCATCACCGGAACTAGTGCGAAATATCAGCGTCAGTTGTCAACAGCCATAAAGCGTGCGCGCTTCTTAGCTTTGCTTCCATACACTGATTCACACAAGTAACTATTGGCCATTTAAAGAGGTAGCAAATGAATATCGTTCTACTAGACAAAATCGCCAACTTAGGTGGTTTAGGTGACAAAGTCACAGTTAAATCTGGTTATGCTCGTAACTACTTATTCCCACAGGGAAAAGCGGTACCAGCAACCAAACTTAACGTAGAGAAATTCGAACTGCGTCGTGCTGAGTTAGAAGCTGCAAATGCTGACAAGTTAGCAACAGCACAAGCACGTGCAGAAAAATTAAACTCGTTAGAAAACTTAACTATCGCGGCACCTGCCGGTGACGAAGGTAAACTTTTCGGCTCTGTTGGTACTCGTGATATTGCGCAAGCAATTACCGATGCTGGCGTTGAAGTAGCTAAAGCAGAAGTTAAATTACCTGAAGGTACGTTACGTGAACTAGGTGAGTTCAATATCGACATTCAATTACACGCTGAAGTAATGGCTAACGTTAAGTTGGTGATTATCGCAGAAGCGTAAGTTAATTCTTCGCTGAAGTGTTTAGAACACGGCTATTGGAAACAATAGCCGTGTTTTTTTATGCGCGTTTTTGATATTAATAACCTTTAGGCTTCTCAGTATTTAGTCAATTGAAGCGGTTTGACATTCAAAAAAGTGTAACGGGGAGATACAAATTAACACTACAAACGTGTATACTAGAAGAGATTATAATAACTGAAATTTAAGTTGTTTATTTACCTGTGCCATTACATTGTTAGGTGTCATAAGTATAATTTTTACCACTGTAACAGTGGTTATTAATCTTTTTCTAGGAGTTACTACAATGAAATTTGGATTCAAAAACGCGTCTATCGTTATTCTTACATGTGGTCTTTTTGCTTGTGGTGGAGGCGGTGGTAGTGATCCGACTCCTCCGCCTCCACCTAATAACACTGCCCCTGTCGCTAATGCGGGTGTTGATCAAACCGCTGATACGGGCTCAGTAATTACGCTTACTGGCGCTGCTAGTGCCGATGTAAACAACGATTCGCTTACCTATGCATGGAGTTTTACATCGTTGCCAACCGATAGTATCGCAGCTTTTAGCAGTGCCACCGTGGTTTCACCTACTTTTACTGCCGACCTCGACGGTTCTTATGTAGTCCAACTTATTGTTAACGATGGCACAGTAAACAGTTCAGCCAATTCTGTCACGATAGACGCCTCTACACCAAATTCTGCGCCAGTTGCGAATGCGGGTACCAATCAAAATACAATAACGGGCAGTGTAGTCACTTTAGATGGAAGCCTTAGTGCCGATGCCGATGCCGATAATATCACGTATTTATGGGAGTTGACTTTGCCAACGGGTAGTTCTAGTTCTGCTAGTCTAGATGACGCAACTTCACCGACACCAAAATTTACGGCTGACCAAGATGGCACCTACATTGCTGAACTGACAGTAAATGATGGCACTGTTGATAGTGCTGTTGATAGTGTTGAGATTGTTTCAGCTACAGCCAACTCAGCGCCAACAGCAAATGCTGGCATTGATCAAAATGTTGTAATAAGCACTCTTGTTACTTTAGATGGCAGTGATAGTACTGATGCAAATGGTGACCCGCTTACATACCTATGGTCACTAACGAGTGCTCCCGCTGGAAATACCGCAGTGCTTGCGAATGAAACAACTGAAATGCCAAGCTTTACGCCAGATGTTGAAGGTACCTACACCGTGCAGTTGCTAGTCAATGACGCAACAGTTTCTAGTACAGCAGATACCGTTGATATCGTAGTGGCTATTGCTAATTCAGCGCCAGTTGCCGAGGCGGGTGACAAGCAAGTAGTGAAAACTGCCGTAGCAGTAACGCTTGATGGAAGCGCTAGTACCGATGCTAATGGGGACCTTTTGTCATACACCTGGGCCTTTGTATCTATACCGATGGGTAGCGTAGCTGAGTTTACAGACAGTCAAATAGTTAACCCTATGTTTACCACTGATGTTGATGGAAGCTATGTGATTTCGTTAGTTGTATCTGACAGCATGGTCAGCAGCGTCGCTGACACAGTGCAAATAATAGTCAGTGATACCGATATTGTATTGTCGAAAAAAGAAGGCACATTTGGAAATACCTTCAACGAAGTTCCCTTTCCCTATGATGAGACTATTAATATAAATATAGAGTTGATTGGTCCTTCTTTTGTCACGCTTGATACTTTTAGACTTACTGCCCAAGGCGGCGATTTGACAATAATAAACATCCAAGCGATTAACGAAACAAATGCTTTAGTTCCATCCATTACCGGAATAACAGAAGGGATGGTGTTAAGCGATGGCGTTACCACTGAATTTGCTTTGACCTCTCCGTTCACCGAAGGCGAAGTAATACAGCTTCGTTATAGCTTCGAGATTGAAGAAACTGGACAGATATTCTCAAGTGATTATGTGTTAACTAGTAACTAACTATTGATAGTATTTTACAAAGCCCAGTCTTTTGATTGGGCTTTTTTTTGGCAGCACTGAACTGAAGGCTAAGTTAAGGTAACAATGTGACCACTAGCATAAATAGATCTCTCATTATTGGCCCCATCATGGCAGCTGCCACATACGTCATGTGTTTTTATTCACTAGGGTTTCAGCAAAGTGCCGCTATTACCGCTGCCATTACAGTACTTACTGTCATATGGTGGGTCAGTGAAGCTTTGCCCATACCGGTTACCTCGCTGGTACCGTTCGCTCTATTTCCCCTGTTTGGGGTGCTGAGTCATACCGAAGTTAGTAGCGCTTTTGGTAGTCATGTTATTTTGTTATTGATGGGCGCGTTTATGCTATCAAAAAGCTTAGAAAGGGCAGGTGTGCATAAAAGACTGGCTATTATGATGGTAAACGCAATTGGCGCTCACAGTAAAAGACGGCTTGTTTTTGGTTTTATGGTGGCCACGGCTATGCTGAGTATGTGGATTTCAAATACCGCTACTATACTTATCATGCTGCCTATAGCACTTGCTGTGCTGTCGCAAGTGCCTGAAAAAACACTTAAAATCGCCATGATTTTAGGCATCGCTTATTCGGCTAGCGTAGGGGGAATTGGCACTCTAATTGGTACGCCACCTAATGTAATTTTTGCCGGCATATACGAACAACAGTCGGGGCAAGAATTTAGTTTTCTAACATGGATGATGGTGGGTATTCCTTGCGTAATTATTGCGATCCCAATTATGGCCTTGTGGCTTACACGCAAGTTAAAAGGTCCTTTGCAGATTGACTTACCCGTATTAGGTAAATGGCGAACAGAAGAAATAAGAACTTTAGCTGTATTTGGGGTAGCGGTGCTTGCGTGGATTACCCGAAATGAACCTTTTGGTGGCTGGAGCGACTGGCTAGGTATTCAAATGGCCGGAGACAGCACCGTTGCGTTAGCCGCCGTAGTGATTATGTTTTTAGTACCCAATGGCAAAGGTGAACGACTTTTAGATTGGCAAACAGCAGTCAATATTCCTTGGGGAATGTTATTGCTATTTGCCAGTGGAATAGCCTTAGCAAAAGGTTTCTCGGTATCGGGACTAAGCGAACTTATTGGTGAAGGCTTGAGCTCATTTACCCAATTTCCTCTTTTTGCGACCGTAATACTATTGTGCTTATGTGTTACTTATTTAACTGAAATTACCAGCAATATAGCTACTGCAACCTTGTTGCTGCCAATATTGTATTTAGTCGGTATTAGTTATGGCGTAGACCCTGTTGTATTGATGGTGCCAGCGACCATGGCGGCAAGCTGCGCGTTTATGCTACCCGTTGCCACGGCCCCCAATGCAATTGCTTATGGTACGGGCGAAATTGAAATAAAAGACATGGTGAAAGAAGGTGCGGTACTGAGCTTTGTTATATCAAGCATACTTGCGTTAGTTACATACTTTCTATTGGGATGGTTGCTTTAACTAAGTAAACCTTAATACCTGCAACAAACACTAGCGCTATTGGCAAGTAACTTATATGGGCAAGTAACTACTATTGACAATAAGACTCAGTACTTCTTATATAGGTAACGAGCTCAATAAAGTGTCCCAGTAGTTCAGCGTCTGGATAGGTATGATGCATAATATCTACAGAATATAATGAGATTTTCCGGGTTTTGTTTGCATGTCGTATCGTTAATAGAGTTTCATTATCACTGTCTACCGCCATAACTATTCGAGTACGCCGTACTTGCTGTTTTACTTCTTCAAGTATGGCTAGTCCAGATAATTTATTGATGTAAGGCGTGTTAACAATCGTTTTCCAATTATTATTTTCTTCAGGCAAGCTAACTATATCTGCACTATTTGACCGGCAGGTGCCATCACTCAAGAGCGTCAAGTTTGTTCCGTTTTCTACTAGTATGACTTCTTCAATGCTACTTGTTTCGGCGATTGCGGAAATATTTATACTACACATCACATAAGCTAGTAACACGGATATTTTACTTTTAGCAAAGCGAGTCACGCCAGCGGGATAAGAAACAGTTGGCAAAAAAATAGATGAACAGTAAAAAGCTTGGACCAAAAAATCACTTAATTTGTTCTGTACGCGTATATGCATATTGTCTGCTTCTTTTAACACTTGAATATAAAGTATATCGACAGAAAGTAGGAACTTGTAAACAAAAAAGCTGAAAAATGTCGCTTAGCTTGTTTAATCAGGGATTGTTACTCGATACATAAGGTTGCATACTCTTTTATCTATTTAAGTACTTAAAGGTTTTATATGAAATTTTCTTACATAAGCTTAGCTATTCTAATTGGTCTTACCAAGTTTGGTAACGCGCAGGCGCAGCAATCACAACACACAGTAATGATTTCAAATCAACTAGAGCAGAAAGTCATCGAATGGCGTCGCGATTTACACCAAAATCCAGAACTCAGTAATCGCGAGTTTCGCTCAGCTAAAGTGATAGCTGAACATTTGAACGAACTCGGTTTAGATGTACAAACTGGTGTTGCACATACCGGCGTTGTGGGTGTGCTAACCGGTGGTAAACCTGGTCCTACGATAGCTTTGCGCGCAGATATGGATGCCCTACCCGTAATCGAACAAACCGACGTGGCATTCAAGTCAACGGCTATATCGGAGTATAGAGGCAAAGAAGTAGGTGTAATGCATGCCTGTGGTCATGACTTGCACATGGCAATGCTGATGGGTGCAGCGGAAAAACTCGCGCAAATGAAAGATGATATCGCTGGCACGATCGTGTTCATATTTCAGCCAGCCGAAGAAGGCGCACCGAAGGGCGAGGAAGGAGGTGCAGAACTTATGCTAAAAGAAGGTTTATTTACACAGCATCAACCAGAGGTAGTATTTGGTATACACGTATGGTCTGCAGGCAACGTTGGCCATATTGGCTACCGGGAAGGACCGCTTATGGCTTCTTCAGATCGTTTTGAAATTACGGTAAAAGGTCGCCAGACGCATGGCTCTCGACCTTGGGGCGGCGTAGACCCAATTGTCGCTGCAGGGCAGATTATTGGCAGCACGCAAACGATTGTGAGCCGTCAGGTCGACATCACCAAGGCGCCAGCCGTTATTAGTTTTGGCATTATTGAGGGTGGCGTGCGCAATAACATTATTCCAGATGAAGTTTACCTCGAAGGCACTATTCGTAATTTTGATATGGATAACCGAGCGCAGATATTTGAAAACTTAAAAACCACTGCCGAAATGACCGCCAAAGCCACCGGCGCTGAAGCACATGTTCATATTGACGAAGGTTACCCAGTAACGATTAATAATATAGAGCTCACACGAAAAATGTTGCCCACTATCGAGCGAGTTGCAGGTAAAGACAAAGTGCATGTCAATGACTTAGTAACAGGCGCAGAAGACTTTTCGTTCTTTGCATTAGAAGTCCCGGGGCTATTCGTATTTTTGGGCGTTACACCAGAAGGTGAAGATGCCATAAGTGCACCAAGCAATCATTCACCGTTTTTTTATGCTGATGAAAAAGCACTGAGAACCGGTACTGAGCTTTATGTAAATTGGGCCTTAGATTATCCTAAATTGTAACGATTTTTGAGTGAGCTTTTGTATACGGATCAATACAAGGTCAATGATGTTCTTATGCATATTTGAATAAATATGTGGCTTGCTTTGGCAGCACATTACTTGAGAGCTTACTGTACTGTCTTAGTCAATATTCGTAATGGTAGCTCGGTAATTACTAGCTAGTCATAAAAGGGTGAGCGGCTCTCAGTTAGGGTTCTCAACTTTATGGGGCGTTGGAGCATCTGCCCGCCGTCTCGTCCAATGGGTATCCAAGGAATACTGCCGCGTCCTTTGGCCGGTGTTAAGGATAATAAGTCAAACGGGATAGAAATATAAAATCCTTTGGTAAAGCTACCTTCTCCATATTCTTCAGCAGAAACATTAGTAAATGCGGCATATGCGCCAACAATTAAGCCACTATCGAAGCGCTTAGCAAAGTCGACGTTTATGCCTTTGTCTTTGGCTAAAAACTGCCCGGCGCTAAGCGTTAGCTGCATATCTGGCAGAAATTCAGGTTGCCAATACATACTGGCGTGACCGGTGAGAACGTTATAATCAAAAAACGCAGTTTCGCTATTAAAATCACGTTGTTTGACGTAATTTACATCAATACCAAATGATAAAGTGCTATTTACTGGGCGATATAAGACTTCGGCGCCTACACCTCCAAACATGGTTTCTAAATACCCACCATAAGCTTGCGCATATATATCTGGGGCAATCCGATCAAACCAATGCAAATACGCGTTTTCTAATGTGACTGTAGCGCGGGTTGCATACTCTCGTACTTGTGTGCGCACGCGCGGCAACGGTGATGGTTGAGCATCAACCAAAAAATTAAACTTGTCGAAGTTTTCTACCAAAGTAACCTTCACACCGCTGCGCACTGAGAAATTGGCATCAAAGGCGTAGCCACTATTAACAAAAGCGCCACCTTGATATAAATAGAAGTCTTCTGGATTACCGAAAGTTTGGATCCAAAAAGCTTCAACGCTAAATAATAAACCTGAAAGTTTATTTGGATTGTAGTTCTCAATGGTATCTTCAGATGTATCTACGCGCTGGTAACTTGTCTCAATATCAGTTTCAAGCTCGGAATAAGTAGCTGCAATCTTAAACGCTTCCACATCAATCTCAGTGGTTACAATGGGTGTGTGCGCCACGGTATCGACTATTTTATATGTGGTAATGACTTCAGGTAGCTCCGAAGCAAGAATACGTGCAACACGTTGAGTGGCCTCATCATGATCCCGATATCCAAGCTGTACACCGTAGAAGGTCATTTCATCTTTGTCTTGATGAGTTGCATTAAGCAAAAAGCTACCTTCGTTGACTAAGTCTGCGTATAGGCGCTCTCTGTCTACATCTTCTATAGACTTGGCTGGAGTGATGTCTTTAATAGGCCGCGGCGGCCTGTCATATTTGGTCTGTTTAATTGTATGCATGTTAAAGCTATACGATACGCCAAAACCAAAGGTATTGCCGCGTTGATAGTTAACATTAAAATCCCAATTGTCGTATTTATAAACCGCGCCAACGTTCCACTTGCTGTCTTGTTCAAGCCTGCCTGCTCTATCATTGATGTAATCGTTACCGTCGTACTCTAGTTTTAATCGTAAACCACTAATAGGTGTTTGGTATTCGATGCCGCCGAATATTGATGTAGAACCTTTGAAAAACTCACTCACTTCTATTTTTCCACCACGGCCGCTAAAGCCGCTAGGGCGCTCGCAAAAAGAATCTTTTAGCTCACACAGTGGGTTGGTTATATTACCACCAGCACCAAGATAGCCAGTGCCTATGCCTAGATGAAAATCGAAAGACCCATATCCTTTGCTGAGATTGACAAATTCACTGGCAAAAAATCCGGTTCCGCCTATGTCCATGAAGCCTACAGAAACATCAGGTAAATAGTAGCTTTCTTGTAAGAGTCGAAATTTTACATCTATTCCTTTGTCTTTAAGCGTTTGATCTCCGCTAAAACCCACAAATGGACTATACAATCGGGTACGCACATCAGTGTAACGTACTGTAGATTCCATCCACGGAAAAAGCTGTAGACTAGCTGACCAGAAGCGATATTGGTCAATATCACTATAATTAATGCTAAAAGAACCTTCTTCGACCATCCGTGCAGTGGGTGTTTGTAGCAGGCCTGTGCCACCTCTAACCATTTGCGATGGTTGTTTGTTATCGTCATGCGCCGAGCTTGTGTTTTCCGAGCTATGACTACTTGCCACATTCAAACTTGATAACAAAACAAGTGAGACGAAAACATGGAGGGCCTTCATTGTACTGTTATCCTATTTACCGCTAATTCGGCAATTTTGGTGTTAATTACGCTGTGTTGATTGGAAAAGAGAGTGTTTTGAAAGGGCACATAAATCATGGCGCCAGGCATAAGTAAGTTGCATTGACTGTTCCAATAAGCAACTGGAGTTTGCTCGATTTTTCCTTGAGAGGAAATTATATATACATGACTTTTATTAGCTAAAGCTGAGAATGTGATTTTTGAGACAATGTCTTTGATGCAGGTGTTGTTAGCATAAGGAAGGTTTGAGGCATTCGCCATAGCACCAAACACATATATGTTTTCAGGTCGTTTTGACAACAGGATTTTGTATTGACCATTTTCTAAACGTGGGTTGTGTCTAGTCGACACCCGAGCTAATTCGAAGTCGATTAGAAGGGTAATACGATCGGCAACTTCCCAGCTTTTTATTTGATTAATAACGCTTTGGTAAATTGACTTATATTGATTGTTGCCATCGCTTTCAATGGCTAACATTTCAATTATTTGTTTACGGGTATTTTGTGATTTTGTGGTGTTGCTTCTAAATAATTTACTTTCTGGCCAGTACCATTCTTCTTTTAGCGCGGCTTGATTAAGTACATCGGCTAATCGAGGATTGGTAGAGTAAACATAATTAGTATTGTTGATTGTCACTTCAACGGCTGCTTGTGATGAAACTGAAAACACTAGGACCCAGCTTGCGAATAATATGAGCGTTAAACGAATTACCATGCTAGTTCTCCATTAGTCGAATGGCACGACTTAAATAGGTAATTTCAAGCGTTTCACTTTGTGACGACAGTTTTTGTGACGATTTTAACAGCTGTCCTGATGCTTGATGAAACCAAAACGTGTTTGTCCATTGATGCTCGCCATGTTTTTGGCTTTGATAATGTACGGATTCAACGTATTTATTGGTCACTAGTTGCTGTGTTTGTACAGAAATCACTTCGTTAGTAGCAATGAATGTTTGCGATGACAAGCTTACACCATATTCGCCATATTCGGTGTCAATAACTCTGTCCCATTGTCTTTCTTTGTCGTGTGGCGAGGTGGTTCTTAAAGGGTCAGATGAAAGGTTACTAACGTAAAGAAGGTTGTGTTCTAAGCCGATGGTCCGCACTAGTCGGCCATTCTCAGTAATAAGCATTACGCCATCTCGAGACAGCCATTTATATTGACCATTTTCTATAAATCCTAAGGCCATTGTAACTGTGGAGCGGTCGCCATTTTTGACGTAAATAAGATCGGATGTCGACTGGCTTATTTCATCGTTAGAAAGTGTTACATCGATACCGCTTTCAAAATACATTTCAATATTTCGAAGGTATGCTTGTTGAGTTGTAGAGCAGGATGAAATAGAAAAAAGAGAAACTACAATTAGTACAAATGATGCTTTGAACGGCTTCATGTTTTCTCGCAAAATTTACATCCAATAAAAAAAGCCGCCAGAAGGCGGCTTTCTATGTATCTAACTATTTAGTTAGTTGGCGCGTATGTAGACGACACCGGAACAGTGATAGTGACTGTTCCTGTGTTAGTACCGGTACCAGTCCCCGTCACAGTTGTTGTAACGGTGTTGTTTATACAAACACCATCGACCAACGCGTCTTCACCACTACATGTAAGCGGTGGTGGTGGTGGAGGAGGTGAATCTATAATTACACGTTCTGGAGCTGAACCGTTACTGTTAGAAATTAAACTAACTGTAAGAGCAGCGGCAACATAGCCAGCAGCAACTACCGGCGCTTTGAATTCACCATCTGCTGAGCGATATGCAGTTGCACCGCCAGCTTGTTCTTGCGCATTTACACCAGCAGTAGCTACCGCTGCTGCTAATGCTAAACAAATCAAACTTTTCTTCATGATTTTACCTTAATGGAAAATTTACTTGTTAATTTTACGTTACTGTGAGAGCCGTTTCAAGACATAAATTCGATTTGCACGATTTTTATACAACATACAGTTGCTATCTACGATAATCACTAGCAAGTATCTACTATTACGGTGGTTGTTAGCCGGTTGAATACCCAGCAAATAAACATTGCTGACTTCTCAGCATCGGTGCTTTTAGCGTTTACTTTAGCTCTAACTCAAAATTAACTCAATATGAGGGCTTTTTAGTGTGGTTTAGCCTAATTAGCAGTGAACTACATAAATTTATTTAGAAACTCTACAAACAATTTAGCGGTAACAGGTTTGGAATAAAAATAACCTTGGATAAGCATGTCCTTATCATTGCAAATATTATTCACACAATTCAATTGCTCGGCAGTCTCAACACCCTCAACGACAACGCCAAGCTTCATGGCTTTCGCCATCGCCGAAATTGCGTTTATAATTGCTGCATCTTCATTCTCTGTATCTTCGGTCAGTCCTATAATAAATGAACGGTCTATTTTTAGCTTATCAAGTGGGAATCGTTTCAAATAACTTAAAGAAGAATATCCTGTACCAAAATCATCAATCGATAGTTGCACGCCTAATTCCTTTAAAGCAATCAACTTAGTAATATTTTCTTCAGCATTATTCATGATAATACTTTCAGTAAGTTCAATTTCCAACAAGCTAGGGTCTGCACCAGTTGTTTGTATAATATGTGCAAGCCTAGATACGAACTCAGGGTGATTGATTTGCTTAACCGATACATTGACTGATATGCCTATATTGGTGACCAATGTATTGCGCCAATCAACCAGTTGTTTGCATGCTTGTGTAATTACCCAATAACCAATCTCAACAATTAACCCGGTGTCTTCAGCAACAGGAATGAACTCTACGGGCGAGATAATACCCAGTGTAGGATGATGTAAGCGAAGTAATGCTTCGGCGCCGTTCACAGTGCTCGTATGAGTATTGATTTGTGGTTGATAAAAGAGTTCAAACATTCCTGTTGTGAGGGCCTCACGCATATACTCTTCGAGTTTCAAACGATTTATTGAACGATCGTTTAACTCTTTTGAATGCAATCTGTAGCAATTCTTACCGCTTTCTTTTGCTTCATACATCGCCATGTCAGCAAATTTTAGTAAATCTTCTGCACTATCGCCATCTAAGGGGCAAATTGAGATACCTATACTCGCAGTCACAACAAGACTGTACTGCTCTATAATAATAGGTTTGGATATTTCAGTTATAATCCGCTTTGCTATTTGCACAACTTCATCGCTACTACCACAGTCACTTAACAAAAGAGTGAACTCATCACCGCCGAGTCTTGCAACTTGCGCTTCAATGCTATGTTTACCTGCTACAGAAATAACGTCACTGGACCTGAGTTGCTTTGTCAATCTAGTGGCTACTTCTTTGAGTACCAAGTCGCCGTAGCGGTGCCCCAGGGTATCGTTGATACGCTTAAAGCGATCCAAGTCGATAAACATTACTGCCATTGACGTTTTTTGACGATTAGATAGCGCAATAAACGTTGAAAGTTGCTCTGTAAAATATTGTCTATTGGGTAATTTGGTTAAGGTATCGTAGTAAGCAAGGTATCGGAGTTCTTTTTCGGTCTTCTTCAGACTTTTCTGCATTTCAAACGAGCGCAACATGTATTTGATACGATGACGTATGAGTGGCCATCGGATAGGCTTCGGCAAAAAGTCAGTAGCACCTACCTCAAACGCTCGTTCTATTGCCTCATGTTCTTCTGATCCCGTTATCATCAAAATAGGAATGTTTTCACCTGTTTTGGTACGTCGAATAATCGAACAAACAGAATACCCATCTAGTTTTGGCATGTTCACGTCAAGTAAAACAATATCAGGCAAAAAACGGTAATAAGCTTCAACTGCAAGTTCGCCGTTTGCGGCTTCTTCTACCCAATAACCCTGTGAGGTGAGTGTTTCTCGCATAATGAGAAGATGCGTGCGATCGTCATCACAAATCAACACTTTCTTTTTACCGGCAGCTTGATTGTTCATTTGCTTGCCTTAACTAGTGCGGTAAACTCTTGTATTGTATTAGCAAGTGCTTTGTTAAACAGTTGAAAAGACTCAGCAATTTCACTTTCATCATTATGCAGCGCAAGCGTTTCTATTTTTTCTGATAACGTTTGTACTTCTTTCGCACCTACGTTACCTGCCATTGATTTAAACGCGTGAGCAATGGTGGCTAACTCAACATTATTGCCGCTTTCAACGGCTATCTTCATTTCAGGTAGTTTTTCATCAGCTTCTTCAGTAAATATATTGACTAACTTACTCAACATATCATTTCCTGTGGTTTGCTCGATATCTCTTATAGACGTAATAACAGTGTTATCAATATATTTGCTATTACTAAGAGGCACGATGGCAGTAGTTGACAGCAAGGCCATTGGTTGACTCGCGGCCTTTTTCTTTATAGTTAACGACAAAAACTGTTTCAAAGTGACCAGCATTTCAGCTGAATTAAACGGCTTAGTCATAAATCCATCAACTTTTGTTTCCAACCATTTTTCTTTATTGGTATTGCTGTAGTCAGCGGTTAGCGCAACGATATAGGGTACTTTTTGATGAGGCTCCTGCCCCATGATTAGTTTAGTTGCTGTAATGCCATCCATTACAGGCATTTGATAATCCATAAATATAAGATCATAATTAACTTGATGCGCCATCTGCACAGCAATCATACCGTTGTCGGCAATATCGATATCACATCCTAATTGGGATAAGATTCCTTTAGCAACCTCTTGGTTAGTTTTTACATCTTCAACTAAGAGCACTCTAGCATCAAAGAAATTTGTTCTACCAAAATGGAGTGGATTGGCATCCTCGCTCTGCTCACTGTCAGTTTTCTTCAAGCCATCAATTGCCTTTAGGATATTTTGTTTGGTAAGGGGGGACGATAAAAGATTCAAGTTGTTTAACTCTTCATGCGTTAAGGCGTTTACAGATGAAGTGCACACGATGATTCTATGTTTGTTACTTCTAAAGAATTCAGAACCTTTGATACTTTGATAAATTGATTCTTCGATTAACAGCAAATTATTGCTTCCAAACGTATCTTGTATGTTTAATTTCTTATTAACTACATATTTGATTTGTGCGCGGTCAAGGACGTTGCTGCAGCATTTAAGCATTAGGCTGTTAGAAATAAAGAGTATCAGTTCTAAATGGGTGTTTTTATCGTTGTCGGTCTTTTCTATTGGGGCCATCCTTAAAGGTAATGCCATCTTAAATCGTGTACCCACGTTTTTTTCTGACGATACTTGTATAGACCCACCCATTAGCTCAACTAAGGTTTTGGTAATATTAAGCCCTAAACCAGATCCACCAAAACGTCTAGTTGTGCTCGATTCTGCTTGTTCAAAAGGGTCAAAAATATTAGCGAGTTTATCAGACCCAATGCCTATTCCAGTATCTTCAACAACGATGAGCACTGAACCGTCTTGTGTCGATATCTGTGCTTTCACATTTCCCGACTCAGTAAATTTGATTGCATTACCTACAACATTGGAAATAATTTGTCTTACCCGAGTAGGATCACCATAAAATAGACGAGGACAATCTGGAGAAATAGTGAGGCCAACATCTAGGTCTTTCTCGTGTGCTCGGCCAGCTAAATAAAAAATAGCTTCTTCAACCGTGGCATGAAAATCAAATGAGATATCTTCTAAACTGACTTTATTCACTTCCATTTTAGAAAAGTCCAAAATGTCATTTATCATTTCTAGTAACATTTCTGATGAACGATGCGCATTGAAAGCGAAGTTGCGTTGTACATTGTCAAGGTTAGTATTAAGTAATAGCTCCCCCATACCTAGAATATTGTTCATAGGGGTACGGATTTCATGGCTCATCGTTGCTAAAAATATTGATTTTGCTTGAGCAGCGTGTTCCGCCTCTTCTTTGGCCTGCTTAGTAGTAACTACGGCTTTGGCTAATTCAGTATTCGACTCATTTAATTCGTTGGTGCGTAAGTCTACTTGTTTTTGTAGTTCGGTTTGAAACGCAAGCTGTTGTCGCATTTTACTTCTGTATTTTTTAAGGAAATAGTAAGCCAATAAAACAAATATCGAGAAATAGACAAAATATGCTACGGCACTGCGCCAAAATGGTGGATGGACAATTATAGGGATAACTATCTCATTTTCTGTTGCTACGCCATCCGCATTATAGCCTCTTACTCTAAACAAATAATTACCATCAGGAATGCTTGAAAATGAAACTTTCCCATCATTTCCGTTTTGGACCAAATCAGAATAGAGACCCTCAAGTGTATATTCAATTGCATTGTTGGCAGGATCGGTAAAATCTAACACGGCAAATTCGAAATTCATAAATGACTCTGAATATTGAAGTTCTATTTCGCCTTTTTTATTCAGCATGCTAGATAAAGCGACTGGTTTGTTCGCTTTTGAATAAGAGCTTAGTCGTAAGGGTGCTTGATATATATTTTCACTAATATTATCAGGTTCAAACACATTAAAACCGTTCGCTCCGCCAAAAAAGAATCTGCCTTGCATATCGTTATAAAATGCACCAGAGGTAAAATCTGTGCCTTGCAGACCGTGAGAAGGTGTAAAATTCGTAATTTCATTTTCCGCGGATATTCTAGAAAGCCCCTTTGAATGGCTTATCCAACTATTTCCTGCTTCATCTGACAAAATACCATATATCGAATTGCTACTAAGGCCACTTTCAAGGTCATAAACCTTCAAATCTAGCACGCCTGAATCGAGTGATTCTTTATTCAATCGAACGACACCTGCTTCTTGCGTGCCCATCCATAAGTATTTATTCGTATTGTGTAATACAAAAATATTGTTACTCGGAATGCGTTTCCCTGCCTCATTTTCAGCAGTATAGTGACTAAATACCTTGGTCTTTAGGTCAAGGGCATTTAACCCGCCACCGATAGTGGCAATCCATAACCGTCCATCGTTATCCTCAACAATATCCACCACATTCGGACTATTTAATTTAGTTTCATCAGTTTGTTCCGAGTTGAAGTGAGTGTATTCTTCATTTTTAGACAAAATACTGAGCCCCCCTCCAAAGGTTGCAATAGCCATGTCGCCGCTGTTTAAGCTTCTTATTTTACTAATGGCATTGACGCTTGATGAGTTTTTATTCGCGTCGTCGTTTTTTATGATTGTTAGCTCGTTTGTGTGGGGATTATATTTTCGTACTCCAGAATCATAGGTTGCTATCCAGACATTCTGATTTTCGTCTATCTCTAATGCCATTACTTGATCGTCATCCATATTGCTGGATGTCGTTGAATTAATATACGATACATTGTTGGTTAATTGATTGATAATACTAACACCACCGCCAAAACTACCGATGTAATAAGTGTTCAAAACAGGATCGAAGACAAAACTTGTCACAATGTCACTGTTTATTAAAGTATTAGCGCTATCGTCACTTAATATATGGTCAAAAATTCGCTGCTTCGCATTCCAGCGACTAACACCTCCCATAGTACCGACCCAAACAATATCATTTGAGTCTTGAAACAAAGAAAGGACTCTGTTATCAATTAAAGTACTTCGTTTACTCGCTTTTTTCTTGTATAGGTGAGTTGCTTTAGATGCTAAATCATATCCACAAAGGCCGCGATCGGTAGCAAGCCATAATACTTTGTTAGTATCGATCAAAATATCGTCCAACGTGGCAATACATTTGTCTGATATACCAGTGTGCTTGACTACAGATTGCATCGTCGTTAGGTCAATACTAAATAATGTTTTGTTCTTATTAAGCCCCCATAGCTTGTCTTCGGCCACATAAAGCTTATTTATTTTAGCTTTCTCAAACTTACTATTTATTGTTGTAAATGGAGAAAAAGCATTTGTCTTTAGATTGAACTGGTAAAGGCCATGTTCATCTAAAGAAAGATAAACAGCATTTGAATCAACAACAACATCTTCAATACGCCCGTTGATTTTGCCTTCAATTATGCTACTTATTCCTATATGGGTGATTACATCCTCAGGGGGATTAAAGGAATATATACCGTTTGTCAGACTAATAAACCAAATATGTCCGTTCGGCAGTTCAATTATTTGCATAAATTCAGTGTTAGATGGAAAGTCTATTCTGTGTGATAGGCGTTTAAACCCTTCGGTTTCTGGTAAGAAGAGATCAATACCCTCCATCGATGCTATCCATAGCCGACCCTCGCTGTCACTAAAAATATCATTTATCCAATTATTACTTAAAGAATCTTGAGTATTGCGAATTACATTAAAATGCGTAAAGGTTCTGCCATCGTACTTATCTAAACCGTCTTGTGTGCCTAACCAAATAAAGCCCTGCGCGTCCTGCTCAATAACATTAACAACAGGATTGATTGGGCTAATTTCAGGGTCAATATTTGTAAAATATAGCGCTTGAAATTGAGGCGAAAATAAATCATTTGCCTCACTAAACGAGATCGGGAGTATTAGCATTAAGAATGCTAATACTCTAAATTTATTGCTATTGAGATAGCTAAGTTTCGCCGCAAGCCCAAAAGCGAATTGGTGTGAATTCGTTTTCATTCTTGTATTATCGACAGTTACAACGTTTTTATAAATGAAAAAGCCAGTAAACCTGAAATGTTCGCCAAATCTCAACAACGCTAAACGCTATCTGCAGTATGGACCTAATTATCAACATCCTTTTCTAGCCCAGAGTGCAAGGTCTGTAAACCCATCAATATTAACCACTGTTGCATAGATCAGCTAAAGCATTTATCCTTCCAAAAGTAGCTCACTATATAAGACAATTCGTGAGCAAGTTACTCTCCCATTTGTATTGGTCTATGAGCAAATTATAAAAACTAATGATACTAATTTTACCCCCCATCAAACTACGTATTCTTTGCAAAGTGTGTAAATACTTTGGATGATAAAAGCATGCAAGACGAGAATGTAACATTCCGTCAAGATTCCATAGATAATGTGTTTTCGCAGGGCGCAAAGCCATTTTTTGTAAAATCACCTTCCAACCTTTCCAAATATACAGTTACCTTTTTGTGTTTGTTGTTGTTTATTTTTGCATCATTATATTTTATCAAATTGCCTATTCACATAAAAGCAATCGGTGAGGTATTGGCCGGGAAAGAC
This sequence comes from Acidiferrobacterales bacterium, assembly GCA_964195425.1. GTDB lineage: Bacteria > Pseudomonadota > Gammaproteobacteria > Enterobacterales > Alteromonadaceae > Glaciecola. The sequence goes on from CAXMOM010000043.1 coordinate 125,370, forward strand.
TACCATCAAATTGTGATAAATGAAGATAATCAGGTGGTTACCAATGTGGCAATACTTGAGGGCGAACAAGTGATTCAAGGGCAAGTGCTTTTGCAACTTGATAGCAGAGACAAAGTCTTAACGCGAACAGAGCTGTTAGTGCTCAATCTTCAAATCCAAGAGTTGCAAGAGCAATTAAACAAAGTAGCAAACCACTATCGCGAGAGTGCAGGCAATATCAGTAAACAACGTGCAGAGCACAACAGGGTAGTTAAGCAATTGGAGAATGAGCTTATTGCAGAAAATGCGATATTAGCTCGGTACAAAGAAAACGTTGCTAACGGTTTAACGGCCGCTACACTTGAAGATACGCAAAAGCGCTTTGTTTCGCAGGCGCAGGGGCGTTTGATCAAAGAAAAGTCTGTTTTCACTGCACTTGATTTAGCTCAACTTGAAATTAACGATAATTATAAGCGCCAAAAAGATACTGCTTTAGCGGAAATTGCTAGGCTAACAGTAAAAAAAGACCAAATAAGCAAAGGCCTTCAAGTTTTATCTCCCTGTAACTGTGTGGTTGATAACGTGTTTATTGAGAACGGTATTCCCGTTGTCCCAGGCCAATCAATCCTGACTTTGTCACAAGCCAGAGACAGCTCTACATTAATGCTATACGTGCCTGCAAGCCAATATCGAAAGATTGATGAGGGCAGCAATATAAAGGTTAACGTCGCTTCTTATCCTTCAAATAAATACGGCGCACTTAAAGCAACGGTTATAAAAGTGTCTGCATCCCCCGTACCGGGCAATATGATTCGTAAAAAAGGCCAAGGCTTACATGACGCCACGTATTTTATTGTCAAAGCAACCATAGACAATGTGCCTGATAATGTGACTTTGGTAACAGGTATGGCGGTTGATTCAGACATTGTTATTGATGAGACATCTTTATTTGATCTTTTGTTTGACCTTGATAACAAAAACTAAGCCTTAGGAGTATTTGGAATAATTGGACATTTCATTTTTCGGTAGTGGCAATAGAATGCCAATTATTCTTCAAAACGAAGTGGCCGAGTGCGGGTTAGCATCGTTGACGATGTGTTTTAATTCTTATGGTCTTGACGTTTCTCTACCGCAACTTAGAGGAAAATATCGTTTTGGCAAAGATGGAATGTCCATTGCTGATTTGTCGAGCATTTGTGAAAGCGAGGGAATGATAGGTGATGTTTACGAGCTAGGCATGGAGCATATGGGCGAATTAGGATTGCCAGCTATTCTTCATTGGGACTTATCTCACTTCGTCGTTTTAAGGAAGATACGCGGTAAGAACTTTATTATTCACGATCCGGCATTAGGTGAAATAACGATGTCTGCAGATGAAGTGTCGAAACACTTTACTGGCTACGCGATGATAATAGAAAAAGGCCAATCAGAAGAATTCGATGTTGCCAAAACTAGCTGGGAACAAGCAAATAAAAAAGCGAAATCATTTCTTACGTTTACGGAGTTGTTTTCGCGTTCACATGGCTTAGGCAAAGGGCTAGTAAATCTAATTGTACTCACACTTATTGCACAGTTGATGGTGATGTGTATACCGCTTATTACTCAGGTAGTAATAGATGATTTTGTTGGCGCTGGTGAGGATTCTTATTTACTGCACATAATAGCGGGCGGGATTGGACTTACGTTATTTGTATTTGTGGTTAGGTTGTTTAGAGGCTGGTCGTCGATTGTTATAGGTTACCATTGGCATTCAGGGTTTTCATCATACTTTTTTCAGCGCCTAGTTAGGCTTCCAGTGTCTTATTTTGAATCTCGAAACATTGCCGACGTGAACACCAAGTTTCGCGTCCTAGATAAATTAAAAGAGAGCTTTACGGAGCAACTCGTTGACGGATTTATTGATGGAACGATGTCGATTGTCACCATTATAGTTATGTTCATTTACATGCCTATTTTAGCAGTTGTATCGCTTGCGTTTTTCTTCATTTATACCCTGGTAAGAATGTACTTAGTCAATAAAGAAGTGCGCTATACAGGCACTTTTTTTACCGAAAGTGTTAAAGAATCGCATACGTTTTTTGAAACCATAAGTAATATGCTTGCGGTTAAATTGTATGGCAGAGAAGGCGCACGATACCAGCAATGGAAGGCGTTTTATTTACGCAAAATGAATGCGACGGTAGTGCTAGCTAAATTGAAATTATGGTACACCAGCAGCAATGAGTTATTGGGACAAATAGAACGCCTTATTATTCTTTTTTTAGGTGCTCTAGCGGTTATTCAGCAAGAAATAACACTTGGTATGTTGTTCGCTTTTGTGGCTTACCGAGAAATTTTTTCGACGCAAAGCAAATCATTGTTAGACAACATACTTACCTTCAAAATATTAAAGGTCGATTTGGACCGGCTATCAGATATTGAAATGGAAGATGTTGAACAAAACATGCTGGGTGACAATTCCATTAAAAAACCAATTGATGGGAGTGTTAGTACAAAAGGGTTAAGCTATTGCTTTGATGGCGCAAGAGTCGCACTAATAACAAATTTAAATTTAAACATAAAAAAAGGTGAACATGTTGTTATTACTGGACCCTCTGGTGTCGGTAAAACCACGCTTATAAAGTTACTTGCTGGCGTAATTGAACCTACCCAAGGGGAGATTCTAATTGATGGTGCTCCGCTCAACGCCATTGGTAAAAGTCATTACAGAAAACATGTCGCCATTATTAGCCAGCAAGAAGGCCTAATATCGGGTACTCTTTTTATGAACATTGCATTTTCCGATATGGTAATAGATGAAGACAGAGTATATGAGTCTGCCAAAAGAGCGCATGTTTTTGACGAAATCACTAACATGCCCATGCAATTTCATACCGTAGTTGCCGGTAGTCATAGCAGCTCCTTAAGCGGAGGTCAGGTGCAAAGAATCCTGATTGCCCGAGCTCTCTATGCCAACCCGAAAATACTATTTATGGATGAAGCCACATCAGCCCTTGATCCCGAAATGGAAAAAAGAGTGGTAGCGACCTTAAGTGATATGAATATAACCCGTATTAGTGTTGCTCATAGACAAGAAACTATTGCCACAGCAGACAGAGAAATCAAATTACTTTGATTTAGCTCCAATTCCCCATTTATAACTCACTAAATTTAGCTATCCATAACTTGGCGGGGTAGCAAAGTTGTGCCATTCATATTACATCCTAAAAAGTAGTATAGCTTGACCCAACTCGGACTTAATTACCGTATATTCCTACATTAGTTTATGGTGTGTATACCACCGTATGAAAAGATATAGAATAGTTTGCGAGCTTGTATTTGCCTGATTACATTGACGTTTTTCACTTGTGTAAACTTATCCCATATCGTGGCTAGACTAAAATTCATTTTATAATAGACTTTCGGTATATTTATCTATACTGTGGTGTCGAACTTGATAAGTGAGTCGCTACGTAATCTACAGAGCAAATTTATGGGTACTCAACAGGAGCTAGAAGGAGTTTTTTTGTTTTCTTCTTTAAGCCGCAGCGTTATCAGGACTTGATAGTAAAAAAACGGACAATAATTAAAAAATAAATACGGAGTAGTAATCATGAAAAAAGTTAGCACTCAGAAGCAAAAACAAGTAACTGGCGGTTCACAACTTTGGCGTAAAGGTTCGTAATCACTTAGATTAATTGTAATTTTGATAAAACAAAAAAAGTGGTTGATTTTATCAACCACTTTTTATTTTCACCTAAAGAATAGACCAATAACAGAGCTTCTGAGTTCGATTTCACTTGAATGCTAACAGCTGCATTCGCTAGAACTTAAGTTACTTTATAGTCGACTCGAGTAATACGTCTCAACGTCTAGCAATACCCACTTCGTTTCTTTATATTTTTAAATATAATGTCTCAATCATTCAATTGATTAAAAATGTAAACATTGAGCTTCCTCAAGTTGAAGCTAACACGCACGTTTAAATCTTCCATCTAATTGCCTATTAATAATCAATCATAAATATTAAAAATGACTGTTCATATAAAGCTGAACTATCATAGGTGCAACTGTAAAGGTTATATTTTACTACGAGCGAGTTAATCAAGGTATGTAAACATTGATTCGTATAGATATTATTAATATAAGTCCTCAATAAAAAAAGGTACTCCTATGAAAGAAGCCGTAATTGTCTCTACCGCGCGCACGCCAATTGGCCGTGCATTTAAAGGTGCATTTAATAACACCAAATCACCCACTATGACCGCTCATGCCATCAAGCATGCTGTTGAGCGCAGCGGCATTGAAGGTGCAGAAGTAGATGATGTAATTATTGGTTCTGTGCTTAACGCAGGCAGTGCAGGTGGTAATATTGCGCGTTTGGCGGGTTTAGCTGCTGGCTTACCTTACAGCGCTTCAGGTCAAACAATTGATCGTCAGTGTTCGTCTGGCGTTATGGCAATTGCCACTGCTGCAAAGCAAATAATGGTCGACGGCATGAAAGTCGTTGTTGCAGGCGGTCAAGACAATATTTCAGAAGTACAGCAAAAGTATTTTGAATGGGCAAGTAAATGTGTTGACGAGAACGTCGTGAAGCATGCACCAAATGCTTACATGCCTATGTTACTAACCGCAGAGCATATAGCCAAAAAATACGATATTTCACGTGATGCACAAGACGAATACGCATTCTCGTCGCAAATGCGCACCGCTGCTGCTCAAGAAGCCGGCAGATTTGATCAAGAAATTGTGCCAATTTCTACTACAAAAGGGATCTTTAATAAAGAAACCAAAGAAATTACCTTTGAAGATGTCACCTTAAGCAAAGACGAAGGCAATCGCCCATCTACCACCTTAGAAGGCCTGCAAGGATTAAAGCCGGTTATTGAAGGCGGATGCATTACCGGTGGTAACGCTAGCCAACTGTCGGACGGTGCTTCAGCCTGCGTAGTGATGGATAGAGAATTAGCCGAACAGCGTAACCTTGATATTTTAGGTACTTATAGAGGCATGATGGTAGCGGGTAATGAACCTGAGGAAATGGGTATTGGTCCACTTTATGCGGTGCCTAAACTACTTAAAGTTCATGGCTTGAGTATTAATGATATAGGTTTATGGGAATTGAATGAAGCTTTTGCTTGTCAGGCTTTATATTGCCGTGACCAGCTAGGTATTGACCCTGACATTTATAACGTTAATGGTGGTGCTATTTCAGTTGGCCATCCTTATGGCATGACCGGTGCGCGTACTGTAGGACATGCATTAATTGAAGGTAAGCGTCGTGGTGTTAAATACGTAGTAGTCACTATGTGTGTTGGCGGCGGCATGGGTGCGGCGGGCTTGTTTGAAATAAATAACTAGCGTTTTTGTTCACACAACTACAAAGATTTTATTACTTAGGTGATCAGATTCTATTCAATAAGGGGCGCAATGCCCCTTATTGTTGACAAGCATAAATGGACTGGTACATTAAGACTACAACGAAGTGAACACAAGCGCTAGGATGCATATGCTTGATTAGCTAGCAGTAACTTGATGCACCTAATATTCCAACATTAAGTATCTTGCGTTTGCCCCGTAAAATGGATGTGCATTTTTTATAAGGCTTAGCGATGAAAACATCTGCAAATGAACCCGTTAAGCTTAACGGTGAAAATGTGATATCCGCACAAGAAGTAGAAGTTACGGAAGATGAAAAAGTGACTGTGAGCGAAAAAGATTCAAAATCCCTAGAAAGTCCTACCAGCCTGTATCTCCACTCAAATAATTCCGACAATAAAGACGATGTGGATTATCAAAAAAAGCACCAAAACGAATACCAAAAACAGCTTGAAATGTTGGCACTTTCGGTTAACGCAACAACTTCGTTTATGTATGAAATAAGCACTGGAAATACTTATCATAACGGTGATAACGCCTATCTTACTCCAGCTCACTACGTCGAATTTGCACGTGTATTAAGTCACTACCCTTCAAGACTAAAAGTATTAAATGCCGAATCGCTTAGCATTGCTCTGCCGGCTAGTACGCACATTTTGGCTATGTTATTGACGCAATCTAGCGGCGAAGCACTCGCTATTATTGGTACACCTGTTGTGGCTAAGCCTTCGGTAAAGCTTACTCAAAATCAACGCACTTTAGCCAGTTTAATTATGCAAAACCTCGAGGCAGAGTTAAGACAACGCCAACAAGCTAATACACTTCATGCAATACATTCTCAGCATCTACAAATTTCGGCATTAAACCAAGATCATATCTGCATTAAAGATAGTGCTCATAAAATGGTGTATGCCAATCCCGCTATGTTAGCGACCTTCCCAAGCTCTGCTCAAAATGTGCTATTAGGTAAATCAATTGCCCATTACTATGAGCCAAATACGAGTGCACAAATAATAGATACTGATTTAACCGCACTCATTACTGGTTATTACAAAGGTAATGAACAACTTACCTTAGCCAACGGCGAAGAAAAAATACTGCTAACCACAAAAAAATCATTTATGGGGGTAGACGGTAAAAAATACCTTATGTCGGTTTCTCGCGATGTTACCGAAAAAGAAATTTTGATAAATGATTTAAAACGTTCAAACAGTGATTTAGATAATTTTGCTTATGTGGCTTCGCACGACTTACGCTCACCTTTAAATGTGATCAAACGGCTTGTAACTTGGGTGAAAGAGGACTGTGATGCAGTGCTACCAAATGAAAGTAAAGAAGATCTTGCGATTGTACTTAGTCGTGTTGAGCGCATGGAAAAGTTGTTAGTAGATTTGCTTAGCTACTCACGTATTGGAAAAGACTACCAAGAAGCAAGCATCATTAATTTGCACGACTTTATGGTTGAGTTATTGTCGCTGATCGATTTGCCCATGGGCTTTGTTTTGAAATGCGACAATATTGATATTAGCGTGCCCGAGATTGCTTTTAACGTAGTGATGTTAAATTTAGTCTCTAACGCAATAAAGCATCACGATTCAGGCAATGCGAAAATAGAAGTAAAAGCTAAGCGCAATGATAAAGGTTGGGTAATTACCGTATTAGATAACGGCCCCGGTATAGAGGCAAAAAACCGCGACCGTATATTTAAACTATTTGAGACTTTAAGGCCTCGTGATGAAGTTGAGGGAAGTGGAATGGGATTAAGTGTTGTAAAGAAGATTGTAGAGCATTATGGTGGTAGTATCGAGGTAGATGCGAATCTGCCCAGAGGCACTAAGTTTATAGTCGCTTGGCCTCAACATAATATTGCCCGTGCGGTGTTAGGCAATTTGAATGACTAAGATCTATGTATTACTTATTCAATGTAAAGAGACTTACCTATGGAAATGAGAAGAAGGCTGCATGTTTTACTTGTTGATGATGATCTGGCCGACCGCCGTATTATTCGCCGCACCTTGGCTGAGAACGCTGCCGATGTAAAAATAGTCGAGGCTGTATCGGTAGAGGAAGGCTTAGGCATTTTGCAGAATCAAAGCTTCGATGTCATTTTGCTTGATTACAAGTTACCTGGGGCTAACGGCATAGAAATGGTGCAAGAACTCAGGTCTAGGCCTGATTTAGGTAGTATTGCTATTATTATGATGAGTGCTTCGCAAAACGAAGCCTTAGCGGTTCAGTGCATAGAGTCGGGTGCACAAGATTTTATCCAGAAGTCTGACCTACAACGCCTTAATCTTCATCGCGCTATTGTGCATGCCCACAAACGTTTTGAACTAGAACATAAATTACATCAAAACTATCTTAACGTTAAGCACCTTGCTGAAAAAGATCCTTTAACAGGCCTGTCTAACCGTCATCATTTTAATGAGATGATGGACATGCTTATTGTTCCCTTAGGCCAGTCGAAGGTCGATGTAGCCCTACTTGTGATGGATTTAGATAATTTTAAATATATTAATGACACCCTGGGCCACGATGCAGGCGATAGATTATTAATAGAGTTTGCGACACGAGTAAAAAAACTATTAAGACGCCATGAAAGCTTTGCTCGAATAGGTGGTGACGAGTTTGCCATTATCTTAAACGGGATCAAGTCGACCCAGCAAGTGAGGTTAGTTGCTCAGCGTATTCATGAAGCCTTGAAGTTGCCTATGAAGTTAGGCAGTGCAGAAGTAGAATGTCGGGCCAGTATTGGCGCTGCAATTTATCCGCTGCAAGCGAGCGAAAAGGAAAGCTTAATCAAGTATGCCGATATTGCCATGTATAAAGCGAAAGCCGATGGAAAAGGCAAAATGCGCTTATATGACCAAGCAATGAGTGCCGACCACAAGCGCTTATTCGACATTCAAGCCGGATTAAAACAGCATATCCATAACGATGGGTTTAATATTCATTTTCAGCCTGTAATTGACTTACATAATAATCAAAATGTTGGTTTTGAAGCCCTTATTCGCTGGCCGGTCAATGAACATAACTATGTGCCCGATGAGTTTATTCCTATCGCCGAGAAAAACGCTGATATTCATGCAATAGGGCATTGGGTAATTGATAAAGCTATTGCTCAAATTTCAATTTGGCAAAAAGCCTATGCAAAAGAACGCTTTATCGCTATTAATATTTCACCGGTACAACTGCAAAACCATTCTGTTACTGAATATATAATTGACCGCGCCGAAGCCTATTCGGTTAATCCAAAAAACATTGTACTTGAGATAACGGAAACCGCCTTATTCGAAAAACAGAGTGCTATTAAGCATTCTATTGAAGTACTTTCTGACTATGGTTTTGTTATTTCGCTAGACGATTTTGGCGTTGGATACTCATCTATTTCTCACTTAATTGATTTTCCAATAAGCGTTGTTAAGCTTGATAAATCCTTGTTTACCGTTAAGCACAGCGAAGAAAAGCGCAAAGCCGTATTTGAAGCTTTAGCTGAAATGTTAAAGCGCTTAAAAATGATCGTGGTTGCCGAAGGCATAGAAACTCAAGCCCATTTGGATATGTGTAAATCCTTAAAGATTGATCACGGGCAAGGGTTCTTTTTAGGGCGCCCAGCAACTGCCGAGAGTTTTGATACAGAGCTACGCAGTGTCGACAACTTGTTGGTGTAGAGCATGGGTATAAGCTGCATTACTTTTGGTGCATACCTTAGATGATCGAAAACACCGGTATGGAGACTGCACTAGCCGAGCTCTTTAAGGGCAAAGCTTTCAATAAGTTGGAAACGGTGCAGTCCCTTTGGAGTGGATATGGTGAAATCGCTCGCTATTCAAATCATAATGTTTCTGCAGAACACGCTACCCAAAGTCCGCAAACGTGTATTGCTAAAGTTGTAAGTCTGCAGCAGCAGGCTGATCATCCTCGGGGCTGGAACACAGAAGTCTCTCATCAGCGTAAGCTATCTTCTTATATAAACGAACAGCATTTTTATCAATATTTTGCTGTATTTACGAATGAATATTGTAAGGTGCCTGAGTTGCTTGAGGCAGGTGCAGACAACAATAATATTTGGATGTTACTGCAAGACCTCGATGCTGCCGGGTTTGCAAATAGAAGTAGTAACGCAAATTTGGCATTGATTGAGCTTGGGGTAAAGTGGCTAGCTAATTTTCATGCCTGCTTTATGCATGATACTGGGGTTGATGCTTCTAATGTTAATGACCCTAAGGTCTATGAACCTAAAGTAGATAAAACTATACAAGCCGCAACCGCCAGCAGTGTGCGTTGGCAGCAACACAGAAGCAAGGTATGGCCCATTGGCACATACTGGCATTTGGCAACCCGTAAGCAAGAATGGCTGGCCATGCCAGATTCTGACTTGAAAATTAATGCCAGTAAAATTGATGAACATTTAAACAGCGCTAGGTTTCAAACCTTGGTTCACGGCGATGCTAAGCTAGCAAACTTTTGCATTCATATTGATAATGTACAAATAGCAGCAGTGGATTTCCAATATGTTGGTTTTGGTGTGGGTATGAAAGATCTCGTTTATTTTTTGGGTAGTTGCTTAGATGGAAGTGAATTGCAAAGTAAAACTCCCGCTTTACTTGCTCTTTACTTTAGTGTGTTAAAGAAGGCGCTTAATCGAGTTTCAAACCACGTTACGTCTCATCAATCCATGATTGACTTTAGTTTATTAGAAAAAGAGTATAGAGCATTATATCCTTTCGCTTGGGCAGATTTTGAGCGCTTTTTAATTGGCTGGTCACCTGGGCACATTAAGCTCAATGAGTATTCTTGTGAGCAAACGCGTTTAGCCCTATCTAAGTAAGCATATTATTTTCAATACAATCAGCGATTTACTCTATTTACGTATTGTTGCAAATACTTTTGTATCAGATGAGTATCTCTCCCACCGCCCTTTTTTTGTATAATTGGCTCATAAATAAAACCTTAGACAAGAGATGCAACATGTTGAAAAAATTACTAATATCCTCCGTATGTCTTACTTGCTTTAGTGTTTCAAACCTTGCTAATGCGTCCATTGAAAGTGTTCTTGCCAACATTTGCGCAATAGTAGAAGCAGACGACAAAAGTGAACTGCGCAAGAAGTTGAGAAACGTACAATCAAATTATTCGATTAAACTAAAAGATTACTACGATGGTATTTCTTGCGGAAATAACAGCTTAATTAGAGTAGCCATTTTGAATGATGCCTCTGAAGCAGGCGCACTTTTGGTTAAAAAGATGCCAAAAAAGTATTTGTCCGCACCTGAAGCTGACGGAAAAACGATAACGGCATGGATAAATGAACAAGGCATGGCTGACCATCCTGTTGCCCTTGCTGTGAAAGCTAGAATATAAACCCTTTATCACCTGTTGATAACATATTTAACATGGTAGGCAGATGGACTTTGCCATTTTATGACCTCCTTTTTGGAGGTCATTTTTTTATGTGATAATTCTGTGTCAAGCCGCAAAGGTTGGTCGACATCCTCACGAACAGTCATTAACTTGTTGGAATAAATCGACGTTCCATATTTCCCATCTATGTAAACCGTTATTTAGGGGATAGCATTGATATGGACTTAATCACAGTCTTAATTTTCTTTAACTCACATGGAGATGAGCATCAATAGAATGATTAAAGAGGAATCTAAGCAAGGTCTGCATCAAAAGTATTTAGCAAGTCTAACGGTGACCCTATGCATAAACGCCTGCCACTCAGGCGCAAGCGACGGGTCTTGAAAAGCTCTACTTGCCAATGCCATGCACGCTTGTGGATCCTCGGTTGGAAGCTTCAACTGTCGTAATTCCCATATTTCTTTAATTGATATGGGCGAGTCATCGCGATGAAGTAATATAATGTCATCCCCTTTGGAAATTTCTCCTTCTTGTAACACGCTGTAATACCAGCCAGTTATTGCGTGCTTAGCTACTAATAAGTCTATATTTCCTGCTCCGTATCGCTGGTTTATTTTAGAGCAAGGCGTTCGTGGCGAGACTACTTTTACTATTGCACTGCCTATTTGATATTGGTCACCTATAAACACATTACTCTCGTGCATATTCGGTGCAGAAATATTTTCACCTATTGTGCCAATAACGATTTCTTGTGGAGAATCGGGAAAGGCCTCACAGATAGTTAAATAGCTTTGTTGGGCGAACTGATGCAAAGCCATGTAAGGGCCACCATGGAGTTTTTTATTACCTTGCTCGTCTTCAAGTGCACCTTCAAATTTTACATGCAATGTAACATGTGGTTTTTTGACTATGCTACTGGGTGACTGCCTTGGTCCAAAAGGTTTTGGCTTTCCAGCATATAAATATTCAACAACTGAAAGGCTATTCATAAGGGTTTATCTTCTCAATTCATACTGAATTTGTATGGTAGAGTGAATTTAGCTTTTGAGCAAATAAACAAATAAATTAACAATATTTGTAGCACGTATAAACCTTTTCAAAAGACTTGGCGACAAATACTATGAAGCAAATAAATTATAATGAGATATGGACACACATTTGAAGCTGGTTGATCCGCATAGCAGACAAGACACGACCGAGAGTCAGTTGATTGCTATGACACAAGCACAAGACAAAGAGGCATTTAGAGCCTTATATCAAATGCACCTTTCTAAAGTGTATGGATTGTGTTGTCGCTTATGTTGCGACAGGTCGCAAGCTGAGGATGCTACGCAAGAAGTTTTTATTCAGGTGTGGCAAAAAATAGGTAATTTTAAGGGTGACAGTAAGTTTTCGACTTGGCTACACAGTGTTGCTGCAAACGTCACTATTTCTTATGTACGTAAGCAAAAAGGCTGGTGGCAAAAAATGATGAACATAGAGGAATCAAATGTTCAAGAACCAGTTAGCGAGGCGTCTATCGCCGACACCGATATTGAAAAGTGGATTCTGCGATTGCCCGAAAGAGCAAGATGGGTATTCGTTTTACACGCTATTGAAGGTTACCGCCATGATCAAGTAGCCGATATGCTTGGCATAGCGGTAGGCACAAGCAAAGCCCAGTTTCACCGAGCTAAGCATTTAATTGAGGAGTGGATGGATGAGTAATACTAAAAAACCGTCTATTGAAGAACTAATTGTAGCGCTTGAGAAGTATAAAAACCCTGAGCGTGATTTGTGGCAGGGCATTGAATTTGGTTTGCAGCAAAATACAAATACGACCGCGGACATTCAAGGCGAGGCAGATAAGTCGCCGACACAAGTTCGGCAAGTAAGATCAAGCTTAAGGCCCGTTTATGCATTAGCAGCAAGTGTGACGTTGGCATTACTGGTGGGCTATTTTAGCTTCCAAACCGGCCGTGTAGAGTCAGGGCAAGCACTAATAGTGCAAATGAGTGAGCAACACAGCCTGCAAAAAGATTCGTTATTGACGAGCTTGCAAGGGCAACCTACTACTACACAAAATTGGCAACAACAAATAGCAGAATTAGATGAGGCAGCAGTAGCGATTAAAAAAGCTTTAGAAAACGAACCTAACAACGCTGCGCTTTTAAAAATGCTACAACGAGTATACGAACAACAAATTGCGTTAATAGAACGCGTCCATGCACCAGCATGGCAACAAATTTAAATAAGGTAAACACATGAAAATATTACATTTTACAAAGGTCTATTTGTGGTTACTCGCGATCCTTAGCGCGCTATTTTTAGCTTCCTCAACAATTGTTTTTGCGAATGAAGTTGTTAACAAAACACTAGACGTTAGCAGCGACAGCTTAATCGAGATAAAACATGTCTCGGGCGAAGCTAAAGTTATTGGTTGGGATAAAAGCGAGGTCAAAGTAGAGGGCGAACTTGGAGATAAAACTGAATCATTTAGGTTCGAACGCGATGGCAAGTCGGTTATTATTGAGGTAATAGTTGAAAAGCACGGTAACAGTTGGGGCTGGAACAATCATGGCGGCACAGGCGATGACTTAGTGATTCACGTACCTCACAATAGCCGCATAGATTACCATTCACCGAATGCCGATATGTCTATTGAAGACATTTTTGGCGGCTCAGATATAGATATGATTAACGGCGACCTAACCGCTAATAATCTTACCGGTAGAATAAGCCTACAAACCGTTAATGGTGATATTCGAGGGACTAAATTAGCTGGTGAACTTACTCTTGATGCTGTAAACGGTGACATCAAAGTCGACCACATTAAAGGTGATGTAATACGCGCAAACACGGTAAACGGAGATGTAAAAGTGAACTCTTCAGCCAAAGAAGTACGAGCAGAAACCGTTAACGGTGACATTGAATTTACATTAGGCGATGTAAATTCAATAAAGACTAATACTGTAAATGGTAGCATTGAAATGGATATGAACTTAATTGATGGCGGCACTGTTAGAGCAAGCTCTGTTGGCGGTGACATTAGATTTGGCTTCCAAGAAGGCGTGCAAGCCAAATTTGATCTTGAGGCACATGCCGGTGGCAGTATTAAAAACCGTATTACGAGTGAAGAAGCAAGTAGTGCCAAATATGGTCTAAGAAAATGGTTAGAGTTTTCAACGGGCAACCCTGCTGTGAAGGTCGAGGCGTCAACAGTTAATGGGCGAATTGAAGTAAAGACCAGAAACTAAGTGGTAATTGTAAATGATGTAATATTTTGAAAGGTTTGCTTACATTTACGGCCTAAAGGATAGTGAAAATCAATTGTTATTAGTGCTAATATTATCAAGATATCAACAGCAGTCCATGTTTGTTAGATACGGCATATTTTGAAAATTATTAGCATTTCTCCTATTGAGGTCGCAACAATGAAAATCAAATTATCAAGCAGCAGTAAAGCACTCATGTTTATAGCGTTATGCTCGTCCCTCAGTATGTTTTTGGCAAATGCTACGTCAGCGGCAATGCAATCTCAACAGTCAACAGAACAAATGTCTGATGCATTAGAAAAAGATGAAAATGTTGAAGTTATTGGTATCGTCGGTGAACGGACAACCGCTTATTTCCGTGTCCAAATGGAAAAAGCCGAGATAGATTTTTATGATGGATTTAATTTACTCGCGGATAATGACAAATTCAAAGTAATGTGTCGTCGTGAAAAGCGCCCTGGCAGTAATATTAGTGGTACAGCGTGTTACCCAAAGTATTTGCTTGATAAACTGGCGCAAGCAAACCAAGATGCACTAGAACGCGGTTTACCGCAGCCTTCATTAAAGGACGTACAATTGAAGGGAAAAAAAGACCGGGAAGAGTCTATGGCATATGTTGAAAAAGTCGTCATTGAAAATCCACAATTGCTCAAGAAACTAATTGCTCTAAATGAAAGACAAGCTAAATATGAAGAATCAAAGCTAAATCGATAAGAAACTCAGCACAGTTAATCTGTAACTTATGCTGCTTTGTGCAATAGCATTCATCGTTGTTGTGTATCAGGCAGGTGATAAGTACGCCATGTAATTACAAAAAAACTTAAGGGAATTGTAAAACTTCAGTTGTAAGGCCTAAAACCCTATGTGTAGAGGCTTAGCGAAAGTCGTGGCTTTTTAGACGCAACTATTAACGGTATTAGTAATCATTTTTGTCTAATTCTGACAAGACAAATTGCTTAGCTTAGCGCATAATAACAGCCCGTTTTTCATTCTTAAGGACTCGCGTGGCGCAGGCACCAAATCAGCCCCCTTCTAATCGACCAAAAGAGAAATCTCAAGACGACGATATTGCAAAACTCAATACGCCGCCGCATTCTTTGGAAGCTGAACAAGCAGTATTAGGCAGTATTATTCAGTCGATAGACGCTTGGGATAAGGTAGCCGAAATTCTTATTCAAGAAGATTTTTATAACCGTTCTCACCGAGTTGTATTTACAGCAATTACGCGCTTAATTGCGAAAAATAGTGCAGCCGACCCTATTACTTTAAAGGCCGAGCTTGAGCTACATAACGAATTAGACGATGTGGGTGGTTTTAGTTATTTAGTTAATTTAGCGAGAAACACACCTAGCTCTTCAAATATTACTGCTTATGCAAATATTGTACGCGAAAGGGCGGTAGTTCGAGAATTAATAGGCGCTGCTAACGATATTGCCGATGTTAGTTTTAATCCAGAAGGTCGTGACAGCAAAGAATTGCTCGATTTAGCTGAAACCAAAGTGTTCGAGATTGCCGAAAAACGAACCGCTGCGAATGAAGGCCCTATAAGCGTTTCTTTAGCCTTACAAAAAACAGTAGGGCGTATTGAAGAGCTGGCTAAACTAAAAAAATCCGTTACGGGTGTGTCCACTGGTTATACCGATTTAGATGCGAAAACCAGTGGTTTGCAACCATCAGATTTGATCATCGTTGCAGCACGCCCATCAATGGGTAAATGCATTGTGTCGGGCTCTAGCGTAGTTGACCCAGCATCGGGTGCGGTAATAACCATTGACGACATGGTCAAACTAAAAAAAGGCAGGGTTACTTCAGTAACTAATGAATTTACGTTAACCCAATCAGGGGTGAGCGAGTTTGTAGACGACGGTATCAAGCCTGTTTTTGAAGTAGTTACGGCCTTGGGCCGCAGTATACAAACCACTATTACTCACCCTTTTTTAACCGGCAATGGTTGGCAAGCCTTGGCCGATATTTCAATAGGCGAGTTTATTGCTGTGCCAAGAGTGTTGCCTGTATTTGGTAAGCATGAATTTACAGATGCAGAGATTAATAAACATGCAAGTCTTGTGCTTGATCAGCAAGGTATACTGAGCCTCCCAGAGTGTATATTTACGGCTGAGCAATCATCACTAAGCCGATTTATTCATCAATTGTTTGTTAGCAATGCAACGCTATTGTTAGATGACTCCAATCAAGCCCAGCTCCTTTTCGAAACTAAAAAGCCAAAGGTTGCGAAGCAGGTACAGCATCTGCTGCTTCGCTTTGGTATTGTTGCTAAGCTTATACATCAGCAAGAAGACGGCACTCCCCAAGGTAGTGATTCACAAAGTAATAATCAAGTTAAAATACACGAACAAAAGAGTGTTTGTCATTTTATTAATGTTATTGGTCGCATTGGTACAAAAAATGAAATTGAGTCACTTCTTAACGAACTTGATAAAACATCAAGCGATTCCGACATACTGCCAAATACAGTAATTGCCTATATTGATTCACTCAAAGGCAATAGTAGTTGGGATGAGCTGCTTGATAGCAAAGGGTTTATACACCAGCAAAGCTACAGCAATCATTTTCTTGCACTAAAAAATGGCCAATTAACTAGAGAAGACGCCGCTTTTTTTGCTACCGTCTTTGATGATAGTTATTTGCAATCGTTGTCTACATCAGACCTATATTGGGATGAGATAGTCACGATAGAAGCTAAAGGTGAGCAGCAGGTATACGACTTAACTGTGCCCGAACTGCATAACTTTATTGCTCAAGACATTTGTGTGCACAATACTACTTTTGCGATGAACTTAGTCGAAAACGCTCTGTTGCTTGAAGAAAAACCGGTACTCGTATTCAGTCTTGAGATGCCATCTGACCAAATTATGATGAGGATGCTTGCCTCGTTGAGTCGGGTTAACCAATCTTCAATACGTACGGCGCAATTAAACGACGATGATTGGGGTAAAATCCAATCGAGTATGGTCATGCTCAAGGAAAGAGATAACCTTTATATAGATGATTCTTCTGGTCTAACGCCTATGGAAGTGCGCACTCGCGCGCGTAAATTAGCGCGTGACAAGGGTGGTCTGTCGATGATCATGATTGATTACCTGCAATTGATGCGTGTGCCTAGCTTATCTGACAATAGAACGCTTGAAATATCTGAAATATCGCGTTCTCTTAAAGCCTTGGCAAAAGAAATGAAGTGTCCTGTTGTTGCATTGTCACAGCTTAACCGAGGTTTAGAGCAGCGTGCCGACAAACGCCCAATTAACTCAGACTTACGTGAATCAGGTGCTATTGAGCAAGATGCCGACCTTATTATGTTCATATACCGTGATGAGGTTTATAACGAGAATAGTGATATAAAAGGCGTTGCCGAAATTATTATTGGTAAGCAAAGAAACGGTCCAATAGGCACCACTAGATTAACTTTCCAAGGGCAGTTTTCGCGTTTTGACAATTATACGGGACCTGCTTACGGCGAAGATTAGATGCGTGAGCGTATTGGAAAAGATGAGACAGTAATATAATCACAGAAAAAATAAAGCCCCAAAGAATACTTCATCTTTGGGGCTTTTGTCGTTTTAGCTAATGGTAACTTAGCCAAATTGTGTTTTTAGCGAGTTACTTTGCTTTCTACCAATGCAGTCACTTTAACTTCAATACGACGGTTTATGCGATGTGCTTCAGCCGTGTTAGCAGTATCTTTTAATCGCGTTACACCATAACCAATCGCTTCTAAACGACTACCGTCTAATTCATATTCATTAATTAAAAGAGTACGAACCGATTTAGCACGTTTCTCAGACAACATTTGATTGTAGTCGGCGTTACCTGTCGCTGAAGAGTGACCTTCAATAACCGCTTGAGTATTCGGGAAGCGAGCCATGAACGCAACAAACTCTTGAATGCGAGCCGAGTCAGGGTTAGTGATTATGCTACTGTTATTACCAAACAACATATCAAGAGCTACCGAGACTTCTTTTTGCTCAAACACACTACAGCCAGTTGCGTCTACTTTGTCTGTCGCAGGCGTACCTAAACAATTATCAACGCTGTCGAGCACGCCGTCGTTGTCGGTGTCTAAATTAACTGCGCAGCCTTTAACATTAACGCGAACACCAGGTGCTGTATTTGGACAGCTGTCGTTTGCATCGAGTACACCGTCTTTGTCTGCATCTTTGATCTCACAGCCTTTTGCATCTACTACGCTTCCTGCCGGAGTATTTGGACATTGGTCTTGTGCATTTAATACACCGTCGCCGTCCATATCGATGTTACAACCTGTTGCATCTACCTGTTGGCCAACAGGTGTTGCTGGACAACGGTCTACAGCATCGTATACACCATCGCCGTCGGTATCTGGGTTAGATACGACTTTGGTGGCACCAAAAATATAGGCTAAACCCAATTTTGCACTATATTCTCTGTGGCCCTGACCAAAATCATGATATGCCGCAACTTCGGTAATTATGCGCATGGTGTCAGACATTTCCCAATGTTTACCAACTCCCATTGCGGCCAGGCCATAGTTTGCACTATCAAGTGATTGTGAACGAAGACCACCAAAGAAATAGGCTGCGTCGTTTTCTAGGAAGTACATCATGTCACCGCCTAGTTGAATTCCGTCTTGATCCGTTGCGCGTGGATCGTCACTATCGTTATCAAGTGATACACGGCCAAGTTCAAATCTGACTCCCCATGAAGGGTCAAAACGAAAGCCGACTTCGCCACCAACTCCGAAGCCGTCACCTAATCCACCAATGGGCTCAATTTTGGTAATATCAGCGCCGTAATATTGAACGAAACCACCTACCCAACTGTCGTAAGGAGGCGCGTCTTTTGTTTCTTGTGCTTGAACCGTGGACATTGCGACGGTTAGGGCCGCTGCCACACATAATGTAAGTTTTTTCATATATATTCCTTTATTCTAAATTGTTGTTTAAACCAAATATGCTTGTTTTAAACATAGTTTTTCGTAGCGCTGATTCATTATACTAGTTATCGAAGCAAATTTCTAAGTATGCATTGCCCATTTTGCTAGTAAAGGTAAGAATAATTTTCGGGCCATCCACTTTATGCACAATAATGTGGTCACTGCCAGAAACAATAACCGGCGTCGCCATTTCAAAATCATAATTTTGTTTGGACAGCTCGTTTTTCGCGCCACCGCAAATGATATTGGTCATTTCGCCAACCATATCAAGCACTTGGTCATCTATTTCTTGAAGCTTTTCACCGAACATATTGTTCATTATATTAGCGGCGAGTTGTTTATCAAAGGTAATTGCCATTGAGCCTTTAACTTGCGGCCCTATCATCCCAATAATACCCGATATATCCCCAAGCGCGAGTTCATCAGACTTCGTCTCGGGTTTATGCGAGGTCAATTCAATTTGTGCCATGGTCCCAAGTACATTTTTTAACGACACTATAAAAGGGTTAATAAATGCTACATTCACTTATTCACTGCCTACAACTTGACATTTTTGACACATTCCATGAGCTTCGATGGTTTGACTGATAATTTGAAAGTTGTTTTGTTTTGCTTGTAACTCTAATGTCTCTTCAACACCTTCAGAACTGATTTCTTGAACGTCGCCACAGCTATCACAAATTAAAAATTGCACAGGATGTGAACAGCCAAAGTGATGACATGCTTTAAAGGTGTTGGTAGATTCAACTTTATGCACAAGACCTAATTCTAAGAAAAAATCTAAAGCTCTGTAAACCGTAGGTGGCTTAGCTGAATCTTCAACTACTTTTAGTTTATCAAGTAAGTCGTATGCACCGATAGAGGAATCTTCTTGCAAAAGTATTTCGTACACACGGGCACGCAGTGGTGTAAAACGTGCGCCTTTCTCTTCACAAAAGCTGCGGGCTTTGCTAAATAACAGTTGCTTACTTTTTGTAAGGACGATACTCACGCTTTCTTCATACCTTTAGAATGCCTTTTGCTTTACTCACCACGAGTCTAAAGGACAGCGCCTTTTTATTTCAGTGGTGGATGAATGGTTCAATCGTGCCCGATTGTCGTAAATTACAAGTAAGTATATCATTGAGGGCATTGTGAACAAGTCACAATGTACGTAAAGTGTGATAATTGGCAGAATAAAGTTTGTCCATTTCGTCCTAAACAAAATCAAGGTAAGCGACAATTGAATAGTAAATCCCGTTTGTTCTTTGTATTTATCAATCAAAAAATTCTATTAAAGCGGGCAGTGCCGGCTGACCAGAGTGACATAAGCACGCTAAACTCATTGGCCGACTTAATGAGCCTACCAGCTGAGTTGGCTGAGTATGCAGAGCAACAACAGTCATTGGTAATGAGCAGTCAATATGGTCAACATTGGCTAATTGATATCCACCATTTGGATTTTGAGCACGAAGAATATAAGCTGTTTTCTATGCGAGAACTGCTAGCAAGTTTGCCGGCTGAAGATTTTCAATATATTACCCAGGCATGGCAATACGCATTGTTTTTACGCACTCATCGATACTGTGGACGCTGCGGAGCAGCAATGCGAAAAGTTACTTGGGAAATGGCTATGCACTGCGACAAATGCAGCCATAGGGTTTATCCACGTGTTTCTCCGTGTATTATTGTCGCGATTCATAACGGCTCGCAAATTTTATTAGCTCAAGGTCCAAGGCAAGCAGGCGCGGGTTTTTATTCAACTTTAGCGGGTTTTGTTGAAAGTGCAGAATCACTGGAACAAGCCGTTCACAGAGAAGTCATGGAAGAAGTCAGCGTGAGCGTCAAAAATATCGATTATTTTAGTAGCCAACCATGGCCATTTCCACATTCCCTGATGGTCGGCTATATTGCCGAGTATAATGGTGGCGACATTAAAGTAGATGGTAAAGAGATTCATGATGCCCAGTGGTTTAATATTGATAATTTGCCAAATACGCCACCTAAAGTTTCCATTGCGGGGCAACTGATAGAAGAAACTCTGCGTAGAATAAAGAAAAGCGACAAAATTTAAAGTATACTACGGCGCAAAATTTGACCGTCAAAATAACCCTTATTATTAGTTATCCAGAGATTATAATTACTTTATGACTGAACTGAAAAACGATAGATATATTCGCGCTTTATTAAAACAACCTGTAGATACCACACCTGTGTGGATGATGCGTCAAGCCGGGCGGTATCTGCCGGAATACAAGGCCCTACGCAGCGAGGCGGGAGATTTTATGGCGCTTTGCACTAATCCCGAATTAGCCTGTGAGGTAACCTTACAACCACTTCGTAGATTTGACTTAGATGCGGCTATTTTATTTTCTGATATTTTAACTATTCCCGATGCTATGGGTCTTGGTTTATATTTCGAAACTGGGGAAGGTCCTAAATTCAAGCAGACTATTAAGAGTATGGCCGATGTTAAAAAGTTGCCAAACCCAGATCCTGAAATAGAGCTTAAATATGTGATGGATGCGGTACGTACTATTCGTAAAAATTTGCAGGGCAGTGTGCCACTGATTGGCTTTTCTGGAAGCCCTTGGACACTAGCCACTTATATGGTCGAAGGCGGCGCGAGCAAAGCGTTTACTAAAATTAAAAAAATGGCTTTTGCCGAGCCTCAAACATTGCATTTGCTACTCGACAAGCTTGCCGATTCAGTAATTTTGTATTTGAATGCGCAAATAGCGGCAGGTGCGCAGTCGGTCATGATATTCGACACATGGGGCGGCGTATTAAGCCCACGAGATTACAAATTATTCTCTTTGCAATATATGGAAAAAATAGTAGCGGGCCTTACCCGCGAATATGAAGGCAAAAAGGTCCCAGTGACTTTGTTTACTAAAAATGGTGGCATGTGGTTGGAGTCTATTGCTGCAACGGGTTGTGATGCACTTGGCCTTGATTGGACCATAGATATTGCCGCTGCCAAAGCAAGAGTCGGCGATAAGGTAGCCTTGCAAGGCAACATGGATCCTTCAATACTTTACGCGGGCAAAGACAGAATTGAACAAGAGGTACAAGATATCCTCGCTGGTTTTGGTGAAGGCGAAGGGCATGTTTTTAACTTAGGCCATGGTATTCATTTAGATGTACCGCCTGAAAATGCGGGTCACTTTGTAGAAGCAGTGCATAAATATAGCAAGCAGTATCATAAATAGTACCAACAATACTGAAGCAAAAATAAACGGATAGTTAAAAATGTGCATGTATAGGGTTGCTACTAAAGGTAGGCGAATAACAATATGGTGAAAATATTCACTATATTGTTGTTGTTAGCAGCAATGGCGGTTTTGTCGACTTCTTGCTCGACGTTAACTAAAGATTGGCGAACTAGTTCTAGAGAGTCAGCTGGTTTATCTGTTAACCCTTCGCTTGCCACTCAGGCCATTATTGAGGTCTACGCTGCTGATGCTTTTAGCTGGCGTGGATGGTTTGCGGTGCATTCATGGATGGTTATAAAACCTCAAGACGCTAAAGAGTACACTGTTTATGAAGTAGTGGGCTGGCGGGTAAATAGTGGTTTACCCGCTTTACGAAAAATAAGCACAATGACTCCTGACCGTTTTTGGTATGGAGCAAAGCCAGAAAAAATTCTATATATAGAAGGCGATGATGCCGCGCGTCTTATTCCACAGGTTGAAGCAGCAATTGCGCGCTATCCATATGCCAATGAATACACCCTATTTCCCGGTCCAAATAGCAATACCTTTCCAGCGTGGGTTGGTCTGCAAGTACCTGCATTAGGACTCGAGATGCCGTTTGACGCAATTGGAAGCGGTTACGCCGATTAATTTAGGCACTTTGTCCTTTTGCTATGATTAATAAAAGAAGGTAATAAGCGTAATTAAGACGCTTATTTTAGGTCCTTTTTAAACACGGGCTATTTACTTACTTTCGTTAACTGTATAAAATACACGTAGTCTTTGGTTATTAATGACATGTTTTATTTTTAAGTGTGTGGCTTTTTTGGCCTAGCCAGCAACCATAAAAGAGTAAAGCAGTGCAATGAAACCATATGCAGATATTTCCGAATTGATTGAATCGTTAGAGTTGGAAATAGCGTCGCTGGAAGATACAATTGCGACGCTACAAAAAGAACCGCAAAGCGTTAACGAACAAATTATTTTTGAATATATTGACACTCGTAGTACCGGTAAAACGAAAGATTTTGTTAGGTCATTAGATATTAAATCTGAGCGTGGTTCTTTATATTCATCAGGTGATGTAAGCAAACTTATAAAAGACGGAGCGGATGATATTTCATCCGAATTACTCGTTATTGCGAAAAAGGTAACGAATATTAAAAAAAATAGCGGTAAAAAGCGCTAATTAGTAATATACTAGTGATACACCACAAAAAGTGGTTAAATTTGATTAAAGTTCTGATTATGTGATGGTGATAGCAAATCGGAATTATATTTTTCACCAAATATAAAGAGAGTGTTATGAGTAAAGGTACAGTTAAGTGGTTCAATGCAGATAAAGGTTTCGGCTTTATTACTCCTGAAGACGGCAGCAAAGATTTGTTTGTTCACCATTCAGAAATTCAAGCTGGCGGCGGTTATGCTACGTTGAATGATGGCCAAGCAGTAGAGTTTGAAGTTGGTCAAGGACAAAAAGGTCCATGTGCAAATAAAGTTGTTGCTATCTAAGTAATAATGCATATTTGGGTAGCCGGAGGTATTTGCCTCTAGCTACCACATTCCTTTTTATGCGCCCTGCATAAATTATTTTTTTAAAACATAACAAGCTAAACCCGCTAAATTATCAGTCTACTCAATTTATTATCTCTACCCAATCTTCAGATTATATATACGTCTTGTCGAACATAATAAAATCTCATAAGATTTTTATATCCATCTATTTCAATATTTTGTTTTGTCTAGAATTGTCGTGGGTTAAGAAAGTAAGCTTTGAATTCGATCATACTTAGCGGTTTTTGGTTATACTTACGCTATAATAAAATACGTTCGTGGCATCGATCGTTATTCATTGGTGCAGGTTTTCTTACTATAATTCCTTTAATGAGCATATCTGGCGGGGTAAACAGTCAGTTTTCTTTTTACTGCCTTTACCACCGTTTTTCGTTTGTCTAATTATGGGGGTCCGTGCTGCATTTATTGTGGCTATATTCATCTGCAGCTATGTTGCTGTGCTGGTAGCTCTCACTAATTATTTACCTGATATAACGTATTCACCATAAGCTTATTACTAAAACGTATTCTCGTGCTTACTGGGCAGTACTTTCGCGTCAATTTTTTGCAATATCAACTATAGATTAAGTGATAAATTACATACACAAGCATTTGAAGATGGCTTAACCAAGGTCCCAAACAGACGAAGCATTATTGAGTGTCTAGAGCAATCTATAAACGCGCTGCAAAACAATAAGTCTGCCTTATCTGTGATTATGTTAGACGTTGATAATTTTAAGTCTCTAAATGATACTTACGGGCATATCGCAGGTGATCAATGCTTGCAGGCTGCGGCATCTATATTACACCAAAATATTAGGGTCGATTGTGACAATGTTGGACGATATGGTGGAGAAGAGTTTTTAGTTGTTTTACGAAAGACTAGCGCCGAAACTGCGGCAAAAAATGCCGAGGACTTACGTCAAAAAATATCAGATGCTGTCTTAGAAATAGAGAAAAACCAAAAGTTACGATTAACCTGCACATTTGGCGTTGCTACGCATAAGGTTGATGAGCAAAGTCTAGCAGCGCCTTCAACTTTATTAATTCAAAAAGCAGATCAAGCGATGTATATAGGAAAAATAACAGGGAAAAATTGTGTAATTCAATATGATGAAGATACCCCATCTTTTAGTGCTTAAAGTTTAAATACGATTTCATGTTGTATTTACACATAAAAGCGCTTTTGGCATTTTAATTGCTAGCACTTGATACAAGCCAGCACAAGATGGTATTTATTTCCTCATTATTTGGAGCATCGAATTGTTTGATAACAAGAGCATATTAATTACAGGCGGCACAGGTTCTTTCGGGAAACGCTTCATTCGCTTTATTCTCAATAACTACTCGCCAAAGCGTGTCATCGTATTTTCGCGCGATGAATTAAAGCAATTTGAAATGCAGCAAGACTTTAATAGTGACGTAATGCGATACTTTATTGGCGACGTACGCGACAAAGAAAGATTGATAACGGCCTGCAAAGGGGTGAATTTTGTAGTGCACGCAGCTGCCTTAAAGCAGGTGCCAGCAGCTGAATATAACCCAAACGAGTGTATTAAGACAAATATAAATGGTGCGCAAAATGTTATTGATGCCTGCATTGTTAATAACGTAGAAAAGGTAATTGCGTTGTCGACCGACAAAGCGGCTAATCCAGTAAATTTATATGGTGCCACTAAGCTCGTATCCGACAAATTATTTGTTGCTGCCAATAATATTGCCGGCGCCGATGGGCCTATATTTGCCGTTGTCCGGTATGGCAATGTGGTGGGCAGCCGAGGTTCTGTTGTGCCATTTTATCGCAAGCTCTTAGCTGAAGGCGTCAAAAAACTGCCTGTCACCCACACAGAAATGACGCGTTTTTGGATTACTCTAGATGACGGCGTGTCGTTTGTATTAAAAAACTTCGCTAGGATGTATGGAGGCGAAATATTTATTCCGAAAATTCCGTCTATTCGAATTCTAGATTTGGTCGAAGCAATGAGCGGCACGCAAGAACATGAACTCATTGGTATAAGACCTGGAGAGAAACTGCATGAAATTATGGTGCCAGAAGAAATGGCTCATCACTGCGTGGAATTTGATGATCACTTTGTGATCACCCCAGCAATACGTTTTACAGGCTTAGATGTAAATTACATGCAAAACAAGCTGTTTGAAAAAGGTCGCTCTGTTGATGAAAAATTTGAATATCATTCAGGTAAAAATCCACAATTCCTCACTATTCAAGAACTTGTTACGCTAGATGCAGAAGAGGTATAATTTACTAAGTTATGCTGTGCAACAAAGCGTATACCAACGTGATATGAAACCCTGTTTTTAATTTCATATCACTCTTTTTTTGTTGCCCCTAAACTCCTCGGTTGTTGTCTATCCATTGCAATAAAATGCATGCTCATTTTTGAGTAAATACCATCTGGCATTGCTATCAATATGTAATAAGATAATTTGCTGGCCAATGTGTTTCTGAAAAAAGCTTCACAAATAGATCGTTATCACACATTATTAGTAAACATAAATATAATACAACTATAAAAGTGTTGGAGTTGTTCGCCATGTCACCATTGTTTACCAAGGTTTGTCCCAAAACATCGATAGCTATTGCTGCTGCTATAGGTCTTAGTACTAGCTTTCCGAGTGTTGCCGCGCAGGTACAAGATGCTCCTCCTATAGTGCAACCCGGCGCGCCAGGACAAGCGCTTAAAACTTTAACAGCACAAGAGGCTATCAATATAGCCAATACTAGTTTTACTAAAGATGATGTAGTGTTTATGCAAAACATGATACCGCATCATAGCCAGGCTGTTGATATGGCAGTATTGGTAGAAAGCCGCACGAATAATGAAGAAATTATTGACATCGCGGGTCGAATTCGTAAATCTCAAGCCGACGAAATTGCCTTTATGGAAATATGGTTAACCGACCGAACGCAAGATATTGAAATGGATCACGCCAATCATATGGACCATGGCCTTATGGGAATGGCGACAATGAACCAAATGGATGAGTTAGGCAGTAGTGAAGGGACCGACTTTGACCGTTTGTTTTTAAGCCTTATGATCCCCCATCATGAAGGAGCAATTCGTATGGTAGACGATTTGCTTGAGCAATCTGGCTCTGCTTATGATCCAGTATTATATGACTTTTTAACAGATATATTAAATGACCAAGAAACAGAGATAACGCGCATGGATGGCTTGTTGTCCGGTCTTTCTAGCGACGATCGTGTTGGCTTACAAGCGGGTTTTCGAGATGCCGGCGAAGCTTCTTTACATCTTAGTTTATTAAGTTCGTTACCGCGTCCTAGTGGATTCTTTGATCCTGCTAATCCTTCCAATATTCCACCTATGATTATGCCAGATGAAGATGAGTCTGCAGACAGCAGAGCTGAAGATGACGGCGATTCTAAAACCGAGTGGGGTGAGCGTTGGCCTTTACTCAGCTTTTGGAATACGGATATGGCTTTTTCCGGGGATGTTCTAGTTGCGGGTAACTATCATGGATTCAATATTTATCGCTTAGACCAAACCGGTCTGCCCAACTTAGTCAGCTCAATAGTGTGCCCTGGCGGACAAGGTGATGTGTCTATAGTGGGCAATTTATTAATAATGTCGGTTGAACAAACGCGAGGTCGTATAGACTGTGGCCTTGAAGGTATTAATGAAGATGTAAGCGAAGTGCGTTTTCGTGGTTTGCGTATATTCGATATTTCAGATTTAACAAGGCCACAACAAGTTGGGCTTGTGCAAACTTGCCGTGGTTCGCACACTCATTCTATTGTGTCAGCCGACGACCGTAAAATTGTCGTATATAACTCAGGCACCGCCGGTGTTCGTGACGAAGAAGAGCTGGCTGGCTGCGTGGGTAAAGAACTCGGCGATGAACGTACAGCGTTATTTCGTATTGATGTGATTGAAATTCCAGTTGAAAACCCTGAAAAAGCACGAATAACGTCAAGCCCAGCTGTATTTGCCAATAAAGAGGGTCGTGTCGCAGGACTCTGGAAAGGAGGCGATCATGGAGACGCCACTCAAAAAACCAGAATAACCGATCAATGCCACGACATAACCGTTTTTCCAGCGCTAAAAATCGCTGCGGGTGCCTGTTCTGGAAACGGCATTTTACTTGATATCTCTAATCCCTTAAAACCTAAACGTATTGATGCAGTCTCTGATCCGGGTTTCGCTTACTGGCACTCGGCCACGTTTAACAACGACGGCACCAAAGTATTGTTTACTGACGAATGGGGCGGTGGTACAAAACCTCGATGCAGGGCATCGGACCCAAAAACATGGGGCGCAAATGCGATTTATAATGTGCTTGATGGCAAGCTCGAATTTCAAAGCTACTACAAAATAGATGCACCACAAAGCGCACAAGAAAACTGCGTTGCCCATAATGGCTCAATTGTGCCTGTACCTGGAAGAGACATTTTTGCGCAGGCTTGGTACCAAGGTGGTTTGTCGGTAATGGACTTTACTGACGCCAGCAAGCCCCATGAAATTGCATATTTCGACCGCGGTCCATTGCATGAAGAACGCATGATTGTTGGTGGGTACTGGTCTACATATTGGTATCAAGGCAAAATTTACGGAACAGAAATTATTCGCGGTTTAGACGTATTGGAACTTGAAGTAAGTGAATATTTAAGTGAAAACGAACTGGCAGCTGCGAAACTCGCAAATATGGGCGATACCTTTAATCCACAACAACAATTTCAGGTGACTTGGCCGCACGAACCTGTCATTGCACTTGCCTATCTAGACCAGTTTAAGCGCGATGGTGGCTTGGCTGAAAAGGACCATGCAGAGGTTCACCGACTTTTAAGTGAGGTGCAAACTCCATTGTTAGAGAATAACAAAGACAAGTCCTTATCTCGTTCACTTAATAAATTAGCCAAAGGTCTTTCGCCTAATACTAATGACGAAAATGCGAAAAGCAGGGTAAATGGGCTACGCATGACTTTGCAAGGTATCGCCAAAAGACTGCGTTAATTAGGGCAATATATATTATGACACCTGCCATTGATATGGTGAAAAAAAAGCAATTGGCATTTTACATACATCAATACTCACCCGACGCCAACGCAAACGCGTTTGGAGAGGAAGCTGCCGATAAGCTTGGTATATCACATGAGCGTGTATTTAAAACCTTAGTGCTTAGTAATCCAGAAGGAGAGTTAGCAGTGGCAGTAGTGCCTGTGTCTGTAAAGCTAAGCATGAAAAAAATGGCAAAGGCCTTAGATTGGAAAAAGGTCGCTATGGCTGACAAGCTTACTGTGAGGCGTTCTACAGGGTATGTGCTTGGCGGCGTCAGTCCGTTGGGTCAGAAGAAAGCGTTAGTGACGGTAATAGATGATACCGGTAGCAAGTTCTCTACTATTTTTATAAGTGCAGGCAAACGCGGCTTAGAAATAGAACTTAGCCCCCACGATTTAGCGTTACTCGTGCCTGCGAGTTTTGCTGATATTGGTGAACGCTAAATAAGGCATTAATAAATAGATGCATCCAAGAAACTTACATAAAAACGGCTATAATTTCCCGGAATTAATAGAAACATCTCCTGCACTCTCTCGTTTTTTGCGGGTTAATCCTATTGGTCGTGAAACTATCAATTTTGCAGACCCAGATAGCGTTAAGGCGCTTAATTTAGCTTTGCTAAAGCATCATTACAAAATTGATTTTTGGGATATTCCGCCGGGCTATTTGTGTCCACCAGTGCCCGGGCGCGCAGACTACATTCATGCGATTGCTGACCTTATTGTCGAACCGAATAATGATAATAGCCGGTTAGAGTCAAGCAAATCGAAGAAGGTAATTGGCTTAGACATCGGTACCGGTGCAAATTTGATTTATCCCATTATTGGCAAACAAGTTTACGATTGGGAGTTTGTCGCTACCGATACCGATAAATCTGCGGTGCAGTCGGCCACACTTATTCAAACTGCTAATAGCGCACTTAAAGATGCAGTACAGCTTAGACATCAGCAAAACCCGAGGGATATATTTAGAGGCGTAATTGGCCGCGATGATCAATTTACATTTAGCATGTGTAACCCGCCTTTTCATGCCAGCAAGCAGGCAGCCATGGCAGGCACGCAAAGGAAAAATAATAACTTAAATAAGCATCAACAAAAGCGTAATAATAAGATTGGCCTGCAATCAAGCCATGCTTCAAGAAGTCGTCAGGATGCGCTAAATTTTTCAGGAAAATCAAACGAGCTTTGGTGCGAGGGTGGTGAAGTAGGATTTATAAAACGCATGATTAACGAAAGTGTTGAATATAAAAATCAAGTGTATTGGTTTACTTCATTAGTGTCTAAGAAAGACAGCCTTGCCCCTATTAAGAATGCATTGGCTATGGTGAAAGCAGTTGAGGTAAAGGTAATTGAAATGGACCAAGGAAGTAAGGTCAGTCGTTTTGTGGCTTGGCGATTTTGCTAAATAAAAAAAACCATAATATCCTTGCTTTTTGTATGGTAAAACCTCTGCTATTGTCGCTCGGTTCTAGCAGTTTTTAATAACTAAATACTAAATATGTAAGCTCAATAAGGTAACCGGTAGTTATGAAGTGGAGATATTTTGCAAACAATTCTCAATGAAATAGCCTTGCAAATGATGCAATCGTCAGAAAAGGGCGAAGTTGCCAGCTATATTCCCCAACTAGCAAAAATAGATCCAAATCAATTTGCTATTAGTGTTGCTCTCCCCAGCGGTGAAATCTTTAATGCAGGGTGTGCACAAACGCTTTTTTCTATTCAGAGTATCTCTAAAGTATTTACCCTTACTTTGGCTCTAGGTAAACTAGGAGAGAGCATTTGGTCACGTGTTGGCCGAGAACCTTCAGGTGATCCTTTCAACTCTATTGTGCAGCTTGAACATGAACATGGCAAGCCACGAAATCCATTTATCAATGCCGGCGCAATAGCGGTTGCAGATGCCATTATTCAAGGGCATCAACCTAAAGAAACACTGGCAGAAATAGTCCAGTTTATACGCTTTTTAGCCGATGACGATAGTATCGCTATTGATGAAAAAGTAGCACGTTCTGAAGTTGAAACAGGCGCAAGAAACGTCTCACTTGCTTATTTTATGGCCTCATTTGGACACGTTGAAAACCCCGTTGATGCGGTGCTCGGGACTTATTTTCACCACTGCTCGATTGCTATGAATACTCTACAGCTGGCGAAGGCGGGTTTATTTCTAGCAAACAATGGTATCAACCCAAACACGGGATACCCAGTTGTTTCGCCCAAACGAGCTAAACGTATCAATGCCCTAATGCTTATGTGTGGTCACTATGATGGATCTGGAGAATTTGCATTTAGAGTGGGATTACCTGGCAAGAGTGGGGTGGGCGGTGGAATATTAGCTGTTGCACCGGGGAAAGCGTCAATTGCCGTTTGGTCTCCAGGACTCGATACTATCGGCAATAGTAAACTAGGCACTCAAGCACTTGAACTATTTGCAGCAAAAACAGGATGGTCGGTTTTTGGTGATTAGCCGCAACGGAAATAATGGTGAAAATCACAGCATAAATAGCGCATACACAAAGTCAGTGGTATTATTCTAGCAGATATTCAACAGCTGAAGACCTACGCCACATGCAACTTATTAACATTGATAAAACACGTTATCGTCGTCATTTAAACCGTGTAATAGTCGGCTGCATTGTCGGCTTAGCTGCGGGCAGCTTAGTGATTTCTCAAACGCTTATTACATTATTTCCTGATGAAAGCGGCAGTCATTTTCATTGGAACTTATTGGGTGTTGTAATTAGCAGTTTACTATTAGCTGGGCTTCTTAATAAATACCGCAGGCATGGGTTTATGACAGAGCTTGTTTATGTATGGGAACTCAAGCAAGCACTTAATAAAATACAACGAAAAATGGCGAAATTAAAAGCGGCTAGTCTTACCGGAAATACTGATGCAATGCTTGCTATTCAATATAGTTTTGCAGGGTCTAGACTATTGTGGGAGCTAGACGACAACACCATTATTATGGATGAGTTAGTTTTGCAGCAAGCTGAACTCGATAGCTGCGCTGCAAAATATAACGTAACACTTAATGCTCAAGAATATGATGCGAGTATCTTGCAGCAGTTTTAAGCTTGGTGTTGTTCAAGCCCTTTTTAGATGTTACTTTTTAAATAGCTGCTTTCTATGTCTACAATGGCTGGCGTTGCGAGCAATGCTTCAAATGCAATTTTATCTACAGGTTTTGACATAAAGAAGCCTTGATACTTATTAACATTCATTGCTTTGAGTATATCCAAGTGCGCTTGTATCTCGACTCCTTCAGCAGTTACCGACAGGC
Organism: Acidiferrobacterales bacterium; assembly: GCA_964195425.1. GTDB lineage: Bacteria > Pseudomonadota > Gammaproteobacteria > Enterobacterales > Alteromonadaceae > Glaciecola. Next base: position 157,300 of record CAXMOM010000043.1, read on the forward strand.
CTAAACTAGCTGCCATTGATGTAATGGCTGCGCAAAGTTTGCGAGATGATATGCTTGTGTCGATATCTTTAATAAAACTGCGGTCAATTTTAATTGAACTGAAATCGGTTTTTTTCAAATAACTCAAACTAGAATAACCCACCCCAAAATCATCGATGGCAGTTTGCACGCCATATTCAGCAAATTGCTTTATGTTATTTTGTACGAGGTCCAAATCGTCAGCAAATACCCTTTCGGTCAATTCTAAAACAATTGATTTACCATCAAGGCTGTAGGCAGACAGAACGCGCGCTAATTCGGCTACCATGTCATCGCTGTTGATTTGGCGGTAAGAGACGTTAACCGACATTACCAAATGCGTAAAGCCCATCGTATGCCAGCTCTTGAGCACCTTGCACGATTCTTCAAGGACCCATAAGCCAATCGGCACTATTAGCCCGTTTTCTTCACTGATAGGAATGAACTCATCAGGCGAAATCCGTCCAAGATCATCGTGTTTCCATCGGACCAAGGCTTCTGCACCGCAAATATTGTCATGAATATCGTAAATAGGTTGAAATAGTAAGCTTAGTTCATCGCGTTCAATGGCATAGTTGAGTTCACTTCCCAGTTTAACATGTCGTTTAATGCTGTCGTCATGCTGTAATGAATAAAGCTCATGACCACCACGGCCACTAGATTTGGCTTTATACATCGCTAAGTCGGCTTTTCGAATAAGGTCGCTGGCATCTTGACCGTCTTGGGGATACAAGGAAACACCGGCGCTTGAGCTCACAAAGTACTCGTTCCCGTCATCTAAAATGACTTGAGCGATGTGCAGCTGTAGTTTTTTGACTAAATCGACTACTTCATTTGGGGTTTGAATATTACTTAGTAACAGTACAAACTCATCGCCCCCAAAGCGAGCTACAACATCGCTTCTTCGTATGTTTTCTTGCAGTCTGTTGGCTACTTCTACTAGCACAGTATCACCCGCTTTGTGACCCTGTATATCGTTTACGTTCTTAAATTTATCGAGGTCAAAAAATATCACTGCAAAGTCGAATTGGTAACGTTTCGCATTGCTTATCATGTCGTCTAATTGTTCGTGAATCGACAATCTATTGGGCAACTTTGTAAGATGGTCATAATGTGCTAAGTAAGACAATTCCGATTCATGATTTTTACGTGAAGTAATATCTTCAAGGGTTATAAGTATATGCACCTTGGCATTTTCATCTGCAATACGTAGACTTGTATATTCTACCCATAGGGTGTTTCCTACATTTGTGGTGATACGAGTTTCAAACAATGAGCTTTCGTGCTCTATTGGTGTCTCAGCGCTATTATTCAGCATTTCTAAGCCAGAATGGCATAGTTTATTAATAGGTGTGTTTATTAGCGTGTTATCTGTAAAGCCAAATGTGGAGTGGGCCTTATTGTTTGCGCGCACAATGTCACCCTCAGCATTCACCAATAACACATTTTGGGCTTTTGAGTTAAACACCCCCAAGAAGAGACCACTCTCAAAAGAAGCTAAATCTAGGGCTTTGCTCACATGATTTATTTTTTCTTTTAAGGTGAAATAATAAATCATCATAATAAACGTAAAGACTGTTAAGGCCATTAGTCGCGTAAATAATGTGAAGCCCATGCTGTCTTGATAAGCCAACACGGTCATGTTTTCTGGGTAAATCGCAAAATAAACGGTAACAACAAAACACATGATGTAGAAGAATAGCTGTCCGCGCCATCCCATAGTGCCGCCAGCCAAAATAGGGAAAATAAATATCCATGCAAAATGTGGTGTATTTATACCACCAGCGAATGTGATATCGGCCATATGGATTACAAACATACAAAACAACATGATGCCGGCCGAGCGCGGTGAATTTCCTGTTTTGTACAGCAGGATCAAATTGGCCAATATTACGCTTATGCCAATTAATTGAACTACAACGACCCACGTAGCCATAACAGAATAGAAGTCTTTAAGAGTGAGACCAAGCACTATAATATATATAATGCTGGTCATATTTACGATCGAAAAAAAAGCAGACTCGCGCGTTTTTATAAAAAAGTTTGCGATGACATTAGGATTTGTTGAATTGTTAGCGTCTGTCAACATTTAACAATGTCCTTGTACATATTTACCTATTAAATTTTTGTATGTCGCGCCATCATTACGGATTACGCGCTTGGTTATTGTCGCGATATATTTAGTATATCGGCAAAGACACGTAATTATCTAATAAATTTAGGTTCTTACAGTGTAAATTCCCGGTGGGATTTGACCAATGCAAACCAGCCTAAATAAGAGCGGAAATAAAGTAGGCGTAAAAGTAGACAAAAATATATGCTTTGCTTGGTCTATGCTATACTCCGTCGCCTAAATATTTCACTACATAAGCAAACATACATGAGTTTTTCCGCTTTAGGGCTTTCCAAAGAGTTAGTTCAAGCCGTTACTGATAAAGGCTACACCACCCCAACACCTATTCAAGAGCAAGCTGTTCCAGCAGTGCTTTCGGGTAAAGATATAATGGCCGCCGCGCAAACCGGCACGGGTAAAACCGCCGCCTTTACTTTGCCTTTGATACAGCGTTTTGCCACAAATTATACACCACCAAGAGCTAATCATATCAAAGCCCTTGTATTAACCCCTACCCGTGAATTAGCTGCACAGGTAGCGGCCAATATAGATGAATATAAAGTGCATACGCCCATAAAGTCGACGGTTGTATTTGGTGGTGTGTCGATAAATCCACAAATGAAACATTTGCGCCGCGGCGTAGATATTTTGGTGGCTACGCCAGGTCGCTTACTCGATTTGTTTCAACAAAATGCGGTGAAATTTACCGATGTATCGGTCCTTGTATTAGATGAAGCAGATCGCATGCTCGATATGGGCTTTATTCATGATATTAAACGCATAATAAAATTATTACCGCAAAAGCGTCAAAACTTACTATTTTCAGCCACTTTTTCTGAGGACATTCGCGGTTTAGCGAGTCGTCTGGTTAATAACCCAGTTGAAATCTCAGTTACGCCAAATAATGCTGCCGCCCCAAGTGTAGAGCATTCTATTGTGTTTCTTGAAAAAGCCAATAAAAGTAAGCTATTGATCCATTTGATTGAAACCAATGGTTGGAAGCAGGCCTTGGTATTTACGCGCACGAAACATGGCGCTAACAGACTTACAAAGCAGTTATGCGCAAAAGATATTTCTGCAGCAGCCATTCACGGAAACAAAAGCCAAGGTGCTCGTACAAAAGCATTGGCATCGTTTAAAAGTGGCGAGCTACGAATTTTAGTCGCAACTGACATAGCCGCTCGTGGTATCGACATTCAGCAACTCCCTAACGTAGTCAATTATGATTTGCCAAACGTGCCAGAAGATTATGTGCATAGAATAGGGCGCACAGGTCGCGCAGGCTCAGTAGGTCAGGCAGTTTCATTTGTGACCATTGAGGATATAAAGCAACTTACTGACATCCAAAATCTTATTCAGCAAGTCATTCCAATGTTGGAAGTGGAAGGATTGTCATCTAGACAGAAAATGCCGAATATTCAACTTAAGCAGCCCAAAGCTAAAAAGCCAAAAAAGCAGCAGTTCTGATAATCCAACATTAGCATATTGTAAAGTAAAAAAGCCCTATTATCTGACAGGGCTTTTTTGAATGGCAGGGCTATGCGTCGCGCGGCAAGCCTTTTTGTACGATACGAATAAGGCGTGCATGCTGTCGTGTACTAATGGCTTTTTCAGTACTTTTCATTGTTATTTTTTGCTGCGCAATTGCCCATTCAAAATGTTCTTTCAATACATTTGATGAAGCAAGCGATAGGGCACTTTCAAGGCTTGCAAGTATGCTTATATCAAAGCTAGCATTGCCCATTGCAATTGATAAATTTCGTCGCCAGCTTTCATATCCAATCCGGCGAATAGGTGAACCTTGGGTTTTTACTAAAAATTCAGTTTCTGTTAGTTCAAACAAACTTATGAGGCTAGCACCTTGTAAGAATTCTTTAGCAAAAAAGTCTTTTTCTTGAGTGACTTCAGCATAGCGATTCCAAGGGCATGCCAGTTGGCAATCGTCGCAGCCGTAAACGCGGTTCCCCATTGGCTTTCTATACTCTAGGGGAATTACACCCTTATGTTCTATGGTTAAATACGAAATGCAACGTCGTGCATCAAGTTGGTAAGGGGCAACTATCGCTTTTGTTGGACAAATACTAATACATGCGGTGCAACTGCCGCAGTTTTCTTGCGTGCTTTTGTCTACCGGCAGCGGAATATCAACAAATAATTCACCCAAAAAAAACCAAGAGCCGGCTTCCTCATTGAGTGTGAGTGTGTGTTTACCAGTCCAGCCCAAACCCGCTTTTTGCGCAATTGCATGCTCTAATACCGGCGCAGAATCAACAAAAGGCCTATAGTTTAGTTCAGCGCAATGCTGTTTTATTTGTTCGCCAAGCTTTTTAAGACGTGCTCGCATAACTTTATGGTAGTCACGGCCAAGCGCATATCGGCTGATATAAGCCTGTTTATCATTTTTTAGGTTATTAGCAAACTGTGCATTGGGGGGCAAGTAATTCATACGTACACTTATAATGCGGCAGGTATTAGGGTGCAATTTTTCAGGCGCTAGACGCTTGTCTACATTGCGCGCTAGGTAATCCATTTCGCCGTGGAACCCTTTCGCAAGATAGGCTTCCAACATTGGCTTTTGTTCGCTGAGATCAATATCACACACACCAACTTGCTGAAAACCTAGCGCCTTGCCCCAAGCCTTGATATGGTTAGCTAATTGGGAAAAGTCAATTGTCGTGCCCGTATGCGAACTCGTTGGCGCGTTTGTACTAGTTGAATCTATTGAGGACATTCATTTATGCTGCAAAAAAAACTTGCTAGTAGTTTAACACAAAAATTGTATCGTGCAGATCAAGTCAGGCTCCATGAGCAAGCCGCAGCTAAGGCTGTAGGTATCGATATGTTTAGCCTAATGCAGCGTGGAGGCGCCTGCGTTTATCAACAATGTGTCACTTTGTTTCCGAATGTGGATAATTATTTGGTGGTGGTGGGTATTGGTAACAACGCCGGTGACGGATACGTGGCAGCGCTGACAGCTTACAATGCAGGCAAAAATGTCACGCTTTGTGCGGTTGAACCTAACCGTTCAGTAGAGGGCGATGCAAAACGAGCTCGACAAAATTGGATTGCCGCAGGTGGCAAAGTTGAAGAGTTTCAACAAGCTCATATTGATAAAGCCGACATTATTATTGATGGCTTGTTGGGTACTGGTATAAATGGGTTTATACGGCCTGAATTTGTCAATGTGATTGCGCTGATTAATAGCAGTAAAAAGCCAATTGTGAGTATAGATGTGCCTAGTGGCCTCGATGCAAATACCGGAGCTTCGTTAGGTGAATGTATTCAAGCGACCGCTACTGTCACCTTTGTAGGCATTAAATTGGGCTTAACCACAGGTGCCGGAAAGCAATCATGTGGCCTACTAGTATTTGAAGATCTTGGCATTGGGAAGGCCTTTGCCGATATTGCCAGAAGTGACGCCAGTGCGCTAGATTTGAAGCACTTTAAAGGCCTGGCTCCGCGCCCTGTGCATAGCCATAAAGGCACATATGGACGTTTACTTTGTATAGGCGGAAACCAAGGTATGTCTGGCGCCATTCGCATGACTTCTGAGGCTGCTCTTCGCACAGGGACAGGCTTGGTCAAAGTGTTTACGCATAAAAATTCTATTTTACAGATTTGTACGGGTAGACCTGAACTTATGGTGTCGAGCACGGGTCTTAAAGATGCATTATCTTGGGCAACATGCATTGTTATTGGACCTGGTTTAGGACAAGATGAATGGAGCAAGCAAACCTTCGATGAGGTAATGGAATATTGCCAACGTACCCCAAAACCAATCGTTATCGATGCAGATGCGCTTAACTTAAAAGCAGTTAATACTAATTTTGTAACGCTGACAAACTGCGTGATTACCCCCCATGTGGGCGAAGCTGCGCGTTTACTCAACGTTCCTATTGAAGAAATTGAGGCAGATCGGTTTAATTTTGCAAGGCAATGTTCGCAGCGCTATGAGGCTACTTGTGTGCTTAAGGGTGCCGGCAGTATAGTAGATAACCAAAGTCACTCGTGGGTGTGCAGACATGGTAACCCAGGAATGGCAACCGCGGGTATGGGCGACGTACTTGCGGGTATTTTAGGTTCTTTGCTGTCGCAAGGACTAAATGCCGATATGGCTTGTCAATATGGAGTATCGATTCATGCCAAAGCAGGTGATATAGTAGCGCAAGAATTTGGTCAGCGCGGATTGTTAGCTAGCGATTTGTTTGATACCGTCAGATTATTAATAAATGAATAAGAATGAAAATAAAGCAGTACTGTAGTAATGAAGTAGACACGAAAATAGTCGCATTTGGGCTAGGCAAAGCTTTCACTGAAAATGGGTATGGCGGAACCTGTACCTTTTTACGCGGTGAATTGGGTGCAGGGAAAACCACCTTCAGCCGTTATTTATTGCATAGCCTTGGTCATCAAGGCAATGTGAAAAGCCCAACTTACACCTTGGTCGAACCCTATGAACTTGGTGACAATACGGTTTTTCATTTTGATTTATACCGAGTAGCCGACCCAGAAGAACTCGAATTTATGGGAATACGCGACTATTTCACAGCGCAAAGTGCTTGTTTAGTCGAGTGGCCAGAAAAAGGCCAAGGCTTATTACCCGCTCCCGATTTAATTGTAGATATTAGTTACCATCAAGACGGCAGAATGTATGAGTTTGAAGGTATGACCCCTTTTGGCTTGTCATGTATCGAAGCGCTCGAGGCTAACTGTCAATGAGCATGCTAAAAAATGCACGTTGCGGAAATCTTAGCGTATGTATATCACTTGTAATGTGGGCTGTATTTATCTCTAGCGCGCTTTTTGTTGGCAGTACACAAACTGTATTTGCACAACAGGCGAAAGTAGCCGATGTACGATTTTCTGACACCACTGACTTAGCCCGTATTGTGCTTGAATTAGACGCTGAACCGACTTTTTCATACTTTTCGCTGACTAAGCCAAATCGTGTGGTGGTCGACTTACAAAATGTAGACAGAACCTTCGATTTATCGGTGCTGAAGTTATCAGGCAATAAAGTCATAAAAGTTAGGCACAGCACTCCCAAAACCGCCAATGACAGCCGTATAGTAATTGAGACAGGTAAAAAATTAAGGCCCAGATTATTTACCCTAGCGCCTCTTGATAGTGGCAATACGCCTTTAGGACACCGGTTGGTAATTGAGTTAATTGACCCAAATCCAACGCCTATGTCAGGATTACCATCGGCTAATTCTTCGTCAAACAGGTCACCTTCAAATCAGGCGGTTAATGCAACGGTCCCCAATCGTGACAAAGACATTATTGTTGTGATAGATGCAGGGCATGGAGGGGTAGATCCTGGATCAATTGGGCCTGCCGGGACTTACGAAAAAAACATAACCTTGAGCATTTCAAAAATGTTGGCAAAAAAAATTGATGCTGAACCAGGTTTACGAGCGGTTCTTACGCGCGAAGGCGACTACTACATTTCACCTAACGATCGTCCTAAAATTGCAGTGAAAGAAAAAGCTGATCTAATGGTGTCAATTCACGCCGATGCATTTACAACTCCGCAGCCACGAGGTGGCTCCGTATGGGTCTTGTCGAAGGGCCGGGCCGACAGTGAACTGGGTCGTTTGCTTGAACAAACCGAGCGCAGCTCTGAGCTACTTGGGCCAGCCGCTGATGTAATTGAAGACAGGGACACTGAGCGCTATTTTGCGGAAACTATTTTAAACATGTCGATGGATTTATTTCGTGCACTAAGTTACGAACTCAGTCATGAAATTATAAAAGATATGAAAGGCGTAACAAAGATGCACAAGAAAACGCCTCAAAGTGCTAGTTTAGCTGTGCTTACTGCGCCAGAAACACCGTCAATTTTGGTTGAGGTTGGATTTATATCCAATCCACAAGAAGAAAAAAATCTTAATTGGGCTAAGCACAGAGAGCGTTTGGCTAATGCCCTTTTTTTATCTATTAATCGTTATTTTAAGAAAACGCCACCCGACGGCACTACGTGGGCGTACAAAAAACATGCCGAGCCTATTAAGCACAAAGTCGCCCGCGGTGAATCCTTGTCTATTCTTGCGCAGCGCTATGGTGTAAGTGTTAAAGAGTTAAAAGCGCAAAATAAGCTTAAATCAGATTTAGTACGCATTGGGCAAGTATTAACAATCCCCAAATAGCCCTTTTTTCCTTTTATAAATGGATTATAATCGCATTTATGTTAAACACCGATGCAAGTGAGCAGGCTATCCATAAGCCTATAAAAATCCTTCCTCCTCAACTTGCTAACCAAATAGCTGCTGGCGAGGTTGTAGAGCGCCCTGCGTCTGTTGTGAAAGAATTGCTTGAAAATAGTTTGGATGCAGGCGCCACTGAAATATTGATTGATATTGAGCAAGGCGGTCAAAAGCGTATTTTAATCCGTGATAACGGCGCAGGTATTGTAAAAGAACAGCTCGCACTTGCGCTAAGCCGTCATGCCACCAGCAAGATTAGTAATATAGACGACTTAGAGCACATTACCAGTATGGGTTTCAGAGGTGAAGCTCTTGCCAGTATTAGTTCTGTGAGCCGTCTCACGCTTACATCAAAACCGCGCCTGCAGTCTGAAGCTTGGCAAGCCATTGCTGAAGGCCAACAAATGCAGGTTGATATTACACCTGCTGCGCATCCTGATGGCACATCAATTGAAGTCTTAGACTTGTTTTTTAATACCCCAGCTAGGCGCAAATTTTTGCGCACGGGTAAAACAGAATTTCAGCAAATTGAGTATAATGTAAAACGAATTGCCCTAACTCGCCCCGATGTTCAATTTGTCCTTAACCACAATCAAAAAGTTTGCTGTAGGTATTTGCGAGTTAAGGATGTTAAAAAGCGAATTGAGCAGGTTTGTGGTAAAAATATGTTGCTCAACTGCACGCCAATAGATTATTGCTTTGACGGTATTGTCATAAGTGGTTGGTGTAGCAAATTAGGTCATGGTGTAGCGACGCGCGATTTGCAATATACCTTTGTGAATGGACGTATGATGAAGGACAAGTTACTTGCTCATGCATTGCGACAAGTGTATGAAGATACGCTGCCACCGCAAACTTTTGCGAGTTATGTATTGTATTTGCAAGTAGCGCCAGACCAAATAGACGTGAATGTTCACCCAGCAAAACATGAGGTGAGGTTTCATCAATCAAGACAGGTTCATGATATTGTGTTTAAAGCGGTAAATGATGCTATTAGCCGCCAGGATGATATTGAATGTGTGAACGATGAGCTAGGACCTAATGTGCCTAGTCATAATTATATTCAAGCGCTAAGCCCTTCTATTATTGATAGTAGCGAGCCAAATGCAAATAAAGGTAGCTCTGCATCTTATTCAGCAGGTGGCGCAGGATATAGGCTAAATACACCCACAAGGGGTGAAATAAAAGCAAGCAACGACTTTTACGCAAGCATAAATGCTCAAAGTGACTCTGCAGACACAGAAGAAGTGCAACAAGTGCAGTCGCTTACTGCGGCAGGTTTGAAAATACTGCAAGTGCCACCTTTAATAAATAGCCACTATGTATACAGTGCGCCTTATATTGTTTTTGGCCAAGGTGAGCATATTCAGGTACTTCCCATAACTACCTTGCTAACTTCGGTCGTTAGCAATCGGTTAGCGAGGTCTACATTAGCGCAGCCTTTGCTCATGCCGGTTTCGATTGAAAATAACAACAACATAACGCAAAAACACATAGACGAATTTACTTCAATCCATATGATAATGTCAGTAAGTCATCAAAAACTTATATTAAAGCAAGTTCCTTCAGAGCTTCGTCACTTGCCTTGGGCTAGCATTTTTGGCCAGTTAGTCTTTAGCGAGCTTTCTGCAAAGAAGGAAGATATAGAGTTACTCGCCGGCATGATTGCATGTGTATGGCTAAGCACTCTTGAAGTTACAAATAGCATGCTCGACGGCTGGATGAGTGAAATAGGGATAGATCATGTTCCACTGCTTTGTCAGCAATATGGTAAGTCGCTGCACTTGGCTACGTGGATGTTGGATGCAAAATGACTAAAAGTGTAAGTGCTAATAATGATTTACCCAGCGTGCTTTGTATTATGGGGCCAACAGCCTCAGGTAAAACATCCCTGGCAATTGAAACTGCAAACGCGCTAAATGGTGAAGTAATAAGTGTCGACTCGGCGCTTGTATATAAACATATGGATATAGGTACAGCCAAACCAAGCAGCGAAGAAAAAAATGGTGTTGCTCACCATTTAATAGACATTATTAGTCCCGAGATGAGTTATAACGTTGCCGATTTTATTCGCGATGCTCAAAACGCGATTCATGCAATAATGGCGAAGGGTAAGCTTCCTATATTAGCTGGTGGGACGATGATGTATTTTAATGCATTGGTGAATGGCTTGAATGAGCTACCGAGTTCCGATCCTGTCATTCGCCAACAAATTAGCGAGATGAGTTTGCAAGATGTTCATAAGCAACTCAAAGAGGTAGACTCGCAAAGTGCCTTGCGTATTAATCAAAGCGACAGCCAGCGCCTCACTCGCGCCCTCGAGGTATACATGGTATCGGGTAAATCACTTACGGTTTGGCAAGGGCAACAAAAAAAACAGTTACCATTTAATTTTTCTCAATTCAGCATTATGCCAAGTGAACGCAGCGTATTACATACCCTAATAGCACAACGCTTTGACAAAATGCTAGCAAGAGGACTTGTGCAAGAAGTAGAACAGTTGTTAATGCGCTATTCATTAGAGCCCAACATGCCTTCTATGCGAAGCGTGGGTTACAGACAAGTGTGGCAATATATAAAAGGCGAATATAGCCGCGAGGAAATGCGTGAAAGAGGCATCATTGCCACCCGTCAATTGGCCAAACGTCAGATTACTTGGCTGAGAGGTTGGCAGAATATTACGCCTCTAGAAAGTGGAGATCATAATAATCTTCAAAGACTTGTACAAATAGTGGGTGCAACCTAACAAACAATTATGTAAACTAAAACGAGTCATGTTGAATCATCACATAATAAAAAAATAAGGATGTCTAATGGCGAAAGGTCAGTCACTGCAAGACCCATTTTTAAACGCACTAAGAAAAGAGCGAATCCCCGTAGCGATATACCTTGTGAATGGTATTAAATTGCAAGGGCAAGTCGAGTCTTTTGACCAATTCGTGGTTTTATTGAAAAACACGGTCAGTCAGATGGTGTATAAGCATGCTATATCAACGGTTGTGCCTTCGCGCGCCATTAGTATGCCTACTGAAAACTCAGATGACGGTGCACCGGAATAACTAGCATGGAGTATTTATTTGTTTGATCGTTACGAAGGCGGTGAACAGGCCGTTCTAGTTCATATAGACTTTTCAGACGAACAAAACAAAGAAGATATAGACGAATTACAGCTATTGGTATCTTCTGCTGGCGTGAATAACGTAGGCATTGTTACTGCATCGCGTAATGCGCCTGATGCTAAATTTTTTGTGGGCAGCGGAAAAGCACAAGAAATAGCTGACACGGTATCTGCTTTAGGTGCTGATGTAGTTATATTTAATCATGCCTTGTCTCCTTCACAAGAACGTAATCTTGAAACACTTTGTTTGTGTCGAGTTCTCGACCGAACTAGCCTCATTTTAGACATTTTTGCCCAACGAGCGCGTACCCATGAGGGAAAACTTCAGGTTGAACTGGCGCAGCTTCGTCATTTATCCACACGCCTTATTCGTGGGTGGACACACTTAGAAAGACAAAAAGGCGGAATAGGCTTGCGTGGTCCAGGCGAAACCCAACTTGAAACCGACCGAAGGTTACTCAGAGAGCGACTTAAGACAATTTTAAAACGCTTAGATAAAGTGCAAAAGCAGCGCGAGCAAGGTCGGCGCTCTCGTAAACGAGCTGAAATACCAACCGTTTCACTGGTGGGTTACACTAACGCCGGCAAATCTACTCTTTTCAATACCATCACCGATGCTGGTGTATATACAGCAGACCAGTTGTTTGCAACGCTAGACCCTACATTGCGAAAGATTGAATTACAGGAGGTAGGGCAAGCTATATTAGTCGATACGGTAGGTTTTATTCGTCACTTACCTCACGATCTGGTTGCTGCATTTAAGGCGACTTTACAAGAAACTCAAGAAGCAACCTTACTACTTCATGTAGTCGACTACGCCGATGACCAGTATTTAGAGAACATGGACCAAGTAAATGAAGTACTCAGGGAAATAGGCGCAGATGAGGTGCCACGGCTTATTATTTGTAATAAAATTGACCGCTTAGAGGGTGTAGAGCCTAAAATTGACCGTGATGATGAAGGCCGCCCAATAAGAGTATGGGTGTCTGCCCAGCAAGGTAAGGGGATTGATTTATTAAAAAATGCCCTCACTGAATGTTTACGGCAAGAAATGGTGCACCATAAGTTAGCTATTCCTGCCAGTGACGGAAAAATCAGAGGCATGTTGTATGAGTTAAACTGCATAAACGAGCAAGAGTACTCACCAGATGGCGATTGGATTGTAAATATTACTATGCTAGCAGCTGACTGGCATAGAATCGATAAAAAAGTAGAACACAGACTCAGTCAATATGTGATGTAATAACAAAACATATTAAAGTAGTTTTTGAAACACAATACGGCGAATTTTTTGTAAAGATTTAATTTATTTTTTACAAATCTATTCATGTATACATAGCGTATAAACCTAGTAAATTATTTAACTTCGGAGTGAACGTATGGCTTGGAATGAGCCGGGTGGTAATAAAAACGACCCTTGGAAAAATCGCGGTGGCAAAGAACAAGGGCCACCAGATATAGACGACGTGCTGAAAAACCTGTTTGGGAAATTCGGCAAAGGCGGCGGTGACGGTAGTTCATCGGGTCCTAGCCTTGGCGGTAAAAGCATAGGCCTAATAGTTGTAATTGCACTAGTTGTGTATGCTCTAAGCGGAATATATACCATTAAAGAAGCAGAACGTGGCGTGGTGCTTAGGTTTGGTGAGTTCAGTTCATTATCTGACCCGGGCTTGCAGTGGCGTTTTCGTTTCATCGAAGAAGTGGTTCCAGTTAACATCCAAGAAATACAATCATTAGCATCGTCGGGCTCTATGCTGACTGAAGATGAAAACGTAGTGACTGTTGATATGGAAGTGCAGTATCGAGTGGTTGATCCAGAGCAATGGTTATTTGCTGTACAAAATCCACAAACCAGCTTATCGCAAGCTTTCGACAGTGCAATTCGTTACGTTGTGGGCCATTCTAGAATGGATGAGTTACTTACAGCCGGTAAAGAAGTAGCTCGTCAGCGTGTGTTCGAAGAGTTGGAAGGTATTATCGACCCTTACCAAATGGGTGTCGCTATTATTAATCTTAACTTTACCAATGCTCGCCCTCCTACAGAAGTGCGCGCTGCGTTTGATGACGCAATAGCAGCCCAAGAAGATGAAGAGCGTTTCATACGTGAAGCCGAAGCCTATGCTCGTGAAATTGAACCGCGTGCTCGTGCTTCAGTGAATCGATTAAACGAAGAAGCTCAAGCGTATAAAGAACGTTCTATATTAGAAGCGCAAGGTGAAGTGGCTCGTTTTGAAGAGCTATTACCTCAGTACGAAGCAGCCCCAGTGGTTACTCGTCAGCGTATCTATCTAGAAACACTTGAGGCTGTTTATTCAAACGTTACTAAGGTAATGATCGACACTGAAGGCGGTGGCAACATGATGTACTTACCGCTGGATAAGATTATGGAGAGACAAGGACGGACTGAATCAACAGGTACCATGGGCACCTTAGAAGGTTTACGTAATCAGGGCGCAGATGCACAAAATCAACTTCCTGAAACCGTTACGACTAATCGCGTCAATGGCCGCCAGGGGAGAAATTAATTGATGAAAAATTTATCGATAATTATTGTAGTGTTGGCTGTGCTTGTAGGATATGGGTCAATATTTGTAGTTAAAGAAGGCACTCGAGCGATTGTAATTACTTTTGGTAAAGTTCAGCAAGAAGCCGATGGAAGTACTTCAGTGCGTGAGCCTGGTCTGCACTTTAAGTTGCCTTTGTTTGACAAAGTGCGAGTGTTGGAAGCGAGAATTCAAACTCTCGACGAACGCGCTGACCGTTTTGTTACTAGCGAAAAAGAAGACCTAATAGTGGATTCTTACGTGAAGTGGAAAATTGAAGACTTCGCCACCTACTTTTTGTCTACAGGTGGTAATAGAGTTCAAGCTGAAGCCTTACTCAAACAACGAGTTAATAACGGCTTGCGTGCTGAGTTTGGTACCCGTACGATACAACAAATTGTATCGGGTGAGCGAACTGAGTTGATGGATTCGGCGATGGCACAAGCATCTGAAGGTTCAGACCAATTGGGTATTAAGATTATTGATGTGAGGGTAAAGAAAATAAACTTACCTGAAGAAATTAGTAACTCTATCTTTAGTCGTATGCGTGCTGAACGTGCCTCTGCTGCCAGAGAGTATCGTTCAGAAGGTAAAGAGCAGGGCGAAATCATAAAAGCTAATATAGACGCTCGCGTCGAAGTTATGTTAGCTGACGCTCAACGTAATGCTCGTCAACTTCGCGGTGAAGGTGATGCACAAGCGGCTAATATTTATGCTCAAACCTACAATAAGAACCCAGAGTTCTATGCGTTTTTACGTAGTATGGATGCTTATCGCAATAGCTTTAACAGCAAGCAAGATGTGTTAGTTATTGAGCCTAATAGTGACTTCTTTAGATACTTAAACAATAGCTCAGGAAAGCCTTAGGCCTGAAAGAGCTGTTTAATTTAAGAAGCTAGCAATTGTAAAAAATCCCACGGTCTAAAAAATGTCGTGGGATTTTTTTTGCATTGTAATTAAATGGGTAAAAATTAACTTCATAAAACTCTTGTGTTGTTGGGTTTACAACAAGCTCTAAATTTTTGGAACCAGCAAAGAGTTAACAAAATCGTCAACAGGCATAGGCTCTGCGTAATAAAACCCTTGAGCGCGTGAACAATCGTGTGCCAGTAAGAAGTCTTTTTGCGCCTTTTTTTCTATTCCTTCTGCGACAATACCAAGATTAAGTTGCTTCGCAAGCGCAATAATGGCAGCTACTATGGCTCTGTCATCCTCGTTAGTATCGATCTCATGAATGAAAGTACGGTCTATTTTTAGAGTATCAATAGGCAAAAGTTTCAGATACGACAGTGAGCAATAGCCAGTGCCGAAGTCGTCAACTGAAATAGAAATCCCTTGGCGTTTAATTTCATTTAGGAAGGCACTAACTTTCTGATAATTATTGATTAAAACGCCTTCAGTGACTTCAAGTTCCAGCATTGTTGGATTTATATTTGCTGATTCAATATTTTCACTAATAAAACTAATTAAATTAAGGTCACTTATTTGGTTTGGCGAGAAATTAAAGCTTACAGGGATCTTAATCTTGTTGTCTTGCAATGTTCGCGCAATCTTGCAGGTATTATTAATTACCCAACGCCCAATAGCATTAATCATATTTGATGACTCTGCAATAGGGATAAATTCGTCGGGCAAAACTTGTTCATTTCCTAATTGCCATCTTATCAAGGCTTCAGCTTTTATAACTTCGTTGATATCAATATCATAAATAGGCTGCAGGTATAGCTCAAATTCGTTGTTGCTAATGGCATTTTTAAGGGCTTCTTCAAGCATTAACCGTCTTGCAAAGGCATCTTTTAATTCTTGGTTATAAACCTGAATCGGCGTGTTGGCGTTTGTTTTCGCTTGTGTCAGAGTAAGTTCTGCATTATTTAGCAGAGTCTCTGGCTTCGAGGCATCGTTTGGATATTGAGTCATGCCTATTTTGGTGGGTAAATCGCATCTGCGACCGTCTTTAGTAAAGTATGGCTGTAAACAGATCGACAACAATTTTGACGCAAATTCGTAAGCATTGCCGACACAAGATCGGAATTTTCATTTCCGTCATCAAATAAGCTAACTGAATTTAATAATACCCCAGTGTCTCTATGAATTAATAATACTTGTTGAATTTGATAAGTATAAACTTGAGATGCCACATAACGAGAAAATACGACCCCGGATCGCCAAGCTTGATAGCGCCAACTAAGGCTTTTTAGCGTTAAACTGTTTTCTAATAATTCGTTGGTTTTTTCTATGAAATCGCGTAAAAAAGAAGTGGCAGATTTCGGACCAAATCGAACAAAATTGGATATATATAATCGGAAAAAGTTTCATGCTGCTGGGTAATAGATTTTTCAATCGATTTTTCAACAATAGGTACTAAGATAGTACTTATACTGTTATCGCTTTGCTGTCGGTCATTAAGCGCTTCAGTTACGACTTCCGTCACATATTTTCGCGCTTGTTGTTGGCGTTTTACTTCCTCTTGGGCAAGCGCTTCGGTATTAATAATTGACCTAATGGTGCTGAGGTCTTTTTGCGCCTGCAATACCGTACCCTCTGAAGAATTATCTTTAGGTTTTGGGGTAGAAGTTGTGTCATTTGTGTTCATATCAAAGGTAGTTATTTAACTATCGGCTTCTAGATTACTTGCCATGTTAGCAAGAAGCTGGGCAAGCGTTTCCCAGTCTATTTTGGATCTGGAGAGATCTTTAGTGACTCGTTCAATGGTCGCTAATATCTCTTTGATAGAAGCCTCGGCTGTCAATTCTAATTTATTAACTTATTCATCTATGCGTTTGTGAATTAGGTCAGAGTCGTCTTTGCTGGAATTATCAGTCATTTCAAGCTGACTAGATAAAGAAGTATTGTCTTCTTCAAAGGCAAATTTGTTTGCCTCGCGCGTACTGTCTACACCATCGATACTGGCAGTTAGTGCATTAAACTGCGCCTTGATCTGACTATTAATTGCTTCAAACTGCAAAGCAAAGTTACTATTCATATCACTCATTTGTGCGGCTAGTGATTGTTTAAGCGCTTCTATTTTTATCTCGAGGTCTTCTTTAGCTTTGCCAAACACAATTAAGCGAAGTTGTTCAAGTTCGCCAAGAGCGTCGTTGGAAGCTGGCTCAGTAGCTATGACCGCTTTTTTATGGGGCATAATATACTTCCCTGAATAATCGCCGAGTTGCTTAGCTATGTTAATAGATTCGATGGCTATTTCGTAGCGATGAATAAATATGAAATATTACTTCTGTACTATCAATCAATACGTACTACTACTCAGATTGTATAAATTTCATAGTGTTTTAGCTTAAAAGTTACTCAAAGCTAATTTTTTAGACAGATTAAGCAATGTAACCAGTTAGTTTTTTTGGTATTCTTTAACATCTATGAAACAAAAACTATAATGTTAATCGTTCTGCTGTACTTACTTTTATCGCCGTTATGGCAATGTAATTATGATTATACGCTCAAAGCAATACGTGCTGCTAACTTAATGAAACGTGGGTAATTACTTTAAAACCGTACTAATAGTTAGTAGTTTGTTTTAAAAAGAGACGTTAGTAAAAATAAGTTAGATAATAAAAACTATAAAAAGAGGTTGTTTTGTCGAATAACAATTTACATAATAATTCCCCCAGCAGCGCTGACGGTGTTAACCAAAGTGGTTGGTTTTCTCGTTTTTTAGCAACTGTTGAGTGGCTAGGTAATTTATTGCCCCATCCGATTACTTTATTTGCTTCGCTAGCAATTTTCATTTTGATACTAAGCGGAATTTTAGGCTACTTTGATGTAAGCGTTATGGATCCGCGCCCCCTTGGCGCAAAAGGCCGTGAGGCCGATGGTATAATTGAGGTCATCTCATTACTAAATGCAGACGGACTTCGGCAAATCGTTACGGGCTTAGTCACTAACTTTACTGGTTTTGCGCCTTTAGGTACCGTGCTTGTGGCGCTACTTGGGGTTTCGTTGGCAGAGCACTCCGGTTTGTTAAGCACCATTATGCGTTCAATGGTTATGAACGCCTCGCCGCGTATGGTAACGGTGGTTATTGTATTTGCTGGGGTGGTTTCTAATACTGCTTCTGAACTAGGGTACGTGGTAATGATTCCACTGGCCGCGATGATATTTCATTCATTGGGCCGCCATCCTATTGCTGGCTTAGCAGCGGCTTTTGCGGGTGTATCAGCAGGCTACAGCGCTAACTTATTTATTGGAACGGTAGACCCACTGCTCGCTGGTTTCACGCAAAGTGCTGCACAAATTCTTGATCCTGAATATATGGTAAGCGCAGAAGTAAACTGGTACTTCATGATTATAAGTACATTCTTGATTGCTGGCCTTGGTGCGTTTGTGACTGAAAAAATAGTTGAGCCTCGCTTAGGTAAATATAATCCAGAAGACGCTACTATAGATTTAGACAAGCAAGAGATAGGTGAAGTAACTGCCTTAGAAATAAAAGGAATGAAATGGGCTGGTGTTACATTTGTGGCATTATTAGGCCTGTTGGCATTAACAGTTGTCCCTGCTGATGGCGTACTGCGTAATCCTGAAACTGGGCTTATAGCAGGTTCGCCCTTCCTAAAAGGCATAGTAGTTTACATATTTGTTACCTTCGCTATTCCTGGCTTTGTTTATGGTAAAATTACCGGAAGTATGAAAAACGATCGCGACGTAATAGACGCTATGTCGAAATCTATGAGTTCAATGGGCTTGTATATTGTACTGGTGTTTTTTGCGGCTCAATTTGTTGCTTTTTTCAAGTGGACTAATTTAGGCACGGTATTAGCGGTTAAAGGCGCGGCATTTTTACAAGCCACCGGCTTTGATGGGCCAGAAGTTTTTGTTCTGTTTATTTTAATGTGCGGTTTAGTTAATTTATCGCTTGGCAGTGCGTCGGCGCAATGGGCCATTACAGCGCCTATTTTTGTACCTATGCTGATGCTGGTTGGTTACTCACCAGAAGTGATTCAGGCAGCCTACAGAATAGGAGATTCGGTGACTAATATTATAACCCCTATGATGAGTTACTTTGGGTTAATATTGGCTATTGGGGTAAAGTATAAAAAAGACTTAGGTATTGGCACCCTTATTGCGACCATGCTGCCATACACCATGGTGTTTACGGTAGGTTGGATAATTTTGTTTTACCTGTGGGTATTTGTATTTGCTTTGCCGGTAGGGCCAGGCGCACCTACCTTTTATCCTGCTGCAGGATAGCAACTCGGGTATACAGGTTATGCAGGCAATGCTTTGTTACACTTTCATATAAATTTTATGAAGCATTGCCGTATTTCAATCAGTCCAAAACCGCATGGCCTGCGTACATTAACTAATATCTTTATTTTATCAAAAGTTGACCTATGAAATATCAGTCACAGACTGGCTTTACCCACAAACAAGCTGACAAAATTGGCGTGCTTATCACTAATTTAGGTACCCCCCAAGCACCTACAAAACAAGCCGTAAAACCTTACCTAAAACAATTTTTATCCGATACGCGAGTGGTAGAATTACCGAAGATTATTTGGTGGTTTATATTAAACGGAATTATTTTGAATACGCGACCAAAACGATCTGCAGCTGCGTATGCAACAGTGTGGAGCGATGAAGGCTCGCCATTACTAGTGCACACCAAGAACCAAGCAAAAGGTTTAGCAAAACGTTTTGCAGAGACCTGGGGCGACGACGTTATGGTTCGTTATGCGATGCGCTATGGGCAGCCAAGTATTGATGGTGCGATTGAGTCACTGCTTAACGCAGGTGCTCGTAAAATTGTCGTATTGCCTTTGTATCCGCAGTACTGTGCGTCAACCACAGGATCAACATTCGATGCAATTGCTAATGATTTTGTAAAACGTCGTTGGTTACCCGAGTTACGTTTTATTAATCAATATGTGGATAATCCTACCTATATTAAGTGTATTGCAGACACCATAAAGGCGCATTGGGAAAAACATGGCAGAGCAGACAAGCTCATGTTTTCATATCATGGCATTCCAAAAAAATATTTATTAAAAGGCGACCCTTATCATTGTCAATGCCATAAAACCACTCGCCTAGTAACAGAGTTGCTGGGTTTAAGTCCGAATGAATATATGACAAGCTTCCAGTCTCGTGTGGGTCTTGATGAGTGGCTTAAGCCTTATACAGACGACACTTTAAAAGCATTGCCAAGCCAAGGCGTGAAGTCGGTTCAAGTTATTTGCCCCGGCTTTTCCTCTGACTGCTTAGAGACTATTGAAGAAATTGGCGAAGAAAATCGCGAATATTTTGAAGAAAATGGAGGTGAAAGGTTCGAATATATTGCGTCTTTGAATAGTGACGATGCTCACCTAGATATGCTATTTGAACTGCTGCAAAACAATATGCAAGGCTGGCAACCACAGCACACTGAAAATGAGTTTGAGCAACGAGGCGAACGCGCAAAAGAGATGGGAAGCGATACTTGAATCAAGAGAAACCGACACAAACAAACGAACCGGTGAGCTCTGAAAAAGACCTTGTTGGCGTGTCGGTAAACGAAGTGAACACCTATAAGCCAATTGCTATTAATATGCCTGAGCTTGAGATTGATGAGAACTTTAGAGCGCCAGATGAACTTTTGCAAGCACAGTCATTAGCAAACTTGCTAGATACGGCGGTTAAACTACCGTTTATTAATTTTAGAGTGGGCTTAGATTTTTTAGTGGGCTTAATCCCCGGAATCGGAGATTCCATTATGCTACTGGCGTCGCTACGAATTGTTTATTTGGGCCATAAGATTGGAGTGCCAAACGCACTTAAGTATAAAATGGTACGAAATTCGATTATCGATTACTGTTTAGGTTTTGTGCCTATTTTAGGTGATATTTTGGATATGTTTTTCAAAGGCAACCTGCGTAACGTACGCATTGTGGAAACGTGGTGGGTATCACAAAACAAAGCGCAAATTGATGCTCTGGCTAAGCGGCAGTTAGACGCTTGGCAAAAACAACAAGATGACCAAGAGATATAGTTTAGGACTTATACTCATAAGATTTGAGTACTTCTAAAGAAACCACGTCCAATGCTTTTTTGTTAGTGGCCTCCAGTACTATTGGTGGGGCAACATTTGCAGCAATAGAGTGATACCAACGAATAGCACACAAGCACCACTTGTCGCCTGCTTTTAGGCCCGCAAAATCGTACATAGGATTCGGGCTAATTAAGTCGTTGCCTTGGGCTTTAGAAAATTGTAAAAATTCGTTTGTCATGATGGCGCAAACGCTATGGTTGCCAACGTCGGATTCAGGAACATAGCAAAAGCCTTCGCGGGTGTAACCTGTATTGCCGCAGCATAGCTGCAAGCGTGTGCCTAACACATTATATTGATTGGCCATACGATACCTTTTTTGGTTGATTGCCTTTGTAAATGTTATTGTTAGATTATACGCCATAATTAAACTGCTGTTTAGCGATTTAGTCAGTAGTTGTTTGTAACATAATTAAATTGAGATTAGTGAATAGACAATGTTAGACAAAAGTATGCTTAGCTCCTTAAAAAATAATTCGCCAAAAGGCGAAGAAGCTGCCGGCAATTATAGCCCGCAAGAAATTACTAAATTTGATGCATTGGCAGAAAATTGGTGGGATCCTAATGGCCAGTACAAAACGGCTTTAGAGTTTAATAGAGCACGAGTTGAATATTTCATCACCCAAATATGCGATTTTTATAAGCTTGATGCAAAGGCCGACAAACCACTGAAAGGTTTACGTATCTTAGATGTAGGCTGTGGCGGTGGCTTGGTGTGTGAGCCCCTTGCGCAAGCAGGCGCAGAGGTGACGGGTATTGATGTAAGCGAAATGAGTATTGAGGTAGCCAAGCGACATGCAAATATGTCAAAGCTAGACATCACATATATCCATGAACATGCGCAGAACTTTATTCAAAACAATGAAACGCCATTTGATGTAGTCGTTAACGCCGAAGTGATTGAGCATGTACCTAACCAAAAAGAATTAGTTGGGCACTGCGGAAAACTTTGTAAGGTAGGCGGTTGCGTGATTATGGCAACGCTTAATCGTACTATTAAATCATTGTTTGTTGGCATTATTGGCGCTGAATATATTATGCGTTATTTGCCAATAGGCACTCACAGCTGGCATTTGTTTGTGACACCTTTTGAGCTTAATAGCATGGGCTCTATAGCGCGGATGAAACTGATAGCTGAAACTGGTATGTCATACAATTTGCTTAGTAAACGCTGGCGCCTAAGTAAAAGCTTGGCTGTTAACTATGTACAGGTTTATGAAAAGCTTGGCAGTATTCGAGGATAAGTATTGACCACATTGGGCTTATCAAATAGAGCACCATAAAAGAAGGTAATTGGTCTGATGGAATTCGACCTTGTATGCTCATCAGACACAATAGCGAGAAAGGCAATTCCATGAGAATTTATGATACTAAAACTGCACCCACCCCCCGCCGTGTTAGAATATTTTTAGCTGAAAAAGGCATTGATATAGAGTATGTACAAGTAGACTTGGCTAAAGGCGAAAATTTGTCGCCAGCAATGCGCGCGAAAAACCCTATTGGTAAAATACCGGTACTTGAGTTAGACGATGGTAATTGTATTGGTGAAAGTGATGCGATATGTTTATATTTTGAAACCCTTCACCCTGAGCCGCCGCTAATGGGCGTAACAGCGCTTGAAAAAGGCACTATTGCCATGTGGCAGCGACAAATAGAACTGTGCTTATTTAACCAAATAGGTATGTGCTTTCAACATACTTCAGGCTACTTTAAAGACCGTATGACGCCGGTACCTGAATTTGGCAAAGTATCTGGCATTAATGCCAGCCGGTATTTACGTGTGCTTGAAAAAAGACTTTCTGACAACGAATTTATGGCTGGAGACAGCTTCAGTATTGCCGATATTACTGCATTTTGTTCGATAGACTTTGCTCGCGTAGTCGATATTCGTATAAGCGACGATCAGGTCAACCTTCAGCGCTGGTACAAGAAAATGAATGAGAGACCTTCGGCAAAGGCGTAATCGCTTATTCAATCATGTCAATCAAGGTTGTTAGCTGGTCGGCCTCGTTTGCAGGTTTGTCCCATCTTATTCGATGAATACGCGGAAAGCGCAGGGCTACTGTAGACTTATGGCGATTTGATGGTGCGACAGCATCAAAAGCTATTTCAAAGACGAGTTCTTTGTTCACTTCTTTAACTGGGCCAAAGCGACCAACAGTGTTGCGTCTTACCCACGTATCTAGTTTTTTAAGTTCTTCGTCTGTAAAGCCAGAATATGCTTTGCCAATGGGAAGCAATATCTCATTTTGCCAACAACCAAAGGTAAAGTCAGAATAAAAGCTAGAGCGCTTACCGTGTCCGCGCTGAGCATACATAATAACGGCATCTATAAGCTTTGGGTCACGCTTTAACTTAAACCACTGCCCTTTGGGTCTGCCGGCAACATATGCCGCGTTTTTGCGCTTAATCATAATGCCTTCGATGTAACCATTGGATAGTTTGCTTGCTCGCTCTTTTAAACGCGTTAAGTCATTTGAACTTTTGAATGCAAGTTGCTCTGAGGGAAATAGATTCAGCTCAGTATCGGGCTTTTCTTTGGCTATTTTGTGCTCGTTATTAAAAAGTGCGGCAATTTTGGCAGAACGAACCGATAGGGCTTGTTCGCGTAAATCCTCATCTCCAATTTGCAATGCGTCATAAATAATTAAACCCACCGGAATTAAACTCATCAGTGCCTTGCTTGGTTTCTTCCTATTTAGGCGCTGTTGAAGTTGGTTAAAACTAGCAATATGAGCATAGGTTTGATGTGTATTAGGGGACAACTCTGCAGAAACCGAAGGATGTAAAGCAACCAGTTCACCATCAAAACGGCCCTCGAGATTTGCCGCTTCTACCGTACTCACTAAGTCGGGAAAACTAGCTGAAATATTATCTCCAGTCCTACTAAATACAGCGGTTCCAGTATGGTTGCTCACCAGTTGTGCGCGAATGCCATCAAACTTCCATTCAGCTTGCCATTCGTCTTCAGTTATACCAGTGAGTGTGCTTTCGTCAATAGGGTGTGCGAGCATTACCGGTTGAAAGGTTAGCTTGTTGCTAATGTCGGGCATTCCCGCTTTGCCTTCAATCCATGCCAGTAGATCGGTGTAAGGCGGCTCAACTCCATGCCAAACGCGCTCTATGTCTTCTACGGTAATTTCAGGATTATATTTAGCGCCATATTCGGCTAATATCTTTTTCATAAAGCGCGCCGACACCCCAATGCGCAGCCCCCGTGTGCCTAATTTGAGTAAGGCCCAGCGCTGTGTAGGTGTCATAATATTTAGTAAACTTACTAAATATGGTTTTATAGATTGTTTAGGTAAGGTTGAAAACTGGGAAACTACTTCATCTAAACTGGGCAGAGATAGTTCGCTGCCTTTTATGAGGGTGCTAGCATTTAGCGTAGTAGACCATAAGTGCGCAACGGTCTCGCTCATTTCGCCCACATAATCGTAGCTAAGGTCAAAAAGTGCAGGGTCGACGCGTTCTACAATAAGTTCTTTGACGGTTCGGCGCTTAAAAAACTCAAAGCTTAAGGTGCCGGCAATAGCGCCAATCGCCCAGCCTCTGTCTGGACTTGGAGTATTGACAAGATATTCGAGTAATAACTCGGTTTTTGCATTATTGCTATTTAGATAATAGAGATTATCGACAAGGTCTGCGAAGGCTTTCATGGGTGTTGACTCGAACCTTTACTAGCGGCTTTTCCTTCGGCACTAGCAGAAACAAGAGGGGCGTTGTTTGTGTTTTCTTCGTCGCCATCACCGTAGCCTATCAAACGTAAAGCCTTTGCTTTATATCCCATTTTCTGCGCTTGATGCACCAGCGCTTGCTCGCGACCGTGGGTCACCCACACTTCTTTGGGGTTTACTTGCTTTATTGTGGTGATTAAATCTTGCCAGTCGCTGTGATCAGAAATAATAAGGGGCAGTTCGGCGCGTCTTTGTTTGCTTCTTGCTCGTATTTGCATCCAGCCTGAGGCCATTGATGTGATGACATTGGGCAACTTTCGTGACCATCTATCACTAAGGGCAGAGGGCGGTGCTAATACTATTTCACCTTTTAGTACCGATAAGTCGGGCAAGTTAGCCACTTCAATAACTTCTCCTAACTCAATGCCATGACGCTCATATAGGGCGCATAAATTAACCAGAGCCCCATGAATATACACGGGCTTGTGATAGCCTAATTGCCGTAAGGCAATTAGTAATCGCTGGCACTTACCCAGAGCATAAACGCCAACCACGTGACAAGAATCGGGCAAGCGGGCTAGTGATGACAGCAACTTTTGGGTTTCATCTTCAATGGGCGGATGCTGAAATACAGGTAAGCCAAACGTCGCTTCGGTTACAAATACATCGCAGGCAATGGGTACAAAAGGCTCACATGTTGGGTCAGCTTGACGCTTAAAGTCGCCAGTATGCACAAGGCGCTTGCCTTTATATTCTATTAATACCTGTGCCGAGCCTAAAATATGTCCAGCGGGGTATAAGGTTAATTCGCCTTCGTGTAGCTTTATTGTTTGTTCATAGGCTAGGGTATGGGTATGCACAGCATGGTCCTCGCCGTAGCGCACGCGCATAATGTCGAGCGTTTGCGCAGTCGCATATACATGGGTATGACCGGCGCGCGCATGGTCAGCATGAGCATGCGTAATAATTGCATGTTCTACTGGCTGCATGGGGTCTATATAAGCATTTACGGCCTTGCAGTAGAGACCTTTTTCGTCTGTTTTTATCCAGGATTCTGGGTGCACGCTTTATTTTCAGTATAGTAGAAATTTGTAGTTTCTACGTAGCCAGCCATAAATTTGTTTACTCTTTGGCAAACTATTATTTATAAGTGTTCAAGGGGCAATGCAGTTGAATACTTTATCTTTTCCATAGCAAAACTCGAAGTTACATCTTGTAAGTCGATACCCGCAACAAAGCGTTTATAAAAGGTGTCAAAACTAGCCATGTCGGGGACTTGCACTTTCAGTAGGTAGTCATACTCGCCGCTCATGCGGTAAAATTCTGTTACTTGAGCAAATGAGTCTGCGTGCTTGGCAAACTTATCAAGCCAAGCTTTGTCGTGCTTAGCTGCTTTTACCTGCACAAATACAGTCATATGAAGTCCTAATTTTTCTGGGCTTAATAAGGCTACACGTTTTTTGATGACTCCTTTTTCTTCTAATATTTGGATACGTCGCCAGCATGGCGATACGCTTAGCCCTACTTGTGCAGCAATTGCAGCAATGGGTGTAGTGGCGTTAGTTTGTAAGCAAGCCAATATGGCCTTATCAATTTTATCAAATTCCAATTTAGACTCATATTTTAGAATTATTTTCTAAAATATAACGTTTATAAAAACTATTTGCGAATATTTTTCTAGTTGTGACATGTAACCATTGCTGTATGAAGATTATCAACAATAGAGAGCAGTATTCATGAATGCACTAAATCCTGAATTGTTAGTGAATGAAAATTTTATTAGTGAAGGTTTTATTAATTATGACGCCAACGACGGTATTCAACAAGTTCATGGAAGAGGGCGTATTTATGACAGTATCTTGCAGACTATCGGTAACACACCGTTAGTAAAACTTAATCGCTTAGCTAAGTATGCGGGCATCAATCATTCTGTTTTAGCAAAAATAGAATATTTTAATCCTGCTGGATCAATAAAAGACAGGCCTGCTATGGCCATGATTGAAGCCTTAATGCAAAGTGAGCACTTTACTGCCAATACAGAGATTATAGATGCTACTTCTGGTAATAATGGTGTTGCTTGTGCATGGATATGTGCTTATTTTGACATACCCTTAACTATTGTGATTCCTGAACATATGTCTATTGAGCGGCGCAAGATGATTCATCACTATGGTGCTAGCATAATTACCACGCCAAAAGCGCTCGGTACAAAGGGCGCTATAGACCACGCAAAAGCGCTAATCACGCAGCGGCCAAATGCAGTAATGCTAGATCAGTTTGGCAATCATGCTAACCCAAAACAGCATAGTCAAACGACGGCACAAGAAATTCTCAACGATACCAATGGCGAAATAGATGTGTTTATAGCGGGTGTAGGCACAGGAGGCACCATCACCGGTGTAGGCGAAGCGCTCAAGGCTTTTAATCCAGATATTCAAATTATTGCGGTAGAACCCGCTAGTTCACCTGTGCTCTCGCAAGGTAAAAAAGGCGTACATAATATACAAGGTCTAAGCTCGGGGCATGTCCCTGATGTTTTGAATATGAGCGTTATTGACCAAATTATTACGGTGAGCGATCAAGACGCCATTAAATATGCTCGTTTGCTTGCCATGCAAGAAAGTTTAGCTGTAGGGATATCATGTGGTGCAGCTGCTTGTGCATCTCTTGATTACGCGAAAAGCTTGGGGAAGGGCAGTAAGTCAATGAACATAGTCACTATTTTTGCCGATACCGCGGAGCGCTATTACAGCACTGAATTATTTGAATACGAAAACACATCGTCTTTAAAATTGTGCTAACATTTTCGCCAATGTCCTTACATAAGTTTAAATAGCCATATTCGATGAGAAGACTCTATGCCTCGTAAACCCTCCTTAGCTTCGTTGAGTATAAACGCTGGTGCGCCGCCGCCGAAAAACGGAGGTGCTTTTCGCCACGGCCCCGAATTCGCTAGTACCTTTCATTTGTCGGGGGATGTCGATACAAACGCCTATCAGTATGGACGCTTTAATCAGCCCACATGGGCAAGCCTAGAACAAGGTTTAGCGCAGTTAGAGGGCGGCGATACCATTGTATTTCCTTCTGGAATGTCGGCAGCAGCGGGTATTTTGACTAGCTTAGTTAATCCCGGTGACACTATTTTACTACCCAGCGATGGTTATGCTCCGGTACGCTATTATACTGAGCAATACTTGGTTAAATTTGGTGTAAAGCTGAAAACGATAGCAACACGTGACATCGACAGTTTTGATTTTGAAGGTATTAATGTTGCACTGTTAGAAACGCCCAGTAACCCAATGCTCGACACCTTCGATATACAAGCCGCCGCTGCCAAAATACACAAAAATGGCGGGCTGCTGGCTATAGACAACACCACACTTACTTTTTTAGGGCAACAGCCGCTTACTTTAGGGGCAGATATCTCTATGAGTGCCGACACCAAAGCGGTTAATGGTCATAGCGATGTATTGTTTGGGCATGTATCTTCAAAAGACCAAACTATAAGTGACAAAATAAGACTGTGGCGTAAGTGCTCAGGAAATATTCCTGGTCCAATGGAAACGTGGCTAGTGCATAGAAGCCTATCTACATTAGATGTGCGTTTACAGCGTATGTGCGATACCGCAATATTACTTGCAGATGAATTGTGTAATCACCCTAAGGTGGTTTCTGTTCGCTATCCTGGCTTGCCTTCAGACCCTTCCTATAATGTTGCTAAGCAGCAACAGAAGCATTTTGGCTTTATTATTAGCTTTGAGCTAAAGAACAAAGATTCTGCCGATGCATTCCTTGAAGCGTGTAGTCTTGTCTATGAGGCAACCAGTTTTGGCGGTGTGCACAGCACTGCTGAACGACGGGCGCGCTGGGGCACCGATGATATCGCCGAAGGTGTTATTCGATTCAGTGTGGGTTGTGAACGAGCTGATGATCTTATATACGATGTAATAACGGCATTAGAACAATGCTAAAGTAGGTAGGTGATCAAACAATTTTCTGCGGCTATTCATAACGACTATAAAAAAGCACATAAATGTGAATAAACATCGTTCATCTTGTTAATAGTCCGTTTTGGCTAATGTTGTTGTGGTATTAAATCAAACTCCGCTAGTATGCGGGAGTAGCTCAGAATTTATGTGGTTTTAGCGATTTTTTACTTTACGGATTTTTCTTATGCCAAATTTGAAGTTGTTTTTTAATCGAATTCGCCAGTTTACTTTACTGGTCACACTTTCTATTATCGTTGTTTCACCAATACAAGCAGGCTGGGAAGTGTCTTGGATTGAACGCTTCGATGGCCAAAGTGTAGATTATGATAACTGGACTCCACAAATTCAAGCTAACTATAACAATGAGATCCAGTGTTATACCGATGACGAAACCTCAGCCAATAGAAACTACGAAGTATCGGATGGCACTTTAAAAATAACCGCGCGAAGACAGCAAATAGATTGCCCTGGCCAAAATGGCTTAAGTCGTCCATGGACATCTGGCCGACTTAACAGTAAAGACAAAGCAGAGTTTTTGTATGGACGTGTCGAAGCAAGAATTAAATTTTCTGACCTACGCGGCGGTACTTGGCCAGCGTTTTGGATGCTTGGAAATCGTATTGCAGAAGACCCTTTCAAAGGCGATAACGACACTATAAATTGGCCAAACCAAGGCGCAGGCGAAATTGATATATGGGAATGGTACGGTAATAACGGCGATCGTTATATTACTAACTTCTTTAATGCCAATGGCTGCGCCGGAGAAGTTCGCTACGCTTATCCTGGTGGTGCACCCGATGTGCAATCATTTCACGATTATGCGATTGAATGGACTGCCGACAACATTATCCTTTTAATTAATGACATAGTCGTTGTTGAACATGATTTACGCAATTGTCCTCAGTATGAAGAACCTATGTTTGTGCTGCTTAATGTAGCAATGGGCGGCACTCTAGGCGGCGTTATTGACCCAACACTCGACTTGGCCACTATGGAAGTAGACTACGTAGCACACTGTGTGGCCAGCGACAGTAACAATGTTCAACGATGCAATCAAAGCACCCCTTTGGGTGCAGACGACGATAATGACGGCGTGTTAAACAGTGCGGATAGTTGTCCTGCTACACCGGCCAATGCGTTGGTAGATACAACAGGTTGTCAAATATTTGTTGAGCCACAAACGGCAGCGCCTTTGCCTACTATCGCTGCTGAGAATGTCATTTCAATTTATAGTGACCATTATGTTAGCATTGCAAACGTCGATACTAACCCTGACTGGGAGCAAGCCACGCAGGTGCTTGAGGTACAAATTGGCGATGATAATGTACTAAGATATTCAGGACTTAATTATCAAGGTACTGATTTTGGCAACAATAAACAAGATGTGTCTGACTTAGAAAATTTATATGTAGATTACTGGTCGCAAGATTCGACTTCTTTGAGTATATTCGTGATTAGCCCTGGCCCATTAGAGAGAGGTTTTGAGGTCAATGTAGTGACTCAGTCGTGGCAGCAATTAGTCATTCCTTTAAGTACATTTGCCGCGGACGTCGATTTAAACGATGTATTCCAGCTCAAAGTTGAAGGCAATGGTACTGTGTTTTTCGACAACATCTATTTTGGTACTGGCACAGTTGTTATTCCGCCAACCGATAGTGATGGCGATGGTGTAATTGATAGTGAAGATCAATGCCCCGATACGCCAGCAAATACAAATGTAGACGCAGTAGGATGTGAAATTCCGCCAGCCGATAGCGATGGCGATGGTGTAATTGATAGTGAAGATCAGTGCCCAAATACAGTAGCCAATGCTAATGTTGATGCGGTAGGATGTGAAATTGTAGTGGTTACGCCACCCCCTGTTGTAACACCGCCAACTGTTCCTGAACAGACTAGCAGTGGTGGCAGTATGAACCCATTCTTAGTAATTGGCTTATCTTTTATTGCGATTATTAGAAGGTTATATCGCTAGCGCGTAAACTGTCTATTTTGGCGTTTACTTTTTTGTAAAAGAAGCGCCAAAAGAGCGACAAAGACGCACGCGAGTTGCCTGCCTGTGTTCGAGTTATTTAATCGTTTGATTCAGGCTGTGGTAGCCGTGCAATTTCTCTCTTAGTATAAAAGTACGCCACCACAGCACTGAGCATCACCACAATCACGATGGTGTAAAACATCGACACCATTGGATAGTCCCACAATACAATGAGCACATAGTTGATGGCTGCGGGTATCACAAGCTGCCGTGCTATACCTAGGTACATCGGGAACATAGGCTTGCGCATGGCCTGCAAGATAGCCACGCTTTGAAACAAAACCACATAAGCATAGAATGCCAGTGTGTCTATCCTGAGGTATGTTACGCCTGTGCTCTTGATGGTTTCGTTATTAGTGAACAGGCCCATCATGAGTGGCGATAAAAAGTACATGATGGGTATGGATACTAATGCCATGGCCAGTCCAATCACCAAGCTTTTTTGATAGGTCTCGGCCACTCGTGAGCTCTTGCCAGCACCCATGTTCTGACCTGCAATAGCCATCACCGCACTATTTAACCCCAATGCAGGTAATAACAGGACTTGTTCAAGTCTTAAGCCCACCGTGTAGCCAGCCACATGATTACTGCCAAACTGCCCAATGAGCGCCACGGTGATGAATCCACCCAGAATAATGGTGAGCATGTTGAAGCTAGCGGGAAGTACTTGCTTGAGCAAGGCTAGCCAGCGCGGCCAATCGAATGCAGGTTTTATGTTTATGTTTAGTCGTTTGGCAAGCACTCGCAACAAATAAAACGCAGTTGCCAGCTTGATCACTACGGTCGCTAAAGCCAAGCCAGTGACGCCAAGTCCAAAACCAAAGGTAAAAAGCGGGTTCAATACAAAGTTCGCAAAGAAGCCAATGGCCAGCGCATTACGGTTGGATTTCGTATCACCCAGCGCCATCAAAGCACCGGCGGCACCGAAGGAAAGCGTGAAGCCGATAGAGCCTGCTAAGGTTACCCATAAATACTCCATGGCGAGGGGTTCAATATTAGGCTCTGCACCCAGTAAAACGACAAGTGGTCGCGCGGCTAAAACCCCCAGCAAGAATGACAGCATACTAAATCCAATCGCCATGCCGCTGACATTGTTGATCCAATATTTGACTTCACTTGTGTCACCGCGGCCAACACCCGGCGCAATCATGGCTGACGCACCCGCTTGGATCCCAATACCAATTGATAGCAATAAGAAGAAAACACTACCGGCTATCGACAAGCCCGCAAGCGCATCGTCACCAAGATAGCCCGCGAACCAAATGTCCGTGAGGTTGTACAAGGTGTTAAACACCATGCCCATTGAAGCAGGGATCGAAAGCCGAATCATGTGGGCCAAAACAGACCCACTGGTCAAGGAAGGTAAAGGCTGAGCAGGTTTCAAAACGAAGTTCGGATAATCGATGTGGCAGAGCATGACACAATTTGAAGCGACTTTTGAACCATGCTCTTTCCTTTCATATACTGCTTTTTGATGTTGCCATTAGTAATGCTAAATAGCGGAGTATAGAATACCAACCCAAGCATCGGCTTTAAGAAATCCGCCGCCCCATTTTTCATCAAACTCGGCGCTGGGCTTAGCCTCTAAAACTTGTTCGAGTGTTTTTCCGCTAGTTTTTAGAGCCAGTATTTGCTTATAAACTGCCTCTAGCATATCGCGATATTCAATCAATTCCGCTTTGTTACTTAGCGCACCATGCCCCGGAATTACGCGGGTTTCATTATCAATTTTATCAATTAGCATAGTCACACTCTCAATAACACCTTTCATCGAGCCGCCACTTGAAGCATCAATAAAGGGATATATGTCATTGAAGTACAAATCGCCCATGTGCAGCACGTTGTCGTTTTTAAAGAAAATAACGGCATCGCCATCGGTATGAGCTGAACTAGAAGGGTGAACGACATCAATAGTATCGTTGTTCCAATGAAAGCTCACACTATCGCTAAAAGTCACCACTGGCAGCGCTTGTTTTTTAGCCGGCTCAATAGTCATATTAAAGGCTTTAATTGCACCGCCGTTTAATAGGCGTTCACGCACATTGTCGTGTGCAACAATAATAGTGCCGCTATCTCCGATCATTTTGTTGCCACCGGTATGATCAAAATGCCAGTGCGTATTAATTAAGAATTTTATCGGCTCGTCGCTAATAGCTTTAATCGCTGCGCGAGTTTTATCGACCATATCCAAATAATCATCGTCAATTAACAACAAGCCATCGGCGCCAGTAGACACCGCTAAATTTCCGCCTTTTCCGGACAGCATATAAAGGTTTTCAGAAAGTTTGATTTGTGAGAATTTTGGGCCGTCATCATTGTGACTATCGGCGCTTGAGGCCGAACTTAACAATAGGCTTGAAATAATGCTCATAGCGATTAGTGCTTGTTTTAATTTCATTATTGCTCTTCCTTATTAGCTTATAGAACTTTGCGTTTGGACACTTTAACATTATTAAAGCAAAATTCCGCGCTAAGGCTTATTATTAGTGTGTAAATCACTTGGCAAGTTTACTATCATTCACGAAGACATATGGCGGTCGTATTTGGAGTTTTTACATTATTTGACACAGTTAAGAGATAGACCTGCAATTCATTCGTATGAAACCACTTCAAACCTTGTAATAGCAACCTGTTGACTCTAACGGAACGATTGCACCTAGGGTGCTTTTGGTATCTAAATAAGGCTCAACGCTGCCATTGCCAGACAAACAGCCAATGCCTGTTGAATACGGATCTAAATAACTAAGATCACCCTGAGCGTCAAATACAGCCACGGCGGGCGTACTCGTTAGTATGTTAGATAAACCTTTAATATTCTCAATATAGATGGTTACGTTTCTTTTACCAATATATTTAACCGTGTCTTTCACCGACTTAATATGTCGGGTTGCAGTAAGCTGACAAAGGCAGTCGCTGCTGCGTGTGATATGCACGACCACGTTATTTAGAGGCGTATTTAAAGCGCCAAACAATATACTATTAACGTGAAGATCGAAATCAGACTTATTAGAAGCGTAATAAAGGATACCTGCAGGGTCGAAAGGTTTTTCTGTGTTTTTGCTAGCAAAGAAAAGTCCTATCAGCGCGATCATAAACCATAAAGGAACTGTGATCATTAACAGGGCGTTTCTTTTACTTATTTTCACAGCCCTAAATTTCGAACTTAGCAAGCTCTTCGTGCAGTCCAGCAATCTCACCTTTTAGACCCATAAGCTGTGAAAGATTACCTTCAACACCTTTAACTTGCAGATTAGTCAAATCTGACAACTTTTTAGCTGATCCAGAAATGGTAACAGACATCATAGACTGCTCTTCAGATGACGCCGCCACAGAACTGGTGTTTTGGCTTAATCTATCAATGAGGGCGTTTATTTCACCAATACTTTTGCTCGCTTCATTTGAGCCAGACACGTTATCCTCAACGCGTTTTGCGCAAGCAGACATGATAGCGACAGCCTCAATAGAACCTTCTAGTAGTTTGTTTGTTATTTTACCTATCTCTTGTGCATTTTGACCCGTTTTCACTGATAAGGTTCTCACTTCATCAGCCACTACAGCGAACCCTCTGCCATGTTCGCCTGCTCTAGCAGACTCAATCGCGGCATTGAGCGCCAGTAAATTGGTTTGATCAGATATACTTTTAATTGCCGCCATAGCGGTATCAATCTCATTACACATCGATGATAAATTTTCAATTGAAGAAGATGCCTTGTTAATTTCAGACTTTAAGTTTTTCGCATCATCTGAATTTCTGTCAATAATACTTTTAGCACTATTTGTGCCTTTGCTCGCTTCTTGGCTAAGATTGTCAATATCAACGACGCTTTTTGACACTCCAGCATTTGCCAAGCTAACCTGTTCTAATGCAACTCTAATTTGTTCGACTTCACCTTGATTCTCTTTTGCCCTCACCATGGATTCTTCTGAGCTTTCAGATAAGCTGTCAGAAAGATACTTTGAATTATCTCCACTAGACTTAAGGTTGACAACTAAAGAGCGTATTGATGTTATTAAACGATTAAAGTCCTTGATGGATTTACCATCACCTTCAATGCTTTTACCAATACAGATTTTGCCTGTGCCAACAATTTCATCAAAGGAGTGACCTAAGACATACCCTGATTTTGACGCCATCTCAAAACTGCGTGCAGAAATTACCAGCACAATTCCTTCCGCGACAGCAAAGAAAGCATGTATTGCCAAAATTCCATAAGTAAGACGTCCATCCTCAAAAATATAAACGCCAGAAACAGAGCCTTGTAAGGCAAAGAATAAAAAGTGATGTACGGCGACCACCACAACCCCTGTAACAATGATCTTCCAATCTCTATAGATGCTTAAAAAAGCAAGCAGGGTAAATATAGCAAAGTGCATCTCAGTCAAACCCATAGCCTGTTGAATATGCAGTGCTGCGAGTAGTTGAGTGCCAATAGCCACCACGTGCCTCGTGATTTGGCTATAAGGGCTTATTTTTATCAAAATTAATGGTAGAGCAACAATAAGCGTACCTACTGTCGCACCTATTAACAGCGTGTCTGTGAAAAAACCAATGATAATTGCCGCCAGCCACTGAATAATAATGACCCCCGTGAATATCTTGTTCGCCTCTTTGTGCCATGGATAATTCATACTTATACCTTTAAAATTTTCAATCGATTATTGTTAAGGTTGTTGAACCGAAAAATGCCGCCAACACTGACGGCTTATTTGTAGTGTTGTTTATAAACATACCCGAACTTCTTGAGGTAAGGTCTATGCTCGAGGCCTGCCTTACATTGGATTAGCCTAATGGCTTAGTCTTCTATTTATTTATCGGGTAAAGTGAATAAAACTATAAGTAAATCTGCGTTTTTTAAACGATATTTAAGATGGAGGTGCTGACTTCACCGTCCACTATTAAATGTAAAACTATGACAGATGGTATATCGCTAAAGAAATAGCCGGTTTTACTATAAAAAACTAGGCAAAATTAGATATCCCTTTTGATAAGTAAACCTAGTTGGTCCTGCGCCAGTATTGATTAACACTAGATGTATTAAAATTAAGGAAAGGGACGAGTTGTCGGAACCAGATTTACCTGTAGTGGCAAAACGCGCGTTCATTCCAGCTTTGTTTAAGCAGTGGTTTGCCGACCGCAAATGGAAAATAAGGCCCTACCAGCAAAAAATGGTCAGCGCTTTTGCTAACCAACAGTCTAATTTATTGATTGCGCCCACAGGCGCTGGTAAAACTTTGTCAGGTTTTTTACCATGTTTAATTGATATATATAAACTACTTGAGAAAGGAAAATCTAACAAAGAAATTGGCCTGCACACTTTATACGTCTCACCATTAAAAGCCTTAACCTATGATATAAACCGTAATCTTGAAATGCCCATTGCTGATATGGAACTGAATATTAAGGTAGCCTCAAGAACAGGAGATACCACTAGCTATCAGCGTCAAAAACAAAGAAAGGCGCCCCCTAATATTTTGCTCACTACGCCGGAATCGTTAATGTTAATGCTGTCCTACGTCGACGCTAGTCTCATTTTTGCAAACCTCAAGTGCGTCATCGTTGATGAAGCCCACTCTTTTGCTAATTCTAAACGCGGCGATTTTATGTCCCTAACATTGGCCCGTTTGCATTGGCTAAACCCCAATTTTATTAGGGTAGGTTTGTCAGCAACGGTAGCTCATCCGGAGTTACTGGCAGGCTGGCTTGGAGTAAGCGGAGTGCCAACGGGTATTATTAAAGCCAAATCGCGGGTTAAACCAAGGCTAAAACTCCTGACCAGGAAAGATTATATTCCATTTGGTGGTTATATGGCTAAGTACGCCAAAAAGGAAATACTCGCGGCGATTAGTAAAGCGGGCACTAGCTTGGTGTTTGTAAACACTCGCGCGCAGGCAGAGCTTATTTTCCAAAGCCTATGGGAAGAAAACCGCGAAGGCCTAGCCATTGCCATTTATCACGGTAGTTTAAGCAAAGAACAACGAAAGAAAACCGAAAGTATGATGGCGGCAGGCAAGCTACGCGCGGTAGTCACGACGTCGGCATTAGAGCTAGGTATTGATTGGGGCGATGTTGATTTAGTTATTCAAGTAGGGGCGCCCAAAGGTGTTAGTCGTTTAATGCAGCGAATTGGACGCTCTAACCACCGAATGAACGAACCTTCAAAAGCTTACTTAGTGCCTGCCAATAGATTTGAATCCCTTGAGTGTTTGGCAGCGATAAAAGCCATTAAAAAAGGTGAGCTTGATGGCGAACCTTCTATGCCTGGGGCTTTGGATATTATCCCGCAATATATTATGAACTGTGTGTGCAGCGAGCCTGCAGATGTAAACAGTATTTATCAACAAGTCTTAAATGCTAGCCCATATTCGGGTCTTGATTTTGACACGTTTAAACAGCTTTTCTCATTTACACAAGACGGAGGGTACGCTCTACAAGCATATGAAAGATACTTCAGACTGGTAGCTGACAATGGCTTGTATTCACCTGCCAATAAGCGCGTGATAATGCGCCATAGACAAAACATTGGGACTATTGTTGAAGCCGGTAGGCTAAAGGTCAAAAGACTGAGAAGGGCGCATCAAGGTAAAATTATTGGCGAGGTTGAAGAATACTTTGCCCAGCAGCTAAGTAAAGGTGATAGTTTTTATTTTGCAGGTGAGGTACTTGTGTTTGAAGGTATTCGCGACATGATAGTAGAAGCTAGGCCTGGTAAAGCAAAAGAGCCTAAAATACCAAGCTTCCAAGGAGGTCAAATGCCACTATCTACCTATTTGGCAGACGCCGTGCGCAGCCTAATTAATGATCCAGATGCTTGGTTAGAGCTGCCCGCATTAGTGCGCGATTGGCTGAATCTACAGCAAGACTTTAGTGCTTTACCCAGCATGGAAAAGCTACTGATTGAACAGTTTCCATTTAGGGGCGCCCAGACTACTTTGTTCTATACCTTTGAGGGTCGTAAAGCCAACCAAACATTGGGCATGCTAATTACTCGCCGCATGGAGAAACGTGGGTTTAAACCCCTAAGTTTCTCTATTACTGATTATGGTTTGTCAATATCGTCGGTAATTCAAATTGAGCAAGAACATATCCCCGAGCTATTTACGCCCAGTATTTTAGGCGATGAATTAGAAGACTGGATGTTAGAAGCGAGTATGTTAAAGCGCAGCTTTCGTCAAGTCGCCGTAGTCAGCGGACTTATAGAACAGCAGTATCACAGTAATAAAAAGACCATGCGCCAAGTGACGTTTTCGACAGATTTAATTTACGATACCCTGCGTGAATACGACCCTGATCACGTTCTGTTAAAAGTGACCCGCGACAATGCGCAAAGAGAACTCCTTGATATAGACCGCACATCGGCTTTGCTATTTAGATATTGCAATTCATTTATGTTTAGCACACTTGAAAAACCTTCACCGATGGCTATTCCTATTGTGCTTAATGTGCGAAGTGAGTTGATTACTGGTGCAGGTACTCAAGCTTTATTGGAGCAAGCTAATTTGTATCAAGAGGCAGAGCTAATGTTAGACGATGTTCGTGCTCTGTTGCAGGGAGATTAAGCATAATGATTGCGCCTGAGGCACTCAAAGCCTTGCTAATGAACAACCAAGTTATTCCGGTGAAATTTGCAGGGCATCGTATGTTATTAGACGCCGGTGGTGTGTTGTTATGGCCGCAACAAGACTTACTCATTTTCAGCGATTTACACTTAGAGAAGGGAAGCTTTTTAAGTCAATTCGCGAATCCTTTGCCACGTTTTGATAGTAAAGAAACGCTAAAACGCATGCACCTTATGATGCAGCGTTATGACTGTGGTCATATTGTGTGTTTAGGCGACAGTTTACACGACGGTAATGCTCTTAGCCGAATGCAAATCGATGATTTAGAACGCCTAAATACTTTGGTGGACTCGGTGGCTAAATGGACATGGATTCTGGGCAATCACGACCCTGACATTCCGCCCGAAATTTTAGGCAAGCGAGCGCCATTGTTACAGATACAAAACGTGCTATTGGTGCATGAGCCAGAGGTGCTAGCGATTGTAAATGAGAATGCTATAAATGAGAATTGCGCCTTAGATAGCCAGCATGTGCCCGTTGAAGCTCAAATTATTGGTCACTATCATCCTAAATCGAGCTATAAACTAGCTAATCGAAAGGTCACAGGAAAAAGTTTTGTGTGCGGCGATAATATTTTGCTTATGCCAGCATTCGGTAAATATACAGGCGGTCTCGATATAAACGATAAAGCTTTTGAACATATGTTTACGCGAAAGAGTGCGCTTGTGTATTTGACTTATCATCAAAAGATTTACTTACTATAATATAGATTAACTATGAGGTGTTTGTCATTTCTGGTCATGCTGGCCCAAAGTCCACTTACATAGCTTTAAAGCAACAAAACCCAGGCCTCTTGTATAGATCGGGTATAACGTTTATTCTTTTTATTCTTGCACAAAGGACAGAATATGAAGACTAAATTTAATCTCAGCATTTTCTTTATTGTGGCAGTGCTCTTTG
Source organism: Acidiferrobacterales bacterium (assembly GCA_964195425.1). GTDB lineage: Bacteria > Pseudomonadota > Gammaproteobacteria > Enterobacterales > Alteromonadaceae > Glaciecola. The sequence continues at coordinate 196,552 of CAXMOM010000043.1, forward strand.
TTGCTTTTACAATACGACAGAGCTTGATTCAGCCGCCAAAGGTTGATTCCACTCATGCTTTTAATACCGAACGTGCGTTTGAGCGTTTGGAGCGTATTTTAGGCGATGAAAGCCCGCATCCTGTTGATAGTGATGCCAATGATGCGGTGCGTGAGCGTCTAATTTCTGAAATTGAAGCAATAGGGTTTACCCCCATCGTGACAGATAGGTTTTACTGTAACCAGCGAAATAGGGCCTTGCTTTGCGCACGTGTGCAAAATGTAATGTTCTGGATAGGTAATGCCGGACTCAATGCTATTATGGTTGCTTCTCATTATGACTCTGTCCCTACTGGGCCGGGCGCTGCTGATGACGGATCAGGCGTGGCGGCAAGCCTTGAAATTGCCTATAATCTTAAATTACGTGACCTTGCGCGACCTGTTTTAGTTATGATTACAGATGGCGAAGAAGTAGGTCTTGTTGGTGCAGCCTCTTTTGTTGAAAATGACCCTTTTGCCAAATTGATTACCGCTGTTGTGAGTATGGAAGCCCGCGGCAATAGTGGTCCTGTTGCGCTGATCGAGACAAGCTCCCCGAACGGTCGTGACCTCGCCGTGCTGAAAACAGATATACAAAAACCCATTGCGAGCTCTTTAGCTACCGATGTTTATGCTGCAATGCCCAACTCAACTGATGTGACCGAATACTTGAAACTCGGACTAGATGCCAGTAATTTTGCACTTGGGGGGGGCGCTCAGTTCTATCATACACCCCAGGATAGTCTTGCGCGATTGGATCAGCGCTCATTCTTCCATATGGGCGCGACGGCCCTTAGGAGCGTTGAGGCCCTTCTTGAAAAACCAGGCGACGAGCCGGAACAACAATGGATGTATATAGACTTATTCGGTCTTTTGGTCTTAAAGCTGCCGCAACTATTGGGCCTGCCATTGATTGTCTTAGGCGGTTTACTCGCTATTTCTGTTTTTACGAGAAACGGCAAAGGCGGTATCGTGAAAGCGCTGGCTTTTCCGCCTCTGGCAATTCTTTTGGGTGTTGGCTTCGCGATTGGTGTAACAATGCTCATAGGCGCTTTACGTCAAGAAACATACTTTGCCGCAGCGCAACCTTGGGCCCTGCGTGGAGCGCAAAATGCCGCTGCACTAATGGGCGCTGGACTCGCTCTTATCCTTTTAGGACGAAACGTACCTAAGCCTCGTCTAATAATGACGGGGTGGATTTGGTTCGCTTTGTTAGGATTTGGCGCGACATTTTTTTTTCCTGGCGCTGCAATTTTATTCGCCCCGGCCTTGGCGATCATTGCATTGGCGGGGCTTCTATTTAAATCACAAAGTCGAGCCGCTTATACGCTTATAACAGCGGCGGCTATTTTGTTTACGCTTATGGGCATTACCACCTCAGCTTTGGGGGAGGTTATGCTATTCCCCGAATATGCCGCGCCTTTTGCACTATTTCTTGTTTTGGCCTTTATTGTGCTTGTACCGCTGTTTATACCAGATGAGCGAGTAATAAAGTCCTCGCGTATAGTTGTCCCTTTGGCTGGCTTGGGTATAACAGCTACCTTTGTGATTACCGCTTTATTGGTCACAGCTTATTCATCTGATGCCCCGCGCGGATTATCCGTCATGCACAGCCAAAATGAGGCCGGTAAAGCTCGGTGGAGCATACGTGGTTCAGATCCTTTGCCTGAGTCAATGTCAGATATCGCAAAGTTTGAGGCGGGGACACTGACAGGTTATAGTGGAAAACGATTCATTGCTGAGGCACCAAGCTTCGCAACGTCAGGCTTAAGCGTAAATATCCTTCGAAATGAGGTGATAGGTAAGAAGCGTGTTGTCATATTAGAAATTGAAGCGGCTGATACAGATGTTTTGGATATTGGTTTGTCAGGAGACAGCCTCTTAGTTAGCTCAGTGAGTGTGAACGGGCTTATGCATGAAGAAGCACCTCCAAAACGAGTTCGTTGCACAGGCCGTAGTTGCAGAACCGTCGTTTACGAAGCCAAAATAAATGCCACTGCACAAGATGTATCAATTGCTCTGTTTAGTTATCGCTACGGTTTGGGCTCACAAAGCCAAGCTTTGCTTGACGCACGCCCAGATTGGGCCTTACCGCAACATCGCGGCGACATAAGAGCTATAAAAGAAGTTATTGAGATAACCCCTCTTGATTAAATAAAAAATAATAAGGGAAGTTTTAATGAACAGAGTAATGGGATTCTGGAAATGTTGGGGACTGGTTATAGGTATCGTAATTGGCAATGGTATCTTCATGTTGCCAGCTGTCTTGGCTCCTTACGGAAAGTTAAGTTTAGTTGGATGGATCATTGCTGGTATAGGGACAATATTTATAGCTTTAGTTTTGGGTATGCTTGCCAAACGACATTCGATGCAAGGTGGTATCTACGGCTACACCAGAGAAACACAAGGCGACCTAACAGGATTTCTTATTGCTTGGGGTTATTGGATTAGTATCTTGGCTGCCGTTGCTGTAGGGGCTATTGCAGTCGCCGGATATTTAAGCTTTTTTATACCCGCAATTTCTGCAAACCCAATTATATTTGCAACAATTGCTATCGCATTTATTTGGTTAATAACGGCCATTAATATGACGGGTATTAAAGCTGCTTGCACCTTCCAATTAGTGACTTCTTTATTAAAACTATTACCATTGTTTATTATTTGTATTGGTGCACTGTTTCTTGGTGATCCCACCAATGCCGTGCTTGATTCAACGATAAGCGATGATGCGAATCAAAAATCTACACTAATTTTAATCTCAGAAATGGTGATGATCACTATGTGGGCCTATATTGGTATTGAAGCGGTAACATTGCCATCAGATAATGTTATTAACCCAGAAAAAAATATTCCTAGAGCACTGATTATAGGCACATTAACAGTAACGGTTATTTACATTACTCTCACCTATGGAGTGATGACTTTAATTCCACTCACTGATTTGGCGAAATCAACTGCACCGCTCGCCGACGCAGCCTCGATAATATTAGGGCCATTGGGAGCCGGTTTCATTGCTATCGCGGCAATTATTTCTATGATCAGTAGCATTAACGCCAATGTGCTAATTGTAGGTATCATGCCAGATGCCTTAGCAAAGGATAAATTAATGCCTGAGTTTTTTTCAAAAAAGAACAAAGCAGGTATACCCATAAAGACGGTAGTAGTTTCTGGCTTTTTAGCGTCAATGCTAGTGGTGATGAATTTTTCTGAAGGATTATTAAGTGCATTTAAAACGTTAATGATGCTTTCTACGTTGACGGTATTGTTGCCTTATGCGACATCGTCACTAGCTGAAATTATTATGCAAAGAAGAGAGTTAAACGCCAGCACTAAGATCAACTGGGTATCGTTTAGTATTGCGCTTATCGCGTTATTATTTTCTACCTTTGCCATTATTGGTTCGGGATTAATGATTGCACTTCAAGGTGTCATTCTTCTTGCTGCTGGACTACCATTTTACTTTTGGTCTAAAAGAAAATTATGACCAGTATATTACCATCATAGATACGCATAGGGAGCGCTCGATTAGTCGTGAGCAGCAGCGCTTAAGTTTTGTTTATAATTTCACTAGGCCTTTATTTGGAGTCAGCAATGTCAGGTAAACTCAATTTTGAATATGGATTTAATACCAATTCAGCACAAGCAAGCGATGCCGCCAGCACATCGACATCAAACGATATACAATGCAAAGACAACAATCAAAGCACAAATGTAAGCGATAATGATGTTATGTTTAAACGCCTACTTGGCCAAAAGCAATCCAAAGCTACAGCGTCTAAGTAAAATGTTTCAAACACTCAAAAAAATAGCTAGTGTAGAGCAGTTTTTAGGTGATTTAATGCGTCCGCATATTATTAAAGATACCAAGCTTGAACATAAAAACTTGGCGATGTTCATCGATGCTGCTGTTGAAGGCTTGATGAAATCGATATTACACGGAATTCAATTCCAAGCTTTAGAGTCGGCCTGGCGTTCGGTAAGAGAAGCGGTGTTTGGTGAAGAATACGATGAAGAAAGTCAGTTTTTTTATCTTGTAAACACAAATCGAGATGCTCTTGAAAACGCTGCGGCAGGTGATACCCATTTTATAACAGAGCTCGGTCATCATATCCAGAATACTGAAGCTGAAGCTGAAGCTTATAACGCAATTGTTGGCAATTACCAATTTTCCACCGCTGATAATGATATTGTATTGTTGAACTATTTGGCTAGTATCGCACAAACTCATAAGTGTCAGTTTGTTGGGTCAACCCACGAGAGTCTTATTGGCGAAAGCGAAAATTATCTTTTGCAGCAATTTCGACAAACATCGCAGGCAAGCCATGTAGCCCTGAGTTATCCCCAAATACTACTTTGCATTCCATATGGCAAAACATATGATGAGGTCGACGCTTTTGCTTTTGAAGAATTTAGTCAAGCCCATCAACATGATAAATTGTTATGGGGCAGTTCAGCATTTGCCTGCGCAAGATTGTTGATCAGGCAATATCATGGAAAAATCAAATATGATGGGTACATAACCTGCCTTTGTTTATACCATAGATGATGAAAAATAATTACAAGCTTGTGGCGAATATTTACTGTCAGAACAACAACTCATTGATATCCGAAACAAAGGAATAATGGTTTTTGCGAGCTTTCGAAACAAAAACTGTATTCGCTTATTTGGTGATGGGATACATGCCGTTAATGTTTAGCATTTATTCCGCTTTTACTCTTTATTAAGGGAACAGGACAACAAAGGTACTTATGAAAAATAAAGAAATGATTATTGAACAAATAAACGACTATGGGCCAAAATTCATTGGCATGCTTGGTGGACGCTTAATCGATTTCGATAGTGACAAAACAGCGTGTACTTTTGAGTTTGATATTAGCACTAAGTTCTGCCATTCAATCGATATTGTTCAAGGTGGGTTTGTTACCGCTATGCTCGATGCCGCTATGAGCCACGCTGTTATTATCTGCGACCAAGAAATTATAAATGTCTCATCTCTTGAAATAAAAACTTCTTACCTTGCACCCACACGCAGCGGAAAGCTTCGTGTTGAAGGCTGGGTGATAAAGCAAAGTTATAAAACAGCTTTTATTGAAAGCCACCTCTACAACGAAGATAACGAGCTAACCGCTACCGCCAGCTCAGTCGCAAAATTAGTACGTGCGCCTCAGAAATAGCGCTATTAACAAGTACGTTTTACGCAGAACAGTCGCATCCTTACTTTAACTGCGCCAGCGCTTTGTTAAATCTTGATATTCGTCTATGCGTCTATCTCTGAAATAGGGCCAAATACGTTTTATATGCTCAGATTTTTGCATATCTAATTCAACCATAAGAGTTTGTTCACTTTGATCTTTAGCCATTGCTAAAACTTCACCTTGTGGGCCTGCAATAAAGCTATGTCCCCAAAATTTTATACCCGCATCTGTGCTATTGGGTGAGGCTTCAAACCCCGTTCGATTTGCCACCACAACAGGCACCGAGTTAGCCACTGCATGAGCACGCTGTATGGTTTCCCAAGCGTCTTGTTGCCTTTTCTGTTCATCTGTTGGATCGCTTGGGTCCCAGCCAATTGCGGTGGGGTAGAACAGAATTTCAGCGCCCGCCATTGCCATTAAGCGAGCGGCTTCTGGATACCATTGATCCCAACATATTAATACGCCAAGTTTTCCCACACTCGTTTGAATAGGTTCAAAACCTAGGTCGCCAGGCGTAAAATAGAACTTCTCATAAAAACCAGGATCATCAGGAATATGCATCTTGCGATACATACCCGCAATTTCCTCGCTTTTATCAAACACTACCGCGGTATTGTGATAAAGGCCGGCGGCGCGTTTTTCAAACAATGAGGCTATTAATACAATATTGCATTGTTTGGCGAGAGCACCAAAAAAAACGGTAGCGTCTCCAGGAATAGGCTCGGCTAAATCGAACTGATTTACATCTTCGGTTTGACAAAAATACAGGCTTGAGTGAAGCTCTTGCAATAAAATGCATTGGCATCCTTGGGCGGCAAGTTTGCGTACTTGCAGGGCTGACTTTTCCCAATTTTCAAGTTTATTGCTGCTACTCACGCTTTGCTGGACGATACCCACTTTTAGTGTGTGAGGTGTTTGAATGTTACTCATAATACCGACACTCCCGATTGAGCTTTAGCAATAATTTGTGGCTTTATTGTATTGGCAGGCACTTGCATACTGACACAATGTAAACTGCCGTTTTGCTGCACTAGGCTATCACAAAGTACGGGCACTATTTGATAATTTGGATACGCGCTTTGTACAATTTCTATCGCGCTTGCGTCTTCAATATGGCCATAAATAGGCATTAGTATATGTCTGTTTAAAATAAGGTAGTTTGCATACGAGGCGGGCAGTCTTTCGCCATCTTGGTTAGTTACAAAGGGCAAAGGTAGTGAATAAATTTTATGTTTAGGCAACACTTGGCTTACTTCATACTGCAGTTTAAATAGCTCTGCAAAATGCGGGTCGTGCGGACGATTGTCTGCGCCTTGCAATACTATACCCATGAGTGGCGTGAAACGTGCCAATGTGTCTATATGGCCGTCGGTATCATCACCTTCTAAGTGACCATGATTAAATATGGTTACTTTTTTGGCACCTAAATAATCAGCAAACAAAGCACGATATTCTTCGTCAGTCATATAACCGTTTCGCTTGGGATTATATAGACACGAAGCGGTTGTTAATAAATGCTGATTTTCATCAATTTCAATCGCGCCGCCCTCTAACACTGTTGGGTTAACTATAAGCGGATGTTGGCAAAGTTCGGCTAAGCGATTATTGACCTTATTGTCGAGCGATGCATCAAATTTTTGTCCCCAGCCATTGAAGGTAAAGCTCATTGGATAGTTGTGATGATTATCGCTTACGGTTAAAAAAGCATAGTCGCGTACCCAAGTGTCGTTATATTGTGCGGGAACTATCAATAATTGATTACTGTTTCCTAGCATTGCAGTAACACATTCGATGTGATCTTGCGGACATAGCAATATAACCACCGCCGATGCGCTATTAATTGCATTAATAAGCGCGAGGTAAGTTTGTTGCGTGCTATCGAGGTTATCAATCCAATCTGTGCCAGCATGGGGCCAAGCGAGTATAACGGCTTCTTGTTCTGCCCACTGGGATAACAAGGTGTAATGTTGGGTTTGCATATTAATAAGACCATACTAAATTAATAAAAGCGCGCCTTGGTTGGCCCACAAAATAGCGGTAGCTACCAAAAGCAAAATCGGCACGTTCCGCGTATTCTTCATCGGTTAAGTTTAGCACATGTACACGTAAACTAATCTGCTGGGCAAGTTGATAGCGTATGTTGACATCAAGCAACTGATGCCCTTCATATTCAGCTGTGTTTTCAGGGTTTAAATAGTATTCACTCAGGTATTGCCAACTTAGTTGTGCAGTTAGTTGTGCGTTGGGTGAATAGCTTATATTGAGGTTGGAAAGCCACTTAGGTGCCGTGTCTATGGTGTTGTTAATTATGCTGGTACGCACTAACGTCGTTTCGTTTTCATAAGTATGCTGCGACCAACTTATATGGCCGCTAAACTGCCAGTCAGCGTTTAATTGCTGCCTAAGTTCGACTTCAAGGCCCTCATGTTGAGTAATTGCTCCGCTTACATTCTGGCGGTCGGAATTTTGAAATATAGCGTCCTTTTTGCGCATACTAAAACCAGCTATGTGTAAATTAGTAGTAGGGTTTGAGTAGCGAATGCCCGCTTCATAAGCATTCATATTTTCGTTGTTTATATCGGTAATTTGCTGATTATTTTGTAATCGAAATAACTCAGTTGCTTGCGGCGCTCTAAAGCCTTGCGAATATTTAGCATACAGCGACGTATTAGTGCTCATCAAGTATTGTACATTAATCGAAGGTGATAGCGCGTTAAATGAAAGGTTTTGACTGTCGGGACGACTAAAGCGGCACACCTCTACATCGGGTGCGCAGGCACTTGGACTACCTGCATTGTTAGTATAATTATATTGATTGCGTTCTAAGCGCACACCCGCTCTTACAATCCAATTGTTGTGTTGCCACCTACCTTTGGTATAGGCACTCAACTGGTAGGCATTTACATCGTAATCGTAGTGGATACCTTTAGGGACACTTGGCGAAAAGTCTTCTTGCTGGGTTTCGAGCAAACTACCGCGGGTTAGGTCAATGTCGGCCCCCGACACCCAATCAATATCTTGCCAACGGTAGCTATACTGCGATTGTAATCCTAGGCTGGTATGACGATTTTCTTCAAGGCCCTGCCATGGCAAAAAATGCTGCAAAAAAGCCATTTTATTCCAGCGCAAATAAGGCGTAAGGGTAAGGCTTCCGCTGTCGTCTGTTTTTGAGAAAGCTGTATATGCTCGCAATGATTTCGCGTCTCTATAGGCCTCTGGGTTAGGATTAGAACGGCGTATTTGTGAATCTTTATAGCTTTCAAAGCCGCGAATAAAGCCCGCGGTTTCTTGATTTAAATTGCTCACATCAAGAACGCTTTTTGTATCCCACACGTCACCGCGTGTTTGATAGATATGTGTCATTTTTTGCTGGTCGTAGCCGCTTTGAAATTGAAAGCCATTTTCTTGGGTAAGATTAACCAAGCTTCTCCAAGCGGATTTTTCGTTGACTTGCCCATAACTATTGCTGATACGCGCAAAATCATTCGCACCAAACTGCAAGCCCGCGATATTACTATCATTTTCAAATGCATCGGCAGTAACAACGTTAATAACACCGTGTAAGGCATTGCTGCCATATAAAGTGCTTGCAGGGGATCGCAGAACATCTATTCTAGCCGCTTGCTCATAATTGATATCGAACAGCTGATTTGAATTGCAAAAGCCTGGTGCCCGGATAGAAATGCCATCTAGCCCCATAAAAAACGCACCGCAGCTGCCAGCGCCAGTAAGCACCGGGCTTCTAATCGCAGTTAAATGCTCTTGACCATTACCACGGCTTATCCATATGCCTGGGGCTGAATCGAGTACTTGTGAAATGTGTTGAGCTGATATAAGTTCAATTTCATCTGCTAATACGGCACTTATACTGGCGGGCGTTTGGTTAATGGCTTGTGCAGTTTTGCTTGTTGTGACACTAATGACTTCAACAATTGACGATTGCTCTTGGGCGCTTGTTGGGTGTGAATAGGCTAATAAACTGGTGAATATTAATGTCGATACGCTTGCTGAAAATATAGCTGTTTTTAGGATAATAAAAGACTGCATTACTTTATGTTTCTCCCGCCGTTTAAATGAATCACTTGGCCTGTTAAAAATTTACTTTTAAAAATGAAGTCGACCGCGTTAACGGCCTCTTGGGCACCAGGGCAGATACCGAGTATAGATTTTGACAGCGCTTTTTGTTTGTATGCCTGGGAATCATCATCGTTAAACATGAGTAAAGAAGGTGCGATTGAGTTTACCTTTACGTTTGGTGCTAATAAGCTGGCAAACGATAAGGTTAGGTTATGCAGAGCAGCTTTACTGGCTGCATAGGCGATATGTTTACTGCTGCCCTTGTCTTGCACATAATCGGTCATATGTATTACGTCGGCACCATTTACAAGCATGTCTTTACAGGCAATGTTTATTTGATAAGGTGCGCTGGCGTGGACTTGCATCATGTTACTAAACAATTGGGCAAGGTCGGCATTGGGTGTTTCTTTGTCCCAATCAGAGGCATTATGAATAATGCCGCCTAAAACAGGCGTGTGCTCTTTTAGCGCTTTGATAAAGCTGGTGATGCCTTCGTCGGTAGCAAAGTCAGCTTTTATTGCCACTACGCCTTGATCGATTAAGGCCTCAAGGGCTGGCTTTTTGCGTCGGTATGTTACAATGACCGCTGGCTTAGGTGTTTTCGAAGTTGTTGATGTGTGCTTAGCGTCAGTGCGACGAGGTTCGAATTCATCTGAATTTAAGAATTGGGCAATGGCTAATCCCAAGCGTTGGGAGCCCCCGGTAATGAGTATGGGCGCTATTATAGCAGCTGTCATGGTATTGGCGCTTCCTTGTAAATGAAGTAAGTATGGTCGCTATGGTATTTGTTGGTTAAGTGTCTGAAAACATCAACAAACGAGGCCAAGTGTATAAATACTCAGACCCATTGTCATTGAGTATGCATGACATTCTAGTTTGGCCTAGGAAAATAACGAAAGACATTGCGTGTTCAACACAGGAAATTACGTGAATTGAACAAGCTAGGATCGACTCTCATAAAATTTATATTGAATAATAGTAAACCAGCTTAAATTTTGTGCGTATACAAAAGTAAATAATTAATTGGATATACAATGTTAGCAAACGATAAAATTGTAGTGCATGGAGCCAACCACAATATAGCGTTGTCATCGCAAGCCAAGCTTGTGCGCGATGCGCTATTAGTTGCTGGGCTTGAAACACCAATGGTTGATAACGGTTTAACTGCCGAAGAAAAACGCCTTAAAATAAAGCAAAGCATGACCGACATTATGCAGGCGCTTGGTTTAGATTTAAACGACGATAGTCTACAGGATACTCCAAACCGCATTGCGAAAATGTATGTGAATGAGATATTTTCTGGGCTAGACTACTTTAATTTCCCTAAAATTACGCAAATACAAAACAAAATGAGTATTGAGCAGCCCGTTCAGGTAACCAATATTAGCCTGACCAGTACCTGCGAACATCACTTTGTGACCATAGACGGTACTGCAACGGTTTCTTATATCCCTAACAAAACGGTTATTGGGCTTAGCAAAATAAATCGCTTAGTGAGCTTTTTCGCTCAGCGTCCACAGGTTCAAGAGCGCTTAACTCAGCAAGTAATGGTAGCACTTCAAGCCTTGACTGGCACAAAAGATGTTGCCGTTAGTATTAACGCTACCCATTATTGTGTGAAGGCTCGTGGTATTCGTGATACCAGTTCGTATACAAAAACATCTTCTCTGGGTGGAGCTTTTAACACCGACCGAGATATGAGAAGAGAGTTCTTCCAGATTTAATGCTTTAAAAAGGGTTCAGTATAAATAATTCCTCGCAGGAATATTATTTATCACTGGACCCTTTTTTTGTTTTTTATTTACTCACTCTTTATAAGATGAAACTCAGTTTGTCGTCCACTCAAATAGCTCACTTTAGTACCGTCAAATATGGCATTCTCTTCTAGCATAATGCGTATTTCCTTACTCCATTGCGGCAGAAAGCTCGCAGCATTCAGTTCGATAGAATAAGCGGTATTTGCATGCAGTGGATAATCACCCTGGACCGGCACGCCCATTTGCTGGTCCCACATACCTAAAGTAGTGCCTGCTGCATGACCGTGATAACCAATAGGGTGGGTATAAATTGCAGGCTTTATGCCTTCTTCAATCGCTTGTTTACGAGCGGCTTTTAAAATTTCATTACCGCTCTTACCTACTGCAAACATGTCGGTAAATATGTCCTGCAGGCGATTACCCTTAGCTAAGGCTTCGACTAAATAATCGGGCGCTTGGGTTTCGCCTTTTTTAAGCACGTACGCATGTTGTTGCTGGTCGGTATTTAGGCGTAAGTAAGTCATGCCAAAGTCAACATGAATAAGGTCTCCCGGCATAATGACATTGTCGCTCGCACGCTTACTAAAGGCTACGATTTGTTCAAACTTTTCGCCATTGGCGCGTTGAATCGACACGCTAGGATGAAACCAGTTTTTTACACCCAGTTCATTTGATTTATCTCGCAGCCACCATATTACATCTTCGGTCGTGGTCACTTGGGGTGTTATAACCTTATTGCTAAAAGCTTCGGCAATTATGCTGTGGCCAAAGGCGACAAGCTTTGGATACACCTCCATTTCCATCGCAGATCGGGTTTCAAGCCAGCCAATGGCTAAATGTTCAGCGCTAACCACTTTGCTTTTTAGGTTGTCGTCTAGCTTATCCATGAAGGCTAAATATTCGGTCGCTGTCATGCCATCGGCTAATGCGTGGTGCTCTGATTTGTTTAAACCAATGGAACGCGGATTTTTTTGTTTAATAAGTTCGACTAATCTTGCCCATTGGCTGGGTTGGGTTTCTTTATCCCACGCTTTTTTAAACATGTCGGCTACTTGATATCGCGCTACAGCGTATCGTTCTAGTGGCTTACCTTCCCCTGGGTTATAAATTACTAATATAGTGCGCCGGCGCGCAGACAGCCAAGTAGAAGGCAACATTGTTTTTAATACCGGATCTTCGTTATATTCCCGAGAAATTAAAATCCACATATCTATGCCTGTGCGCTGCATAATACTAGGCAAGGTATTGTTAAGTTTGTCGTTAAGCATGCTGTCAATCAATTGCGCGCGCTCACGCATTGGTAATATAAAGCCGGGATCAATACTATGAGCTTCTTGATGATGCGCAGCGCTAGCTGTTTTAGCCTCAATAAGCGCATATACATTACTGGTAAAGCCAAATATAAATAATGCTATCGAAGCGCAGCTTGCCATTGAAAGTCTGCTTAGGAAGGTTCTACAAGCATTATACAAATGCGAGGAAGGTGTTATTTTCATTATAACCTCTGCATGGGTTGTTGTGGTTAGACGTGGCTAACTAATTATGATTCTACTTAAGGAAAACCCATTACATGCTAGATCTCAATTCAATCTATAAAAAGTATTCAGTCGTTTTTCGCTTTGATTGAAGCTTTAGTTAAAGCTTCTTTTAGAGTGCCCAAAATAGGCGTCGGTTTGTTAGTTTTACGATTAACAAATACATGGGTCATGCTGCCATCGGCTGAAGCATTATCTTGGTCTTCTTTGAATATCGCGACTTTATATGATACTGATGAATTACCTATTCGACTTACGGCAATGCCGCCCACTATTTTTTCAGGAAACGCAATACTGCTATAGTAGTTGCAATTCGAGCTGACCATAAGTCCTATATCTTGACCATTATGAATATCGAGATTTGCATGCTCAATTAGGTATTTATTGACTATAGAATCGAAATAGCTGTAGTACACCACGTTATTCACATGGCCATAAATATCGTTATCCATCCAACGGGTATCAATGTTAAAAAAATAGCGAAAATCGTTTCGTTGCGGCAAGTGTTGTGGGTCGCGGGTCACTTTTTTTCCTTTTAACAGCGGTAATTTTTTAAAACGCTTTTTGGTATATTCGAAGCGCATCTTCATATTCTACTTCGCGGGGATTATTGACTAATAAACGCGTTTGTAACATAGCATCTTTTGCAAGCATCTCTAAATCGTTTTCACCTACGCCGCAAGCACTTAGTTTAGTAGGCAGACCAAGATCAAGGCTCAACTGATTAAAATAATCAGCTAACATAGTGCTTGTTTTTGACTGTAAATGGTTGAGCGCATCTGCTGGCAGAATAAAAGGTGCAAGCTCGCTGTACAAATGGTTAGCATTTTGGCCATTAAACCTAAGCACATGGGGTAACACCAATGCATTACTCAATCCATGGGAAATATGGAAATGACCACCTAAGGGATAGGCTAAAGCATGGACAGCAGCAACAGGTGCATTGGCAAAAGCTTGACCAGCCAAACATGCGCCTAGCAACATATTTTGTCTTGCTGCTAGGTTCTTACCATTGTGCGTGGCCTCTTCTATATTTGCAGACAACAGCGTCAAAGCCTGTTTAGCAAGCATGTCGGAGTAGGGGTTTTTCGTAAACTTACTAGTGTAGGCTTCTATAGCATGCACCATCGCATCTATGCCTGTTGAGGCGGTAACATGTTTAGGCAAGCCTAGGGTTAAACTAGCGTCTAAAATGGCAATGTCGGGCAACAGCACAGGCGACACCACGCCCATTTTGGTAGTTTCGCCGGTGGTAACGATAGAAATAGGCGTAACCTCAGACCCCGTTCCCGCAGTGGTAGGAATTAGTATCAGCGGGCAACGTTCACTAGTAATGTTATTAACGCCATACATAGTTTGCAAAGATTGCTGTTGCTTAACTAGCACCGCAACTAGCTTAGCAGAATCGAGTGAACTGCCGCCGCCAATGCCTATAACACCGTCAATATTATTCTTTAAGGCTAAATCAGTCGCCTGCTCTATAACGCTTTGTGGCGGGTCGGGAATGACTTCATCAAAAATAGTATAGGCAATATTTGCAGCGGTTAAGCAAGTCAGTAAGTCGTCAATTAGACCGTGCTCGATTATACCCTTGTCGGTTACAATCAGTAGCGTTTTTATAGCTAAGAGCTGGCAGTATTGACCGCAGTTAGCCAAGGCTCCAATGTCGCTAACAATACGCTTAGTGGTGCTAAATTCAAAATTATCCACTTAATTGCCCTTCATATATACACTCATTTAAATAAGTACCTAACGCATATCTAAAACATAGATAGGTCGAACACTTTCGTTTTGACTCTTCCCTTGAAGTTATCAGCCTGTACTTCTATTTTACCAATATCTTGTAGTTGGGAGGTAACTAACACTGCTCTATAAGGGGCGGTAGTGTCAAATGAAATTAGTGTTTTTTGTCCATCTTCGCTTACCTGGTAAACAGATATCTGCGCTATATTAAATTGCTCAGGGTTATTAAACTCCAGTTCAAATGGAATGAAAATGCGTTCATTTTCTTCATACATTGGCTGCATACTTATATTTTGCACAATACTTTTCACAATAGACTTGTTTGATTTTAATACCAAGTAGCTTTGCGGTGCCAAAGTTAATTGCAACTGGTCGCCACTTAAGGTTGCTGTGCTATTGGGGTGCCCTGCAAGTTTTTCGTATTCAAGTGCCCCTACGCTCTTGCTGACCTGTTGTTGTTGATTAGAAAAATTGAACACTATCAAATGATCGATCATATCGCTTGGTAATACTCGACTAAAACCATACAAACGTTTTTCTTCATCAAGAATTCGATTTATATGTTCACCTTGACGTAGGCTTTTATGGGCAAGACGCACTCTGGCAAGGTCAGCTAAGCTTTTGTAAAGGGGGTGTTGGGTATCAAAATTACTAGTGGCGGTGGTGCTGTTGGTGCCAATTAGAGTGTTGTCATTGTATGTTTCGACCTGCGAGGGGTCCATGTTTTCACGGGCGTCTACATCACCGCCGTCTCCGGTAAAGCCTTGTTCATCGCCATAATAAACTACCGGTACACCACGAGAATAATACATAAGGGCGTGCGCAAGATTACTGCGCTTGACCTTTTCATCGTCGGAAATATTAGGCAGGCTTTGCTCAATAAAAAAGCCAGCGCGACCCATGTCATGATTGCCTAAAAATTTGATTAAGTCGTTAGGCGACGAGTCTGAGTCTCGGTAGTAGTCGTCGTTGTCAAATAATGTGGTGAGTTGACTAACGTTTTTGTTGTTAAACACAACGTCTGTGACGTTAAAGGCAAAACTAAAGTCGAGCACTGAAGGCAGCTTTCCTACGTTAGTAAACTTACTTAAACCGGCGGGATTATCATCATATACTTCGCCAAAAATGAAAAACTCTGGGAGGCCTATTGATTGTGCATGTTTGGTAATAGCAGGTGCAAAAGACTGCCAAAATTCAATATCTACATGCTTTACCGTGTCCATTCTAAACCCATCTGGCCTGAACTCGGTTATCAAATCTTTAAATACTTGGCTCAATCCTGAAATGACTTCTGGGTTGCTCGTGTCTAGGTCGTCAAGGCCGAAAAAGTCTCCTTTAACGGTACTTTCACCTTGCCAAACGGAATCTCCTCGATTGTTATAGTATTTAGGGTCGTTTAACCATGCCGGTACTTTACTATCTTTTTCTTCATCTAACACAAAGGGAGTATATTTTGTGCCAGCGGCCAATGCTTCTGAACCAATAAAGTCGCATCCCTTTTGGTCGGCGGCTAAAAACTTACCCTTTTCGTCATGGCACTCTTTGTATTTAATTACGTCGGCGGTATGGTTGGTAATAATATCGAAGAATATTTTGATATCGCGTTTATGGGCGGCTGCAATCAAACTTTTTAAATCATCGTTACTGCCAAAGTGTGGGTCTATTTGCGTAAAGTCGATTACCCAATAACCATGGTGGCCAAAGCCGTTATCTTGTATAGCGCGGTTGCGCAAAATTGGGGTCATCCAAATAGAGGTAATGCCTAAACCTTCAATGTAGTCGAGTTTGTCTTCTAGTCCTGCAATATCGCCCCCATGAAATGCCCACTTTGAAGTTTTATCTAATCCACCAAAGGAAATAGGCCGCTTGGGATCGCCGTTATCATTTTCGGCGTTTGCGTTGTGAAACCTGTCGGGCATAACAAAATAGAATACTTCGTCTTGGATATTACGGGTGAGATAATCGGTCTTGTTAAAAACATAGCTTTCACTTTTTACGGTACTTACATCTTCACTCGCTGCGGTTTGCGGTTCGGGAGCTTCTTGTTTCGAGCAAGCGCTTAGTCCTAAAATTAACGCCAATGCTAATGTAGATAAGTACTTAGTCGACAGAGAAAATCCTTCAATATTACCGGTAATTTTCATAACAACTCCTAAAACGAATAGTGTTAACTACTCATATTTCAATACTGTCGTGTCATAGCTATTTAAAATAGTTGCGAGCGAACTCACTGCGCTACCTCTGCTATGTTCACGTTCACATGCTAGTTTTGTGTTAGCGCCTAAGGAACTCTTTGTCCGCGAATAGATTCGAATAAGGCATACCATTGTTCACGCGACAATTGAATATCTATGGCTTTTTGAGCACTGGCTAAGCGAGCGCAATTTGTGGTGCCCAAAACAGGCTGAATATTGGCTGGGTGGCGCATTAGCCATGCAAGTACAATTGCGTTTGTGTCTACGCCGTATTCCTTCGCTAAGTGCTGCACTAAGGTCGCTGTTGCTTTGGTTGCAGCACTAGCATTTTCATCGTTTGACGCTTGGCCCTCGGAAAACCTGCCTTGTGCCATTGGGCCCCACGCCTGTAATTGCACTCCTGCTTGTTGGCAATATTCTAATGTGCCGCGGGGGAATCCGTTGCTTGCGTTTTGTGGCATATTAACGGTAATGGCATCTTCAACAAAATCGTAGCTCGCTAAACTCATCTCCAACTGATTGGCAATAATAGGCACTTCAATTGCGCTTTGTAAATAGGCGACTTGACCTGCGTGCATGTTCGAGACAGCCAAGTATTCAAACTTACCTTGTTCATGCAATTTCATGAGTGCGTTTGCGGTTTCTTCTAATTGCATGAGTGGGTCGGGCCGATGCAAAAATAAAATGTCTAAGTTATTGTCGTGTAGCCGTTTTATACTGGCGTTTACCGACTCTGTTATCCAGTCGCCCGACAAATCATAGTGACAAATATCGAAAGTAGGGGTTAGTTTTACACCTACCTTCGACTGTAGAATTAAATGATGGCGTAACGAACGTTCTCGCTTAAACAGTTCGCCCATAGTTTTTTCTGCTTTACCAAAAGTATAAATATCGGCTAAGTCAATGACATTTATGCCAATTTCAAGGGCTTTGGTAACCAAGTCGAAGGCTTGGTCAATGTCCTTGCCCACAACAGGATTGTCGTTCCAACCGCCGCCAAGATTCATACAACCAAGGATAAGGCGACTAGCTTCAGGATAATAATGATGTATCGGTAGTTTCATAATAATGTCAGTAAATGTCTATTTGTTAGCCGTTATAAGCAACTTGCTGGAGGATATAGGCCAATTCTGCCTACGTTTTCATCAGTATAACAGCTTTCGTTTGGTGAATACGTATGCGTCGTTATGCGTTTTGACGCGATTTGTTTTCCTTGGGCTGCATTATGTGCGTGATAGTTGTAGTAAAACCTAGTGATAATAAAGCCACATATTTGATATAAGCCAAATTTGGACGAATTATCTGACTTTTTTAAGCAACTGAAATAAATTTGTCAGATTTACGGTCTACACTTATACTCGTGCAAGTAAAAACTTGTCGATTCGTCTGTTATTACATTGATTTCTATCATAACTATACATCGTATTTACCGCTAGAAAATAGTATAAAGGATAAGCATGTCAAACAGTTACACGGCTATTGTAAGCCAAGCAATCGATTTACTCGACGGGATTGGCCTTAGGGAATATCAGCAAAAATTGCCACCACATTTTCCGAGTAGCATTGGTTCGCACATCCGCCACATCGTTGATCATTTTTTGGCGCTTATTGATGGACATGGCGAAGGTCATATAGATTACAACATCCGTCATCGTCATAATCAAATAGAACAGTTTCCTTGTGCAGCAGTTGAAGCGCTAGAGGGTATAGTACACTGGTTGAATAATTTGCAAGAAGATTGCTTAGATAACCTGCTTACCGTGGCATCAGAGGTCGATGTAAGTCGCACTCACTCAACTACGTGTCGCTCTACCTTAGAGCGCGAGCTTGTGTTTGCGAGTAGTCATGCTATTCATCATTACGCACTAATTCGTATTATTTGTAGCATGCAAAATAAGGAAGTGCCTGCCCTTTTCGGTTATGCACCCGCCACTATTACCCATATTAACAAAACGGCCTAATGTTCAGGCTGTTTACTAAGGCCCTGTGCTGAAGCAAGCATTACTTTAAATAGCTTATTCAATTTAGTGCATGGTACTATATTGTCACAATTAGTAAGGTATTTTAGGGTATGTCCATTTATGCAATCTGCGTTAGTTGAAAGAAGTAATAATCAATGTGAAATTTGTCAAGCGGACAAGCCACTAAACGCTTTCTTTGTACCTGAATCACCTGACCTGACAGCGAATTGTCACATTTATATTTGTCATACATGCTTGGATAATATTGAAGCCAAAGGCGACTGCGACCTGCAGCATTTAAGATGTTTAACTACCAGTATGTGGTCACCTACACCAGCGGTTCAGGTAATGAGCTATCGTTTATTGCATAAGTGCTTACCCGAGTCATGGGCACAAGATGCGATTGATATGCTATATCTTGAAGAAGACATTTTGCAGTGGGCCCAGGCAGGCTTAGCTGCGGAAAAAGAGCCTACCTTAGATGTAAATGGTATTGCTTTACAGGCAGGCGATGCGGTGACCGTTATTAAAGACCTCGACGTGAAAGGTGCCAACTTTATCGCTAAACGAGGCACTCCCGTTAGAAATATTGGCCTATCGGAAAACCCGCTTCATATTGAGGGTAAGATAAATGGACAGAGGATCGTGATTATTGCGGCTTATACGAAGAAGAATTAATCGGTTTGTAATTCTCTATTTATTCGCAGCCGCTACCACCCTTTATCTATTCGCAGCCGCTACCATAGGCAACATACTCGTTATAATCCGCTCCCATATAAAGCTTTAGTTGTTTGGCCGGCGCACTAGGCATATGAACGCTCAAAAGTAGCCCCGGAGTGTCGTTGAAACTAGTATCTATACCTAAAGAGTGGAAGTTCGCCCCCATCTTTAAATATTGTTTAGCTAACACAGGAATGTCTTTGCTGTCGTGTTCTATGGCAGCCAATAAAGCCGATAAATTACTTGCTAAACTGGTGGAAAGACGCTGTTGTTTGTCGAAGGCGACAAATTCTGAATGCAGTGCAAAGTCGAATTTGTTGCGCGCCGAAACATGAAAGTCGTTACCTTCTTTAATTAGTATGTTTTCAATTAACTTTACGCTGCGAGGGTCGTAGAGTTTACTAATAGACACAGTGCCGTAGAGTGTTCTGTATTGTGGGAACTGTTTTATAAAAGCACAAATGCCTCGCCACAACAGCAATAAGCCTTGGTAAGAACCCTGAAATTCTGGTATTAAAAACGAGCGGCCCATTTCTAAGCAAGGAGTCTTGCGGTTTACAAAATCGGGGGCGAAGTTAAACATTTTGTGTAAATACAAGCCATCGAGTCCGCTCTCTTCAAGCAATACATCGGTGCGCCCCATTCTGTAGGCCCCCATTATTTTGTCTTTGTTGTTCACAATAAATAAGTGGGTATAGCTTGCATCAAAGTGATCGGTGTCGAGCGGCTCACCACTGCCTTCGTTATATTGCCTAAACACAAGTTCGCGCAATCGTGCAATTTCGGTAACTACATTAGGTAGCTGATGTTGATAACCAAAATATACTGTAAAGTCTGCGGTTTTTACAAGTAGCTGATTGCTGGGTAGCTTTGCAATTTCACTTGCAAGCAAGGCTTTATTTACAGCTGACATTAAAGGCTGATGTTTAATAACTTTGTCGGCAGGCCACTCAAAATGCCAACGATTGTCTTGTGTATATGAAAGTAGCCTGCAAAAATCGGCTTTTTGTTGAAAATCGGAGCCCTTAATAGCATTCGCTTTCACTGGGTTGCCTGCATTTAAGTTTATAGTAGCTCCTGTTTTATTAAGCAGTTCATGCGGTAGCATAAGCATTCTAAGTCGGTAGTAAACACGACCCAAACGGTAAAACCATTTACTGTTATTGCCGTTAACAAAAACAGGCACGTACTGACAACGTTCGATACTTACCAAACGACCGATAATTTTATTCCATGTATGTTCACTCACAGCACGTTTTTCAGGCTGATAATACGACACTCTGCCAGCCGGGAATATGAGCAAGGCCCCCTGATTACTAACGTGCTTAATACATTTTCGAAGAGAAGGGACGTTTTGCGGGTCTCTTTCAATAAGCGGATTTGTAAAAATGAAATAGTCGGTAAGCTCTCTTATTATGCCCAAACCTTTGTTTGCGAGTACCTTTAAATCGGGGCGAACTTGGCTAATAACCCGGGCTAAAATAACCCCTTCAATACCCCCAAAAGGATGGTTGCTGGCAATGACAACCGGACCGGTTTTTGGGATTTTTTTTTGCAGTTCTTGTATGCCGGTAATGTTTAGCTCAAGTAAACTAATTAATTTGTCTGCGAAGTCTTCTTTGCTTAATCCCTGCATTTTGTGCAAATGATATCGCTTGTTCATAAGAGCAACGCCTAATAGCCGGTCGAGGAACCAAATTAGGCATTTTGTAGACCACGATGGCTTGCTAATCAGGTTGTTGAGGCTAATGTTATATTTGGTCGGGGTTGCCAATGCGTACTGCTCCTAAAAATGACATATGTATTGGTGCTGATAATCGCGCTTTTTGTTTATCGAACTACTCTATAATTGAGTTGTCTGGTCGTTTAAGCCAAGCTAATTTTGCATAAAGTTTAAAATAATCCTATTAAGCAAAGCGTAAATATACTGACAGGCCTTTTCATCAAAAACTTTCATAAAGAGTATAAACCAAAGCACTTATTCGCCATAGCACTAAAGTAGTGACTAGAACTATAGACTAATGAGTCTGTTATTTGTGCAATCGAAAGGGTTTTAAGGCATAATATCGCCTAGGATTTATGACAAAAAAACCGTTTGGTTTTTTATGTTCTCGTTTTTATTCGGGTATTTACAAATATGAGTAACAGTAAGGGTTTTATGCGTACATTAACAATTCAAGCACCAGACGATTGGCATTTACATTTTCGCGATGGAGACATGCTCCTTGAGACCGTGCCGGCTACTTCGCGTTGCTTTAAGCGCGCTATTGCAATGCCTAACTTGGTCCCGCCTGTTACAACTACGCAAATGGCCCTCGACTATAAAGCTCGCATACAAGCTGCTGTACCCAAAAACATAGCGTTTGATAGCGACTTTGACGCTTTGGTCACCTTGTACTTAACCAACAGCACTACGCCTGGCGAAATTGAAAAAGCCAAAGCGGCTGGCATTGTGGCCAGCAAGTTGTATCCTGCAGGTGCCACTACTAATTCAGATGAAGCGGTCACAGGGATTAAGTCCTTGTATCCGATATTTGAAAAGATGCAAGAAGTAGGCATGTTGTTGCTTGTTCACGGTGAAGTGACTGAAAGTCACATTGATATATTCGATCGCGAAAAAGCCTTCATCGACGCTTACTTGCAAGACATAGTTTATGACTTCCCTAGCCTTAAAGTTGTGTTTGAACACATCACGACAAAAGACGCCGCCGACTTTGTAAAAGCGTCATCAAACAATGTAGCCGCCACCATAACCCCACAGCATTTGTTGCTTAACCGTAACGATTTGTTAGTAGGGGGAATTCGTCCGCATAATTATTGTCTGCCTGTGCTTAAACGAAACACTCACCAACAAGCTTTGCAGCAAACAGTAGCAAGCGGGTCGCCTAAGTTCTTTTTAGGCACAGACTCCGCACCCCACGAAACTCATAAAAAAGAATCGGCCTGTGGCTGCGCTGGTTGTTACAGTGCGTGGAGCGCAATTGAACTATATGCGCAAATATTTGATGATTTAAATGCACTTGATAAGCTCGAAGGATTTGCCAGCCACTATGGTCCTGATTTTTATGGTTTGCCGCGCAACTCAGGAACAATTACCTTACAGCAAGAAGCATGGAAAGTGCCAGATTTGATGACATTACCTGCTTCAAATAACGCTTTAAGCGACGGACCTACTGAAACAATTGTGCCTTTTTATGCCGGCCAAACTCTACAATGGAAATTAGCAAAATAATATGACTTCAACATCAAACTCTGCGCCAGCTCATCTTGATAATTTTTCTGCGCTAGCACTTGCGCCTGCCTTGCAAGGTGCGTTAAGTGAATTGAAATATACGCAATTAACTGCCACCCAGCAGGCTTGCGTACCAATATTGTTGGCGGGTAAAGATGCTGCAGTTATGGCCAAAACAGGCACAGGCAAAACCCTAGCCTTTGGTTTGACTATTTTAAACGAGTTAATCGATGACCAATCTAAAGGTCATACTGGCGTGCATTCCTTAGTACTGTGCCCAACGCGTGAACTGGCGCAGCAAGTGGCAGAGCAATTACGCCTGCTTGCTAAACAACATGCTAATACTAAAATACTTACCTTGGTTGGCGGTGTTTCAATAGGACCGCAGATAGGCTCGCTGGTGCATGCACCAAGCATTGTGGTGGGCACGCCAGGTCGCATTATGGATTTAATTCGTAAACAAAAACTAGATGTTAGCCAAGTCAAATCTTTAGTACTAGATGAAGCCGATCGTATTTTAGATATGGGCTTTACGGATCAAATGAGTTGGATTTTGAGCGCGCTACCCAAACAAAGGCATTCAATGCTGTTCTCTGCGACTTTTGGGGGAGCCATTGAAAGACTAACTAAGCAATACTTACATAAAGCCGAAATTATTGAAGTTGAAGACAATCAGGCGCATACCCAAATAACGCAGCTTGCATATACTTTACAAGACGACCGCATGGTTTACGCGGTGGCTGCGGTGTTAACACATCATCAACCCAATTCGTGTATGGTTTTTTGCCAAACAAAGCATCAAACTCAAGAGCTTGCCGATGATCTGCAAGAAAAAGGCTTTAGTGTGCACGCTATTCATGGTGATTTGACTCAGGCTCAGCGCCAACAAGTGCTGACACAATTTGCAATTAAGAGCTGTAATTTGCTGATTGCAACTGACGTAGCCGCTCGTGGTCTTGACCTTGACCAAGTAGATTTAGTGATTAACGCAGAACTTGCTGATTCTGCTGAAACCCATACCCATAGAGTCGGTCGAACTGGACGTGCTGAACAAACGGGCACCGCAATTACCCTTGTTTTTGAGAATCAGCTAAAAGCTTTGGCTAAAATAGCTGAGGATACCAATAGCCATATTCCAATTAAACACATTCAAGCTTTGCGTTTTCATGCGAATCGAATTGTATTGCCTGCTCATGACTGCGTAATGGTTGACGGTGGTAAAAAGCAAAAAATTAGTAAAGGCGACTTGCTCGGCGCACTTATTAAACAAGCTGAAATTGCCAAAGAAGATATCGGTAAAATGCAAATTACCCATGACAAAGCGTATATTGCGATAAAGCAGCGAAGTGTTAAACATGCGATCCTATTTTTCCGCGAGAAGCGCGTTAAAGGAAAGAATTTGCGCGCACGTAAACTGCGTTAGGACATAGTGTGAATGTCTTAACGCACTCAATTAAAATAAAAATAATAAACCGGAAACCCTTTATAAAAAAACAATTTTCCTTTTCACCATTACGTTTGATTATGGCGTCAATTTTGTTAACCGGAGTTTTTGCCACTGCCGCTTACAGCCCCGCTAAGCAAGAACAAGCTGATCAAGCGAAAGTAGAAGTAAATGAGGTACGCGAGCTTGGCGAATCTGAAAAGCTAGCAAGTTTTTTTGAAAATAGTTTTGATCAAGGACTGCATCGCTCTCCCATGCTGCAAAGCCGCTTAGGATTAAAGTGGGATTATGATAAATGGAACGATATTTCAGAAGAATTTGCGGCTGAATCAAAAAGTATTCGCGAGCAGGCGTATGCAGATGCGCAAAGCTTTGATCAAAGTAAGTTAAACGAAAGTGAAATATTGAGCCTACAATTATTTGTGGCTGACTTAAAGCGTAAAGCTGCCAACGGCACTTTTCCTCATCACCGCTATGTTATGCATCAATTTCGTGCTTGGCACACAACAGTACCTAGTTTCCTGATCAATATTCACAGCATATCTGATGAAAGTGACGCGCTTGCTTATGTTAGTCGACTTAATAAAGTAGCCCCTTTATTCGACCAAGTTATTGAGCAATTAAAAATTCGCGAAACCCTTGGCATTTTTCCACCTAAATGGTCTTACGAACAGATGATTAAATCATCGGCGAATGTGCTAAAAGGTCAGCCTTTTGTTGAAGGAGACGCAGATTCTACAATTTTGGCTGACTTTACCAGCAAGGTGAATGCTTTAGCGATTGATGATACTAGCAAAAATGCGCTTCTAAACGACGCCAAAGAAGCACTTTTGAGTTCAGTTAAGCCCGCTTATACGAAGTTAATTGCTGAACTTGAAAAGCATCGTGACATTACCCCATTCGGAGACGGTGTATGGCGTTTGCCTGAAGGAAGCGAGTGGTATCAAAATCGACTAGAGTGGTTTACGACCACCGCGCTAAGCGCGCAAGAAGTGCATGACCTTGGCCTTGAGAATGTTGAGCGTATTCATAACGAAATGCGCACTATTATGAAAAAAGTAGGGTTTGAAGGTGATTTACCTGCATTCTTTAGCTTTATGCGCAACAGCGAACAATTTTATTACGCGCCCACCGACGAAGGGCGGCAGCGCTATATGAATGAAGCAAAAGCATATATAGACGAAATGGAAGATAAGCTACCGGCGTTTTTTGGTTTAACACCCAAAGCGCCCATGATTGTAAAACGAGTGGAGGCTTTTCGTGAGGCTTCAGCAGGTAAGGCGTTCTATAAAAGCCCAGCGAAAGACGGAAGCCGACCGGGTATTTACTATGCCAATCTCTTTAATATGAAAGACATGCCTACCTATCAAATGGAAGCGTTAGCCTATCATGAAGGTATTCCAGGGCATCATATGCAGCGAGCTATTGCACAAGAGCTAGAAGGTATTCCAGAATTTCAAAAATATTTGTCGTTTACCGCCTATACCGAAGGTTGGGGCTTATATACAGAAGAATTAGGTAAAGACATGGGCTTTTATCAAGACCCATATTCCGACTTTGGACGTTTAGCAATGGTGCTATGGAGAGCATGTCGTTTAGTGGTCGATACAGGCCTACATGAGATGAAATGGAGCCGCGAGAAAGCCATCCAATATTTGGTAGATAATACGCCTAACTCACAAAACGATTCTACTAAAGCAATTGAGCGGTATATCGCGATGCCAGGGCAGGCCACCGCTTACTTGATAGGTAAACTCAAAATAATGGAACTGAGACAAAAGGCTATGGATGATTTGGGTGATAAGTTTGATTATAGCGGCTTTCACGATGAAATTTTAAAAGATGGACCTGTGCCTATGGCTATTCTAGAACAGAAAATAAACAAATGGATTGCGGCGCAAAAGGTTTAGCAAATAAATAACTTAATATTATTAAAGGGCTCTTCACGGTTAATCCAACAAGGTAGAGCCCTCTTTTATTGGCCTAAAATAGACTACTTATTCCATGGCGCCAAAGCCATTATACGCGCAAGCCCACAAAAACCAGAGATACCCGCAAACAATAAACCAGCACCCATAAACGCCGCACCAAAAATAAAGTTTGTTTGATAAAAATATCCTAGAAGCGAAAATATTAGTACGCCAGCACCAATGGTTATTTGCACTTGGCGGTCCAGTGGTAATACATTGCTGTCACCTTTAATGGTGTTAAGCCCCGCAGCTTGCCAGGCTTCGATGCCCCCAGTTAAATTAACAACTTTTGCCTGTGGATTATCTTGTAATATTTTTTCGCACGCCTTTTGACCGCGTATTCCTTTTTGACAATAAATAACGACTGTTTTATCGCCATAAGAGGTCAGTGCTTTTGCATTAATAGCCGATAATGGATGTAAGTTCGCCTTGGGTATATGTTTTGTATTGAACTCCGCAGGTTCGCGCACATCCACTAGCACCGAGTCTTCCCCTAATAATGCAAATGCCGCTTGTGCATGAACCGACTTTAATGTTGTCATAACTTCCTCGCCAATGTGACTTGCTTACGATGACCGAATGTCTTTAATGGAGAATAAGCCCCGCGCTCTTTGAATAACGATGCACCAGCTCATGAACGCACTAATAGTAACGTACCTGTCTGATACTGTGCTATAACTAATTTAAAGCACTTACCTTTTATCTCCTCAAGCTTAGCGTTGGGTCTTTACTGTTAAAGCAGCTTGTTTTCTGCCATAGTGAGCGAAGTCATCAACACTAAAAAAAGAGACCAAGATGAATGCAACGATATTAGCCCTTAGCGGTTATATTGCATGGACAATGCTGTTAATACTTGCGATTGCCATTTACCGAACCTCGTCTAACAAAAAAAATAAACGGACATCTTTAAAGTTCGATCCAAGCGGCAGCGATGTAAGCGACTTTGGCCAGCGTTTAACCAGAGCACACGCTAATTGTTACGAATCTAGCGTTTTCATAGTTGGACCCATGATGTTGGCCTTGGCAACCGGTTCTGCTGCTATTACAAATGGACTCGCTTTGATTGTCCTTGCGGCTCGTGTGCTGCAATCGCTTATTCATATAGCGTCTGTTAGTAATGCTGCTATTACCGCTCGGTTTGTTGTCTTTTTGGTCCAGTTTGCCATTAGTGGCTATTGGCTTTTCAAAATTGTTCAGAAGTTTATATAATTATGCAAAAATATCTTTTAGTGTTTTTAACCATTGTGATAGTGTTTTCGCTTATTGTTGCTTGCAAAAAACAAGCGTCTGCACCTTATGATAGCGAAATCTACTTAGTTCGCCATTTTCAAAAACAAGCACCGACGCCAGCTAGTGGTAAAGATGTTAACTTGACCAAAGCTGGTGAGCGTAACGCTAATGGGCTTGCTGAGCATTTGCAAGACAAACTAATACAGACTATTTACAGTACCAACTACAATCGCACAAAACAAACCGCTGAGCCTTCTAGCCAAACGCTTGATATTCTTGTTTCTATTTATGACCCCCAATCGCTCAAGCCCTTTGCAGAGCAGTTGTTGGATGTAGATCACAATCAATTAGTAGTAGGGCATAGCAATACCACAGGTGTTTTATTTGGTTTACTGGGTTGCGAAACCGTAGCGCTTACAGAAAAAGACTATGGCGATATTTTCGTCGTAAAACGATCACACAGCCAAACCGGAGTAACTATATCGGCTTGCGTAAGGTATAAATTGGCTCTCAATACTTTGGATATTAATAAACTGAAACTCGTCAAACAAGTCGATTTACGCAAATATTGGATACAAAGCAACGTTCAATTTAGCTTTGACTCTACATACTCTAATAAATCAGCGCCAAATTCAGACGAGAACATTTCATCATATCCGAGGCAAGATGGGATTGTTGAAGTTGGCTTTATCATTGATGTAAATGGTAAAACCAGTAACTTCGAAACTTTGCAATCTCAACCGACCTCTTTATGGGAAGCTCAAGCCCTTGATGCGGCAAAACAGCTAAGGTTTTCTATGGCTGAATCGCGAAAAGAACAAGCAAAGCCCATTTACACCACTTGGATTTTTACGTTTACGGCGACTTAAAATCTATAAACTGATAAACATAGGTGGGCAAGTTTCATACTTCAATTAAGTTCGTTTGTGCTATCCTAGGCGTTTAATAATCAAATCATATTTTCACCATCGAGAGGCTTGATGTTTTCTTTTTTTGAACGCCTAACAAAACCTTTTCCCGATCAAACTCCAGAACAACCGCCCAGAACCTTAGTTGCTTTTTGTCGTTATTATTCAAAAGGTATGTGGCTCATTTTATTGTCGGTTTCAATACTAAGCGGGCTAATTGCAGTAATAGAAGTTAGTTTATTTGGTTTTATGGGGCAATTGGTTGACTGGTTCGCCACCCGCGATCCTAGTACCTTTTTGGAGCAAGAGCAATCTCGTCTGATATGGATGGGTGCGCTTGTATTAATAGTATTGCCGGTTCTTGTGATACTTGAATCACTAATTACCCATCAAACACTTTTAGGTAATTACCCCATGCGCATAAGATGGCTCGCGCACAAGTATTTACTCAAACAAAGTCTGTCGTTTTATCAAGATGAGTTTGCTGGCAGAGTCGCAACAAAAGTTATGCAAACCGCGCTTTCGGTGCGTGAAACGGTCACCAAAGTATTGAATTTGGCGGTGTACATATGTGTGTATTTTATTTCAGTAGTGGTGCTAGTGTTTTCTACCGATTGGCGTTTAGCCATGCCCTTGTTGGTGTGGTTGTTTGTCTACAGTATTATTTTGCGCGTTATGCTGCCAAAACTTAAACGCGTATCGCAAAAACAAGCTGACGCCCGCTCAATTATGACCGGCAGGATTGTAGATAGTTATACCAATATCATGACCGTTAAGCTTTTCTCCCACCACAAAAGAGAAGAGACGTATGCAAAAGAGGGTATGAACGGATTTTTACAAACGGTATATCCACAAATGCGACTCGTCACTGTGCTGCAAGCTTTGGTCTGGGGCATAAATTCAATATTGGTTTTCAGTATCAGTGCTTTAGCGATTTATTTATGGATACACGGCACCGTTAGTCCTGGCGATATAGCCATAGCGGTGAGTTTGTCTTTAAGGCTCAATGGTATGTCTCAGTGGATAATGTGGGAGGTATCTTCGTTGTTTGAAAATATTGGCACCGTTCAAGATGGTATTAATATGCTAGCGGTTCCTACAGATATCAAAGATAAACCAATGGCACAACCATTAACAGTTGCCGGTGGTAGCATAGATTTCAATGCCGTTAATTTTTCTTATAAAGGTACAAATGAAAACACAATAGACGTATTCAAAGCACTAAACATTAATATATCCCCGGGTGAAAAAATAGGTTTGGTGGGTCGCTCAGGTGCGGGCAAGTCTACACTCGTAAACCTATTACTAAGGTTCTACGATATACAGTCGGGTGCAATAAGCATAGACAAACAAAACATAGCCGAAGTAAGCCAAGAAACCCTGCGGGGCAATATCAGTATGGTAACCCAAGACACGTCTCTTATGCATCGCTCGGTTCGTGACAATATAATGTACGGACGCCCTGACGCTGATGAAGCGCAAATGATAACCGCGGCTAAACAAGCGCAGGCGCACACATTTATTCAATCACTAAGCGATGCAAAAGGCCGCACAGGATACGATGCTCACGTTGGTGAAAGAGGGGTTAAACTATCGGGTGGACAACGCCAAAGAATTGCTATTGCCAGAGTGATGTTAAAGGATGCACCCATTTTAATACTTGATGAAGCAACATCGGCCCTCGATTCTGAAGTTGAAGCTGCGATACAAGAAGGCCTTGTTGAAATCATGCAAAATAAAACGGTACTTGCGATTGCACATAGGTTGTCGACTATTGCGCAAATGGATCGTTTGCTAGTGCTAGATGAAGGTAAAATAGTTGAGTCTGGAAGCCATAAAGAACTGCTTGAAAAAAATGGTATTTATGCAAAGTTATGGGCTCATCAAACCGGTGGATTTATTGGGGTTGAATAGGGGTATTGGCAAGCAATAATTCAGATTCGGTTTAACGACATCTAACGGTTATTAATTCAACTATAGTCACTGTAGTGCCAGCAACTTTATATTATAAAAATGTGCTAATTTGCGATAGTGTTTTTTTCTTAATTGCATGTTCAGGAATAGTGGCGTCTTTTGATGGGTGACCCACTACCAACAACATATATGGTCGCTCGTTATCAGGACGATTGCATATTTCACTTAGAAACGACATTGGCTTTGGCGTGTGGGTTAAGGTAGCTAAACCTGCAGTATGCAAAGCGGTAATTAAAATACCCGATGCTATGCCTACCGACTCATGCACATAGTAGTTCTGTTTTTGGTCATCTTCTTCTACGCCACCTTTCTTTTTGCTAAAGATTGCAATCAACCAAGGGGCTGTTTCTAAATATGGTTTTTGTGCATCGGTACCCAGCGGTTTAAGTGCATCTAACCATTCATCACTTGCACTTCCGGCATAAAATCGACGTTCATGCTGCTCGGCTTGTTCTCGAATTTGGTGTTTTACCAGCGGTGATGAAATAGCAACGAAATGCCATGGTTGATGATTGGCACCATTGGGCGCTCTGCCCGCCGCCTTTATAGCATTTTCTATGATAGCTTTTGGTACAGCCTTATCACTAAATTTACGCACGCTGTGACGGCGTTTGATATGCTCGAAAAACGCAACAGATTTTTCTTCCATTTCACTATCGCTATAGTGAATAAAATCTTCTAATGGTCGATTGGTATCTGCACTCATGCTTTGAATCTCACTTATCTTTTTTCATTATTTTTAATAACACAACTAAATGCTTACTGCCAGTAAAGCTTGGTTCTGTCCATGGTATAACGCAATTAATACCGTTTGAGCCTCTGCGCTTACTTACTCGCCCATAAATATCTATTTACATTGGCAACATAATATTCACATACTTTATACATAAAAAACAAATAAGAATTTACTATATGAAGTCGCAAGAAAATATCGTTCTTATAATATTAATTTGCTGTGTGGCTACTTTAGGTGGTTTTCTCTTCGGTTTCGACAGCGGTGTTATAAATGGCACTATCGACGGCTTAAAAACTGCGTTTAATTCGCAGCAAGTAGGCACCGGTTTTAACGTTGCCAGCATGTTATTAGGCTGTGCGATAGGCGCCTTTTTTGCAGGTACCTTGGCCGATAAATTTGGTCGACGCAATTTATTACTTGTTGCCGCCATGTTTTTTATTGTAAGTGCATGGGGCTCGGGCATTGCGAGTAGTTCGTTCGAATTTATTATTTTCCGAGTTTTAGGTGGTTTAGCCGTAGGAGCAGCCTCGGTGATGACGCCGGCCTATATTAGTGAAATTGCGCCGCCTCGTATGCGGGGTCGCTTAGCGACTATTCAACAATTTGCTATTATATCGGGCTTGCTCATTGCCTTCATAAGCAATTACTTGCTAGCC
This sequence comes from Acidiferrobacterales bacterium, assembly GCA_964195425.1. Taxonomy (GTDB): domain Bacteria; phylum Pseudomonadota; class Gammaproteobacteria; order Enterobacterales; family Alteromonadaceae; genus Glaciecola. Next base: position 227,903 of record CAXMOM010000043.1, read on the forward strand.
GATGCGGCAGGCTCTTCAACTACAATGTTTTGGATGGAATATGAAGCGTGGCGGTGGATGTTTTGGATTGAGTTAATTCCAGCCGTGTTGTTTTTACTACTATTATTGCTTATTCCAGAAAGCCCACGCTTTCTTGTGCTGGTTAAACGAGAGGAGGAAGCTGATAAAGTATTAAGCCGTTTGTTTGGGAAGCAAGCAAGTAGTCAATTGATCATCGACATCAAACAGAGTTTAGAGAGCCAAACGACTCCTAAATTAGGCGATTTAATTGATAAACAAACAAGCAACGTTAGGAAAATAGTATGGGTGGGAATAGGACTTGCTGCTTTCCAGCAGTTGGTGGGCATAAATGTCATCTTCTATTACGGCGCGATTTTATGGCAGGCAGTCGGCTTTACCGAAGCCGAAGCCTTAACGACCAATATTATTGGCGCAGGTATTAGTATTCTGGCTTGTTTGATTACTATATCGATGATAGACAAAATAGGGCGCAAACCCTTTTTAATTATAGGCTCGGTTGGAATGACCATAACCCTTTCACTATTGGTATTTGCGTTTGGAAGCGCAGAAACAAACATTCTTACGGGTAACCTAGACTTGGGTAGCAAGGGGACCTTAGCGCTAATGAGTGCAAACGCTTATGTATTTTTCTTTAATTTATCGTGGGGCCCTGTCATGTGGGTAATGCTAGGCGAAATGTTTCCAAATCAAATTCGTGGTTCGGGACTGGCAGTTGCTGGTATTGCGCAGTGGATTAGTAACTTTGCCATCGCAATGACATTCCCTATTATGTTAAGCAGTATTGGATTGGCAGGTGCTTACGGTTTTTATGCTATTTGTGCGTTAATATCAGTGTTCTTTGTCGTTTACTTTATAAACGAAACCAAAGGTAAAACCTTGGAGAGTATGCCAGGCTAATTTTCGCCCACTACTTTGACTGCTGTTTTCCATTTATATATGTATTTGTTTATACTACTATAATTACTCAAGCGCCTAATTTATATAATGTTTTTAAGTATATGAATGCAGATTTGGCGAGCACCGTTTCCAAAGGCAGAGAAAAACAAAGCTGAGTATATATTTTACTTGTAACCTTGCCCGTCATAAGTATAATACGCCTCCCTTCCTTATGACGCTGACGATTCCCAAAACGACCGACAACTTCACAAGGGTGGTGTAACTGTTGAATGTGTAAATATCGACACCATATATTAATAGGCATTGCCTAAAAGTAGTAAGTGTTTTTATAGATAGGGGTGTAGCTCTAATTGGTAGAGCAGCGGTCTCCAAAACCGATGGTTGGGGGTTCGAGTCCCTCCACCCCTGCCATTCAACGAAGATTTTTAAAGTAACGTTATTGTACGTTATGTTTTATAGGTAACCCTAATGAGCGAGAAGGTAGAAAACACGTCTAATCCGTTAGACATGGTCAAATGGATACTCGTAGCAGGTTTGCTAGGCGGGCTGGTATTCGCATACACCACTTATGAAGACATTTCGGTGCTGTATCGTGCACTTGGTGCTGTTGCAATTGTAGTAGTTGCTGGCTTTATTGCTGCTACCACATATAAAGGGAAGACCTTTTTAACATTTGCTAAAGATGCTCGAATTGAAGTTAGAAAAGTAGTATGGCCAACGCGTCAGGAAGTAGTACGCATGACCTTGGTTATTTTGGCTGCTACCGCACTTGTAGGTGTAATGTTATATTTCATCGACATGATAATTGTTTGGGTAGTAGGATTAGTAACCGGTATTGGAGTATAAACCATGGCCGATAAGAAATGGTTCGTAGTACAGGCGTTTTCTCAGTATGAAGGGCGCGTTAAAAAGACTCTAGAAGAATATATCAAAATGCACGCCATGGAAGATTACTTTGGCGAAATACTAGTACCTACTGAAGAAGTAGTTGAGATGCGCGCTGGACAAAAGCGTAAGTCTGAACGTAAGTTCTTCCCAGGCTATGTGCTTGTTGAAATGGAAATGAATGAAGATTCATGGCATTTAGTGAAAAGTATACCACGTGTGCTAGGTTTCATTGGAGGGACTTCAGATCGTCCTATGCCAATTACTCAAAAAGAAGCCGACGCAATTCTTGACCGTCTTGAAGAAGGCGTTGATAAGCCGAAGCCAAAGACATTGTTCGAACCAGGCGAAGCGGTACGTGTTACCGATGGACCTTTTGCCGACTTCAACGGCATGGTTGAAGAAGTGGATTATGAGAAAAGCCGCTTAAAAGTATCAGTGCTTATTTTTGGTCGTTCAACACCAGTTGAGTTAGAATTTAGCCAAGTAGAAAAAGGCTAGCATTCCCAAATCTTATCAATATCAAATTGATTGTAAAAAAAGCCTGACAATGTCAGGCTTTTTTGTTGCGCGCTATTTAAGCACTCTCATCATAGCAATGTTATAGGCTGCTAGACAAAAGTTGCAAATACTATTCGCTAGGGAATAAAACAGTATCAATAGCGTGTATTACACCGTTGCTAGCTTTTATGTCTGTTGCTACAACATTAGATTTATTCACCTTTACTTTGCCGTCGGTTACCATAACGGTAATTGCTTGACCTTGCAGGCTTGTCGCAGAATCAACTTTAACCACGTCAGCGGCCATTACTTTTCCAGCTACAATATGATAAGTCAAAACCGCACCTAGCCACTCTTTATTTTCTGGCTTTAACAAGTTATCAACGGTACCGGCTGGAAGCTTAGCAAATGCCGCATTAGTCGGAGCGAAAACCGTTAATGGGCCATCAGCTTTCAGAGCATCAACAAGACCAGCAGCCTTAATAGCGGTAACTAAAGTAGAGAAGTCAGGGTCTCCTGCTGCTACATCAACAATGTCTTTCTTTGCGCCATGGTGACCTGCCTGCGCGGTCACAGCAATTGCAAATGTAGCTACTATGGCAATAAACAACGATTTTAAATTTAGTAGTTTCATGGGTATCCCTTTACAGTTTAATTTCATCAAAAAAATAGTAACTCTTTTGAATTACTATTACGTTGTACTGCTTGAAGCAGCTAAGTGGATTTATTATTAAAATTTCTTAATTTATAAAGAATAGTTAATGCACTAAACCTATTCAAAAATAATCGAACGTAAATAATCCTTTATTCACGTTCAATTCCCCTATATACTGCGCCGCGGCTAAGATTGTGTGTATTTGTTAATTTAAATAGGCAAAATAATCCAAACGCCGATAATTATGGTTGCATTTATGCTTGTCAAAGCATATAATTTGCGCCCTTTTTTACGTACGGGAAGCCGTTATAGAAGATATTCTCTTGTATCTTCAAGGCGTTATACCCATAAAATAGAGAACTAAAACAATGGCGAAGAAAGTCTCAGGCTTAATTAAGCTTCAAGTTGCTGCAGGTTCAGCAAATCCAAGTCCTCCAGTTGGTCCAGCACTTGGTCAACATGGCGTGAATATCATGGAATTTTGTAAAGCGTTTAACGCCAAAACAGAATCACTTGAAAAAGGCGCTCCGGTACCAGTAGTAATTACTGTATACGAAGATCGTTCTTTCACCTTCGAAACAAAAACTCCACCTGCTTCTTTCTTACTTAAGAAAGCTGCTGGCATAAAGAGTGGTTCTGGCCGTCCTAACACTGAAAAAGTGGGCACGGTAACACGCGCGCAGTTAGAAGAAATTGCGACAATGAAAGAACCTGACTTAACTGCAGCCAATATGGACGCAGCTTGTAACACCATTGCGGGTTCTGCTCGTAGTATGGGCTTGAAGGTAGAAGGATAAGACGATGGCTAAATTATCAAAACGCGCTCGTGTCATTGCTGAAAAAGTAGATGTCACCAAAGAATATGAATTTGATGAAGCGATTGCTTTGTTAAAAGAACTTGCCACTGTAAAGTTTGCTGAAAGCATTGACGTTGCCGTTAATCTTGGCATTGATGCACGTAAATCTGATCAAAACGTTCGTGGCGCCACAGTGCTTCCAAACGGAACTGGTAAAGATGTACGCGTTGCCGTATTTACACAAGGCGCAAACGCTGAAGCCGCTAAAGAAGCCGGTGCTGACATTGTTGGTATGGAAGATTTAGCCGATTTAGTGAAAAAAGGCGAAATGAATTTTGACGTAGTAGTTGCCAGCCCAGATGCGATGCGTGTGGTAGGTCAATTAGGTCAAATCTTAGGTCCACGTGGCCTTATGCCTAACCCTAAAACGGGTACTGTTACACCAGACGTAGCTACAGCTGTAAAAAATGCTAAAGCTGGTCAGGTTAGATATCGTAACGATAAAAATGGCATTATTCACGCCAGTATTGGTAAGATAGCATTCGAAGCAGATGCAATCAAAGAAAACCTTGAAGCATTAATGGGCGCTTTACGTAAAGCAAAGCCAAGTTCTGCCAAAGGTATTTATATAGCAAAAGTAAGTTTAAGTACGACTATGGGCGCAGGCGTAACTGTTGACCAAAGTTCGTTAACTGAAGTTTAACTTACTCTCTCTTGTAAAAGGTTGTGGGTTGGAGCTGGATTTAACTAAGTAACGTGTTGTTTACAACGGTTATCCAAAAAAATTACAGCTCCCGTCCAAGACCGCAGGCGAAGTACAGTAAAAGAGGTAAGAGACCTTTTACGACCTTTTAATAAAGGTAAATGTATTTCTTAATTCGTACCTGCGCAGATGGTGAATTCAACCCAGACTCTCTGGGAAATGAACACCGTAGAGCGGTACATTAGCAATATTGTAGTATGTGAATGTATCAATCTGTAATCCTGCTATTTGATTCTTTAAATGAGAAGTAAATAGTAGTTATTAAAAAAAGGTGAAATCAGTGGCACTAGGCTTAGCAGCAAAAAAAGAGATCGTAGCGGAAATTTCCGATGTCGCATCTCGTGCTCTATCTGTTGCCGTCGCTGAATACCGTGGTATGGAAGTAGGGGAGCTTACTGAGCTTCGTGTCCAAGCTCGTGAACAAGGCGTATATCTGAAAGTTATCAGAAACACCCTTGCTAAACGTGGTTTGGCCGACAGTAAGTTTGCTGATATTGACTCTGCGTTAACCGGTCAATTAATTTATGGATTCTCTCTTGATGCACCTGGTGCAGCAGCACGTCTTTTTAAAGACTACGCGAAGAAAAACCCTAAGTTAAATGTAACCGCGCTAACGATAGGTAACGGATTAATGGGTCCAGAGAAATTGGACGCAGTAGCATCATTACCTACACGAGACGAAGCATTAGCACAGTTACTTGCTACCTTTAAAGCACCGGTTGGGAAATTCGTTCGCACTATTAACGAAATACCTTCTAAGTTTGCACGTGTATTGGCGGCGATCAAAGACACCAAGTAATTGGCGTTTTTGGCAATTTGAATTTTTAACATTATACCCAGGAGTTTAGAGAAATGGCTCTAACAAAAGAAGATATATTAAACGCAATCGCTGAAATGCCAGTAATGGATTTAGTTGAATTGATCGAAGCAGCTGAAGAAAAGTTCGGTGTGTCTGCGCAAGCAGCAGTAGCCGTAGCAGCTGGTCCAGCAGCAGCAGCTGAAGCAGAAGAAGAGCAAACAGAATTCGACGTAATTCTTACTTCTTTTGGCGCAGCTAAAGTTGGTGTTATTAAAGCAGTACGTAGCGCTACTGGTCTTGGCTTGAAAGAAGCTAAAGATGTAGTAGAGTCTGCGCCAAAGGCTATAAAAGAAGGCATCTCTAAAGCAGACGCTGAAGAACTGAAGAAGACGCTTGAAGAAGCTGGCGCTGAAGTTGAAATTAAGTAATTAGTTTTTTGCTAATTACTGACCGGTAAAATGGTCTAGGCTGATGATTTTTAATCATCAGCCTTTTTGCGCTATATCTAAATAAAAATAAGCGCAGGTAGATCACAAAATTTATCCCTTTATTTGTGATTTATAGTTTGCGTGGTATCTTTATCAAAGTTTATGATTTTACAAGGCTTTATTTTGTATGTATTACTATTATATCGCCCAGTTCAGTCTAAGCTTTAATCACCACCCAAGCAGTTAAAGGGTATTGGAAGTTTGTTACACATATAAGACTGTCCACCCGACAGTCGTGTAGCAGGTTGGGTCTAAAATCAGACGACTGAGGAACCCATGGTTTACTCTTATAGTGAAAAAAAACGTATCCGTAAGGATTTTGGTAAGCGCCCGCAGGTATTGGAAATTCCATACCTTCTCTCAATACAACTGGATTCATTTAAGAAATTCATCGAACAAGACCTTGACGGCCAATATGGTTTAGAGTCAGCTTTTCGTTCGGTTTTTCCAATAAAAAGTTATTCAGGTAATTCTGAATTACAGTATGTAGCTTATCGTTTAGGCGAACCTGTTTTTGACGTTAAAGAATGTCAAATTCGTGGTGTAACTTACTCAGCGCCATTACGCGTCAAATTAAGACTTGTCTTGTTTGATAAGGAAGCAGCAGCAGGCACTGTAAAAGATATTAAAGAACAAGAAGTCTATATGGGCGAAATCCCATTAATGACCGATAACGGTACATTCGTTATTAACGGTACAGAGCGTGTTATTGTTTCACAGTTACATCGTTCGCCGGGCGTGTTCTTTGATCACGATAAGGGCAAAACTCACTCGTCAGGTAAGGTGCTTTATAATGCACGTGTTATTCCTTACCGTGGTTCTTGGTTAGACTTTGAATTTGACCCCAAAGATAATTTGTTTGTACGTATAGATCGTCGTCGTAAGTTACCGGCTACGATTATTTTACGCGCACTAGACATGGGCACTGAAGAAATTCTTGAGCGTTTCTTCGAAAAGGTTTCAGTTCGCATAGACGGCGACAACTACATGATGGATGTAGTGCCAGAGCGTTTACGCGGCGAAACAGCCCAGTTCGATATACTTGGTAAGAAAGGTGAAGTAATAGTTGAAGCTGGTCGTCGTATTTCGGCCCGTCACACTCGTTCACTAGAAAAAGCCAAAATAAAAGAACTAGTGGTACCTGCTGAATACTTAGTAGGCAAAGTACTTGATAAGAGCTATGTAGACGAAAGCACTGGTGAAGTAATCGCCGATGCAAACCAAGAGTTAACGCTTGAGTTGCTTCTCGCACTTAAAGCTGCTGACATAAAGGTATTTAATACGCTTTATATCAACGAACTTGACCATGGTTCTTATATTTCAAGCACTGTAAATGTTGACCCTTCTAACAATCGTTTAGAAGCTTTGGTTGAGATTTACCGCATGATGCGTCCTGGTGAGCCACCAACGAAAGACGCTGCTGAAAACTTATTTGATAATTTGTTCTTCTCTGAAGACAGATATGACTTATCTGCTGTTGGACGTATGAAGTTTAACCGTCGTTTAGGCCGTGATGAGCCTACTGGCCCTGGAATCTTAGGGAAAGAAGACATTATTGCGGTTATGCAGCAACTAATCACTATCCGTGATGGCAAAGATGAAGTTGATGATATCGATCACTTAGGTAATCGTAGAATCCGTTCTGTTGGCGAAATGGCTGAAAACCAATTCCGGGTTGGTTTAGTACGTGTTGAACGTGCTGTAAAAGAACGTTTAAGTTTAGGCGACCTTGATGCCATCATGCCACAAGATCTTATTAACGCTAAGCCCATTTCGGCCGCGGTTAAAGAGTTCTTTGGTTCAAGCCAACTGTCGCAGTTTATGGATCAAAACAACCCGCTTTCAGAAGTGACGCACAAACGACGTATTTCTGCTTTAGGCCCAGGTGGTTTGACTCGTGAACGAGCAGGATTTGAAGTACGTGACGTACATCCGACTCACTACGGTCGTGTATGTCCAATCGAAACGCCAGAAGGTCCAAACATTGGTTTGATCAACTCGCTTTCAAGCTTCGCAAGAACTAACGATTTTGGTTTCTTAGAAACCCCATATCGTAAAGTTATCAAGGGCTCTGTTACCGACGATATTGAATATTTGTCGGCAATTGAAGAAGGCCAGTATGCGATTGCTCAGGCAAACGTAACGCTTGATGATAAAAACAAACTAGTCGACGATCTTATTGCTTGTCGTCAACGTGGTGAAAACATACTCGTACAGAAAGAAGATATTTCTTACATGGACGTTTCACCACAGCAAATAGTGTCAATTGCTGCGAGTATCATTCCGTTCCTAGAACACGATGATGCTAACCGCGCACTTATGGGCTCGAACATGCAACGCCAAGCGGTACCTACACTTAAGGCTGACAAGCCACTAGTTGGTACAGGCATGGAAAAAATTGTTGCGGTAGACTCAGGTGTAACGGTTGTTGCGAAGCGTGGCGGTACAGTTGATTATGTAGATGCATCTCGTATTGTTGTTAAAGTAAACGATGATGAAATGACGCCTGGCGAAGCCGGTATCGATATTTACAACTTAACCAAATACACCCGTTCTAACCAGAACACCTGTATTAACCAGCGTCCAACTTGCAATGTTGGCGAACCAGTTGTACTTGGTGACGTACTTGCCGATGGCCCATCTACCGATTTAGGTGAGTTGGCTCTTGGTCAAAACATGCGTATCGCCTTTATGCCTTGGAATGGTTATAACTTCGAAGATTCGATTCTAATTTCTGAGCGTGTAGCAGAAGAAGATAGATTTACGACTATTCATATTCAAGAATTAAGCTGTATTGCTCGCGATACAAAGCTTGGTCCTGAAGAAATAAGTGGTGACATTCCAAACGTCGGCGAGTCTGCGTTAGGTAAGTTGGATGAATCAGGTGTTGTATACATTGGCGCTGAAGTTAAAGGCGGCGACATATTAGTAGGTAAAGTGACGCCTAAAGGCGAAACACAACTTACCCCGGAAGAAAAACTACTGAGAGCCATATTTGGCGAAAAAGCGTCAGACGTTAAAGATACATCTTTACGTGTGCCCAACTCAGTAACGGGAACCGTTATTGATGTACAAGTCTTTACTCGCGATGGCGTAGAAAAAGACAAGCGTGCTGTTGAAATTGAAGACATGCAGTTACGTGAAGTTAAGAAAGATTTAGGCGATGAATTTGGCATTCTTGCGGACGGTATATTTGCTCGCGCAACTTCATTGTTACTTAAATCTGGTGTTGATCAGGCTAAACTAGATGGTTTACCGCGTGAAAAATGGTTCGAAATTGCGCTTAAAGATGAAGACGCACAAAACGAATTAGACCAAAACGCTGAGCAGTATTCAGAAATTAAGAACGACTTTGATAAGAAGTTCGAAACTAAGCGTCGTAAAATCACCCAAGGTGATGATTTAGCGCCTGGCGTTCTGAAAATTGTAAAAGTGTACTTGGCCGTTAAGCGTAGTATTCAGCCTGGTGATAAAATGGCTGGTCGTCATGGTAACAAAGGTGTTATTTCGGCTATTCAACCAGTAGAAGATATGCCTTATGATGCTAACGGTACGCCGGTAGACATCGTGCTTAACCCGCTTGGTGTACCTTCGCGTATGAACATTGGACAAATCCTTGAAACTCACTTGGGTATGGCCGCACATGGTTTAGGCGTGAAGATTGATCGCATGATCAAAGAACAACAAGAAGTGGCGAAGCTACGTGTATTCTTGCAAGAGATATATAGCTTAGGTAAGTCTCATCAAGCCGTGAATATTGACGATTTTGATGATGCCGCTGTTAAACGTTTAGCTGAAAACCTACGCAAAGGTGTACCGGTAGCAACACCTGTATTTGATGGCGCTAATGAAGGCGAAATCAAAGAGATGTTGAAACTTGCTGATATTCCTGAGTCGGGCCAAATTACCTTGTTTGATGGTCGTACAGGTCGTGCATTTGAGCGTCCAGTTACGGTTGGCTATATGTACATGCTGAAACTAAACCACTTAGTAGACGATAAAATGCACGCTCGTTCTACTGGTTCGTACAGTCTTGTTACACAGCAGCCTCTTGGTGGTAAAGCACAATTTGGTGGTCAGCGCTTCGGAGAGATGGAAGTATGGGCACTAGAAGCTTACGGTGCCGCTTACACCTTGCAAGAAATGCTTACAGTGAAATCAGATGATGTTAACGGTCGTACCAAAATGTATAAAAACATTGTTGACGGTGACCATAGAATGGAGCCTGGCATGCCAGAGTCGTTCAACGTATTGTTGAAAGAAATCCGTTCGTTGGGTATTAACATAGAACTTGAAGAACAGTAGGCCGCGCTAACAAGTGCTTGAAAAAGCCTAGCAAATCTACAGGTTAGCCCTGTTAGTTGGTTCGTAATTGATTCGAACTAGCTAATCAGGGCTGGTAATACAAACTCCGTTGGGAGAGAAATGTGAAAGACTTATTAAAGTTTATTAAACAGCAAAACAAGACTGAAGAATTTGATAATATCAAAATTGGTCTTGCATCACCTGACCAGATCCGATCTTGGTCATTTGGTGAAGTAAAGAAACCTGAAACAATTAATTACCGTACGTTTAAACCTGAACGTGACGGCTTATTTTGCGCACGTATTTTTGGTCCAGTAAAAGACTATGAATGTTTATGCGGAAAGTATAAGCGCCTAAAACACCGCGGTGTTATTTGTGAAAAATGTGGCGTTGAAGTTACCTTAACCAAAGTGCGTAGAGAGCGCATGGGTCACATCGACCTTGCAAGCCCAGTGGCACATATTTGGTTTTTAAAATCATTACCGTCAAGAATTGGCTTAATGCTAGACATGACGCTACGTGATATTGAACGTGTTTTATATTTTGAATCGTACGTTGTAACTGAGCCGGGTATGACCGAGTTAGTGCAAGGCAGCCTGTTAAATGAAGAAGAATATCTTGATTCATTAGAAGAGCATGGCGACGAATTTGAAGCTAAAATGGGTGCTGAAGCAGTATTTGAATTGCTAAAAGCCCTAGACGTTGATGCCGATGTAGCTTCTATGCGTGAAGAATTACCTAGCGTAACTTCTGAAACAAAGCGTAAGAAAATTACTAAGCGTTTAAAACTTTTAGAATCTTTCCAACAGTCTGGCAACAAGCCAGAGTGGATGATTTTAACTATTCTGCCGGTATTACCACCAGAATTGCGCCCACTAGTACCCCTAGACGGCGGACGTTTTGCTACATCAGATTTGAACGATTTATATCGTCGTGTAATTAACCGTAACAACCGTTTAAAGCGCTTATTAGATTTAGCCGCTCCAGACATTATTGTACGCAACGAGAAACGTATGCTACAAGAAGCGGTAGATGCCTTACTAGATAACGGTCGTCGCGGTAGAGCCATAACAGGTTCGAACAAGCGTCCACTTAAGTCTCTTGCCGATATGATTAAAGGTAAGCAAGGTCGTTTCCGTCAAAACTTACTTGGTAAGCGTGTTGATTACTCTGGTCGTTCTGTAATTACTGTTGGTCCTACATTGCGTTTACACCAATGTGGTTTACCTAAGAAGATGGCACTTGAGTTATTCAAGCCATTTATTTACGGTAAATTAGAAGGCCGTGGTTTAGCCACTACTATTAAAGCTGCTAAGAAATTAGTAGAACGTGAAGCGCCGGAAGTATGGGACGTTCTTGACGAAGTAATTCGTGAACATCCGGTACTACTTAACCGTGCACCAACTCTTCACAGACTTGGTATTCAAGCGTTCGAGCCTATCTTAATTGAAGGTAAAGCGATTCAATTGCACCCATTAGTATGTGCGGCCTACAACGCCGACTTCGATGGTGACCAAATGGCGGTTCACGTACCATTAACAATAGAAGCACAGCTTGAATCACGTGCGTTAATGATGTCCACCAACAACATATTGTCACCAGCTAACGGCGAACCAATCATCGTTCCTTCACAGGATGTTGTATTAGGTTTGTATTACCTAACACGTGACCGTGTGAATGGTAAAGGTGAAGGCATGGTATTTACCAGCCCGAACGAAGCTGAAAAAGCATACCGCACTGAACATGCTGAACTGCATGCTCGTGTAAAAGTACGTATAACTGAATATGATGTTGCTGAAGATGGCACTAAAGTAGAAAAAGTAACGCTAACAGACACTACGGTTGGTCGTGCTATTTTCTCGTTGATGTTACCGAAAGGTTTACCTTTTGAAATCATCAACATTGCTATGGGTAAGAAGCAAATTTCAAAATTATTGAATGCTTGTTACCGTACACTCGGCTTGAAGGATACTGTTATTGCAGCTGACCAAATAATGTATACCGGTTTTCACTACGCAATGATTGCGGGTGCGTCTGTTGGTATAGATGACATGGTTATTCCAGCTGCGAAGAAAGAATTAGTTGCGGCGGCTGAAGCTGAAGTAATTGAAATTCAAGAACAGTTCAACTCAGGTCTAGTAACTGCTGGTGAGCGTTACAACAAAGTTATCGATATTTGGTCTCGTGCCAATGACGAAGTGGCAAAAGCCATGATGGATAACTTGAAAGTAGAAACTGTTATTAACCGTGATGGTGTTGAAGAAGAACAACAGTCATTTAACTCTGTTTACATGATGGCCGATTCAGGCGCTCGTGGTAGCCCTGCGCAAATACGTCAGCTAGCGGGAATGCGTGGACTAATGGCTAAGCCAGACGGTTCAATCATTGAGACGCCAATTATTGCTAACTTCCGCGAAGGTCTTAACGTACAACAGTACTTTATATCGACTCACGGAGCGCGTAAAGGCTTGGCCGATACCGCACTTAAAACAGCAAACTCGGGTTATCTAACACGACGCTTAGTTGATGTTGCGCAAGATTTGGTTATTACCAACGACGATTGTGGCACCTATGAAGGTGTTATAATGAAGCCGCTTATTGAAGGTGGTGATGTTGTTGAGCCATTACGTGAACGCGTACTTGGTCGTGTTGTTGCTAATGATGTTATTAAGCCTGGTACCAAAACTGTTGTACTAGTAGAGCGTAATGTTTTACTAGACGAGCACCTAGTTGACATGCTTGAAGCTAACTCGGTAGACGAAATAATTGTTCGCTCTGTAATCACTTGTGATAACGATCATGGTGTTTGTGCTAACTGCTACGGTCGCGACCTAGCACGTGGCCACATGGTTGGTTCTGGCGAGTCTGTAGGTGTTATTGCAGCTCAGTCAATTGGTGAGCCCGGAACACAGCTTACCATGCGTACTTTCCACATTGGTGGTGCTGCATCTAGAGCGTCTGCTGAAAACAACGTACAGGTTAAGACAACGGGTACATTGAAGTTACACAACGCTAAGACCGTACGTAACACTGACGGCAAGATAGTTATTGTATCGCGTTCAAGTGAACTAACGGTAATTGACGACCAAGGTCGTGAAAAAGAACGTTATAAACTGCCATACGGTTCTATATTGACGGTAGACGACGGTGTAGGTATTACATCCGGCGATATCGTAGCAGCTTGGGAACCCCATAGTCACCCAATTGTGACCGAGCGTGTATCTAAAATTACCTTTGCTGACATTGATGATACCAACACAGAAACTCAGCAAGACGAGCTTACAGGTATAGCCCGTGTTGTAGTGAAAGATTTGTCTAAAGCGAATGCTAAAGAACCTAAGCTTATCCTTGAAAGTGAAGGCGGAGCACTGCAGGAAATACGTTTACCAAGCTTTACTACTATTGAGGCAATTGATGGTAAAACAGCGCAAGAAGGTGATGTTCTTGCTCGTATACCTCAGGAAAGTTCGAAGACACGCGATATTACCGGTGGTCTGCCACGTGTTGCTGACTTGTTTGAAGCACGTAAGCCGAAAGAGCCAGCAATATTGGCCGAGATTTCGGGTGTAATTGGTTTTGGTAACGAAACTAAGAGCAAGAAGCGCTTAACCATTACGCCAAAGCCAGACAGCAAACAAAAGCTTACTGTTAGCTTGAATGCAAATGGTGCTTACGAAGAGATGATCCAGAAATGGCGTCAACTTAACGTGTTTGAAGGTGAATCAGTAGAGAAAGGTGAAGTTGTTTCTGACGGACCTGAGTCTCCACATGATATTTTACGTTTACGCGGTGTAAGTGCAGTCGCTAACTATATAGTTAACGAAGTACAAGAAGTATACCGTTTACAAGGCGTAAAAATTAACGACAAGCATATCGAAGTTGTTATACGTCAAATGCTGCGCAAGTGCGTTATTTCATATGCTGGCGACAGCACTTTGCTTGAAGGTGAGCAAGTTGAAGTTTCGGCCGTTAAAGTGGCGAACCGTGAACTTGAGAAGCAAGGTAAAATCCCTGCTACTTATGAAATACAGCTGTTGGGTATTACCAAAGCGTCTTTGTCGACAGAATCATTTATTTCTGCGGCATCTTTCCAAGAAACGACTCGCGTGCTTACCGAAGCCGCAGTACAAGGAAAAGAAGACGAGTTGCGTGGCCTGAAAGAAAACGTAATTGTTGGACGACTAATACCTGCTGGTACTGGTTTTGCTTACCATCAAAAACGTTCAGCTCGCAAAGCAGCTTTGAGAGAAGAAGCGGCAATATCAGTATCTGCTGATGAAGCCCAAGCTCAGCTTGCTGAAGCGCTTAATGCTGGCGATGACGACGCATAGTTATATGTGCAGTTAACGCAGTATTTGCAAAAAACATTTTTGGGGTAGGTGCTTTTAGCGACTATACCCAAATATGATAATACTAAAAGCAAGGTCTATGATTAGACCTTGCTTTTTTATTGCACGAGTTTTTTGTTGTTAGGGTTTTATAGGATTAAATTTTTCCCACCTAAACCCGAGGAAACACGCCAATTCACTTGACATCCATGCGTTTCATCTATAATATTCCGCGACCCAAATTTGATGGTTCTGCCGCATTCTTTTTCATATTTGAAAAGCAATAAGCACAGTTCAATCAGATTAAATGGGCAAACGAGCAGCAAATTCTTGATGTAAATCAATAGATTAAGTTTTTGCAAATAGCACCCGCAGTGCGTATAAAGCCAGCGGGTATTTTAGTTATAATCAGGAGCTAGTTAATGGCAACAGTTAACCAGTTAGTGCGTAAGCCCCGTAAAAAGCCGGTAGAGAAATCTAACGTAGCTGCTTTACAAGCCTGCCCACAACGCCGTGGTGTATGTACTCGCGTATATACAACCACACCAAAGAAGCCTAACTCGGCCATGCGTAAAGTATGTCGTGTTCGCTTAACAAACGGTTTTGAAGTGTCTTCATACATTGGTGGTGAAGGTCACAACTTACAAGAACATAGTGTGGTACTTATCCGCGGTGGTCGTGTAAAAGATTTACCAGGTGTTCGTTATCACACAGTTCGCGGTACGCTGGATTGTTCAGGTGTTAGCGATCGTAGACAGGCCCGTTCTAAGTACGGCGCTAAAAGGCCGAAGTCTTAACGGTTCTCCGTTAGTAAGGCCAAACTATTAATACAATAGAGTTTTGGGAAACCCCTGAATTCCACGGAGAATTAAGATGCCAAGAAGACGAGTCGTAGGTCAAAGAAAAATCCTACCAGACCCAAAGTTTAAATCAGAGTTGCTTGCAAAGTTTATGAATGTCGTAATGCTCGACGGCAAGAAATCGACCGCTGAAAAAATCGTATACGGTGCCCTTGAAATTGTTGCTGAAAAAACCGGCAAACCACATTTAGACGTGTTTGAAGACGCGCTAGACAACATCCGTCCTACTGTAGAGGTTAAATCTCGACGTGTAGGCGGTTCTACGTACCAAGTACCTGTAGAAGTTCGTCCAGTTCGTCGTAACGCCCTAGGTATGCGTTGGATGGTTGAAGCGGCACGTAAACGTGGCGAGAAATCCATGGCTCAGCGTTTAGCTGCAGAAATGATAGACGCGCAAGACAGCAAAGGTAGTGCGGTTAAGAAACGTGAAGACGTTCACCGCATGGCAGAAGCTAACAAAGCATTTGCTCACTACCGCTGGTAGTAACAAAGTAAGTAGTAAAACTGTAACAGTCTGCCTGTATAAGGCAGACTGTTTTGCAATTTGAAAGAGTAGTTTTTTATATGCATTACTGATAACGGTAACTATACAAAAAATTATTTGAAATAAAAGATAAGAGAAAATCAGAGAACCCAATGGCTCGACAAACACCCATTCAACGCTATCGTAATATAGGAATAGTCGCTCACGTAGATGCTGGTAAAACTACGACTACCGAGCGTGTGCTTTTTTATACCGGTATTTCACACAAAATTGGTGAAGTACACGACGGTGCAGCAACAATGGATTGGATGGAACAAGAGCAAGAACGGGGTATAACAATTACATCTGCAGCAACTACTTGTTTTTGGTCAGGAATGCAGCAACAGTTTGATCAGCACCGTATCAATATCATTGATACCCCAGGGCACGTGGATTTCACGATTGAAGTTGAGCGCTCGCTTAGAGTACTCGATGGTGCAGTAGTGGTTTTTTGTGGATCCTCTGGTGTTGAACCGCAATCAGAAACAGTCTGGCGCCAAGCTAATAAATACGAAGTCCCGCGCATAGTGTTCGTAAACAAAATGGATCGTGCAGGTGCCGACTTTGAGCGCGTAATTAATCAAATTCGTAAACGTTTAGGCGCCAATTGTGTTCCTATTCAATTAAATATTGGTGCTGAAGAAGAATTTAGAGGTGTGATTGATTTAATCAAAATGAAATCAATCAACTGGAATGATGCAGACAAAGGCGTAAGCTTTACGTACGAAGATATTCCGGCTGATTACCTGGATAAAGCTAAGCAATACCGGATGGAAATGGTAGAAACCGCTGCCGAAGCGAACGACGAACTTATGGATAAGTATATAAACGGCGAAGAGCTCAGCGAAGAAGAAATAAAGCAAGGCTTGCGTGCTCGCACACTCAACAATGAAATTGTACTTGCCACATGTGGTTCGGCGTTCAAAAACAAAGGCGTGCAGGCAGTACTCGACGCCGTAGTCGACTTTTTACCCTCGCCTACTGAAGTTAAGGCAATTACGGGTGTATTAGACGACGGTAAAGAGACGGAAGCTGTGCGTCATTCAGACGACGACGAACCGTTTGCCGCATTAGCATTCAAAATAGCCACAGACCCATTTGTTGGTACTCTGACTTTTTTCCGAGTTTACTCAGGGGTAATGAAAACAGGCGATGCGGTTTATAATCCTATTAAGGGTAAAAAAGAACGTATTGGTCGCATGGTACAAATGCACGCAAATGATCGAGCTGAACTAAAAGAAGTTTATGCCGGTGATATAGCCGCGGCGATTGGTCTGAAAGATGTTACAACAGGTGAAACCTTGTGTTCGCCGAACAATGTTATCACTCTTGAAAAAATGGACTTCCCGGATCCGGTTATTTCTATTGCCGTTGAGCCGAAGTCGCTCGCAGACCAAGAGAAAATGGGTGCTGCATTAGGTAAATTAGCCGCTGAGGATCCATCATTTAAAGTACATACTGATGATGAATCTGGACAAACAATTATTTCAGGTATGGGTGAATTACATTTAGACATTATTGTAGAGCGCATGAAGCGTGAATTTAATGTAATGTGCAATGTAGGTAAGCCACAGGTTTCTTACAGAGAAACTATTCGCGACAGTGTTGAAGTTGAAGGTAAATTTGTACGTCAGTCGGGCGGTCGTGGTCAGTTTGGTCATGTATGGTTGCGTATAGAGCCACTTGAAGAAGGGGCAGGATTCGAGTTTGTAAACGATATTGTTGGCGGCACTGTACCAAAAGAATTCATTCCAGCTGTGAAAAAAGGCTGTGAAGAACAGCTACAAAATGGCGTGCTAGCAGGGTATCCTATGCTAGATATTAAAGTTACTTTGTATGATGGTTCATATCATGATGTTGACTCTTCAGAAATGGCGTTTAAAATTGCTGCCTCTATGGGTTTCCAAGAGGGCGCGCTCAAAGCCAATCCTGTGTTACTAGAGCCTATGATGAAAGTTGAAGTAACCACTCCTGAAGATTGGATGGGTGATGTTGTTGGTGACATTAACCGCCGTAGAGGGATGGTAGAAGGTATGGAAGATGGCGTTGCAGGCATAAAGATTGTGCGTGCTAAAGTGCCCCTTTCTGAAATGTTTGGCTATGCCACGTCATTGCGTTCACAAACGCAGGGACGAGCGTCATATTCAATGGAATTTCACAATTATGCAGAAGTTGCCAGTAATGTAGCGAAAGCCATTATTGACGTTCGCATGTAAATATTGATTTGGTCCGGTCTAATGTTGGAACGGCCGTTAAACTTAGGAAATAAAAGCAATGGCAAAAGCAAAGTTTGAACGTACGAAGCCGCACGTCAACGTTGGTACAATTGGCCACGTCGATCACGGTAAAACAACGCTAACAGCAGCAATCACTGCCGTTCTAGCAAAAACTTATGGCGGTTCTGCTCAAGCATTCGATCAAATCGATAATGCACCAGAAGAGCGCGAGCGCGGTATTACTATCTCTACGTCTCACGTAGAATAT
>CAXMOM010000044.1:0-127200 GCA_964195425.1 Acidiferrobacterales bacterium
CTGCCTACACTCACTGACCAATGCTGGTCAAACACCTGTAACACTGCCGCCGCAATGGAAAACGTAATAGCGACTTTGCCATACATGCGGGCTTTTTGAATATTCACCTGCATGGCTAAATTAGCCAAATGATACTGCTGAGCCTGCAATGGCATTTGCTTTACTTGCCTTAGCGCGTCATATAATAAATCGGGCATTTCCGGGAGCTTTTCCGACCAGAAAGGTAAGTTTTCTTTTAATTGATTAAGCAAAGCTTGCGGTCCAATCTGATCTTTCATCCACTTTTCTAGGAAAGGTTTAGCCGTTTTCCATAAGTCTAGCTGTGGGTATAGGTTTCGCCCTAATCCTTCTACATATAAAAGTGTTTTTTGCAGCAAAACCAGCTGCGGCTGCACTTCCATATTGAAACGCCTAGCGGTGGTAAATAGCTGTAATAACACGTTACCAAATGAAATGTCGGCCAATGGCTTTTGAAATATAGGCTCGCACACTGTCCGAATAGCCATTTCAAAATCATCAATATTGGTATCGGCAGGCACCCAACCGGAATCTACATGTAGCTCTGCAACCTTACGGTAGTTTCGGTTAAAAAACGCAATAAAATTTTCCGCTAAATAGCGCTTATCTTGTTTATTTAAAGTACCCACGATGCCGTAATCTATACCAATATACTTAGGGTTTTCGGGGTGTTCAAACGACACAAAAATATTACCAGGATGCATGTCGGCATGAAAGAAGCTATCACGGAATACTTGGGTAAAAAACACCTCCACACCACGTTCGGCAAGAAGTTTCAAATTCGTATTTTGGGCACGCAAAGTGTCTATATCTGAAACTGGGACACCGTAAATACGCTCCATTACAATTACATTTATTCGGCAATGGTCGCTATAAATATGAGGAACATACAAGCTGTCTGAATCATCAAAGTTACGTTTGATTTGGATACCATTGGCGGCTTCACGCAGCAGGTCAAGCTCGTCTAAAATGGTACGTTTGTATTCTTTAACAACCTCTACAGGACGCAATCGTTTGCCATCGGGCAGCCAGTCTTGTACGAGTTTTGCAATCGATATCAGTAGGTCTGAATCAGCCTCAATAGTCTGCTTGATATCAGGTCGCAAAACTTTTACCACTACGTCTTTATTGTCTACTTTCAACTTTGCTGCATGCACCTGAGCAACCGACGCAGAGGCCAGAGGCTCATGGTCAAATTCACTGAATAACTCGTCTAAGTTTTTCAGTCCTAAAGCCTGTCTTATTATTTCCTTGGCGGCACTAGAATCGAATGGTGGCACTTTGTCTTGTAGCCGTGAAAGTTCATTGACCATGTCGTTAGGCAACAAGTCACGACGGGTAGACAGCATTTGACCAAACTTAACAAACACCGGCCCCAATTCCTGCAGGGCTAATCTAATTCGTTTACCGTCTGTCTCTTGCCTGTGTTTATTAGGCCACCAAAATAAGCAGTTTCTAGCCACTTTAAAATACCATGGGCGAAAACGTTTGGGGATAAGGTCATCTAAACCATGCGTGAGTAATACTCCCCCAATTTGGAGAAAGCGGCGATACTTCATTAAGACTTGCCTTGTGTTGGATTCAGGTTCAGGTTTAACTTTGCTTCTAGTTGTGCCAACTTTGCGTCTAATCTGTCGACATCTGCACGAATTATGTTAACTTCGTCACTAAAATTCATCAGCATAATGGGTCTTACGCCTATTGGTTTTTCATCAAGTGCAGCATCGGCTAACGTTTGCGTAAACAGCGTAAACTGCGACGCCATCGCAGCGGCTACCTTTTTGCCAGAGGTATTAAATTGATACGCAGCAACATCCCCAACATATTTTGAAAGCACTTCCTCAAAATCGATATCAAGCTTGTCAAATAATCGGCTAAGCGCCTGTAAAATAGCAAGATCGCCAGAAAAATCGAGTTTCCCCGATTTTATTAGCTTGGTCATTTGATTGTTTTGCTTGAGCTTATCTATAGCAAAGACAGAAATGCTGACCCAACATTCATTATCTTGCAGAGCGCTGGGGCCATTATCATCAGGAATGCTAATATAAAGCTGGTCGATATCGGCTCTCACGTTTATTTCTTGTGGGGTAAAGCTAAAGAGTAAGGCTGTTTTTACTTCTTGTATGTAAATAATACAAACCTTGTAAACCAAAGGCACTAATAGCTCGGTGCTATTTGATGACCACTTTAATGCTTTATTGGCAGCAGCCTCTATAGCCGCGGTTAATACTTGCGGCGCTAACATTAGAACTTGTAACCTCGATGAAGCGCAACAATACCGCCGGTCAGATTGTGATAACTAGTTTGTTCAAAACCTACATCTTTCATCATCTGCTCTAGAGTTTCTTGGTCCGGATGCATGCGAATAGACTCGGCAAGGTAACGATAACTCTCGGCATCATTGGCCACCAATTTACCCATTTGCGGCAATAAATAGAAAGAATACGCGTCATATACTTTACTTAGGGCCTGTGTACTTGGCTTAGAGAACTCGAGTACCAATAAACGCCCGCCTGGCTTTAACACTCTAAACATAGACGCTAAGGCTTTAGACTTGTCGGTGACATTACGCAATCCAAACGCTATCGTAATAACGTCAAAATGGTTGTTTGGAAACGGCAATGCTTCAGCGTTTGCCTGCACATAATGCACATTACCCACAATGCCTTTATTAAGCAGCTTTTCTTTACCGACATTCAGCATTGAATGATTGATATCAGCCAGCACAACTTCACCAGTAGGTCCAACCATTTTACTAAATTTAGCGGCTAAATCACCAGTGCCACCGGCTAAATCTAACACTTTGTGACCAGTACGCACACCACTACAATCTATTGTATAGCGCTTCCATATTCTATGAATACCAAGCGACATAAGGTCATTCATTACATCGTATTTTGCAGCAACGGAATGAAAAACATCGGCAACCATATCGGCTTTTTTGGCTTTATCGACTTGCGTAAAACCAAAGTCGGTAGTGGCGGTCTGGGTATCGGGCTTGTCGTTTTCATGAGTGCTAGACATATTGGCTCTAAATCACTGTTAATCTGGGATATAAGTGTAGCCTAAAGTGAAAGTAACTGGTAGTCGTTTGGCGCTTTGGCTGATGGTTTTAATTCGAGCATGTAGCGATTTCTTAACTAACTAGTTTTTAGTCGCTTGGAATATGATTGTCACTTACGCTCATTGACAAAATTTGATTAATTAATGGTTTGTATAAAAATATAAATAGATACACAATTTTTTACCTTAACACTTTTCTTTACTATTCTACCTATAAGAATATCTTTCGAATCACTGAAATTAGTTTTGTAATCCATTAGACTACACCGAGAATGTAGCTGCGAAAAAGAATAAAGCGTAAATATGGAAAAATTTGACACTATTTACAACAGAGCCGCAAAAAGAAAAGGCGGCGCAAAAGTACTTAAACAGATGCTGAGCAAACCCAAGACGCAAAGAGAGCTTGCTCAAATTGATAGTAGCCGTGTGCTGGCTGAGCTAACAAAGAAGGTTTTCCAATCGGGCTTTGTATGGCGCGTGGTACGTCAAAAGTGGCCAAATTTTGAAGAAGTATTTTGGCAATTTGATGTAGATAAGCTCCTCATGATGCCAGACGAAATGGTGGATAAAAAGGCAACGGATCCTGCCATTATTCGCAACCTAAATAAAGTGCGAACCATTAGAAGTAATGCACAAATGCTGAAGGATATTACTGACGAACATGGTTCAGTTGGTCAATGGTTAGCTAATTGGCCGCATGATGATATTATTGGCTTGTGGGCATATCTAAAAAGCCATGGTGCCCGACTAGGGGGCAATACAGGACCTTACGCTTTACGCGCACTTGGCAAAGACACATATATTCTGTCTAGAGATATTGAGGCATATTTTAGAGCGCATAAGCTCATAGATGGTGGACTTTCATCAAAACGAAGTCAGCTGGTTATTCAAAATGCATTCAATACTTGGCGAAATGAATCAAATCTTACATTACAAGAAATTAGCATGACTATTGCGTATTCGACTGGCGATAACAATGTTAGATTGTGAACTACTCGGTAGCAAAGACTTAATAGCATCTCGCTTCGCATCGTAACAGATATAGAGCAGATTTCTGTAGCAATGGGTATAGATCCTAACGCCCCCGAAGGCTTAAAAAGTAAGTGACACAAACGGTATAGGGAATTTCATGAAAACGTATCTAGCCAAACAATTATTTGACGGACAGCATATGCATAATGACATGCATATGAAAGTCGATAAGGGTCAAATTATGGCTATAGAATCGGCTTTACAAAGCCCATGGAAAACCGATATAGAACTTGACGGCACGGTGAGCGCTGGTTTTATTGATATACAGGTAAACGGCGGTGGCGGTGTGCTATTCAATGATGAGCAAACACCCAAGGCATTAAGCAAAATAATGCAAGGACATGCAAAGTATGGCACCACTACCATGCTGCCAACCTTAATAACCGACAGTAACAAAAAAATGCAGCGTGCAGCCAATGCTGTGCGCGAAGCCATAGAAATATCGATGCCTGGTATTGCAGGAATCCATTTTGAAGGGCCACATTTAAGCCTGTCAAAAAAAGGCATCCACTGTGCTAAGCAAATTAGAGTTATTAGCGATGCTGACTTAACCATTGTAACTCGTAAAAACATCGGCAAAGTGCTTATGACCATTGCGCCAGAAAATGTGCCAACTGATATTATCGCGGACTTGGTCAATCAGGGCGTGGTTGTATCTTTAGGTCATTCTGACGCTGATGTTGATACAGTATTAAGCGCCATTGATGCTGGTGCTCATTGCTTTACGCATTTATTCAATGCAATGTCGGGTCTTACTGCAAGAGCACCTGGAATGATTTCAGCGGCGTTGACCGATAAAAGGGTTGGCGCTGGACTTATCGCTGACTTACACCATGTGCATCAGTATAACTGCAAGCTAGCCTATCAATGCATTGGGCCGCAAAGGTTAATGTTAGTCACCGATGCTATGGCTCATGTTGGTTGCGACATGCAAGTCTACCCATGGCTAAACGCTAATATTACCAAAGTAGGTAACAAACTAACTCTTGATGATGGCAGTTTGGCGGGTTCATGTTTGGATATGGCGAGTGCAGTAAAAAATATGTATGCACTGTTAAGCGAAGGCGTGTTGGCAAACGAACAACATCGCTTATTGAACGACGCGCTGAATATGGCAAGCGCAACTCCAGCAAACTTAATGGGATTAAAACGTCTTGGTAAGCTTATACCCGGACATCAAGCCGACTTTATTTTGCTTAACCAAGACTTAAGCGTACAAGCTAGCTGGATAAAAGGCGAACATGTAGCGGGTGCCGTTATTAACGGCACCAATAATCGATAAAAAACGCGCTGGATAAGCACTAAGGAAGTTTTATGCAAACCACAGCAGTAAATCCAAATCAGAACAGAAGTTTATTACCAATGTTGATCATAGGTGGATTGTTTTTTATCTTTGGTTTTATCACTTGGCTAAATGGTGCACTCGTTCCTTTTTTGCAGATCGTATGCAACTTAAGTGAAATTCAAGCTATTTTAATTGCTTCGACGTTTTATTTTGCTTACGTTGTCATGGCCTTGCCAATGGCAAAAGTATTGGACATCACTGGCTATCGCAAAGCAATGTCAGTGGGGCTGGGACTAATCTCTGCTGGTTGTTTACTTTATATTCCAGCAGCACAAGCACAGTCTTTTTATATGTTTCTAGTGGCGCAATTTGTTTTAGGCACCGGCTTAACCCTTCTGCAAACAGCTTCTAATCCTTATATCGTTAAAATTGGACCAGAAGAAACTGCTGCCGTAAGAATTTCTATTATGGGGATACTTAACAAACTAGCTGGCGTAGTTGCCCCCATGATTTTTACGGTTCTTGTGTTGGGGGATTTTGGCGACGTAACCGCTAAATCAATAGCTAAAATGGCTGAAGAAGATCGAATTGTAAAAATCACTGCGCTTGCCGACGGTCTGATTTATCCATATTTATGGATGGCGATTGCCTTAGCCATCCTTGCCCTAGCAATGTTAAAATCGGGCTTACCTGAGCTTAATTTAAACGAGGTAAACGGAAGCGATGGCGAACAAACTGGGCCACAAAAATCACTGTTTGCATTTCCACATCTTATATTAGGTGCCGCTACATTGTTTGTCTATGTAGGCCTTGAAGTAATTGCTGGTGATACCATAGGCTTATTTGGTTCAAGCTTGGGGGTAGCGAATGCAACGACTTTAACATCTTTCACTATGGCGTTTATGGTCATTGGTTATATGCTTGGTCTAGTGTTAATTCCGCGAGTCATGACCGAACGCCACGCTTTGTTAGGATCAGCAGTGCTAGGCATGATTTTATCAGTTGCAGTGGTATTTTCATCAAGTACTGACACTTTCTTTTCTGAAATATTATGGGGATGGACAGGCTTAGGATTAGTGCCGAACACTATTACTTTTATCGCTTTGTTAGGTTTTGCCAATGCCATTGTTTGGCCGGCTATTTGGCCATTAGCCTTGAAAGGATTGGGAGAACTCACCGCTAAAGGCTCAGCGTTACTAATTATGGGCATAGCCGGAGGGGCGATTTTACCCTTAGTATATGGTGGGCTATCTACCCTGCTTGGCAGTCAGTCTGCGTACTGGATGATGTTTCCATGCTATATGTTCATTTTCTACTATGCGCTAATTGGCTGTAAAATACCGCCCAGATCACACAAATAAGAAATAGCAAAAATGAACATAGCGCCACAAGCGCGAATTGACGCTATTGATATATTAAGCTTTGAATGGCCAAAGGGGTTAACAGAGCGCTTGAACAACAACGGTAGTGCTCTGTTTTAAATCCGTCTAAGCTAGATCCCTACTTACACAGAAATTAAACTTGGCCAATACCAGAATGTCTAATCAATGCATCGTTATTAGGCTCTCGTCCTCTAAAGGCTTTAAATAGTTCCATAGGCTCTTGCGAGCCGCCCTGCTCAAGCACATTATTCAGGAAGTCTTGTCCTGTTTGTTGGTTAAAGATGCCTTCTTCTTCGAATCGCGAAAATGCATCTGCCGACAACACTTCGGCCCATTTATAACTGTAATACCCCGCTGCGTATCCGCCTGCAAATATATGCCCAAAACTGTTTTGGAAGCGGTTAAAAGCTGGCGGTGTGCTTACCGATACTTTAGCTCTTACCTCGTCAATTAATGCTTGAACAGATTGATTCGCGCTAAGCCCTTGATGAAGCTGAATATCAAATAAACTAAATTCAAGTTGCCTGACCATCTGCATAGCAGATTGGAAATTACGCGCAGCCAACATTTTTTCAAGTAGGTCTTGCGGTAGTGGATCGTAAGTCTCGAAGTGACTGGAAATAAATGCCAAGGCATCTGGCTGCCAGCACCAGTTTTCTAAAAACTGACTAGGAAGTTCAACAGCATCCCACGCTACCCCGTTTATACCTGAAACACCGCCCACATCGACCTGTGTAAGCATATGATGAATGCCATGACCAAACTCATGAAACAAGGTGATTACTTCGTCGTGAGTAAACAAAGCGGGCTTATCCCCAACAGGACCAGAAAAATTACACGTTAAATAGGCCACCGGCGTTTGCAATTCACCATCTAGTTTATGTCGGCGTCCTCTGCATACGTCCATCCATGCACCGCCACGCTTTTTGGCACGGGCAAACAAATCTAAATAAAAGGATCCGCGCAAACGACCTATGCTGTCATGTATTTCAAAAAATCTTACGTCTTTATGCCAAGTGTCTACATTCGTTATTTCAGTCACTTCAATACTAAACAAACGCGACACTACCTGAAACAATCCACTGAGTACTTTTTGCTCTGGGAAATACGGACGTAACTCTTCATCCGATACAGAGTATTTTGCTTGTTTCAATTTCTCAGCATAGTAACTAAAATCCCACGCTTCAAGGTTAGACACGCCAAATTCAGCTTTCGCAAAATCCTCTATCTCTTGCTTCTCTTGTATAGCTTGGGGTTTTGATTTAGCGGCTAAATCTTCTAAAAAGCCAACCACTTGCTCGGTGCTTTCTGCCATTTTTGTAGCCAGTGAGTAGTCGGCGTAGCTTTCAAAGCCGAGTAAAGTCGCAATGCTATGCCTTAGTGATAAGGTTTCATCAATAATACCTGCATTATCAAACTGTCCGGCCTGTCCATCGACACTCTCGCCGTCTTGGTCAGATGCTCGGGTCACGAAGGCGCGATACATTTCTTCACGTAATTGACGGTTGTCACAGTACATAATAACCGGCAAGTAACTTGGAATGTCTAGCGTAAACAAATAGCCTTGTAAATCTTTTTGATGGGCGGCTTGTGTGGCAGCATCTAACGCACTTTGGGGCAAGCCCGCTAGTTCACTCTCATTACTGACATGCTTGCTAAAGGCTAATGTTGAATCCATTACATTATTTGAAAATTGCGATGCTAGGTCAGACAAGCGAGCGCTAATTTTTGCGTATTCTATTTTTTTATTATCGGGTAATGCAACACCCGATAATTCAAAATCTCTAACCCCATTGCTGACCACTTTTTGTTGTGCAACAGACAAGCTTTCAAACTCTTGTGATTCTGCTAGCGCTTTGTACAAATCACACAAACCCTGATGCTGACCTACAAAGGTGGAGTATTCAGATAATAAAGGCAAACAGGCGTCGTGAGCCTCACGCAGTTCGTCGCTACTTACGACTGAATTCATATGACTAATCGGTGAAAACAGATTACTTAGTGCATCGTCAGCTTCTTCTAATTTTGTGATTACGTTAGCAAAAGAAACTTCGGCACAGTTCACAGATTCTTCTATAACCGTTTTGCAGTTAACAATTGCTTGCTGCATATGCGCAACGAGCTTATTTGGATCAACGGCAGAAAATACTGGGTTGTTAGATAAATCGCTCAACGCTTGGTCACTAGATATTTGCTTGATACTCATAGAAAAAATGCTCTTTTGAAAATTGTTTATTAGTGTAAAGAGTGGGGTTACTTAAACAGAATACAACACTGAATTAAGCGATAATTTACTCCACCATTACGGGTGATAATAACTAAGGGTATGGGCTATAATAGCTAGTAGTACGGATAATAATACCGAAAAGTGCAATGAAACCTTGAATTGCGCGGTCTTGTCATCATAGTCTTATTTGCATAGTAATTTTAGCGCTTTTTTTATTGTTTAATTAATATGCATTAATTCAGCTGACAGGCATTCTTCAGATTCACTACTTAATTGGAATTTTATGACAGATTCAAACACCCATTTTGATTACATTTGTATTGGCGGGGGCAGTGGCGGCATCGCGTCGGCAAATCGGGCCTCACGCTATGGCAAAAAAGCCGCAATAATTGAAGCAAAGCATATTGGCGGCACATGTGTAAACGTAGGGTGTGTGCCTAAAAAAGCAATGTGGTATGGCGCACAGGTGGCTGAAGCAATTAATAAATACTCTGCAGATTATGGCTTTGATGTAACCGTCAATAAGTTTAGCTGGGAGAAACTCGTCGAGAGTCGTGAAGCTTACATATCGCGTATTCATCAATCGTACGACCGTTTGTTAGATAACAACGATATAACACTCATTAAAGGCTTTGCTAAATTTATCAACAATAATACGATTGATGTAAATGGGGTTGTGTATACAGCTGATCATATCACCATTGCAGTCGGCGGCCGTCCAATTAAACCACCAGTGTCCGGCGCTGAAATTGGCATAGACTCTGATGGCTTTTTTGCATTGGCGCATCAACCTAAGCGTGTAGTAGTGGTAGGTGCAGGATATATTGCGGTAGAGCTTGCAGGCGTTTTACACTCCTTAGGTACCGAAACCCACTTAGTTGTACGTAAAGAAAAACCCCTGCGTAGTTTTGATGACATGTTATCAGACACTCTTACCGACATGATGCAAGAAGAAGGTATTAAACTACATGCACATTCACAAGTGGCAAAAATAGAAGAGCACAGCGACAA
The DNA here is from genome assembly GCA_964195425.1 of Acidiferrobacterales bacterium. Taxonomy (GTDB): domain Bacteria; phylum Pseudomonadota; class Gammaproteobacteria; order Enterobacterales; family Alteromonadaceae; genus Glaciecola. The sequence continues at coordinate 10,019 of CAXMOM010000044.1, forward strand.
ATCAATAACCGTGCATTTAGATAACGATACAGCGATAGAGGCCGACGTATTAATATGGGCTATAGGTCGCGAACCTGCTAACGATAAAATCAATATTGAAAACACCGATGTAGAGCTTGATCAACGTGGCTATATTAAGGTCGATAAATTCCAAAACACCACTGCCAAGAATGTTTATGCAGTAGGCGATAACATTGGTAAAGTCGACTTAACCCCCGTGGCAGTGAAAGCAGGTCGCTTATTATCAGAAAGGCTGTTTAATAATCAAACCAACGCCCACATGGACTATGACTTAATACCTACTGTTGTATTCAGCCATCCAACTATTGGCACTATAGGATTAACAGAAAAAGAAGCACGCGATAAATATGGCGATGACTTAACCATATATAACTCGAGCTTCGCGGCAATGTATACTGCGCTTACGTCTCATCGTCAATCAACTAAGATGAAGTTAATTTGTGCAGGACCCGAGCAAACAGTTGTAGGGCTGCACGGTATTGGCTATGCTATGGATGAAATTCTGCAAGGATTTGGTGTGGCAATGAAAATGGGCGCAACGAAGGCCGACTTTGATGCTTGCGTAGCAATACATCCTACCTCGGCTGAAGAATTTGTGACTTTGAGTTAACCGCTTATTTCTAATTTTAAATCAGTAACTTAGCATTCATATGCTAAGTTACTGATGTTTCAGAGTTCGCTAACTACTCTTCTAGATCGATCGTCTCCCTAACCCTGTCTATAAATGCAAAGCGCTTATCATTCAAATCCGAATCACTTGCTATAGGCCAGTTACCATTGAAAGCAATTACAAGCTCTCGCTGCGGGTCAATAAAGATTGTTTGACCAAAAATGCCACGAGCGGTAAAACTGCCATCATCAAAAGTCCACCATTGATAGCCATAACCCGCGCCTAGTTTGTTAATATCGGCTCTTTTTGTGGTGGCTAATGCTAGCCATCCATCGGGCAGTATCGACACACCATTTATTGCTCCATCTTCGAGTATGAATAAGCCATAGCGTGCAAAATCCTGCAGGCTCGCTTGCATACAACAACCCGATATTTCATTACCATCAGCGCCTAAAAGCCAACTTGCTTTGTTTGCCATGCCAAAAGGCTGCCATATTTTTTCGCTAAGATATTCAGAAATGTTACGACCAGTAGCTCGCGCAACCAAAATACCAATGAGATTGGTTTCACCTGTAGAATAATTCCATTTTTCACCTGCTGGGTGAGCCCTAGATAAGGTTCGCATGTAGCTAACAATGGTAGGCAGATCACCTTCGGCTTTATGAAAGTTGAATTTAGCTACATCAGAATTGGGATCGGTATAGCTTTCATTCCACCCTACTCCCGACGTCATCGTTAGCAATTGCTCAATAGTCACATTGTCGTAGACTGAACCTTGTAGACCAAGGATATATTTAGATACGCTATCATCGAGGCTGCCAATATCTCCGTCTTTTACAGCAATACCAACAAGACTTGAGGTAAATGACTTGGCAACAGAAAAGCTTGTCCATCGTTTGTCGGGAGAGTGCCCAATGCCATAACGTTCATAGCGAATCTGGCCCTTATGTAGTATTAGCGCGCCCGACAAACGCTGTTGTTTAAAAAAAGCATCCATATCATCTTTTAGGATCAATGACTTACCAGTAGGCAATTCTCTTATATTCGAGTTTGCTTCAATATTACGTGATTCAACTAATAGTGACGATTCATCCAGAATCTTAAAACCCGCGTCTCTTTGACTTTGGCTCCAAAAAAGAACATTAGTATCTTTAGGCGGATCTAACACTAAAGTGCGCCAGTCGGGACCGATTAACCACAAAATAATCGCTACTATGGCCGATAGGCTTAAAAAAACAATGATCATCCATTTTAATATTACGTTAGCGAACACGTATATTGCTCCTTAGTTTAGGTAATGTTGAATCTGACTTATTGATAACAACTTTCTAGAAATAGTCTAGCATAAAGATAATCCATAACTACCACACTCGTTAAATATAAGAAGGTGAAAGTATTTAGGGAGCCTATATTCTAGAGTAACGATTGCGCTTTAACGCCAACACCGTAAATTGATGTATTTTCTTCTAAACTCGACAGTAGAAAACGCTTTGTAGAGTAATTTACACTAGAAATACATTAAAAGTTCTATATATGCGAACCTAAATACGGTATACATACGCCCTCTTACAAGGAGTTAGATAAAACGAAGTTATTGCATAGGGATTTTGCTATACAGCTTTCCACTCTCTTCATTTGAATCTGATTGATTTACTACCCACACTCAACAAATAGGTAAATATTATGAATTTTAATAAATACGGTCTCGCCCTGCTCTCAGTAGCAGTTATTTTTGCTAGTGGTTGTTCCACAACCTCTTCATCTACGGTAATAGAAACGCCGAAAGTAAACAGCTACAACACCTCTTATAGTGGTGTTAAAAACAAGATCGCCGTGGGTACGTTTGTGAATCGTTCAAGTTTTCAAAATGGTATATTTTCGAACGGAACAGATCGTTTAGGTAGCCAAGCAAAAACAACTTTAATGGGGCATTTACAGCAAACTAATCGTTTTACTGTTTTAGACAGAGACAACATGGAAATGCTGGCAAGTGAAGCAAAACTTACGGGGACAACGCAGACACTATCGGGCGCAAAATATGTGGTTACTGGCGATGTGACCGAGTTTGGTCGCAAGAATGTAGGTGATAAGCAACTCTTTGGTTTACTTGGAAAAGGTAAATCTCAGATTGCATACGCTAAAGTTACTTTAAACATTGTTGATGTCACTACTTCGGAACTTGTATTCTCTTCATCAGGAGCGGGTGAACACAGTTTGTCTGAAAGAGAAGTCATCGGTTTTGGTAGTACCGCTGGTTACGATTCTACGCTAAATGGTAAGGTTTTAGACTTAGCGGTTCGCGAAGCCGTAAATAACTTAGTGAATGGCATAGAAAGCGGTAGCTGGAATTTATAATAATAAAAAGGACGTAATGAATGAAAGCTAGCACATTGAAAGCGCTTGCAGTTGCGCTGTTTACATCTGCAGTATTAACTGGATGCAAAACCACTGAACCTTTGTATTATCATGGCGAATACCAACAAATGGTATATAGCTATTTTAAAGGGGATGAAACGTCCGCATCTGAACAAATAGTCGTATTAGAAACAGTAATTGAAACTGCCGCTGCAAATGGCAAAGCGATAGCTCCTGGTGTAAATGCTCACTTAGGTATGTTGTATTTTGAAACTGGAAGTCCGGGTCAAGGCGCTACACATTTTGAGCAAGAAAAAGCATTATTCCCTGAATCTGCTGTCTATCTCGATTTTTTACTTAAAAGTAGTCAAGGAGAGTAACAATGAAAATGAATTATTTAGGCATTATTGCTATATTTGTATTGTTGTCGAGCGCTTGCGTAAACATTCCGCCCGCCTACGACTATTCACAATTTAGAGACTCAGATCCGCGTTCTATCTTAATTTTACCACCAACTAACCAATCGACTGAGGTAGTTGCTCCCTATAGTGTTATGGCTCAGTTGTCGGCACCTATTGCGGAGTCAGGTTTTTATGTGTTCCCAGTCGCGCTAGTTAATCAAACATTTCAGAACAATGGATTGACTGTTGCTAACGACGTACAGGCTGTGCCGGTTGCAAAATTGTATGAAATTTTTGGTGCTGATGCTGCACTTTACATCGACATCCAAGAATATGGCACAAGTTACAATATTATTTCGAGCGATACGGTGGTAACAGTAACCGCGAAATTAGTAGACCTGAAAACCGGTGTTTTACTTTGGCAGGGTGTGTCATCTGCATCTAGCGGAGAAAGTCGTGGTAATAGCGGTGGCGGTTTGGTGGGAATGCTAGTGGAAGCGGCTGTATATCAAATTATTGAAACCGTTAGCGATACCGGATTCGATGTTTCGGCAATTGCTTCAACACGACTTGTGTCTTCAGAAATTCATAACGGTTTGTTGCATGGTCCTCGTTCTCCTAAGTACGGACAACCAGCCACCAGTGAGAAAAAATAGTTACTATAAAAATTTAATATAGTTAAGTAGACATTAAAAAGGTCGCTGAAGCATAACTCTTCAGCGACCTTTTTTATGCCATTTTAAAACGTCTCTAATTTATCTGTACAGGCATCCTGACTCATAGCCTTTGCAGCAAACAAGTGAGTCTAAAAATTTAGCCTCAGACCCAACTCAACTGAACGGCCTTGCATAGGCGCTAAGTCTTTTAAAAATGACGTGTGCACTCTGGCTTCTTCATCAAACAGATTGCGGCCTCTTAAAAATACTTCAGCGTCCACATCGAGCATCTTTGTAAAGTAGGAAGCATTAACATCGACAAGAGTATAGGAATCGGTTTCACTTTCCCGGTCTGCTATGTCTGTTTGTGAAAACATGTGCGTTACTTGTGCCATAAAAGAAAAATCGTTGGTTTTATAATCCGCACTAAAAATAGTCTTAATGGGGGGTATTCGCGGTAAGTTACCTGTTTCGCTCTGTTTTACTTTGGCTCGGATATAATCACCTTGGGCCATAAACGTTAAGTTGCTGGTGGCGTTGTAGGTAAGCTGCATTTCAGCGCCGTACAAGTCTGCGTCTGCGGCTATGAATGCGTATACCGGTAGGCCTTCTTCTTCATGCTCACCTTCATGCTCTCCTTCGTGTTCATCGTGAGAATCACCTTCACCATGCTCATCATCCGCGTGTTCAAATTCAGCCATAAATCCAGTATCGGCTGCATAGTAGTAGTCGTCTATTTGATTGTAGAACAAGTTAAAGACCACCCCAAAACTACCGCCAAATTTACGAAATGATAAATCAATGTTATTTGATTTTTCCATGTTAGGCGTAATATTTTGAAATTCAAAACCATCTTCGTGTAACTGGTATAACGCACCTATTTCATAAGATTGCGTACCAATATGAGGGCCGAAGGAAAAAAGCTCCGCGCTTGAAGGGGCGCGCTTAGCGTGCACAAATGAAGCTGCCAAGTTATAGCCTTTGGCTACATCCCACACTACACCAGCTGAAACGGATATAGGTGTAAAACTCAAACTCACAGGCGCTATTTCGTCGGAATGGCCATGCTCATCCATGTGTCCGTCATCGTGTCCTCCATCATGCTCGCCGTCGTGATCACCTTCGTGTTCTTCTGAATGTAATTCAAGCTCTGGCGCAAACACGCGAGGCACGTCAATATTTACCCTTTCAATACGGGCACCAACTTGTACCAAAAAATCACCAAAATGCTTTTCTTCTATCAACCCTAGACCAAAAGACTTGGTGTCTGAAGGCGGCGTAAATGCTTCGGCACCAACGGCCGAGAAATCTGACATTTTTGTATGTAGACTAATACCACCGCGCCAGCCCGCTATGGGTTGATGCAAAATTTCCATACGCGTCTCAAACAGTTCATTCTTAAAACGAGTACCGGGCTCACCATTTTCAAGTTCAGTATGCTTGTAGTCGGTGTAAGCAATGCCGAAATTAACAGCGCTAATCATAGGGGTACTCAGTTGAAATTCACCGGCTAATTGATATCTATTTTGCTTCAGGTCTGCTTTTACAATTTCTTCGCCTTCAGACTCCATATGGTTATCGCCGTGATCGTCATGGTCATCATGCCCAGAGTCATCTTCGTCTTCATGATCGCCATGTGCATGACCTGGTATGCCATAAACACTCGATAAATGCTCCATTGAAAAGCCAATATGTCCGGTATCGAATAGGTAGCTACTGCCAAACGTTAAGCCTTGAGTTCTGGCTGCGGTGTTTTCTACCACGCCAAATGTACCTTCTTCTTCATCTGAATGGCTGTCATTATCGTCATCTTCATGGTCGTCGTGAGCTTCTTCACTTTCAGCAAAGCCAGGGATACGATAATCATCACTATCACGATAAAAACCTAAAACTTGAAATGCAAGGTTGTCAAACCCTGTCTTGTATTCACCACTAAACGCTTCTTGAGAATTGTTGCTGTTGCGTGAAACCGCTACCTGGCCTTCAGTCAAATTGTTGTCAGGTATGCGTGTATCTACCATGTTAACCACGCCGCCAATAGCACCGCTACCGTAAAATAATGTGGCGGGACCTCGTAATACTTCAATTTGTTGTACTGTTGATGATTCAGTTGATACCAAATGGTCAGGGCCTACTCTTGATGCATCTGCAGCGTCCATACCGTTTTGCGTGATTAAGACTCTGGGCCCATCAAGGCCTCGTATAATGGGTGAACTGGTTACGCCACCATAATAAGTAGAATGGACACCAGCTAGATTCTTTAGCGTTTCACCTAAAGTAGATGCTTGCTGCTGCTTTAGCTTTTCGCCAGCAAGAATACTCACGGGCGCCGCTGATTCAATATTTGAGGCGTGAAAAGCACTCGCGTTCACATCGAATATTTCGATACTAGCGGTGTCAACATTAATGTTCACCGTAGAGACCTGATTGGCTACTACCAATACTTTTTCGCTAGAATGAATATGATTAACCGAGGAAACGTGCAGTTCGACTTGTCCAGGGTTTACCCCAGTGAACTCGAACTGACCTTGTGCATTGATTGGGGTACGCTTGTTTGTCCCCATAATTTGAACAAAGCCTTGGGTAAGTGCGAGACCACTCTCGTCTTTGACTTCACCTGTAATAGTATTGGCAAACACACTGAATGAGCTTGCAACTGAAAACGCAATTAAGGATAAGACTGCAGTTTTTTTCATGACCGTCCTGATAATAGTTATTGTTATAATGTATCAACTTTTGAATGTTATAATATAACAATATGAAGGAAGATCAAGAGGGAATTTATGTTTTTTTACACTGATTAAGGTTCTAGTCATTACATTAGTTGTAAATACCCGTTGCAATATTACTGCTCATTTACAATATATGAATATTTTGTATTACGACATAGAACTGAAATTGATTACTCAAATGCTTCGATAATAGACGTGGGTAAGAAAACTGACACAGCTAAGACAGTTAATTCCATTATTCTAAACTTAAAAAACCCTGAAAAAGAATGCAAGGGAACAACTATATTAAGCCCTTTGCAAACTCAATCAAACATTCAAAATATGAAGAAACGTTTTTGTTAAGTGCTCATTACTTCTTCATTTAGAGATGTCTTTCAGTAAACTCGGCCAATGAACTAAGTTCAACTTTATCAAAAATCAATATTGAACCTTTCTCGTAATGCCTATATGTTAATTTATAACCCAATTTGCACCACTTTTGCTTCGATTTGCACTAATTACTGACCCTATTATGATTAAACGAGGCATTGATTCTTATAACTACTAAAGGAAATTATATGGTTCACTTGCTTAATGCAATTGTGTATAAATCATCAGTGCAAATTAACAGACGAGCTTTCGGTCAATTTTTCATTTCTGTATTGACATCATATTAAAAGCACTCTAATGTAAATGATAACGATTATCATTTACATTAGAGTGCTTTATGTCTTTACCTTACTGCTTTACTTTCTCCGCTGTTGAAATGTCTGTTCGTTATGGTGATGGCGATTGCAATACCCACGATGTAGACATCATAAATTGCTATGTGCATATGGGATTAGAACGAGCCAAAAACCACTCCTGCATAGCAACTGTGCAACATGCGCACATGCGCGTTATCAATACTTTAATTGATGCCATGTGCGATCACTGCCTTTCAAACGTTTGGCGTCAACAATGTTATCGCTATATAAGGCGGTTCTTGCCGCTACTATACGAAATGTTGGAGCCTCAACAATACCAGCAAAAAGTTCAAGAAATTCAAACCTTACACACTTATTACTTTGAAGATAATCAAAGTAAATATCAGCCCACTTGCACTAAAGAATCCCGTGAGTTTAGTGTCAAAAAAAGACCTTAAACCAACAATATTTAATAGGAGTTTGTCATGACAGAATACAAATACATTTGTCCTAATCATAGATTTTGGATCGATTCACACCCCAAAGAAGCGTTTGCTAGCGTGCAGCAGATGACCAAACTAGCAGAACATTTGCTACAAAAAAATCAGCCTAACAAAGCAATACCCTTTTTAGGTACTGCTTTTGAAACAGCGGAAATCATTTTTGATAAACGGTTAGAGTCCCCACAGCTTACCACCAGTTTAACTTCGTTGGCCATTATGTTGGCACATGCCTACGCCTCAACTAACCAAATTGAGGCGGCCAACGCGTTATTACAACATCTAAAAAGTAAAATGAGATGTGCTATTGACTGTGCTTTAGGCTACGCCACAAAAGTGGCTTTTTTTGAGCATTGTTCTAGAGCTATCGCTGAGGCTAACAGCGACATCATATTAACTGCTGCAGCATCGTCAGTAAAAACGAGTGCGAGATTACAGATTCATTAAAAATTAACGTTACAGCTTGACTAAATGTTAATACGGTTAATTATGATAATAATCATTATTAATATGAATCAAACATGAAAAAATCCCTAATCTCTCTAGCTTTGCTTCTAACATTGTTTCTTATTGCTGGCGTAGAGAATATAGGGAGAATTAAAGCCTTTTAGTACATCATCTGCCAACAACGCGGCACTTTGGGCCATCCTTCTTGCGCCACAGCTTGGGCAAAAGCCCCTACGCTTGCAGCTAGATGCGACGGACATTTAATTCAAAGAAAATGCTTACTAATTAGAGAGAACTGCTTACCAAATAGAGTGAGTAATCGCTCAAACTCAATGAGCTTAACTGTGTACTATTTACATGTATTGTTAAATTCGCGTGTAAAATAGCGCGCAAAAAAGAAAGTCTCGCAGCCCGCTTCAACAATGCCGAATAATTTTTCACGGTCTACAACCATATAAAAAGTTGATGTCAGTACGCAAAACTCTGACAGTGATTTGTCTAATAATAGTGGAAATGAAACATTGGAGATTGCAGGAAAAACTAATCTTACTTTAGGAATAAGTGCATCAAAAAGCAATTTAATGGTTGGTGATTCTGTTGCCGTTAACCTCGATCTTGAAAACATCGGTCAATACGCAGCCGAGCAACTGACTTTAACTCTAACGAGTGACTCTGCTTTGGGTTACACCAGCTTTACAGGAACCGATTGGAGTTGTACCAATTCAGGAACAGCTACCACTTGTACGAGTGCCAGTTTAAGTAGTGCAGGCACCGCTCAATTAGCTTTAAATTTCCTTGCTAATTCTGAACGTGCCGTTGCGAATATTACCGCAGAAGTAACCACAGATAATACTGATTTTGATTTAACTAACAATACCGCTAATACAACTTTGAGAATAGCAGATCAGCGACTTAGTGATTTGTGGAGAGACTATGAGGAGCAATATAAGGAGTGTATTTTAATAACTTATCCAATGATAAAATACAACACATCACTTTTTATTGAGTGACTATGCTTTGATGAATGAATTTTACTTTAAAAATATGCTTCATCAAAAGCCATCAAACTTTCACTGCCAGCTTCTATAGTCGTTAACATTGTTGACGTTTGAGGTAACAGCTTATGCATATAAAAACGTGCAGTTTTTATATTAGGGTTATAAAAATCGGCTTCAATACCATCTTTATTAGCAATCGCAATTTTTACCATTCTTACCCACATTGTTAATTCGCACTAAATACTGACCCTATTATGATTAACCGACGCATTGATTCTTATAACTACTAAAGAAAATTATATGGTTCACGTGCTCAATGCAATTGTGGGTAAATCATCAGTGCAAATTAACAGCTCCCGCCAAAATCATCAATATAGATGTGAGAATATAACTCGCTTCAACAACGTAATGACCAAATATGACTTGGCTTATATCCCATGAGAGCTAAAGATAGTTGAGGTCTGCAATTAGTTTATTTGTTTTAAAAAATTATCAAAGTTCCTATGTGGCATAGAATACTAAAAAGCAATCTAACAGAAAGACCAAAGTTTATTAAAGCAAAGGCCTTTCTTAAATTTATTAATTAATAGGGGAGTAACCCTAAAAATTCGTTTCAGTAAAGTCTGCCAACGAACTGCGCTCAACTTCATCAAAAATTAAGACACTTCCCTTTTCATAATTTCGATAAATATTCACGGCAGCGGAAGCACCACTTGACGCAGGAGTTACAAATCGATCATCAATTTGAGCTAGATTACCCAACACAATTGTTCTACAGTTTTTACCACCACGACTAAGCATTCCTTTCATCTGTGCCCTTGTCATATTTTGAGCCTCATCAATAATTAAAACTGCATCATCAATGGAACGGCCTCGAAAATATGCCATAGAAGTAAATTCTATATTAGCGCGATCGATAATATGCTCAACTGTAGCGCGAGTACTTTTTTCGTCATTATCATCATCAGAATGCATTGAAATCAACGCATCAGTAACACCGGCTAAAAGCGGTAATGACTTTTCAGTTAAATCACCGGGTAAAAATCCAGGATCATCATCCATAAAATCTCGGCTTCTTACAACAACAATTTTTTTATACTGTTTTGACTCCAACACTTGATGTAAACCAGCCGCAATCGCTAAAAAAGTTTTACCAGAACCGGCGGGGCCTAGGATGATATTTAAATCATAAAAAGGGTCTGTCAATTGACTTAGGGCAATCGACTGACGGGGGTTTTTAGGTAAAATACCCCAGATTTTTTCCTGCTGTCTTAATAGTAACTTAGTGTAAACATGGCCATCAGCTACTTCGGTAATAAGTCCAATATGCCCAACACCATCATACCAATACATGTTGGCTTGCACTTCATCATTGAACAAAGATACTGGAAATGTATATACTTCTCGTGAAACTTTGAAGTCTGAATCTGACTTAATTTGGTCGAACAAATCTCCATCAAATGCCTGAACACCACTATAAAGTAAATCTATATCTCCAATTTGATTATCAACTAAAACATCTTCGGCATCTACGCCAATAGTTCTTGCTTTCAGACGCATGTTAATGTCTCGGCTGACTATCGTGACATCTTGCTTAAGCTCATTCTGCATGTAAAGTGCATAATTGATGATGCGATTATCCGCGTCACTACCAATTGCATGCTTTAATTCTTGTGCAAAATCAATCTGAGTATCTATGCCTATAAATAATTTCCCGCGTTTCGCTGTTTCAGTGGAAGGTAATTGAATGCCCTTTTCCATTTGTTCACTGGAGAGACCATTAATAATATCATCTAGCATTCTAATAACTGCACGAGCATCCTGACTAACATTTTTATCAGTCCGCTCTTTTAAGTTATCAAGTTCTTCTAAAACAGTTAAACAAATATAAATATCATCACGGTAAGCTAATAAACTTTTTGGATCATGAACTAATGCCGATGTATCTAATATACGTGGATTTCTATTTTCATTTGAATTTTTCATTATTAATTTACCTCAAGGATAATTAGTAACGACTTCTTGCTGGCTAAACCTTTATTAAATTTAATTTTATGCATAACAACCTCCTTCATTCAAAAAAGAATGGGCTATTGATTTTAATTTTTTCATTATTTTATCTTCTGCAAGCTTTATTTTTATTGAGGTCTGCACAAAAATAGAAATAATTGTTGACGTAATACCTGTTTTGTCAGACCCCGCCGGTCCTAGCAATATATTCAAATCATAATGAGGGTCGGTTAACTGACTAAGGGCTATCGCTTGTCGGGTTTTTTTTGGGCTAATGCCCCAAATTTTTTCTTGCTTGCGCGGCAGCAATTTGGTGAATACATGTTTGTCGGTTACTTCGGTAATAAGGCCATGGTGGCTTTCATCGTCGTACCAATACATATTAAATTGTGCTTTGTCGTTAAATAGGCTGCGTTCAAATTGATACAAACTACCGCTTAGCTTGAAGCCTTTATCAGACTCTAGCTGATCAAAAAGGTCGCCTTTAAACGCTTGCACACCGCTGTATAATAGATCTATGTCTGCAATTTGGGTGTCGATCAATACATCTTCGGCGCGCATATTGATGTCGCGGGTGACTATGGCAACATTTTGACCAAGTCGCTTTTGGAGTTGAAACGCGTAATTTATTATGCGGTTGTCGGCGTCACTGCCTATGCCGTGTTTAAGGGAGTCTTCTACTGCTAAGTTAGTGTCTACTCCAATGAAAAGTTTGCCACGTTTACCTGTTTCACTTTTAGGCAGCTCAATACCCAATTGCATTTGGTCGGCATCGTGTCCGTTTACTAAGTCTTCTAGCATGCGAATGCACAAGCGAGCGTCGGCACTTACTGATTTGTCGCGACGTTCTTTGAGGTTGTCGAGTTCTTCAAGGACGGTTAAGCAAATATATACGTCGTCTTGGTAGGCTAATAAGCTTCTGGGATCATGCACAAGGGCTGAGGTGTCGAGAACCCGTGGAGTGCTGTTTTGTTCAGAGGTGGTACTTTTATTTATGTTTGCGTTTATGTTCGTTTCTGTGTTTTTTTGCATTCAAGGCTCCAATACATTACTAAATGGAAAAGCGTCGCCGTGTGTTTGAGTGTGTGTTGTGCTTCGTTATCATTATCTACCATAATCGAGTTTTTGCAGAACTTCATTAAGTTTATGCACTTTAGGTCGGATTAAATTAAGAACCTTAGTGGACACAATAAGTGACGAAATTTAGAATGCTATTGGTATAACTACCTAAATGATGAGCTATATCTAAGCGAGGCATAAACTACATATAAACTATCCTCAGAAAAGGCTGACATCGCCCCCCCATAAGGTTTACAATTAGCGCTATAAATTTTGTAAACAAATCGGTTGTAATGAGCGAAATCCAGTCATTCCATGTAGGTCAACGTTTTATCAGTAACAGCGAAGCTGTGTTAGGTTTAGGGGTGGTGATGTCTGCCGACGCCCGAAGCGTTAGAATCTTTTTCCCCGCGGCCGGAGAAGAACGAACTTATGCAAAATCAAACGCGCACGTAACCCGTTTAGTATTGGGCGTAGGTGAAAAAGTCAAACACATAGATGGCTTTGAAATCACCATTAATGAAATTGTTGAACAAGATAATCTGATCACTTACATTGGGCTTCGTAGCGATACTAACGAAATTGCGCATGTGGTAGAAGTCGCACTCGACCCACAGGTGAAGCTTAATCAACCTGAAAAACGTTTGTTTCACGGGCAATTTGACGATCCAAACTGGTTTGAAACACGCTATAGATGTTGGATTCAACAAAATGAATTTGCAAACTCAGGCGTAGTTGGCCTCGTTGGCGCTCGCGTTGAACTCATTGCTCATCAAATTCATATTGCCAATCAAGTAGGCAATCGTTATGCGCCTAGGGTATTACTCGCGGACGAAGTAGGCCTTGGTAAAACCATTGAAGCGGCATTGATTATTCATATGCAAATAATCACTGGCCGTGCTCAGCGCGTGCTTATTGTGGTGCCCGACTCCTTGGTACACCAATGGCTAGTGGAAATGCTGCGCAAAGTCAATTTAGCGTTTTCAGTGTTTGACGACGAACGCATTGAAGCGGTCAAAGAAAGCGGCGAAAACCCCTTCGATCAAGAACAACTTGTATTATGTAGCCAAAGTTTTATTTGCCAAACTAAAGTACTTGAAAAAGCTTGCGGCACATCTTGGGACATATTAGTTGTTGATGAAGCCCATCACTTACATTGGGCTGAAAACGAGGTCTCTACTGAATATCAAGCTATTGAGCAACTAAGTAAAATAGCTACGTCTATATTACTGCTAACAGCAACACCAGACCAGCTTGGACACCAGAGCCATTTTGCTCGCTTACGTTTACTCGACCCAGCCCGCTTTTATGACTATGAAGAGTTTTTAAGCCAAGAGCAAGGCTACAGTGAACTGGCTCAAGCGGTTACCCCGTTAATAGAGGACAGAGTGCCTAGTAACAATGAAATTGCTATATTAAAGCTCGTTGTCCCTAACATTGATTTAAACGAATTTATGCTAGACAGCGCCGAAGGCCGTGCCCAGCTAGTCACCAGAATGGTTGATCAACACGGCACTGGCCGTTTGTTGTTCCGAAACCGCCGTGCCGCGATTAAGGGCTTTCCTGAAAGAATCACGCATGCAATAAAGCTAAGGCTACCAAAAGAATATGCCTTGAGTTTGTTAGAGCAAGACGATATTGCCCACGCGCTGCACCCAGAGCGCACGCTTATGCTAGACGACGCTTGGCCAAGTTACGATCCACGTGTAACTTTTCTGATCGACTGGCTCGAAGAGAACAAAGACGAAAAAGTACTGGTTATATGTGCCCATGCAAGCACCGCATTGCAAATAGCAGAATATATGCGCGCTAAAACTAGCATTCGCCATACTGTCTTTCATGAAGGTATGAGTATTATTGAGCGCGACAAAGCCGCCCATTTCTTTTCTGAAAACGAAAAGGGCGCGCAGGTTATGATGTGCAGTGAAATAGGCAGTGAAGGTCGCAACTTCCAGTTTTCGCGGCATTTAGTACTATTTGATTTACCCTTAAACCCTGACTTACTAGAACAGCGTATTGGTCGATTAGACCGCATTGGCCAGAAAAACGATATCAACCTGCATGTACCCTACTTTGAAGACACCGCACAAGAGGTACTCTTTAATTGGTATAGCCAAGGCTTGGGCGCATTTGATGCTACTTGTCCGGTAGGCGCTGATGTATATAAACGATTGGAAAGTGATTTGCATCATGCATTGGCGACACCTAGTGATGTTGAAAACTGGCAAGACGTAGTTGCCCAAGGCTATCAGCTAACTGAGATGCTCAAGCGTCAAGTTGAAGAAGGCCGTGACCGTTTGTTAGAAATAAACGCAAAGGGTAATAGCGCTAGCGAAGAAGTGCTCGAAAACATCGTATATGCTGAAAATCCAGTTTCTATGCTTAAGTTTATGACGCGGCTTTTCGACAGCTTAGGCATAGTGCAAGAAGAAAAAGACGCACACAGTTTTATATTACGCCAAAATGAAAATACCCTATTTCCAATTAGCAGTATTTCTGATGAGGGAATCGAAGTTACATACAAACGCGAAACCGCTACTCAACTTGAACACCTCACTTTTATTACACCTGACAGCGCATTGGTAACGCAATGTATCGATTCGGTGCTAAGCGATGTTATCGGAAAAAGTAGTCTATGTTTTGTAAATAAATCAGACACCGCAGTGGGTGCTTATTGGGTTGAAATAATAGCGGTATTGAATCCGTCTGCGCCGCCAGCATTGCAGCTATATAGATATCTGCCGGCAACCCCGACTAAAGTTTGCTTAGATGCAAAATTTCAAGTTTGCGACGACGAATTCACTACCATATTTAAAGTAAAACCCAAAATGGCCAATCAATTGATGACAGCATTAGCCACGCCTATTTCAGACACCATAAAAGCGGCCTTAGAGGTGGCTAGTAATGAGCTAAGCAATGTTAAGAAAGCGGCTTTGATCAACATGGAATATGAACTAGACGAAGAAATTAGCAGGTTAACTGAACTGAAAATAAGCAACCCGTCTATACGCCAAGAAGAAATTGACTTTTTAGTTAGCCAGAAAGGTAAATTGCTAAAAACAATCCAAGACGCCGAGCCTATACTGGACAGCGTAAGGGTTGTTGTGAATAACCCTAAATAAACAGGGCCCTTATAATGACAAGGCCCTTAATGAAGTATGACCCACCTCAATCCCCAATGTTTGAGGTGGTTTACAAAGACGAACAAATTATTGTCTTTAACAAACCAAGTGAACTCCTAACCGTTCCTGGTAAGCACTTGCAGCACAAAGATTCACTCCAGCTAAGAGTTCAGCGGGTTTGGCCGACAGCCACTATTGTACACAGGTTAGATATGGCAACTTCCGGCCTGCTAATTATGGCCCTTGATAAAGCCTCCCACCGGCATATTTCTAAGCAATTTGAAACCCGCCAAGTACGTAAAACATATTATGCTAGGGTCTTAGGTATTCCGGCCCAGAGCACCGGCACCATTGAGCTGCCCTTAATTTGTGATTGGCCCAATAGACCCATGCAGATGGTTGATTTTGAAAATGGAAAACCGGCCTGTACTCACTGGGAGTTGATCAGTAGCAACGAATCATCTAGTTTAATTAAGCTCAATCCTATTACTGGTCGCTCGCATCAACTGCGCGTGCATATGCTGGCAATAGGGCACGCAATTTTGGGTGATAGACTATATGCGGGCGATGAGGGCAAGGCCTTGTCTTCTCGCCTGTGTTTGCACGCCTTTAATATTAGCTTTGCGCATCCCTTAACCGGTGATGCTTTGCACTTTGAAACACCGTATACCTTTTAAACTTATTTTTTAGCGTCTCAGGCCGATATTCCTCATATATAAGTAAATTTAACGATATGAGTCATTGGCAACTAAAATGAGCAAGCGATTTTTACCAACTAAAACTAAAAACAGAACTGTCAGCATTGTTGTTTGTGCCGCAATATTACTTATGCTTACATCGGTATTTTCCATCAATGCGCAAGAGTCTTCACCAGAACCTCCCCAAAAACAAACACAAAATGGTGTAGATGATCTTAACTATCATTTATCGAGCGACCAATTATCTATAATACCGATAAGCATTAACGGCCAACAAATAGAAGTGCCCGCAATTAAATATAGTGCGCGCCAAGCTATTGTTAAAGGTGTCACCATATTAATTGGCGAAATCCAAGCTCAAGGACAAGTTGATTCTACCCTCAATGCATTGGCAAAATCCCTACCTGATTGGGGTTGGCACACTATTTTGATTACGCCAACACAGGCTTATTTAGCGCTTAAGCCACCAGAAGCTGAAACAGAGTCTAAGGCGACAAATGAAAATACAGAGGCGGGAAATGTCGACGAAAATGCTAATACCAGCTCGCTGTCTGGTGATAATCAACCGGCCTTGTTCCCTCAGGTTGACCTTAAATCAAACACACTTCAAGCACCTGTTTTAGAGTACACACACAGCGACTATTTAATGTTTATAAAAGCCCTGACCCAAGGTATTAACACCCGTTTCGCACAACAGCCGGGTTATCAGGTAATATACGCAAACGGTAAAAGTGCGTCCGCTCTAATAGCCTTACTAAGTCTGCCTGAAAGCCCGCAAATTGATGCCTTAATCGTTAATAATACCTATTGGCCGTCTACTGAACTGAATCGTCTACTACCACAGCAGTTGGCTAATTTACCAATGCCCGTTTTGGACTTAATAAGTATGTCAGATAATAGCTGGGCCAAACAAACTTCACAGGCACGTGCCACCGCATCAAAAGTCAATTTGAAGCCCATGTATCGCCAACGAGAGATCATCGGTGGTGCGCTAAGCCTCAATCAGCAAGACTACTTAGCAAAAGAGGTAGTGGGTTGGACATATTTTTTAGGCTGGTAAGGCAGTATAAGGTCTGACGGATTAAACAAAAATCACCTTGTGTAACAGTTGCAATTTGTTTGAAGCATTCGCCAAAATGGCCCTACTTTAAAAAGGGCCATTTTTCATAGGTTTATCCTAAACCCCAAGTACTAACAAAAAAAACAGCTTATATAAAAGTATGTTTTACTAAATGCCGACTATACTTATGCCATTATTAACTTTTGGCCACGCTCTTTTGCAAGTGCAATCTTTCATAGATAAAAAGTCATCACAGTTCGTGTTTTACATACGTGGGTTTTGGCGTGACCATATACCTTACAAAGAATTAGAAATGTTTTTGTGGGATACGCTCGAAGAATGGTCTGAACTTAAACATACACAATCACAACTTTACACCCACAAAGAAAGAATTTTCTGGCATTTGTTTCACGAAACACAGTTTGTGTCCGCGACGACCTTGAAAACCGACAAAATATTAAAAGAAGAAGTGGCATTTTGCTTGGAATATTTAGAGAATGAAAAGGCGTTCCCCTTAGATGTCGTTGGTATGCGACCTTAGTATCAACATTAATGATATTAGCCCCCTGCGTTATGCGCCCTAAAGCTTGATGACTCTTGGATTGCATGACCGCGTTGTTCAGAATATTGTGTCATATTGATTTTCAAAACCAATCTAAATTACACAGCGTAACTACCCTGATAGTATTCTTAGGTTATTTACTGCTGATATGACAGTTCTTCAATGGTATGGTGGCACTCAAGTCCTTTCAAAGTTTAACTAGCTTGTTGTATGAATTAAAGCAAAAATATTGATATAAGAGTAAGGTTTTTTATGGCTAAATTTTGGCAAATGTTAGGCTTTAACAGAAGCTTGAGTAAGACATCTCGTTACAACAAACAGGCAGGTTGGCAGGCAAAACGAATAGAATTAGCCGATGTTGCCGAGAAAATTCCTAATGGCAGCAATATTACTATTGGAAGTACTTCAGCGACAGCACACGCAACCCTCGCTGCAATAGTCAAAGATAAGAGTCTCTTAGACATCAATATCTTGCAATTCATTGTTGGTGGAGAGCTACCTCACCTCGAAGAACATCCCAATCGTTTTCGAACAACCACGAATTTTGCTTTTGACAGGGCCTTGCAAAAAATACGTCAGGGCATTACCGACTACGTACCGGTTTCTGCGTCAAACGTTAACCGCTTATTCGTTGAGCGACTCGTACCCGTTGATATTGCTATTATCAAAGTCACTCCACCTAACAAGCGGGGAATGTGTAGCTTAGGCATGGGCGTCGATTTTGCGCGAGAATCGGTCATGGCAGCCAAAGTAGTTATTGCAGAAGTATCTGAATTTATGCCTTGGACAAGCGGAGATTCGTTAATACATACTGATGATATCAATTGGTGGATTGCACACAATGTTCGCCTCCTGACCGCAGACGAACTGTTTCCCAAGCTGAATAAAAATGTACTTTCTGCCCCAGTGCTGGCCAAAATAGCCGAAAATGTCATAAGCGAAATACCCGATGGGGCCACTCTTAAATTTGATTTAAATATCGCAGTTAATCAACTTGTACCGTTTTTAAAAGTCAAAAAAGACTTAGGGCTACACACAGATTTGTTGACTGATGAACTGTTACAACTAATCAAATCAGGGGTTATCAATAATACTAAAAAAACCATTCAGCGTGGCAAAACTGTAGTGAGTCACGCCTCTGGTGGAAAGGCATTGTTTCGCTATATTCATCGTAATCCGAAAGTTGAGTTTCACTCCCTTTATAAAATTAATCGAATAGACCATATCGCTCAACAAGACAATCTCATTGCGATTATTGGCGGTCTTAAAATTGATTTGAGCGGACAAGTGGCCGTTGACTCTATTGGCAGTCGATTTTATACAGGCGTGGGTAGCTCGGATGACTCTATTCGTGGCGCTGGATATTCAAAAGGAGGCAAGCCAATTGTGGTACTCCCCTCTACCAGCGTGAATGGTAATTCAAATATTTTGTTTGCGCTACCAAAGGGTACGGGGGTAACTATTACTCGCCAAGATGTTCACTATGTTATAACTGAATATGGCACTGCTTTTCTATTTGGTAAAAGCATTCGCGAACGCTGCTTAGCGCTAATTGATATAGCTCACCCTAATTTTCGCAAGCATTTGTTAGATCAAGCTAAAAATAGTTTTTATATTCACTCTGAGCAATCCGGAAATTCTTACATATCGGCCTACCCTAAAATATTAGAATGTGCACATCAGACTAAACAAGATAAAAAGGTATTCGTAAGGCCAATCAGAGCCTTAGATGAGGATCGCCTGCGAGATTTTTTCCACAAATTATCGGATCATAATGTCTACATGCGCTATTTCAGCCATATCCGTTCTTTGCCGCAAAAAGTTCTGAAACAGTTCTCTGACATCGACTACGCAAAAGATATGGCATTGGTTGTTCTTTATCCGCCGCAAACTACACAGCAAGAAATTGTTGGTATTGGCCAATGGTTTATCGACCCACACGACGGTGTGCCAGAGCTCGCATTACAAATTCGTGACGATTGGCAAGGACAAGGCCTTGGCTACTTTATGTTTTTGCGGCTAACAGAAATTGCCAAATCGTATGAAATCAAGCAATTGAAGGCCGATGTTTTAGTAGACAATAGTGCAATGAATCGCGTATTTGAAACGTCCGATATTCCTTATCAGAGAAAAATAGAGTTAGGTGTATATAGTTACGTGTTTGATTTAAGTCTGAGAAAATAACGATTGATAGTTAATGTGCATTGAAGTCACAAGCCTGCCCAAATGAAAGTATTGACAGTAAATTGGATGCAAGTGCTGCCCACATTTTATATGGTGAGTAAATTCAAACCGCAAACGGATAAGAAATTGGCTCGTGAGACTCATACCCAACTAGCTCAAAATCGTTAGGAGTTACCCACGTTTCAATATCCTTTAACGACTTTATATCTGGATTAATACGTAAACTCGGCATGGCAAAAGGTGTTCTCTCTAGCTGCACGCTTTTCATCAATTCAAGCTGGTTTTCGTATATATGAGCGTTAACTATTTTATGATATACCTTGCCAGACTTGTGCCCTGTAATCTGTGCCATTAAGGCCAGTAACACAAAGCACTGCGGCATATTAAACGTTAAGCCTAGCGGGACGTCACAGCTGCGCATATAGCTAGTTAAATGCAAAGTACCGTCTAATAGCGAAAAGTTATGTGTGTGCATACAAGGACGCAAGCAACCCAAATGAAATTCGCCCGGATTGTAAAACGTTAAAATCTCGCCTCGGTCGTCTATATCTTCACTTAAATTACTAACAATTTTTTGTAATTGGTCAAGCTGAGTACCATCAGGCTTTTGCCATTGCCTACCTTGTACACCATAAACTCGGCCCATATCATCACTGCCTTTGCGCGCAGGATTAGCTAACCACGATGCGTTTTCATTGGCGTTGGCGTCCCATGTTTTACAACCTATGGCTCTGAAATCAGCGGCATTGTCGTAGCCGCGCAAATAGCCAAGAAGTTCAGCAATAGCCGCTTTGTAATAGCATTTTCGAGTGGTAACAAGTGGGAAAGCATTATTGCCCACATCGTATTCTAAATCGGCATTAATTAGCGTTAAACAACGAATGTCGGTACGTTTGTTCTCTACCCATTTACCTTGATCAATTATTTGTTGGCACAACTCTTCGTATTGGCTGATGTTGCCTAAATTAGGCGCTTGCTCGGTGTTCATAATGCTAATCCGTTACCGTTTTGTTTACTTGGTTGATTTTGACTTCTTTTTGGTTTGCCCAGCGCTGACTTTATTAGCGCTAGCATTTTCAGGTAAAGGCCCCTTAACGCCGCGTCTGTTGGCATATATAATCAAAGCTATTCCTGCGAGTATCATGGGAATACATAAAAGCTGACCTTGGCTTAAGCCAATATCGTATAAACCTAAGTGAGCGTCGGGTTCTCTATAAAACTCTACAATAAATCTAAATGTACCATAGCCGAGCAAGAACAAGCCGCCTACAGATCCAACGGGACGCGGCTTTGCTGAATACAGCCACAAAATAACAAACAATACTGCACCTTCTAAGAAAAACTCATACAGCTGCGATGGATGACGCGGGTTTTCGGCATCGGGAAATAGAAATGCCCACCAGACGGAAGTTTCACGTCCATACAGTTCACCATTAATAAAGTTGCCAATTCTGCCTGCACCCAATCCAATAGGTACTAGTGGAGAAATAAAATCGCCGACGGCTAAGAACGACCACTGTTTTATTTTTGCAAATATAAATGCAGCCGCTATAACGCCAATACATCCGCCGTGAAAAGACATGCCGCCTTCCCATATTTTGAAAAGATATAAGGGGTTTTCTAAGAATGAGGAAAAACTGTAAAACATAACATAACCAAAACGACCGCCTACTATAACGCCCAAAAAACAGTAAAACAGTAGATCGCTTAATTCGTCTTTGCTCCAAGGGGTGCGCGGTAATCGTCGAGAGGCAAGCCAATAAGCTGCCGCGAAGCCAATTAAGTACATAAGACCGTACCAGCGCAAGGCTATAGGACCAATCTCAAAGATTATAGGATCTATATTGGGAAAAATAAGATACGTTTGTTCGTTCATGTCGTTATTCGAGTCCTATGATCATACGAATGCTCACAAGTACTAGAAATACTGCGAAAATTCTTTTCAGTTTTTGAGTGTCTAACGTGGCGGTAAGTTTAGCACCAATTCGTGCAGTGATCATAGACGTTATCACTATGCCTAAGGTAGCCGGTAAATATACATAGCCAAGAGAGTATTCAGGTAAATATGGTTTATTAAACCCTGTGTAAATAAAACTTATCGTGCCAAAGGTAGCTATCACAACGCCGCACAGCGCTGCGCAGCCGATGGCTTTCTTAATACTTATTTGAAACCAGGCTAATATGGGGACTAATAATGCGCCCCCGCCAATACCCATTAGCGCAGAAATAAAGCCGCTGCCTAAACCAATCACGCCAAGCGAGGGCTTGCTTATTGTATTGCTCGACGCCCTATTGCGACCAAATACCATTTGTAGCGCGATCACAATGACCAAACCAGCAAAGATTCGCTGCAATAACACACCTGAAATTTTAGTCGCAAAAAAGGCACCTAAGCTTGCGCCAACAGCTATACCAATCGCGCAGTACGTTACAATATGAGTGTCTATATTTCCCAATTTCAAATGCGTTCTAGCCGACGACAAACCAGTGAAAATAACGGTAGAAAGCGAGGTCGCGATGGCCATAGGCATACCATGTTCTATATCGATGTTAAGTAAGTGCTGCGCCATAAACAAAAATGCGGGCACTATAATTAGGCCGCCGCCAATGCCTAACAAGCCAGCCAACACACCCACTATTGAACCTAATATCAAGCAAAGTAAAAAGAATATCAAAATGGAATCCATCTACCCACCTGCCCTAATAAGCCCTGCTAGTTGCTTTGATTCCAAGTACTCATTTATTAATCCAATAACATCTTGCTGGGTATCTTGGCGCAAAAGTATACCGAGCAAACCCTGCATATTTGAAATATTAGTGTTTCGCAGTACCCAATTAATTTTACGTAAACTGTGGGCATTCATGCTTAACTTGCGATAGCCCATGGCGAGTAAAATGACAGCCCCTGCAGGCTCTCCGGCAAGTTCGCCGCACACGGTAACAGGAATGTTCGCTTTATTGCTCTGAATAACAATTTGCTGTAGCGCATTTAGCACCGATGGATGATAACTAGAGTACAAGGGTGATACCCGTGCATTGTTTCTGTCTACAGCCAATAAATACTGTGTTAAATCGTTAGTGCCAACAGAAAAGAAATCAACATGTTGCGCCAATTGCTCTAACTGAAATATTACCGCAGGTACCTCAAGCATAACCCCAACAGCAGGTTTAGACAGTAATTTACCTTGATTATAAGCATCTTCTTTAACTTCTAAGAAAGCTTGTTTTATCAATCGTTTGGCTTCAACCACTTCGTTTATACTAGAAATCATTGGCAGCAGAATATGTAAATTTGAAAAGCCTATACTGGCTCGCAACATCGCCCTTACTTGTACTAAGAAAATATCGGGATGATCGAGGGTAAGTCGGATACCGCGCCAGCCTAGAAAAGGGTTGTCTTCAACTATTGGAAAATAAGACAATGGCTTGTCGCCCCCCACATCAAGAGTACGCATGGTAATTTCTTTACTCGGATGTGCGCTTAGCAAACTATGGTATAGCTCGTATTGTTCTTGCTCTGATGGGAAACGTTCACGCATCATAAAGGGAATTTCGGTACGGTAAAGACCCACGCCGTCGCCCTGTAAAAACTGTTCCATTTCCACATTCGCCGACAAGCCTGCATTAACCAAAAGTGAAACCCGGATGCCATCTTGCGTTATGCTCGGTTTGTCTGCTTCAGATGCTATTTTACTTTGTAGTACGCCTTCTTGTTCAATGAGTAGCTGATAGTCTTCACGGTTCTTGTCGGTAAGGTTTAGTACAACTTCGCCCGAATAACCGTCTAAAAACAATTCTTGGTTATCAAGAATATTTAACGATACTTTGTGCAAACCCATTACTGCTGGCACACCCATAGCACGCGCTAAAATAGCAGCATGGCTATTATTTGAACCTTTAATTGAGATAATGCCAGCCAACAAGCGTTTTGGAAATTCGGCCAACATGGGCGCACTTACTTCATTCGCCACCAAAATATAATTACCATCCTCGGGCTTATCTTTGTCGAGCAAAAACTGTTGATTATTGTCACCCACAATATTGGTCAATATACGATTCGATAAATCCATAATATCCACTGCACGCTCACGCATGTAGGGGTCGCTCATGCGTTCAAAACGCGCGGCATAGTTTTCGACTACAAATTTAAGCGAAGATGCTGCATCCCAGCCTTTATGTATCTTTGCCTCTACTTCTCGGCCTAAGCTATTTGCATCTAACAATTGATGGTAAAGCTGAAAAATAGCACTTACATCTTCAGGAATATTATCTTTTATTTGGTCCGATAACTGGTCCACTTCAAGGCGAGTTTTTTCTACAGCGCTTCTGTATAAGTCGATTTGACCCTTAGCATCGATAGATTTTTTAGCCACCCATTGCTTAAGGTCATGCTTAGCATTATATGCAATGCCCCGCCCAAGCACTAAACCAGGCGAGCCTGGGATACCATTAACCACTCTGGACTCATTGATGATTAGATTATTTTCAAGGTTCAAAGTGCCCAGTGTTTCGGCAGTCACAATTTCTAGGGCAATTTGTGCGGCAAGCGTAATCAAAAAAGCCTCTTCGTCTTCACTAAAGCGGCGAATACTTTCTTGTTGCATTGCGATAACACCCAGTACTTTGCGCTGGTAAATAATAGGTGTACCGATGAACGCATGAAGATTATCTTCTTTTACTTCAGGAAAGTGTTTGAACTTTGGATGTTGGTGAGCATTTTCTATATTGATCGGCTCTTCGCGATCACCCACAAGCCCTATAAGGCCTTCATAAAAACCGACGGTGACTTTACCCACAGCTTTTGGGTCTAGCCCTATTGTGGCGGCTAAGCGTAATTCTTGTTTGCTGTAGTCGGTCAAATATATAGAACAGGAATCGACACTCATGGCCTCTTTTACCATTTCCACTAAACGCATCAATGCCGGCTGTAAGTCGGGAATTTGGCCTACTTCTTGGATGATTTGTTTAAGGACAGTGAGCATCTTCTTCCTTACATGGATGAAATGTGAGTATTAAATGGATGTATTGGCTTTTACTAAAATAAGGCCAATCACTATGCTTTATTTGACCTTATGTTGGGTGCCGGCGCTTATTTCTATTTCGCCGTGGCGGTGCCTGCGGGCTTTTTGTGCTTGGCATAACAACAGGCACAAACTCCTTCATCATGCGCCTGTACACATCGCGTTTAAAAGACACAACATTGCGAATAGGATACCAATAGCTAACCCAACGCCAATCATCAAATTCAGGATGACCAGTAGCCGCTAAGTCTACGTCGGATTCATTACATGTGAGTGACAGTAAAAACCACTTTTGCTTTTGCCCAATGCACACCGGATCGGTACCTTTGCGCACAAGCCGTTTGGGCAGTTTGTAGCGTAACCAATTACGCGACACTGCCTCAATTTTTACGTCTTTTT
Organism: Acidiferrobacterales bacterium; assembly: GCA_964195425.1. Classification (GTDB taxonomy): domain Bacteria; phylum Pseudomonadota; class Gammaproteobacteria; order Enterobacterales; family Alteromonadaceae; genus Glaciecola. Next base: position 35,519 of record CAXMOM010000044.1, read on the forward strand.
GTGTTAAGCCAACTTCTTCGTTGAGCTCTCTATACATTGCCTCTTCGGCAGTCTCGCCCTTGTCAATTCCACCTTGTGGAAATTGCCATGAATGTTGGCCGTATCGTCTGGCCCAGAAAACTTGTCCTGATTTATTACAGATTATGATGCCAACATTCGCGCGGAACCCTTCGGTATCAATCACTTAGATTACCTGGCGCGGTTGTTTTTTGATATACTAGCATTCTTTCATATTCTTAGCCTTAATCAAAGTAATTGTTGCAGTTTTGTGAAAATACAAGCACCGCCAGAATCAGAACAAGCACTTATGGAGCGCGCAAATAAGCTAGCGGGGCTCTCGCTTGCCGATGTAGCAAAGGAATTAGGCGTAAGCGTGCCGGAAAATTTTAAGCGCCACAAAGGCTGGACCGGTCAACTCATTGAATGTTATTTAGGCGCGACAGCTGGTAGCAAGCCCGAACAAGATTTTGTTGAGCTAGGGATAGAATTAAAAACATTGCCATTAAGTCATTCACTGCGGCCTTTAGAAACGACCTATGTATGCTACGCGCCTTTGCAAAATATGATGGGCGTAACATGGCAAACATCAAATGTGCGTAACAAGCTACAAAAAGTATTGTGGATACCTATTCAAGGTGAGCGCGAAATACCGCCTGCGCAGCGCATAATTGGTTCACCCATTATGTGGCAACCTAGCGCGCAGCAATCTTTGCTAATGCAGCAAGACTGGGAAGAACTCATGGACATGATTTCATTAGGTAAAGTGGAGTCTATTACCGCTCGCATTGGCCAGGTCCTGCAACTTAGGCCAAAAGCGGCAGACGGTAGCGCCCTTACTCAAGCAATAGGAAGCAGCGGTGCCAAAGTTCTCACGCGACCGCGTGGCTTTTATTTGCGTAAAGAATTCACTCAGCAAATTCTTGACCAAGCCTTTTGATGGTTTTATGGTTTTATGGTTTTATGGTTATCAACACTAGCAAAATATCAGGATATATTGTATTGAAACCTTCGGTTAGAACATGCCTTATGTAGTCTTGTCGATAGACGCTTCGACGATAGTTTCAAGAGCTGTTTCTTCATTATCTATAACACTTTCATCAGCATAAGCTGTGCCGTCATCACGTGAAGCCTTTTCTTTGTCATAGGCTTCGCACGTCATAGTCACACTATAAGTGAATACCGCACCTAGCAACACCACCACCCAAGATAAGTATACCCACACAAATAAAATAGGAATGGTGGCTAGCGCGCCATATATGACTTCATAGGAAGGAAAGCTAGAAATATAAAAAGCAAAACCCTTTTTGGTTAGCTCAAATAACATCGTTGCTAACAAAGCCCCAAAAAGCGCATATTTTGCTCGCACGGGTCTGTTAGGCACAATCATATACAAAATCATGAAGGCACCAATAGCAGCAGCCCAAGGGACCAGTTTTAAAACAGCAGTGCCAAAACCTGGCGTATAATCGTCGGCAAAGGTGGCTAAGCCAGCCAAGTAAGAACTTACTGCAATACTAACGCCTATAAGCAAAGGCCCTAAGGTAATGATCATCCAATAAATGGCGAAGGTAAAAATAATGGGCCGTTGGACTTGAGTTTTCCACAAGTGGTTAAACGTTTTGTCTATGTTTGAAATAAGCAGTATAGCCACTACCAATAAGCCCAAGATACTAGCCGCTCCCATACCCGAAGCATTACCAACAAATTCTGTCACATAGCTTTGCACAACATCGCCTGTAGTAGGCTCAAAGCTACTGAAAATAAATGCCTCAAACTCTCCACGAACCTCTTCAAACGCAGGAAATGCAGACATGACCATAAAAAAGACCATTAATACAGGTACTAGCGAAAGTAAACTGACATAAGCCAAGTGTCCCGCAGATACAGTAATCCGCTCACCCTTTAGATCGGCGCCAAAATTAAGCAATATCGACTTTAATATAGGCAGTCGTCTTTGTAGATAATCTTGAAATTTGTTTGAAATGTCCACGTTGCTCCAAAAGCTTACGAGTTTTTATTTGAATAATTTACACTTAGCATTTCGTTATATTTTGCTCTTTAAATTGCGCACTATATTACGAGTTGTGTAAAGTCCATGATACCTAGTTTATCAAATTAAGGGCTTAAGCGGAATGCACTTCCACTAGATCAAAAGTAATGCCAGGCTCTCCACTAACAAATACTCTGCATTGACCCCACGGCGGTGAGATTATCCATGTATGCGCTTCAGCTACCGTATATTTTTCGCGCTTGGCTTCACAACGAACTTCAACCGTGTCAAATTGGTCCTGCACATTGAGAAAACCAAATGCGTTTCTTGAAAGCTGATGAAAATGGTGTCCACGTTTGGCGATGCTAGCCTTCACAATAATTTTATTTTCTGAGCTAATTATTGAATTTACTGACTCAACATAACTTAGCAAGGTGTTTTGTAACGCTTCGCTATTTGGCAGCTTTCTTATATCTTCAAAGGTACTAAGTGCCTCTGCATATTGCGCGAAAAAAGCTATCAACTTAAAATTTCTTTCGTGCAAATATCGAAAGAAAGCGTCATCAAAGGTACTAAACTCTCGGGATTGCCCATGAACGCTTGAAAGCGTTTGATTTAAGCTTCGTAGCTCGCGCTTTTTCTGACCCTGCCTTTTTGCCAAGATGGAATAAAGGCTCCATAACCATTCATTTTCATAGCGGTTAGGGTTCTCAAATTCATGTAGTTCAGCTATTTTTTTTCGGCAGCGCTTGCTAGGTCGTTTTGTTCTAACAAAACGTTCGCTTCTTTGTAACGACGAATTAATTTTCTACTTGCGCCATTTTGTTTACCCATAAAAAACTCAAATCGAATATTTTGATGACACTGTTCAGTGGGCTGACCGTCTTTTATTGCTGAAGAGAATTGCCATTTCTCAAGTGCTTCAATAGCCGCCATTTTAAAATCATTGTGCCCAACAAAGTCATTCACAATTGGATCTTGCACATTGCCATTTGTATCAACCACATAGCTTATTTCTACCCAACCTTCACCACCTTTGTTGGCCGCTCGCAATGGAAACTGCGGATTGACTCTCTTAGCGCGACCTCTGCGGGTTGCATACTAGTAATGAGTTTAACTTCGGCGTCAGTCACTTGCTCTAAAATTAATTGGTCAACTTTATCGCAAGGTTGCATATTTTCTTGCGCACTAACTGAGCTTGAGAAAATCAACAATTGGCAAATAAAAAGGGCTGAAATACAATGTAGATATGGCATGAAAATCCTTGCGTTGTTTTAAGCACCCGTACTAAAGTAAAAGTTATTATGCGGTATAAAGGCAGCAATAAGTTGTGTGCTCGCAGGGTGTTATTCACTCTACGGATAGAGGTTTGATGTTATCTCACAAGACAAATCAACTCAAGGTCTATGCGGGCCATACTAAACTGTGCCTCAACAGCAAAGTTTAGGCTTATTTATTAAAAAAAAATTTGTTCCATTTGCAAAGTAATACTCGGTACAAGTGTTTGAAATCGTTGAGCACAATGCTAGGCAGAGCATAAGGCTGTCACTAAAATTAACATTAATCGACGTTTAACCGGCAAAAACATGAGATAGACGTAAAGCAATTTAGACGTCTATATTGATATTTTCGCTAGACCAGTTAAACTTTTACTATTATTTAACTAACAAATCGATAATAACAATGGCTCAATGGAACGGCGAATACATTCACCCATATGCAGAACATGGTAAAAAAAGTGAACAAGTAAAAAAGGTTACCGTCTCAATTCCCATCAAAGTATTAAAGGTGCTAACCGACGAACGCACTCGCAGGCAAGTAAATAATTTGCGCCATGCGACAAATTCAGAACTATTGTGCGAAGCCTTCTTACATGCATTTACCGGTCAACCGGTGCCTGATGATATCGATTTGAAGAAAGATCATAAATTTAGAATTCCGCTAGAAGCAAGAAACATTATGGCCGAGATGGGAATAGATGTAGCCCAAATAGAAGCTCAAGACTAACAATGTAGGTTTGTGGTTTGTGGTTTGTGGTTTGTGAATCAAAAAAAGGCCAGTAAAATACTGGCCTTGCTATAGTACAGACCTTATTAGGTTTTCAGCGACTTGATGAAATCATCAGATTGCGATATCGCGGCATTCATTTCTTTTACTAACGAATCAACATCGCGCTTAATTGTATTAAACTCACCTTGCAAAGCGCCTACTGCATTTGCATTTAAGTTATGTTTTAAGTACAACACATTGTCGCGTAGCGCGATTAACACCGGCTCCATGCTTCTCTCAACTTTACGCATCGACTTTAGCAAAGAATCATATTTACGCTGCGTTTCCCTTAGCTTACCTTGGCTATTACGCTTCAAGTTAGCGTTTGAAATAAGGTCTAACTCAGCTTGCCACTCTCGAAACAAAGAATCGGCGACGCTTTGTACTTTGTTTATACGGTTGGTAACGTCAGCAGCAGCGTCTCGGCTCGACTCATACTTGTCATTTAGATTGTTATATACATCCTCAAGCTCACCACCATCAAAATTAATTAATGCGCTAAATTCTTCTAATGCACTAGCAAACTCTTGTTGCGCTTCTTGCTGTGTTTCTTGTGCATCTTCTACTCTATCGACAAGAATTTCTCTTTTTTCAACCCCTACCGATTCCCACATATCAAAATAGGTATCTTGAATCGCAGACGCGCAGCCTCCAAGCAATATAACGGCAGCGAGAGGTAATAATAATTTGCGAAGCATAAGGTTCTCCGTATGAATGCCCGTTTAATATCCAAATTTAGACACTTTTACGTTTCTAAACCTTACAGATGATGTACGATAATAGACATTCAGCCAAGAAACAAGGAATTAGCAAACTTGGACGGCATAAAATCGATTAAAACATTCAAATTCCCCGCCTCAGATGGACATACGCTTCACGTTGAAGAGTCGGGTAGTAAATCAGGCATACCAACACTTTTTTTGCACGGTGGTCCGGGTGCGGGTATCGGTCAAAATTATTTATGGCCATTTGCTAGTAACGATTATCGCCTTATTGCTTTTGATCAAAGAGGGTGTGGACGAAGCCAACCTTTTGGGTCGCTAGAGAACAACACAACTTCAAAATTAGTTGAGGACATTGAAGCTTTACGCGTGTTTTTCAATGTTGATAAATGGCTTATATTTGGCGGTTCTTGGGGCTCTACTTTAGGCCTAGCATATGCGATTTCTCATCCAGACCGCGTTTCAGGCTTGATCCTCAGAGGCATCTTTTTAGGACGGGAAGAAGACGCAAATTGGTTTACCTCTAACACTCAAGCCGCAAGCCAAGTATTTCCACTTGAATACTACGCGTTTACCCAGGAGTTTGAGCAAGCTAATTCAAAGCCCAAGGCAGAACAACAATCATTGTGCCAATGGTATTTTGACAAACTCACTGATACCAATGAAAGTGTAAGGAATAAAGCCGCGGCACGCTGGTTTAATTGGGAAGGCAGTATATCTAAATTAAAACAAATACAGATGCCCGATAGTGATTACGCATCTAACCAACAGGTTTACTCCTTAGCATTGCTCGAATGTTATTATTTGCTAAACGATTGTTTTATGCCACCTAATCACATTCTTGAACAAGCCCACAAAATACGTGCAGTGCCTTTGCATATTGTGCATGGCCGCTACGACATGGTGTGTAAGTGTGAATCAGCCATTAAGCTTCATCAGGCGCTCCCGCATTCAACCCTAAGCATAGTTGAAGACGCAGGCCACAGCATGACTGAGAAAGGCACTAGCGAAGCATTAGTAAAGGCCCTTAGTCAAATGAAAGCATTAATAAAACAAGGCTAGTACTATCGGATGATGGGAATGGAATGATTGGACTAATTCAACGCGTTAAACGCGCTCAAGTGATGGTTGAAGATGAAACCATAGGTCACATAAATACCGGTATATTGCTGCTACTGGGTGTTGAAAAAAACGACACCAGCAGTAGCACTAAAAAATTATCTAAAAAAGTGGCTAACTTACGTATTTTTCCTGACGAAGAGGGCAAAATGAATCGTAGTCTACTGGATATTAAAGGGGAGTTACTTGTGATTTCTCAATTTACCTTAGTTGCCGACACTGCCAAAGGAAATCGTCCTGGGTTTTCAAATAGTGCACCACCGGCCCTAGGTAAAAGCCTATATTGTGAATTCATCGAACATTTCAGTTGCACATATAGCACATGTAAAAGTGGCCGTTTTGGTGCTAATATGCAGGTAGAACTGATTAATGATGGCCCTGCTACTTTTTATCTAAACGTATAAAAAATAGCGCGACTAGTTCTAGCCCTCTCATTCTACCAATTCAATCTTTCATAAGACCCGACCTTTAACAAGGCCCAATCTTTTTTAAGGAATGCACCGTGTATACTATTAGCGCGCCCGTTACTGACGACGAACTCAGCAGTTACTTCCACTTCAGATGGAAATGGTTACGCGAGCAATGGGGCTACCCAGAAGGTTCTGAAAAAGACGAATATGAAACGGTTAGTGAGCATAGAGTCGTTAAAACCGGCAGTGGACAAATTGTGGCCTGCGGGCGCGTGCATCTTAACACGAGTGAAGAAGCGCAAATTAGGCATATTGCGGTAGAAAAAACCTACAGAAGAAAAGGCGTAGGCCAAATTATATTAGATGCCTTAGAGCAAGTTTCGCGAGATTTAGGCGCCGCGCGCGCCATCACAAATTCAAGAGAAAATTCAATTGCGTTTTTTAGCTCAAGAGGTTTTACCGTCTTGGATGATGCACCATCAGAATTAGGTAAACTAAAACGCAAGCAAATGGTCAAAAATCTTGTCGACAACAATGTTCTAGTGTTACACCCTAAGTGGTGTAGAGAGTTGCAAAACATGTGGCATGACCAAATTCCTATTACCGAACATATGGGCATTAGGCTACATCAATATACTGAACGTACTATTGAAACACGTGCCTCACTGAATAAAAACATCAACCCCCATGGCAGCATGTTTGCCGGCAGTGTCTATTCATTAGCAACCCTCACTGGCTGGGGCATGCTTTTTTTACTCCTTAAACAAAAAGGATTTAGCGGTGAAATAGTCCTTGGCGACGCCAGTATTAAATATCACAAACCGATTACCATTAAACCAAGAGGTATTTGCAATATTGAATCGGTAAAAATCAAGTTTAACTTCCTTGAAAGGAAAAAAAGGTGCCCCGCCTCGCTGCGCGTCGATATTTACGATGCAGATAAAGTCGTGGCAGAGTTTTCCGGTCAGTACTGGATTTTACCTAGCGCTAAGTAAGCCCGTTACTTAGACTGCCAACTTTTTAGCAATTCATCATAAGCAACAGTTTGTCCCTTAGGCTTCTCGTTGGCTAATTTTGCTTTTGGTGCCCCCGGCTGACTTAGCCAAAATTCAGCCGATTTCGGCTTATTTAACTTAGGCCCGCACTCACCTTGCACATTGGCACGTTCAAGCCTTTGCATTACGCGATCTTGTGCTTTTGCTAAGCCATCTAATGCCTTTTGCGGTGTGCTTTCGCCACTGGTAACCTCTGCAATATACTTCCACCAAAGCTGTGCTAATTTCGGATAGTCGGGCACATTGGTCCCAGTAGGCGTCCATTGTTCCCGCGCTGGGCTTCTGTAAAACTCAACCAAACCACCAAGTTTGGGCGCGATATCGGTCATTTGTTGGGAGTTAATATCAGACTCTCTTATAGGCGTTAGCCCAACAAGCGTCTTTTTCAAAGACACTGTTTTTGAAACGGTAAATTGAGCATATAACCAAGCCGCTAATCTTTGTTTGGTAGGTGTGGAGTTAAAGAAGGTCCATGCACCTGTATCTTGATAACCCAGCTTCATTCCTTCTTCCCAATACGGTCCTTTGGGCGAAGGTGCCATTCTCCATTTGGGTGTGCCGTCGTCATTTACTACTGGCAAGCCTTCGGTATTCATACTGGCTGTAAAGGCCGTATACCAAAAAATCTGTTGGGCTATATTGCCTTGAGCTGGCACCGGGCCTGCTTCAGAAAAAGTCATACCCTGAGCCTCTGGCGGCGCGTATTCGCGTAACCAATCAACATATTTTTGTGTAGCATAAACCGCAGCAGGCCCATTAGTAGCTCCGCCTCGCTCAACACTTGACCCCACCGGCCTGCAACCTTCTACTCTTATGCCCCATTCATCAACCGGCAAACCATTTGGAATGCCTTTGTCGCCTGCACCTGCCATAGAAAACCAAGCATCGGTGAAGCGCCAGCCTAATGAAGGATCCTTTTTGCCATAGTCCATATGACCATATACCGTTTCGCCATCAATTTCTTTTACATGTTTACTGAAGAATTCGGCAATATCCTCATAAGCAGACCAATTAACCGGCACACCTAAATCGTAGCTATAACGGCTTTTAAATTGGGCTTTAAAATCATCTCTTGCAAACCAGTCGGCTCTAAACCAATAAAGGTTGGCAAACTGTTGGGCTGGCAACTGATATACCTTACCATCGGGTCCGGTAGTAAAGCTCAGGCCTATAAAATCATCTAAATCTAGTGTAGGCAGCGTGTAAGCTTTACCGTCACCGGCAATCATGTCGGTAATAGAAACGACTTTGCCATACCGGAAATGCGTGCCAATTAAGTCTGAATCGTTAATGTAAGCATCGTAAATACTACGTCCTGATTGCATTTGAGTTTGCAGTTTTTCAACTACATCACCCTCTTGAATAAGGTCGTGAATAACTTCTATTCCCGTGATTTCGGTAAAGGCCTTTGCCAGAACTTTTGATTCATATTCATGAGTTGCAATCGTTTCTGACGCTACCGATATTTTCATGCCTTCAAATGATTTAGCGGCTTCAATAAACCAGCGCATTTCTTGCATTTGTTGCTCAGGGGTAAGGGTTGAGTCACTAAACTCTGCTTCCACCCAGCGCTTAGCCGCTCGTTCGTCTGCTAGCGCCATTTGCACACTTGCACCAAGTAAACAGGTGCCGAGCAATAATGGAGTAAATAAATGCTTTATATTCATTGCGATATCCTTTAAACGAAATCTTTGTGTGGCTGGCGTTAACCCCAGCGTAAGGTAATAATAAGAACTAATGCTGAAATAGCGAAGGCCACCCATATGCTCAGGTCGGTAGTGCCTAGCACTAATAAGTGTAAAAATGCACTCATTAATAAACTAATAAATAAGCGGTCCCCACGCGTGGTGGCTATGGGTAAAAAGCCTTTACGCTGTCTGCAAGGGCGTTTAATTTCCCATACCGTCATTATGATTAGAATAGACGATATACCAATAAAAAATAACGCGGTAGGCTGTGTCCAAGCCATCCAACCGAATAATGATATGCCTTGTGATGCGTTATCTTGCATAGACTAGCCTATTCATTCTGGTGTTATTGCATAGCCCAATGTCGATTATTATGTAGTACTGAACGCTCATTATACTCTCCCTAAAGCAAAGCCTTTGGCCATGTGGTTTCGCACAAACCAAATAACCAAAATACCTGGAATAATAGTAAGTACACCCGCGGCAGCCAACAAGCCCCAATCAATACCTGCAGCGCCCACTGTTCGCGTCATAATAGCAGAAATAGGTTTCGCCTCTACCGACGTAAGCGTACGAGCTAATAAAAGTTCGACCCATGAAAACATGAAACTAAAAAACGCAGTTACCCCTATACCAGAGCGTATCATAGGAATAAAAATCTTGATAAAGAAATGCCCAAAACTATAGCCGTCGATATAAGCGGTTTCGTCAATTTCCTTTGGCACCCCTGACATAAAACCTTCCAATATCCATACCGCTAAAGGAATACTAAATAAACAGTGCGCAAGGGCAACCGCTAAATGGGTATCAAACAAACCTACTGAAGAATACAGCTGAAAAAACGGCAGCAAAAACACCGCAGGTGGCGCCATACGATTACTTAATAACCAAAAGAACAAATGCTTGTCGCCAACAAATTTATAGCGACTAAACGCATACGCTGCAGGCAAGGCAACGCTTAAAGTAATGACCATGTTTAACACCACATAGGTCATTGAATTGACATAGCCCATATACCAAGACGGGTCGGTGAAAATAGTCACATAGTTTGCAAAGGTAAAATTTTGCGGCCATAAAGTGAGTTGACCTAATATCTCTTCATTGGTTTTAAAAGACATTATGACTAGCCAATAAATAGGCAGCAATACGAAGGTCAAGTAAACACCCAAGCCTGCTAGTTTTCGCCATGAGACCTTCTCGGTATTCATCATGACTTACCTTGTGTTGTCTGGCCAGTATGGCCGTTATCTTCTTTTTCGTAGGTCAATGTAGTAAAGAATAACCACGAAACAAACAACACTATTAGGAAATAAATTAGCGAAAATGCCGCTGCAGGTCCTAAGTCGAATTGACCTACTGCCATCTGCGTAAGCGATTGGCTTAAAAAGGTGGTTGCATTGCCTGGTCCTCCGCCAGTTAATACAAACGGTTCGGTGTAAATCATAAAGCTGTCCATAAACCTTAACAAAACCGCGATAATTAAGACCGATTTTAACCTTGGTAATTGGATATATCGAAACACCGCCCATCGTGAAGCGCGATCAATTTGCGCGGCTTGATAGTAAGCATTTGGTATGGCTCGTAAGCCTGAATAACAAAGCAAGGCAACCAATGGCGTCCAGTGCCAAACATCCATCAGCAAAACCGTTAACCATGCATCTAGACTGTTAGATGTATAGTTGTAGTCAATTCCCATTGCATTAATCGCCCAACCAAATAAGCCTATATCACCACGCGCAAATACTTGCCAAATTGTGCCCACCACATTCCACGGGATTAACAGTGGCAGTGCTAATAGAATAAGGACTAGAGATGTTTTCCAATTAGGTGTTTTAGGCATAAGTAGCGCAATAAATATGCCCAGTGGAATTTGAATGGCCAATACGCTAAACGAAAATATAAACTGGCGAATGAGAGAGTCGTGCAAACGGGTATCACGAAGGACCTCTTGATACCACTCTACGCCAACAAAATAAGCCGTATTTTGGTCAAAAATATCTTGTACTGAATAATTCACTACTGTCATTAAAGGAATAATGGCAGAAAAAGCGACCAATACGAACATAGGAAGCACTAAAAACCATGCTTTGTTATTGCGAACTTTAGCCATTAGCATCTCCGTGGTGACCGGTACTTAATGCTTCATTGCTTTGTACTTTACGATTTTGTGATGCTTCATCTTTATGCCCAAGAAGGTATTCATCGAGGTATAATTTCAAATGCGCTTTAGGTAGCTCAAAATGTACACGTTTAGCATCACATTGCTGGTGTTCACCGATGCGAATATGCCATTGTTTTTGCAAAAACTGGATAGTCACAATTTGGTGATTACCAAGTTGCTCAATAAATTCGACATCTGCACTATAACTGTTGGCTGTGGCCGATTCGACGAGTTGAATAAATTCTGGCCTTATACCCACTTTGATATTTGCATTGGCTTTTTCACCGCATTGCTCACATAGCCTATCAATAAGTTCAGGCGCAATTCGAAACTGCGCTTGTTCATTAACCAATACTCCGTCTTGCAAACTCACTTCCATAAAATTCATACCGGGGCTGCCAATAAAATAGCCAACAAAGGTATGGTTAGGATGATCAAATAAAGACTGCGGCGTGCCAAACTGCACTATTTTTCCTTCGTACATTAACGCTATTTCATCGGCAAACGTTGCCGCTTCTAATTGGTCGTGAGTCACATAAATCATGGTGATGTTGAGTTTTTCATGGATCTCTTTGAGTTTACGGCGCAGTTTCCACTTTAAATGCGGGTCAATTACGGTTAGCGGCTCGTCAAACAAAATAGCCGATACATCCTCACGTACCAAACCCCTGCCCATTGAAATTTTTTGTTTATCATCAGCGCTCAAACCTTTTGCTTTTTGGTCAATAATATCGGTTAATCCTAAAAGCACTGCAATTTCATTTACTCTTTCACTAATACGCTGCTTTTCAACTTTCATATTTTTTAAAGGAAAAGCAAGATTCTCACGCACGGTCAAGGCATCGTATACCACGGGAAATTGAAAAACTTGCGCAATATTGCGCTGCTGCGGGCTAAGCTCGTTAACCCGCACATCGTCAAAAAGCACGTCTCCTTGTGTAGGAACCACTAGCCCAGAAATAATATTTAACAGCGTACTTTTTCCGCAACCCGACGGACCAAGAAGCGCATATGCACCGCCCTGCTCCCACTTATGTTCAAGATCTTGCAAGGCATACGATTGCCCATCATAGCTGTGCGCTAGTTGATGCAGAGTAATACTCGCCATTAGTTGACCTGCGCTTTTTTAGTAGATACATGCAAGCGAGAGCTAGCTTGTGCTGGCCAACTCACGGCAATACCGTTTTGGTCAAACACATAAATATCCTGTATGGCGATATAAAGTTTAACTGATTGGTCATGGCTAAAATGATGAATACCACGCATGTGAACAACCCAATTTCTATTATGTAGACTTGGATCTTGTACCGACACATGAAGGTAGGTTTCTGATGCGCTTATCTCTGCTAGGTCGACTTGTGCATGTATACACATCTCAGGCGAATGGCTTGAGGCTAAGTAAACTTGGTCTGGCCTAATAGCGCAGCGGTAGGTGCCATGGGCAAGATCAGCTAGACGCTTGCTTTTAGGCAAAACATCCTGACCGGCCACTTCCAACTTGTGCGAAGATGCCAGCATGTCAAATTGATTCATGGGAGGCTCATGATATAGGTTGGCCGCATTTAGGTTAGCAGGTCGATAATACTGCTGCAGCGCTTCGCCGCTTTGAATAACCCTACCCTCATGCAAAAGTGTTGTGCTGCCGCCAAGCGCTAAGGCTTCGTGAGCTTCAGTAGTGGCATAAATCGCAATACTGTTACGTTGCTTAAACAAGGCTTTTAATTCAAAACGGAGAGTTTCTCGCAGTTTATAATCGAGGTTTACTAGTGGCTCGTCAAAAAGAATCAGTTGGCTATCTTTTACCAGTGCTCTGGCCATCGCGCAACGCTGTTGTTGGCCACCTGAAAGCGCTAGAGGTTGTCGCTGCAAATAAGGGCCTATATGAAGTAATTCGGCTATTTCATGCACCCTACGATTAATTTCAGGCGCAGATACTTTGGCGAGTTTAAGTGGTGAGGCAATATTCTCCCACACCGTAAAATGCGGGTAGTTGATGAATTGTTGGTACACCATAGACACGTTGCGCTTTTGAATGGTCCGCTGGGTAATATCTTCGCCGTTAAGCAAAACCTTACCGCTTGTGAGCTTATCTAATCCCGCAATTACCCGCATTAATGAGGTTTTACCCGCTAATGTGCGCCCCAACAATACGTTAAATGCACCTGACACAAAGCATAGATTAATATCTTTTAGATAAACTTGGTTGTTGATTGTCAGATCAACATTTTGCAATTCCAACGACAAAATAGCGCCCGCCAATACTGTTTGTTTTTATTAACAAAAACATAACACAAAGTAGAGGCTCGCGGCAGTTATTTATTTTCTAAATGAGTGTATTTACTCAGACTAATTAATAAGAATATTTAGTCAGCAACTCCTGATATTTGGTACTTTTTTTCACATTTCGAAGTTCAACATTAAACCGTGACAATTGATTTTCAGTAATGCCTTGTCGGCTAAACATCACATATGCATCGCCTGTTTGAATTGTAATGCCGTGGGCTACAATGTATTCAGATAAAGCTTTGCGTCGTAACATTGAAGCTCCTACAAAACTGTCTTCTAAAAAGCCCGCAATATCTTCGTCTAATAGCCTTGCAACATTCAATTCGCCCATAATCGCATTTATAAATGATTTTGATTTTTCAGGGTCGTCAAGAAGTTCAGCAACTTCTTCGCCATAAAAGTAATCGGCAACTATTCCTATTTTACTGCCATCTGCAATAAATTCGCTTAACGATTCGTATACAGCGTGACCTTGGTCGTCCTTTCGAATGTACAAAGAAAACTCTTCCATTCGGTAAGCGTCACTGAAAAATGCAAATTGCTCTCTTGCTTCAGTCTTAGAAGCGCCTAAAAGCATATCAATATCGCCTTTTCTAAGGGCCGCTAATAAATCGACCCACGTTCCCTGTTGATATGTTAATTCACAGCCTATCTGTTCAACAACACCTGAAATCAATTCAATATCTAGACCTGCAACACGGCCACCTACATCAGCATATTGATAGGGTTCCCAAGCGTCAAAACCTAATGTCAGCTTACATTCTTCAACTGCGGCAAGTTGTTCTTCAACAGTCACAGGAGCAACAGCAGCAGTAGGTTCAATCTGTTCTAATGAGTTTGCAGCTTCATCTTTTTCGCTTGCAGGAGAGCAAGCAGCAAGAAGGAAAAGTAATGGTAATAAACGCGTTTTCATAGATATTGCCTCTTAAACATTTAACAAAGTATAAGACACATTTTAAAATTCGCTAGTTTTGTAACATATAATTTACAAAACAAGGTCTTACTTAGCTCCGTAGCAAATTTTGCATGCTAAGTTAACTAGAAAGTAAACGGTTACCCAAATGGGCAACATTAGTAATCTGAAGCCTTGTTTTAATTATTTATTATATTCTCGAAATTAACTTTACTGGGCAATTGCCAATACATTGCTATAAACTAATACTTCAAATGACGATTTTTGTTAACGTTTGTGGATTAATTGATAATAAAATATGCCAATACAATCACCTAACTCTTCTTTTCTATCACGTATAAGTGGCAGTTTAGGTAAAAGCCTAGCCACTTTTTTGAATACGCCTCGTTCATCTTATAAGCCCTTTAGTTTACTATCAGAAGCGCAGTTGCAATTGGCCTTAAAGCCTGGTGATTTGATTTTGGTTGAAGGTAACAGCCGAATAAGTTCCGCCATCAAGTATCTTACGCAATCCACTTGGTCACATGTATGTATCTATATTGGTGAGCAGCAGGGTTTACAGCCCCTACTAGAGGCTGATTTGGTAGAAGGCGTGATCACCGTTCCCTTAAACAAATATGATGGTTTTAATCTAAGAATTTGCCGCCCACATCAATTGACTGAAGCCGACACAAAAACCTTATTAACCTTCCTAACAGACAGAATAGGTGTGCAGTACGACACTAAAAACATAGTTGATTTGATGCGCTATTTATTGCCCACACCTCCTGTACCAATGAGATATAGGCGAAGAATGCTCACTTTTGGAAGTGGCGATCCTACCAAAGCCATTTGTTCAACTTTAGTTGCGCAGGCGTTCCAATCGATAGAATACCCTATTTTGCCAATTACATTAGATGATGATGTATCGTCTGATGGTAGCAGTAACCGTGCTGTTTATAGCCAAATTGACGTAATGTTACGGCGACACCACAGTCATTTCACACCACGAGATTTTGACTTGTCGCCTTATTTTAATATTGTAAAACCTACTCTAAACGCTGGCTTTAACTATAAAAATATCGAATGGGATAGGCATCCTGAGATTGATGAATTGACGTGAGGTATATTAATATTTAGCCCACCTTAAAGCACAAGAGGCTCTAAAAGCAATCTGCTTTTGATAGTTATTGTAGCCATATAAAAAGACAAATGGCAACCTAAATGAAGATGTTCTGTCGACCACAATATACCCGTGGTTGGCATCACAAAAAGTCGACTTCCTATTGTATCAGGCGTTTGTAGGCGACCATTTATATTTGCATAAGTTAGTAAATTTGTTGATATCTGATATGGTTTACCAAACCCTCCCTCAACAAACCATTCTCCGGTATTTTCTAGCGCATCTGTATATTCACGTTTAAACCCAAGTTTTATCTTCCAGGAGGTGTTGTCGTCAAATGTTAGACCTGTGCCACCTGTTGGGTTTGTCTCTATATTCAGTAAATGAACAAGACATCATGTTAGCTAACGCATTCAAATGAATGCCGTCGTCTTTGACTAAATCTTCTTCTAAATTATTATACGTTTTTTCGATAAATTGTGCTGTTTTCACTCGCTTGCTAACACAAGAATCTTCAGATGCCGTTGCAGACGTAACAGCAGTAGTTCCTGAATCAAAAATAACATTTGAAATTGCAGAGGCAGTTCCATTGTCAGGAAAAATCATAGAACCAATACCGCAGTCTTGCCAAGGATTAACATCAGCAGCTTGAGCGCTTAAAGATAATGAACCACGTGATAAAACTGAAAGTGTAGCGATTATCTTGAACGTTTTTGTCATTGTATTCCCTTTTAAATTCTAATTCCTCGTACATTCGAAAGATGCCATAAAAAATATCGTTACAACAAAAACTATTGTCGATATTATCTATTAAGTATAAATAATTAATAGTCGTGTAAGTCTAGTTTTGTAAAAGGAATCATTAAACGTGGGGAAAAAACGTATTTTCAATCTAATTTTTGTATTACTTGGACTCTACATTCTGGTTTTCGCGTTGTTGTTTATTTTTCAACGAAAGCTGATTTATTTACCTACACCAGCCTATCCCCATAACTATGCGCAAATGAGTATCCAGAACGAAGATGTGAATATCGAAATTATTGTGCTGAATAAAGGTAATGACAAAGCATTCATTTATTTTGGTGGCAATGCAGAAGAAGTTATAGCAAACGCACAAGATTTTACCTTAGCTTTTCCAGACAGGACGATATACTTAGTTAACTACAGAGCTTATGGCGGTAGCACGGGCAAGCCAAGCGAGGCCGGATTATTTTCAGATGCACTAGCTAGTTTTGATATGATTAAATCTAGTCATTCAGAAATTGCAGTTGTAGGCAGAAGTTTAGGAACAGGTGTTGCCATGCATTTAGCCGCCAATCGTGCGCTTAATCAAGTAGTACTAATTACGCCTTACGATAGTATATTAGCCTTAGCTCAAAACCGCTTTCCTATTTACCCAGTGTCTATTTTATTGAAAGACAAATTTGACTCTTTATCTTTAGCAAAAGATGTTAGCAGCGAGGTATTAGTCATCGCTGGAGCAAAGGATGAATTGATACCAAATAAACACACACAGCGGCTTGTAGATGCGTTAAGTCCTGAACAAACAAAGCTTATACTCATTGAAGAGGCTGGTCACAATGACATTTCTCAATATCCAGCTTTTTACCAGAATATAAAGACTTTCTTTCTCGAATATAAACGACAAACGCCTAATTTTTGACTACACTACAAGCCAATCTAAAAACCAAGCAAATGCCGCGCAATACACTTATGGCTGCAGCCATTAAACTTACAAAATAAAAGCTTTTATTGATGACTTCCAAATTTGACAAAATCAGGCCTTACAGTAGCGCTGACCTATCGGTAGTGTTGAAATCGCTGGTAAACAACAAAGAGTTCATAAACACCTTAGTTACTTTTCGATTTCCAAACAGACCAACATTTACCAAGCCAATCTTGGTATTTCTAATGAAACTGTTTGTATCTAGAAAGCTTGCACCGGTAAACAAGCTATCTGGCTTTCAGCATTTAGTTGAACCCTATATGCAAAGGATGATTAAAAACACTACTACAGGGCTTACAGTGTCGGGCTTAACAGGACTAGACATGTCTAAACCTTGCCTATTTGTCAGTAATCATAGAGACATTGCTCTAGACCCTGCTTTTGTCAACTGGGTGCTGCATATTAATGGACAAGATACTGTTCGAATTGCAGTAGGTGACAATTTATTTGGCAAAAGCTGGGTAGCCGATCTACTCAGGTTAAATAAGTGCTTTGTCGTAGAGCGTTCGTTTAAGGGAAGGCGCGACAAATTAAATGCCGCAAAATTATTGAGCGAATATATTCAATATTCACTGCAAATAGACAAACAACATTTGTGGATAGCGCAGCGTGAAGGACGAGCCAAAGATGGCATCGATAAAACCAACCCCGCGATTATTTCAATGCTTACGTTGCACAAACCCAAAAACGTGGCATTTAGTGAATATGTAAATGAGTTGAGAATAGTCCCTGTTTCAATTTCGTACGAATTTGACCCTTGCGATACAAGTAAAGCAAAAGAACTTCAACAATCTGAAGACAACGGCGAATATGAAAAACCCGACAACGAAGACATGCGTAGTATTGTTGACGGTATCACCGGTGAAAAAGGCAATATTCATGTGCATTTCGGAAAATTAGTGGGTAGTCAATTCTCTAACGCTAAAGAAGTAGCGACCTTCATTGATGGGCAGATACTCGATGGTTTTTGTATATTCGCTACGTCGCAAGTTGCTTTTGATATATTAAACGCAAAACAGACAAACACCGAAATCACCACCAATTCTGCGGGCGACACATATGACGAAGTCCACCAAGCGGCGTATCAGTACTTAGTCGATAAACTCGCTACACTTAACGAAAGTGAACAACATAAACTGTTACTAATGTATGCAAATCCACTGTTGAGAAAACAACAAGTTAATATTTAGGCTTGATAGTTTTAGCTCTCATTCAACATTGTTTTTTACGCCGTATTAGTGCCAACGTTAATACAAAAAACAAAAATACCAGCGACATATTCCCTCCGCCACTGCTTGATTCTGGTACTACTGGAGGTTGCTTAACCGAAGGAACAGAATTGGCATCGTTAGGATCGGTGCCCGCCTGAAATTCTACAAGATTGCTGCTACCGTCATTATCGTTATCTAGCGTTGCATCGCTAGCGTCAAGGGGATTCAGGTTATTTGCGGCTTCATAAGTGTCGGGTAATGTGTCGTTGTCGTCATCTGTATCGGCATTGTTACCCGTGCCGTCGCTGTCGGTATCTTGTGTTTCTGTTGGGTCTAAAGGCAAGTCGTCATCAATATTATTGACTAAATCACCATCGGAGTCGTGTTCTCCATTTAGTCTAAACTCATCTTGGGGAAGCCCAGCAAATACTAGGCTAACAGGTTGTTTCAGACCACCGGCACCGGCATCAACAAACACATTTAAAAAGGCGCCGGTTTGGCCGTCATATTTGAGCACTTGGTCGGTATCGCTGCTACATATATAAATATGGCCGTCAGGGCCAATCGTTATGCACCCAGGTACACCAAGGCCACCGCTACCAGAGCTAATAAAACGTCCTAAAAAGTTACCGTTGCTATCAAACTGACTCACGTCTTTGCTACCCGCATTGGTCACATATATATTGGCATTGTTGTCTATGGCTATATGCTCAGGCTTGTTAAGACCCTGGCTACCGAATACTTGCGGTGGCACGGTCAAATCGTTTAAGCCAAAAGACAGCAGCCTGTTGCTGTCTCGGGCTAAAGTGATGAGTCTATTACCAGATGAAATCACGAAGTCTCTCCACACTTCGGGATCGTTTGTTGAAGCGAGTGCTTGGTTGCCGTTGGCCGATAGGCTGAACGATTCAATATTGCTTGTGCCAAGACCATTGTTAACCAGAAGAGTAGTATCGTTTTGAAAAACTAAATGTGCAGGGAAATTGGTCCTGAGCATACTTCTATCAATCACTTTTGTGACGGTATTGGTTTGTCTATCAAATGCGAGTACATCACTAAACGCAATAAAGAATAACTGCTGAGAATTCGATAATATGGCGTCTGAACGAAATGAAAAACCGCCAACCTGCACTTCAAATAAGCTTGCTACAAAGTCGCCAGTTTGGCTGTTGTAGCGCAATATATTGTCACTGCCGGCACTGACTACCCACGCCTCAGTTTCGCTTAGCGTAGATGGAGAGTAAAAATCAGGAACACCGTCATTATCATCATCAAGGTCGCCACGATCACCAATGCTGTCTTGGTCGTTGTCTTGGATTTCTTGGAAATTATTGTCCAACTCGTCGTTATTTGCCCCTACCCCATCGGCATCGGCATCTTGCGTGTTTGCAGCGTCTAGCGGTAAAGCGTCAGCGTCATCGTTTGTGCCGTCGTTATCGTCATCATTATCGGCATTATTGCCAATGCCGTCTCCGTCAGTGTCTAGTTGTTCGCTAGGATCATTTGGAAACGCATCTTTATTATCACCGGCACCGTCTATATCTGAATCTATCGCTTCGCTTGGGTCAAACGGAAAGGCATCGCTGTTATCAAATATTGTGTCGCCGTCGCGATCGATCACACTTGGGAATAAGGCAGCCACTTCGGCTTCGCTTATTGCGGGGCGCAGAGCTGCGTTTATTTGCGCAAAACTATTAATGGTTGCGACGTTGTTAGCACTAATTACGTCGCCACAAGCCACAGAAGCACAAATGATGCTGGGGTTAGAAAATATAGGCAGACCAAAATCACGGTTAATATCACCGGTGCCAATTGAACTCATCACCGTATTAAATTTATCTTGTACAATAAATGCGCCGGCCTCAGGCTGCGCACCTTGTGAGCGACCGTCAATACGCTGATGCCCGGCTCCAAAATTGTGTCCAACCTCATGGGTAAAGGTATCCATGCAGTTAGACCCACCGCTTATTCCCACATTGCTTACATTTACAAGAAAGTCCACTTCAGGATTGGGAAACATTGCTATTCCGCATACTTCACGCTCGTTTAAGTCGTGAGTACGAATCATGGAAACCAAATCAGCACCGAAGGTATTACGTAGCTCAGCAATGCTTGCCAAAGATGGCTCAGTTGGCGTATTAGGGTCGCCATCAAGTGCATCACGCAGTTGATTAAGCGCAACGATGCTCGACGGATTTGGATACTCTACAAACTCTGTATGCACAAGGCGCAAACGCATATTAATGCGACTATCAAAGAATGTTTGGTTAGCTTTAAACACCAAATGCTCTAACAGCGTTTGCGTCATTTCATTGGGAAAGGTATCGACGATGTTCCTTGTATATAGCAACATTATATCGATTATCACTGGGTCGGCATTTACACCTTGTTGACTAGTAGATTGCCTACGGGCTGAGGATAAATTGATATATTCACTAAAGGCTGACAGAGAATAGAGTTCACCAGTAATATCGTTATTATAAATTCCCGGCGTGAGTCCAGACAAGCCAACATCGACCACAACAACCTGATCTCCACGCTGTTCAATCACTAAATGTTGACCATTACCAAACAGCTCGCCAAAGCCGCTAGTGCGACCTTGCGTATAAATGAGTGTCCAGTCTTTAGCGGCGGTTTTAAATGACGAGGAAAAGGATGTTGTGCCCTGTTTATTATGGCTTACTTTATTTACACCAATATTAATAGACGCTTGCTTCAAATTAAGCGCAAAACGATAGCCGCCATTACCTTTTTGCATAGATAATAATTGCTTACTTGGTAGCGTAATTTTTTGTATCGAAGGTGACTTTATCTTTTTTAAATGCGCAGGTGTTTCAAAATAGGGATCATCGGCATTTGCAAATACGCTTAAAACACAACTTACTAAAATAAATACAGCCATCCAACGTGCAAGTGTGAACATAAAAACTCCTGAATCAACTAATGTAATCTACGTTTTAAAGAATAAACATCACCTCTAAATAAAGCAATAGTGTTTGTGCAGTCCATTGACAAATTGATCATGTTTGCGCTTACGGACACTAAGTAAAATATTAGTGATGTTTATATAATGCATTGCTGCAGTATTAATATGAATCGTCCAAGCCAACAAATAGATATGCCTTTAGCTAAACTTACCTTTATAAGACTGCTTGTTGTAGCTGAAAAAGTGCTATAAAAAAGGGCCTATAAAGGCCCTTTCATCTAAAGTATGTCAAGAATACTAAGCGTACATAGCTGCCTGCAGCTTCTTCATCGCGTTCTTTTCGATTTGACGAACTCGCTCTGCCGATACTTGATATTCGTCAGCTAAGTCTTGAAGCGTGAGTTTGTCGTCAGACAACCACCGCGTTTCAATAATATGTTGGCTGCGTGAATCGAGCGTTCTAATCGCTGAATACAAACGATTTGATGCTGCAAGATCTATATCAGTATTGATGACAGATGTTTCTACATCGGTGCTTTGGTCTTCTAAGTACTGTGCCGGGCTAAACGATGTTGACTCGTCATCATCGTTGCCTAAATCGAAAGCAGTATCTTGGCTCGCCATACGCGATTCCATTTGCAATACTTCTTTGGTACTTACGTTTAGCTCTTCAGCTACTTTTTGTACTTCAGCATGCGTAAACCACCCTAAGCGCTTTTTGGCTTTACGTAAATTAAAGAACAATTTGCGCTGTGCTTTAGTAGTGGCAATTTTCACAATGCGCCAATTTTTTAAAACAAATTCGTGGATCTCGGCTTTTATCCAATGTACTGCGAAAGACACTAGTCTAACCCCTACATTTGGATCGAAACGTTTAACCGCCTTCATTAAACCAATGTTACCTTCTTGGATTAAATCAGCCTGTGGTAACCCGTATCCAGCGTACGATTTTGCTATGTGTACTACAAAACGTAAATGCGACATAACTAATTTACGTGCAGCTTCTAAATCTTCGTTTTCAAATAAACGAATTGCCAATGATTTTTCTTCTTCTGCCGATAACATCTTTATGCCAGACACGGCCTGAACATAGCTCTCGATACTACCGCCGTGAGAGACCGTTAAGGCTAGAGAAGATTGAATGTCATGCTTCATTGTTACCCCTTTACTTGGCAGCGCTTCTAATGCGTCGCGTAGATTATATGTGTTACTGGTATGACCAACAAATAGACCTTAAGTTCCACATAATAATTTCAATTTTTGCTTATTCTTTAAGATATAAGGCTTAAGTTGTAGAACTCAAGCCTTATGACGATACAATTATATACTTTTAAAGTAAAAAGTACGCATTTAATTGATTAAATAAACTTAATAGATAATGTTGGTGCCTACAAAAACAATAATAGAAAGCGTACCTTGTTGATAATACTCAGATGTTTACCCTTTGGTAAAAAAAAGTGATTGGATTGGAATGTATCAAATGTTTGCATACGCTAATGTAACAAGTACCAAACCACTCGAATTTAATATTGGACTCCCTGATTGTTTGCTATACAGCTATGAAGCGGGCCAATGACATGAAGCAAACAATTAATTAACGGTCAATTATTATGATGAATGTGTTCGCCAGAGAGCCTGTTTTCACACTAAAAAAAGAAATTTTTGCATATCAGTTTATATATCGCAACGGACTTAACGGTAGCTTCCCGCTCGACTTAACAAATGTCAACGGGCATGACGAAGCCCAATCAGGCTTGAATATCGACGAGTTAATGCAGGTTAATATGACTATTATTAATCTACTTCCTGAGGCTTTAGGCGAGTTTGGGGAAATATTTTCTCCTAACGATGTGATAATAGAGGTCTCAGAAATCAATAACTATCCGACCTCTGCTTTGCTCGATCAAATCGCTTCTTTGAAGGCCCAAGGTTTCAAACTGATGGCTAATCAGCACCAGTTACAATGGCCAGAATTTATGCATCATATAGATTTTTTGAAGCTGAATATTATGGACAATACGCCTACAGAGATTAAAAATCACAAATTAAGGTTGGCCAATACCAAGGTCAAATTGATTGCCACCAATGTGCATTCACAGTTCCAATTTGATCAATGCCAAAGCTTAGATGTTGATTACTTACAGGGCTTCTTCTTTTTAGAAAAAGACAAAATAAATACCAATCCCCTGCCAGCCAATAAGATGGCTTATATGCAACTGATGACAGAAATAGCCAAACCCGCTCTCGATATTGGCGCATTGGAAGGTATCTTTCAAAAAGACCCAACACTGTCGTTTTTATTGATAAAATTTATTAATAACCCCTTGGTTAATAAATCTCACAAAATAAGTTCTATTCGCCATGCACTTAGCTATTTGGGTGAAATGATGGTGAGACGCTTCGTGGCCATTATCAGCTTAGCTGGGCTAAACTCAGATAAACCAAGTGAATTGCTCAATCTATCGCTTTCACGGGCCAAATATTGCGAATTGTTGGATGAAGCACTTAAAGGTAAGTCAGAAGCGATGACTGCATTTTTAGTGGGTTTGTTTTCGTTAATCGACATTATACTCAGCAAACCGATGCAAGAGCTCCTAGTGTCGCTTGAACTTGATGAACGTATTACCAAGGCTTTAATTGAGAATGAAGGAACTTATTGGACGGTTTTAGCCACCACGAAGTCGATAGAGTCAGGAGATTGGGGCTCATTGAATGACTACTCACTCGAGCTGAAAATACCAAAAGAGCAGATGTTTGACCTGCATCGGCAATCAATACGTTGGCAGAATGAAATGACGCAGGCTATTTCGCCTAATTTTCCAGTAACTCAAGCTGCAAAAACAAGCTAAGCCTCTATGTGGGCTCAATCTCATTAACATGTTTTTGTACTGATAAAAATGAGCCTAATAATCCTAAAAACACCGACAACATTAACATAAAGCCTAAGGCTTGCATGTTTAACCCTGTGATATCTAGTTGAATTTGATACTGCTGCATAAATTCATCTAAGCTCCAACCAATCCAAAGAAGGATAAGGCTAACCGTGAACCATGCCATAAGTCCGCCCAAAAAACCAAACCAAAAGCCGGTATACAAAAATGGACGTTGAATAAACGCATCGGTCGCCCCGACCAACTTCATAACAAGTATTTCATCACGTTTGCTTAAAATATTTAGCCTAATAGTGTTGCCAATAATAAGTACTACCGCGAAAAACAATAAAATGGCGAGTAAATAAACCAGTTCTTTTGCTATAGACAGCAAACTATACAAACGCTCTAGCCACTCAATATCTAGCTTGCCAATATCTACCTCACGTTCCTTACGCAGTTTATCGAGTAACATTCCCGCCGCGTTAGGTGTTGCGTACTTTGAAGTAGGAACTACTAAAACAACTGGAGGTAATGGATTTGCATCCAAATAATCCAATGCTTCACCAAGGCCTGATAGTCTTTGGAACTCTTCTAAACCTTGCTGCGACGAAACAAACTCTACGCTACTAATTTCATTCCAGCTGTTTAAGCGTTCAATCAATTGCTGCGCTTGGGTGTCGGTTACATCTTCTCTTAAGAACAATGATATTTCAGAAGCCTGTTGCCATTGTTCGGTAACTTGCTCGGTATTTTCAACCATAATATAAAGCGTGCTTGGCAGGGTAATACTAAAACCCAACACCCCAATGGTCATTAACGATGCAAAAGGAATACGGTATAGTTCGCCTAAGCTGTTGATGCTTTGACGCAAGTGGTCAGCAAAAAACATGAAAAATCGTTGAACAATCCCTACTCTTTGATTGCTAGCCTGCTGGCGTCCTTTAAACAATAAACTCATGACCAACCTTCTTCTTGCTGCGATAGGCCATCGGTGATCATGCGTCCACCTTTGAGCGTGAGTGTTCTATATTTCATACGCGCTATTAAACCCAAGTCGTGAGTTGCAATGAAGACAGAAACGCCTGCGCTGTTAAAATCTTCAAATAAACGAATAATTTCCATAGAAAGCTTTGGGTCTAAGTTACCAGTGGGTTCGTCAGCCAACAGCAAAGGCGGTCTATTTACCACAGCGCGCGCAATACCAACACGCTGTTGTTCACCACCAGAAAGTGTAATGGGCAGGCTTTTGGTTTTATCACGCAGACCCACCATTTCGAGTGCCGCATCTACCCGTTTATAAATAGTTTTGCGTGTATGACCCTCAATAATGAGCGGCAATGCAACGTTGTCAAAAACAGACTTGTCCATTAACAATTGGTGGCTTTGGAAAATCATGCCTATGTCACGGCGAATATAAGCAATTTGTTTGCGCTTTACTTGGCCTAAATCGTGGCCATTTATTAATACACGCCCAACATTAGGCCGTTCCATTAGGCTAATGAGTTTTAACAAGGTACTTTTGCCTGCGCCGGAATGGCCAGTTAGAAAGGCCATCTCGCCTTGTTCAACATGAAAATTGACCTTGCAAAGGGCTTGCTGACCGCCAGGATAAGTTTTGCTGACTTCTTCAAACTTTATCATTGTGCACCTTGGTTGATGGAACGCCCACCGCTGATTCGTATCATATATGCAAAGATATGCCAAAACCAATTACAAAGCTCTTAAGCAAGGTAATTACTCAGAAAAAAGCGCTTCTACAAATGCTTTTGACTCAAATGTTCGTAAATCGTCTATGCCTTCGCCAATACCAATGTATCTGACTGGGATGGCAAATTGATCAGCTAAGGCAAAAATAACACCGCCTTTAGCGGTGCCATCAAGCTTTGTTAAATTAATGCCTGTTATTCCTACTGCTTCATTAAATATTTTAGTCTGACTAACGGCGTTCTGTCCGGTACTAGCGTCTAGCGTTAGCATCACTTCATGCGGCGCTTGTGGGTTGAGTTTTTTCATTACTCTTACCACTTTTTTAAGCTCTTCAATTAAGTGAGCTTTGTTTTGTAGGCGCCCGGCTGTGTCTGCTATTAGGATATCTACATTTTTAGCTTTTGCCGACTCAATCGCATCATATATGACCGAAGCACTGTCGGCGCCGGTTTGCTGAGCCACTACAGGGATATTATTCCGCTCACCCCATACTTGTAATTGCTCAACCGCGGCTGCTCTGAAAGTGTCCCCTGCCGCTAGCATAACTGATTTTCCTTGGGCCTGAAATTGTTTGGCTAATTTACCGATAGTGGTTGTTTTACCCACACCATTTACGCCTACCATTAAAATAACAAACGGGTGTTTGTTGCCTTGAGGGTCGGTAGCCAAGCTAAGATCTAAAGGCACACTCACTTTATCTAAAATAGTTTGCATTTGTGACTGCAGCATTTCCGACAATGCACCGCCATCTTTCAATTGGGAAATTTTTGCATTTTTAGTTAGCTCATCAATAATTTTATTGGTGGTATTCATGCCAACATCTGCGAGCAATAATTGCGTTTCAAGCTCCTCATACAGGTCATCGTCAATAGTTTTACCCGTCAATAAACTGCTAAACCCGCTGCCAATGGTACTTTTTGTTCTAGCAAGGCTTGCTTTTAAACGTGTAAATAAACTGAGCTCTGAAGCAGGATCTGCATTAATTTCATCGCCAGCCACAGGGCTTTTATCTATGTTTTCTATCTTTGCTGTAGCTTCGTTTTGAAGCACTTGCTCTGGAACAAGGCCATGTTCGGTCTGTGGCGCTTCTTGTGTAATGACGTTTGGGGCTCGTTCACAAGAAGCCTCTTCAGCAGAAGTGTTTTCGTCTTGAGCGCCTTTTATAGTCTCAGTGACTACGTCGTCTTCTAAAGCTTGGGCGCCTGAAACTGCTGTTTGCGCCGCAGTGCCTTCATTTGAAGTCTGCACCTTATCTTGCGCTTGTTCTGTCTCAGAAATTTCTTCTATCAGCCCTTGTAACTCTGTCTCTATTTCTGGAGAAGGGCTCGCACTGTCTTGCTGTGGCTTATCTTTCTTAAACCAACTGAATAATTTTGACATCTTTGTGTACGCTTCGCTGTTTAATTATTGGTATGATGGAGTAACTAATACCTTAATCATACCACTTTGTTACCTTATGTCACCAACCCCGAAGCGCAGAAAACCGTCAAGCAACCCACATCGTTCCAAAAATGTGAAAACCAGCCGTGGATTAGTCCGCATTATTGCAGGTGAACACAGAGGCAGAAGGCTTCCGGTGCTAGTACACGAAGGATTGCGGCCTACCGGAGATCGTGTAAAAGAAACATTATTCAACTGGCTAATGTCGTCGGTAAACCAAGCCCACTGTTTGGATATGTATGCCGGTAGTGGAAGCTTAGGCATAGAGGCTCTTTCACGCGGCGCTCTTCACACCGTGTTTATTGAACAGGACAAGGTCGTTGCCGCGCAAATAATTGAAAACTTGGCTACATTGCGCGAAACCGACAATGCAACAGTGCTTAACACCAATGCCTTAACTTACCGCTTTATTGACAACGCAACGAAGCAATTTGATATTGTATTTATTGACCCACCATTTGGTAAAGAAATGATAAGCAACAGTATCAAAAAGCTATTAACAGAAAGTATGTTGGCCCCAAATGCTTATGTTTACATAGAAACAGGTCATAACGATAGGTATGAAATGCCTGTGCAATTTTTACTTATTAAAGAAATCAAAACCAGTCAGGTTGATGCTTGTTTATATCAATTTGTAATGAATTAACTAGTGAACAACTATCCACTAATTGGCGTGTAGTACTACTTTTGTATTTGCAAATACCCGTAAATAAAAGGCAAAAATTTGAATACAGTGAATCCTAAAAAACTGCTTAACAGCAAATGGACAGCAACAACGCCAATGCACAAAGAGAAACACTTTTTGGTGATCACACTAGAAGTAGATGAAGACCAAACCATAAGCAAATGCGTGCTCCAAGCGCTTATGTCTAAACGCGACATAAATATTAAATGGCAAGATCTTAAAGATCCGCAAAAATGGGTGCAAGGCTGGAAGTGAACTATGACTGTGAACGCAAATGAAATTTAATGTTTTTCTAATCAATTTAGCGCGATCTGAAGATAGACTCGAACATAGCGAAAAGCAGTTAAATGCACTCGGGATAGAGTTTGAACGATTGGAAGCCATCGATGGCGCTACTCTCACCGAAGCACAAATTCATCAACATTATGACGAAACTGCCAATCTAAAATTATACAAAAAAAACCTGAGTGCCGGTGAGATAGCCTGTTATTTGAGCCATAGAAAGGCTTGGAAGAGGATCATTGACGATAATTTGGATTATGCAGTTATTTTAGAAGATGATTCCGCAGCGGATAGTAACTTTATTGCCTTACACTCTGCGCTAAGTAAATTAAGAAATTGGGATTACATTCGTATTGCTAATTTCCCTCAAAAATACACTATTAATGAACGAATAGATGTCGACAGTGCCCACGAGCTGGTGCATTTTAATCAAATCCCTATTAACACCGCCGCTCAAGTAGTCAGTATGAAAGGTGCCAAACAACTATACTCACAAACAACGCACTTTTGCCGGCCAGTAGATATAGACCTCAAGCACTATTGGGAAAAAGGGTTTGACCTACTTGGATTGACGCCAGTTTACATGACATCATCAGATAAATTTGAAAGCAGTATTTCTGCAATTTCACATGATGAAGGAAGAGAAAAGGCAAGTAAATTTATTCGACGGCTAAAATATATCGTTAATTTTAAGATACATAACTATCTCAACAACAGGAAAAGGCCGAAACTAAGTGATTACCTAAAATAATTGAATAGTTAACGCTCTTTTTTGTTATCTACAACTCGACACTCAAACCCAAATTACTTATCCCTTGCGCAACTATGTCGGCGCGCAGCTCCTTCACAAACTCTTTGGTAATTTTATTCGACTGACAATATTCGAGCAAACTAAGTTGTGTTTCTATTTCGTATTCCATTAATGGGTCTTGTTTAATTTGTTGATTGTCTAGTTCTTCTTCAGCTGTGGCTAAAATAAAAGCCTCTACCGAGCCTTGGCTGAGTTTTGCGATAGTAACCGCTACTGCTTCATGTTCTTTACTAAAATTTAGCAGCATCGAGCTTAGGGCCATACAAAAGTCTAATGCTGGATACACACCAAAACTATCAAAGTTCTCAATATCGGGAATAATCTCTTCTAGTTTTTCAAGCTGAACAGGTGCATTAAACTTATTTTTAGGCGACATGCACCACTCCCAAATTAGATTTAATGCTGCCTCTGCCGCTGCGGAATCACCAAAATCGTTGGATTGGCTAAATAATTGATAATTTGGCAGCATTCTTTGCATAAGCGCACACCCAAATACAATATCGTTTGGGGATGATAATTCACGGATTTGAGCAAAAGTGCTCAGTTTAGTGTCGCGCATTTTCATTACATACTTCCTGTGTTATTAAGGGGCAAAATGCCTGATATAGGCCGAAATCCCATTGAGTAGCATTTGAATAGCAATCATCACTAATATCATGCCCATGAGCCTTTCAATTGCGCGTAAGCCTTTGTCGGTTAACAAACGATGAAAAGGCCCTGACATTAGTAAAATTACCGCAGTTAGTCCCCACGCTAATAAAAGCGCCAAGCTCCATTCCATCATTTTATCGGGTTGTTGGTTAGCTAATAAAATAAGCGCCGCCATTGTCGAAGGCCCAGCGACCATAGGAACCGCTAAGGGTACAATTAGCGGCTCTTCGCCTTCAGGCAAGTTCATAACCCCACCAGGCTTTGGAAAAATCATTTTAATGGCAATTATAAAAAGAATGATACCACCCGCAATGCTTACGGTTTCTTGTTCCACTTGCAAAAAAGACAGCAAGCTTCGTCCACTAAACAAAAATATAAACAATATGAGAAGTGCAATGGACAACTCACGAAATATAACCCACATGCGGCGCTTTGGATCGATTGATTTTAGCACCGACATATAAATTGGGAGGTTACCCAGGGGATCCATGATTAGAAATAGCAGGGTAGCTGCTGATAATACATCAAACATTAATTGTGTAGCCTTTTATACATAAATAGTTCGTAATTTATTCTAGGATTTTCAGTTACGCGGTCGTTACATTGATGACGGAACTCGTTATAACATGTCAGGAGAAAAAATGCCGAAGACGAACCTATGTTCGACCAAGGCGTTGTCGCTAAATACAAAGAATTAGCGACAACGCCTCGGCGGCATTTAACTTTTTACTTTGTTATGCTTGTAACAGCGTATGTGCAATAGAACGTATTCCAACTGCAGTGCCACCTGCAGGCATGAACTCTGTCGAGTTACGGCTGTATGCAGCCGCAATATCTAAATGAATCCAAGCGCATTCTTCATGGTCAACAAAGCGTGATAAGAAACCAGCAGCGTTAGACGCGCCTCCTCCTCCTCCGCCTTTTTGAGTGCTGCTATTTGCGGTGTCTGCAAAAGGAGATGGGCATTGTCCTTGATGCCATAATTCCAGGGGTAAACGCCAATGAGGTTCGTTCATTTTTGCTGATGTCGCTAAAAACGCGTTGCTGGCGTCATCATGCATACTAAACATAGCATTGTAATCTTTCCCAAGCGCAGCAATTGCAGCGCCTGTTAAGGTGGCTGCATTTATAATGAGCCCTGCTTTTGTTTCGCTAGCTGCCATTAGACCATCGGCTAACACTAATCTTCCTTCTGCATCGGTATTGACTATTTCAACAGTAGTGCCATTTTTATAGGTGATGATATCGCCAAGCTTATAGGCGTGTCCGCTAATTAGGTTTTCTGCACAACATAAAAATAACTTAACGCGTTTGTTTAGGCCTTGCATAATTGCCAGTCCTAATGCACCGGCGACAGTAGCTGCTCCGCCCATATCACATTTCATATCCAACATACCTTCGCTAGATTTAATGCTGTAACCGCCACTGTCAAAGGTAATTCCTTTGCCGACTAAAGCGACTGCAACATCGTCAGGCGCACCTGCAGGATGATAATCAATTTCAAGAAAAACAGGTGGGCGCACACTGCCGCGGCCTACTTCATAAATACCCATCCAGCCAGCTTGTTTTAGCTCTTCACCGGTTAAACGCTTTATTTTAAGCTCAGTTGTTGAGACCTCTTTTAACCATTTTTCAGCTTGATCCGCTAATGCCTCTGGACTCATTTCCTCTGGCGTTTGGTTAATCATTTTGCGGGTAAACAATAAAGCATTGAGATAGTCTTCTAATGCTACTTTGTGCTCAGGATTTGCCCATTCAAAATGACCGCTGAAATTTGAATTACAGAAACTTTGTACAAATAAGCGTTGTTCTTCAATAGTCCATTGGCCAACAAAACGAATATCGCTAACGCCCAGAGCTGCGATTTTTCGTGTTGCTTTTTGCAAAGCTCTTACCGGAAAATCTTGGGTAGATTGAATATGAATAACCGCGCCGTCTTCTTTAAACGACACAAGGCTTGAAGAAGAATAAGGGGCGGGCGCAGCCTGTTGGCTAATTTCCACTATAAAATACGACATTAATGCTCCACAATAGTGAGTAAAATAATTTGAGAGATAAATAATAACAAATGTTTAGCTTTAGTTCAGCTTTAACGCAGGCGGTTTTGATAAAACGTTACAAACGCTTTTTAGCTGACGTGATATTACCTAGCGGCGAAACAATTACCGTGCATTGTCCAAACACAGGTGCAATGACAGGTTGTTGTGACCCGCATTCCATCGTTTATTTGAGTGAATCAGATAATCCAAAGCGCAAATATAAATACACGTGGGAATATGCCGTTGATGCCACAGGTAATAAAATTTGTGTAAACACAAATAACGCGAATAAAGTCGTAAAAAGTGCCTTACAAAATCATCATATCTCGCAGGTAGGACAATACGGCACTATTATTCCTGAACAAAAGTATAATGACAGTCGCATCGACTTTTTGCTACAAGAAGACGGCTATCCCGACTGCTACTTGGAAGTCAAATCAGCCACTTTAGCGACTAATAATCTGGGTATGTTCCCCGACACCGTGACCAAGCGCGGACAAAAACATTGTTATGAATTAGCACAAATAAGCAAACAAGGTTTTCAAGCAAAACTTTTGTTTTGTGTAATGCGCGAAAGTATTACACAATTTAAGATTGCTGATAGCATCGATCCAGACTATGCTACATCGGTTGAGTATGCGGTAGCAGAAGGCGTAGAATTACTGTGTTATGCATGCGAGTTAAGCGAGACCAATATAAGTTTATCGCATCAAATACCCATTATTATTTAAAAAAAGATTGCTTTTTTTTTAAAAATGCCCATCCTACCGTGCTTGAATTTTAATAGTAGTGGTCTGAATAAATAGACACAACGTATTACTACTCTTAAAAAAGTGACTTACCGAAGCAATTATTATTGCGCGAAATGGAAATTTTAAACGCACGCTCGGATCGGTTTAATATAGGAGAATGGCCAAATGCCAACACAAAGCACTAAATCAATTGGGTTGTTAGCCCTCGCTGGATTGTCTTCATATCAGGAGAAGGCTGGCGAAGAATATATGAATGATGCCCAAATGGATCATTTCAGAAGAATTTTGATGGCTTGGCGCGATCAACTACGAAAAGAAGTAGACCGTACTGTTCACCATATGCAAGACGAAGCAGCTAACTTTCCTGATCCTGTAGATCGTGCAGCTCAAGAAGAAGAGTTCTCGCTAGAGCTACGTACCCGAGATCGTGAACGCAAGCTGATTAAAAAAATAGAAAAAACCCTTAAACGTATTGAAGAAGACGATTTCGGGTTTTGTGATTCTTGCGGAATTGAAATAGGCATTAAACGCTTAGAAGCAAGACCTACTGCTGATATGTGCATTGATTGCAAAACGATTGCAGAAATTAAAGAGAAGCAGCTTCAAGGCTAAACTTTACAAGACAGGAGCGGGTATTTCCTTGCTCCTGTTTAAAGCGTTTAAGTAATAGCACCGTATGATAGCGAATAAATGGTCTAACTAATGACAGACACAATACGCTTATCTTCTACCCAACATTCCAGCGCCGCTGATAAAGGCGCATCAGGTTACTGTGGCCGTTTCGCACCCTCCCCATCTGGCCCCTTGCATTTTGGTTCACTGCTTTGTGCACTAGCAAGTTATTTACACGCTAAACAAAATAATGGCAAATGGCTTGTCCGAATTGAAGATATTGACACGCCTCGTGTGGAAAAACACACAATTCAGTTAATTCTAGATACATTACAAGCGCACGGATTACTGTGGGATCAAGAAGTGTTGTTTCAAAGCCAACGCCAACATATTTACACGGCCTATTTAAACAAATTACAACATTCAAAATACTTATATGCCTGTACATGTTCGCGCCGTCAAGTTCGCGCTCGAAGTGGCTCATATGATGGCCATTGTCGTAATGCAAATTTACCCTTTGTGGCAAATTCTACCCGCTTTAAACACACCACAAACAATAGTAGGTTTGTTGACCTCTTTTGGGGAAATAAACATGTTACGCATTCTATCGCCACTGAGGACCCGGTACTAAAGCGTGCTGATGGTATTTTCTGCTATCATTTAGCAGTAGTGGTCGATGATATCGAACAAAAAGTAACGCATATTGTGAGAGGTTATGACTTGCTTGACACTACGCCGGTTCATTTATCGCTTTATCAGGCATTATCTGAGCATGCGCCCGAATATATGCATATTCCAATGGTGGTACAAAAACCCCATGAGAAACTATCTAAGCAGCATTTTTCTCCGGCTATTGATAACACAAAAGCCCTTGAGAACCTTAAACTGGCGCTTGTATATTTGGGTGTAGATGGTAAAAAAATCACGGACATTTTAACGATTGAGCAAATATTGAGCTGGGCAATTGACAATTGGCACCCAGAATTGATGCCAAAACAATCAGAACTTCTTATTTCGGTGGTAAATGGCGTATACTCAGAAACAGAAGATATATTGGCTACGTTTGCCTGTTCAGATGTTAATAAAACAGATAACGAACTAGGCTAGTAAAAGTAAGCTAACAACCCTGACAAGGCTAAACAAAACAAGAGGCAAATGTGCAAAAGCTGTACCCTGAGGTGATTAGACGCGACGCTCATAGCATGCGCAATTCTGACTTAACGCCCAACACATTAAAAGTACTACAAACATTAATAAAAAATGGGTACAAAGCATACGCAGTGGGTGGCTGTATTCGCGATAAACTGATGGGCAAAGAGCCAAAAGATTTTGACGTAGTCACCAACGCAACGCCGGAACAAATAAAAGCCTGTTTTAGAAATTGTCGGTTAATTGGTAGAAGATTTAGGCTTGCACACATCACTTTTGGTCGCGAAATAATTGAAGTGGCCACATTTCGAGGACATCATGACACTAGTTCGGTAACCACTCCAGATGACGTTACTAAAGAAGTAGAGCCAAAAGCAATCAAAGCGGGTGAGCCAGGCAAAGCATCTAACAAAGCTGGCGAGTTACTGGCAAGTCAAAATGATGCTGGTCAGCTAACACGTGATAATATTTTTGGCAGCATTGAAGAAGATGCTGCAAGACGCGATTTCACCTTTAATGCCATGTACTTTGATGTAGAAGACGAGAGCATTTTGGACTTCGCAAACGGCATGAATGCTCTAGAAACCCGAAAAATTGTAATGATCGGCGACAGCGAGGTTAGATTTAGAGAAGACCCCGTTAGAATGATTAGAGCCGTTCGTTTTGCCTGTAAACTACACATGCAATTGCCCATTGCACTTGCCAATAGCATTAAACAAAACGCGCACTTGATGAGTAATATTCCACCGGCACGGTTGTTTGAAGAGGTAAGTAAACTCTTGCTTAGTGGCAATGGTGCGGTAACGTTCGAAAGTTTGTTGACGCATAATTTGCTGACACCACTTTTCCCCTTACTTACGCCGCTACTTACTGATGTAAACAGCAAAGAATACCAGTTTATTCTAAGTATGCTGAAAAATACCGACAACCGCATAAATAATCAACAGCGGATAACCCCTGCTTTTTTATATGCTGCTTTCTTATGGTACCCAATGGAAGAACGTGCGCAAGAGCGTATGTTTGAATCGACCATGCCTTTGCATGACGCGATTAACTTAGCGAGTGCCGACGTACTTTTTCAGCAAAGCCGAAGAATAATGATCCCCAAACGCTTCAGTATTCCCGTGCGAGAAATTTGGGGCTTACAACTTCGCTTACAAAGACGCCAAGGGCGCAGGTGCATACAACTATTAACTCACCCTAGATTCAGAGCTGCCTACGATTTTTTGTTGCTACGAGGCAGTGTCGAAGGCGGTGATTTATATGAAACTGCACAGTGGTGGACAGTATTCCAAGAAGTTAGCGAAGATGAACGCACAACTATGTTAAATGAATTACCAACAAGTAAGAGCCCACGCAAACGCCGTAAAAGGAAACCTGCACAATGATGTCAGATGTTGCCTATATTGGCTTAGGCAGTAATATTGAAAATCCACAGGCACAAATTAATACGGCGCTGGTAAATATTCAATCACACGAACAAATAAGTATTCAGCACTGTTCTCACCTGTATGCAAGTGCACCTATGGGTCCGCAAAACCAACCCGATTATATCAATGCGGTAATTAAAGTGACCACCGGATTGACTCCCATAGAATTATTAGACGTTCTCCAAGAAATTGAACAGCAACATGGTCGTAAACGCGTTGGGGAAAGATGGGGCCCCCGTACCCTAGACCTTGATATTATTTTGTTTAATAATCTTACAATGGACAACGACCGGCTAACCTTGCCTCATTATGGCATGGCACAACGCGAGTTTGTTATGGTGCCTTTGTTTGAAATAGAACCTGATATGATAATGCACAATGGCAAAACAATTGCTTCTTGGGTCGCAGAGTGTTCCTTTGCGCATTTGAGGCGACTGCCAGGTGAAATAGATCTTACGTCATTAACTTTATCAACACAAAAAGCATAAATGTAGAGAGTGCAACATGAAAAAGCATACTGTCGCCAGTTTATTAAAAATGAAACAAGCACATGAAAAAATTGCTGCATTAACTGCTTATGATGCAAGTTTCGCCAAACTATTTGATCAACAAGATGTTGAAGTCATCCTTATAGGTGATTCCTTAGGCATGGTGTTGCAAGGTGAAGATGATACATTGTCGGTCACAGTTAAAGACATTGCCTATCATACTAAGTGTGTTCGTGCAGGCGCAGAAAAGGCCTTTGTTATTGCCGACATGCCATTTATGAGTTACAGCGAACCCGCTATTGCTTACAAAAATGCGGCGACCTTAATGCGCTGCGGTGCAAGTATGGTTAAGGTAGAGGGCGGCGAATGGCTATTACAGACTATTGCAGGGCTTGTTGAACGTTCTGTACCTGTGTGCGGGCATTTGGGCTTGACGCCTCAATCTGTGCACGTATTGGGTGGTTTTCGTGTACAAGGACGGGAGCAAAACCAAGCAGATAAAATTATTAGTACCGCCATTGCTCTAGAAGCGGCCGGCATACAGCTACTGGTACTCGAATGTGTGCCCTCCAGCTTAGCTCGAATGATTAGTGAAAAACTAAGCATACCGGTTATTGGCATAGGCGCCGGCCCGCATACCGATGGGCAAATTTTAGTTATGCACGATATGCTCGGCATAAGCGCTAACTATATGCCTAAGTTCTCAAAAAATTATTTGCTTGAAACGGGTAATATACCCGACAGTGTTAAGCAGTACATTAGTGACGTTAAATCACAAGTTTTCCCTGGCCCTGACCATAGTTTCGACTAAGGTAACAAGGCGAATGTTTTCTGCTCTAGTACAATAATATTTAATTAGTCGGTAAGAGATTTAACTTTAATGAAAGTGATTCAAGAAATAAATGCTTTACGCCAACTTCGTAGAACATGGCAGTCAAGCAAAGAAGATATAGCCTTTGTGCCTACCATGGGCAACTTACACGATGGTCACTTAAAATTGGTCGAGGAAGCTAAGAAAGTATCGCCAAAAGTAGTCGTGTCTATTTTTGTTAATCCGCTTCAATTTGGTCCCGATGAAGATTTAGATGCCTATCCTAAAACCCTTGAGAACGACAAATCGTCTCTTGCAGCCCTTGGTGTTGACGTGCTGTTTATGCCTAAAAGCGAAGACATTTACAGCCGAGGTTTAGAGCAACAAACCTTTGTAGAGGTGCCGGGTTTATCCTATATGATTTGTGGTGCTAGTAGACCCGGTCATTTCAGAGGCGTTGCCACTATAGTGTGTAAACTTTTTAACATGGTACAACCCAATCATGCATTTTTTGGTGAAAAAGACTTTCAGCAGCTACAGGTCATTCAAGCAATGGTTACCGATTTATCAATGAACTTAACGATTCATGGCATACCCACCCAGCGCCATGCAAATGGTTTAGCGATGAGCTCTCGCAACGTTTACCTAACTGAATCACAAAGAGTAATTGCGCCTTTGTTGTATCAAGAGGTACAGCAGCTTCGAGACCAAATAGTCAGTGGCAGAAGAGATTTTACATTACTGATATTGCAGGCAAAGCAGCGCTTATCTGATGCTGGTTTTAACCCCGATTACATTGAACTTCGAAATTCAGAAACCTTAATGCAGGTAGGTCATGAAGACAAAGACCTGGTTATTCTGGCTGCTGCGTTTTGTGGCAAAACTAGGCTGATTGATAACTTACGTTTCGATATTTAAAGAGAGAAAAGGAGCCGGTAAAGCTTTGTGCTATTTCGGCGCTATTCCTATACTACTTCTGCACTATCTTTGTACTAAGAGCTTCGCAGCAGCTTTCGCAAAGTAAGTTAAAATCCCGTCAGCGCCTGCGCGTTTAAAGGCCAAAAGAGACTCCATAATTACCGCATCTTTATTCAGCCAACCGTTTTGAAAAGCGGCCTGGTGCATAGCGTATTCACCACTTACCTGATACGCGAAAGTGGGCACTTTACATTCGCTTTTGCATCGATGTACTAAATCTAAATAAGGCATACCGGGTTTTACCATGACCATGTCGGCACCCTCGTTAATATCTAGGGTAATCTCTAATATTGCTTCGTCACTATTTGCAGGGTCCATTTGATAACTTTTTTTGTCACCACCTTTGATATTACTCGCCGACCCTACCGCGTCTCTAAAGGGCCCGTAGTAACTTGAAGCGTACTTTGCCGAATAAGCCATAATGCAGGTGTTTACGAAACCTTCGGCTTCTAATGCCTCGCGGATGGCACCAATTCTGCCATCCATCATATCAGATGGCGCGACTATATCCGCTCCTGCACGAGCATGTGAGAGCGCTTGTTCTACTAATACATTAATGGTTTCATCATTCAGAACGTAACCATTGTTGTCTATTATGCCGTCTTGACCATGAGTGGTGTATGGGTCTAATGCAACATCGGTAATAATACAAATGGCATCGCCAAATTTGGCTTTCAAAGCAATTACTGCTTCTTGTGCGAGTCCGCTTGAATTAAAAGCTTCTTCTGCATTTAACGATTTTTTACTTTCACCAACAACTGGGAATAAGGCGAAATGCTGAATGCCCAAGGCAAGACATTCGGCCACTTCTTCAAGTAGTAAATCTATACTAAACCTAAATATATCGGGCATTGAATCAATTGTTTCAGTCTGTTGTTGTCCGGGAATAACAAACATAGGGTAAATTAAGTCGTTAACCGATAGTGCATGTTCAGCTACTAAATTTCGCAA
Source organism: Acidiferrobacterales bacterium (assembly GCA_964195425.1). Taxonomy (GTDB): domain Bacteria; phylum Pseudomonadota; class Gammaproteobacteria; order Enterobacterales; family Alteromonadaceae; genus Glaciecola. The sequence continues at coordinate 74,536 of CAXMOM010000044.1, forward strand.
TGCGGGAGTACGCCTTAAGCGACGTGGACGAGTGAGTAGCATTCCTGACATGTAATATTTCCTTGAAGTAACGAAGTCGCATTAAGTATACCTAAGCTACAACTAAATTTCGTCCTTTCTGTTTGGCTAAGTATAAATTTCCGTCGGCTTTTGACAATAACTCTCTAGAATCGGCAATATTTATTAAGTGTTTACTAAACACGCCCGAACTTATTGTGAATGAAATAGTGTGCCCACCATAGCTTACTTCGAGCGCCTGAACTGCTATTCTAAATTCCTCAAGCTTTTCCTTCACCTGCTGCAGCGGTAAAATTGTAGCCACAATAAACTCTTCACCACCAAATCGACAATATGTGTAATCATTGCCATGAAAGCGTTCTTTTAATAGCGCTGAAAACGCACGTAAACATTCGTCTCCAGCCATATGGCCGAAGGTATCATTAACCTTTTTAAAGTGATCTATATCAATTACAACAACGCACAAGGCATCACCCATATTAATACTCGACTTGCTCAAGCCCTTAAGCGACTCTTCAAAGGCGAGTCTATTCGGCAAGCCTGTTAATCCATCGAAATTACGTATTAGCTCGAGTTCAGAACTCGCCAATGACAGCTTGTCGAGCGCTCCTTCAAGTTGCACAGTTTGCGCTTTTACCTGTCCTTTAAGCTTGGATTGTGCATCTTGCTGTAATTGTAAAATTTGATCTTTCGATTGCACCGATTTTTCTTTTTCGTGCAATGCAAGTTCTTTCATTTCTAAGGTGTGTAGGTGTCTCACTCTATATCCATAAATAAGCGCTAAACCTATCATTAAGGTCTCTAAATGAAACCCGATAAACAAGACGTAAATGTGTTCAAGCTGCAAGGCAATCAAATCTAATCTGCCCAAAATTACAATAAGCGAAGTTATCAAAAATACAATCCAAACAAAAATGAAAAAGCGTGCGACCTTAGAACCTGTTTTGCTTATTGCGTAACATAAAATAGGCATTGAAAATAAAGTAAGGATTACCGCTATCATATGAAATTTTAGAAAAACAGGATTAAGCGAAATAAGCGACAAACCGCTTAGTACCAAATGGAAGTAAATGAACGTGTTAAACGTTAAGTTGTGAACTCTGCTCGCAGACAGAATGATCATTTGCGTAAATTTAACTAAACATAAATACGTTAAGCTAATAGAAACGCCACCCATTACTGCTTGCAACCCCACACCTTGCGGCCAAAGGTATTGAAAACCAAAGCCGCTGAGCGACATTGCGTGCAATAAGAACCCGCCCAAATACAATCCGTACCACATATATTCTGTTTTTTGAATAGTGGCGTACATCATCAAGCTGTAGCAAACTAGCGCTAGCATGTACCCAAAAACAATGCCAAAGAGAATCGTTAAATGATCATTGAATTCTAAGAATCCTTTTTTACTCCATAGGCCAAAACCTAATTCAATCGAAAGTTTTGATGATGCCGATATATATAAAGTAGTGTTTTGTTGGCTCACGTCTAATGGTATAACAAGGTTTGGTAGGGCTAATTGCCTATCTGCAAAAGGCCTTAGATCTCCGGCCTGATATTCGGCGATGATTGTTTGCTCTTTTCCCGATTCTTCCGATTGACCAACAAGCTTTATATCGACAATATCTAATAAAGGGTTTTTGAAACGTAATAAAATAGACGATTCATTATGCTTAGGCACATCTACCCTAAGCCAGACTTTTCCATTAGTCGGCTTGAACCTTAAGCTTTGAGTTACTTTCCATCGCTCTTCGCTTAAAGAAAGAATATCATTAAAATTAGCGGTTTCCCCGTCATCAACAAAGTACACGGTATTACTAAGTTTATATTCACCATTAGCAGCATTCCCTAAAAACAATGTTGCTTGCATAAATAAAACCACAGAGCCGAAAATAAGCGCGACAATCCAATACCGCCATAAAAACGTAAGCGCAGCAAATATGTTGGGATTACGCTTAATGACTATCGAGATAGCTGTGTTATTCAATGCAATCAAAAGTTATCAACTATCACACAATTGCGCCCTGCTTCCTTGGCGCTGTATAAGAGTTTATCAGCAAAGCCAATAATGAGACTGGTTTCATCTTCAGAAGAAACTACTCTGCTACATCCTCCAATACTGACGGTCATTGAAATTTCTTGGCCTTCAAATAAAACATTCTTATTTTCAACGTTTTTACGTACTTTCTCTAACAGTTTTTCCAGGCCATCTTGATCCGTATTTGGCAAGATTAAAACAAATTCCTCACCACCATACCGACAAATAATATCCGATGGACGTTTTACAGTTTCTTTGAGAATATTGGAAAAAAACTGTAAACAATGATCACCACATAAATGACCGTAGGTATCATTAATTTTTTTAAAGTAATCTATGTCTAGCATAGCAAGGCCAAGCGGGCTTAATTCACGTTTACTGCGCCTGCTTTCAGCAATAATTTGTTTGTCAAAGTAGCGCCTGTTCATCAAACCAGTAAGCGGGTCAATCGCGCTGAGTTTTTCTAATTCTCGATTCCTTTCAGATAATTCACGTAAGGCAATTTCTAGTTCAAGCGTTCTTTCTTCAATACTATATTCCAAGTCTGACTGATTTTTTTCTTGTAGCGTAATCAATTCATCTTTAGTTTCGATTGCCTCTTGTTCGTTTTTCAGTGCAATGTCGCGAGTAGTCTTTGCACTCACTAACTGTTCATTAAAGTTCACAGCTAGGGCTAAGGCCAATAGAAGTGCTTCGGTAATCGCACCTATCATTAATAAATAACTAGAATTAACCGGCGGTTCGTATAGTCCAAAACTTTCCATAGCAATGGACATACCTGAGAGTAAAAGGACGCCCCAAGCAGCACAAAAATATTTGGCAACAAGGCTACCTTTAATCGCCAGTAGTAGACCCACACTAAAAATAATAGGCATAGTAATGATGAGCAAAACCAGTACCGATTTTATGGCAACTTCATAGGGTAAGCCAATAAAGCATAAGCACAAAAGACTAATGAAAATATATTTTATATTACGAAGTGTTGTATATCTGGTGGATGATTGTATGTTCAACTCCAATAAATTGATGCTTAGCGAAATGATAAAAATCATCGTTAAACAAGCAAAAATTGGGGTACAAAATTCTTGCAGCCACGTACTACTTGGCCATAGGTAATGAAAGCCAATACCGTGTATTGAGGCGACTACCATAGCTATACTGCTAACGTAACCGGTATACACTAGGAAAAGATTATTGCGAGTGACTGCATAGATGTAAAGATTGCTAAGTGCCATGGCAATCATATAGCCAAAAAATAGTCCTAAAAATAATTTCTGAAGGCTCGAATATTCAATGTAATCTTTTGCGGCCCATATTTCGACGGGAATGTTAATAGGGCCCTTGCTTGTGACTCGGATATAAGCGTATAACTCTCCATCAACTTCAGGCACTGCAAATAAAAAATTTTCAGAGATGATAGAACGGTTATAATATGGCAATGCATCACCCGATTTGTATGCGCCTATTACTTGTGATCCCTTTTCAGGAGATGTTAGAAACCATACGTTCACATGGTCTAACAAGCCATAGTTAATTAGCAAAAAGCGGGGTTCTTGTGTGTTTGGTTCGGGTAATTTGACTTTTAACCAATGGGGCGCAGAGTCTAGTCCAAAATTAAAACTATCAACTTTTTCCCAATCGGTATCTACCCGCTCTACGGTGTCTCTAATACTGGCACTGAAGCTTTTATCGACGAACAAACTGGCATACAAATCTGTGGTATTTTGTTTGCTAATTTGGGTTAAATTGTAGGGCAGTATAAATAATATGAGGACGAATAATAACACGCTAGCAATTATGCCTGCGGTTCTTGTTTTGGTCATTATGCCAAACTCATTCGTGGTCATTGCTATTGAGTATCCGAGTGTTAACTAAAAAACAGGGTAAATGCGTTGTCAAATGCATGTTTTTCTATCGTTGATATATCTACATTTATTATCTCAGATAAAGATTCTGCAATATGTGGCAAGAAACAAGGTTCATTTTTCGACTTTCTTGGTTTAAGCGTTTTTGGAAACAAATAAGGCGCATCTGTTTCTAACAACAAACGTGAAAGTGGTAAATTTAGCACTGCTTCTCGCAATTGCTGACCTCTTTTTTCATCACATAACCAACCGGTAATACCCACATAGCAGCCCAATGACAAATAGCCATTAAGTTGTTCTTTATTTCCAGTAAAGCAGTGGGTAACCATAAATTTTAGCGACGGAGCATACTGTTCAAGCAGTATCATTTGTTCATCAAAGGCGTCTCTTTCGTGCAAATACACGCCCATGTTGTTGTTAGCTGCAATATTTAGCTGTTGCTCAAATGCATATAACTGATTTGTTCTAGTCGAAAAATTACGATTAAAGTCCAACCCACACTCGCCTATAGCTGTTATGTGGTTATCGGCACTCAGCGCGTTTAGTTTAGTCCAAGATTCCCTTTTTGCCTGATCGGCATAATGCGGGTGAATGCCTGCTGTACAAGCAAGTTTAACCTTACTTATTAATTGTTTATTGAGGTCATTAACATGAATAGATTCACAAACAGGAGGATGATTGTGCTTTTTACATAAAGCTAAGGCTTGTTCAGACTCTCCTAGGGTAGAAGAGATGACTAATATATTGTTAACCTTGGCTTGCGCTGCACGCAGCAACACGTCTGCTAGCGTAAACCTAGGGTCTAGTAAGTTTACACCAGTGTCAATCCAGCTCATTTTATTTTATACGTTTTACGCGTAATTTGCGGTTACTATCAGGTTTTGAAAAGTAAAAAGCGCCCAGTACCCCTTTTTCGATACTAATAAGATCGTCTTCTTTTATCGAAAACCTAGTCGTTTCAGTTAGACGCCATACCTGGTCATTACTCAAGGTAATAGTGGCATACCCTCTAGCGTCTTTGGAAACGGTAATTATTCGGGTTTGAATCTCGTTGACATTTTCTTGAGGATCACTGCGCAAGGACTCTGAGCCAAAGCTACTATCAGCCGCTGCTGGCCTGCTAGTGTTGCCCGATATACGTGGAGTACTGCCTGAGAAAGGGTCAGCAGATTTCTTTGACTTTGCCATTAACGCTTGTGCGCGTTTGTCTATATCGTCAATCTCTCTAGGGCTAGTATCATCAATGGCCGCAGGCTTTTTGACAGGTGCTTCAGCCACCTCAGATGCAACTTTTGGCTTATCAAGCGCTATTTTGTCATCAGATAAACCATCGAAACAAGCCAAGCGCTTAATATTATCTTGAATTAAACGACATGCAGTCTCGTCGCCTGATTGTGCTTTTACCATGCTGGTAAAAAAGCCAAGGGATATTATCGTAACGGCACACAATAAAAACATAAACCGCCTTGCATTATTTGCTGTCATATTTACTTCCTATTTACTATTCTTATTTTTGCTGCTGTCTTTGTCTTTACTTGCATCAATATTTGAATCTTGCTCTACATCTTTATTAGGCGGTTCAACTTGCCCCTTTCTATCATCATCTTCAGCTTCGTCATCAAACTCAAAATCATCTGACTCGATAGAATTTGGATTCTCGCTATGGGCATAATCGTCAAAATCAGCTTGTTTATTAATTATTGGAGTCGCTACCGACTCGGAAGTTCCTGCTGCAAATGCAGATGGTTCATCCGAGCTTTTATTAACGCCGTCTTCAACATTTGCCTCAGTACTCTCTTCATCTACATCGGCGCGCTTACGTGAATACAGTCCACCGATTACCACGCCAATTTCAAACAAAATCCACATAGGTACCGCAAGTAAGGTTTGCGAAATAATATCGGGCGGAGTTAATAGCATACCCACAAAAAACGCGCCCACAATGACATACGGTCGTTTTTTGGCAAGCTTTTCGGCTGTCGTTACGCCCGTCCAGCACATCAAAATTACCGCAATAGGTATTTCGAAGGCCACGCCAAAAGCGAAAAATAGTTTTAGTACAAAATTAAGGTAACTTGAAATGTCGGTGCTAACTAACACACCTTCAGGCGCTACGCTGTTAAAAAACATGAAGGCTAACGGGAAGACTACAAAATAGGCGAATGCCATTCCCAGATAAAAAAGCAGCGTACTACTGGCGAGGAGAGGAGCAACTAATTTCTTCTCGCGGCGATACAAACCAGGTGCCACAAATGCCCATATTTGATAAAGCACGAAAGGAATAGCGATAAAAAAAGACAGTACTAATGTGAGCTTAAACGGCGCTAAAAAGGGAGATGCTACATCGGTAGCGATCATACTAGCGCCCTCTGGCAAGCTTGCCACTAAAGGCATAGCTACATAGCGGTATAGATCTTGTGCAAAATAGACCAAACACAAAAATATCACAAACACCGACATTAGCGCTTTGAGGACTCTAGTTCGTAATTCTATTAAATGGGCAATTAGCCCGCTTGGTTCACTCATTATTAGTGTTTTTTGTCGTGTTAGTTTCAATAGATGCAAGTTGCTTACTAGCTTCGCCAATTTGCTTAGTGGCTTGCTTGTTCGCTTCTGTTTTGTTGGTTTTGTATGGCTGTTGAACAGATGCCGCCGCTGCTTTAAGTTCATTTACAGAGTCTTGCAGATCTTTAGGCAAATTTTCCATGCCCAAACTCTCTGCTTTTTTCAAATTGGCATGTAATTCATGGGCGTCTAGTTGGGTCGCCACTTCTTGTTTAAAGCCGTTAGCAACATCCTTAACACTGCGAATAGTAGATATAGTTGAACGGATCGCACCAGGCAAACGTTCAGGTCCTAAAACCACTAATGCCATTACGCCAATAACCAGCATTTCCCAAAAACCAATATCAAACATATATTATTCTTTGTTAGCTTGCTTTTGAGAAGCTGTTTGCGTCGTTTGGTCAGACACTGACTCATCTGTTTTTACCGCTGGTTTGTCTAGAGGCTCAAAATCGGCATCTTCTTTCATGCTTTCTTTGTTTTCCTCTTTATCCTCTTCTTTTATTGCTTTTTTAAAGCCTTTTAGCGCTGAACCTAAATCTGAGCCCACGTTCTTAAGCCTTGATGTGCCAAACAATAATATTACGACTGCCAGCACAATTAGCGCCTGCCAAATACTTATGCCCATGTCGATTCCTTAAAAGTGAGATAACTATAAAGATAAGTTTTTGTTTAAAATTTGCATAACTTTCTTCGCTGTGTTGGTATTATACCTAGAACTTAACGAATATCACTGGCTTTGCTACATGAGTAGTAAAATATTTTGTTTTAACGTAATACAAGCACCCAAAATAGCGCGGTCATGCATAAATATTCCTACTATTTGACACTCTTTTTAATGCTAAGTTTCCTGCTACCTTACCAAGTGATAGCAAGCGAAGCACAAGATCCTCCTGTCGGAAAAACAGACGAAACTAAAAGCGAAGAGTTCAACGACAAAAATGCCTATACTTTTTGTGCTGAGTTAGGCTGGCTAAACAACAACTATTGCTATTTAAACTACGGCGTTGATTCCACTGCGATTGCCATCAATAACTGGTTTAAACACGACGGTGGCGACAACATGACGCCTGCGACCACAAAAGGCCGACTACGCTTTGGCTGGGAGCCTCGTTCGGGTGACTTTAGTGAATTCGACTTTAGATTCAAAATTCGGGTCAAATTACCCGCCCTTGAAGACCGCGTCGAATTATTATTTTCAGACGAAGAAGATGACGTGAGTCAACAAGCGATAAAAGCAGCACGAAGCTCTGAATTAGGTGGAGGTGACCAGGCCGTGCTCGCATTGCAGTTTAAAAAACGAACGACTGATAAAATTTCTTATCGTGTCGGTTTTGGTCGAGGCTTTCAACTCTATACGCGCGCTCGCTATTCTGACCAATTCAAGTTTAGTGAACAATCAACTCTTCGATATTATGCAGAAACTAATTATTATTCAGGCGATAAGCTTGGATTTGAAGCAAACGCTGAATATGGTTATGTTTTTGATAGTTCATCTGCTTTCGAAATAAGTAACAGTTTCCGCTTCAGAAACAAATCGAGCGATTGGCTGTGGCGACATCAATTTCAATTTTTGCGTTTGGGTAAAGATGATACTAGTTACTTATTTTCAGCCTCGATAGAAGGTATTTCTAAGCCTTCATATCGCAGGGATCAAATGCTGGTGAGCATACGCTATAAGCGCAAAGTTTTGCGAGAGTGGCTATTTGTAGAAATAGAACCTTTTGTGCTGTGGCTGCGCGAAGAAGACTTTAGGGCATCTGTGGGCTTAGCTATTCGTACCGAAATTCACTTTTCTACCTAAGCGCTTGAACATAGGCACCTAAATAGAAGCACTTAATATAAACGTTGTTAAATTCTCGGGTCGGTTTGATGGCATATCGCAAGCTGTTTCCAGCGATCATGCAAGTTTTGCAATGTGACAAAACTCGATATATTGTGTAACTGCCTAAACATTACCCAATCGAGCAAACAAAATAAACTCATAGACAAATAATGCCATTGAGCAAAAGTCCCATTTTTCGCTTGTTGCTCCAAATGAGTAAATACAGCATCGAGGCGCTCACGTTGAATACGGAAGTACATTTTGTCTACACTGGTATCAATTTCAGAACGACCTAATATAAGCATTTGTACAAGAGAGTCATTAGCGGCATCGATACTCGTGAGTATGTTTTGTTGTTCCCAGTTAAGTCCTTCACCACCCATTTTGGCCTGTAAATAACGATAAATTGTGCCTGAATCAAGTATCGTTTGAGCGCCATCTTTTAGCATGGGTATTTTTAAAGTGGGATTGTCAGATTGTATCTCGGCACGGTCACGACTGTTAAAGATATCAACAAGTACAAAATCATGCGGAAGGTCTTGCATATACAAGCGTAAACGACGGACGTAGGGTGAAGTGGTAGAGCCGAATAATTGCATTTTATCTATACCCACTTCCATCACCTCTTCGAAAAATGCAAATTAAATGCTAAAGCTAGAACCACATCCACACGTTGTACTGGCATTTGGATTATTTACAAAGAAACGAGAACCTTCAAGTCCTTCGGTATAATCAACAATGCCACCTACTAAATATTGCAGACTCATTGGATCAACAACTAAAGTTACTGTTTGATTTTCGATGGTCATGTCACCATCGTTCACTTTTTCGTCGAAGGTAAAACCATACTGAAAGCCCGAACAGCCGCCACCGGTTACGTAAACGCGCAGTTTAAGCGCTGGGTTTTCTTCTTCTGCAATCAAGTTTTTGACTTTACTAGCAGCTGCATCCGAAAATTCGATTGGCATTGCGACTTCTACTGACATCGTTAACTCCACATCTTTTGTTGGTGCCCGCCTTTGTTGTTGCTAGGCTATTACTCATTTTTTGAATGAGGACTTTCAAAAGAATATTAATAAAATTGAATAAGCTGATTATCTAATACTTGAGTGTTTTAATCAAGTATTCACTCAGCTTCGGTAAAGGCTTCCTGCCATTTAATTGTGGTCGAGTAATTCCCACGCTTTCTTTTATACTTGTATATGTCGGTGTTAATCTCAAAACGGTCTGGCGTGAAACCTTCTGGCAAGGTGACGCTCGTCTCAATTACTTGAAAATACTTAAATGCAAAATCTAGTGATGTTTTAGGTTTATCCTGAAGCACTTCAATGGCAAAGTTGGCGGGTTTACCGTCGGCGCTTCCAAAGACCTGCATTGCTAATTTGCCTTTGATAACGGCTTTGATATTTTCGTGCTGGAGCAAAATCATTTTTATCGAATAATTACGTTGGCTTACCGTAGGCGTTACTTCCATACGCTGCATCAAAAAGCCATCTTGAGTCATTTCAGGCGCCATTACTCGCTGATAAAACAAAATTTGTTCTTTTAAGGCTTGTTCTCGATTAATACTTTCTTTATTGCTCTGCTGATCACGTTCGGTGGTTAACTGCGCGATATCCAACTCAACTTTCAATACATTATACTGCGACTGCAATTTCTCATTTTCGCTTGTTAAATTACCTAAGCTCTTATTTAATAGCCTGTTTTGCGCCTGCAAATTAGTTTTGTGCATATTTGCAAACTCGTAGCCAGCATAAAAAATAACGCCCAATATAAGCAGTAATAAGGTGTAAAAGCGCACAAAGCCCAACTTTTCACGATATTTTGGTAAGTCCAAACTGTCTCCTAAGCTCTTGTTTTGTGTTATGATTTACGGCATGTATTGCTTAACTTGCCATCTATTGTGCGTTTACAATCTTTACGACTAGCGTTATCTATACCTTCGACGTCTATACAATTATGTGTAGTCGGATTGGTAGCTGGCTTAGTAGCAGCAGCAGTAATTATACTATTTCGATTGTGTTTGGAAGCATTGCAAACTGCCCTTTTCGGGTCTGTGGGCAATTATAGCGCAATGCCTAGTTGGCAACTAATATTATTACCTGTTATTGCCATCTTCCTGGTGATTGTCATAGCCAAACTCACCGGCTTTGAGCATTACCGCATGGGTATCCCCTTTGTTATACACCGTTTCAAGGTGCATTATGGCCACATACCGCTAGCCACCAGTATCAATCAATTTTTTGGCGGCATTTTAGCATTAGCAAGCGGTTTTGTTGTGGGTAAAGAAGGACCTACCGTGCATTTAGCTGCTGCCGCTAGTCAATATATAGGCCGCTGGTTTGCATTGCCATTTAACAGCTTACGCATTCTCGCAGGTTGTGGCATAGCGGCTGGAATAGCCGCTGCTTTCAATACTCCTTTTGCAGCCGTCATCTTTGTGATGGAAGTAGTTATGCGCGGATATAAAGTGCATATTTTTATACCCGTTATGCTGGCTGCTGCCTGTGGTTCGGTGTTAACGCGTTTCGTTTTTGGTGATATTACCGAACTTAGCTTTCTGAGCTTTCACAGCATGGAATATTGGCATTATCCTATACTAATTGTGCTTGGTGTAGTGCTTGGCTTACTCGCGAGTCTGTTCAATAAACAGCTTATGTGGACAATGCGTTTGTTTCGTCCATTTAACATGATGACACGTTTACTGCTAGCTGCCGCTATTACCGGGTGCGTAGGTTTTTACATGCCAAGCGCGCTGGGTGCAGAATTTGTTAACATAGACAGCTTCATTGCAAGTTCACCGCAATTAGCGGCTATTTTGATACTGTTCACCGCAAAGTTTTTACTCGCTATTATTGCAATCGCCTTGGGTGTTCCTGGGGGCATTATCGGTGCAGTCATGGTCATCGGTATTCTAGCCGGTGTTTTGTTTTTACAACCTTTGCAGCTGTTATTGATGCACGTAATAGAAGTGCCAATGCAAAATACACCGCTTGAGTTAACCACTAACTATGCCCTGCTAGGACTGGCTGGCTTTTTAGCCGCAGTTTTGCATGCCCCGCTGGCGGCGCTATCTGCGGTGATGGAGTTAAGTTCAACCCAGCAAATTATATTGCCAGCGCTGATCACAATCGTGAGCGCATACGTTACATCCAAGCAGCTATGCAACAATAGTTCTATATTTATTCAGCAGCTCGAGTATCAAGAATTGCCTTACACCACCACCGCCATTCGAGATGAATTACAAGACACCGGCGTAATGGCGATAATGCGCACAGACTTCAAAGCGTTTAACATCGGTGAAGAAGTCGAAATGTTTCAATACTTGCAACAAAACCCGAATGATTTAGTGGCAAACATTACACAATATGAAAATTCATATGAATGGGAATTGATCAGCCTTGTGGTTGGTTTACAAGAAGATGGTCACCCAATTGCACGCAATAAAATAGCAAGCATATCTGATCAAAATACCTTAGCTGAAGTGTATGAACTACTGTATACAAAACGTCATGGTGGTGTGGCTATCGTGTCGGCAATTGACAAAGACATTACCAGTGCAACGAAAGAATTCAACAAGCAAGGTGCACAAGCCAAACTGTGCGGTATTATTACGTGGAACATGTTGCACACTTATTTATTGCGGCAACAACATTAATACAGATAGCTTCACTCATATAAGATAATTCGTAATCTACATAAGTCTAACAATGTGTAGATAGCAAAATAAGGAAGGCACTATGCTTTTGTGGTACACAGCACTACACGTATTTTTTATGATTGCTTGGATGGCAGGTATTTTTTACCTGCCTAGATTATTTGTGTACAACGCCCAGTCAGACAACCCTGATGTAAAAGCACAACTTAATATCATGCAGCGCAGACTATGGTTTTTCGTCACGCCATTCGCCGTACTTACCCTAGTATTTGGAGCATTATTGATATACACCTATGGCAGGGAATGGTTTAAATTAAGTATTTGGATGCATGTAAAACTGGTGATTGTTATCTTGTTCTACATCTACCACGTATACTTATACGTACTAATGAAGCGTTTTTTAAACAATGCAAATAATCACAGCGCTAAGTTTTATCGCTTTTTAAACGAAGTACCGGTGTTGGCGCTGCTTGCTATTGTAATATTAGCGATAGTAAAGCCTTTTTGAGTAAGGCCTTAGTCATTGTCTTGTTGGAAGGTTTCAAATTGATTAGGTAAGAAAGCCGCAAGCTCACCGGAAATGGCAACATACTTTTGCAAAGTATCCTGCAAACTTTTAGCAATTACAGGCAGCTTTTGTGCTAATAACGCACCGCTCCCGTCTTTAGAGTTTGCTTCTTCGATGGCTTTTTCAGGATCAGCAAATGTAGTGAACATCAGTAAGCAATGCTTTAAATCTTTCGCCAATTGAGGGGCATTTTGGGGAGACTGAGCCTGCATTTTATTCCATGCACCCTGCCAAAATTTCTCGCGGGCGCTGTGTGCTACTAATATTCCTTCGCACCAATCACGCAATGGCTTGGCGCTAATATCGCTATAAACGGCATAAGCGGGCAGGCTAAGGCTGTTGTTATGCATATGTGCTAAACACTGCTTAAAAAAAGCAAATAATACATCGGTAATATGGTCTGCTTGTTGTGCATTTTGAATTTGTTGATGATGCTTAATTACCCACGGCAGCCATACATCTGGCAATGGAATTTCTGGGCATGCACAAGCTCCCAATAAGCACCCTTCTACATATGACTGAGACTGTAAAAACTGAGCTTGCTCTGGGTTATCGTAAAGTACCGACAAATCGGTATATAGGTAATTAGATACATCCATAGAAAATCACGCCTACTATATTAAAAGAGTGCTAAAAGAATACGAGAGAAATATAAAGGACACCTTATGGGTTTTAACCACGCCAATTGCGTGCCATGATACAAGTTCAAGAGTATCTTGAACACCGTTGATTAGCTTTAATAAAATAGGATACACAATGCGCGCAGGAGTAAAAGGCTTAATCATTGCCGCCGCCTTTATCGGCCCTGGAACAGTAACCACAGCAACGTTGGTCGGCGCGCAAACAGGTTATGCGCTTGTATGGCTATTAATATTTGCCATACTAGCAACCTTTATATTACAAGAGATGGCTTCTAGGTTAGGCACCATTACCGGTGTAGGTTTGTCTGAAGCAATAATGTTAAGTATTACTAACCCTATTCTTAAATGGTTAATTGCAGGCTTAGTGATTGTTGCAATAGGCGTGGGCAACGCTGCTTATGAAGGCGGCAATATTACTGGCGCTGCACTAGGCTTGAGTGCAAATTTTGGTGGCTCTATTAAACATTGGGCATTGTTGCTAGGTATACTTGCTTTGCTACTATTGGTGTCTGGTCAATATAAATTGCTAGAAAAATTCTTAATTGGCTTAGTTGCTACTATGAGTTTGGTATTTATCACCTTAATGGTACTCGTAGGTATAGATACTTCGCTTCTGACTAAGGGCCTTCTTATGCAAGCCCCCATGCTTTCAAATACGGCATTGGCACTGGCCATAATAGGAACAACAATTGTGCCATATAACTTGTTTCTGCATGCAGGGTTAAGCGCACAAGACACACAAAATAAAACTGATAACAAAGCCATTAGTAAGAAAGAGATGAAGCACCAAAATGGCCAGCTCTTTGCCAGTATTGGTGTTGGAGGCTTAGTTACATTTGCTATCTTATCAAGCTCTGTAAGCGCTTTTTTTGTAGCACAAATTGCGGTTAATCCAAGTAATATCGCAAATCAACTTACGCCATTACTCGGTCAGCAAGCAAGCTTGTTTTTTGGTATTGGTTTATTTGCAGCCGGTCTAACATCAGCGATAACAGCCCCATTAGCAGCTGCTTACGCGATAAGTGGTTTGTTTGGTTGGCAGCCAAGTTTACAGAATATGAAATTCAAGCTAACCGCTATTCTCATCGTAGCAGTGGGCACCACCATGGCAAGCATAGGCTTAAAACCAATTGCCCTTATTTTGATTGCACAAACCGCCAATGCCTTGTTGCTGCCTATTTCCGCTATATTGTTGGTGTGGGTATGCAACCGCAAAGCGCTTTTAGGGGAATACAAAAATGGGGTGTTTGCGAATACTGGGGCCGGTGTGGTTATTATACTTGTGCTTGGTTTAGCATTTTACAAATTGTTTGTGTAACTGTTTCGCAATCTGCTTTGACCAGCTATGCCCGCCAAACTCACAACTTTAGGGTTAGCACGGATTAGCCCTTCTAAGGGCTTTGGCTTGGCAAACAAATACCCTTGTAATTGATCACAATTGATATCTATTGGAAATTCTTTTTGTTCGAGTTTCTCAACACCTTCTTCGGACTGCGTGCATAAATTAAAATAGTTGACTAACTGAGTGTTGTTGCTCAGGGTGTATTGCGCGCTGATATGGACCGAAATTCAATGACTATACGCTGACTATCGTACAACAGATGCCTTGTCATTTAAAATTGGACGTCAACGCATTCCGCTTTATCAATACAGTGAAATAATGGATGTGGGATTTGACTACCCCTGGATAACGCTTCCACTTGAAGTTTATAGCCCTTTTATTTTTACAGATTATGATGACGTGTTGGCGTCTATGAACTTTCATCTAAAAATTTCTTAGGCTCGATTGACGCCTATTATGGTTTATTCCAAGGTGATATTTCTGCGGGTAATAAAGAATTTTATGCAGAAGTGAAAGATTTAGCAGGAATGGTGGTCACCATACGAATTTCCGATTTGAATTTTCGCGCCTTTTACCATGAGGGCAATGGTGAAGTATTTACAGATGAATCGATTCCGTTTCAAAACGTCTTAAATCAATTGGGATTTGTTAATTCGGCCAACTTATTCTTAGTGAATGATAAAGTCCAATACTATCAATTTAGCGTGGGCTGGGAAAAACTAGACTATTTTGCTCGTTTAGAGCTAACAACTTATGATACTGATGCTTACTTCGTGCCTAAAACCGCTGCCGGATATTTTGCCTTAAGCTACAAATTCTATCCTTATACTTTTGACGCAACCTTCGCAAAAAACCGAGTAGACTATAGTGAAGTGTCTAATGAGATTCGTGTTGGCATTAGTCCGCAGTTAGATTTTCTTGCCCAACAATTCGATTTTGCAAGTAACGCTATTAAACAAGACGAACTTCAAACGATTACCTTAAGAGTAAGGTACGAACTTAGAACCAATGTTGCATTAAAAGCCGACGGAAAGTTTATAAATAGTCAGGTTGATACTGAAGATCCTACCGCATCACCTAGCCCATTTTGCGTACAAGAAAATGCCGAATTATTCCAAGTGGCTATTGAGTGGGTGTTTTAATGAAAATTATAATACACTTAATCATTATGTTAATTATAGGTGCTTATCCCAATTTAAGCCTAGCAAAAGACGCGGTAGTGGTAGTCACCAACATTGATAACACCGAACTTTCCTTGTCTAAGCAAGAAGTGCGCATTTTGTTTAATACAAAAGTGGTCGGATTAACAGAAGCAAGAATTCAATCATACTGGGCACAAATGCGATTTTCAGGGCGTAAAAAACCGCCTAAACAACTTGACGATGAAAAAATTGTTCTATTATTCTTGTCGCGGAACAAAGGTGCAGTTGCTTACATGTCAGCCAACCAACCTATACAGGCGGTATTAACAGTGGTTTACGCCTCTAAGTAAGTAAACCGACGTTACCAATAAGTCTAATATTGCAAAGGTATGGTTGACTCAAATATAAACCATTGCTTGTTTTCGTTAATTGATTGAAAAGGAACCATCTCAATGCTTATAGTAAGTTATAGTTTTTCATACAAAAAGGCTGCTTTAAATAACCATTGAACGCTATTTTGCCTTATAACTGTATTATGACTTGGAATTTCAAGGAACCGCATCTTTGTTAACGAATATTATAGTGTTCGTACTCTTTGTCGCTTTAGCCATTGTAATCATCATTTGGTTGCGAAGCGGCAATTCGAGTAACGTAGCAACTAACAGCCTCATAAAACACAGGCAAAAACGTGTAAGTAGCCAGCCAAGTCATACTAACTTGCCTGATGCCTCAAGTGCGCATGCCCATGAAAAAAAGTTAAAGGTGGAAGATGCACCCGTAATTTCGCCTCGCTTTTTTGAGTTTCGGCTAATTACGTCTATTAGTGATGCCCATCAGTACCATGTGTTGACCGGCGATCAGAATATGCGTAAACCGCATCCTTTATTAAGTGCGTTAACAGGGAATGTTTCTGATGCTAAAACACTGTACGAAACTGTAAAGACTGACCCTGAGCTAGTTGCTAAAATAATTAATGTATCTAACTCTCCGCTATTTGGATTATCAAAACCCATTACCAATGTGCATCACGCCATTGTTTACTTGGGTATTGTGCAAGTCAAAAATATTGCAACACACTTTGCTTTGCAAAAAAGTCTCGATTTTAGCGATAAGCAACAACAAAAAGCGTATCAACAAATATGGTCTGCTAGTTTTCTTGCCGGCTCAATAATGTTGGTTATGGCTAAGGCCATGCAATTAGATAATGCAGCTGAATTATCAACCCGCTGTCAACTTGGTTATTTAGGGGATATTTCTACGCTGTTTTCTAGCCCAGAAACTGCTAAGTTGTATGTGGAAAATACGTCATATTTAGAACGTATCGATTTTATTCAACAATTGACCGAAGCAAATACGGCAATTTTAGGCGGTGTTCTCGCAAAGAAGTGGAATCTCCCGAAGGATATATCAGATTCGCTTCACAACAGTGCCTTACCGTTTACCAATCAATTTTCCGACACTAAATTAAGCGACTTACAGATACAGCAAATATTGGTTTGCTATTGTTGCTGCCGTTTAGCCGAAGCCATTCTATTTGATAACTCTAATGATATTTTAAATGCAAACGCGTTTTCATTTGAAGAGACGGGCAAGGAGGAGTTTTACTACATCCCTGAGTTGCTAGAACAGTATCATTTAACACGGCTTTCAAGTGCACTTGCTGACACCAGCACGAAGTCAAAACTCATTGAGGCAGTAAACCTTACGATTCAAAAGTTACATTAAGGTCTACAAATTTAGTAAAAACGTTAGCGTGCCAACCAGTTACTTGGATTTAGTGCCTTACCCTTATGCCTAATTTCAAAATATAACCCAGCTCGTTCTTGACCGCCACTTGTGCCTACTAAGCTAATAGTATCGCCAGCTTGTACCATATCACCTACATTTTTGAGCAGTGCTTGATTGCGTCCATATACACTCATATAGCCTTTGCCATGGTCTACTATCGTGACCAAGCCAAAACCTTTTAACCAATCGGCATAAAGGACTACGCCATCAGAAACTGTGTTTACGGCTGCACCTGATTTTCCATTTATGACGATGCCTTTCCAACGCACTGGACCCTGCCTACGTTTACCGAATAAACGCAGAATATTACCCGCAGTGGGCACATTAAGCTGTCGCTCTTTGCCCGTTAAGCCAAGCAGTTCAATATCACTTCTTTGCCTAGCTTGTTGGGCGACAATTTCAGCTTGTTCAATGGCCGTCTCTAGGTCGCTTTCTTGCTGCTGTAATTGCGCGACTCTTGCTTGGTCGTTTCTAATTTGCTTCTCTAAGGCTCTAAACGTCTCAAATCTTTGTTGCTGTTGGTTACGCAGCTGCGACGATTGACTCGATTGTTTACTCAACAAGCCGATTAACTGTTGTTCTTGTGTATCAAGTTCAAGCTGAACAGTTTTAAGCGCAACAACTAGGCCTCTAAAAGTATCTATTTGAGCTTGGCGTGCCTTATTTAGATACTGGTAATACGTGAGGACTCGCTCAAATTTACCCGCTTCATCTTGATTGAAAATCATTTTAGCAAAGTCATAATCACCGGCCATATAAGCACTTTTAAGCTGGCTGGCTAAGGCTTTTTGTTGATTAGTCATTTGCGTTTGAATAGCGTTCTTTTCAGCTGTTAAGTTGGTGAGTTCTGCGCGTGTATTGTTTAGCTTTTTGTCGGTTTGATTGAGTAAGGTCGCAGTTTGCGCAATTTTCAATTCGGCTAACTTTAGTTCTTGCTGTAATCGGTCCGAATTTGCCAAATTTTTATTTAGCTTAAGCTGGGTTTGCTCAATAAGGTTTTGTATTGTTTCTAGATCTATCGTGTCTGACGCGTTTTGTTCGTCCGATTGCGCCCATGTTAATTGACTACTTGCCAAACATAGCGCAAAAGCTATGGCTAAAACACGCCACGCGTTAAATCGCGGCGTGCAAGCAGCCTTACCCTTATCAGTACTATCAACTAAATCACAAAACAATAGGTGGGTTAGCAAATGCTAGCGCCTCGTGTTAATACTTATACAAGTTACAAAAAGCAAACTACTTTAAAGTCACTATAGGGGTGCCTGTCATTTCGCTTGGTTGCTCAATTCCCATCAAATGTAGCATCGTTGGCGCTACATCACTAAGCGTGCCGCCGCTGCGAACATTAGCGGCGCGGCCATAATAGATGAAAGGAACTGGTTCACTGGTATGTGCTGTGTGTGCTATGCCTGTATTTGGGTCTTGCATTTGTTCTGCATTACCATGATCGGCGGTTATTAAACACTCACCGCCATTACGACTTAGCGCTTCGATTATACGGCCTATGCATGTATCAACAGCTTCGCAAGCCTTAACTGCAGCATCAAAGTTGCCAGTATGCCCAACCATATCACCATTAGGGAAATTACAAATAATGACATCATAAGATCCGGCATCTATTGACTCAATAAGCGCATCGGTGAGTTTCTCTGAGTTCATTTCTGGCTGAAGATCGTATGTAGCAACATCGGGCGATGGAATAAGTATTCGGTTCTCACCTTCATATTCATCTTCTTTGCCACCACTATAAAAGAAAGTAACATGCGCAAATTTCTCTGTTTCGGATATTCTCAATTGGGTTTTGCCATGTTTAGATAGCCATTCTCCCATTACATTCACAAGATCTACAGAGGGATAAGCCACCGGCGCTTTTAAAGTAGATTCAAATTCAGTTAGCATCACAAAGTTGATGTCAGCTTTAGGGTTTCTTGCAAAACCATCAAAACCATCAGTAATTAAGGCATGCGATAGTTCCCGTGCGCGGTCGGCTCTGAAGTTCATAAACAAGACAGTGTCGCCGCTTTGCATACCTTTGTAGTCACCAACAACCGTGGGTTTAACAAACTCATCTGTTTGCTTACGCGCGTATGAATCGGCTACACCTTGACTCGCAGTATCAACATAAAACTCAGCATCGCCTTTTACTAGCATGTTATAAGCAAGTTGAACGCGATCCCAGCGATTGTCTCTATCCATTGCGTAATAGCGCCCTATCAAGCTGGCTACTTTCGCGCCTTCGATACTCTTGCACGATTCTTCAGCCTGTTTTACAAATTTCTCGGCGCTTTGAGGAGGCGTATCTCTGCCATCTAAAAATCCGTGCAAATAAATCTTACTTACACCTCGCGCGTTCGCCAGTTTAGCAGCAGCAATCAAATGGTCTTGATGTGAATGCACGCCGCCGTCTGACAGCAACCCCATTATGTGCACCGCTTTGTTATTTTTTGCTGCAGTGTCTATAGCATTTGTGAGGACTTCATTGTGAATAAAGCTACCGTCTTTAATGGCCTTAGTGATTTTGGTGAAATCTTGATACACCACACGCCCTGCGCCCAGGTTTACGTGCCCTACTTCAGAGTTACCCATTTGGCCCGGTGGTAAGCCTACGTCAAGACCTGATCCCGAAATTAAGGTACTAGCGAATTCACTGCTAAGCTTATCTAAATTAGGCGTGTTGGCGCAAGCCACTGCATTGTTGGTTTTATCTTCACGATAGCCCCAACCGTCTAAAATAAATAGTGCGAGTGTTTTTTTCTTAGCCGTCATAGGTGTCCTTGATGAAAAGCGTTAAACGTTTATTTGCCACAGAATCAAAATTATAAATAGGCACAATAAACAAAATGTCGATAATAAACACTAATTTACCAGTTATTTGCCTATCCTGAAATAAAGGATATGAAATAATGTAGATCGAATACCTACTTATACACTTTAATTGGGTGTTATTTACATGAGGTTTATATATAATTCCCGCCTTTAGCCGTATTTGAAAATTAAAGTGAGATAAAGCTTCATGGATTCAACACTTCTCGAGTTTGCAAAAGACCAACTACTACTGACCGGATTATGGGTCGCGTTGGTGGTAATGCTAGTTTATTCCTTCGTTGCACCCATATTATCGAAGACCAAGCGCGTTAATAACCATGAAGCGACTTTATTAATCAATAAAGAAGACGCGATAGTGCTTGATATACGAGTGGCAAAAGAGTTTAAGGCGGGTCATATTATTGATTCTCGCCAGCTAAAGCCTGAAGAAGTTCGTGAAGGTAACTTTGTTAAGCTTGAAAAAAACAAAGAACAACCCATTATTGTAGTGTGTGCGATGGGTAACCTTGCGTCAGGTACGGCGACTAAGATGGCAAAAGCCGGTTTTAGTAAGGTATATGTTCTGGCTGGCGGCATGAACGCTTGGCAAGGTGCAAGTTTACCGGTCAGCAAATAGAATTTTAAAAAACAAAAATAGTTGATTGTTTACTTTATGGCTATACCGATAGCTAAGTAAACGGCAAAGCAACGACTTACATTGAGACGAATATGCAGAAAATTGAATTATACACTAAGGGCTACTGCCCTTATTGCAGTCGGGCTAAAAGCTTATTGGAAGCAAAAAACCTTAGCTTTAGTGATTTTGAAATAGATAAACAACCTGAACTACGTGACACCATGATTGAGCGGGCCAATGGCCATTCTACCGTGCCACAAATTTTTATTGGCGACACCCATGTAGGTGGTTGCGACGACCTATTCGCACTCGAATCTGCAGGTAAGCTAGACGCGCTATTGAACGGCTAACACCAACATTATAACTGCATTGGATGAAGTAAACTCACAGTATTTTCATCCTACATTCTCAACATCAAACACGCAATATAGCGTGTTTATAAGAAGTAAATAACAGGAAATAAACATGGCTGACGAACCACAAGCTGCTCAGCAGCAACAAGAAGTCCAATTTAATATGCAACGCATTTATACCAAAGATATTTCATTTGAAACGCCTAATTCGCCAGCCGTTTTTCAAAAAGAATGGAAACCTGAAATAAAACTTGATATCGATACCCGTACCAATGAAATAAATACTGGTCTGTTTGAGGTGGTATTGTCGGTTACCGTAACCGCGACTAACGATGGCGATACTGCTTTTTTATGTGAAGTACAGCAAGCCGGTATTTTTGCTATTGGTGACATGCCAGACAACAACAAAGCACATATGCTTGGTTCTTACTGTCCCAATCTTTTATTCCCTTATGCGCGTGAAACTGTGTCTAACTTAGTTAATCGTGGTACTTTTCCAGTACTTAACTTAGCGCCAGTAAACTTTGACGCTATATTTGCACAATATGTTCAAAAGCGCCAAGAAGAAGCGCTCGCGGCACAAAAAACTGAAGAAAGCGGCGATAGCACAACGCCTAAACTAGACTCTTAATTCCATTGGGCGGCTAATTAAGCAGTTAATCGCCAATTTATAGTCAAGGACAACCATTGTAATGGCGATATCTTCGCACAATATCACGGTTTTCGGTGCTGGCTCGTACGGTACCGCCTTGGCTTTTTGTTTGTCTAGAAATAAGCACAAAACATATTTATGGGGTCGAGATGAGACCGCTATTGCGGACATGAAAGCGACTCGCTGTAATGCAAAGTACCTCGAAAAATTCACCTTTCCCGACGCGCTATTTCCAACATCAAACTTAGAAAAAGCAATTAAGGAAAGTAAGTACCTACTAGTGGTAGTGCCTAGCCATGCGTTTGCCGATATGCTCAGTATTATTGCTCCTTTTGTTACCCCAGAACACAAAGTAATTTGGGCAAGTAAAGGTTTAGAGCCTGGTACAGGTCGTTTGTTGCAACAAGTGGCAGCCGACATATTGCCCGCTACTGTGCCTTTAGCGGTGTTATCGGGTCCCACGTTTGCTGCTGAAATGGCTGCAGGTTTACCCACCGCAATCACCCTATCGACCACTAATGACGACTTGGGTAGCGAATTTGCCTCTTTGTTACATGATCCCAAACGCTTCAGAGTTTACTTAAACAGCGATTTAACAGGTGTGCAATTAGGCGGCGCAGTAAAAAATGTTATCGCTATAGGCGCTGGTCTTGGCGATGGCTTAGGCTTTGGCGCAAATGCAAGAACCGCGCTTATTACCCGCGGCTTAGCCGAAATGAAACGCTTAGGTCTTGCACTGGGTGCTCAAAGCGAAACATTTATGGGGATGGCCTGTTTGGGCGATTTAGTCTTAACCTGCACCGACAATCAGTCGCGAAACAGACGATTTGGTCTTGCCTTGGGTCAAGGCTTAAGTGTAGACGCGGCGATTGAAAGCATTGGTCAAGTCGTTGAAGGCTACCGAAACACAGACGAAGTCCACATTTTGTCAAAAGCACAAGGCATAGAAATGCCCATTTGCGAGCAAATTTATAAAGTATTGTACGAAGGGAAATCTGCTAAAGATGCCGCTATTGCATTATTAGGGCGCGAACAAACAACAGAGTAAGCGTTTCACGCAACTCATGTATTGTCTTTATTACAAAACCTAGCACGCATTCTCAAACCCTAACTGTCTCCACGACTCATATACAAAAACCGCTACCGCATTTGATAAATTCATACTTCTGCTGTTTGCCGACATAGGAATGCGCACTCTGCACTCCGGCGGTAGCGACATAATAATATCGGCAGGCAGACCGCGCGTTTCCGGTCCAAACAACAAGGCATCACCTACTTCATAACTCACTTGGTGATGGAATGTTTTGCCTTTAGTGGTGCACGCAATTATGCGTTTAGGCTGTTGGGCAGTCAAGTAAGCGTCTAAATTCGGGTAGCGCTTAGTGTCAGCAAACTCATGATAATCTAATCCTGCACGGCGTACTTTTTTCTCATCCCAATCGAAACCCAAAGGCTCGATTAGATGCAGCTTATAACCTGTATTAGCGCATAATCGAATAATATTACCCGTATTTGGTGGAATTTCAGGTTCAAATAAAACAACGTCTAGCATGCATGCTCGCTTAATATAGGAAGATAAATATGACTAGTTTATTGTATCAGCTTGCGATGTAGGAAGGCATGTTTTGTGTATAAATTAATATGAAAGGCGCAAACTGATATCTTGTAATAGAAAGACAGGCCCTCTTGCGAGCTAGTTTTGTTTGACAAAGTTTCTAACTGCACTTACAAATGCTTGAGAAGCAGGCTCTTGTCCAATTAGCAGATGATTGTTGCTGTCCAAGCATACGAATTCTGCGTTAGGATTAGAAGCTGAAATCTCACGACCCGCTGCAATTGGAATGCGTTTGTCACCAACCAGTTTGGGTAAGTGTCATTACCGCTTCACGTTCTTTAATCAATTCAGGCGTAGTATCTACCCTCCAACCAGATGCATAAACACCAAATAAAATAAGGTGTGATACTCGTTCCGGATGCCTAACCGCATACTCTATTGAAACAGCTGCGCCTTGGGATATGCCAAGCAACGGAAACGTTTCTACACCGAGTGAATCGACCAAGGTTTTTAGATCTTTCACAAAGGTGTCGAAAGATATATCAGTTACATCCCAATCTGATAGTCCATTACCCCGTTCGTCGTATCTAATAAAGAAATGATTTTGTGCTAGCTCGCTAAACAGTGGACTCCAAATAGGCGCATCCCAACCTAACTCTAAGTGACTCAGCCAGTTGGCTGCCTTTACCAATGGTGGCCCTTCTTCGACTGTCCCGCAATCTATTCTGACATTGTAACTGGTCAGACAAAATTGCATTTTCGCGGGTAACGACTAGTCCACCAAGAGTTTGTATTGTCAACATATGTCAATGCCGGGAAAGTTTTGATATTTGTATTTTCCACGGTTTTTACAAAAAATATCACGATCAATTCAACGTTACTTCAAACGCACGAGTGCTATTTTTTAATGCTATGCAAAACTGAACCAGAATTCTCTAGCAAGACTTGAGCGCCTATTAAATTTTTTCGGGTCCCTAGTAGCGCTTTGTATAAAACTAAATTTTAGATTCAAGTAAATATCCGAACATAGCCTAACGAAAGGATAAGTGATTGTAATGAAAATAGAACGGCCGGTAAAAATAACGATGAAGAGCTATTGGCTCTAATTGAGGCTTGTAGCTTAGGTGACAATTTTGCATTAGAAACATCGTATAAAAAATTTGCCCCATTATTACACCGCTATGCTTTCAATATTCTGCGTAATGAAGCTCTAAGCAATGAAGTGCTTCAAGACAGCTTCATTCAAATTTGGAAACAGTCACATAGCTATCGCGTCGAGCAAGGAAAGCCTCTTACTTGGTTGCGCACTATTGTTCGTAATAAAGCGATAGATATGCTAAGAGCCGAAAAAAAAGCATCGCCATCCTTGTCAATTTGAGTTGAACACGACAGAAGTTGATGGGGTTCGCAGTAGCAGGCAACCCAAGCTAGAAATTATACAGGCTCAGACCATGTCTATACTTGATAATTGTTTAACTGACTTAACGCATAACGAAAGACCCAGTATTAAACTTGCTTATTTGCATGGCTACTCTAGACAAGAACTGAGCTTTTTATTAGAGACAAATGTTAATACGGTAAAGTCTTGGTTGCACAGGGGAATGACTCAATTGCAGCATCAACATGAACGCCTTTCGGCTTAAAGACCAAACTTTAAGCTGAAATCACGGCAGTGCAATAAAATTGAGTATTTTAGCGACGATAGATGCTCTTACTTCATCTTTCTCAAAAAGTAGCTCATGGCGAGCATTCGCTACAACAACTAAACTAGCTTGTGGTAATTCCTCAGCAAACTGTGTCATCTTTTCATTATCGACTATTTGTTCTTGTTCAGCTTGCAACACTAAAGTTGGCAATAATATACTTGATGCATTAGCCCTTGCTTTACGCATGCCATAAATTGACTGTAGTAACCAATTTGCACTAATACCTCCAAGTTGGTTTTGCGGGTAGTTTGCCATCATTTCGCGAAAAATTCGGTAGCGAACTTTACTGTTAGTAAGTTGATTTTTGTCAAATGCTTGCGCATGATAATCACCCTGCCCTAATATATAATTATCCTTTAAGCCAAATATTCCTCTTAACTTAAGCACTATAATCAATATGAATTGCAAGAGCGATTCACTAACTGGCGACAATATGCCTAACATAGGCGCACTCAATACTAATTTTGAAAACACATTTGGGTAAACCTGCACATACAAAGTACCTATCGCGCCACCCAATGAATGACACAAAAGTACTTTGTGTAAATCACCTTGATTATGTTTTACTAAAAGAGGATTTAGCACCTTTTCAATTAGCGCGTGCAGGTCTTCTACGTAGTCATTGAAGTTTTTTACATAGCCTATATGGCGGTTTGAAAGTAGACGGCTTGATAGCCCTTGACCCTGATGATCAAACATAAACACCGAATAGCCGTTTTGATATAGCTCATAAATAAATTCGGCATATTTCACCAAGGACTCTGAACGCCCTTGAGAGATAACAATACATTTACTCGCCTTGTCATTGATCACAAAGCCATAAAAACTATCGACCCCGCTGGCTTGTTTCCAAATGCCCGTGGTAAATTTATCTTGAAAAAACGCCATGGAGTCAGTCTGTGGATAGGCATTCACGTTATTTTCATGGCTAATATAATACGGCATATAAAGGGTCTTTATTGGGTGGCTATAAGGTTAAAGGGAAGAGTAAGCAAATACACAATCCGCCCATATCAGAAGGCTGTACATTTATCTCGCCATTGTGCAATTGAACACTGGCTTTGGCAATAGCCAGACCTAAACCAGTACCTTGATAATGTTTTCCCGAAGGCGCTCTGTAAAAGGGCTCAAAGATATGCGTGCGTTGTTCATCACTTAGACCTTCGCCATCGTCTTCAATCTGAATACGCAGCATCTTATGAGATGCATGGTTTACACTCAAATCTAGCGTAATCCTAACCTGCTTTTCGCTGTACTTTATGGCGTTTCGAGTAACGTTCTCAATTGCGCTTACAAAACTCGTTCTAATTAACGCTAACGCTAGGCTGCCATTAATGCCGTTATTCACAGTAAGCGTAATTTCGCTCGCTTGGGCTTCAAACGACAAATCATCTAACACAGGTAAAAGTACTTCTTGTAACAAGGTATTCTCTAACTGTAACCATTGTGCATGATTTTCGTCGTTCATCTTGGCTAACTGCAGAGCTTGGCCTATTAATACATCCATAACACCAATATCTTTTTCAATGCGCTTAGCATATAAAACCTGTTCCTCACCAGAAGGGTTTAACATCGCCAATGCTAACTGCAGGCGAGTAAGTGGCGTTCTGAGTTCATGAGAAATGTTCGCCATTAAGGCCTTTTGCTGCGACAAGCTTTTGGCTAAATTGCTCGCCATATCGTAAATATCATTGTGCAATTGGCCAAGCTCATCTTTGCGTTTTTTGAAGGCTTCAGTCGCATTAGGGCTTATCTCGCTCGTTAAACCTGATGCAAAGTCATTGCTTAGCTGGCTAAGTTCTTTTATTGGCTTGGCGATTGTCCAAGCAATCGCAATACAAGCAACTGTGCCGGTTATCAAGAACACCACTAAGGCAAGTCCGAAAGCAAACACGGGCCTTTGACCACGGCGCAGTAAACGCCCAGCAAACAACCTATAATTTTGATCATTTGCCGTGATTAAAAAGGGGCCTACAAACTCCATATTATTCGTGCGTATTAATAAAGGGCGCTGCGCTTCTTTAAGCGACAAAAAACGCTCTCGTTGTTTCAATAGGGGTGACGGGAAACCGAGTATTATTTCATTTGTTGCATTATTCACTGCCATTAAATTCCAGCGCCCTCTGGCACCAACACGTTTTAATGCCCGTTCAATATCAACATCCTCATTAATTTGTTTTTGGACATTTTCTTGTAATGTTTGCACCCGCTTTTCTTGCCCGCTATCAAGTGCATTGACATCCCACGACTGGCTAAAATAACGGGCAATAAAAAATGACATTAAGACCATTATAGTTACTGCCACCCAAAACCAAACCAATATGCGGCCAAATAGTGAATTACGTGGGTTTAGCTTCTGAATAAAATTAATAATCGACTCCGCTACCGTCTTATCTGCATCAAATAGCCATTACCACGTATAGTTTTAATAACTTCATTTACGCCGTGTTGCGCTAACTTTTTTCGAATATTACTCACGTGCATATCTAAGCTTCTGTCATATGCGCTTAGTTTACGCCCAAGCACCTTTTCGCTCAATTGTTCTTTAGTTTGCAAATGTCCGGGTTGTTTCATTAACTGCGCCAGTAACATAAACTCAGTTGCTGTCATTTCAAGTAAACTATTCCCCACGCGAACGCTCTGATTTGCCTCGTTTACATATATATTATGTAAGCTAAGTTGTTGCGGTTGACTAAAACCTTGGCTTGGATCTAAGCGTCTAATAAGGGCTTTAATGCGGGCGACTAGTTCGCGTTGATTAAATGGTTTGGATAGGTAATCGTCGGCGCCTAACTCTAAACCAAGTATTTTATCAAAATCGTCTCCTTTTGCGGTTAGCATGATCACCGGGATAGCCGAAAACACTCTTAGGCGCTTTAGCGTTTCGAAACCGTCAATCTCGGGCATCATTACGTCTAACAATAAAATATCAAAAACCGTTTTTTGTAAGGACTCAAGCCCAATTAAAGCTGAGTTATCTACCGTCACCTCAAAACCTTGTTGGTTTAAGTACGCGGATAATAATTCAGTTAAGGCTTTGTCATCGTCAATGATGAGTATTTTGTTCATCAACATACCCTTTTTGCGCAGCAATTTGTGTATGCTGCTGGTGTTTATAATCGCTTATAAAGTATCGATAATCCGTTGAGTGTAATGCAATTTTCACGCATATTATAAAAACATAGTCGTAAAACACATCATCTTTACACAAGCTTTACACTAGCTTGGCACTACTATGCATTGAACTAGGTATTATTCTCTCACCAAATAAGTGTACTAAAAAACTCGCTAGCTACATTGCTTTTAACCTGCAAAAGCATTAGCAAAAAGCCAATGGCTTTAGTTTAAAAATACACTTACACAATACATGATTTTTGAGGAATGATGATGAAAAAACAATTACTTACTATAACTACTTTAGCTGCATTAGCCTGCTTTACCCTTATAAATATACCTGCGGCAATCGCAAAGCATTGGCAACAGGAAAACCCAATGCGTATGTTTAGTCACTTAAATATATCCGATCAACAGGAACAAGAAATACGTGGTATTTTCACAACCACGCGCGAAAACAACAGCGTATTTACTGGCGAAAAGCGTGTTATTAAACAGCAAATGGAAGACTTAATGACCATGCCGTCTTGGGACGAAGGAGCGGCTCGAAGCATCATAATCACCCAACTTGAACTAGGTAGGATTATTGCCCTTAATCGCGCTAAGGCACGTAATCAAGCGTTTAACTTACTCGATGATGAGCAAAAAGCAGCGCTGAACGACAAAGCCGCAGATAGGACACATAAAAGAACAGAAAGACAAAACAAAGGCAACAATAAAGGGAAACGACAAGGTAGAAAGCACATAAAGCGCCTACACAAAGCACTTCAGTTGACCGACATCCAAGTTGCACAAATTCAGGCTATTGACGAAGCTACGGAATCGCAAATGCAAGGGGTTAAAGAAGCCGGCAAGGCCCATCGCGCAGAAATACGTGCTATAACCAAAGCGCCTAGTTTTGATGAAGATGCTTGGCTAGCACTTCATGACAAGGCATTCAACAATATGGTCGCGCATAAATTATTTAAAACCAATGCTAAATACGACAAAGCGGCGATATTAAGCACTGAACAAAAAGAGAAATTTAAAAAAATAATGAAAAAAATGAAAGGAAAACGTGCGTAGGCCGGTTCTATTAATTAGTCTTTCCCTAGATTGATATTATGAATGATATCCTTTCAAGCCTGCATTTTATATGTGGGCTTTTCTTTGTCTGCAATGTTTTATCTTCAAGGCGCTAGCTTATTCAAACGATCGGCTAAAAACATGAGTGGCTTGCATACTGCCAACTGGATGTATATTCTCCTTCCAAATTCAATACAAAACGAACTACCGCAATGAATGCAATTACACTACTTGATGGCGGCATGGGACAAGAGTTGCTGCGCAGAAGTTCGCGGCCAGTAACGCGATTATGGTCTGCCGATGTCATGTTGAATGAACCTACTCTTGTGCGAGATTTACACCGCGACTTTATCCAAAGCGGTGCGCGTGTTATTACCTTAAATAGCTATACCGCCACGCCTGAACGCTTACTGCGTGAAAATGCGATTACTCAACTTGCTGGACTGCATAAATCGGCAATGCGCGCTGCCATAGATGCTATTGAGATAGCACAATGTGATGGCGTTAAAATTGCGGGCTGCCTACCTCCCCTAGTAGCAAGTTATCAGCCAGAAGTATTTCTGACATATGCAGAGTCTCTAGACAGCTATCGTCGCCTTGTTGAGTTACAGTTTAGTGCTAGCGATGTGTTTTTATGTGAAACAATGGCCTCTATTACCGAAGCAACCGCTGCGTGTGCCGCTGGTATTGAAAGCGGAAAGCCGGTTTGGGTGGCATTAACCGTTAGCGATGCCAATTTCGGGCAGCTGCGCAGCGGGGAATCGTTGCGCGATGCAGTAAAAGCACTGCTTGCTTTAGGCGCCGAAGCAATACTGTTAAATTGTAGCCAACCTGAAGCAATTAGTGCTTGTTGGCCTGAGTTATTTAGCGCAACGAATAAGGTAATAAATAGCTCTGCTCTCAAGCCTGCGTGTAAAATTGGTGCCTATGCCAACGGTTTTGTATCTATCGCTTCTTTGCACCCGGGTGTTACCGTTGATGTACTTGAGACTCGTCAAGATTTGAATCCGCAGCAATACGCTAACCACGCTATGGAATGGGCAAAAGGGGGTGCATCGATTATTGGTGGGTGCTGTGAAATAGGTCCTGCACACATTAAGGCCCTGCATCAAAAGCTATGCAGTGAAGGGTTTATTGTATAAGTCTAAAGTTATTGCTTACCACGTATAGCAGACACTACGCTGGCTAAAATCACAAATATTAGCGACATCAATAAAGCCAAGGAAATGGTACTCATAAGTGCGGGATTATTTTCAGGGGTGAAAGTAGCGTCTCCCATATAATAGTGCATCATTAAGTTCACTAAACTCATACCGACTAGGTTGCCGATAGTACGCGCCAAATTCATAGATGCAGAAGCTACACCTACCTCTTGTTCTTTTACCGCGCCCATTATTGCGCTGTTATTAGGGGTTGAAAACAAGCCAAATCCAAGTCCTATTACCCCTAAAGAAGCGCCTATATAAAAAGCCGTTGTGGACGTATCTAACTGAATTAGAAACATAAAGCCAAGCGCAACAATGCAACAGCCAAGCGTAGCAATCACTCTAGGCTGAAAACGATCTGATAACTTACCCGCAATAGGCGCTACTATTGCCATTAATAGCGCCTGCATAAGTAAAATTTGCCCGGTATAGGCAGGGCCAAAACCTTTTATGTATTGCAAATATAAGCTCAGTAAAAAAATAATCGCAAAGTTGCTGCCATACATTAAAAATGAGGTAGTCAAAGACAAACTAAAAACCCGACTTTCGCGAAACATTTGTACGCGAATTAAGGGCTGCCTGTCGCGGCTTTGATGCACAATAAAGCTCACCAAACTGAGCAGTGAAACAATCAGTAAAAAAATGCCTAAGACACTCGGGAGTTTACTTAGTCCGTATACTAAGCTGCACGCAAAGGTGATGAATATACTGGACCCTATCCAGTCGAATCTAGAATGTTGTTCATTTTTCCATTCCCCATGAAGCTTATATTTTATGAATATAAGCAGCGCAAAAATAAACGGAATTTGAAAATAAAATACAGCCCGCCAATCCAACCATTCAGTTAGCCAGCCACCAACCGCAGGTGCCATTGTTAGCCCTATGTACACACAGGCCGCTAAAGCACCTAAAGCAGCACCTCTTTTTTTAGCCGGGGTAACCGAGGTAATAATAGCCACGCCTGTGCTAAAAATCATAGCACCAGCCGCGCCCTGCATGAAGCGCCAAAACAAAACCCAGTCAATGTCGGTGGCTATTGCACACATAAATGCACTTAGTGCATTTAGTAACAGACCAAGTCCGTAAATACGCTTTCTGCCGTAGTTGTCGGCCAATTTTCCGAAGGGCAGCATGAAAGCGACATTAGCTAAAATATATAAGGTAGGTAACCAAGCGACCTTAGTAGCATTCGCTTGCAAATCTTCAGCCAAGGCCGGAATAGCAACATTTACCGCAGCCATGCCCATTGGTGCAATGAGGTAACCTGCACACACAGCAATTAATGCGTTAGTTGTAAGTGAAAATCGTGACAAGTGAAAATCCAGAAAATAAGCGGCTAAGGCTTGCTTAGAAGTTGGTTTATTCTCAAACCATACGTAAGGGAGGAATGATGCGACAAGCTCATCAATAAAACAAGCTTGAAAATTATTTAGTGGTGCGCATTTACCAGTACACATTTAGCAGTGGGCATATGGCGTAGCACAATAGAGAGTTTGATATTAGCTAAATAAGGTTTATCCTTACTCTCATCATTTCTCCTATAAGCATGACTTAATGGCGCTTAAACCCACTATATACAAATTCAACATTGCACTTGCCGACCTTAATAACCAGCATTATCCAACCTTGAATTTGACAATTGGTCAACATCCATCAGAAACCACAGAAAGGATGTTAGTAAGGTTACTTGCATTTTGCCTGCACTCCCATGCAGATACTCACGAATTGATGAGCTTTACCAAAGGATTAAGTGCTATTGAAGAGCCGGATATTTGGCATAAAGGCCTTGATGACCAGCTCAACTACTGGATAGATATTGGTGAACCCAGTTACGATAGAATGAAAAAAGCGTGCCGTTTGGCAAAAGAGACATTTTTATATAGCTTTAATAGTAAGTCGGCGGTGTGGTGGAAACAAAACCAAGCGCAGTTTTCAAGCCTACCTATTAAAGTATTTAGCTTTGAATGGACGCATATTCAAAAATTAGCACAGCAAGTAGAACGGACAATGAACTGGTCAATTACGATTAGCGACGAATCGCTATTTGTTAGCACCAAAGAAGCTCAGGTAGAAGCACAATGGATTGTTTTACAGTAACAGCGGCATAAAAGGCTGTTGCAAGCATATTTTATGTGATCATTTATGAATATTTATACATTTTTATTGCATATTTATATTTATTCATTATTATATACGGTCTGCTTAAATAATTGGCATTAAAGCCAATACACTTAATAAATAGGGTTATGCGTGTTTGCAATTTTATGTAATTTTAGCTTGGTTTCTCCCTCAATACGCTGTTGTTTTAGAAGTCGACGATATTAGTCAGTTCATCGTTTCCAAATAGCGCTTGGTGCGCTGGGTGAATTAAATGTAGTTTCGTGTTGTAATAACACTGCTGCTATCACCAGCCACCTTTTTTACCAAACCATTTATCTAGAAAATTATTTAATTATGTATACAACATGTATTGTTGGCGCCAGTGGTTATACTGGGGCCGAATTAATAAAAATTATTAGTCGACATCCTCAACTTCAGTTAACACATTGCTTTGTGTCTGAAAACAGCCAATATGACCGGCTAAATGTCCGTGATGTGCATGCAGAAGTGGGCGGTATTTGTGATGTAACCTTGCAGGCTTTATCTGGTAGTCATATCGACAGCTTGGGCGACGACTTTGATGTAATCTTCTTAGCCACCCCACACGAATTTAGTCACGACCATTTACCAAATATGCTAAACGGGAAAGCTGTTGTGTTTGATTTGTCAGGTGCATATCGTTTGCCCGACGCGCAAGTATTTGAATCATTTTATGGTTTCGCTCACCATCATCCTCAAACCCTAGCAAATAGTGTTTATGGCTTAGCCGAATGGTATAGCGATAGTATAAAAACTGCTCAATATGTTGCCGTCGCAGGGTGTTATCCAACCGCATCGTTGTTGGCGCTTAAGCCTCTTATTGAAAATGAACTGCTAGATCTTACGAAGTTACCGGTTATTAACGCAACTAGTGGTGTAAGTGGTGCCGGCAAAAAAGCCTCAGCCACAAGCAGTTTTTATGAAGTTAGTTTGCAAGCTTATAGTGTACTCGGTCATAGACATACTCCTGAAATAGAAAACTACGCAAACACACCCGTAATATTTACGCCTCACTTAGGTGCATTTAAACGGGGAATTTTGGCTACACTTACCGCTTTTACTAAATCGGGCGTAACGCTTGGCGATATTCAAAACGCTTATGATCAATATTATGCTAATCAACCATTGGTAAGAGTGAATAATGGCATGCCTAAGCTTGACCAAGTTACCCACACGCCATTTTGCGATATCGGTTTTGCATTTGACCCATTAAAACAATGCGTGGTAGTCACAAGCGCCATAGATAATTTGCTAAAAGGCGCATCAGCGCAAGCCGTTCAGTGTTGCAATATTAGACTAGGCTTATCGCAAACCATGGGGCTATTATAAAATGGCAACCATACATACTGACACTTTACCCGTGGTTATCAAAATAGGCGGTGGCTTTTTTTCAAGCTTATCAGAAAATCAAACAACAACTAATACCTTGCTCTCGACCATTAGCGCATTGCAAGCACACAATAGAAGTGTGATGCTGGTGCACGGCGGTGGCGAGCAAGTTTTAAAAAGATTAAACGACCTAAACATTGCCAGTACACGTAAAGAAGGTTTGCGCATTACACCCGACGAGCATATGCCTATTGTTACTGGTGTATTAGCAGGTGAACTTAACAAACAGCTTGTGGGTGAATGTGCAAAGTATGCGATAAATGCGGTGGGTATTAGTTTAGCTGATGGCGACATTGCGATTTGCTCGCAGCACCCTGCAAACATTGGCGCAGTTGGTGTTCCCACGGCACAAAATGCGACCTTGCTTAAGCTATTAATTCAGGCCAATATGGTGCCTATAATCGCATCAATTGGCAAAGACGAAAACGGCAGGCTTTACAACGTAAATGCAGACCACGCTGCAATTTGCGTAGCACAACTATTGCAAACAAAACTGTATTTTTTCGCCGATGTGAGCGGCGTTTTAGACGCGAGCAAACAGCTAATACCAGCGCTAAGCGCCAACCAAAGCG
This sequence comes from Acidiferrobacterales bacterium, assembly GCA_964195425.1. Taxonomy (GTDB): domain Bacteria; phylum Pseudomonadota; class Gammaproteobacteria; order Enterobacterales; family Alteromonadaceae; genus Glaciecola. The sequence goes on from CAXMOM010000044.1 coordinate 109,175, forward strand.
AACAACTAATAGCGCAAGGCGTAATTACCGACGGTATGGCTGTAAAAGTAAAAGCCGCCCAGTTTGCAGCCAATGAAATTGGCCAAAGTGTGACCATTGGAAGCTGGGATGATGCATCAAAAATACTGATTGAAAATGCTGTTTGTGGAACCGAAATATTACCAGAAATTGCTTAAGCAATTGCATTTTTACTACTAGCGGCGCTCAGCACACTAACGCTTTACATAAGCGATTTATATTAAACGCTTATACAGAAAACTAAACACGAATTTAATTTAAAAGGAACGTCCGTGAATTTATTAAGTTTCAGCGACTGGACAGCAAAAGACGCTAATTCACTGCTCAATTTTGCCATTACGCTTAAGCAAACCCCCGAGCGCTTCGGTCAGCCCTTAGCGGGAAAATCGGTGGTTGCGCTGTTTGAAAAACCTTCACTGCGAACACGCGTGAGTTTTGATATAGGCATAAACAAACTTGGCGGCCACATGGTGTATGTAGATACCCAAGGCCAACCTATGGCAAAGCGAGAAGATCCAAAAGACGTCAGTGCCAACATTGCTCAATGGGCCGATGCGATTGTTGCGAGGGTTTATAAACACAGTACCTTGGAAGATTTAGCATCACTGGGCAACATTCCGGTTATTAATGCGCTTTGCGATATGTACCATCCTTGCCAAGCCCTTGCCGATTATATTTCTATGAAAGAAGCCTTTGGTGAAGTAAAAGGCAAAACCCTCGCGTATGTGGGTGACGGCAATAACGTTACGCATTCTTTGTTAATACTGGGCGTTTTATTGGGTTGTCATCAGGTGGTCATTACCCCTAAAGGTCACGAAATTGATGCTAACATTGCGCAAAAGGTCGCTAAAATGGCTAGCGAAGCCGGCGTAGCGTTCACCATCAGTAATCATATTGATACGCTTACAAAAGCTGACGTAATATACACCGACACTTGGTTGTCGATGGGCGATGACACGCCGTTAAGCGAAATAAAAGACAAGTTCATGCCGTATCAGGTCAATCAAGCGCTCATGCAGCAAGCCGGTGCAAGCTATGTAATGCATTGTCAGCCAGCCCATAGAGATCTTGAAATTACCGGTGAACTCATGGATTCAGAGCAATCATTACTTATGCAAGAGAGCAAAAATCGCCTGCATGCGCAAAACGCGATTCTTTGTTACTTATTAACAGAATTTGATATTAGTCAGTTTTAGAGGCCATTGTGAAAAATACAGCAAATAAACCGAAGTTAGACGTTAAAAAAGTAGTACTCGCTTATTCAGGCGGACTAGACACCAGTGCGATTGTGCCTTGGTTAAAAGAAAATTATGGTTGTGAAGTTATTGCCTTTGCCGCCGATGTAGGCCAAGGTGACGCCGAACTCGAGGGGCTTGAAGAAAAAGCCATTGCCTCAGGCGCCAGCGAATGCCACATTGTTGATTTAAAAGAACAGTTTGTTAAAGACTTTATTTACCCCACAATAACCACTGGTGCGGTATACGAAGATGATTATCTGTTAGGCACCTCTATGGCACGCCCTATCATCGCACAAGCCCAAGTGGATGTTGCCCGTAAAGTCGGCGCTGATGCATTAAGCCATGGTTGCACCGGTAAAGGCAACGACCAAGTAAGGTTTGAAGGCGCATTTGCTGCCCTTGCCCCCGATTTACCCGTCATTGCCCCTTGGCGCGAATGGGACATGGTGTCGCGCGAAGATTTGCTCGATTACCTCGCCAGTCGCAATATTAAGACCAGCTCGTCGGCTACTAAAATATATAGCCGAGACGCCAACGCATGGCATATTTCCCATGAAGGTGGCGAATTAGAAGATCCATGGAACGCACCAAGCAAAGAAGTGTGGACCATGACGGTAGATCCAGAAGATGCTCCAAACACGCCAGAGACTGTCAGCCTGCATTTCGAGAAAGGCGGATTAACCCATGTAAACGGCAAAGCATTGTCGCCTTATAATGTCTTGGTTGAACTCAACCGTATAGGTGCGGCTCATGGTGTTGGCCGCATCGACATTGTCGAAAACCGCTTAGTCGGCATGAAATCTCGTGGCTGCTATGAAACCCCAGGCGGCACGCTTATGATGAAAGCATACAAAGCGCTAGAGTGCCTAGTACTCGACAAGTCTGCTTTTAAATTCCGCGAACAAATAAGCTTAGAATATGCCCACGTAATGTACGACGGACGTTATTTTACGGCTATAAATGATTCATTGTTAGCGGCTGCAAGTAGCTTTGCACAGCTGGTCACAGGTGAAGTAGTCATTAAGCTTTACAAAGGCAATGCCACCGTAGTGCAGCGTCAGTCTCCTAATAGCTTGTATTCGGAAGACTTTGCCACCTTTGGTGCCGACGATGTTTATGACCAATCCCATGCGGAAGGCTTTATCAGACTGTTTAGTTTGTCTAGCCGCATTAGTCATATGAACAAACAAAAATAAAGGAATACTACTATGGCTTTATGGGGTGGACGCTTCCAAACAGGCAGCAGCGATATGTTCAAACAGGTAAACGACTCCTTACCGTTTGATCATGTTATGGCAGTTGAAGATATTTTTGGGTCTATTGTATGGTCACGAGCACTCAAAGAAGCCGGCGTATTGACACAAGATGAACAAACCCAGATTGAAATTGTTCTAGCTGATTTGCAAGAACAAGCTCAAAATGGACTGATTGATTTTGCGGCTTCTAGCGAAGAAGATATACATAGTTTTGTCGAAGCCTACCTTACCGATAAGTTACAAGATTTGGGCCGTAAACTGCATACAGGACGCAGCCGTAACGATCAAGTAGCGACCGATTTCAGACTCTGGGTGAAAAATCATTTAGGGTCCCTAAAGCAAGATTGTGTAAACTTACTAGGTGCATTACTACAATGTGCAAACAGGCATCAGACAACGGTTATACCTGGCTATACCCATTTGCAGCGTGCCCAACCTGTATACTTTGCCCACTGGTGCTTAGCCTATGTTGAAATGCTAAAGCGAGATATCAGCAGAATTGATGATTTATGTGAACGAATGAACCAATGCCCGCTAGGCAGTGGTGCATTGGCCGGCACTACTTTTGCTGTAAATAGACATCAAATTGCTGAAAGCTTAGGTTTTTCCAGCCCGTGTTTAAATAGTTTAGACGCAGTTTCAGACCGTGATTTTGTGCTCGAGCTGTTGTTTGTTGCCAGTACTAGCATGATGCACCTGTCGCGAATGGCAGAAGACTTAATATTTTACAACTCAGGTGAAGCTGGGTTTTTACAACTGTCTGATGATGTAACCTCTGGCTCGTCACTTATGCCACAAAAGAAAAATCCAGATGCCCTTGAACTTATGCGCGGTAAATGTGGCCGTGTATTTGGGCATCTGCAGGCTTTACTTGTGACCATGAAGGGTTTGCCTTTGGCATACAACAAAGATATGCAAGAAGATAAAGAAGGCGCAATTGACACCGTTAATCAATGGCATATTTGCTTATGTATTGGCGTAGAGGTGTTAAATGGCATGGCCTTAAACGAAGAGGCCTGTCGTAAAGCCGCCCAACAAGGCTACGCCAATGCTACTGAACTGGCTGACTATTTAGTCGCAAAAAACATTCCTTTTAGAACCGCGCATGATATTGCTGGGCAGGCTGTAATAGCCGCAATTGCCAAAGGGCTTGCGTTAGAAGAAATGGCTATTGAGGAGCTTCAGGCAATTCATCCCGATATAAACGATGATGTATTCCCTTGGCTTGAATTAGATGCTGTTCTCGATAAGCGCGATCAGTTAGGCGGCACAAGTAAGAAAATGGTTACTCAGGCACTCTATGTAGAGCTGGAAAATTGGGGCGCGTTAAAAGCGCAATTTAATAATAATGGTTAATACTCTAAATATGCATACACATAAAAAAATAAGAAGCGTGACCTAAATGAGCTTATCTCACCAAGACAGTGTGCGACTTTTTAGAAGCTCCGCTCCTTATATGAATGCGCATCGCGGCAAAGTCTTCGTGATCATGTTCGGTGGAGAGGCCGTGCTTAGCGAAAATTTTGAACGGCTAATCCAAGACATCGCCCTTCTGCATAGTTTAGGTATTCGCATTATTATTGTGCATGGCGCAAGACCCCAAATAGACGAACGCTTAGCGTTTCGGGATATTCAAGCACAGTTTGTAGATGGCTTGAGAATTACCAACAAACCAACCCTTGAATGCGTAAAAGATGCCGCCGGTTCTTTGCGTAGTCAAATTGAAGCCTTACTTACCCTTGGTTTACCAAACTCACCCATGCATGGCGCTCGTATACGAGTATGTTCAGGTAATTTGGTTATTGCTAAGCCTTTAGGCGTGCGCAATGGTATCGATTTTGAGCATACTGGCACCGTACGTAGAATAGACGTAGAAGGCATTCAAGACCAGCTTGATAACGGCTCAATTGTGCTCTTATCACCCATGGGTTACTCACCTACCGGCGAGGTATTTAACTTAACCCATGAAGATGTTGCGACCCAAGCCGCGATTTCTTTATCTGCCGATAAGCTCATTACGCTATCGGAATCTGATGGCATTTTTCAGTTTGAAAACCTAATAAGAACTATTGAACTCGAGCGTCTTAAACCCTTAATCGAAAGCGGTGAAATTAGAGCAGAAAGCACATGTTTAAGTGCGATGATCGACACCGTGACTGCAGGAATCGACAGAGCACATTGCGTTAGTTATCACAATGATGGCGCGATATTAAAGGAATTGTTCACCCGAGACGGACACGGTTCGTTAGTGATGCAAACCCATTACGAACAGCTAAGAACAGCAACAATCGACGACGTTGGCGGTATTCTGAAGCTAATCAAGCCATTAGAAGAAAGTGGAATTTTGCTCACGCGCTCTCGCGAAAAGCTAGAAAACGAGATTGAAAGATTTAAAGTTATCGAGCGCGATGGCATGATCATCGCTTGCGCTGCACTATATGTTTTTCAAGAAGAGCTTATAGGTGAAGTCGCGTGCGTTGCTATCCATAGAGATTACAGAGGCAAGAACCGCGGCGAAAGGCTTATGCAAGCACTTAAAGACCACGCCCTTAGTATAGCCTTAACACGACTTTTTGTGCTAACGACGGTAACTAGCCATTGGTTTTTAGAGCAAGGCTTTGTGGAACAAAATATTGAAGATTTGCCAGGCTCTAAAAAAGACATTTACAATTTCACACGTAATTCTAAAGTCTTTATTTTACCTTTGTGAAATAACAGCTAAATCTGATGCACCGTAGCTATTACTCTCCCTTAAATTGACAGGCTTGTTTGTCAACTTTCCAGATGACGGGCATCCAATTGTCGGCTCGGGCACGATCACTTATTCTGGTGTTTGAGCCAAAACCAGCGGCTATGTGATAACGCGAATTGGGCGCCACTATCATTTCGACCGACTTACCTTCAATATCACGCGGGCGGTCTGAACTTAGGATGTCGGGTAAACCAGATGTGCTGTTGAGAATTGATATAACGTGTTTTCCTGGTGGTAACTTAAAGCTCGTTTTGTTGGCGCTCGTGTTAGTGCCGTTAATGTTAAAAATACTCGCGGCCTTGTAATCTATATTGTTCTTACCGACTAAAGGCGGCATGGTGAAAACCGTCACAATGCCACAAGCGCGAACGCCATTTTTACTAGCAAAAGGTTCGCTGCTCGCGCAGCCTAATAAGGCTACTATGCCTATGCTGCACAATAATAGGTGTTTCATATACTTCCTTGTTCTTAACATTTGCAATCGTTTTGGAATGTTGGGAAAAACGACACTTTCAGGTAACATTACACGGTATTTGTGACGGTGCATAGTGGTCGATTATAGAAGTTCGCGCGGCGAATTATTTCCGAATGGCTAACTTAATAGCTAAGCGACTAGACGCTAGCATCTTTATATAGCTAGAGAGTTTGATGGTTTTTGCGTGGTGGGCTTGTATAGCATGTTTTGCAATGAGGATATGCTCTGCTATGCAATGCATTGCTTAGAAATACATACAGGGATATTTTGTTTAAAAATATCCCTGTATGGTTAGTCAATTTTACGAATACTTATTTAACTTCCTTAGTGTTAACGAAACCTTCTCAGAAGTAACAATCCAGACGCTAACAAAAACAAGCTCAAAGGCTGAGGCGCATTTACTGGGTCTGGGTCTGGGTCTGGTGGCGCTGCACCGGACGGCAAATTAACTTGAAAGTGAATTGCACTTAAGGCATCGGCATTACCAGAATGAGTTAAGTTGATGCTATTCAATCCTGGTAAGAGGAATGCAGTAATATCAATTTCTAACAAATCCCACAGTCCTCCATTTTCTACCGCAGTAAATGGAGTAGTTGGCACGGTAGCGCCGTCAAAGATGCTACCAATATTAACCCCATTAATGAAAAAGTCGCCATCATTACCAAGCCCAAAATTTTGTCCATCGCTTACACCCATAAGTAAAGAAGCGGTTCCGCTAGTGTAATTGATACCAGACAAAGTAACGTCCCACCCATCTGGGTCAAAGGAATTTGGGAAATTCGCATCATTACCATCAAAAGTGACAATATCTCGGTTATTTGTTGTGTCGCCGTCATCGTAATAAACGACCAGTGAAGCACCGTTGGTATTGTCAGGAGATAGACCACTAAGCGAATACGTTCCATCGCCATTAATTAAGCCAGTAACATCCGCGCGATAAGCTTGGCTGTTGTCTTGAGCCCAAAAGTTATCATCTGAAAAGCCTATATTTGTGCCTGAAATAGCATTTCCATTAAGCATTATATTGGCGTTAAATGATGGATCTGCTGAGTTAGTAGGTCCGTGCCAATAGAGGTAAGCCTGACTTACGTTGCCTGTTACTCCAGAAAGGGCAATATCGCCGGCTCCTGTGCCACGCAAACCGCCAACACCAGCATAGGCAAAATCGGTGTCTCTTTGGGTTTCGAACAGACTGATTAGATTCGCCGAAACTGCATTACTAAAAGTAATAATGACTAATAAAATACTAATTTTACGAGCAAAATTTATCATATGTATCTCCTTTTTATACTTTAGGAGCACTAACTACGACAACTTTCAAGTGCGTTGCACTAACGACATGCATTCATCAGGCCATGTTTACAAGTGCTTATAAAACATACGAAAAGGCTGCAAATGATTTTAATGTAAACCAGAGTTGTAAAGAATCCTGACAGTTTGCTTCAGTCAAATGCTTTAATTTCAGCAAACTATCAAAGTTGGTCTATAAAGTTACCAGCTTACTCGTTTGTAAGGTCGATACTCTGCGTGCCAAACGTTACTTTCAATACGCCGCTCAAGCGCTTCATCAGAAAGCGTTAATGCCAGTCCTTGTTCCATCGCTACTTTACCCACCGCAAACGCGATCTTCCTAGAAAGTGAGCTTATTTGGGTTAAGCGTGGTAACAAATCGTCAGACTCACCTTTAGCTAAGGGTGATTCTAGCGCGAGCGCATTACTTGCTGCCATTATCATTTCATCGCTTATAAGGCGAGCTTTTGAAGCAATAACGCCAAGGCCAATACCCGGGAAAATATAACTATTGTTACACTGCACTATGGGAAATACTTTCCCGTTATACGTTACTGGATCAAAGGGAGAGCCAGTGGCGATAACTACCTTACCCTTGGTCCATTGAATAACCTGCTCGGGACGTGCTTCAACCTGCCTAGAGGGATTACTCAATGGGAAAACGATAGGCGTATCGCAATGTTCTGCCATAGTCGTAATCACTTGCTCAGTGAATAAACCTGCTTGACCCGACACTCCAATTAAAATATCGGGCTTGGCACAATTAACAACATCTAATAATGAAGCATATTCGCCACTGTAGGTCCAAGACGCAATGCTATCTGCAGTTTGCATTAGCTTTTGTTGGAAGTCTCGTAAATCTTCCATACCTTCGGTAAGCAGCCCAAATCGGTCAATCATGAATACTCGAGCGCGAGCTTGCGCTTCACTCAAGCCTTCAAAACACATTTGTTGAACCAACATTTCAGCAATACCACAGCCTGCAGAACCCGCGCCCACAAAAGCGACGTTCATTTTTGATAATTTGTCTCCTCTTGCACGGCATGCAGCTAATATAGTGCCTAAAGTGACGGCAGCAGTACCTTGAATATCGTCATTGAAACAACACACTTTATCGCGATAGTTTTGTAACAATGGCATAGCATTTGGCTGCGCAAAATCTTCGAATTGAATCATCGCTTCAGGCCATCTAGCGCTTACTTCAGTAATGAACATTTCTAAAAATTCATTATATTGATCCTGAGGAATGCGCGGGTGTCTAGCGCCCATATACATAGGATCATCCAGCAATTTTTGATTATTTGTACCAACATCAAGCATCACAGGTAAAGTATACGCTGGGCTAATTCCACCACAGGCGGTATAAAGCGATAACTTACCAATGGGAATGCCCATGCCGCCAATACCTTGGTCACCAAGGCCTAAAATTCGCTCACCATCGGTAACAACGATCACTTTAACTTTACGTTTAGTAGCATTGCGTAGAATATCGCCCATCAAATGACGTTCATCATAACTAATAAATAAACCACGTGAAGAACGATAAATATCAGAGAAACGTTCACAGGCTTCACCCACTGTAGGCGTATAGATGATAGGCATCATCTCTTCTATGTGCCCTTGTAGTAATTTATAAAACAAAGTTTCGTTGTTATCTTGGATTGCACGCAAAAATATATGTTTGTTTAGCGGACTGACAAAGCTGCTGTATTGCATATAGGCCCGTTCAACCTGCTCTTCAATAGATTCATAGCGAGGCGGCACCAAGCCCAAGATATTAAATGATTTTCGTTCACGCTCAGTAAACGCACTGCCCTTATTCAACAACGGGGTTTCAAGTAATGCTGGTCCAGCATAGTGAGTATATAAATAGCGTTGTGTATCGTTTGCAGACATAGAAGGCCTTAGCAAGTAATAAAGCAGTTAAAATAATTCGTCGAGTACTGGTTCGCGCTTTGTATTGTCTTCAATTGATAACTCAAACGAATCTTGAGTAACAAATGTAGTCGGTTCTGTGCCTTTTTTAAAGTATTCAAATGTAGATGATATATCTGTTTTAGATGTTAACAGCCCGGTTGCGCGGTCTATTCGTACCCGCACTATATCATCGGGTATTGGCTTGGTAGATTCGGGCAAATCTTTAAGCACTACCTGCATAAACCTAATCCATGCGGGTTGAGCTGCTTTTGCGCCATCTTCAGTGCCTATAAGTGTATTCCCAATATAGTTAAATCGCGTTGGATTTTTATTGATTAAATTCTGATTGCGCGATGCTCTGCCTAACTGACGCACGTTGTCATCAAAACCAACCCACGATGTAGCAACTAGTTTAGGCGCAAAGCCTGAAAACCAAGTGTCACGTGAATCGTTGGTTGTGCCTGTTTTACCGCCAATATCGGTACGTTGCAATAAACTGCGCGCACGCCAGCCAGTGCCTCGCCAATAGGTATCATTTCTGCCGTTTCCTCTCACAGCCGTGCGCATCATTTCTGCCACTAAAAATGCTGTTTGAGAAGAAATAACCCTAGGCGCTGATTGCATCGTCGGCCTCTCATTTTTGGGGCTTTCACTTTCAGAGCTTTCATCTTCAAACGCTTCGTTAATTACAGTATTGCCAAATTTACTGAGCTGTGCAGCCAGCATGGCTTCAATATCTATGTCGCTTGGCGTTGTCTCTGAAGTTTCACTGATGACGCTGCCTGCACTTATTTGCATACCGTCTCTGTTAAAGCCATCACAGGGGTCACAGGCATACAAGGGCTCGGCCTGCCACATAATATCGCCGGCACTATTTTCGATGCGTTCAATAAAGTATGGACGAACGCCAAAGCCGCCGTTGGCGATGACCGCCAACCCGGTTGCCACTTCCAATGGTGTATGTGCACCAGAACCTAATGACATAGTCTCGTCTAAGGGTATTTCTGAGCGTTCAAATCCAAACTTAGTAAGGTAGTCTATTGTTACTTCAAGCCCCACACCTCGCAGCAGTCTTACTGACACAACGTTTTTAGACTTACCCAATGCCACCCGCATACGAATAGGCCCGTCGTATAAAGGGGGAGAGTTTTGTGGTCGCCAAGCCACCCCTGATGAGGAGTCCCATTGATTAATGGGTGCATCGTTTATAACACTTGCAATGGTATAACCATTGTCCAGCGCCGACGCATAAATAAAGGGTTTAACATTTGAGCCTACTTGACGTTTGGCCTGCGTGGCGCGATTAAACTGACTGCGATAAAAACTGTATCCACCCACGACCGCATCAACACCACCACTAAAGGGATTCACCGCCACAAAAGCGCCTGTTGCAGCAGGGAATTGAGACAACTGCCAAACATTATCCTCGGATCGTTGGCGCACATAAATTAGCATGCCTTGGGCCAAAATATCACTAGCCAACTCAGGTTCAGGTCCTTGAGTTTGGTCATCAATATGGGCTCTTGCCCAATCAAGTCCATCCCAAGTGATGGTAATTTCGCCGAACAATAAGGTAAGAACAACAATGGTTTGCTCTTCAACTTTTAAAACGACTGCGGGGGTGAGCTCACCAATCACGGCAGTATCCCTCAAGATACTTTCCAGTTCAGATTGCTCCGGTTCTATAAACGGGCCATTTGTAGTCGTAATCTTTTCAATATCAGCGTCAGTTAGTGGAAGCTTGAACCCATTTTTCTCCAAGGCAGCCGGATCTAGTGGCTTCCAGAGGCTTGCTAAAGGTCCACGATAACCATGACGCTCATCGTAGTCATGTAAATTTCTGACAACCGCTTCTTGCGCAGCCAATTGATGGCTAGAAATTGCGGTAGTAAAGACCTTGAAACCGCTGGTTTCAGCTATTTCTTTGCCATAAATAGCAATCATTTCGTTGTAGGCGATGTCGGCTAAATAAGGTGCACTCATATCTACTTCAGCACCATGTTTAGTTGCGGTAACGGGTTCAGCTGAAGCCTGGTCGAATTGTGCTTTGGTAATATATTTTTCGTCAAGCATACGCAATAATACAATGCGGCGGCGCTCTTTTGATAACTCAGGACCACTAATAGGATTTAATACGGACGGACGTTGCGGTAAACCAGCAAGTGTCGCAATTTGGGCTAAATTTAGCTCTTTAAGGGGTTTGCCATAATAAACTTGTGCAGCCGCACCTACACCAAAGGCTCTATGTCCAAGCTCAACTTTGTTTAAATAGAGCTCGAGTATTTCATCTTTGCTGAGTTCTTGTTCCATCTTAAGAGCAATAAATACTTCTTTAACCTTTCTAGAATATTCTTTTTTGCGAGTAAGCCCAAAAAAACCTCTCGCTAACTGCATGGTTAATGTACTGGCACCCTGCCCTTTTTCACCGGTTGTCACCAAATTAAGAACCGCCCGCATTACGCCAATCGGATCGACACCAATATGATCATAAAAGCGGCTGTCTTCAGTCGCAATGATAGCCTGTACCAAGGTCTCGGGGACTTCATCTAAAGAAACAGGTATTCTTCTTTTCACGCCGTATTGAGAAATCAACTGCCCATCTTTGGTATAAATTCGCATAGGTGTTTGCAATTCGACATCGCGTAAAATTTCAACGCTTGGAAGCTCGTCTTTATAGTAGACATATAGGCCAGCAACAGCCCCTATGCCTAATAATAAGGCTAGAAGACAAATGATAAAAAAGATTTTTAAATACTTCACAAGTGTTATTTATCTCAAATAATTGTTGAAAAACACTAAAAAATTATACGTATGTGTCGTTAACAGTTACATATCACAGATTATTTCTCAGTATTATGAACGCATATGATACTGTAATCCACATTAGGCTACCACGATATGAAGTCGCTTTTTTCAAAAAAAGCCAAAACAATTATTGGTTTAGATATAGGAACCAAATATATAAAGGCGGTTAGCCTAGATATATCCACATCTTCAACCAAAATTTTGTCATACGCTTGTGAACCCATTACAGGCAACGCCTTTGCTGAGCGCGAAATAAAAGATTTTGACGCCATCAGCAAAACACTCAAAAAAGTTAAAATAGCATTGCAAGATCGTAGCAAATATTGCGCGCTTGCAGTGGCAGGTTCATCTGTCATCAGTAAATTGGTGTTTATGGAACCTGACCAAACCGACTTTGAACTAGAAAGCCAAATCGAATTAGAAGCTGACAGCTTAATCCCTTACCCACTTTCTGAAGTCTATCTAGACTTTGAAGAACTTCGCATGAGCGAATCTCACGATGGCAAAGTAGAAGTGCTACTAAGTGCCGCGCATAGAGATTTAGTTGATTCACGCATGACCGTAGTAAGGGAGAACCTGTTCGAACCCAAAATCATCGACATTGAGTCAAACGCTTTGGGCGAAGCCTTTATACAATACATGGAAGACGTCATTGAAGAAGACGAAGTCGTATGTTGCGTAAATGTAGGGGCGTCGTTATTACAATTGACCGTTGTCCAAAATAATCAGGTTATTTACGCGAAAGAGCACGCTTTTGGTTTGAACAAACTAAACCAAGATTTGTCACTCATTTATGGTGTGGAGGTGCAAGAAGTAGAGCAGCAAATTTACAACAAAACCGCGCCAGAGGATTGGTTCACTGAAACCATGCCTGGCTTCTATGCAAGCTTGCAGCAACAAATACAACGTGCCATACAAATGTATACATCAACTACTCATAAACCGTCACCAAGTAAAATCTACCTGACTGGCGGAGTTACCAACTTACCAAATGCTTGCGAAGAACTAGACAAAGAATTGTCGGTTCCGGTTTCATTTTTCAACCCATTTTCAGGCATGGAAATAAGCGATAAAATAAACGCTGAGAAACTTCTCAGTATTGCTCCTCAACTCACCATAGCTGTTGGTCTTGCCACAAGGAAACTTGAATCATGGCAAAAATAAACTTACTGCCTTGGCGTGAATCGCTTCGGCAAACGCAAAAGAAACATTACATTGGTTCGCTCGTGGCTGTTTCGGTGTCTGTGTTTATTCTGTTTTGGATAGCGGGTCAAATTATTGATCAGCAAGTTCGTAATCAAAACTCCAGAAACAATTATTTAACACAACAAATTGAAGTACTCGACAGGCAGATAATGCAGATTAAAGAAATTAGCGAGGCAAAAGACGCAATTGGTCTTCGTATGGCGCTAATTGAACAACTGCAAGTGAGTAAAAACTTAACGCCAATTTTATTTGACGAGCTAGCGAAAATACTGCCGCCGGGCGTTTCATTTGAAACGATGTCGAGAACTGACAACCAAATTAAGATAACCGGCATGAGCGAATCAAATAACAGGCTTTCAAGCTTTATGCGAGCGTTAGACGTGTCCAAGGTATTTGTTAACGCCGAGCTGTCCTCGATTGTAGCAGACAAGTCAGGTCTCAATGCAGTCAGCGACTTTGACCTCACATTTTCTATATCACCTAAATATGGTCCTGTTGCAATTGAACAGCCCGGATCAGAGAAGGAGTAAAGTTTATGAAATTTGATATCAATAAATTAAAAGAAATAAACGACCTCGACTTTGAGCAAGTGGCTATATGGCCGAAAGAAATCAAACTAGTCGTTGGTTTTGTATGCGCAGTTATTGTTGGCGCAATTTGTTACTACGCCATTATTTCCAGCAAGTTACCTGTGTTTGAAGAAGCTAAAAATGCTGAATCAGAACTACGTTCAACATTTGAAGCGAAGTACAGAGTAGCGGTCAACTTAAATGCATATATAGATCAACTTGCACGTATCCAAGAAGATTTCTCGTCCATGCTTAAGTCGTTACCGACAAGTAATGAAACCCCAGGCTTGCTCGACGATGTAACTTTTGTAGGAACCGATGCTGGCTTATCTTTCAAATTGCTAAATTGGCAGCAAGACATACCCAAAGAATTTTACACTGAGCTTCCTATTCAAATAGAAGTGTCGGGGACATATCACGAGTTTGGTCAATTTGCTTCAAACGTTGCAAATCTGCCCAGAATTGTGACCTTGCATGATTTTGAAATATCAACGCGAAAAGATCAGTTGACGCTTTCTATGAGAGCCAAAACCTATCGTGCTGAAACAACGGGGCAGGAATAATATGAAAAAATTATTGGTTAGCCTTAGCTCAGCTGTTTTACTTACTGGTTGTGGCTCTAACATAGACGATTTAATTGTGTATACCGAAAAAGTACGCGCAAATACTCAGGTTAATATCGAACCATATCCCGAGTTTACGCCTTTGCCAAGTGTCAGTTATTCAGCTAATAGCATGAGAAGTCCATTTTTACGTTCAAGAACCGAGCAAATTGCCGATACAGCTATAGAAAGGCCCAATTGTCAGCAGCCTAGTCCAAACAGGCGCAAGCAAGCGCTAGAAAGTTTTGGACTAGATGGTTTAGAAATGGCTGGTGTATTTACGAACAATGGCCGCAAGTACGCACTAGTTAAAGCAAATGATGGAAGCTTGCATAAAGTGACTCGAGGTAGCTATATTGGCTTATTTAATGGCCGTGTAACAACAATAAAGAATGCTGAAATTTTAATCGAAGAAATGCTGCCAGATGGCGCTGGATGCTGGAAAAGCAAACAAGCCACGCTGACAAAATCGTCAATGGTAGGGGAAAACAATAATGTCTAAGAAGTATATTTTTAATCGGAAATTGAACCGCAATAAGCCAATCTGGTGCGTAGCCTGTACCTTTGTTGTCTGTTTGGTTACCTTTGGTGTAGTTGCACAAGAAGTGCCGCAAGATCAAATCGAAACGGCAGCATTTACGTCACCATTAGATGAATCGAGTATGCAAGCAAATACTTTAGATTTAGTGGACCCGCAGGCAAACACACTTGCACTTGAATCAAGTCGCTTGGAAAATATTGATTTTAAACGCACTGGCGACGCAGCAAACATAATTGTTGATTTTAGCGGTGTTGCGCCAGAGGTTTCATTTATTGAAGCTCAAGGTAAAGTCGATATTACATTTGAAAATACACAGTTAAACGACGACCAATTTGTACAAATAGACGTTAGTCAATTTGGCACTGCAGTTACCTCTGTTGAGACATTTCAAGACAATATGACTTCTAGGATTGAAATAAACTACAGCGGCAACGTTAAAGTTAAAAAAGAGATGGGCCCAAATCAGGTGCAATTCTCGCTAGTGCCTTTGTCACCTAAAGAAGTTGCACAAGCCCAAGGTATTGTTTATTCAGGAAAGCCCATTAGTTTAGATTTTCAAGATGTACCTGTGCGTCAACTACTACAAATCATTGCACAAGTGAATGGGTTTAACCTTGTTACCACCGACACTGTAAGCGGCAATGTTACTATTAGTTTGTCGGGCGTACCATGGGATCAAGCTTTAGAAATGATTTTACAAATCCGTGGTTTAGACAAGCGATTAGAAGGTAATATATTACTAATTGCCCCTAGCGAAGAGTTAGCAGCTCGCGAGACCCAGGCACTGCAGTCTAAACAACAAGCGCAAAATTTAGCTGAACTAACCTCGGCCAACATTGCTATTAACTATGCCCGCGCTACTGAGCTAGCGGTTATATTAAAATCGCCTGAAGGTGGTATTCTATCCGCTAGAGGAACAGTGAGCGTAGATGAAAGAACAAACACCCTTTTAATTCGCGATACGCAAGAGTCGATAGACGAAGCGCGTAAAACTATTAAAGTTCTCGATATTCCAGTTAAGCAAGTACTTATCGAATCACGCATGGTGACAGTAAGAGATAACGCTAGCGAACAATTAGGCGTTCGTTGGGGCTTCACTAGCAATACAAGCGATGGTGCAACCTCTGGTTCATTATTAGGCGCCGATTTAGCTAATAGTGGCTCGGTACCTAGTACTATAACCGACCGTCTAAATGTTAATTTGCCAGTGGCAAACGCAGCAGGTCGTATTGGGTTTCAAATTGCAAGCTTACTAGATGGCAATATTCTAGACCTAGAATTAAGTGCACTTGAGTCTGAAAACAAAGGCGAAATTATCGCTAGCCCACGCATTACGGTAGCTAACCAGCAAGAAGCGTATATTGAACAAGGTACTGAAATACCCTTTGTACAATCTACCTCCAGCGGCGCGACCTCTGTAGAGTTTAAAAAAGCAGTGTTGAGCTTGCGAGTGACACCGCATATTACGCCCGACAACCGTATCATTTTAAACCTCGTAGTTACGCAAGACACACGCGGTGATACAGTATCAACGTCAACGGGCCCTGCGATTGCAATTGACACTCAAGAGATTAGTACCCAAGTCTTAGTAGAAAATGGTGAAACGATTGTGCTAGGTGGAATTTTCCAACAAATTAGTACCACCGATGTCACAAAAGTACCTCTTTTAGGTGACTTACCTTTTATCGGTAAACTATTCAGCACTACTGGGCAGCGAGAAGAGAAACGTGAACTGTTAATATTCGTTACACCCAAAATTATTACTACTGATATCTAGTACTATTAATACAAATTGCCCTTTTAGAAGGGCTAATAATAAAGAAATGACGCACATAGCGTCATTTTTTGCATATAAACGTATGTATTTGCAGACAAGGCTTGCAAATACACCGCTATAATTGAGATAATCCTGCGTCTCGATTTTAACACGAGGATTAAACGCGCTCATAACAGACACTGCCTGTTATGGTACTTGTTGGCAACCAACTCTAATACATGCCAACACCACTTTTAAAAGATGTGACTTAAATAGATATGGCAGAGAAACGTAACGTATTCCTAGTGGGCCCAATGGGCGCCGGGAAAAGCACTATTGGCCGACATCTAGCCGATGAACTTCATTTAGAATTTTTCGATTCAGATCAAGAAATAGAACGCAGAACGGGTGCTGATATTGCATGGATTTTCGATTTAGAAGGTGAAGACGGTTTCCGTAAACGCGAAGAAACTATTATTCACGACCTTACCGACAAGCAAGGCATAGTGTTGGCAACAGGTGGCGGCTCAATTGTATCTAAAGCCGTGCGTAATCGCCTATCGGCGCGTGGAATTGTGGTCTATCTGCAAACTACAATCGACAAACAAGTGGCCCGCACACAACGCGACAAACGTCGTCCATTGTTACAAAATGACGACCCAGAGTCAGTATTAATAGCCCTTGGCGAAGAGCGTAACCCGCTGTATGAAGAAGTTGCTGACTACGTGATTGAAACAGACGAGCAGAGCGCACGTGCCGTTGCCAATCAGATTATTAGCAAGATAGGCCTATAAATACATAAAGGATTATGACCATGCCAAGCATACAAGTTGACCTTGGTGAGCGTAGTTACCCAATTGCAATAGAAGCCGGCAGTTTACAAGACGCCGGCTTTTTGCTGTCGGCGATTAAAGGCACGCAAGTTGTTGTGATTACCAACAATATTGTTGCGCCACTTTATCTCGAGACCTTGTTAAACATTCTTAACCAAGGCAACAAAGACATAACACATATTATTCTACCCGACGGAGAAGCCAACAAAACCTTAGCCAGTTTTGAACAAGTGATGACCCAGCTCTTGCAAAATAGAATATCGAGAGACGCCTGCATTATCGCTTTAGGTGGTGGTGTTATTGGTGATTTAAGCGGATTTGTTGCCGCATGTTATCAGCGCGGTATAGATTTCATACAAGTACCCACCACTTTGCTTTCGCAAGTAGATTCTTCGGTTGGCGGAAAGACCGCGGTAAATCATCCTTTGGGTAAAAACATGATTGGCGCTTTTTATCAGCCGAAAGCAGTTATAATAGACCCTACTACTCTGCAAACATTGCCACAAAAGGAATTTGCGGCAGGAATGGCCGAAGTTATTAAGTATGGCATTATTTATGACAGCGACTTTTTTAGCTGGCTTGACGCTCATAAAGCAAATATTCAGCAGCAAGACCCCCAAGCATTGAGCACTATGATTGCCCGGTGTTGCCAAATAAAAGCCGACATTGTGAACCAAGATGAAAAAGAACACGGTATTCGTGCTCTATTAAATTTGGGGCATACTTTCGGTCACGCGATTGAAGCACAAATGGGTTATGGTAATTGGT
>CAXMOM010000045.1:0-28196 GCA_964195425.1 Acidiferrobacterales bacterium
ACGAGAACATATGACGCAAGATGTTGCTGCGTATGTAAAATATTACAATCTGGAGCGGTTGCATTCGTCGAACGGCGATCAATCACCCATTGAGTATGAGAATTCCTTTAGGAATGTGTCCGGTTGGACTTGACCAGAACACCCTGCTGATTACTCTATCTAAAGATGACAATCAGGCGGCATATTTATCGTTGTGTAGCGATTATAAGCAGCTTAGCGACGCCAGCTATAGTATTAATTATGATAGCTGTTTACTTAGAACTTCGTTAAATGTTATCGACTACGAAGCTGTCATTACCGTTACCAACGATACAACCGGTTTAGTTGCCGTAATATGGTTTATGGATGTAAACAAAGATCCTCTTTTCAGTGATTAGCGTTTTTAGTGGTTCTTTTTTAATACTATTTAATAGGCATCTGCGGCAGAAGCTTTTTCGAGGTTTTAAAAAACCACAACGAATCCATCAAACCAGTAGCGCCTAAACAATTAGTCTGTAAAACAATATCAGTTACTATGGTCGCATTAAACTCACCAATGAAAATTTATTACTGCAAAAAAGATGTAAGGCCAAAACAGTTTTGATAGTTATGCTTTTCCTTGATCTTTTCTAATTATTTACTGCGTTTGGTCGATAGAAGAAATATTCGAAGCAATTAGTCCGCTTCTAAACATTTTAAGGCCAGGCCAACTATGTCAAAGTGTGTTTTTCTACTAGTACTAATGTCAAACTTGGTTCTAGCAGCGCCTGAGGTACATGTATCTGGATTTGGCGCTGTGGGCATTGTAAAAATAGATTCGGATGAGTTTGGTTATCGCGCAGATTTTTCTAAAACTGGTGGGGTATTTAAAAATAAATTTGACTTGGCTGAAAGCACAAAATTGGGTATTCAATTCGATATTATTACTACAGATGAAATCGATATTGTTGTGCAAACTGTTTACAGAGATCAAGAAGATCTAAATTTCGATACCGCGCTAAGCTTAGCCTTTGTAAGATACGCCCCTAATCCTAATTGGTCATTTAGGTTGGGCCGCACTGCGTTTGATTTGTTTTTATTAACCGAGTATCGAGACATAGGATATGCCTTCGCGTGGGCACATGTGCCAAGTGAAATTTATGGCGTTATCCCACATCGTTACCTTGATGGAATTGACGTAACTTATAGTCAGCCTTTGGGCGATTTAACATTTTCAGCAAAGCTATTTTATGGTAAAAATGAGTTTGCCGTGACGGCTTTTAGCGCGCCTGATGCCCCTGCGTTTCGCTTCGACAATATTATTGGGCTAGCGTTAGATCTGCAATCGATTAATTGGGATATAGCGGTTAATTACACTCAATTAAAATTAGATTCTCAAGCTATAAAGCCCCTTGTCATTGGTATAGAACAGCTCAGTGTCCTTGTTCCTAATTTTTCAGCCATTTGGCCTAATGCAGTCGATTTTATAAATGCTGCTGACTTAGATAACCGAAAAGGTGCTTACACCTCTCTAAGTGCTCAGTATCGTTTCGAAAAATTCACGGTCATTTCTGAATTAGCAAAAAATAAAACCGATAGCTTGTCCATTCAAGGCGTTAAAAGTGGTTATTTAAGTGGTATTTATCACACCGGTACACATAACTTTTTTGCCTCTGTTGCGTTTAGTCAGTCAGAAAAATTTGACTTAGATTCTATAGGTATCAATCTGCCGGCACTTTCACAGGTGCCCGGCGGTTTAGAGGCTTATGCTGGGTCTAAGTTTGTACTCAATTATTATAGTATTAATCAAAAAACCATATCTGTTGGTTGGCGATGGGACTTCGACGAAAACGTTTCATTTAAAGTACAGCTAGACCATACGCGAATAGATAATGGGGGCAGTACTTTTTGGCAACCTCCAATAGAAAATGATATGACATACAATCGCTCAGGTCATGTTAACGGACTGTTTGCCAATCTGAGCTTCTTTTTCTAATGGCTAACATAATCTTAGTAAAAGCAATGATTTTAATGGGAGGGCTTAGCTTCACAAGCTTTGTCACCAGCAATGAATTAGTGCTAGTTGTAAATAAACACAACCCAACCTCTGTTTTGTCTCGCTCTCAAGTTATCGACCTGTATATGGGTAAATATGTGGCTTTTCCTGATGGCACCAAAGCAGTGCCGGTAGATATAAAAGATAACCTCGAGACCAGAACCAAATTTTATGATTCTTTAGTAGGTATGTCCTTGCCACGTATAAATGCATATTGGTCAAAAGTTAAATTTTCCGGCCGCGCCAGACCGCCCATAGAACAATCTGATGAACAAGCCATTTTGGATTTTATTTCGGGAACTAAAGATGCTATCGCTTATATCCACGAAAGTAGTGTGACAAGTGATGTAAAAGTGGTGTATCGATTCGATGAATAAAAGTGGATTGTTGGTTCGACTGGCCATAGTTATTGGGTTTGCATCTATTGCCATTGGTTTTCTTTCGACAAAGTTGTTTTACAAAATGACTTTCAATCAAGAAGTTGCAATTGCTCAGCAAAGTATTGGAAGCCTATATAAGACTATTTCTGCGACTGCGGCAACGGCCGCATATTTAGTTGAAAAAGACTTAGCGCAAGAAGTGGTCGATGGCCTTGCCACGAACGAAGTTGTGCTGAATGCTAAAATGACGTTTGAAAATGTTGAAGTGGTCAATAATGTAAATACGTTTATCAATCCAGTAGTTTTCCCAATTCAATCTTTATTTGATGCAGATAAATCAATTGGTACTTTGGTAATAGCCCCCAACATTCAATACATTGAAAAAAAAGCTAAACAGTTAGCGTTAGACAATTCCAAAGCCATGATTTTTCAATCATTCGTGGTTACGGTTGTCGCAATATGTGTCGCCTTTTTTCTGATTACTCGACCCATGATACACATTGCCCGTGCTTTACATCTTACGGTTCCAGGTAAAGGCAATCGTTTGTCTGTGCCTGATTATCATCAAAACAGTGAACTGGGCGAATTGGTAATAGATGTAAATATTTTACTGGATAAAACCGAAGAACAATTCACAAAAGAAAGAAAGCTGAGACAAGAAATTGAAGCATTGGAAAAACGTTTTAGGATGTTGTTTGAAAACTCTGTGTCGCCAATTATATTAATGGAACCACGTGGCAATATTATATTATTTAATGTTGCTTTTGAGACAATCATCGAGAAACTTGGCCTTCAATCGAAAAAGAGCTATGGGCCATTATTAGAGAACCTTTTTGCCGAGCCTCAAAAGCTTTTAGGTACTGTGGAATTAGCTTTTACTAATGATGAAATTGCTACGGGTGAATTTAAGCTACAAACGTCAAAGAATTCAGCTTCGGTTTGGGTACAAGTGGTAGTCACCTCTATTATTAACGAAGACTTACGTGAATATTATCAAATTACCTTACATGACATTTCAAAACGTAAAAAGGAATTAGAGTCTTTAGCTTACCAAGCTGATTTTGATAAACTTACCAAACTTTATAATCGCCAAGGGTTAGAGAAAAAGATTGAAGCCTTTGCTGAGCAGGAACGTCCCTTTTGTTTGGCCTTAATTGACTTAAATTGGTTTAAGAGAATAAATGATATTTATGGCCATGAATCGGGCGACGAAATATTAGTTTTCGTTGCTGATCGAATCAAAAAATCGCTCAGAACGCAAGATTTTGGGGGGCGCTGGGGAGGTGACGAATTTGTTTTATTACTTGATGGTGCCGACGAAGCAACTACCAAAAGTATTGTTGCACGTTTAGTTAAGAGAATTTCCAAACCCTATTTTTTACGTAAATTTAATCAAAATGCCACTATTGGAGCCAGTGTCGGTGCCGCTTTTTACCCACAAGATGGTAGAGTATTACAAGATATTATTAATCTTGCTGACCAAGCTATGTATGATGTCAAAAATACAAAAAATACCGACCCTGAAAAGGCACTAAAGTTCTCCCATGAACTTGATGCTAGAGAACCAATCCGTGGTTGAAATAAATAATAATCTGCTACAACCCATTAGTTCTTCGGTGCTTATTTTACAAGATATAAAGTCGCGTGTTGGACAAGTCCAGTCTGTTATTTATGTATTTATCGGTTTGTTTTTAATTATGTCGGCAAACGCTTATTGGCAAGGCGATACTGAATGGTTGATTGACGGTTTGGTGATAGTAGTTTTTTTTATCGCTTTGTTGAGGTTTTTAACGGGAGACACTTGTAATATTGTTGCGGGCATGACGCTTTGGACAGTGATTATCTTTGCATCGTCAAAAGCCTTCTATTATGACGGATTGTATGATACTTCTTTGCTGCTTTATCCATGCGTATTGATATTTGCGTCCTTTTTAGGAGGCAAGGCCATGCTCATTCCTTTGACTTGCTATATGCTTGTTAGTTTTTATTTTTTCGCTTATGCAATCTCAATTAATTTGATTAAACCTAATGTACTTACTGAGTATTCGAGCTGGGCAAAAGCGACTGATATGACCCTCGTGTTAGCGGTTTATGGCATAGGCATTATACTCATTTCAGCCTATATTAAAGCGCTTATATTAAGATTAGCTAAGGAAAAACAACGTTATAATATGGTTAAAGAAAATGCCGAAAAACGTATTTTATTTGACGAGTTAAGCAATTTACCCAATGCCGAAAAATGCAAGCTAGACATTATAAAAATATTTAGAGATACACCAAAGGGCACCGATATGCTCGGTTTTGTTACCTTGCATATGAATAATTTTAATTGGATAAATGCCACCCTCGGGCATAAGTTTGGTGATCAAGTATTAAGAGAGTTGGCAAGTCGCTTTGTGAAACTACAAGATGAGCAAACTTATGTATACCGAACGTCTGGTATAGAGTTTACCTTTTTAAAACGAGTACCAGACTTTGCCGCTTTACAAGATTTTTGTAATCACGCTATTCGTGTCACCATATTACCGTTGTCAATTTCTGGATATGACTTCGAATTAAATTGTGCGTTAGGGGTCGCCGTTGCGCCATTCGATGGACAAACCTTTGAAGAGCTCAATAGAAAAGCCAGCTTTGCAGTGTATAAAGCCAAAGAAGAAGAACCAAACTTCTTTCACTTTTATGAAAGTGAAATGGAAGTATCCATTAATAAACGTCTGAATATGAGCCATGAACTTAAAGTGGCCATAGAAAAAAATCAATTTGAATTGTATTATCAGCCAAAGGTCCACTTGGCTACTAACCAGTTTGTGGGTGCTGAAGCACTCATTCGTTGGCGAAAAGGTGATACCCTTATTTCTCCTTTGGAATTTATTCCCGTTGCCGAAGAAACAGGGTTAATAGTTGAAATTGGTCGTTGGGCGCTTGAAACTGCTTGTGCAGAATGCGCAAAATGGCAGAAAATCGGCCTTAAAGGAATGACGGTTGCAGTCAACTTATCACCGGTTCAGTTTAAGCGGGGAAATTTACCTAATCACGTTTTTAGGGCCCTGCAAAAAGTCGATCTAGACCCAAGTTTACTAGAATTAGAAATTACAGAATCACTGTTTATTGACGATACTACGCATATTGAACAACAAATTTATTTAATGGTTGAGCGCGGTGTATATTTTGCAATCGACGATTTTGGAACGGGATATTCAAATCTTAATTATTTGTCAAAATTCAATGCTTCTACCTTAAAAATAGATATGTCTTTTGTTCGCGATATGGTGGGTAATTCACAGTTACAACACATCGTAAATGCGATAATTAAAATGAGTCATGCAATGGAATTAGAAAATGTAGCAGAGGGCGTTGAGGACGCACAGACCGCTGCAATACTCAAAGCTCAAGGTTGCGTTTATGGACAAGGCTATTATTGGTCAAAGCCCATACCCGCTGAAGAATTTGTTAAATTGGCGCAAGCACAAAAAGTAATTCACTTCGAAACCGACAGCTAGAAACTACATAGCCTCAATCTAAACTGCTACGCCGTTATTTTTACTTGAACGCTGGGCTAAACCTACCATTTATAACTAAGCCCCATATTAGCAATATTTTGCTTATAACTCAGGCTATCAAGGTCAGAATCATAGTTTCCACGTTTTATTTGGGTTTTGATGGCTAAATTATTCAATATGTTAAGCGACCAACTAGCGGTAAGTATTTGTCTATTCTCATTTCTTTGTGCTTGAGGAGCTGAATCTATCGTTTCGACGCTTTGATAGTCTTTAATTTGATAGCGCCAGTCTAGACCTGCCTGAGAACCCAATCCGAACAGTGTAAACTTATGTGAAATTTTAGTGCCAAATCCTAGTCCTTTAAATGTAAAATCCTTATCAATAGCATTTTCCTTTTCAATATTGAACCCAAGCATTAGCATTGTATTTGCACTGTTGGTAAAATGATATATATCCGCCGACGCAGCTATACTCTCAGCATTTCTAGTACTTAATTCCGCGAACGATTTATTTTTGATCTTGAAGCTTGTGCGTATATAAGTTTGTGGCCGAACAAATAATCCGTAATAAACACTAGCCTGCTGAAAATCTAAAAATGTATTTTTAGCTAAGCTTGCTGTTGCTGCATCAAATCTAAAGCCAATTTCGCCCTGGTTTAGTTGGTAACTAGCATCTATGTTGACTTGATGAAGTGCCAAGTCATATTGACTAAACGTATTGTAACTTTGTTGTTGATAAGCATAACCGCTAACGATCTTTATTTTTTCACTTGGTAACCATTTAAGATTAAGCTTTATAGCCACTTCATTACCACTGTCACTGTCGTTTGACACATCATCAATTTCATCAACACTCAATGCTGAATTATGCATGACTCCAGCACTAGCGTTACCACTAACGCTTGCGCTACTGTGTGAATCAGCCAAAACAATGGTACTGACAGACGCTGCCAATATGCCAATAAGGCTACAAATAATTAATTTCATTTTAGAATCCTTTTAACAAAAAGAAAATCGCCGGCGCTGTGCCGGCAAAAATAAGTAAGGGAACTATTTAAAGCCCTAGACTTAAGTCATTACTTATAGTGTTGACTACTTCAGCTGCTGTAGCGGTAGCTATTTCATTATTTACTTGCTCAGACACCAATGTACTAATTTGGCTATTTACCGACTCAGATACGGAGTTTTGAGTACTGCTGGTAATTGAATCAGCCACGTTTTTGTGAATAGTTTGCTCTACGACAGCAGAGATATTTGTTGCAGTATTTAAGGCGGTATCTTGTGCCAGTAGGGTCGCAATATCGCTCGTCATACTAGCGGTGGTTTGAACGATTAAGGCCGTATCCAAAGCGGATGATAATTCGCTATTGGCTTCGTCTTTTACTAATGCGTCTTGAGTTGCGTCTTGTCTTAAAACGTCGTCATCGGTGTTTTTTGCTAAAGCATTACTGCTGAGGCTTTGTGTTAATGCAGTGTCAGCATTACTCATTGACTTGCTAGACAAACTATTATCATCGTTTAACAGTGCAACTGACTTTAGCGCCGTATTGTTTGTTAATGCAGATGTATTTGTTAGCTGGCCTCCTGCGTTATTAGATGTTTGCGTTACTGAATCGTTACTCACTTCAAAAAAGTTATTAAGGGCTTCACCCGTTCCCGTTTGAACAATTTCACCTTTAACTAAATTGTTCACATCTAAACTATTAGCACTCGAGCGCTGTTCATCTTTATCAACCAAGCTGCCCTCATCAATATCATCAATCTTGCTTTCATCATCTGCAGACTTGTCTGAGACTGTCATTGATGGATCGTCAGCCTGAGTATTAATTTGAGCTGACGAACCTGCAGAAGCATCATTGTTTATATTGGTGCTCGTTTGACCTGACCTGGCACTAGATGATTGTGATAGTTCAGATTTATTAAAAGCAGAATTTGATTGGTTTACGGCTGTGCCAGAAGCGAACGCTGCCGTTGAAAGTTGTGCAACGCCTGCAATTACCATTACTTGTACTATTTTATTTAATGTAGTCATTTTCGGTTTCCTCGTGTTTGACTTAGATGACACTTAGATAACGAATCAAAAATTCCTTTATTCCCCATTTTTTAAAAAATATAATAAATAAAATTGACTATTTAAAAACACGCAATTGTGACAGTTTTTCCCAAGCGGTAAACATCTAGTGTGATAAAAGGGTAGGCGGTACTTTTAATTACTCAGGTTGAATAAGTCCGAAACCAAAAACAGGATCTTTACCTTCAGGGCCTAAATCAATCGCCTTTTCAGCAAAGCTATTTAATAAAGCTATTCTATTAACAGTAGTTGAGTCGTCGATAGAAGCTAACATACACGCCAGCGCTGCAGACACGACGGGAGCTGCCATGGAAGTTCCTGACTCAAGGCCTGTGCGCTGTTGCGATTGTGCTGTTAATACATCTACGCCCAATGCAGCGAAGTCGATATAAGTACCCTGATTTGACCAACGATATGGCTGTTGATGGTGATCAACAGCGCTCACGGCAATAACCTCTTTGTACCCAGCGGGAAAAACAGCATCTGCTGCGGGTCCTTCATTTCCTGCCGCTGCGACTATAAAAGCTCCTTGCCTATGCGCAGCATTAATAACCGCGCTTAATACAACGTTGTCAGGCCCGGCCAGACTCATATTAATAACCGTAACATTCTCTTCTATTAACCAATTGATTGCCTCAATTATGGCATGTAGAGTAGCGCCTTGAGCATAATCTGACTGACGATAGAATACTCCAGCAGAGTATAAATGCGCTCCTTTGAGTAAAGGTGGTTGGTTATGTATTTTACCCAACAACACGCTAGCTACGGCAGTACCGTGTAATGTGGGGGATTTTACGTTGCCAGAAAGAAATGATTTAGCGGTGATTTTGGCATTAATAAACACTGGGTGAGCTTGATCTACAGCACTATCTATCATACCAATTCGCAGCGCGGTTGCGCAAAATAAAGCATTTAATGGTCTTTGGTTTACTTGCTCTTGAACCTTTTCAGCTTCATTTACTTTACTTATAGGTGGTTGCGATTGTGCTTGATATATGTGATTTCGGTCGAGTGTAGCCAATGCAACTGCCGTTAAATAGTTCGCCAATGCTTGTTTTGAATCTAAACTGTCAGGCACCGTAAAGCGCAGTAAAGACAACTTTAAGCCTTCGTAAGATCTACTTGATTGAATGCTGGCACCCACAGCCAATAGTTTGCTTTTGGTATTTTCATCGGCTATCACTATCCATTGGTTTTTTACCGCACGCCAATTATTCTCCACTTTCACTTCTGTCCAAGCCGGATTTAAAATATCACTGCCTATCCCTAAGGTATCAGGAAGTGAACTCAATGGAGAAGTTACCAGCGACTCAATTGGCGGCATCAAGCTGTCGTTAAATGCCGATTCTGTTAGCCGCTTATCTACTGGCAGGCGCAATGTTGATAAAGCAGAATCAATTTTAATAACTTGCTGGGTGCTTCCAATGGTTTGCTCAAGCCTTTTTGCACATGCTGGTGGGCTCATAAGGGTGGTTATTAGTGCTATAAACACCCACCGAGTCGTTTTTATAAAGGTCATGCGGTTCTCTTTAATACAAAATGTAGTTTATGACTAAACGTTTCAGTTAAAAATAAATTTCCTTTTTTGGAATAAAATTAATCTTGGCACGTTATCCTAATAACAATTGAGCAATAAGAGAAAAAATATGAGCGAATCAGCTGCAAATGTATCGTATGAAAATATCATACCAATGTTACGTCGTTTTGCCTATTCCCTAACTGGGAGTGCCCCAGACGCTGACGATTTAGTTCAGGCCACATTTGAGAAAATCTTAAAAAAAGGTATTCCTGAAAATGTAGAAGCGGTGAAATGGGCATTCAAAATTTGTCGAAACGTTTGGATTGACGAATATCGTTCACACAAAGTAAGACAAAAAGCAACGCAAGCACCAGAATTACAAGAAAAACAACTTGACCCTCAGTCAGCCCCGCATGAAGCAAAAGAGCACTTAGCAAAGGTCAATTCTGCTATGGGTAATCTGCCTGACGATCAGCGTTCAATTTTGTCGTTGGTAGCATTAAAGGGTATGTCATATAAAGAAGTGGCCGCTATATCGGGTATACCTGTGGGAACGGTCATGTCACGTTTATCTAGGGCACGTACCAGCCTAATTAGTATGTTGGAAAATGAAACTGGGGGACAAAGTTCATGGAAATAACGGACGAAAAATTGAGTGCGTTTTTAGATGCAGAGTTAACACCTAGTGATATGGAAAAAATTCGTGAGGCTATCGAATTAGATGATGACTTAGTCATGCGTTTAGCGGAGCTTAGTCAAGTTGACCAATGGGTAGTTGAAAATGCTGAAATAATGGATGCAA
Organism: Acidiferrobacterales bacterium; assembly: GCA_964195425.1. Lineage (GTDB taxonomy): Bacteria > Pseudomonadota > Gammaproteobacteria > Enterobacterales > Alteromonadaceae > Glaciecola. Next base: position 10,286 of record CAXMOM010000045.1, read on the forward strand.
CGCCAGTGCCTGATAAGCTTATAGAGCTTGCACAACAAATTGATAAGGGACAAACCCTTACTAATGTAGTGCATATGTCTAAATGGAAAATAGCAAAAACAAAAATAAACATGCCAATGTCTGCAGCCGCCAGCGTGGTATTGGCGATAACCGTTGGTGTAGCTACCATAACTTATCAGGGTAAGCAGACTATTTCCAATGATATAGTTAAGGTTTTAGATTCGTCTATTAGCGGCAGCACAAGCTTAACCACCGACAATACAAGTGTTAAAGCTCAGCTTAGTTTTGCTAATCAAAATGGTAATTTATGTCGTCAGTATTTGTTAAGTAAAGGCCAAGCTAACTCAACAAACATTGCTTGCAAGGAAAATAATAGCTGGCTTCTACATGCGGCTATTCAAGCAAGTAATATTGATACTCAAAACTATCAAACCGCCAGTAAGGAACAACAATTAGAGCAAGTAATAGACAGCATGATTAGTGGTGTGCCGTTAAATAAAGAGCAGGAAAAAAACGCCATTTTAGAACAATGGCAATTAAAATAACTATACGAGGTTAAATATGAAAATAATCATGCTTTTTTTAACTATAACCATGTTGATGGCCGGCTGTGCCTCAAAACCTAGCTATCGCCCCGCAACTGATGGTTCAGTAGGACATAGCGAGCAAAAAATATCCAACGACAGATATAGAGTACAATTTAAAATATACTCTAACAGTGTCGCCGAGGCGACCGATTTCGCTTTACTAAGGTCTGCACAATTAACACAGCAAGCAGGATTTGACTGGTTTATTGTTACGACTAAAGAAACTTTTGTAGAGTCAAGAAAAATGGAACCAGCGCTTAGCATTAGTTCGTCACAAAGCAGCCAAACGGCTAGGCAATGCGGTTTACTCACATGTAATACTTATAAGCGGCCCATAAACACAATGGATACTTCTATTGAGCTTGGAACACTAAACCACCGTAAAGAAGTGCACACAGTTTTAGATATTAGGATGGGTAAAGGTATGAAGCCTAATGACAACAGTTACGGCGCGCAAGATGTCATTAACAACCTAGAATATACAGCCCAATAATCGACTGTAAAAATAACAGCGCTGATTGAACAAGTATGTTATTTCCCCTACAAGAATGATAAATAATCGAGTATATTTAGATTTTTAAATAGAACGTTTGTTTAAGTAACAGCTATCTGGCTGTGGTTTAATAACCTAACCAGATAGTTCTACAGACTTTGTAAAAACTCAACACATTGCATCTAAACCCTGTCGTGGGCGATACCCAACCTTCCCAATGGGTTAATCATCAATTATTATCGTTAGCATTGAATTCTAGTTTGGCAATAATAAGGTGAGTTGATTGTGATAAATATGATGTGTTAACGCAGTTTTATAGTGTGAATTGGGGCTAAATTCGCCTTTATTTCCTGATGGCTTCCATCAATTCAGTGGTTCCCATTATGGTCATCATTCTTTTCAGGTTGTAAGCCAATACATGTAGACTCATTTCGATACTCACATTTTTTTTACGCTTCATTAAAAAGTGCTGCGCACCCATCCACATTTTTATCGTGCCAAACGGATCCTCTACGGTTTGTTTTCTCAGAATAGTTATTTCTGGATTTTCGTCAAGCCGCTGCTGCATTGCGTCTATTACCTCTTCGTGAACCCAGCGTCTCATTTTTCTCGGTCCTTTTAATGACTTTGTGTACTTAATCCTCATAGTGCAGTCTCGGCAAGCAATATGATTAACATATACCTTTTGCTCAAGACCATCTCGTGTCTCCTTGCTGCGATGGGGTAGTTCCTCGCCCGCAGGGCATGTATATGTATCCTTGTTTTTATCGTATTTGAATAACGATTTGTTGAATATGCCTTTTTTTGCGGTGGCTGATGTATCGGTTTGTGGCACGTTTGCTGCCATACCTAAGTCTTGTGTCGCTTTGATATCGATGCGACTAACATAACCTTTGTCAGCGATGATAGTGATGTTTTTTTTGCCCAATGGATTTTGAACTTGTGCTGCTACTGAAGTGAGTTGTCCTCGGTCTACTGTCATGCTGACATCATGCTCAACAATTAGGTGATGTTTTGTATCCACGGCGCTTTGCACGTTGTAACAAACTCTTCTTTCCATGTGATGGGTTTGCATTAAACGCGCTTCAAGCCATGCTAATTTTGACGCTGATACTGTGGTGTCGGTATTCTTTTCGTCCCTATCTTTGGTGTCCAACTGGCTTAAGTATTTTTTAATACTTTTCTCTACTCGGTCGATATGGAACTGGACTTTGCTCGGTGTATAGTTTTTTGATTTGTTGTTCACTGCCTTGAACTTGCTGCCATCAATGGCGAAGACCGAATCGTCAAACATATTGAGTTGCCGGCATAACGCAACAAACTTGCGGCAGACATTTTTAATCCCCTTGCCATTACCTTTCCTAAAGTTGGCAATACTTTTAAAGTCAGGCCTTAAACGCTCGAGTAACCACATTAATTCAACGTTACGCTGACTTTCCTTTTCTAACCGGCGGGATGATTGAATACGATTTAAGTAACCGTATATATAGTTTTAGCATTGTGGCTGGATGATAGCCTGGACGGCCGGTTAGCTTAGCATTAACTGCCTCAAAACCAAGATCGAGTAAATCGAGTTGGTCAACACACAAATCGATGACTCTTATTGGATTGTCTTCGGTAACAAAGTCATCAATTGCTTCAGGGAAAAGCGTTGTTTGCGTTCTTGATTGACCTTTAATATGGTGAGACATTGCAGATTTTCTCTGGTTTGGCTGACCACTTAATTATACTAAATTTGGCTATTAACTTGGATCACTTACTAAGACTGATTGATCATAAAAATTGTCAGCTTAGACAAAAAGGTGATCAATAATTTTTACACAGTCTGTCTAAATATCAGCCAACGCATTGCCAGATATTTAGAGAAATTCGGTTTGGTGGAGCGGGATATGGAAAACAGTTTTCTCAATTTGCCACTAGATGATGAAGTTAATCCGGATGGATAGCTTATTGCGGTTACAAGGTGCATCTGTCAACTACCGCATCGCCATGGGGCCTCAACAAGGGCAAAAGGTGTTTACCTTACAAACCCTGCCGCCAAGCAATGACGATGAATATGGGCAGTTAGCCAACACGTCAGGGTTTTCATTGCATGCTGGGGTGTTTGCTAATGCGGATGAGCCAGACAAACTAGAGCGTCTTTGCCGTTACATTAGTCGACCAGCCATTAGCGAGCAACGCTTGAGCATAACCGACCATGGAAAAGTGCGATATGAATTGAAAACGCCATATCGTGACGGTACCACACACGTATTTTTTGACCCCCTTGATTTCATTGGCAAACTAGTGGCACTAGTTCCGCCACTTAGACTCAATCTCACTAGATTCGTATTACCCGCTAGTATGGGGTATTTGCGCCCAACAGCAATCTTCGCGCCCAAGTGACTGTATCGCAGCGTGAAAAAACAGCCCTAAACTCGTTGATAAGGAACACCCGTCTGATAACTAGCAGGTAATCTGCCCTATCATGCTAGGTTTATGAGTTGGCTAGCAGGGACTGCCCAGCGTTTAAAGCGGGCCTTTAACATAGATATTACCGAATGTGAAAAATGTCAAAAGCATAATGTAACGATAATTGCTTGTATCACAGAGCCTGCCATCATCCACAAGATATTGTCGTATCTAGACAAACAAGGCTCTCCCATCACTGCTAACAATACCAGAGCACCGCCTCTTTATACTGAATATCAAACAGCTATGTTTGATGATTTCGCCACCCAAAGAGACTTTAACTTTAACGCATGACACACGAAGAACATAATGATGCTTGAATATTCCATATTCTGAGGCAAGGCGCTTAACATTTCACTATCAAGATTCCAATACTAACAGCCAGCTCACTCGTTCACCTCAGCGGCAAATATTTCGCTAATTTTTTCTAAACCACATTTGAGCGAACGCAAAACCACCCTTAAATGCAGCTGTTATATGGGCTAGGCTATAGTGTTAATTTGCCTTATACTCAGTAAAAAAAATGCTCAACACACCCGATGGTATTTACAGTACGTTAATTTAAAAAGAGATATAAGTGGACATTATTGTTACACCCAGTGCAGTTGAAATTATCCAGTTGGCCTTGGCGCCTATTTTTCTTATTGTCGGTATTGGTAATTTGGTCAACGTTGCCACAGGCCGAGTGTCTAGAATAATAGACAGAGCAAGGTGGTATGTTAATTTGGCAAGGGAAGAACCAGAACGTATAAATGAAAAAGCGATACTTGAAATTCAAGCGTTGAACAAACGCATGAGACTCGCTAATTGGTCAATAAATTTCTTAATCGCATCAGCAGTAGTAACGTGCTTCAACGTTTTGCTTGTGATGGTTAATGGCTTGATAAGCGCAAATTTAGATATTACGATTATAATTACGTTTATGATGTGTATGGTATTGTTAACAGGAGGCTTAATCGCCTTTTTTCTGGAAGTTAGCTTGGCAACCGCAACCTTGAAAATTAGGGTAGTAGATATAAGCCAGTTTAAAAAAGATTAATCATTTATTAAACAATACATATAAGGAAAGGTCGTTGGATGGCGGGTATTCGGTGGTCAGTGAAATCTATGCCCTCATGAAGTAGTGGCTAGTTTGTTTAGAGCCGTCCCTAACTTTTTGAAAAAAATGCCTTTTAATACTAACTGTGAAAGACAACGCTTGGAGGTTACCTATTAAAAGTTAAACGGTAAACAAAACATTAATAAAGCGTCGTAATTCTAAAAGGTCTGATATTAATATGGTTTGTTATAGGTATAGCCAATTAGTATCGCGCAGTATTTTGTACTGTATAGCGCCGACGCGCTGTGTAAATTTGCAAAATGCAAATTTTTTGTAAATAACGAAAATATTTTTGTGAAAATAGCGCTGAATTAACATAAATTCATAAAATAAGCATAATATTCATAAGTTTAAAATTTTAATTTTTTTGGTGCATTATTTGCAACTCCACTCTTTAAATACACAACACGTTCTGTCGATAGAGTTAGGGTGGTTAACATGCAACAAAAAAATGCTTATTTTAGAGGTTATTACTGGACGAATTGTAATACTACAAGATTATCAAATTACATTGTTAATTATGCCGTTGGCAATTTTTGTTGTTTTGGTGTTTTTATAGGGTCTAGCTTGCAAGTAGCGGCTGAATCTTTGGCAGACTCAGACCTAGAAAACCAGTCGCTTTATGCCAGTGGTTATATAACGGCCGGTGCGCGCACAACAATTGGAGGTAATCTTCAAAGTGCCACTGCAGTAACACTTGCTGCAAATGCGATAGTTGCAGGTAATATAGAGGTTGGAGCAGCTACAACTTTAGGAGCTGATGCCAGTGTTGTTGGCTATATCGAAGCAGGCTCTACTGCCACGCTAGGCGTGGCAGCCATTGTTAATGGTTTTATTCAGGTGGGAACTACCGCAACTTTTGGTGCAAGTGCCATAATTGATGGTAATATTATAGCCGGAACTACTGCAACCTTCGACACACTTGTTGAGGTATCCGGCGATGTTTTAGCTGGCACCACAGTAACAATTGGTGCTGGTTCAATTTTTCATGGTAACGTTGATGCTGGAACTACCACAACCACTGGCGCTGGTGTTCAAATTGATGGGATCCTGACGGCAAATTCTTTGCTGGTTCCTCCGCCTTCTTTTATAGTTACAAATCAAGAATTGTTAATTACATCGATACAAATAGCACTTAAGGATTTGGGAGCAGGCACAGAACTTGTTTCTACTACGTTTGGGGTAAACAATGAAACGCTTGAAGCTGGTATCTACAGTACACTACATTTTTCTCATACAGGTTTGAGTGGCGTATGACTCCTTTTGCCGTATTGAAGCCCGTTATAATTTTGCAAAAATGCAATATAACAAGCTTAACTAATCAGGCAAAAATGGGCAGGTTGCCGACGAAGTTTTAAAATCACCAATTATCATTTTAAAGGCAGATTCCCCTATTTAATTAGCTGTATTGACGGTCGGCTTTGGGGATGTGAGTTCAACCGATATAATAAAATGATCGTTCTGAACTAAAATTTTCTCAAATAAGTTAGATGTCCTTTTATAGTCATAATATTCCCCTATATTACAGCTATGGCTTATGGCACATTCTTTAGAGTGATACACCTTACTTTCGCCTTTTAGTCTGAAGTATCACTCAATCTATTTTGATCGCTAAAGAAGTCCTATCGAATATCTTTAGCCTTGCAATCACAAAACTCCATCGGTTGCTAGGTAAGCTTCTTGCTAATAAGGTTATCGATTGCCACCTTGCCTGAGCCTGAAAATGCCAGCGAAATACTAGCGGCAAGCAAAGCTAAAGCAAATTCGTAGCCGTTATTAGACATGAACAGACCGTTCTCAAAGTGCACTGATAAAATGGCTACTACCATGGTCCCGGCTAGTGCAATTGCTGCTGGTCGTGTTAGCACTCCTAACAGTAACAATAAGCCACCAAAGAACTCGGTACTGCCCGCTAATAAAGCCATTAAAAACCCAGGCGCTAAACCAATTGATTCCATCCACTGTCCGGTTCCTTCAAGACCATATCCACCAAATGCGCCAAATAGTTTTTGCGCACCATGTGCTATAAAAATGATACCAACGGGTATACGTAATGCTAGTGCGCCAAAACCTGCGTTTGATTGTGTTGCTTTTTTAAGTAGTGCTTTCATGTTGTTCTCCTGACTCATCAATTAAAAAGTAGTGTGACTAAATGTCTTATAGTTAAAGTGTAAATTCGTTTATTGTTTGTTGCGCCTGGGCTAAGCGTTCTTCGCTACCGGGCATATTCAGACCTTCAGCATAGATAAAAGAAATATTCTCCATGCCCATAAAGCTAAATACATCTGTTAAATACTGCGTTTGTGAATCTTTTTGAGTACCTGCATATATGCCACCGCGACTGGCAACCACAATTACCATTTTGCCTTTTAATAGCCCTACAGGACCGTTTTCAGTGTACTGAAATGTTATGCCGGCTCTTGCTACTCTATCGACCCATGCTTTGAAGGTAGACGGTACGCCAAAATTGTACATTGGCATGCCCACTACAATAATATCGCTATTTTTTAGCTCTTCTATCAAGTCGTCCGAAATCGTGGCCAAGTCGGCCTGCTCTTGACTACGCTGTGCAATGTCTGTCATCCATGCGCCCATTTCGGTTTGCGTTAAATGAGGCAAGTTGTCTTTTGCTAAGTCCCGTTCAGCTATAGTCACATCGCCCTTGGTGTTAAACTGTTTTACAAGCGATTGTGAAAGCGTATTTGAATGACTTTGCTCGCTGTTTAATGAAGATTTAATCAATAATATGTTGTTCATGACGGCTCCTAAGTTATGTGTATTATGTCTGTACCAAAACGATGGAGCTATTATTCAGTAGGAATGACCAAAAGGAAATTGGTAAAATACGCATGTATCGTTCTATTGAAACGAATGATTATAGAGCCTCCTTTTATAGAGGCTAAATCGCTAATATTCATTCTTTTTAGCAGAATGATTTGTTGCTTTTATACTAATATTCTTATTATAGCTAGAATGATACTGTTGTGAGCGGACAGAGTTTTTACACTATTAAAGGACACATCATGGCAAAGGTATTGAATGCAACAACACATGACTTAGGCGGTTTACACGTAAAAAGAGTGTTACCTCATCAAGATAAAAAGATGGTCGGTCCCTTTATCTTCTTTGATCAAATGGGTCCGAATGATTTCCCTGCGGGACAAGGCATAAATGTGCGACCACACCCACATATTGGCCTTAGCACGCTCACCTATTTGTTTGAGGGCAGTATTTTGCACAGAGACTCCTTAGGCAGTAATCTTGAAATACATCCCGGTGATGTGAATTGGATGACAGCGGGCAAAGGCATTACCCACTCAGAGCGAGAAACCTTTGAAGTGAGAGCTAATAAGCACACTATTAACGGATTGCAGTGCTGGATTGCGTTACCCGAACATATGGCTGAGCTAGAGCCATCTTTTACTCAAGTTAAAAAACACCAACTACCACACCTTATACGAGAAGGTATAATGATGCGGCTAATTGTGGGCGAGGCCTACGGTATGAGTTCCCCTGTCAAAACTTATTCACCTATGTTTTATATTGATATAGCGGCAAGTGAAGGCAGCAAAATTGACAGACCCCATGCAACACAAGAAACGGCGATATTTCCGATTAGCGGTAAAGTAGACATAAATGGTGTGACCTACGGCGAGGGTGAATTTGTCTTGCTCGATGACACCGACACCGAGATAACCGTTATGGAGTGCGGACGCTTTATTATGTTAGGCGGTGAACAATTTGACCGTATACCACATTTACACTGGAATTTTGTATCGTTTAGTAAAGAGCGAATTGAAAAAGCCAAAGACGACTGGGAAAATGGTCGGTTTCCTAATGTGCCCGGTGACGACAAAGAGTTCATTCCGCTTAAGAAAAAAATTACCATACCTAAATAATGGGTTAAAGAAGGAATAAACAATGCTAAGAATATCATTAGAGCAGTGGCGTATGTTTCATGCCGTGGTTGAATTTGGCGGTTTTAATCAAGCATCGCAAGGGGTATTTAAAAGCCAGTCGAGTATTCACAACGCAGTAAGCAAAATAGAAGATTCTTTGGGAGTTAAGCTATTTTCAATCGAAGGTAGAAAAACTGTTTTGACCAAAGAAGGCGAAATGATACTAAGACGCTCACACTATTTATTAGATGAAGCGAAAAAGGTAGAAGCCATTGGCATGAAACTTAGCCAAGGCGTAGAAACACATTTAAAAATTGCCGTTGACGAAATATTTCCGCGTAAATTGTTGTACGAAACACTTGAAAAGGTATCAGCCCAATTTCCATTAGTCCAAATTGAGCTACTTGAATCAATATTAAGTGGTGGGACCCAAATGATTGAGCACGATGATGTGGAGATAGCAATATCACCTAACTCTCTTGATGCCGGCACTAGCGAAAGCTTGTGTCATATTAAATTTGTGGCGGTTGCAAGCCCGAACCACCCACTACATGGTTTTGACAGAGCATTAACCTTAGAAGATTTAAAAAGCTGTAGACAGATAGTAGTAAGAGATTCCTCTCAGTTCACGAATAAAAACAGAGCAAGTGATGGTTGGCTTGAAGCAAATCAGCGCTGGACGGTTAGTCATATGCAAAGCTCGATTGATATGATCACGAAAGGCTTCGGGTTTGCGTGGTTGCCGCTTAGTTTAATTGAAGAGCATCTTAGTGATGGCTCACTAAAGCCTTTGAACCTTGACCGCAATAGTGAACGCTCAGCTCAACTATATTTAACATTTAAGGATAGTGACCGATTAGGTCCGGTCGCGCATTTTTTTCTAAGCGAACTAAGGTCACTTTGTATCAAATTACCAAATAAATAGTATGACAAGAACATTCTTTAAACTAGAACGAAAGGCGCTATTTTTACTAATTTTAATCTTCTAAAACAAACGTTAACATTAGCTCCATCAAATCAATTGGAGACATTAACAAATGAAATATATCAGAAAATCAGAAGATAGAGGCGTAGCTAATTTTGGTTGGCTAAAAAGTAAACATAGTTTTTCATTTGGTCAATACCACGACCCTAAGCATATGGGCGTATCGGTATTACGCGTTATTAACGACGACATGGTCATGCCTGGACAAGGCTTTGGTGAGCACGGTCATCGTGATATGGAAATAATATCTTATGTTATTGAAGGCGCCTTAAAGCACGACGATAGTACGGGTAATAGTTACGTAGTGCCTGCAGGCGATGTTCAACGCATGAGCGCTGGCCGAGGCGTGACTCATTCAGAATTTAACGTCTCAAGCACAGACAAAGTCAAATTTTTACAAATTTGGATCCAGCCCAATGTTAGAGGAATTGAGCCAAACTATGAGCAAAAAACATTGCCACAAAATGGCGCGTTAACTACCTTAGTAGCGCCAAATGGCGAAAACGGTGCGTTGGCAATCAATCAAGATGCGAGTATTTCGCGCTTAGTTTTAAAAGAAGGCGAAAGCATTAACTTGAATACTGAAAAGCGTATTGGATATCTTCACATTGTGAAAGGTAACATTACCGCAAACGAGCAAACATTTGGCGAGGGCGATGCGTTTGCAGTTGAGCCACAGACCGAGTCAAACATAAGAGCAAACACATCACTTGAAGCGCTATGGTTTGATTTACCGGCAGTGTAACGGTCAACTACGTAATAGGCGCAGATAAGCATGGAAACATCAGCAGTATTCCTCATCGTATTCGTAGTATTGCTAATAAGTATATCTAAATCTGCTTTTGCGGGGGCACTCGGCGTTTTTGCGGTGCCCCTACTCATGCTAAAACTCAGCGCTGTTGAAGCAATAGCATTAATGCTGCCGCTACTTATCATTGCAGATGTAATGACTCTTCGCAGCTTTTGGAAAAAGTGGGATACGCAGTTACTACACTCGCTTATACCCGGTGCAATAATCGGTATCGTCATCGCTTATGTCATGCTTGATTTTGTTAACCCCGACCATTTACGGGTTATTATAGCCATCATTTGCATTGTGTTTGCCATTCAAAGTATCTGCTTTAAAAAATTAAAACCGACCTTTTTAAAAAGCAGATTAGGCGCTTATGTTATGTCTGCAAGTTCAGGTATAAGTAGCACTATAGTGCACGCTGGGGGCCCGCCCCTTATTTTATATTTTTCAGCCATCGGCTTGTCACAATCAAAATTTTTAGCAACCGCAGCCGCTTTTTTTGCCATTATGAATATTGGTAAGTTGATTGGCGCTGTCAGTCTAGGTTTGTTAAATAGTGATGTTGCGTTTACGGCACTTGCGTTTGTGCCATTTGCATTTATTGGCAATGGGATTGGCGTGAAGATAACCCAAAGGATCAACAAAGTAGTATTTCTAAACATTATGAATTACTTACTGCTTATACTCGGAATATGGTTACTGCTGACATAGCGTCATATTCAGAGTCGTCAATATAGGTCCTCAACATACAAAATTAGCGCAATACCAAACAGATTCACTATTTGAGTGTACCTTTTTACTACTGACTTCGTTTCTATCATGCATAATTTATATATTAATCATGTATTATGCTGTCATGAATAGACTACTTTCTTTATTGTTTTTGTTTACGGTGTGCACGGTAATTAACGGATGCACAACAGCACGGTTTATTGTGCAACAAAACCCAACAATAAACATTGCGCAAGCTACTGGAATGGCGACGTTGCCAACCCTATACTCATTAACCACAGATGAGCTTAGTCACTATTGTTCATCCTTAGTAGACGATACCGATTTTATATTAATACATCGCCTGCATTGCTCTTCTCACTTGCTAGGCAGACCTAATTTATCTGAGACAACACGAACCCAAAGCTTGGCGATATACAATCAAGCCATTTATGACTTAACACAAGCAAGCAAAAGTGGACTGATACCGGAACACAGGGTGCGATTAAGCTACACCAGTGAGGTTGTTTTTACGTTTACAAACGATATCACTGCCATAGACCCTCGCTTAGAACCTGCGGTGCTAGGCGAAATTGGCGTACCAATAGTCACTCGCAGGGACAATACAAAAACAGGGCTTGATTTATTTGCCCCACTTGAAGGTGTCTATGAAGACGCCAGCATCATTTTGCACAACATAAAGTTGGTTGATGGATTGTTTTTTGAAGTCGTTCTCAATATCAATACCTTTAATACCGATATTATTAATATACCGATCGAAAGCAAAAACCCTACGACTAATATTGGCAGCAACCACTACACGATAAAACACTCTCCCGGCGCGGCTTTTCTTTCGTTAATAGAACATGCAGATATTGATGACTATAACTGGCTAGGATTTGTGTCGGCACAGGAGGCTGAAAAACGACGTGGTGTCTTCGCTGTGGGTGGAATTTCACAAACAAAAATACCGATTGTCATGATCCACGGCTTAAATTCTGACCCTTTAATTTGGCGTCATCTCAGCATGGCTATTCTTAACGAATCATCGCTAATCGAAAAATACCAGGTTTGGCATGTTTATTATCCATCAGGACCACCGCCCTTTTACAATGCTGCTCGAACACGCGCTAATTTACTCAGTGTGGTAGAGGCCTTAGGTAACCCTGAACTTGCAAAAGAAGCAGTTATCGTTGGACATAGTATGGGTGGGGTGATTGCAAAACTGTTAGCTACGAAAGCCGACTTTGAATTATGGGACGCCGCGTTTACAAAGCGACCAAGTGAAGTAATCAAGCCTGAAAATATTCCAGTTAAGGATATTTTTATGTTTGAGCCTGTCTTTGAAAATAATACAGTGTTTTTCTTAGATACGCCGTTCAAAGGCTCAGAAGTTGCTAATTCTGCCATTGGGTATATCGGTGCTTTTTTAGTCTCATTACCGAGTGAGTTTACGCAATTATTTCAAGATTTTATCGATCGCGTTGGTCCTGACATACTCACTGACAAGATGCGCCCCTTTTTAATCAACTATGGCCCCAGTAGCGTGCACGTTTTGCGACCTGGCCATCCATTAATGGACACACTCTACAATATGCCAGTAGTGGGTGACTCATATGCCATTATTGGGTCAAATGGACGGTTACTGTGTGATGATGAAATAAGTTGCGCAAGCATTTCAGACAGTGTTGTCAGTTACAGCTCGGCTAACTATATGTTTGCAAATGAAAAGATGATTGTGCCGTCATCTCACAATTCATTTAAGAGTGTGCAAGCCATTGCGTTTATCGTGGAGCGATTGAAGAAAAAAATCACTACTCAGTAAGGCCGGATATGGTGACCCGCCAGAACATGCGTAGGCACTCAGTGCGATTTTCAGGTGATTCAACATCGCTGCAAAATTCATCAAGTAACAAATTATCGCGCACTGGCTGATAGGGTAAAAACAGACTCACATAAGCGCCGCTCTGGGTAAAACTACTAACTCTGGGCCAAGCTCGGAGTTAATCCAATTCGCTCAGCATGTCTTCGTAATATGTGCTGCGAAATCCACCTGAAACTTGTGTGTTGTCCAGATAGGTGAACTCTTGAGAGAGCCTAAAGCTGCTCCAAGCATTTGCTCGAAAAAAACCTATTAAAACGACCGCTACCGTAATCAGCAATAGTCCTCCAAACGGCACTGTCAAGTTATCGCAGACACCAGTAACTGTAAGATAACTATGGTATTGTTATAAGAAAGACAAATGAATAGAGAGAAAGGTTCGGTATAAATCGACTAACACCTAAGCCAAGATGTGGCAAAAGGTGGAAAGATATCGTCCTTGTTTTCGAATATTATGTTATGTGAATTCTACCAATGTCTAAACTAACGTTATTGAATCAAACTAAGTTATCATGGATGGGGCATGTTTGCCGATAACTTGTATCAAAGAAATTCATCGTTCTATGGTCGTAATACGGCTGAAAAACTAAGAGTGCATGCAAATTAACTTGCTAAAATTTCAACGTCCGCAACAATTTAGAGGGGCAGTCGGTGTAAGTACGACCTTTACGCTTGATATCTGTCATCGCGTTGCTCGCGCTGTGGGCTTTTTTATATGTATTGGCCTGCTAAGCTCTAACCATACCGTGGAAGCTTCTCCTGTTGTAAAAGAACCAGTTTTCCAAAGACTATCTACGGCCAATGGTTTATCACAAGACACAGTCAACACTTTACTGATCGATAGTGATGGGTTTTTATGGTTAGGGACCGAGGCCGGACTAAATCGTTTCGATGGTTATCAAAATATACAAATTGCGGGTCCGAACAACGAGTTTACCGATATGCCTATATCTTCCTTGTTTCAAGACTCAAGAGGAATCATGTGGGTAAGTGAATATAATGCAGGTATCCACCAATATAATTTAAAAAGTAACCAAGCAAAGTTAATAATAAGCGAACCATCTACTATTGCCCCTGACTACGTTAAGGTTGCTAACCATATTACTGAGGATTCTGAAGGAAATATTTGGTTTAGCTTAGACGAATCACTTGTGTGGTATTCGTACGAGACACAGAACATAAGCAAAGAGTTTACGCTACCAGCTGAAATGCTAGAAGACCATTTAGTGAGAACTCATTTGATATTACCCGATATTTTAATAATAGGTTCTTCCGCAGGTTTATTTGCGATTAATAGGGATACAAAGGCGCAAAGCAGAATAGAGTTTGTAAGCGAAGTTGACAGCAATCTCGACAATCAAAATGTAAAAACCTTGCTCACCGACGACCGCGATAATCTGTGGATAGGCACTGTCGAAGGTCTTTATCTCATGCCCATAAAAACGCTTGTAGATCAACTTAATGGCGAAGACGAGTCGCAAAAAGCAACTCTTATGTTAGCAGATAGAAACATTTGGAATATTTCAGTTGATGAGACTGACATATTGCACATAGCAACAGATCAAGGGTATTTTCAATTAAATTCGGCCAATGAAGAGGTCAAACAAATATTTGTGACGACTGCTAGTCGATACCCAATCTCAAATGACGTATTGAAAAGTGTCATTATCGATAAAAATAATAATCTTTGGTTTGGGTCAGGCAATGACGGTGCTTTTTACTGGACGCACTTTACTACTCAATTTAAAAGCGTCTTTAACCGGTTTGGAGAAAGAGGCGATAAAAGCCTTAGTAATAATAATGTGTGGAGCTTGTATCAAGAAGACGACGAGACATTATGGGTTGGCACGCAAAATGGACTTAATCGGTATAACTTAATCACTGGTAAAATACAGCAGTTTATGGTTTCTGAAGATACCAAAGCTCAATTTTCAGCATCGTCAATCATATTTATTCATCCTACAAATGACGGTCGCTTATGGCTTCATACCGGTGACGGGCTAATACAGTTTGATACAAAAACTAACCAAAGCCTTCTATCGACAGCAAATAGTAAAGACGATGAAGCGAAATTAGCGGAATATATTTGGAGTTCTTACCTGAAGGACGATGGAGACTTTTTGCTTATTACAGATAGTTCATTTCTAAGTTACTCCCCTTCATCTGGTAAAGTCAGTGAACTTGAGAAACTAAATTCGCTTATTTCACCAGCTGAAGTACTTGGTTTTAAAGCAGGTTTTAAAGAAGATACTACTTGGGTAAGCGCGTATGGTGCGCTTTGGGAAATGAACAATTCAACAGGAGAATTGAAGCTTATTCATCAATTAGGCTCGGTCCATAAGAAAGCAAGGATTTACCCAAGTGATGTAATACTTGATGATAATAACATACTGTGGATTTCTTATTCTAGTTTAGGCTTATTTGGGCTTGATGCAAACACTTACGAGCAGAAGTACTTTTTTAACAAAACTAATTTGTTACCGAGTAACGTTATCTTTGACTTGAATTCCGACAGAGATGGAAACATTTGGATGGGTTCAAACACAGGGCTATTACGCCTATCAGACAACACTTTGCAACTAGAGCGCTTTGACCACAATCATGGATTAGCTAACTCTGATTTCAATTTAGATGCCAGTATTGTTTTGCGCGATGGTCGAATGGTCTATGGTTCGCCTAAAGGTATTACTATTTTCGACCCACAAAAAATAGAACCTGCGTCTACAAATGCTAGACAGGCGACGATAACGAGTCTAACTTTGTCTACTAATCCAATTGACTTGCCATTTACTGCTTTAAATGGACAAACTGTGGAGTTATCGCATGATGACGTGGGCCTAAACATTAATTTTTCGACCTTACAATACGAAAATCAACAAAGCGTTAAGTACAAATATCAATTAAGTGGGGACGAGAATATTGTTTATCCCAATACCAATAGTTCGCACATCATGTTTCCTAAGCTAGAACCTGGACAATACCAATTCTCAGTCACAGTATTTGATGTTCAGAATGACACTGATCTTGAACCTGCCGTGCTAAATATTCATGTTCGGTATCCGCCATTTTCTTCTCCAATAGCTTACGTCGTCTATATAATCATTTTTCTTACGATGATAGCAGTGCTGTGGCAAAACAAGCGAAAACAAAATGAGTTGCTAGCATCTGCACACCAACAAACCTTAGAAAGTAGAGATCGGCTCACCTTAGCCTTGAATGCAAGTAATAGCGGTGTTTGGGAATATAACATCAACGAAGATTTATTTTGGGTTAATGAATTAGGGGCAAATGCAACTCAGCAACAGACCAAAAGCTTTGACGAACAATTAGCAGCTATTAACCCAAGTGATAAGCAACGTTATGAATCAGCTTGGCAAACTTTTTTGCAGACGCCGCATTTAGATTTAGACATTACCTACAGGTTGTTATCCGAAGATGACAATTGGTTTTGGTACAGAGATGTAGGTAAAAAAGTAAAGTTTGATAACAATGGTTCACCATTAGTTGTCACGGGCACATATACCAATGTCACTAAATCGGTAGTGGATAACGGTAATCTACGTTTGTTTGGCGAAGCCTTTAAACATACTTTAGATTGGGTAATCATTTACAACAGCCAATATCACCCTATAGCGTATAACGACGCGTTTAAGAAAAAATTTAAAATTGAAGACGAAGCAGATGCGCCTAGCGAGCTTTCAAAAGTGCTAGAAACCCAAGCTTCAGGTTTTGCAAAGACTTGGCAAAAACTATACACATTGAAAGCAGGTGAACATTGGAAGGGCGAAGATAAGATCATACTAGCAGACGCAAAGACCTACGATATATTAGTGCATATTAACGCCGTACCAAATGAACATCAGAAAGACAAAATTGAACATATACTCGTCATTATTTCGGATATTACCGACCAAAAATCCGCCGAGTCGAAACTGCGATTACTCGCTAATTACGACTCTTTAACTGGTTTGCCTAATAGAGCCTTACTGCTTGACCGTATCGACAGAGCAATAGAGCACGCTCAGCGAATAAAAAACAATTTAGCCGTATTCTTTATTGACTTAGACAAATTCAAACAGGTTAATGACAGCTTAGGACACAAAGCGGGTGATGAGCTTCTCAAAGTAATAGCGAAGCGTCTAACAGACAAGCTTCGAAAAGAGGATACGGTTGCACGTTTGGGAGGAGATGAGTTCGTCATTATGGTTGAGGAGGTAAAATCGGTAGAAGATATTAGTATGCTGGTGTCTGAAATTAGTCAAACCATCGATTTGCCTATAAAATTAGGTTCTCAATCTGTAAGCGTATCCTCAAGTATTGGAATTACCCTATATCCGAGTGACGGGAAAACGGCTGATGAATTGCTCAAAAATGCAGATATTGCGATGTATCATGCTAAAGAGAAGGGGCGCAGTAACTTCCAGTTCTTTACCCAGCATATGAATGATCTAGTTAAAGATCGCCTCGAACTTGAAAACCGCTTAAAGGAAGCGAACAAAGAAAAAGCGTTTACCAATCATTATCAACCCATTATCGACATTAAATCTAAAGCCATTGAAGGTTTTGAAATTCTAATGCGTTGGGAGTCAAATGGTACAATGATCCCTCCAGATGTATTTATTCCTGTGTCGGAAGAGTTAGGATTTATTAATAGCATGACTTTAGATGCTATTGAACGCGCAATGCCGATACTAAAAACCTTATATGAAAGAGGTTTTACAGGCTATCTGTCGTTCAATTTATCTGCCAAACACTTTGAAAATAAATCCTCTATTAACCACATTATTGCACTACTTGAAAATAATGATGTGCCCGTTAACGCAATTCGTTTTGAAATAACCGAAAGTGCCTTAATGCGAGATTATGATAAAGCATTAACTTACATGACATATCTGCGCGAAAAAGGATTTTTGATCGCATTAGACGACTTTGGTACCGGCTATTCTTCATTAAAATACTTAAAAGAATTCCCTATTAATATTATAAAAATAGACAAGAGCTTTGTAGACGA
>CAXMOM010000046.1:0-2681 GCA_964195425.1 Acidiferrobacterales bacterium
CACCAATGAACTGTCTAAGCATGAGTTTGAGGGCAAGCATGTTATGTAATACAACCATAATTCGGTACTTAAACAAACCAACCCAGTCCAAAACACAGCTGACACAGGAGGTAGTAAATAGCTTTAATACTTACTATACTCAAAACCAAGATTGTTTTGAGCGATCATATAACCTTGTTTAGCTGCTTTTCGATACCAAGTGGTTGCTTGTTTATAGTTTTGAGGGACACCTTGTCCATTTTTGTACATAACACCAAGGTTATTTTGAGCGACTCTATGGCCTTGTTCAGCGGCTTTTCGATACCAAGCGGCTGCTTTTTTGTAGTTTTGAGGGACACCCTGTCCATATTTGTACATAATACCAAGGTTGTGTTGAGCCTTGGCATGACCTTGTTCAGCTGCTTTTCGATACCAAGCGACTGCTTGCTTGTAGTCTTGAGGGACACCTCTTCCATTGTCAGACATAACACCAAGGTAGTATTGAGCGTCTACATTGCAATAAATAATAGAGTAGTTTGAGAAATATGCCATGTTATACAAAACTAACACGATCCGTTGCTTGATATTTATTTCGGCGCTTATAATATTGAGTTTTACTTTTAGTGGCTGTGGCGAAATAAAAAATACCACTACTGCGCTTCCAATCAATCCCATGGAAGTAAATTAAGCTAAGGTTAGTGTGCTAAATATTGGTCCTGTTTGTAGGAGGGTGCAGAGCAATATCCTGCTTGATTAATCCTATGACGGCAATTCCCGCGATTGCTGCCTGAAGCGAAAAAAGCATGTTTTACAAGTATGACAATTTATTACACCCACCTTACACGTCAAGTAGTTATAATTAGATTATGACTAGATATATTCTTACCATGACTTACTTAGATTGCAACCGACACTAAAACTTAGATTTTGTATGTGTAGTCTGGAGTAAATGATGAAGCATTATGAGCGTCGTTGATAGCACACATAAGAAAAAAGGTTATTACATTACCACTAGCGTTGTTTGTAGAACTTAGATGAAAATTGATCGTCAGGTATGCCCAAGTTAGCGGTCGTAGCTATTTTATGGATTTTAATTGTCATTTTTTGCTAAGAATTAGGTTTTTATCTAAGACCATGACTGGCAAGTAAACGGCCTAAGCGGCCGTACGCCGTTCAAAATTATGTGAAAAGTTTGTTCCACAAACAATCCTGAACATTGGAAAATTTGATTATCTGCTGTACTTCCAAACCAGTCATTCAGCCAGTCGTTAATTACGCCTCTTTTTGCCACACTTGCCTGCACACTATTCAAGGATGAACGAATGTGCTGGCACAGCAGCAAAGTGAAAAATATAAACGCCATCGGCCTGAAACAACACTACTGTATCAATTGGTCGAACTATACTACCCAGATTTTATCGCAAAGTTAGCCGAGCAAGGCAAATACTTACCCAGATATGTTGAGCGTGAGTTTGAAGAGTTTTTGCGCTACGGTCGGCTTGAGCATGGTTTCTTGCGCGTGGTATGTGGTGACTGCAAGCATGAAAAGTTAGTTGTGTTTAGTTGCAAACGCAGAGGCTTCTGCCCGAACTGTGGCGCCAGAAGAATGGCGGAAAGTGCAGCATTGTTGGTTGATGATGTGTTACGGGGCTATCCCATAAGGCAATGGGTTTTAAGCTTACCCATTCCACTTCGTTTGCTTCTAGCAAGAAACCCAAGTGAATTAAGTAACGTCATGGCGATTATTCATCGCGCCGTTTCCACTCACATTGTGAACAAAGCAGGCTTTACCAACAAACAAGCCAAAACCGGAGCAGTGACGCTGATCCAGCGTTTCGGAAGTGCGCTTAACTTGAACATCCACTTCCACATGTTGTTCTTAAAGGGTGCGATTAGCCAAAATCCATGGGGCGGCACTACCTTTACACGTATAAAAGCGCCATCTCATAGCGACATGTTGGAACTCGTGCATACCATCAGCCAACGTATTGCCAGATATTTGGAGAAAGCGGGGTTGGTTGAGCGTGATATGGAAAACAGTTTTCTCAATTTACCTATAGATGATGAAGATAGTTTATTGCACTTGCAAGGGGCTTCAGTCAGCTACCGCATCGCCATGGGGCCACAACAAGGGCAAAAGGTATTTACACTACAAACACTCCCTGCAAGCAATGACGGCGAATATGGCCAGTTAGCCAATACCTCGGGCTTTTCGTTACACGCAGGGGTCTGCGCTAATGCCGATGAGCCAGAGAAGTTAGAAAGGCTATGCCGCTATATCAGCCGCCCAGCGATTAGTGAACAGCGTTTAAGTATGACTGACCATGGAAAAGTACGCTATGAATTAAAGACGCCATATCGTGATGGGACAACCCATGTTTTCTTTGACCCTCTAGACTTCATTGGCAAACTAGCGGCACTCATTCCACCACCAAGGCTTAACCTTACGCGATTTTTTGGGGTGTTCGCTCCCAATAGCAACCTTCGCGCTCAAGTAACTGCCTCAAAACGCCTGCTTCACAGCGAGACAGAGAACAGCCCCAAACTTATAAATAAAGAAGATAGCCAATCTGATAAGCAATACCATGCCAGAGGGATGACGTGGCTAGCAGGGACTGCTCAAAGGCCGGTGACCGGCTAGTCAGAACGAGTATTCAACATAGATATCATCGGGTGACCGACGCGCCAGATGTGAGAAATGC
>CAXMOM010000047.1:0-61391 GCA_964195425.1 Acidiferrobacterales bacterium
TTCAGGCGTAGCATCGAACGTTAAGCTGTAGCTTGCTGTTCCATTTGCAGACACTTCTAGCAATGAATCTGGCGTTTCAACACCTTCAGAATCAAACGTTCTAACGGTTACGTTTATGCCAGCTGGCGCGTCTACTGTTACAGTGTATACACCGTCTTCATTAGAAACGTCAGTTACTGTACGCGAGATAGTCTCTGTATCTATAAGCTCGCCTATCGCAATAGATGGATAATTAAGCTGAGATGCATCAACTGCAAAGCCTTGACCTTCAACAAATGCACAAGATTGCTCAGTTAACGATACAACTAAGCCTTCTTCACCTTGACCACATAAGAAACCAAGATAATCACCGAAGTTAGCGTTGTAAGTTAGGCCTGGGTTCATTGCTGGAACTGGGTCAACATGACCTGCGCCAAAATCGAATGGATCAGCTGGAGTAAGAGCATCTTCTTTTACTAAATCTTGACGAGCCGATGTCATCATTGCAGATTTAATTTGCGCTGGAGACCAACTCGGGTGTTGTCCGGCTAACAACGCTGCCATACCTGCAATATGCGGGCTAGACATTGAAGTACCTTGCAAATATGCAAAGTTTTCGCCTTGAGGGTTGCCACCAAATTGCAGCTGCTCAGGACTAGACGCTGCCAATATACGAACACCAGGTGCTGTAATGTCAGGCTTTAATATATCGTTAGTTTGCGCGTTAACACCACGTGACGAGAAGCCCGCCATAATGTTGCCCACTTCAGTAGCTGTTCCAGCTGCTGGCGTGTTTGTCATAGTAACGTTAACTAAACCGTCGCTGCCTAGTATGCTGTCAGATAACGATAAGCCGTCAGCATTTGTGATCATGACGCCAGGGACATCAAACGTTAAGTCTCCGCCCATAGAGATTGGCGTGCGGCCATCGGTGTAAACTACTACACCAACTGCGCCCGCTGCTACAGCGTTTGTAAACTTGTCATCAAATGCACAAGCACCACGAGCAATAACGGCTACTTGGCCGGTTAAGTCGTTTGTCAACGGATCACATGCTAAAACAGGATCTGCAAGTGCTAAATCACCGCTAAATCCACCTTCAGGCACTGGTGCCGCTATTCCAGCTTGTATAGAGAACATAGAAGTATCTGCAAGTGTGCCAGAGTTAATGTCCAATAAAGAACCGATAAGAGCAGACTGACCATCGTATGTGGATGCAGCAACAGTAGCTATCCAAGGAGCGATATTATTTACTGTTTCTGGACCTGGGCCGCTATTACCAGCAGATGCTGAGAAGAATACACCAGCTTCAGCTGCTCTTAGAGCCGCATTATACACAGGACTATTAATCGCAATAGAGTTGCCGATTGAGTAGTTTAATACGTCTACACCGTCAACAACTGCTTGATCGATTGCCGCCATGCTGTCGCCGAAGAAACAACCGCGTTCAGGATCACCAGCTTCATTTACGAAGTTAGAGTTCCAGCATACTTTATAAGCTGCAACACGTGCGCGTGGCGCTATGCCAGAAACAAGACCTACTTCAGCGCCTTGTAAAACTGCTGTTACACCAGCATTACCAGCTGCAGTAGAGGCTGTGTGACTTCCGTGACCATCAGCATCACGAGCAGAAGCAAATTCGCCTAAAGCAAACTGCATTTCTAATTGGCTTGAGAAAGTGCTACCAAAATAGCGCGCCCCAATAAGTTTGTTATCACACTCAACAACGTTTTGTTCCATGGTCTCATCATTATATATGACTACACCATCGGCATCGGTAAATTCACCAATAGAACCTACGTTACAAGCGCCGGCCCATCTTGCTGGAGCAGGCCCATAAGCCATTTCAGCTATTTCAGAGTTTTCGCTGAAAGAAGGGTTTTCAGGCCAAATACCTGAATCAAGAATACCTACTATTACGTCTTCGCCTTTAATACCTAGGGTATGTTGTCCACCGGGACCAGTTAAGCCTAAAAATGCAGGAGTGTTAGACGTAGTCATTTGATGAAGTTCGTCTTCATAAACAGCCGCTACATCTGGATGGCTTCTCATTGCTTTCGCCTGACTTGGCGTTAAACGTGCAGAAAATCCGTTAAACGTATGTGCGTAATTGTGTAATACATTAGCCACACCAATTTGTGAAGCTACTGCAGCTTGACGCATCTTCATTACTTTAACGTACGCACGCATTTTAGGCGTAGTTGCATTGTAGTTATTGCCAATTGTAGCAACCAATTGGTTGCTAGGGGTAAGCTCACCAATTGCAGACGCTTTAGCAATCGCTGGCGCGCCTTTCATTTGAATAATATACAGTCCGCTCGTTTTAGTAGCTGCTTTTACAGAATCAGCTACTGTGAACTTACTTGTATTCGTTTGCATAGCATTTGCTGATACTGCTGAAGCGCAGCTTACAACAATGGCCGATGCGGCAATACCTGATAGGTATTTATTAATCTTCATCAACTTCTCCATTCACAATTTAATTATTATAGTAAAGACGTAAAACTTTTAAGTTAAAGATACTGCTAAGATGGCAATCTAAATGCCTGTTAATAAATATTATCTACGTGTTCATTAAAAGCGGATTTAAACGTGTTAAATTATTACTTTTTATATAACGCCACAGGGTTAAAAACCGAGCGAATTAACGAACTTAACGAGATGTTGCGCTTGGTTATCGCGCGGTGGACACAATTTGTGTTCTTGTGAACTTGAATGAGATGCAAAATTTATACCCTGTTTGTAAGATGTTGTTTTGAATAAAATAATGGCTTGTAAAAAAAGTAATAAAAGCGAAGTTGTAAAAAAACCTGACACTGAAATCAGGGATGAAATAACTGAAATCAGGGGTGAAATAACCAAATAAAGGGGTAAAATGAGAATGCTAGGGCAATTGGGGTATTAAAAACCACGGGTTTTGGTATTAAATTTACGCCCTGAACTAAGCGCACGAAGCATAAGTTTTGGCTTATTTTCAGTATGTTTTTTGCATAGTTTCTAGTTAAGAATAATCAAGAAGGATTCTAGAATCATCAATATCTAGAATCCATACTAAGGCATCGTAACAAATTATTTTTGCCGACTTAACGTTTATTACTTGTCTCTTTAATAAACTAGCTTACCCGATTTTAGTCACTTTTTACTGACAAAATTACCGTCAGTATTGGGTGCAGGGAAATGCACCGCACCAAAGTTAAGCAAGCTTTTTTCTAACAAACACAGTAATCAAGCCACCAACTAGCATTACTAAAACATGGGGGGCAGAAACAGCCTGAGGTTCAGAGTATAACAAATCGTCTAAGACAACTAAGTCGATACCATTTAGTGGATCATCAGCCAATCCTGAGCTTATATCGGTGTTGCCCGCTGTAATACTTATGCGAAAAATAAGCGGTATAAGGTCGTCATACATAACACCAAAAAATGAAAGACCACCACCATTGGCTTCTACAGCGTTCGATCCCAACAAGTTATTATTGATATCAAATAGCTCTACTATGGTGCTGTCGCTTGAATAAACGATTCCCAATTCTCTTGGTTATTCTAACTCGCGCTTAGCCTTAGCTTTATAGTCGAAGCGGTGGCATCACCTCTAGTTGGGTCATCGATTTGCTGAAGTCGATAACGCGCTGAGGTTTCAAAATCTAGTTCATTGGCAAGCACAGTTTTACTTGCAAGGCTTGCTAACCCCAAAAAAAAGAATGCTAGCAAGCCTTTACTGAATTTACGTTTCACTATATTTGCTCTTCCCAACCCGACAGCCGTATGCAAAGTCCTTTGGATAAAATCATATCGCTAGGCTCTCCAATAGCTAAACCACCTTCCTCTTCAACTGAAATAATAAGGTAGGACGAGTCAACAATTAGTCGCCATTCTGCTTGAGAAAGCTGACGTTGAAAACTCAATAAACCTTTTGGTATTTCGCCCAAACTGCGAGTTTGATTGTCGGTTTTAGACCTTATCCATAGCTCATAGCTATGTTCTTCGTCAATACTGGGTAAATCTACAATATCTAATACCAGCTTTTTAGAGTTACCGTAGGTAGAGGCCACTACCTGGGGTGTTTGTTCGCTATTGGTTAATACGGCTACATAACTTAGAGCATCGACTTTTACCGGCTGATTAACTACAAATAAAGCTATCATCAAACAAAATGATACTGCTATTGCAGACGGCCACTGCTTTTTAAATAATGCCAGCCACGAAAAGGTTTCTGCAGCAACTTTGATATGTTTAGCGGGTTGACCGGTGTTCAAGCTAGCTTTAATTTTTTGCCATGTTTCGGGTAATGGAGCAAGTTCGGCGGTGTCAGCGTTAAGCGGCACTAGTTTTGCTGCCAATACAAAATACGGGCGTCTAATCGCCTATAATCATATTGTTTGCGTAGGTTTTCGATACGTTTGTTTATGCGAGTAGTCAATAAACCGAGCGTGTAATTAGAGGCCAAATGGTCAACCATTTTGGGATTGTTGTATCGTTTAATCAAGGTGTTTTCTAATTTCCTATACATTGTTGTAACCTCCCTATTGCTCTTCGTAACCAAGATTTCACCGTATTAACTGGTGTATTAAAGTGCTTAGAGATTTCTTCACGGCTAAAGCCGCAGTAATACGCCATTAAAATGGATTCGTGTTGATGCGTGTCAAGTGCAGACAAGCAGGTATCTAGTTGTTGAGTTATTTCGTGGGTTTGCGAAGCATCTTTTTGTAAGCTTGTTGTACAATTAAGGCATCGTTTTTGGCGCGATGCCATTCTATATTAAGAGATGAAATAACGTGCTGTTTGGTGGCATCCCAAATATCAATTTGATCCTCTTTAAGGATGATCTCAAGGGCGCTGATTTGATATGCCATACTAACTGGTGCTCTTGCAAACAATGTTTTTAGCCAAGGTGAATCAACTACCCAGCCATCGCTAACAACATTCTCTTGACCAATAAAGGCATTTAACGCTAGGCAAATTGCACGCCAGACTCGCCATTGCTGAGCAGGAGTTCTCTGCTAATACCGTGTATGTTTTGTGCTTCGTTATCCCCAAACGTCCAATCGTCCAATGGGCGTATCAACTTACAGTATCTGCGACCATCGCCACTTATAATACCCACTTTTATAGGGTAGCTACGATTGCCAAATCCGCTGGCTTCAATGTCAATAATAGAGGGCGTGCCTATATTCTTCATTGAGACTGCTTACTGCTGTATTTTATGCTATTGCGTTTAAAGTAGATTCATGGGGCTGCAAAGGTGAAGTAACAACATATTCTAAAAAACTGTAATTATATATGCAACTTACCACGACATTGTGGCGTATAAAAAGTATGTAAGGCAATTAGTATGGAGCTTTGGCTAAGGCCAGTGGGTCAAAGTTAATGTGCAATTTCACCATAAACGCGCAAAATTTGCGCCCGGGAGTTAAACAATGAAACATATAGCTATAGTAATGCTATCCGCCAGTTTGGTATGTTTTTCTAACAGCAGTTTTGCCCAAGCAGAGCTTGAAATGACTTGGCAAAATCCAGAAAAATTTAGTGATGTGAGGCCAACAAGTGAATCTCGTTCCAAATTTAGAGAGCGCACGTTTAAGCAGCTAAACGAGCACATCAACGAACTAGCGCAGGATTTACCTGAAGGCCAAAAGTTAGTAATGAATGTTACCAATCTAGACTTAGCGGGTGAGGTTTTACCTGCATCTTTTGCTGGCCTAGGTCATAGTACTTCTGACGTGCGCGTTGTTAAGAGGATACATATTCCACGTATGAATTTTAGTTATCAACTATTGGCCAGCGACGGTGCAGTGTTGCAAGAAAACGAAGTGAAATTAAAGGATATGTCGTTTTTGGATGGCCATAACCATTTTTTCTCAAGTGAAACACTGCGTTATGAGAAAAGTATGTTAGCTGAATGGTTCGATGATGAGTTTCCTAAATGAACCGTTAATAACTAATTATTTAATAATAGCTGCCCGCTATCATTTAGTTAGTTGGCAGCACAATTCACTTCCAATGTGAATTCATACTTTACTGATGAGGGCTAGACTAAACACTCCAATTAATCACGCCGCTACTGTATTATAAGTAAGGCAGTACTTTCCAAAGCAATAACACCATAGCAATCGGCTTACATCTATAATCTAAGCTCTTCCATGTCGGATAAAATATCGTCTAATTTTTTCATTACTCGGCCATACATAAGCTTTAAATCAAATAGAAAAAACGCCTCTGAAAAATATCTAACCACCGCAATGATAAAAATAGCGGCAAGGTAAAATAACCAAGGCGTGCCAAGCAGCAAACTGGTGTCTGGATAGCGCTGCAAGTATTCTGTGATGATATATTCTCCGGCAGCCGACATCCGAATATCTAGCAACATAGCCAATGCAAAAGTAGGATAAAAAATCCGATAGACCACGGTGAAATCAACGATCATTTGATTAAACCATATACTGAAGCTTTTGATATATTGATAGCTGTTGTCAGATTTAACGCTTAGTTCGAGCTTTTTCAGCTGTTTTTGAGCGGTAAAAGCAATCCAAAGCAGTAAACAAGGTATAACCGTTGCTAATACAAACCAATCGAAAGCGAAAAGCATTGCACCGGCAAAAACCGAGGCTGCAAATAGAAACTTTACGTTCAGCCCATACATGCGTTGAATTTTATCAACGATGTTCTGGGATTTTTTATTGTACAAATTGTTAATTTTAGGAATGGCGTTAGTCGCTTCATCGACAAAGCCTTGCTTCCAAATCTGCTCAATTGAATTTTTCATCTAGTTATCCTCCAATTTAAGTATTTTGTTAAGACGTGTTTTAATCCTCGCTATACGCACGCCAATGTTGTTAGGGGTAGTGCCAATAATGTCGCTTATCTCTTGATAGGGCGTTTCTTCTAAATACAAGAGAATGATCGCTCTATCTAGTTCTGATAACTGACGAATGCCGGCGTATAATTGTTCTATGGCATGCTCAGTTGATATTTGACTGTCGGTTATTACCTCGTCAGGGAGTGGATCTGAAGCAAGCGAATTGTTCTTACTCTTTTTTAAATAGGTTAGGCATACGTTTAACGATATTTTATACACCCAAGTAGACCATTGCGCATTGACACTAAAACTATCTTGACTGCGCCATATTTGCAGGCAAACTTCCTGATAATAATCTTCAAAATCAGATTGAGTGTTAGTATATGCACGACAAATTTTTACTATGATGGGTGCATAGGGTAAAATTGACATAGTGTAGAAATCACTTCCCATTGGTATACGGCTTCCCTTGTTTTCTTACTTAGTTAGTGGTAAAAAATCCAATTTATTACACGTTAGCGAATTTATTTTTCCTATTTATCGAATAACTTCAAAAAGGCAAAGTTTCTTTATTGCTTGTTGAACACCGTTATAGCTCGTATTATGTTCAACACGCCACCTTTTTAACTAGCACAGGATAGGCGCTGTATATAGCTTTTTACTATGGTTTCTCATGTTAAACTAGCGTTTGTTATTCGTTTACCATTTTCAACAAGGAACATCCATGACCCGCTTGCGCGCTATTTTAGTGTCTGTCGTATTACTCGTTATTATTATTGCCGTGATCATAGGTATCAAAGCGCAGCAAATAGGGTTTATGATTGACAGCGGTGCCTCATTTTCACCACCGCCCGAATCGGTTAGCGTGTTTGTTGCTCAACAGCAAATATGGCCAAAAAACATGTCTGCTGTTGGTTCATTAGCAGCATGGCAAGGTTTGGTAGTGACTGCCGAAATGAACGGACGCGTGAGTGGCATTCACTTTGAGTCTGGGCAGCAGGTAAAGGCGGGTGACTTGCTGGTTGAACAAGAATCAGGTAACGAAAAAGCGCAGTTAAGGTCAGCTACCGCTAGGCTAAAACTTGAAGAAAGCAGATTGCAGCGCTTGTTGTCGTTGCGTGAAGCGCAATCTGTTTCACAAAGTGCACTAGACGAAACTAGACAACAGCTTGATTCTGCCCAAGCTGAAGTAGATAACCTCAATATTACCCTGGCTAAAAAACGCATAGTCGCCCCATTTGGAGGTCGTTTAGGCATTCGTCAAGTCGATTTTGGACAAGACTTACCAGAAGGATTTGAAATTGTTACCTTGCAATCTATTGAGCGTTTGCGAGTTAATTTTAGAGTACCGCAGTTTTGGTTTAATATTGTAAAGCCGGGTTACCAAGTAGAAGTATACACTCCACAAGGCGAACAGTTCTCGGGAAGCATTATTGCCACTGCCGCAGAAATTGACAGACAAAGCCGTAACCTGCACGTTCAAGCGCAAATTCCAAATACTGATCAGCGATTATTGCCCGGCATGTCAGTAGGATTACAAGTGATGTTACCTGAATCAGACAATGTGCTGGTCATACCCAACACGGCGGTATTATATGCGCCTTATGGCGATACTGTATTTGTAGTAAAGCCGGGCGAAAACGGCGGTCCTGACCAAGCCTTTCAGCAGTTTGTAAAATTAGGCCGCACAATGGGCGATTTTGTGGCAGTAGAAGCGGGTTTAAGCGTTGGGCAAAAAGTAGTAAGTGCAGGTGCATTCAAGCTTTTTAATGGCGTTGCAGTTACTGAAACCGACAGCACAGAGCCGGAACGCAACTTACAACCAACGCCATCAGACTCATAGGCAGTTCCATATATGAAATTTACTGACATATTTATAAAACGCCCAGTTCTTTCTATTGTCGTTAGTATTCTAATTTTACTGGCGGGCTTTCAGGCTGCTGTAGACTTAACTGTGCGTCAATACCCGAAAAGCGATGTGTCGGTAGTTAATATCCAAACGTTTTACATTGGTGCAAGTGCTGACTTGGTTAAAGGGTTTATTACCACGCCCTTAGAACGGGCTATTGCATCTGCAGAGGGCATTGATTACGTCGAGTCCAGTTCGTCCTTGAGTGTGTCGTCGATTAGAGTGCACTTAAAGCTAAACTTTGACCCCATAAGAGCTATGTCAGACATTAGCGCTAAGGTAAATGCGGTGCGCGGCCAATTGCCGCCTGAAGCAGAAGTACCGGCTTTGAGTATTACCTCTGCCGACAGCGAGTTTGCTGCCGCTTATTTAAGTTTTACCTCTGACATATTGTCCCAAAATCAAATTACAGACTACTTAACCCGCAGTATCCAGCCGAGGCTAGCTGCTTTAGATGGTGTGCAAAAAGCAGAAACCCTTGGCGGCAGAGTTTACGCTATGCGCATATGGCTTAAGCCCGATGCTATGGCCGCTATGAACGTTACGCCATCAGCATTGCGTCAGGCACTTACCGCAAACAATGTTCAAGCAACGCTAGGTCAAACCCGTGGCGCATTAACGCAAGTAAACTTGAGCGCCGATACCGATTTGCAATCGGTTGACGATTTTAAACAACTTATAGTACGGCGCGACGCACAAGGCACCGTAAGGCTACAAGATATAGCAGACGTAGAGCTTGGCGCCGAAGACTATAACACCGTGGTTAGCCAGTCGGGGAAAACGGCAGTGTTTATGGGCGTTTGGGTAATGCCAACTGCCAATTCGCTTGATGTCATTAAAGCGGTACGAGACGAAATGCAGGCTATTCAAGAGAAGCTACCTGCCGGGCTCAAAGCGATAGTGTCTTA
Organism: Acidiferrobacterales bacterium; assembly: GCA_964195425.1. Lineage (GTDB taxonomy): Bacteria > Pseudomonadota > Gammaproteobacteria > Enterobacterales > Alteromonadaceae > Glaciecola. The sequence goes on from CAXMOM010000047.1 coordinate 9,593, forward strand.
TGACGCAACCGAATATATTGACCAAGCGATTGATGAAGTAGTCATTACACTGACCGAAACCTTAATCATCATTATTATTGTGATATTTCTATTTTTGGGTTTTAGCCGCTCGGTGCTTATTCCCGTTTTTGCTATTCCACTGTCACTGATTGGCGCATTGTTTTTGATGCAAATTTTTGGTTTCACCTTAAATCTACTGACCTTATTAGCAATAGTATTAAGTGTGGGACTCGTGGTAGACGACGCCATTGTTATGGTCGAAAACATAGAACGCCACATTGAAAATGGGAAGTCACCCGTTCAGGCTGCCTTAATAGGCGCACGTGAGCTTGCTGGGCCCATTATAGCGATGACAGTTACCTTGGTGTCGGTGTATGTACCTATTGGGTTTCAGGGCGGCTTAACGGGTACTTTATTTAGAGAATTTGCAATTACATTGGCAGGAGCGGTGAGCATTTCTGCCATAGTGGCACTGACATTGTCTCCCATGCTTGCCTCAAGATGGTTAAAGCCACATAAAAAAGTAAAAGCGCCCTTAGGGTCTGTTTTTGAACGCTTCCAACACTTTTACACGCGCTCATTGGCCACAAGCCTACAGCATCGCCCTGCTGTTTATTTGTTTTGGGGCGTAATCTCTGTCGCATCGGTATTCATGTATATGTTATCCCCTACTGAACTTGCCCCAAATGAAGACCAAGGCATAATTTTTGGTATTACTGAAACATCGGCCAATAGCACTATTGACCAATCGGTGTTTTATGTAAACAAGGCGAATACGGTTTACGAAAATATTCCAGAAACACAATTTACGTTTTTACTAACCTTTGCCAATGGCGGATTTTCTGGCGTTGGTTTAAAGCCTTGGGATCAAAGAAATAGAACAGTATTTGAAGTCTTACCTGACATACAAGCCGGGCTTAATGAAATTAGCGGCGTGCGCGTATTCGCCGTAACACCGCCAGCCTTACCTGGTGGTGGAAACTTCCCGGTTGAATTTGTGCTTACCTCACAGGCTGAGCCTGAACAAATGTACGAGGTGGCTCAGGAACTAGTTGCCACAGCGACCCAAAGCGGTCTATTTGCTTTCCCTCCTATGATCGACTTAAAGATTGATCAGCCCAATGCTGAGTTAAAAATAAACAAAGAAAAAGTAGCTGAATTAGGTTTAGATTTACAAACCGTCACGCGTGATTTAGCCGTGTTATTAGGGGGTAACTATGTAAATCGTTTCAACATGGATGGCTATAGCTATAAGGTTATTCCGCAAGTAAAACGCGTTGAACGTTTAAATCCACAAAATATAAAAGACCTTTATGTAACAGGTCCGCGCGGCAATATGGTAAGGGTTGCTGATATTGCAGAGCTTGAAATAAGCACGGTTCCTCGCAGTTTAAACAGAATGCAGCAAATGAATTCGGTGAAAATTAGTGGCCAAATGACAACGTCCCTCGATGAAGCCTTGAAGCTATTAGAAACTCAAGCGCGTAGCATTATGCCGCAGGGATATAGTATTGATTATACGGGTCAGTCTAGGCAGCTAAGGGTCGAGGGTAATTCATTTTTACCGGCATTCTTAATGGCCATTACCATGATATTTCTAGTGCTTTCTGCGCAATTTAATAGCTTTCGCGACCCTTTGGTAATTCTAGGCGGTTCAGTACCGCTTGCGTTATTTGGCGCAATGGTATTTACCTTCTTAAAAATTCCAGCCCCTATGCCATATTGGACAGACGGTTGGACAACAACGCTTAATATTTACTCGCAAGTAGGCCTAGTGACCTTGGTAGGACTCATTGCCAGAAACGGCATTTTAGTCGTGGAATTTGCGAATAAATTACAAGAGCAAGGATTAGCCAAACTAGACGCTGTTATGCAAGCCTCTAGTATTCGATTACGCCCTGTTTTGATGACCAGTATAGCTACGATCGCCGGCCATACCCCGCTTATATTTGCTGATGGTGCAGGCGCAGGGGCGCGCAACGCAATTGGGCTAGTACTGGTATGCGGAATGGCAATAGGCACCATATTTACACTGTATGTTTTGCCCTCGGTGTATATGTTGCTGGCGCGTGATCACAGCCATCAAACAGATACCGAAGCTGAATTAGCAAAAGAAACAGCACAACAGGACATAAATCATCTTGTTTGAGGCCTATTAACTTATTGCGATACGCTTAATGTAGATGTCCCGTTAACAATGTTTGATAATTTATTGGCGACTCTTCTTTTTGGAAAACACTTTGTTTGCCAATACGGGTAGTAACACGATTGCTGACAATAGGGCTGCAGCTACCGGTATTTAGGTAGCTAAGTCCTTCGGCGAAAATCGGATCATCCAAGCTTCCCCAATCAGCAACAATTTGATCTTGTACTGGGCAGGTAGGCGCTAAGCCGTCGAAGTAATCACCTTGGCCTAACGAATTAACTGTTCTAAAGTTAATTGCCGACAATACCACGTCGCAGTATTCGTCGGGGCTTTGACCAACGGGCTTGCCGCACGTACTGCTGCCAATGGTGACAACTTCCATATGCGGCGCCAAACCATTAATGATTAGTTCACTTGCAGAGCAGGTGTTAGATGTCGTTAGCACAACAACTCGCGTTAAATCTAAGGCATTGATTTTGTCAGTAAAGCGCACTGAAGAATTTCGGCTGGTACTTTTATCGTTATACTCAAGTGTAGTAAAAATATCGCCTACCGCTGGGCTTCCGACAATATACGACGCTAAGTTACCCGCAACGCTCAAACGTCCGCCGCCGTTGTATCTAAGGTCGATAATGAGTTCGCTTACTTCTTCATTCGCTAATTGTGTAAACGAAGCATCTAGCTCTTCATTTGAAGGTTCAATAAAGCCATTTTGAAACGATAAATAGCCTACTTGGCCGACATTTGAAGAAAGCACTTGGGTGGCGAATACGGTATTCGTAGATACAGCAATTTTTGACATTTGTGTTTCTATCACCTCGCCGCTGGGTTTTTCGAAGGTGACATCTATCGTAAATCCTTCTTCATTTGGACCAAACACATCTTCGTTGCTTAGTTGTTGTGCGCTTATTTCAGGAATACTAAAACCGTTGATATGAGTTAGTTTGTCACCTCTGCTTAAGCCGGCTTGCTGCGCGGCAGAATCGTCAAACACGTATCGCACTATGTAAGCATTTGGGTTAGAAGCCTGGTCACTACTAAAGCCAAATCCGACGAATGTCGCATTTTCAAAAAAGTCATCAAAGGCCTGTTTTTCTTGAAACCCTGAAAATCTGTCGTCTTCGAACCGAACATCATTTAGCATATCGTTGACCGTACTATAAGCTTCTGGATCAATAGCTGCTGGAAGCTGGTCGTACCAAAGATAGGTATTTTGCAAGAAATCAAAAAACACGGCGTTTTGGTCTGGCACACTACAACTGGCAAAGCCACTTTCAATGGGCTCTTGATTGTTACTACTGCCACCGCAACTCGCTAAAGCAGAAATGCATACCAACGCAATCAATGATTTTTTTAACATACCTAATTCCTAATATTTTTGTACTAACTTGCCTATCTAATACGACAATAAATTGTATTTAGTTGCATTCACCTAATATGGACTAACGATTTAAATAAAACACACCGTATAGTAAATAGTTTCAGTCAACTACGATTCAAAGATATGACTTACACCATCTTTAAGAGTTCCTTTTTCCTAAACACTTATGATCGAATGTAGTTATTTGTGCATAAAAACAATATCTCAACTAAGTGCCACTACTTATGACAACTAAGATTACTCAACAAGTCTCTAATAGACTATGCTCAGCGCTAATAATCTGGGTCATAGGCTTGGGTGCAAACTTTATTATGGTGGGTCAAACAATGGCGACTACTCAAGCACAAGTAAAAAACGGCGTGCAAATATCGCAGGCTACCGAGCTAAACAACTGGGTCATTGTGAACGACACCGTAATGGGCGGGCGTTCTCAAGCCAATATTGTATTTGCTGATGACCACATGCAATTTGTAGGCGATTTGTCTATGCGCAACAATGGCGGCTTTGCGTCTATTCGTCGTATTGATGAACCGGTAAATTGGCAGGCAAACAAGCCAATACAAATTGTGATTAGAGGCGATGGCCGCAATTATCAGTTTCGTTTACGCACCAATCGCTATGTGGATGGCGTGGCTTATGTAAAGGGGTTTGCAACCACAAAAGGGGAGTGGCAAACGGTCACCTTTACTGAAAATGATTTTACCGCGCAGTTTAGGGGACGACTGATAAGGGACGCTAAAGACCTAGCGTTCACGGATATCACCCAACTTGGGTTTATGCTTGCCGACAAACAGCCCGGTGGCTTTGAATTGCATGTAAAAGAAATTTCGCAGCATTAATTGATGAAAAGTAGGCGGTTTTCGCGCTGCTCATTTATCATCCGTTTTTATATCAAATACGTGAACATTAGTTGGCCCTATCGTTTATCAATTCGCCAAGCTGTGAGTCGCTAATGACTTCAAGTAAGTATCGTTAGCGTCAGTAGAGAGCACTTGCCAGGCCATAGTCGCCTCGTCCTCATTGCCTGCTTGTTTCATAGATTGAGCACGCATCAAGGAATATTCGTCACGCCATCCCTTGGAAGATAATAAAGTGGAATATGCTGAGTTACTGCTTGGCTGTTTTGTCCATTTATCAAGCTGTGCATAGTCTGCAAGACCTTTTTCACGACTTCCAAAGAATGTTGGTATACCGACGAAAGCTGCGACGCGAGAGAGCCGTATAACGGGATCATGGGGTGCCGCTTCAACGGCGCGATTCAAATGTGAAAACGACGTTTGTATGTGGTGGGTGCGCTTCCATCCAGGAATGCCGAGAAGGAGGTATTGCGCCGCGTCTTTTATTGGGAAATCCCGCGCCGCGAGTCGATGCGCTGCTCCCAAGCCAGCGCGAGCACGATGTGGGAAATCCGATTCCCCATCCAGTGCTTTATTAAACACATTGATTGCAGCCTTTGACCATTCAGGTTCAAGAGTCGCGAGCGCCATATAATATGCAGCTTGACCAGCTCTATAGGGATCTCCGTACGGAGCACTCTGGCGCGTCCAGATCTCACTATACTTAACTACCTGTGATACACGCCATGCCTCTTGTGCTGTTTTTTCATCGAAAACTTGCGCACCAGCAATCAATGTCGATGCCTCTGGTAATTTTGGGGAACCAACACAAGCAACCAGGAAAAAAAGCACCAGCCCCAACAATATGGTTCGCATTATGTGCAAACGATTGAAGCCACAGCCAGTAATCGAGCGCTGTAAAATAGTTAATTTCTTCATGCTATTTACTTCGTTTATGGAATGGTTTGTTGCAATAACATAAAGTGTGGATGTAATAAGTCCTGCAAGTATCACGAAACCGAAACGAATTTATCAAGGTGTATAGTTTTTCAGCTTAAATCGGAATGACTTAGCAGTGTGCTTTAGAGTGATGGTGAGTACTTACTCTTTATGAAAAATTTGATTTTCCAAAGTATTACCATTAACGAGTTGCCGGTATTGCCAACCGTTTTCATGACAACATTGTAGCAATAGAATATCAAAGGCTTGTGCTGACTTTTTGTATTCTATGACGTATTCCTTAGCTTGGCTCATGTACACATGACTAACGTTTTGCAATCCTTGAAGAACTTGCTCAATTCCTTGGTACTGCTGTGCCAATTGCAAGGTAATAAAGTGCCTATTGTCTGTCGCTTGTGTTTGCGCGCCATGCTCAACACTATGCTCAGTAAGTACCCCTTGGTCTAAATGCAAAACTTGACCACATAGTCTTTCAAGCTCGCTTAAATCGTGAGAACTTAAAATAAATGTCGTTTCGCTACTTAAGGAGCTAACTAGTTCTCGTACCTCACGAGCATGTATCGGGTCAAGCCCAGCTGTGGCCTCATCAAGCATCACTATTTGCGGCTCTCCGAAGAGCGCTTGGCCAATCGTGACGCGTTTTCGCATACCATGAGACAAGTCTTTTGGACGCTGATTCGCAACGTCGCTCAAGCCAACGAGTTCAAGAACTCTCTGACTTTCTTGCTTTGCTTTTGATTTGCCAAATCCTTGTAATTGTCCGTAAAAAGTCAACTGATGAATAATGCTAAATCGAGGGTCTAATTGCGCATCTTGTGGTAATGCTGCTAGTTGACCAAATAAACGGTGGCTTCCCGCTGCACTACCCAAAATGCTTAATTGACCAGCACTAGGGAAAATATAGCCACACAAGAGGCTAAACAGGGTTGTTTTGCCAGCCCCGTTAGGGCCCACTAGCGCGACTGGCGCGCCTTTATTTATTTCAAAGCTTACATTGTTGAGCGCAAGCTTCGATCCATACTGCTTAGTTAAGCCAGATGCACTTATCAATGTGCTCATATCGAAGTCCTTGCAAATATTCTTTGTGCGCAAATGAGTAATATGGCGGTTTGCAATAAGGGCAAACCGATACCCAGTAACAAACTCGCATTTTGCCCTGCCATTTGCTCAAACTGATAACCCGGAAAAATGAAATTCAACACATCTAATGCTGGCACCTGCCACGTTAGCAGACCAATAATAATGTTTCCCCCAGTAAAAATGAGTATTGCAAAAACAAAGGCCAATCTTGCCGAGCTTGCGAAGGTGTTTAAAAAACTCATTAAGGCAATAAAAGGCATAACAGAAATAATCAGATAAGCGAATAATACAAAACTGCGAGACAAGCCCGAGGCAAAAAGCGCTGGGTCACGATAGCTCAACATAGCGAGTGTGGCCATAGTGGTAAGGACTAACAGTGCCGCCATAATCAATACTTGTCCAAGAAAGCGTCCTAATAGTATTTCGGTTCGTGTTGCCCGCAAAGTCAAAAATCGCAGAGTACCGCGCTGGCGATCACCCACGGTTTGATCGCCACATAAAAAAAGGCAAAAACTGGGAAAGCTGTATAGCGCAATCAACCAATAAACCGCCAACTCTGCTTCAGGCCATGTTAATAGCTTACCTAAGCCTATGACACCAAAAACGCCGCTCAAAAAATCAGCGAATTCAGGCGAGCTCAATATGGGTTGGGCTTTGGCTACTAGGTTACTTAAAATTAACAGCCAACAAATTGCAAATGCGACAACCGCCACTAGTCCGCGTTTCGTCAAAAACAGCCTGACTAATTCAAATGTCGCTATATTTGCCAGCCTTTTGGGATCCAATGGCCTTACTCCTTGTTGTATATTTACAATAATGGCTTTGCATTAGTTGGGCTCGAGGACGAAAGCCTACCTCACCATACCAGGGCAAGCAATGATAAATACATAAGCATTATTAATTAGTCGCGTGATATCTGCCTGCTTGAACACTCGCTTTAGTTAGCTCATTATTTTAGGGTTAATAGCTATTAACGAATCCTTTTCAAAAGCGTATACTTACTAAGAGCAGCATTGATAATAAATATCACAATGGGAACAATAATGACAATAACAAAGCAATCCCTATTACGAACCTCTATTCTTGCAGCAGTGTTACTGGCAGGTATGGCATGTACGCCAAAGCCTGAAGTAGTTGCCCCTGCAAAACTAACAGCGCAAGACGCGACAGACTTTATCGCAAAAGTTGAATCCGACATTAGCAAACTATCTAAACCGAGCAATCATGCTGCTTGGGCATATGCGACGCATATTAATTACGATACTGCCCAAGTAGACGCATATTTTAACGAACAGCTGTCAGTACTGTGGGCTAAATATGCAGTAGAAGCCGCAAAGTTTAATAACGTAGCCGTTGACACTAGCATTCGCAGACAACTAGAACTGCTTAAGTCTGCCCTTGAAATTGCGCCACCCGCCGATCCTGTAAAAGCTGAACGATTGGCCGCTATTGGTGCAGAGATGTCGGGCATGTATGGCTCGGGCGAGTATTGCAGGAGTGACGATGAGTGTTTTTCTCTGGTTGAAATGAGCAGCCAAATGGCCACCAGTCGCGACCCCAAATTACTATTAGAGTTTTGGCAAGGTTGGCGTGAAATTTCAAAACCTATGCGCGACATTTTTGCTGAACAAGTTGGCATTGCCAATGAAGGCGCTCAAGAACTTGGTTACGCAGATACATCGGAGCTATGGCGAGCCAAATACGACATGCCTGCCGACGATTTCTCAAAAGAGCTAGACCGTTTATGGGGACAAGTACAGCCTTTCTATGAGGCCTTGCATTGTCACGTAAGAGCAGAGCTGTCAGATCATTACGGTGAAAAAATAGTGCCTCTCGACGAGCCTATTCCTGCGCACCTACTGGGTAATATGTGGGCGCAGAGCTGGGGGAATATATACGATATTGTGAAGCCTGAACAAAAAATGCAGGTTCCTGATGTTACTAAGGCGTTAGTGGATCAAGGTTACGATGAAGTGCGCATGGTTAAGCAAGCTGAAAATTTCTTCTCATCGCTAGGTTTTGCACCTTTACCGCAAACGTTTTGGGAACGCTCTATGTTTCAAAAACCTGTTGGACGCGACGTTCAGTGTCATGCTTCGGCATGGAATCTAGACGACAAAGACGATTTACGCATTAAAATGTGTATTCAAATAACCGGTGAAGAATTTAATGTTATTCACCACGAGCTTGGTCATAATTACTATCAACGCGCCTATAAAGATTTGCCTATGCTGTATCGTACTTCAGCAAACAGTGGATTTCATGAAGCTATTGGCGACACCGTGGCGCTCTCCATTACACCGGCTTATTTGAAAAAAGTAGGCTTAATAGATGAAATTCCTGATGAGTCTAACGATATTGGTATGTTGCTTAAAGTGGCCCTCGATAAAATTGCATTTGTGCCCTTTGGTTTGTTGGTTGATCAATGGCGCTGGCAAGTGCTTGAAGGTGATATTACGCCTCAGCAGTATAATAAATTGTGGTGGGAATTACGCGAAAAATACCAAGGTGTAAGCGCTCCTGTTGAACGTAGCAGTGACGCATTTGACCCAGGCGCTAAGTACCATGTACCTGCAAACGTGTCATATACCCGTTATTTCTTAGCTCATATATTGCAGTTCCAGTTCCATCAAGCGCTTTGCGATATTGCCGGCAATGAACAGCCTTTGCACCGCTGCACTATTGTCGATAGCAAAGAGGCCGGCACTGCCTTAAATAACATGCTCGAAATGGGTACTAGCAAGCCTTGGCAAGAAGCAATGACTACCTTAACAGGCAAGCCTGATATGGATGCGTCGACGATTGAAAACTACTTTGCGCCGTTAAAAGTATGGTTAGATGAACAAAATACTGACCGCCAATGTGGTTGGTAGTATAATGTTATTGGCTTACTTTGCAGCACAAATTTTAATTCAAGGTAAGCCAGTGTAGATAGCTATTTGTAATAATAGCTTTTGGTAATAATAGCTAGTTATAAAAGCTGCAAGTTGCGGGTAATAGCGATTGTCGAAAAGTATAAAAAGTGTTTTAGTGCTGATTTCTGTGGTGTGCTTATACAGCTGCACTAGCACATCTGAAAAAGCTTCGAGCGTATTAAATTACGAAAAAAGCGATAATGACTACGCCTTACTTGTGAACAAAATAAAAAATCAGGATGCTCAAGGAAGCGATTACGACAGCCTTATTAATGTGTTTCCGCTTACTTCACGCTACGACCCTAAAAGTGATGAAGAGCAGCGCGCAAAACTACTTTCTCAAACTTATATGCAAAGTCAGCAGTGGCGACAATGCGTAAGCACAAATAACCAGCTGTTGGACATAAATTACACATCGCTTACCGGCCACTATGGCTTAGCCATGTGCGCCGCCGAACTCGGTAATATTGCAGTGGGTAAGTTTCATAATACAGTACTCGATAATTTTATCGAAGCCATTTGGCGAACAGGGAGTGGACAAACGCCTGAATCGCCCTTTTATATTACCAGCGTAAATGACTTATATGCTTTTATTCAACTGCATCAATTAATCGCGGTTGGGCAATCACTCTCCTATGTGGATAATTTACCCATTCAAGCTATACAGGTGCAAAACCCAGAGACGAGCCGCACATTTACTTGGTACTTTAATGTTACGCCCCAGTTTAGGCGTGGTGTAATAGACGAACTAGAGAGTGCAAAGTAAATGGCTCAATAGTGGCCCTTATTTAGCGTTTTATGCTTTGTTCGCCTCATAAAATAATAAATATAAAGTAGACCTTAAACATAAGAGTAATAAATAAAAGGAACCTTTGTTATGAAAACCTTCTTTAAATGGTTTGGACTAGCCATATTAGTTGTCGTTGTGCTTGTAGGCGCATGGGCAACCCACGAATGGAAAGCCGAAAAGCCATTTTCCTTCAACAATTTTTTAAATAGAACCTTGGTAAAAGTAGCGCTAGAAAGCCCACAAACCTTAACCTCTATTGGTGTGCTTGATGGGCTTGGAATTACTGGCCACAACGCACATTTAGACGATGCCAGCGAAGCGACATCTACAGCAACGTTTGAACGTTTACAGAAATCACGCGAAGTATTATTGCAATACAAAGATGAAGATTTAACAGAGGCTGAATTACTTTCAAAAGAAATCGCGCTTTATTTGTTTGACACCTTAGAGGGATTTGAAGAATTCCAATACCATAGCTATCCGTTTAACCAAATGTCGGGTGCGCAAAGTGGTTTCCCAAGCTTTATGGATAGTCAGCATGCAATTTCTGGCGTTGAAAGTGTGGAGCATTACATTTCGCGCTTACGTGAATCGAAACGCTATTACACTCAAACTCTTGAGGGGATGAGGGTTCGTGAAGAAAAAAATATTTTCCCGCCTAAGTTTGTTATTCAACGTGTATTAGATGAAATGAAAGGCTTTATAGACAAGCCAGCGCAAGAGAATGTTCTATACACCTCGCTTGAAAAAAAGATTGAGGAAAGCCAAAAAATATCAGATGAACACAAAGCAGATTTGCTCGCGCAGGCCGCAAGCGAAATTGAGGAAACGGTTTACCCAGCTTATCAAATGTTGATAGATTATTTTACAACTTTGTACGATAAAGCTGGCACCGACGATGGTATTTGGCAAATGCCGCGGGGCGATGAAGTATATAAGCTCGCACTTCGCTTTATGACAACTACCGATTATTCGGCAGACAAAATTCATACTATTGGCCTTGGGGAAGTTGACCGTATTCAAGGTGAAATATTGGCTATTTTGGCCTCACAAGGCTTTGATGTGTCGGAAGGCTTTACCGCTGCTATAAACGAGCTTGCTGCCCAAGAACGCTTTTATTACCCCGATACCGATGAAGGTCGCGCGCAAATTCTAGTCGATTACCAGACAATTATAGATGAGATAGATGCTGGATTAGGCGATACCTTCTTATTAAGACCCAAAGCGGGTATGGAAGTTAAACGCATTCCATTATTTAAAGAAAAGACGGCACCAGGTGCTTACTACCAGCGCCCCGCTCTAGACGGTTCACGCCCGGGAGTATTTTTCGCCAATTTATATGATATTAAATCGACGCCTAAATATGGCATGCGCACATTGGCGTATCATGAGGCCATTCCTGGTCACCATTTTCAAGTTAGCATATCAATGGAGCTTGAAGGCGTGCCTATTTTTAGGACATTGTCGCCATTCGTAGCCTACACCGAGGGCTGGGCCTTATATACCGAGTATCTTGCGTGGGAGTTAGGTTTCCAAGATGACCCTTACGATAATATCGGTCGTTTACAAGCCGAACTATTTAGAGCGGTAAGATTAGTAGTAGATACTGGTTTACACGATAAACGCTGGACACGGCAGTTTGCTACCCAATACATGCTAGAAAATACCGGCATGGCGCAAAGCGACGTAATATCGGAAATTGAACGCTACATAGTGCTTCCTGGGCAAGCAACTTCATACAAAGTGGGTATGATGAAAATACTCGAGGTACGTGAAAAAGCTAAAACTGCTTTAGGCGATAAATTTGTACTGGGCGAATTTCACGATGTTATTTTAAGAAATGGCGCGGTGCCACTAGATATAATGGAACGCCTAGTTGATCGCTGGATTGCCGACACTCTAGCTAAATAAGCGATTAAGACCTTGGTTCGAAAGTAATTAAAAAGGCTGTTAAAAAATAACTTTAACAGCCTTTTTTTTAGCTTCGGTCGGTGTAAAAAATTCTCAAGCCATTGTGCCTTGCTACAAATACAAAGGTATCAATTCAAATATCTTCTAATTCAATCTGAGTCTGTATTATCGGCTTTGCGAAGTATTGCCGTTAAGAACGCCGAGTGTAGAGACAACATGTACAGCGATTTGCTTAGCTTACTAAAGGAGTATCACTATGAGATTATTAAACATGTTAACTGGCGCATTTACTGCTGCTACGTTGCTGTTAGTGGCGCCTTTACAAGCTCAAGAGTCGGCATACCCTTTTAGTGAAAATACTGGTTTATATAGTGATTATTTGTGGAGTGGTATTGACCTAAATAACGGTGATCTTGCCTTTCAAGATGACGCTGATTATAAGCTCGAAAGTGCTTTTTATCCTGGCCTATGGTCGTCGCAATACGATGTTGGCAACGGTGGTAATGGCGCTAAGATTGATTTTTATGCGGGCTACTCATTTTCTACCCATGAAAGCTTTAACATTGATTTTGCGGTAACTAACTACCAATTTACGGGCGAGTCGCAAAATCTCACAGAATTTAGACTGGGTGTAAGCTACGATATTGCTACTATTAATCTACACCGAGATATCGATTTAAAAAGCACGTATTTTGAAATGAATTTGAGTCATAGTATAAACGAGCAATTTAGCGTCAATACCCGTGTGGGTAGAAACGAAAATGGTAGTGAATACTTTTACGATTATGCCATTTCAGGCGACTATGCAGTGACCGACATTGTGTCGCTTATTCTCGGGTATTCTAATCAGGATTTAGGTGCTGATATTACCGGCAGCCAGGTATTTGCCGGCACATCGATAAGCTTCTAATCACTTTAATATTAGACAGCCCCATTACTACACCGTATTCATGGGGCTGATAAAACTGCTTTCGTTAACGGCTATGCCTTATAGTCGCACATATTTACTTCTTAAAGTGCTTAGCCAAGTATGCGTTAAACGCAGGCGCCGCCGCTTTTTTATCTTTCGCAATGGCCTGTACTTCAGGCATGGCATTAAGTTTTTCAACTAGCGCTTTAGCGCCTGCTGCTTCTTCTAATAAATCAATGTCGAAAAGCTTTTTGGCAACGCCTGACGCTAAGTCCACTGAATAAAGGAAGAATATATCTGCTGCACTTAGTTTGTCTCCTGCTAAATATGGCGAAAACGAAGCTGCACGTGAAATTGCCTGCATTCCGTTAAGTAAGCCGCGTTTGACTTCTTTTTTAGTTACTTCGTGTACAGGCACGCCCCAAAATGCTTCGGTATGACAGCGCCTTGCAGGCAGCTCAATATATAGCTCGACCATTTTCATCAATTCACGCACACGCCCTTTTTCGTATGGCGTGCCGGCAATTAAAGGCACGTTGGGTGAAATCTCTTCAAGGTAATCAAAGATAACATTAGTTTCAATAAGCATGCCTTCTGCCGTTTCTAGAGCCGGTACTTTGCCTGTGGGTACAATCGACAGGTACTCTGGTGTTTGGTTTGGATATGTAATAACCGCCTCGTATTCAATACCCTTTAAGGCCATTGCGAGTTTTATCATGTTGTAGTAGTTACTTACGTCGAATCCGTATAGCTTTAGCATTTTTTCTCCGTTTATTTTTGGGTGGTGTTTATATAATTGACCAGTTCATGATAACGCATACTTCTACGATGATTAAATCTATTCTGCCTCATTTTACCGGGATTGATTTAATTTGTACTATTTGCGAGAGCTTTAAAACCCGAGGGGAGTTTCTAACACGAATAAAACTCGCAAATCGCGGTAATCCCCGCTTTGTATATCCGTGGTAGGCGAAGGTAACAACACCGCCTATTGCCGGTGGATTGTGCCGCTCATCATCACTAAAGCCTGTACCAATTTTAAACTGAACATTAATGCCAGCATCGTTTATATGTTCTACCAACAGTGAGCCCATGATGCCTTTGTATTTGCCTTTACCGGGTAAATATTTAAGTATGGTGGCCTCTGCATCCATGTGTTTTTTTAGCTTAAGTAAATTGCCGCTGCGCCCATCGCTGAATAAGGCTTTGGCTTTTTGCAGCATTAAGCCCTCAGCGCCTTCTTTGGTGTATTGTTCTAACATCGCCATTAGCGCGTGATTATTCTCAATTTTGTGCTGCTCAACAGCTTGAATATGTGGCATGTCTACTTCTTGCAACAATGCTGTATAAAATATAAAGCGATCATTAAAGCTGGCCGTCTTATTAGGTGCGTCAAATACCATGTATGTGATATGTTGCCACTGTTCATTTGCGGGAATATGCTTTGTAACGGCAGATGCCACAAATTCAAAGCTGTTGTGTTTGTACCAAAGTTCACCATCAAGCCAAACATCAGGTAGGCCCTCGGTAAACCATTTTGGCGCATGTATCACATGCCCATTGCGGGTTCTAAACTCTTTATTTTTCCAAATAGCGCGAATGCCATCGTATTTTTCACTGACTAAATAAGCCTGAATATTTTCATTTTCATACACCTCTGCCAATTGAACGGCAATGGGCCTTTGTTCTGCATGCAGCGGCTCGCTTATGGCTAAAGCAGCAAAAATGCACTGGGCTAATATAATTAGAAATCGGCTTGTATAGGAGCAAAGAGGAGTACTCCAGTTGCAATTGCCATTCATAACACGGTCCTTGTGTTTAAAATTGTATATTCGTCTTGATTGCCTTGCACTATATTCTTTTAATGTAATATCTAGCAATAGCTAGACTCTAAAACTAGTCTAAGGATCAGTGAGAAGAAGTTAACTAATAGATATTCCCATTTTGGGCCTAAGCATCTTTAAAGTTTGGTAGGTAATTTAATTAATACATGGTTTATTAGCAAATAACTAAATGTATTGTGGGCAGATATATGCAGGGCAGAAATAAGGTTAAAGACCTGAGCATAAGCATGCTGATTGGCCTGTTTTGCTTAGTTACATTGTTAGCGCTTAGTGGTAACGCAATGTTGCAAATGTTTTAGCTTATAGTCAATTTATAGTGTCTGGAACCGCAGGTGAATCAAATGCTATTGATTAACCTGGGCTTAACGCTATACTTTTTACTTAACGATTACCTGTTCCAAATAAAGCTGTAGGCGTTTAATTTCTTTGATTTGTGACCATCGATTCATTTCAAGCCAAATCCATAGTTTGGTGGCAATTTGTGCTTGAAATGAGATTAACAGCACCATGCCCCAAAATGCTTTGTCATTTGCATCTACAACAAAGTATTCATAGCCGCTGTAAAAAATCATCACGGCAAGACTAATGGCGATTATATAGCTCAGCATCATGACTTTTCTTAAGCCCGTTTTAAAACCGCCTTTTAACATGCTTGTTAAATTTTCATCTTTATCCATCAATTTATCTAGTTCTGCAGCTTGATTTTTCAGCTGTTCTTTTAATCTTTTGTCTAGTAGGTCTGAGTTACTCATTATTGTTCTCCAAAATACGTTTTAAGGCTATGCGCGCTCGATGTAGTCTTGATTTAACGGTGCCAACTGGGATGTCGAGAGACAATGCTATTTGCGCAATTGGCATGTCTTGTAAATAAAACAATTGAATTATTTGCTGTTCGATAAGCAACAAGCCAGTCATCGCTTTTAAAAACTCACTTTCATTTGAATCTGTTTTACTTTCAGTCGTATTTATTTGCTCTAACTCACCTTCGTCATAGGAGTCTTTTTTGCTATTGTAAGACTGCTTCAACCAATCATTGGCTTCCCATCGCAATGCTCTATACAGCCAACTGCCAAATACGCTTACGTCGTTAAGCGAGTGAATTCGCTTAAACACCTTAAGCCACACCGATTGCACTAAATCTTCGGCTTGCCCAAATGGAACAAGCGTAAGTGCAAAGCGCCGCATACCAGGCGAATAGTGCAGGTACAAAATTTCATAAGCTTTTTTATTGCCTCCTTGCGCCGCTATTACTAGCAATTCAAGTTGTGCTTGTTGCATAAGTAACACTTAGTAATTGAAGGTTAGTTGCATAGTGATGATTATTGGTAAATATCAACAATTATAACACCGCCATTAACAAGACGAGCCGGTAGCGTAAAAAGTTCGGTAAGCCCTTATACAAAGCGTATTTTAAAGAGCGGTTATAACTTGCCATATCGCAATTGTCATAAGCATAGCCTGTGGTAGCATTAAGCAAAGTATTTGTTATCAATTAAATGAGTAGAGTAATGAAAATAAAACAAGTAGGCGACCCAATATTACGCGTGGTATCTGAAGCGGTTACGACTGAGGATTTTGAGAATGGCACAGTAGCAAATACGATTAAAACAATGCAGAACATTTTAAATGGCATTCAAGCGATTTCTAGCGAAAACGGCAATGCCATCAGCGCACCACAAGTGGGTGTGCCTATTCGTCTTGTTGTATTAAGAATAGAGGGTAAGTTTGTCAATATTATTAACCCAACATTTAGCACGCAAAGTGCAGACACGTTTATGTTTGAAGAAGAATGCTTCAGCTTTTACAACATGCGCGCAAAGGTTAAACGTCATCAGTCAGTCACATTGAGCTACAAAAACGAAGCCCAAAAGCAAAAAATTCAAACTATGAGCGGTGAGTTTGCTGGGCTTATTCAGCATGAGGTAGACCACTTAAACGGTATTTTCTTTTTGGATAAAGTAGAAGATAAAGTCTCAGTTGTGTCTATCGATTATTTGTTTAAAGATGAGCCAGAGCGCTTAGAGGTGGTAAAAGAAATGTGTGGATATATGAGCAGCCCCTAAGCCATTGCGATACTTTAATTGGTATGACATGCATGCGTGAATTAAGCTGCGTGAATGAAGAGGCAAAAATGAAGCGGTGCAATTTTAGGGATGCGCCCAAGTGCATAGTGCTAACTTGAGCGCGCGGTCAAACAAGGTGAATTAGGTCAGGTCCATACCCTGAATAATTTCATGCGCAATTTCTGGTGTAGTTACGCTGGGCTTTTCATGTAGGTCACCTTTTAGGTGCCCTTTGCGATGTTTAAGTGCAGCATCTAACTTTTTCTTGGCTTGAGCAATAGCCGGGTACATGACGCTGTTTTTGCCTTTGACCGCAACACTTGCGCCTTCATATTTAGTTGAAACCTCAGCGCTATACTCTCCATGCTCTTTAGTTACGATAATATCTATGGCGATAAGGCTAGGGAAATGACTGGCTATTTTTGAGAACTTTTTCTGAACATCTTCTTTAACTGACTCTGAGATATCGCAGTGGTGACCTGAAACATTTATTTTCATAGGTTTTCCTCTTTGCTTTGATTACAATTTTGTCTCTGCACTATATTTAATAGGTGCACTATAGAGTATCGGATATTATGAATAAAACACAAGGTATCAAGCACTCTTTTTACTACCCTAATTTAAATTACTTTTAAACTTTTGAATTTGACAAAACAAGCCAGCTTATAGAGAGGCTCCCAAAGCTAAGTGTTAGTACTATTAGGCAAAACATAGCCATCTACGCTGGAGAAGCTATAATATATTCATAAGGCTTTCCCACAAATACCTTTGATTAGCGTAAACTATAATAAGTGGCCTTTATAAATTACTAAATAATACGATGATATCTCTTCCCTATTTGAGCCACTATCCTGCAAACGTGCAGCAGCAGGTAACAAATCTTATTGAAGATGATAAGTTGGGCGAGTGGTTGCAAAGTAAGTATTCAAGTGTTCACAAGGTTGCGAATGATGTTGATCTGCGTGATTATGTAATGACAATTAAAAATCAATACATGAAAAAAACGCAGCCCTTAAGCAAGGTTACATATGATAATAAAATACATATTGTAAATCACGCCCTTGGGCTTCACACCTATGTATCGCGTGTGCAGGGGGGCAAACTCAAAAGTAAAAATGAATTGCGGGTGAGTAGCCTATTTAAACAAACCCCGGAACCTTTTTTAAACATGATTGTGGTGCATGAATTAGCGCACTTAAAAGAAAAAGACCATAACAAAGCATTTTATAAACTATGCCAGCATATGTTACCGAGCTATCACCAAGTAGAATTTGACGTAAGGGTATATCTCACAGAATTTGATCGAAGTGGCAATGTTTTTTTAAGATAAAGAGGTGATAAGTGGACTATAAATTTTTTCGAGACGTAAGCGGTAAGCCAATCGCACAATGTGAAGAAGAAGCAGCTACATTTGCCGATTGGCTAAGCAATGAACTTGGCAATGATGACGGCGCAGTTTCTGTTGTGCTCGACGCGATTGAACAACTGCAGTCACAGCAACTAAAGTCCCACAAAATTAAAGGTCATGACTACACCCTAGTGCTCGACCAAGACGAGGCCGAACTGCACCGACACCTTGGTTATTGGGATGAAGACGCGGCATTACCCGAGGGCACCGAGCTTGATGAGCAAGATGAAGTTGGCTGCGGTCTGCAAGACTTAAAAGCGTTATTGCATGAATGGCGTGAGTTCATAAACGATAAGTAGCCGACAATTTCGTTAAAGCGGTTTTTACACCCAACGGCACTGTCTTTGGCCCTATTGCTGAGGTCCCTTGGGCATTCTGATTACCTTTACCTCTATACTTTAGTCTACTAGACTAAAGTATAGAGGTAAATAAACAAAAAAAGTTAAACCTTTTCCTATTCATTACAGAATAAAGGATGATTCGTCAATTAATTTATTTAGAAAAGGATTCATATGAGCACATTTATGTTTATAAAAACCAAAGTGGCAATGTCTATTGCTATGGCATCTGTATTGATATTATCAGCGCCCGCTATTGCAAAAACTGTTGATGACGGTGCAATAAGTAAAAACCGCGCTGCGCTTGAAAGGAATACAGATGGCAAAGGTTTTGGTCCACAGTCACCGCGTGATATTGATGCGAAAATGGGCAGCAATAAGCGTATGTTCGGCACTGCAGCGGCGTCTACCAATAAGAATTTGTGTAATATTCATTTCCATAAAAATGCAGAGCATAAAGGTGGCGAGTTCACCACTTACGCTGGTAACGGCGACGGTATGGGTAATAACACCGGCTTCGTTTATAACGGAGAGTTAACAGCGTCTGAGAAAAAACCACTGAATAAAAATATCTGTGCAGGCAAAGGCACCTCATTGCTTGCCGGTGATACCCTTGAAGTACATTTTGTATATTCATCTGCCGACGTTGCGCCAGGCGCAACTTTAGGTGCTTGTTTAGCAGATAGTACTATGAATCCAGGTTTACGCGTTGAAGGACAAGTAATCGCACTTGTTAACGATTCAGATGCGATTGATTTTAACGACATGGCTAAAATAGAACAAGTAAACGGCTATTATCAAGCGGTTAACATCCCAAGTAACACCGGTACGCCAATACAATACTTAGGTTCTACTACAGGACCTGCATACAACGAAAAAGCGTCTCCATTACAAGTAAGCTGGAGCGTTAGACCTGAAGTAGTTAAAGTAGACATAGACTCAGTTGGAACTTGGTGTTATAGCAACGTGTTTAACGAAGACCATGCACACGGAGTGCGTAATCTTGTTACGAACGAGAAACTACTATCTGCAATAGAGTAAATAGACACTAGTTTAATTACTTAAGTGTTATCCAATTTTTGATACGTATTGGGTGGTGATGCTAAAATCACCACCCATTTTTCGTTCAAACCTTCTAATATCTGCACTCGTGAATTCCGGATGAGTTGTATTAGTGCTTAGCGGATTTTGCACAAGAGTTTTGTCGTTAACGTTTTCGAACGGCTTTATATTGGCTTGAACAATAGCCACGCGATACGTCTTTGCTACGTAATTTTAGATGTTTAGTTTTACGTCCTGACACGCGAGCTCGCCAGTTGTTAAAAGTTTTGCGTTTAATACTAGCACGCATCAGCGAAATCACTTCAGGCTCAGACAACCCATACAGTTTCTCAATCGCTTCGAATGGGGTGCGGTCTTCCCATGCCATTTCTATTACGCGTGATTTATCTTCTTGGGTTAACATACTTGCTTTCGTAGGCCTTTGGTTATTGATAATTATATGACTTGTTTCGTAACCTTTTACGCTTCAACTAATAATAAAGATTACACCATTGCCGTGTATTTACATAAAGCTACACTTTGCCTGCATTATATTGTGTAAACTGACAATAAATCATCATACTCTATAAAACAAACCCGCACTATTGAACATGCTATTTTCATTCTCAGTAGGTATTTAATTATGAATTCCGCGGGGTTCAAATGTACGAAGACCGACAGTCGAGATAGAGCGACTAATATTCTCATTTGGTAAAAAAGAGACTTTTCGATGAGCCTCAATTTTGAGAGGATTGCGGCGGGTGTATTGTTAGTTAATATTAAATGAGTGCCACCGCATTAGAAAAGAGGACAGCATATATGTTTGAAGATTATCAACCGGGTCAAACAGATAAGTTTGGCGCCTATAAGGTAACGATTAGCGAAATAAAAGAGTTTGCCGGTAAATATGACCCCCAATTTTTCCATTTAGATGAAGAGGCGGCGAAACAATCGCTGTTTGGGGGGATATGTGCAAGTGGATGGCATACTGCGGCTATGTTCATGCGTATGTTGATCGACAATCTACCTTAAGAGCATGGCTCACTCGGTTCACCGGGCATTAATAATCTCAAGTGGTTAAAACCCGTATATCCGGGATATATTCTAAGTGTAAAAAGCTGTGTAAGCCAGTGTAGATTGTCTGAGAGTAAGCCAGGTGTTGGTCTAATTTGTGTTAATTATGAGATTGTAAATCAAGATGATATGACCGTGATGACATTAGAATCGAATGCCTTTTTCAAATGTAAAAAGATCTAGCTTTTTGCTGAGTGAAATCGAAAATAACTATTGCGTGCGGGTGAACATGACAGTTCTAATATTTATGTGTGTTTTACTGTAGCTCGTCTAGCTGTAACTTGTACTTTCTAGTCACTTTGACATTGTCACCTGAAGTTAGCATCGCAATATATTCACCATTAGAATTTGGGGTGAGTTTGGTTATCTTGGTTAAATTAACAATGGCAGAACGATTGGCGCGGATGAACTCTTTAGCCAACAATTCGTTTTCAAATTCTTTTAGGGTTTTGCGAATAATATGCGTGCCATCTTGTGTGTGAACGCACATATAATCGCCAGCGGCCTCTATCCAAAAAATCGTATCTAGCCTTACTCGTAGCCATTGGGTGCCACTTTTTAACGAAATTGTTTGTTGCATTTCACTAATTTTGCCGGGCTCTGCCTGCTGCAAATTATGCATAAAAGTATTAATTGAATTGCCGGTTTTGCTCACCAATAGCTTGTTTAGCTGCTGATGCTCCTCAACTACGCTTCGTTGCTTAAAGGTTTTTTGTAGCTTTACTACGCACGCCTCAAAGCGCTCGTCTGCAAAGGGTTTGAGTAAATAGTCAAAAGCTTCAAATTCAAAAGCATTTAAGGCAAATTCTCTGTAGGCAGTTACAAACACTATTTTACTGGGAATTTTGGCGTAGTCGTGCAGCCATCTAGCAAATTCTATTCCTGACATACCTGGCATTTCAATATCTAGAAATATTACATCTGGTGTGTACGTATCAATGGCTAACTGCGCTTCTTTAGCCGATGCGCAAGAGCTAATTACTTTAATACAAGTAGTCTCTTGAAGTCGCAAAATCAAGCCTTCACGAGCTAGGCTTTCGTCGTCCACAATCATCGCTGTAATAGGCGTGCTCATGCTAGCTCCATGGGAATAATAATGTTGACTTTGTATCCGTATGGTAAGCGGTTGATGGTCTCGAACTGGTGATTTGTTGGATACAGCACAGCTAAACGTTCTCGTATATTATTTAACCCTACACCACTTGAATAGTTTGCTTTTAGATGTTGCTGCGGTATCTGGGGCGGGCCTGGACCATTGTCAGCGACGGATAGATGCAATAAATTGTTTGCACAATAAGCCTCAATTTCTATCAATCCTCCTGATTCCATATTGGCAATCGCGTATTTTATAGAATTTTCTATTAAAGGTTGCAAAATTAAGCTAGGCACGAGTAATGCTTCGGTCTCTGGCGCTACTTTCATCTCTATAGACAAGCGGTCATCAAAGCGTGTTTTTTCAATTTCCAAATAAAGCATTAATGCTTTAATTTCATCGTAAAGAGGTATTTTCTTCTCAGGGTCGTTATCTAGCGAAAACCTCAAAAACGTGGATAACCTCACCAGCATACCATTTGCTTTTTCTTTGTTACCTTGTAATACGAGGGTAGAAATCGCATTTAAAGTATTAAATAAAAAATGTGGGTTAATTTGATATCGCAGCATCTTTATTTGTGCAAAGTGTGACAATCTGACTGCTTCTAAATGTAGCTGTTTTTCATTCATCAACCGATAATAGTAGTTAATGCCAAAATACAGGTTACTCCACACAAAAATCATGAAAAAAGCGTAGCTTAAACTGGTTAACATAGCCCAAGGATTCTTTGCTTTCTCACCTAGACCTTGTTGCATCCACTGCGAAAGGTCCATGTTATTGTTAAAAAATCCCATAGCAAGGTTTTTGGATGGTGTCCAAATAAGCGCCACAACAAAACTGGCGATAATGATGATCAAGATAAGATGCCGCGGATTCAACTGCCAACATTCTCTATAAATATAGCGAAGAGGAAGGGTAAGTAGTGCGGCCATTAAAGCGCTTATGCACAAAGGAATAATAACCCCGAAGCCAGGATCTTCCTTATGCGTAAACAATATGTTGTCAAACGAAAAAATAACTATATAACCCAACCAACCCAAAATGTGCAATAACCAAAATGAGGGTTTATTTTTGTTCGCGAATATATCTTCTGCCCTTCGTTTAAAGGCGTCTGTTTGTTGCGATGCTATAGAATTTGTGGATTTATTCATACTGCAAGCTTATCATTATTTTTGTTATCAACTTGTACTTTAGTGTTAAACGATTTTGAATAAAACAAAAAGTCGATGAGGCACGGATTTACGGGTTGAAAATACATGCGTATTGTTGACCTTAAAAAAAGAGGGCTGAAACAGCCCTCAAAAGTGCTAGGGAGCATACTTGTTATTACAACAAGTATGTATGTAGGTAAGACCATGGTGGAGCTCACCCGGTGCACTAAACCTTAATTACTCTTTAGTCATTGTTTGCGGACTTGTGTCTAATAATTGTTTTTGGGCATATGCGATAGTTGCGGTGCCGTTTTGACCTACAAGATATTGTGCGCTTTCGTTTGCGTTATGTGACAGTGCGAACGTAAGCGGAGTCATGCCGTTACATACTAGGCCTCTCAATACCGCTTCTTTTCTTATATGAGTATTCTCAATAGCATGTTTAATTTTCATCTTGCTGTCGCTTTTTAATGCTTTGCAGATTTTCACTAGGTTTTTTTCTAAACCTTTGTCGATATAAGTGGTTCCTGCTTGTGCGGAATTCCCAGCAATAAATAGGGCTAATAACATTAAAAATATCAATTTTAAGTTCATCATAGTCTTTACCTTCAGCTAATATAATCGGTCCCAATATTGCTGGGCGTGTATGTATTAAAAGCCAAAATAACGGTGGTGTATTTCGTTTTGCGATTAATAACGGTGAGAACAGATAAGTAAGACCAATGACGGCATTATGCGTCAAAATGGTCTCACTTTTTGATACTTAGAGGTGATTTCTAGCCGCAAAGGCAACTCGTTTAAATGATTGGAAGTTAAGGAAAGCCCTTTGAACCTAGAGTAAGCTATCTTTATCGACACAAAGCCGTCATTCAATTATGTTTGCCTTCATTTCCAAAAAGAGCAGAAGAAGAATAAACGCTATGTATGTTCTCAACAACAAGCTCAAGCTTTGTTAGGTTTAGGGTAATAAAATTAGACAGTTGAAAGCTTATATTTCCTAAATTCTAGCGACGGCAATCCAAAATGACTGGATAAAAGTAAAGGCTTAGGTTTTAATAACAACCTGTGTAATTGGTGTTCGATAGTTAGGGTAGTTAGCAGTCCAAATGGTTTTGACGTATCACCGATTTCCCCACCTTTGTCTCATTGTAACATCGCTATGTTTACTCATAAGTCCGAAAGGGCCTGCTTTTGCCCAAAATAACACCAATGGCGCTAGTATACTCAACTCTTCCACAAATCCCCGGGTAAGTGAAAGTGATTTTGAAGCCCTTAGGCAAGCTGCGCAAGACGCCAGATGGCAAGGCAGAATGATAGAGTCGGAAGAACTTACCGCGCAACTATCACTAATTGCTACACAAGCAAATAGTACGGCTTTCATCGGTGCCGCGATGGTTGAGCAAGCGCGCAATCATATGGAGCAGAATCGATATGATCAGGCAGTGCCTCTGCTTGAAAGCACTCTACGCATATTTACATCCTTAGGCGACGAAGAAAGGATGGCCAATAGTCAAAAGCACTTAGCGGAAACCTATCGTTTACAGGCCAAATACGCAGAAGCTTTAGAGTTATATTACGTGACTTTGCAAATTTATGAGCGCTTAGATCTGAAAGACGAGATAAGCTCGATGCACAATAGTATTGCAAATATATTAGAGCGAATTGGGCATTATCAGCGCGCCATCGAATCGTATCAGAAATCTTTGGAGCTTCACCGTGAACAAGGCAATAATGAGGGGATTGCATCTGTTTTATACAACTTAGGTGCAATCTGGCAAAGTATGGGCGATAACGACCTAGCGATGACGCATTTTCAAGATTCGCTGATGTTAGATTTAGAAGCTGGCGACCTTAAAGGCATTGCTTACAGCCACAATAAACTTGGTTATGTATATAATTTACAAGGTAGGCGCGAAAAAGCTCGCATTCATATCAATGAAGCCATCAGACTTTTCACCGAACTAAAAACCCCACGAGATATTGACTGGGCAACGTCGTCATTAGCTAAATTAGAACTAGATTCAGGCGACTTAGTAAAGGCAAAGGCACTGATTACCGGTGTTATAGAGCGGGCAGAAGAAAACCGTTATCAGACACTCTTAACCCATGCCTATGTGACGGCAATCGAACTGGCACTAACCGAAAAGAATCCAAAAGATGCAGTGGCATATGCTGAAAAAGGGGTGCAGCAGGCTAAATTAAATAATGAACGCCAACGCTTGTTAGTGCTGCTTAAACTTAATGTAGACGCTCATGTGCTAAATGGCTCTCTCGACAAAGCCTTCTTCGCCTTACAACAGCAAAAGCGGTTAGATGACGAAACTTTCAACGACAATTTATCCGCAACCGTAGCGCAAGCAAAAACTGCCACCGAGTTTATGCGCAAAGAGCAACAAGTGGTATTGCTTGAGAATGAAAAAACCCTACAACAGGCCACCTCAGCCCAACAAGCGTCGGTCCGTAATGTCTGGGCTATTGGCATTGCTAGTTTGTTCATTCTTCTGGCTGTGCTATATCGTAGCTATACTCAGCGCAATCTGAATAAGCATTTAGGCGATTTGGTAGAACGGCGCACAAAAGAGCTCAAACAAAAAAATGAGGAATTACAAAGCGCGTATTCTGAAATGGAAGCCATAAGTCTGACCGACAAGCTCACAGGACTTAATAATCGGCGATTCCTAGAGAATCACATCGAAGCCGATATTGAACGAAGCATACGACAATTTACCGACTTTAGGGACGGCAAAACGGAGCGCCCAAGCAGCGCCGATATTGTGTTCTTTTTGATTGATATGGACAATTTTAAGAAGGTGAATGATGAGTACGGCCACGAAGCCGGAGATTTAGTGCTCAAACAGTTTGCGTCGCGTATGCAAAGCGTTTTTCGTCAGTCTGATTATATGATCCGCTGGGGCGGTGAGGAATTCGTTGGTGTAGCTAGGTTTATTGAGAAAAAAGATGCACCTATTATCGCGCAACGCATGCTTGAAATGGTGAGTAAATTCGAGTTTGCCCTGCCAAACGGAAAAACCTCCTATCAAACTTGCTCGATTGGCTATGTGAGTATTCCCTTGATGCTCACAAAAACCAATGAATTGGATTGGCATACCTTTATTTCGATGGCAGACGCTTGCTTATATGCAGCCAAATATTCGGGTAAAAACACATGGATAGGAATAAAAGATATAAGCGCTGCGGACTTAACAAGCGCTAATGTTACGCGAGAAAATATTGCTCTGTGGCATGGCCAACAAAAAGTCGAATTGACAACATCCTTACCTAGTACCCACGATATCAAATGGGATTCTATGTAAGTGTTGCCCCACGCTAAAGCTTATATTAGTGCTTATAAACAACGCCGTCTTTCATCACAAAGCTCACCGTTTCCATCAATGAAATATTATCCAATGGATTACCGTCTACGGCGATAATGTCGGCAAGATAGCCTTGCTTAATTACACCAAGCTGTTTTTCTTGTTGTAGTAGCGTGGCGCTATTAATGGTAGCGGCTTGAATAGACTGTAGCGGCGTCATTCCATAAGTTACCATTCTAGCGAATTGCTTACCGTTATCGCCATGTGGATAAATAGCGGCATCAGAACCAAACACCATTTTCACTCCGGCTTTAGTGGCCCGTCTGAAGCTCTCACGCTGAGCTTTAGAAACAATTTTCTCTTTATTTATATTTTCTTCTGGTACGCCATTGGCTTCACCAAATGCCAATGTATATTCTGTATTATAAATATCGCAGGATAAATATGTGCCATATTCTAGCGCTAGTTCGATGGCTTCTTGGTCCATAAAACTGCAGTGCTCTATAGAATCGATACCTGCTCTAATAGCTGCTTTTATGCCGTTTGTGCCGTGCGCATGTGCCGCAGCAATTAAGCCGCGCATATGCGCTTCTTCTACTGCAGCTCTAATTTCTTCTTCGGTTAATTGCTGAATACCAACTTTTGTGCCTTTTGAAAACACCCCGCCAGTGGCGCATACTTTAATTGTATTAGCGCCGTATTTTATGTTTTCACGCACTTTTGCACGAACAGCCCAAGGACCATCTGCTACGCCGCCCGCGATACTTTTCGCCTCTGGTGGAGAAAAATTGTCGTCGCAGTGACCCCCAGTAATACTAACTGAATGTCCTGCTGCCCATATGCGTGGCCCGGGAATCTCTCCGGCATTTATGCCGTCTCTAACGCCAATCACAGAATAGCCCGATGCGCCTAAGTTACGCACGGTAGTGAAGCCTGCCATTAGGGTTATTTCAGCATTTTTAACTGCCTTAACGGTTTGTCTTGGAATTGAGTTACCACGCTTGGCCAAGAAGTTATCCTTAGCATCCGAAGTTAAGTGAACATGCATATCCATTAAACCAGGCACTAAGGTTTTGCCTTTTAAATCGATAATTTCGGCGTCTTCGGCAACGGTTAGTTTCCCCTGTTTGCCCACACTTACTATTTTATTGTCTTCAATTAACACGGCAACGTTCTTTATTATTTTGCCAGTCTCTACGTCTAGCATAGAATCGGCGTTTAGCAGCGTTTGTTTTGCAATTATAGAAAGTGAAAAACTAACAAGTGCGACAAATAGTATGCATTTTGAATAAGGTCTAGTTCGATTCATTGGTTTGCTCTATTGGTTGTAAAGTTTAGGTGTTAATTGATTCTAGATTATCATTGCTTAGGTGGTGAGTATACGCCATATCGAGCTCTCGAATAGCTGCGCTGTTAATCTATATATCGCTGTTGAGGCTTTCTTGCAGTTCCTGTAAATATGGTGCGAAGTGCTTCCATTGTTCAATACCACTTGTATAAATAGGCTGGCGCACTTGTTGGGCGCTTGGTGTTTTTACTGCCCGCTTGTTTTTATGGAAGTCGACGCAGGCTTGCTCAAAGTCTAGGCCACAAAACGCTAGCATTTTGCGTATTTCTGCTTGGGTATCGCTTACCATATCTTCGTGACGCATAAGCAATATTTCATTAGGGAATAGTTGTTGCCAATGATCCATTAGCCTCACATAGTTTTTGTAATATAAGGCAATATCGGTCAGTGAATAACTAAACTCTTGTCCTTCCCCAAATAGCTGCTTAAAACCGCTAAAGCAGCACGCCATAGGTTCGCGCCTTGCGTCAATTATTTTTGCATTGGGAAGAATAAGTTTTATCAAGCCAATATGCATATAATTGTTAGGCATTTTATCAATAAAGTAGGCAGCGCCCTGGCGGTATACCTTGGTTTCGGTAATGAACTTTTTACCGAACTGAGCGAAGTATTCTGTAGGAATGGAGCCTAGGTTATGAGGGTAGCTTGGCTTGTCCCCCTTTTTTTTACTTAAGGTAGCCGCTAACCCTAATATTTCATGTAACTCCATGGTGCCATCTACTTGCGAGTGCGACGCGAGTATTTGTTCCAATAAGGTAGATCCTGCGCGTGGCATCCCTACAATAAATATCGGTGCGGCATCGTTATGACCTTTATGCTTTAGTTTCTCAACTAATTTAGGCGTGAATGCCTCTATTTGAGATTGCACAAATTGCGTATGGTTTTCATTCGAATAAGTCAGTGTTGAACGCTGCAGCTGATTGCCCCTTGCGTAATGGGAAAATGCCTTTTCGTATTTTGCCTTGTGGTCAGCATCGGTTTTGTCTAAGGGCTGATCTTCATAGGCTTTTCCTAGCGCAAAGTGAAGATGAATCTTATCTTTCACTGTTACGTCTTGGTTCTTTGTACCGTTTAGCATTTTGTTAATTTCAGCAGGAGAAAATACGTAGGTTTTGGTATTCGCTAAACTCCAGTAAGCATCGCCACAGTAAGGGTCAATGCTATAAGCTTGCTGGTATGATGATACCGAGGCTTTAATGTCACCTTGCGTCTTATAGGCGTGTCCTAACAGCAAAAATACGTTAGCTTCTGCCTTGCTAGTAGCCACAATTTGTTGATATATAGCAATGGCGGCATCCAAATTACCTACGCCTACCAATGCTGTTGCTTTTGCCACTTGATAGAAGGTGTTGTTAGGGTCTTTTTCGGTAAGCGTATTAGCAAGTACTAAGGCTTTTTCAAACTTACCCAATTTGCTATAAATCTTAAATAACTGATATTTGACCTTAAGCTTCGTTGGGGCCAGTTCAACAGCGGTTTCTAAAATAAACTCGGCTTCTGGAACCGCTTTTAATTCAAGGGCAATTTCCGCTAATAACGATAAGCCATCTATGGAGCGTTTATGTTCTTGGAGATAGCGTCTGCAAACTATATCTGCTTCGGTAATTTTACCGTCGTAGAGTAAATCGGTGGCGGCTAGAATAGGCTTGGGAAGGGCACTTAATTGGGTTATTTGGGTTTGGCAAAGCTTAATAGCTTCAGACTGATTCGCTTGCTGATATATCGGTAACAAGGCTTGCCAAGCTGACAGCAGCGCTGGGTTTGCTTTAGTCGCTTTATAAAAATGAATGCTGGCCTGTTTACCTTGATCAAGCGCACGGTAGTTGTAGGCTAACTCTTGAAATGCGCGAGCATGGTTTGAGTGTATGGCTAATAAGCTCTTTAGTGCACTAATAGCATCTTCATGAGTTTGCTGTAAGCGGTAACCTACGGCCAGTAAATACCAACACATTGTTTGAGTTTCTTCATTTACGTGGGTAGCAAGTAGGCTTTTTGCATCTAGCTCTGCTTTAGCAAAGTTACCTTGTTGGATACATTGCTGAATACTGCTTAGTGCTTGCGCTGAAGAAATACTTTGTTCTGACATAGTGGTAGATAGTTGCCTTGGCTTGTAAAGTCGATGGATAATTTAACATAAATACATAAAAAGCCCCTATAAAAGGGGCTTTGATTTATTTTTATTTGCGGTGCTAGTCGCCGTTAAAAATACTCGCTAAATGCAATGTGTATTAGAAACGGCCCTTAACTATTTTAGAAAAAGTCGTACGACACTCTAAAGCCAATCGTGCGTGGACGATTAGTAACCACTTTTGGCGTAAACTGCTGATTGTCTACATGCAATACAGCGCGTTCGTCCAACAAGTTGTCAACAAATATTTCGGCTTTCCATTCATCATTAGTCACACCAAAAGAAACATTCGCTAGTACATAACTATCTTGAATGTAACGTCCACCAGCAAAGTTATTACCATTGGTGTCGGTGTAAGTTACGCCTTCATATAAACTAGCTTCGTTTTGAATGTTTAAGCCGCTGCCTGTGCCATAAACAAGTCTTGTGGTGTCTTCAAGTACATAGGCATCCATAGTCATGCTTGCTAAACGGTCACCCGTATAAACAAGTGAGCCATTTACATAACCGGTTAAGCCATTTTCCATTTCATAGAAATAACGCGCTCTAAGATTGCCAGAGAACGAAGCTGAGTAGGGTAATTCAGCGCCAACAGGCGGTGCAATTCCGTCTAGCTCAGAATTAATGCGAGTAAGCTCTGTATCTAACAAGCTAAACGCAGCGTCTATTACTAAGTTGTCGGTGGCAAGCCATGTAATGTCACCATCTATACCTTTAATTTCAGCATCACCAACGTTGTCGGTAAATACTAGGAAACTAATATTGGTAGGGTCAAATCGAGACGTTTGCAAGTCGGTGATATCTGAAAAGAAAGCAGTAGCGTTTACGCGCAATATGCCGTCAAAGAAATCGCCTTTCATGCCTACTTCATAGTTTTGTAGCGTATCTGTTGTTGAATAAACAGGAATACGGAAACCTTCAAACGCGCCTGTTTGGTTAGTCGCAAGACCACCACCAACACGGTTAGTTACCGGCGGTCTAAAACCTTCACTGTAAGTGGCAAACAATAACAAGTCTTCACTAGGTTTCCAGTCAACAGAGGCTTTATAAATAACATCATCTACTGTTAGATTGCCGTTGCCATCTAATAAGTCAACCTCTAGTTGACCACTGGCAATTGCTGCATTAACTGCTGTGGGATCTAAATTTACTGCCGCTAGCTCAGCTGGGTCTAAAGTACCAAACGCTCTTAACCTGCGAGTTACGTCTACGGTACTGGTCGAGCCTTTATAGTCATCTTCAATTTCATACCAGCGTGCGCCTACGCTTACTGTTACGGTATCGCTGATGTCATATTCTGCTTGGCCGAAAATAGCAATTTGATCAATGGTATGCGTCACATCGTTTATGAAACTTACTTCTGATTCAAATGGACCGCCGTTGCTATTGATACCTTCTTTGCCAACAGTTGTTGCGGCAAGAC
The DNA here is from genome assembly GCA_964195425.1 of Acidiferrobacterales bacterium. Classification (GTDB taxonomy): domain Bacteria; phylum Pseudomonadota; class Gammaproteobacteria; order Enterobacterales; family Alteromonadaceae; genus Glaciecola. The sequence goes on from CAXMOM010000047.1 coordinate 40,747, forward strand.
TCGGGAAAAGCTCGGTATTAGCAATTTTAAACTTACCTACCGTACTTAATTCTTGTGAATCATAGAAAATACCAGCAGTGATACGCCAATCGTTGGTAGCATCAGTATTGAATCTTAGCTCATGAGTTATGCGCGAAGTATCGGTTTCTTCTTTGTAAAACTTAGTAGGGTCTAAACACTCAACATCTGCAGGTGTTGCTGCGGTGTAATGGTTACACACATAATATGCCGCGAATAAACCACCGTTGGTATAGCCTGTGTAGTCTACTGTTGAGGCAATATCACGGTCGAGTAAACCACCCGTATAAACCACATCAAGTTCAGCTAGACGTCCGCTTAATGTCCACGTGGTTAAGCCAAATGTATCTGAGTTCTTATCTTGCTGAAAACGATTAACCGATTGCGTGCCTGCAAGGTTAGGATCGTAAGCAAATACGCCTTCGGTATCTAGCTGCTGTTGAGTATGCTGAACCAATAAATCCCAATCTTCATTTACTTCGTAAGCTACGCCAAAACGAAAGCCCGCATAATTAGCATCGTTAGCGTCTTCTTCTATCAATGCATCGTTGTTCGGCGCAATTACTGTTGCAACAGATGGGTCAGGTAAAACACCGCCAGATATTCTGTCAATAACAATTGCACTGCCCGCAAAGCCGCCTTGACCTGGTTCATTGCGAATGTTGTCTATCCAACCGCCTTGGTTATCGTTGTATGCGGTAATACGAACGGCTAGTTCATCCGTAAGTGTGAAATTCAAAAATGCTTCAACAGAGTTGCTCATTTCACCGTCTTTAGTGAAACTTCCGCCTAAATCAACGCCGCCCGCGAAGCCAGCAAAACTAGGCTTGTTGGTAATCATGCGCACTGTACCCGACTGTGAGCTTGCGCCAAATAGAGTTCCTTGAGGACCAGGCAATACTTCAATGCGCGCTACGTCAGCTGCATAAATATCAAGGTTACGACCTTGCATCGACACAGGTTGTTCGTCTAAGTAAAAGGCTACTGAAGGCTGTAATGCTTGCACAGTTGATACGGCTATGTTTGTTTGAGAAGTTGCCGCACCACGAATGTATATTTCGTTTTGACCAGGGCCTGTGCCTTGGAATACAACATTCGGTAAAAACTCCACATAGTCTTGGAAGTTATCAACGCCTAAATTTTCAAGGGCATCGCCACTTAACGCGCTTACCGTTACCGGGATTTCTTGAATAGATTCTGCACGTTTTGTTGCAGTCACTTCAATCGTTTCAATTTGTCTGTTTGGCTTCGGAGTTTCTGTTTCTGTTGTTTGAGCTACAGCAACAGATGATACGCCTAACGCGGTTATTATTGCATAGCTTAGCTTGTTAAATTTCAATCATTTCCCCTGATTTATTGTCGGATAGCAAGTACAAAAAAGCTTAATAGATAGCTAGATAGATAGAACACTAAATATTACAGATGTACATTTTGGGGCGTAGTTTATCACACTTATGCCACTAGTTTTAGGTCTTACAAGATTAATATTGCTTAATAATTAGGTGGCCTGGCATTTAATTTTGCCAGTTTGCAGATAAATCGTGTTTAATTCTATGTAATGTAATATCCTCTAGGTCGGTTTTAATAAAGGAAGTTCAAGTGAATAAAGACGCCCCAGGTAAACTTAATAGTGCAGTGTTTTACCCTGCATCGGGGCTGGTCATTAGCTTATTATTATTCACCCTAGTTTTTCCGCAAACCTCAGCGGTATTTTTCCAAAATCTACAAGCTAGCATTGTTGAATATGGTAGTTGGTTTTATATATTGGTTGTGGCAATCATTCTTGTGTTTACCTTATACCTTGGCCTTTCACGATACAGTCATATAAAACTTGGCCCTGATCACTCTACCCCCGATTATCCCTATTTTAGCTGGTTGTCTATGCTTTTTGCCGCGGGCATGGGTATTGGACTCATGTTTTATGGTGTGGCCGAGCCTTTAATGCACTATTTGTCTCCACCTACGGCTGAAACAGGCACTATTGAAGCCGCTAAAGAGGCTATGAAAACCACCTTCTTTCATTGGGGATTGCATGCGTGGGCTATTTACGCAATTGTGGCATTAACCCTTGCCTATTTCAGTTTTCGGCACGATTTACCTCTTACCCTGCGCTCGGCGCTTTATCCGCTTATTGGCGATAAAATATACGGTTGGCGTGGTAACCTGGTCGATGTTTTTGCGGTAACGGGTACTTTGTTTGGTGTAGCTACGTCGCTAGGATTAGGCGTTTTGCAAATAAGCGCAGGCCTGAGTTATTTATTTGACTTTTCTACTACCGTTACGGTGCAGGTACTACTTATTATTGGTATTACATCAATCGCTATTGTGTCGGTATGCAGCGGCCTTGATAAAGGCATTAAAATATTGTCTGAATTTAATATGATGCTGGCGGTAGGTTTATTGTTGCTAATTTTAATTCTGGGTCCCACGGTATTTTTACTCAAAGCTATGATGCAAAACACCGGCGCTTATTTATCAGATATTGTGCGCAACACCTTTAACCTCTTCGCCTATCAAAAAACCGATTGGATTGGCGGCTGGACAATATTTTATTGGGGCTGGTGGTTAGCATGGGCACCATTTGTAGGCTTGTTTATTGCTAGAATTTCTCGCGGTCGTACTATTCGCGAATTTATTTTAGGCGTAATGATAGTACCCACCGTTTTCACTTTAATATGGATGACTATTTTCGGTAACACCGCTATAGATATGGTACTAAACCAAGGCAATGAAATGCTAGGAACCCTGGCGAACGACAATACCCCCGTGGCGCTCTTTCTATTTTTAGAGCAGTTCCCATGGTCAAGTTTACTCTCGGTAATAGCGGTAATGATGATAGTGGTCTTTTTTGTCACTTCATGCGACTCAGGCGCAATGGTTATTGATATGTTATGTAGCCATGGTAACAACAACACGCCACTGTGGCAGCGAATATACTGGACGGCAGGCGTTGGAATAATAGCAGCCGTGCTGCTGTTGTCAGACGGAATTAACGCGTTACAAACTATGACAATAGCCAGTGCTCTGCCATTTGCCGTTATATTATTGATTGCTATGGTGGGCTTACTAAAAGCCTTACGCGTTGAAGCATACAAAGAAGACAGCATGCTGCTTTCTCCCCCGCTTATGCAAGGCACCGGTAGTCAAGAAAGTTGGCGTGAACGTTTAAAAAGTGTTGTCGACTTTCCCAATAAACAGCGCGTTACTCAGTTTATAAATGAAGAGGGTTTACTTTCGTTTAACGCTGTAAAGGATGAACTGAAAAAACTTGAAATTAATGCACGAGTTGAGCAAACCCCCAACGGCATTAAAATTTCTGTTGAACAAGGTGAAGATCAAACCTTTAGTTATGCTATTCAACCTAAGCGTCATTTACAACCTGAGTTCTCTCACGACAACAGTAACAATGATGAAAACGATAGTGTTTATTATCGCGCCGAAGTGCATCTTGGTGAAGGTGGGCAAGACTATTGCGTAATGGGTTGGTCGAAAACAGCGCTCATAAATGACGTTGTTGACCAATATCATAAGCATTTGCATTTTTTACACTTAATGCGCTAGACATAGTAAAGCTTTGCGAGGAAACTACGCATTGCCAGATCAAACAATACACAGAGTAAAACGAATGAAAAAAGATGAAGAATTGCTTGTAGCGCTGCGCCGAATTATTCGCGCTATAGACATGCGCTCGCGTCAATTAAGTAAAGAATTTGGTATGACCGGCCCGCAGCTATTAATTTTGCAAAAAGTGGGTAAACAAAGCGGCGTGATGGTGCGCGAAATTGCTGAAGATATTAATTTAAGTTCAGCTACAGTCACCAGTATTCTTGATCGCATGGAAGATCGTAATTTAGTAAAACGTATTCGCAGCACTCAAGATAAACGTAAAGTAGGTGTGTTTTTGACTGAGTTTGGTGAAAAAGCCCTAGAAACCGCGCCATTGCCGTTTCAAGAGCACTTCACCAATCGTTTCAACAGTATGGAACAATGGGAACAAAGCCAGATGGTGGCTACCCTGCAGCGCATTGCTTCGATGATGGATGCGCAAGGTTTAGATGCAGCTCCAGTGCTTGAAGTAGGCAGCATTACAGGCGGTTAATGCTCAAGGCAGTAGTGAGGTTTTGATCGTTATTGTAAAACTTCTCTCAAAGCATTAACGCATTTGTCTATTTTACCTTTGTTACTGCTTTCACCCATTAAGCCTATTCGCCACACTTTTCCCGCTAATGCGCCAAGTCCAGCGCCAATTTCAAGTTGATATTCATTTAGAAGCAGCTTTCGCACTGCGGCATCATTAACACCCTGTGGAATATTCACCAAGTTCAACTGCGGCAATCGATAAGCTTCGTCTATGGTCAAATCTAAGTTAATTTCGGCTAAACGTTCACGCAAGTATTCATGGTTTTGTTGGTGACGTAGCCAGCCGTTTTCCACGCCTTCTTCTTTCACGACCAATAAGCTCTCATGCAATGCATATATACTATTTACGGGTGCGGTGTGGTGATAAGCGCGTTGAGCTCCATCTCCCCAATAACCTAGAATCAAATTGAGGTCTAAAAACCAACTTTGGACAGGCGTTTTTCTGCTTTTAATCTTAATCAGTGCATTTTCGCTAAACGAAACAGGTGATAAACCGGGTACACATGACAGACATTTTTGTGTGCCTGAATAAATAGCATCAATTTGCCAATCGTCAACTCGAAGCTCAATACCGGCAAGGGCTGTGACCGCATCTACTATAGTTATACAATTGAATTCTTTGGCGATAGCACACAAAGTTTGTGCGTCATTTCTAACCCCCGTAGAAGTTTCCGCATGCACAAAAGCAACAATTTTAGTGTCTGGATTAGCTTGTAAAGCTGCGCGTAGTTTCTCGGGTTTAGTTTGCTCTCCCCAAGGATCATCGATCAACACCAGCTTACCGCCTATTCTAACAACGTTCTCCTTCATCCTAGAGCCAAAAACACCGTTTTGACACACAATGACCTTATCGCCGGGTTCAACTAAATTAACAAAGCACGCTTCCATTCCGGCAGAGCCGGGGGCTGATATTGGCATGGTCAAAGCATTGTTAGTTTTAAACGTATATTGAAGTAGGGTTTTGGTCTCATCCATCAAGTTAATAAAACTCGGGTCTAAGTGGCCTATAGTCGGTCGCGCCAAAGCGTTTAATACACGTTGACTGACATCTGACGGCCCAGGGCCCATTAATAATTTAACTTGAGGGATAAAACTCTGCATTGGTTTCTCATCATATTAAGATTTATAAAATACTATGGTACTACAAGTTTACGCATCTTTTACGGTTCTAAAGCCAATATTACGATGACAATAGACGCTTTATGCTCACTTTCAGACATTGCTAATTACTTGGACCGCTGCGGGCTGAACATCGGCCCCATAGTCAAACACTACCGCTAATACCAACACTACCGACGCCGCCAGCATAAGTTTTAAAATCAGTGGAAAACAAAATTTAAACCAAAGATGATACGGCACACCTGCCATGCCAATAATACCCATTAGCACTGCATTGGTAGGAATTATCATATTCGAAAATCCATCGCCAAACTGGTAGGCAAGCACGGCTATTTGCCTGTTTACCCCAATTATGTCGCCAACGGGCGCCATCAAGGGCATGGTTACGTATGCTTGTCCGCTGCCGGAAGGAATAAATAAGTTAAGCAAAGATTGCATGATAAACATACCTACCGCGGCAAGTTCTGCGCCTAAATGCGATAAGGGCATAGACATACCGTGCACCAAGGTATGTAGTATTTGACCATCTTCCATAATCAACGCAATACCGCGTGCTATTCCAATTAATATAGCGGTAGTGGCGAGATCTTTTACGCCATCAATAAACCTATTAGCGGCGGTGTCGGCGCTTAGCTGCCCGATTATTGCAGTGAGTATTCCCCACAATATAAACACGGCGCCTAATTCATACAAGTACCAGCCTTTTTGAGAAATTCCCCATACCGCCACAACAATACTGGCAACTAATCCGAATAAAATGAGTTTGTGACGAATGTTTAAGCTTGGATATTCAGTGGTTTCGGTGTTGTCTAAGGGACAGGGCAAGCCTGCCATATACGACTTGCTTGGGTCATCTTGCACCATTTTTGCATAGCGCCATACATGATGAAAACCGATCAATACGAATGGCACAAATATCGCGAGTCTTAATTCAATACCAGAATATAAGGGGATGCCGGCTACTTTTTGCGCAACCATAACCGTAAATGGACTAAACGCAGACACTCCATAGCCAATACCATAACCAGTTACTACCATACCTACGGCGGTCATGGCGTCTAAACGCATAGCCTTGCAAAGTCCTACCAAAATAAGCACAAAGGGAATGTATTCACCCGCAGTACCGATGGCGCCAGAGGCCAGAGCGAAACAGAAAACTACCATGAATATTAGTAAATGGGGCTTGTGGCCAAAACGTTCTAATAGTCTGCCAATAAGCGCATCTATCGTGCCCGTAGCCCTAGCAATAGAGAGCACGCCGCCTACTATAAACACAAAAAATATAACATCTTGCGCCGCCGCTAATGCGCGTGGGATAGCGACTAAAAAGTCCATGGGGCTAAGCCTAATTTGCTCATCGGCCAATGCATAAGTACCTGCAATTACCGCGCTTCTTCCGTTGTCTAAAACGACGGTTTCAAAAAAGCCTTGCGGGATTAACCAAGTAGCAATGTAGGCAAGTAACATCATGCCCAGTAACAAGACGAGTGTATGGGGAACCGTAAATTCTTTTTTCATTATTATTTTCCAGCGCAGGCACTGCTTAAATTTTTATAATTTTCACCATTGTGTAGTTAGAAAGTTTTAAAAACAAGTAGCTTGTGCTGATACAGCTTCGCAAGTTTTATCTGATAGCGCCAACTAGCTATTAACCTTGCAAAGGTGAGGTAAACTATATGAATACGCTATTGTACCTGTCTAGCTTCATTCACCAATTTCAGCAACTCGCTTGCCGCTACTGCATCTGAAAGTGCGCGATGATGGCGCTGCATTCCAATGTCAAAGTGCTTGGTTAAGTTGGCTAATGAATAGCTAGCTAAGCCTTTAAAGTGGGTCCTCATTTGCTGTACCGTGCATAGCTTTGGTCGTCGATAAGTGCGGTTTAGGCGCGCAAATTCTTCACGAATAAAACCATAGTCGAAATTGACATTATGCGCCACAAAAATACAATTTTCAGTGAAGGTCTCAAATTCATCGGCAATATCTGCAAACAGTGGCGCATCAGCAACCATGTCGTTGGTAATGCCAGTAAGCGAGGTGATCATAGAGGGTATTCGCCGCTCGGGATTAATGAGGCTTTGCCATTGGTCAACGACTTCTCCGTTAATCATTTTTACCATACCTATTTCGGTGATCTTATGTGTACCGGCGCGGCCTCCTGTTGTTTCGATGTCAATAACGGAATAGGCTTGCATTGGATCTAGTGTCCAGCCCACGGTTGTAATACCCACATCGATACCAAAGCTTCGAAGACTTTGTAATTGCATTAATTGATTGCGCCGCAAACTGTCGCCTTGTGCTTTGATTTCTTCAAACCTCAGCTCTTGGTTTTCAAGCACCATAATATCGGGGTAGCCATCGTTGTATAATTGCCAGTCCGAACAAATGGCAAGTAACTGGCCTTTCAAGCCTGCTAATGGCGCGTTTTCAATTAGCACTTTTAGTCTATCAAGCATGTTTGCGTGCCAATGCACTATGCCTTGGCTTTTGCCAAAATGAGTAGCAGCATGTTTGGTCACCAATAACAGCAAGTCTTTACTTGAAGCAAGCGCGTCTAATCTTGCGGTTATTTGGCTACCGGCAACTTCAATAAAGTCATGATGTTTTATGCAAGCTGGCAAATAGTCAAAAGGCGTTGCTAAGCCCAAACCATCTAATTCAAATAGTTCATGCCAAAAGCAAAGGCCAAATAAATTCTTCCATAAATTATTTTCCGTTCGCCATGCTTGTATATCGCGAGCTTGATAATAAGCAATTACACCATATTCAACAGTGCCTTTGTACGTTTCATCAAGCAACAAGTGTCGATTATTCTCCCGTAGCATATCGGTTAATATACTGGTACGCTTTTGATGGTATTTGCGCGCTAAAAAGTCTTCTGCAAATTGGAGTAGTTTGTCGGTGCTTGGGTCGTCTATTATTGCATTAAGCTTTGCTTTAACGGCCTCTTTTAATCCTAGTTTATAGGCTTGCCTACACCAAAACTCTTGCGCTAAAGGGTCTTGCAGTGGTTCTGCTATTTTTAGCCCTTGATTGGGATTGAAAGTAGTCATGTGCTTAGCCATCGCATGACCGAGTTTGCCAGCAATAACAGCTGCCTGTGCGCCATATGCGATGGGTAAGTCAGCCATAAAGCTGTGTATAGAACTTTCACTTTCAAAAGCGTGGTTTTTGGCCTGGTGGTATGCACGAGTCAATACAAAACAACTATAAGCATTTTCATAATCAATGAAACGAGACTGCATTTGGGCTTGTTCGTCACGGGTACGCATAAGCCCTAAATCACGCATTGAAAATTGGTTTAGTCGGCCATTGGTGTGGCCAAAATATAAAAACAAAAAGTAATTGATAAAACTGTCGGTAGTGCGAACACAATAGTCTTCAGCTACCGTGCTATCGACAACTTTATATTGGCAAAGTGTTTGGCATTGCTCAGTAAAAGCGGCCTTGTTTGCGCTCTTTACTAAACGCGGCGAATCGATATTTGCGACTTCTTCATACAAGGCAGCCAGTTCGGGTTTGGTAAATAAAGTCAGTAAGGCAGGAACATCTTCTATTTGTACCTTTCTTATAAAGCCTAAATTGTCTAAGTCGTTCATTATCTCTGCCGCAAGGGGTATTTCAGCAAAGCGCAATGAGCTGCGTTTAACGAGCGAATATTTCCTATTAATTAGGCGTACAACTAAACATTGTTGCAAATGACTAGCTTGCTCATACTTTTCCAAAAACACCTTATCGTCAGGGCTAAGCAGATGCGCGCTAGGACCTTTCACAAAATCAAGGAATTCAGAAAAATGGGTATGGTAATAAAATGTAGGTAAATCGCGAAATGCCATAAAACCTTGCCGTGTCATATATGTTGGGAATAATGCGTAAAAACCCGCAGTTGAATACTGGTTTAATATACAGTATTAAATCCAAGCTGTTAAATGCTTTATTTTGACATTGGAAAAAAACGTAACAATCCAGTCGCTAGGTTTTTTCGTAGTCATAAACAATCGTAAAGTAAACCAACAAACGAGAAACGTAGATTTATGAGTTTATCCCGCGAAGAACGCTTTGAATGCCCTTATTGCATGACAAAAAATGATATTGAAATAGATGAAGATAATGACATCGGGCAGCAACAAATTGTTGATTGCCAAATTTGTTGTTCGCCTATAGAAGTGTTGATAATCGACAACGGCTTTGGCTTAGAAATTATTGCTAAACGAGACGACGAATAATGGCGACAAAAATACTTGATGACCGTGCCTTAATGGAGTTACCACAGCGTACTAGAGCGAATTTCATTAATTCCTTGTCTGGCTTTAAGAGCGCCAACCTTGTTGGTACTAAGAATATTGACGGCGTGGATAATCTATCGATTGTGAGCTCGGTATTTCATGTGGGAGCGCATCCGCCTCTTCTTGGAATGTTGATGCGTCCGCACACCGTTAAGCGTGATACTTTGCAAAATATCAAGGACACCGGTGTTTACACCATTAACCACGTGCATAAAAGTTTTGCCGACAAAGCTCATCAATGCAGTGCTAACTACCCCAGTGACGAAAGTGAGTTTGAAGCGCTTGGCCTAACACCAAAAATATCATCTTTGGTAAATGCGCCGTTCGTAGCTGAATCCAAAATACGTATTGCCTTGAAAGTAGAACAGATTACATTAATTGAGCTTAACCAGACGGAACTTGTTATTGGCAGAGTAGTGGAAGTTGAGCTGGACGACGATATTTTGTGTAAGGATGGATATGTAGATATTGAAAAAGCTCAGTCAGTTGCGGTGTCTTGTTTAGATAGCTATCACAGCACCGTAAGAATCGATCGCTACGGCTATGCAAAACCCAACCAAGCCTTAACATCTATATGGCAGGACACTGATGTCCTGAAATCTTGAGTGGCTAAGCTATGGGTAATTCACAGCGCAAGTGTTCAGATTTGTGGACACTAATCAATAATGTTTAATAAACGACTTTACAATCTATTTCATTTAACACAAGTATAAAGTATATACCCAAAAAGGCCTGCGATTTTTCGCGGGCCTTAGTTGTTTATGGGGCTATGTAAAAAAGAATTGTTCTCATTAGTGTTTTGTAAAAGGAAAAAACTATGCAACCCGTAAATCGTCGTAACTTTCTAAAACTAACTGGCTCTGGCCTTATTGGCCTAACACTTGGTGGTGTAGCCTTAAGAACAAGCGCCCAGGAAAAATTATCGCCAGACAATAATGCAACTGCTGCAGCCTTACTGTATGTTCATAAATCGCTCAATAAAGACACCATCTGCGATAACTGCGTGCATATTCAGGGCGAAGATGGCCAAGAATGGCGTCCATGTGGAATATTCCCAGGAACAGTCGTGGCTGCAAAAGGTTGGTGTACTGCTTGGATGGCAATGCCAAAGAAAAAGCCAGCAGAATAAGCGTACAAAAAAACAAAAAAATACAAAAGCCGATAAGCTTAATATTATCGGCTTTTTTATGTCTATCGTTTAGACACAAACATTATACGCAAAACTACGCTTTAGCCTTTAATGCTATCGGTCGATACCACAGTATACTATGTGTTAGTGAATGATTATGACCGAAAACCCTATTGTCAGAAACGCTGCCTTATCAAAGCAGCTACAAACTGTTCCTGTCGGCGAATTAAAGCTAGGCATGGTAGTGCACGCAATCGCGGAGCAAGCGGGCAAGTTAGGCGTTAAAAGCAAAGGCGAAATTAAGCACTTAAGAATTATTGACCAACTCACCGCTAGCGGCGTAAAGTCAGTGCTTGTTGAATATCCTCAGCGTAAAGTTGATCAAGCGCTGATTAAATTGAATGCACAAAGAAATAAGGTATTTGAACGCAAAAAATATAAGGCGGCTGTGATTGAGTCTATAGAACCTGTAGATGCATCTAATAACCAGCTTGAGTTTGACAATGCGGCTAATCTTCTAAGAATAAGCGAATCTATTTATACGAATTTCACGACCGCCATACATAAAAATCAGTCCATAGACTTTACTGAAACAAAAAACCTCGTGGCAAACGTGTACGCCAGTTTGGCAAAAACGCCTGATGCACTGCTTTGCATGTCTATGATTATGCATTCGAGCGACTACATCGCGAATCATTCTATTCATGTGGCCACTTTACTTTGTTATTTTGCGCATCAATTAAACTGCCCAAAAGATGAATGTGAAAAACTAGCGTTAATCGGTTATTTGTTTGATGTAGGCATGGTAAAGATCCCTGAAGCGATAAGGCTTAAAAAAGGGACCTTAACCGAAAGTGAACAAGACGAAATGAAGCTTCACGTAGCCTATTCACTAAATATATTAGAACCATTGAAATTAGATCGGGAATATTTGCTAGCAGTTGAACAGCATCATGAAAGGCTAAATGGAAGCGGCTACCCTTATGGTTATTCAGGTTCAAAAATTCACAAGTTTAGCCGTATGCTAGCGATTGTAGATTGTTATGATGCCTTAACAACAGCACGCGAACATCAGTTGCCGTTGTCGCCTGCGGCCGCGATGAAAGTATTAAGTAATCCAGACCATGGCTATGACCAAAAACTAGTGCTCCAATTCATAAGGTGTATGGGAATTTATCCTGTAGGCAGCTTAGTAGTGTTGTCTAATAAGCGCATTGGACTAGTGACAAAAACAAATAGAAAAGCACCAACGTCACCAGAAGTAAAAGTGTTTTATAGCGTTACGGGTAACCATTTTGTATCACCTGAAGTGATTAATCTCTTTGATGTTGCGAGTGCAGATAAGCGTTCCGATAAAAGCGCCGATAAAAAAGTTAAGTCTAATAACAAAGGACTAAGGGTACTTAAGCCCGTATTAGCGTCACAATTTGGACTCAAGATGGAAAATATCGTTTGATAAAAGCAGTGTACATATTGTGGTTAGCACTATAAGTTAGTGACAGTGTCGATGTTTGCTTAAGGGATTTGACTATCAAAATCTTCATCATTACATGGCTACTGACTGTCAGTGCCAGTGCTTTGGCGACTAGTCATTCGCCAAATGTACTGTTGGTGATGTCTGAAACATTTGACTTACCTTTTACCGCCTCTCTTAGCAAAGAGTTTACACAAAACCTCAAAGCCAAATACCCCCAAAGTAATATCTATTATGAGTATCTAGATATTGGGAAACTTAAGCCTAGCAATAGAAGTCCTCAGCGCGACATTATTTTCAACAAGTATCAAGATATACCAATGAATGCTGTTTTTTACGAGGGTGTAGGCGCTTTCGAATTGCTTAATCTTAATAGTGAATTTGCGCCTCAGGCAGGGCACTTCTTAATGCACTACGCAGGAGCGTTTGAAGCCTCACGGTATAAAAACCGGCCTTATGATCTCAAGGTAGAAAACGATTATGGAAAACTAATCCTAAATGTGTTTGAACTAAGCAAAGCTGACACCATTTTTATAGTGGTAAAATCAGGCCAAAAGGTCGCTTTTACTGATTTACAAAAGGTAGACAGCAAGCTTGAAAAGTTAAGGCTAAAGCAAAAAGTAGAGTTAATCGAGTTTACTACTGACACCGATGTAAGCTCGCGAATTAACGACTATGAGGGTAATGCGGCAGTTATCCTCACGCCCTTTTTTATACAAATAGAAAATACAGAATATCATCTTGCTGAGAGCACAAAATCACTAGCCGCGCTTATAGAAAAGCCAACATTTGTGCATTGGGATTATATGGTTAATGAGCATGTAATAGGTGGTTATGTAATATCAAGCAAGTTGCTTGCTCAAGAGATAGTGACGGGAATGGTCGACTTTTTTGCAAAGAGAAACCCGTCGTTAAATGAAGCCAATATATACGCACAATTGTATAACGCTCCATTGTTAGAAAAATATGATATTGATGTACGCAGTTTACCTGCTAAATCAAACGTCATAAATAAGACGGCTGGTCCTTTTGATTTATTCTATTTAGAGGCCTTTACCACTATTTTTATTCTAGCGGCTCTAATCATTGGTTTATTGATTCTGGCCCTTTGGATTAGGCTATTGGCATCTCAGCGCAAAGCACTATCTGAGTCAGGCGATGCGCTTTTGCTTGCTAACGAACGCCTTACAATAGCAACAAGACACACACAAATAGGGGTTTGGGAATATATTCTGCACAATAAAGAATTGGTTTGGGACGAGTGGATGTTTCGGCATCATGGCAAAGAAATCGATTCAACTACACCCACTATACAACAATGGCAGCAATTTTTAGACAACACTGCTAGGGTGCAATTTATTGCATCTGTAAAAATCGCTATTGAAAAAGGAATGCCTTTCGTTTTAGATTATGAAATACATATTGGCCAAAAGTATTCACGTATTTTACGCTTACACGGTGAGGCTATCTTAAACTTTGAAGGACAACCTATTCGACTAATAGGCACTGTTGTTGATGTTACTCAAGAACTATTGTGTGAAACTCAATTGCAGCATGAGCGCAAAAAGTCTGCGCATGTAAGCAATGCAAAGTCTAAATTTATTGCAAGCACTAGCCACGAAATACGCACACCACTGAATGTTATTGTTGGCTCGGCCGAATTACTTGAAAACTCTTCCTTAAGCCTTCATCAACAAAACAGTCTTAGTCATATCAAAGCTTCAGCAACTAGCCTTATGCACATGGTAAACAATATTTTAGATTTAGCCAGAATCGAAACTGGGCGATTAACAATACAGAAGTATAGCTTTGATTTGCAGGCATTTATCCAGCGTGTACTCGCATCTTTCAACGACGAACTATCGAGAAAAGCACTAGATATTAAGCTTATTGATTCACCAAACTTACCCGCTTACGTGTACTCAGACCCTGAGCGTATAAAACAAATATTGTCTAATTTGATCAGCAATGCGATTAAATATACCGACTTAGGCTCTATTGAAGTTGCGCTCAGTTGGCAGTCAGATAGCCCCGACAGTCCCTATTACAAAGATAGCATTAGAGAGGAAAATCAATCGGGATTTCTATCTTTCTCGGTTACCGATACCGGCATTGGTATTTCAGCAGAACAACAGGCGATGGTTTTTGATGAGTTTGAACAATCCAATGCGCAAACATATGAACAATATAGTGGTTCGGGATTAGGTTTGCATGTCAGCCAAGAAATAGCCAAGCTATTACAAGGTAGTATTACACTAGATAGTAGGCTTAAAGAAGGCAGTTGTTTTGTCTTTTCCTTACCCGTAACAGCAGCTCAGCCGCTTAACAAAACTCGTGTGAAGGCAGGGCCGCTAGTTGCGCCTAATTTGATAGGGAAGCGGGTGTTAATTGTCGATGATGTTGATATTAACAGGGTTATTATAGCGAGAATGCTTGCCGACTCTAAAGCCGAGATTGTATTTGCTGAAAATGGTTTAGATGCTGTCCAAAAATCGCATCAACAGCAGTTCGACCTTATATTGATGGATATATTAATGCCAGTAATGGACGGCTTAGCGGCTAGCCGAGCAATTCGTTCCGACACATCTTCAAGTAACAATCAGGTTATTATCATTAGCTTTACCACCAATGCTGTTGAAGGCGATGAGCAAATTTGTTTGGATGCGGGTATGAATGCTTACTTAGCCAAACCGGTAGACCGAGCCGCTTTATTCGAAACAATAGAAAAGTGGGTTAACTAGGGCGAAATATATAGTATTATTTAATTTCTACAACGCCGGTATTGGCATTCAAGCGCTAGCTAAAAGGACAGTAAATGGATGAGTTAAGAGCCCAGTTTAAAGAAACCACACTCGCGTGGTTAGACTTGTATGTTCCGGGTGAAGAGACATTTTATTTCAATATACTTGTAATAGCTTGGATCGTCATAGTTGCGGTGTTGTTGCATATTTCGCTGCGCTTGATTGCGCACAGATTAATAACGAAGTATGAAGAAAAGCGCCAGACACGCACGCAACTTACTGCTTTGTCGCACAAATTACTGCGCCGTGTTTCGTTTATCATCCAATCTGCTGTTGTGCTTGTACAAGCTGGTGTGTGGTTTGAGGAAGGAACATTTACCCTTCGCGTAATGGAAGTGTTAGGCGAACAGAGCATCATTCTGTTTATTTTGCTCACAATATTCACTTTGTTGGATATCTTTCAAGCACTTACCGACTTGCGTCCCAAACGGACTCAATTTCCACTTAAAGGCTTACTGCAAACCGTTAAACTTATTGCCAGCGTGTTAACGGGCATATTGCTAGTGTCGTTGTTAATGGATAAGTCACCTTTATTGCTACTGAGTGGATTGGGGGCTATTTCTGCCATTTTATTATTGGTATTTAAAGACCCAATATTAGGCTTAGTGGCCGGCATTCAGCTTTCTGCTAATAATATGCTCTCTTTAGGTGATTGGCTTGAAATGCCTAAATATGGCGCCGATGGTGATGTAATTGATATTGCCCTTACCACCGTAAAAGTACGGAACTGGGATAAAACCATTACCACTATTCCCACTTACGCGCTTATTTCCGATTCGTTTAAAAATTGGCGCGGTATGACGGAAGTTGGCGGTAGGCGGATAAAACGCTGTGTTTATTTGCAAATGAGCAGTATTGGGTTTTTAGATGAAAAAACCCTTACCCGTCTCCACAAAGCCGACTTGTTAGCACCTTATTTAGAAGCGAAACTTGCTCAAATTAAAGAGACTAATACCACCTCAAAAACTGATATGTCGATACTGTTGAACGGCCGTAGGCTTACTAATTTAGGTACCTTTAGACAATACTTGGTGTCATATTTAAAGACGCACCCAAAAATTCGCCAAGATATGACCTTAATAGTGCGCCAGCTGCAGTCAACTAATTTGGGCTTGCCGATGGAAATCTATGCCTTTACTAACACCACTAACTGGAATGAATATGAAGATATTCAATCGGATATATTGGACCATGTGTTAGCGGTATTGCATGAGTTTTCACTGCAAGTACATGAAGATCCTACCGGTCAAGATGTGCGTTTTTTACAAACCGCATTTAAACCAGAGCCAACAAAGGTAGATTAGCTGTTTACGCAATTAAGCTAATCGCCAGGGCGAGCATTACCGCGCCGATAATAAACTCCAAGATATTCCATGCATTTGGTTTTTTAAAAACGGGAATGAGGAGTTTAGCGCCGTAACCTAACGAAAAGAAAAAGACAAACGAGCCCAATACTGCGCCAGTGACAAAAGAAATTTGTTGGCCATCATATTGGGTTGAAATTGAGCCCAGTAGCACCACCGTGTCTAGATATACATGCGGGTTTAACCAAGTGAACGCTAAACAGGTTAAGACTGCGGTTGTAGCGTCACCCACGTCTTTTCCCTCGGCCTTCAATGTATGTTTTGTGGTAAAGGCCGACTTAAAGCTTAATAAGGCATATACACTTAAGAAGGCTGCACCCGCATAGCGAGAAACTTGTTCTAAAAGCGGAAACTGTTTTACGATAGCGCCAAAACCAGCGACCCCTGCTGATATCAGTATGGCATCTGAGAGGGCGCAAATAAGGCATACAAGAAACACATGTTGTTGCTTTAATCCTTGCTTTAGGATGAAGGCATTTTGAGCGCCTATCGCTAGAATTAGCGAGATGCCGAGTGTGAAGCCTGTCAGCATGACTGAAACACTCATACATGATTCCTTAGGGGTAAAAAGGTATTAGTGTTGCAAATTAACAGTCACGGCCAAAAAACACATTAGATTTAACATCGCGTCCTACATTAGCATTGCCTCTCCAATATCGACGCAAGTTGCAGCAACATGACGGCTAATGTCGCTAGAGAGTTTGATGCCTTGACTTTTCACTGCTAACTTGCAAGTTTGAAATAAAAAGTAAAGGGGTAAAGGTAAAAAAAGTAAAGAAGTCGTATTCCTTAAAAATGGTAGCTAAGGGGGAGAAATTATAGGGAAATTATAGAGACACCCATCTTAAGGAAACCCAAACGGAAAGGGGTTTACATAAACTACTAACATGTGAGTCTCAATAAGTTTCGCAGTGTGACACTAACTATTCTAGTTGGGCGCAACAAATGGGGGCAGAGTCAATTTAATTATTGAAATCACAGAGACACCCATCATAAATAAGTGTAAATACGGATGGGTGTTCATCTTAAGCTTCAATAAGCTATAGGCCTATTAACGGATAGTTATGACTTGTCTGAACTTTGCATCAAAATGAATGATGCATAGTCAGATAGTATCAACGTATTTTTCGTTTCAATCCATTCGTGTTATTAGAAGATATCTGGAATCCCGTCAGCCACTCTAAAATTGTCTCTTGGTTTAATTCTATCCATTGCTTAGCCACGTCTTTTGGTAACTCACCGTTTTTAACTATTGCGAGTAGTTTTACTAGTTCTTTGTTACTGATAGAGAAACTATTTAGTAACGTCATTAATTCGTGTTGTTCGTCCAGTAAACTACTACGATAAGCAATTTGAATTTTAGTTTTTGGCCACGATGTACCTTGTTGAGGTAAATCACCATTTTTTGAATGGATGATCGCATCCCAACTTTTTTCGTTGTGTACTGATTTGTCAAAGATATGGACATTCCCCATCATAAAAACGTCATCAGGGTAATAACAAAAAAATAAACTTGGTAACTGTTTTTGATTATTTCGTACCAGTAGCATTTGTAGAACCTCGGGGTCAAATACATGATAATTATAATACTTATTTAACCCATAACTCGTTAGGCGACGTTGCTCAATTTGTGTTGATGTCCAATCATTTGAACCAACCCAGATATCGCCTTTCCCATCACCAGACAGATCATACTTTTTTGCCATTTTTTGTGAAGAAATATCAGCCAATGATTGCGAACTTTGATTGTCTGATTCAAATTCAGTATAACAAAGGCCCTGAGAGCCAAAAACAAATTGTTTTCCCATAGATACTGTACCGAATGCTTTAACGTAGCGCCTGATCAAGTCTTGATTATTCTCCACCCAAATGTCTGGATGGATATCAACTATGCCGTTGGATTCATCCATTTGTTTAAATGCCTGTGAGCTAGATATGGACACCATAGAAGCTCTAAATTCAGTATTTTGATTGATGATTTCTGCTAAAATATGACCTTTGATTTGAGCGCCTGGCCAGTCTAACAAAGCAATATTTATTTCTGCTTTTTTTGCGTTATGAATTGATGTGAGTGGCGATTTTTCTATTGAACGCTGTGTATTTAATGACTCGAATAAAAAGGCGTATCCAAATCCTGTAAAAAGAAACGCAAATACACTAAAAACCCAATATGAACGTACCCGAGTTTCTCTTATTGTGGACTTTTCTTTGATGACATACTTTATTTCTTGCTCAATGATCGATATTTCATCTATAGATTCAAATCGCGTTATTTTGCTTTGAATATATGTCATTAAATTGGTGCAAATTAATCCGTGATCGTGCCTTATTTTGGTGTATTTATCGCGCTCAAAAATAATGAGCAGAAGATAAATCATAGATGTACTTACAATTAACGAAAATAAACTAGAAGATAGTGTTTCAGCGCGAAAGACTAGTGAAAAAAATATGTTGGCAGCGCCAAGAAAAAAAAGGATTACAAATTCTTCGGCAGGTATCCTGTCACTTTCCATAGTCTGCAGTTTATCACCAACTTTAAACAGTCCTAGTAAATGTTCACGAGTCTCTTTGTCGCCGTTCAACAATGGTAATATTGAATATTTTAACTTTTCTACTTCTCTCTGCATATTTGTTAACTGCAAAGTGTTTTTAAACGCACGTACAAAACTGTGTAAATTTAAAAATACATAGTGTTTGATTTTTTCAATGTATCGGCTCGAATCAATGCTTTTATCATCAGATAAGCTTTCTAGAATGCTAACAACTTGTTTATTAAATTCACCAAGTAGGCTCTCTCGTTCACGATTCAATGCCGTTGCTCTTTCCAAAGCAAAAGTTGCAAGCAGTACAAAGAAAATCGTAGATACAGCTAACAAATCATAGTAATTACTGATTGGCGATACGGGGGCGAACAGGATCCATATACCAATGCTACATACAGAAACAAATAAAATCATTAAGGAAGATCGAAGCGGATAACGCAGAACTAAAAGAATATTAGACGCGACAATAAGGACTGAAGCAACGGCTTCATATTGGTTAAGTAATCTGCCTTGCATAATGGCAAGAATGATCACTGCACCTACTGGCATCAAATACCATAAAGCACTAATTGAAGCACTATCTGCATTAAACACCGAAAGGTCATAAAGTAAACTTCCCAATGCTAAAATCACAATTCCTACAAATGCTAATAATAAAAGAGTTGTAGGATCAGATGCGGGTATTTCTTGATTTGATAGTAGTAATGCAGTTACCAGTAAAATAGCAGAAATAACTCTTGAACCAGCTTCTGTTAGCACCCCTCGTTTAAAAGTACTAAGGTCTAAGTTCTTTTCCGCTGATATCTCGCTCCACGCGTCCATACACTTCATACGCAAATAACACGTTACCGCCATTGCCAAACCGCCGGTTAATGCTAACCCCATTGTTTTTAACATTGGGCTATCAAGGAGGATCCAGTCGGCTAAATCTAGGTTCGGAGCTGTTAATACAATAAAACCAGCAAAGGCTGCGCCTGAAAAAATATAGTCGTTTATAGTGATTTTGCGTTTATCTCTTCTAAGTGCACTATCAATCAAAAAAAATAGGATAGGCCAAGTTTCATAAACGAGTATGGTAATAACATCAAATTCTTCAGAAGTGTTAAGCGCTGCATAAAGTAGTAAATGAGTACTGAAGCTCAAAAAACCAGTTATTACAGCAGGAAAAATTACTTTCTTTACGTTACCACTTAAAAAAGATCGACCTAAATTAAGTTTATCTTTTCCAAAGAAGATAAAGAAAGCCAACAAAAGGGTAGAAATGGCTGCAAATGAATGCGCTACAGCTGCAACATAAAAAATACTAGTTTGATCAATTAGATAATTTACAATGGGTGGGTATAACATCCAGAGCACCACTGCGGTCGTCATTAGAACCACTGGGTGACGAAGTATCCAATTAAAATTTGTACTCACTTAAAAATCCTTATATTACTAATAATCTATAGCCAATGACTTGTTTCCGCATTAAAAACATATAAAAAACTGGAAGGGGTGTATTTTTGTATCTGCAATCAAAATAGATTTCTACTAGTGACTAGAAATATATGGGAGTATAAGGAGAATTAAAGCTATTTGCTACCCTCTGTGACAGCTGTCTTTTTGATTAGATTGGTTTGTTTAAATGTGAAATTGTTGAAGTTTTGTATGACGTGTTAGTCTTCAATATCATGCGTAGATAAGTCATCGGTACAAGAATTGGGTGATTGGGATGCCAGTGCTCCCACCATGTAATAGTGTGTTTATTTCACTCTTGCAGTAAAGGTAGTCT
>CAXMOM010000048.1:0-40210 GCA_964195425.1 Acidiferrobacterales bacterium
TCGTTCAGGCAAAAACACTCTTTCCAATTTAACTGCCTTTTATCTTCTTTTACCTTATACTGCATTTCGTTCTCCATTCACTAAATTCAAAAATGCGAATTCCTAGATTTTTTATTGACAATCCTCTACTTGTCGACAGCACCATTGATGCACCCTCTGAACTTGCCCATTACATGTCGAATGTACTTAGACTTCGCATAGGTTCGCCTATTGTTTTATTCAATGGCAACGGCAGCGATTACCCCAGTGAAATAGTCGACATTCAAAAACGCACCGCCAGCATACTGGTAAATGCGCAAATCGCTTTGTCGCTTGAGTCGCCGCTGCATTTGCATTTGGGTCAAGGAGTATCTAAAGGCGAGCGTATGGATATAGCATTGCAAAAAGCGGTAGAATTGGGTGTAACAGAAATCACCCCAATTCTTACTGAAAATTGCAACGTGAAGCTCGACCAAGAACGCTGGGTGAAAAAGCATGCTGCGTGGCAAAAACTTATTATTGGTGCTTGTGAACAAAGCCAACGCAATATTTTGCCTGTTTTACACCAACCCGTATCGATGCACCAATGGCTTGGGCAAACCAGTGACTTAGATAAAATTATTCTTGCGCCTGGTGCTAAAACTTATTTATCAAGCCTCAGCAAACCCCAGAAAGGCTTTAGAATAGTCATTGGGCCAGAAGGTGGCCTTAGCGAACAAGAGGTTTACACGGCGACTCAAACAGGTTATGTACCGGTGAATATTGGAAACCGCATATTACGCACTGAAACCGCGGCTATTGCCAGTTTGGCGATACTGCAAGCAAACTATGGTGATATTTAATCCAGCAGCATAACTAATAGTTATGCAAGATTCTTAATAGCTCTACTTGCTTTTATCACGAAAACCCACACAATGATTACTATGAATCATAATTAATAAACGAGCCCTTATGACCGTTAAGCTTGGCATTGTGATGGATCCAATCGAATCCATTAATATTAAAAAAGACACTACTTTTGCAATGATGTTAGAAGCGCAAAAACGTGGCTACGAAATTTACTATATGCAAATTGGCGACTTATACATAGACAACGGTCAACCAAGAGCATTAGTAACCCATATTAGCGTACAAGAAAAAGCATCAGACTATTATTCTGTTCTGGGCCAAGAAGATATTTGTATGGGCGATTTGTCGGTGCTATTAATGCGTAAAGACCCGCCTGTAGATAGTCAATTCATTTATGCCACTCACATATTTTCCTTGGCAAAAGACTTAGGCACATTGGTGGTGAACGACCCTCAAGCATTGCGCGATTTTAACGAAAAATTATTTACATCATTATATAGTGACTACATTCCTTCTACTCTAGTCACTAGCAGTAAAGCTCGTATTAAGGCCTTTCATGCCAAGCATAAAGACATTATAGTAAAACCCCTTGATGGTATGGGCGGCACTAGTATTTTTAGAGTAAAAGAAGATGGTGTAAACTTAGGGGTTATTAGTGAAATAATTACCTCAAATGAAAGCGTACACGCCATGGTGCAAGCTTATATGCCCGAAATAAAACTGGGCGACAAGCGCATTCTATTGATAGATGGCGAGGTTATGCCTTATTGCTTAGCCCGATTACCCACTGGCAACGAAACGCGAGGGAATCTAGCGGCCGGCGGCACGCCAGAACCACAGCACGTAAACCAACAAGATATGCAGGTCGCTCAGGCTATTGCTAATGATATGCCAGCCAGAGGAATATTATTCGTTGGCCTGGATATGATTGGCAACAAAGTAACCGAAATTAACATTACCAGTCCAACATGTGTAAGAGAAATTGAAGCGGCTTATGATATTAATATATGCAGCAAACTGTTTGACGCAATCGAAAAGAGATTGCACTAAATAATGGATAGCCTGGTAATGTGCGCAGCTAGTGGGAAAATATTGTAATGTCTCAAATTAAATCAATTGAAAGCCTGAAAAATCACTTTTTAATTGCAATGCCAATATTGTCCGACCAATACTTTTCAAGGTCAGTTACGTTTGTTATTGAGCACACAAGCGCAGGCGCCATGGGCATTGTTATTAACCAACCCTCCACTATTACATTCAGAGAACTTATAAAAATGGCCGACACCAATGCGCTAGTTGCCGAAGATATAAGTGAAAAAGTAGTGGTTTGTGGTGGCCCAGTGCATACCGACAGAGGTTTTATAGTGCACTCTGCTCAAGGTGGTTACAGCTCATCTGTTAATGTTAGCTCTGATATTATGTTAACCACATCAAAAGATATTTTGCCCATGCTCGGTAAGCAAGGCGGACCTGAAAAATCGGTTGTTGCACTTGGTTATGCAGGCTGGGATGCCGGACAGCTTGAACAAGAAATTCAAGACAACGCCTGGCTGACGATTGAAGCCGACAATGAAATACTGTTCGAAACACCTATCAACAAGAAGTGGGAAGCTGCAGTAAATAAATTAGGCGTTGATGTGTGGCAATTAACCCAACAGGCAGGTCAAGCCTGATGCATCTGCTTTTGTTAAGGTTTAACGCTCCCTCATGAATACGCCTGAACAACATAAGGTGAGAACAGTCATTGCGTTTGACTTTGGTATGAAGAGCATCGGCTTAGCGATAGGGCAAGCAATTACTAATACCGCCTCACCTTTACAAGCGATAAAAGCGCAAGACGGCATTCCTAACTGGGACAATTTAGGTAAGGTAATATCACAGTGGGAACCCCACGCACTATTAGTAGGTTTGCCGCTAAATATGGATGGGACTGAACAACCCATCACCTCTAGCGTAAAGCGCTTTGTGGGAAGATTAAAACACAAATACAACTTACCGGTATTTCTGCACGACGAGCGCTTGTCGACCGTTGATGCAAAGTCTAAGCTATTTGAATTAGGCGGATATAAAAAGCTCAGTAAAGAAAAAGTCGATAGCGTATCGGCCTGCTTAATTTATGAAAGCTGGGTATTTACTGACTAAGCATCAGCAGGTTTTTCATGTTGGCATTGCCAACAAATCATGAACTGACCTTCATTAACTTCTTTGCAGCCAGAACACTGCCAATCGATGTCGCTGGCATTGGCTAAGTCTTGTTCTAAGTCATCTACTAACTTTTGCGCTTTGCCTCGCCATTGTGCATCTATCAGCCATATTTCAGGTAGTGTTTCTTGATGCGGAATTTCACCACTGGCGCCTTGGATAAATTCGTTTTTTATGAAACAAGGAATGTCTTCATCATCAAGCATAGCTTTAATTTCACGTACTTTTACTTGATTATAATCGGTGTAAAATTTTTCCATAAATAAACAGTATCCTATTGTAGATAAAGTAAGCGCAGATTAAAATCGTTACAGCTTACATCACATGTATCAATAGCGTATCACCAAAGGGTCACAATTTCTAATGTGAACAATGCTAATCCAAACCCACAGAATATGTTTATATAAGCGGTTAAACTTCAAAATAAGCACTTATATAAGAATGGACTTAGGCCTAATTAGACATCCATATCGATAGAAACGCTAGACAGCGAACCTAACGAGCCAACATCTTCTTTAGCATCGAGTTTAATCATTAAGCGTAAGTCGTTTGGCGAATCAGCATTGTGCAATGCTTGCTCATGAGAAATCATATTACTCTTAAATAAGTCGTATAGTGCCATATCGAAAGTTTGCATGCCCTGCTCTTTACCTTTCACCATTGCCTCTTTTAGGCTACCAATTTCGTTTCGCTGAATGAGATCTTTAATAAGCGGCGTATTGAGCAGTATTTCTATGGCGGCAACGCGACCATTGCCGTCAATCGTTGGTACGAGTTGTTGGGCAACAATTGCACGAATGTTTTGGCTTAAATCAAATCTTAGTTTTGCATGGCTGCCTGCTGGGGCCAAGTGCATAATACGCTCAATGGCTTGGTTAGCATTGTTTGCGTGCAAAGTAGCCACACACAAGTGACCGGTATCGGCAAACGACATTGCATACTCCATGGTTTCCATAGATCGTATTTCACCAATGAGTATTACATCGGGCGCTTGGCGCAGAGAGCTTTTTAGGGCATCGTCGAACGAATGGGTATCTATGCCTACTTCGCGTTGGGTAACCACACAGTTCTGGTGCTCATGCACAAATTCAATGGGGTCTTCTATGGTTAATATGTGTCCATGGGAATGTAAATTACGATGGCCAATCAACGCCGCGAGTGACGTCGATTTACCTGTACCCGTGCCCCCTACAAATAATACTAGGCCTTTTTTTGCCATTATTATATCTTTGAGTATCTCGGGCAGACCTAAATCTTCTGCTTTAGGTATTTCAGTAACTATGCGTCTTATTACCATGCCTGGAAGGTCACGCTGCCAAAAGGCACTGCAACGAAAGCGTCCAATATCATCGCGAGCAATCGCAAAGTTGCACTCTTTTTCGCGAGCAAAAGATTCTCTTTGCTTGTCGGACATACTTTGATGAACCAAATCTAGTGAATCTTGCTCATTTAAACCAATGCTTGTTAAGGGCTGAAGCTTTCCATTTATTTTAGCGCTTACTGGCATACCTACCGTCACAAATAAATCGGAAGCGTCGTGGGTCACCATATCGGCGAGGCATTGGTCAAGAGTCATCATAGTGGTATTCCTTTAATATCCTGGTGAAGTTGGCTTGTCTATAGCTTGCCCTGCGGCTTCTTGATGGCTAATAATGCCTTGGGCCACAAGTTTTTGTAGGCACTGATCCATCGTCTGCATTCCATGTGCTTGTCCAGTTTGAATAACTGAATACATTTGCGGCACTTTGTCTTCGCGAATAAGATTTCGAATAGCAGGAATACCAATCATGATCTCGTGAGCGGCTACGCGGCCTCCACCCGTTTTTTTCAATAAAGTTTGTGATATAACGGCGCGAAGTGATTCAGATAACATTGAACGCACCATCGACTTTTCTTCAGCTGGAAACACGTCAATAATTCTATCGATTGTTTTAGGTGCCGAGTTAGTATGCAGTGTGCCAAACACCAAGTGGCCAGTTTCAGCCGCCGATATTGCTAAGCGTATAGTTTCTAAATCACGCAATTCACCTACTAATATTACATCAGGGTCTTCACGTAAAGCTGAACGTAACGCATTGTCGAAACTGTGAGTATCGCGATGCACTTCGCGCTGGTTTAAAACACACAGTTTGTTTTTATGAACAAATTCAATTGGGTCTTCAATGGTGAGTATATGCTCTCGTTTATTGGCATTGATATGGTCAACCATAGCCGCTAATGTGGTTGACTTACCCGAACCTGTAGCACCAGTAACTAGGACTATACCGGTAGGCTGATCTATAATTTTTTTGAATATCTCAGGAGCACCAAGTTGTTCTAAGGTCATAATCTCGCTGGGAATGGTTCGCATTACTGCTGCAGCGCCTCTATTTTGCATAAAAGCGTTAACTCTGAACCGTGACAAGTTTTCAATTTCAAAAGAAAAATCTACTTCTAGGTTTTCTTCGTACTCTTTACGTTGCTTGTCGTTCATAATATCGAAAATGAGTGCATTTACGGCTTTGTGGTCAAGTTCGGGGACGTTAAGCTTTCGCATTTCCCCATCCACGCGGATAATTGGCGGCAAGCCCGCGCTTAAATGCAAATCTGATGCTTTATTTTGAACACTAAAGGCTAATAATTCGTTAATATCCAATGGCTAACTCCAACTATAAGTAAATTAATGTAATGGCGACTGACTCTACTCAAGCAACTAATGTAATAGCGGCAAACATTGCGCGTATCAACGAGCAAATAATAAAGGCAGCAAACGCCAATAAGCGCGACCCAAACCTTATTCAATTGCTTGCCGTAAGTAAAACCAAACCCGTATCAGATATAGTATCTGCGTATGAATTTGGACACCGAAACTTCGGTGAAAACTATGTGCAAGAGGCGGTCGAAAAAATCCAACAAATGTCTGACTATTCAGACATCCTTTGGCACTTTATCGGCCCATTACAGTCAAACAAAAGCAAATTTATTGCAGAATGTTTTGATTGGATGCATTCCCTCGACCGAATAAAGATTGCAAAACGCTTAAATGAGCAAAGAAGTGTTCATCAATTACCTCTAAATGTTTGTGTGCAAGTTAATATTGACGATGAGCAAAGCAAGGCCGGTATTGCGCCCGCAGAGGTGTTAAACTTCATTGAACAGCTTCAAGCACTTGATCGCATTAAATGCCGAGGCCTTATGACTATACCCAAAGCCGGCGTAAGCGATACTGAGCGAAAAGATAGTTTTGCGAAAATGCAGGATTTGTTTAGTCAGTGCGCTCAAAAATTCAATACTATAGATACATTGTCGATGGGCATGAGCGATGACCTCAATATTGCTGTAGAATACGGAAGTACAATGGTTAGAGTAGGCACTGCTATTTTTGGTAAACGCGACTAAGCCATACGAATATGCACACTTAACAGGAGACACCTTGGATACAACGAAAAAAATTAGCTTTATTGGTGCAGGTAATATGAGTAAAGCCATCATTTCTGGCTTAGTTGAAAAAGGTTATGCCGCACATAACATAATGGCAAGTAACCCAAGTATAGGTAAGCTAAATGCACTTAAGGAAGGCTTAGGTATTCGCACTACTCACAACAATCAAGAGGCAATAGATTTTGCCGATATCGTTATGCTATCAGTAAAACCACAGCTAATGCAGGCGGTGTGCAAAGATTTTGTGTTGAACAAACCTGCTGCCTTATTTGTATCAATTGCCGCTGGGTTGACCATTAGTCGATTAAGCGATTTTTTACCTACAAATGCAAACATTGTGCGCGTAATGCCCAACACACCATCTGCCATTGGCCTGGGCATGTCGGGTATTTATGCCGATAGCAACATCACCAGCGCCCAAGTAATGCTCGTTGAGCAAATCATGCAAAGCGTAGGCAAAACCTTAGTGGTCAATAAAGAAGATGACATTAACACGGTAATTGCCGCAGCAGGTTCAAGCCCTGCGTATTTCTTTTTAATTGCAGAGGTCATGCAAAAAGCAGCCATAAATATGGGCATAGATAAAACCAATGCACGCATACTAGTAGAGCAAGCAATGTTAGGCAGCGCTACCCTTATGCAAAAACAATCAGGACTTGAATTATCTGAACTTAGGTCCCAAGTTACTTCTAAAGGCGGCACTACGGCAAAAGCGGTAGAAAGCTTACAACAAGACAATATTGACATTATGTTCGCGCGCGCCATGCAGGCAGCTGTAACACGTGCGCAAGAAATGTCAGAACAGTTTTAATAGGAAAATAAGTATGGCGTCTCCCGTGTTAACGTTATTAATGTCAATTTTTAATATTTACTTAATGATTGTCATCATTAGGCTTTGGCTGCAATTGGCAAGAGCAGATTTTTACAACCCTTTTAGCCAATTTACCGTAAAAGTAACGCAGCCTATAGTAGGGCCACTGCGTCGTATTATCCCCTCAATTGGTCCTGTAGACACCGCTACTTTGGTGTTTGCTATATTCATTGCCTTTGCAAAAGTGCTTACCTATGCCGTTATTTCCCAAGGTAGTTTTCCTCCATTGTTAACTGCCTTTGTATTTTCATTATTTAATCTTACCTATCAGGTGTTGTGGCTTATATTTATTATTATCATTATTCGCGCAATTTTAAGCTGGGTCAGCCAAGGCAATCACCCTGTTGAAATGGTAATGGGCCAATTAACCGAACCTTTACTGCGCCCTCTTCGAAAAGTTCTGCCAGCCGTTGGTGGCTTAGACCTATCTGTATTATTATTTTTACTAGGTTTACAATTTATCATTAGTGTTTTTAGTAATACATTTGGTCCATTTATATAATTACAATTGTATACAGCTACAACGGGTTTTATTACTGCTGGTAACCCAGCAAAGAGGCATAAATGAAAAGTAAGTTTATATGGTTATCGGCATGCTTGTTTCTTGCATGCGTTTCAAACCAAGCAAGCGCTGAAATCAAGAAAGATTTAGGGGATTGGGAGGTGCATTACATTGCACTTACAACCACCTTTTTAACACCAAAAATTGCCCGCGCGAACGATATAGTTCGCAGCAGCAAAAATGCACTGGTTAATATTTCAGTGCTCAACAAGCGCACCAAAGAAGCGCAGGACGTAAACATTAGCGGTACTGCTCGCAATTTACTAGGCACAAGTAAAACCCTAAATTTTAGACAAGTTAAGGAAGGCAAGGCTATTTATTACTTAGCTAGTGTACCTTTTTCAGATAAAGAAGTTTTAAGGTTCGACATCGATATAAATCAGGGGCGCAGCAATCAGAACCTGAAATTTCAACAAACAATGTATGTAGATTAAGCGCCCTTACTGTCATAATTTAATAACTGAATAGACGCTGCTTACAAAAGCTACTCTGCGGCAATTCGATTAAGGTTGCGCTTATTCAGCGCTCGGCGCGCTTAAACACCAGATCGGTAGCAGTAGATTCAGCGTCATCAAAATAATAACCATCTATATCAAACTTTTGCAGCGCGCTTACATCTTCTACTTTATGTTCAATAATATAGCGCGCCATTAAACCGCGTGCCTTTTTCGCATAGAAACTGATAATTTTAAACTTTCCATTTTTTTCGTTTTTAAACTGAGGCGTAACGATGGTGGCATCTAGAAGGGTCGGCTTTACTGACGAAAAATACTCATTCGAAGCTAAATTAATCAACACTTTGTCGCCTTGCGCTTTAAGTGCATTGTTTAACTCGGTGGTAATAGTGTCATTCCAGTATTGATATAAGGTACTTGTCTTTCCGACTTTTAATTTGATGCCCATTTCTAAACGATAAGCTTGCATCAAATCTAAAGGTTTTAAAGTGCCATACAAACCTGACAAAATACGTAAATGTGATTGTGCAAAAGTAACTGAGTTTTCGTCAAGAGACTTGGCGTCTAAGCCAGTGTAAACATCACCGTTAAATGCATACATTGCTGGGCGGGCGTTATCATTTGTAAACGGAAATTCAAAGCTGGAAAAACGCTCTGCGTTTAAAATAGCCAGCTTGTCACTTATCTTCATCATGCTACTAAGGTCTGCCGGCGATAATTTTTTACAGGTTTTTACTAGCGCTTTTACATTCTCAATCAACAATGGCTGGGTAGTAGCCAGCGTAGCGTGTTGTTCGCCGTTTAAAAACGTTGGAAGCGGTGATGTAAAATCTAGATTTTTAGCCGGTGACACAACAACAAGCATAAACGTACCTTTAGGTTAATGGGTATAAAACAAAAAATGATAACTAACGTGCGCTTGATAATACGCAATTATCACGTAAATTGACCATCAAAAAAACACTTTTTGAAATTACTAAAACAGCTTTTGCTATTTATTTTATTCCTGCGCAAGTGTTTTCACTGGTTTTTAAGTCGCTATACTTGATATGATGCTGTTTTAGATAAATTCAATACAAGCGAGCCTTAATACATGTCTAACCAATTAGAATCTTTGCGCGCCATTACTACTGTTGTTGCCGACACTGGCGACATTGAAGCGATTAAAAAGTACACTCCTGTAGATGCCACTACCAACCCTTCTCTATTATTAAAAGCAGCATCGCTGCCACAGTACGCAAATTTAATAGATCAATCTATAGAGTTTGCAAAGGGCCAAAGCGATGTACAAAGTGAACAACTTGCTGCTGCAGGAGACAAACTCTCTGTACTGATTGGACAAGAGATTCTTAGTGTAATTCCTGGGCGCATATCAACAGAAGTTGATGCGCGTTTGTCATTTAATACTCAGGCGAGCCTTGATAAAGCAAGACAACTAATTGGTATGTACCAAGAAGCGGGTATCGATAAATCACGTATCTTAATCAAAATAGCCTCTACCTGGGAAGGTATAAAAGCCGCAGAAATTCTTGAAAAAGAAGGTATTAACTGCAACCTAACCTTATTGTTTAGCTTCGCCCAAGCACGCGCTTGTGCTGAAGCAGGTGTATTTTTAATCTCACCATTTGTGGGCCGTATATTAGATTGGTTTAAAGCAAACACAAATGAGCCCGACTACAGCGGCGCTAACGATCCAGGTGTTATATCGGTAACGAGTATTTATAGCTATTACAAAGATCATGGTTATAAAACCGTAGTGATGGGCGCAAGTTTCAGAAACACTAGTGAAATAATCGAGCTCGCAGGATGCGACAGACTAACAATCAGCCCACAATTATTAGACCAATTAGCGAATACTGAAGGTACCCTTGTTACTAAATTAATCGACAATGGCGTAAACACGGTGCCACCTGCACCATTAAGCGAAGAAGCGTTCAGATGGGATATGAATCAAGATCCTATGGCCACTGAAAAGCTAAGCGAAGGCATCCGCAATTTTGCAGGCGATCAAGTAAAGCTTGAAGCGTTGCTGGCCCTTAAACTAAACAAATAACTATTAATATCTTTGCATAAGTCGCATTTTTGCGCACTTTAAGGAATATACATGAATAAACTAAAACAGTCTGACGCGTGGATTATGCTCGAGCATCACGCACCGCTTGTTAAGCGCTATCATATGCGTGATATGTTTGCAGCCGATTCATCACGAGCTGAAAAATATTCGCTAAGTGCGGCCGGGCTGTTTTTAGATTATTCAAAAAATAGAGTGACCCAAGAAGTACTTGATAACCTTTATGCATTGGCAAACGAACGCATGTTGCCAAGTAAAATAAACGCTATGTTTGGCGGTGAAAAAATAAATACCACCGAAGGTCGAGCAGTCTTACACACGGCCTTGCGAAATTTTTCCGGTGAAGCGGTTATGGTCGATGGTAAAGACGTTATGCCTGGCATAATGGAAACCTTACAAAAGGTGAAGGCCTTTACTGAATCGATTCACAATCAAACGCATAAAGGATATACCGGCAAAGCCATTAAAAAAGTGGTGGCAATTGGCATAGGCGGTTCATTTTTAGGCCCTAAAATAGTCACCGAAGCGCTTAGGCCTTATAAGGTAAAAACCTTAGACGTAGTATTTGTAGCAAATGTAGATGGCTGTCATATAGCCGATGTATTAAGTGAATGCGATGCAAGCGAAACATTATTCGTCATGTCATCAAAATCGTTTACTACCCAAGAAACACTGCAAAACACTTTGTCGGCAAAAGCATGGTTTTTATCGCAGGGCGGCAGCCAAAAAGATATCGCGAAACACTTTGTTGCAGTATCGTCCAACGTATCTGCAGCGGTTGAATTTGGCATGGATGAAAACAACATATTCCCAATGGCTGATTGGGTAGGTGGACGCTACTCACTATGGTCAGCAATTGGCTTACCTATTAGTTTGGCATTAGGCTACGATAATTTTGAAGCTCTGTTAAAAGGCGCTTACAAAATGGACTGCCATTTTAAGCAAGCGCCATTTGCTGAAAACATGCCGGTAGTAATGGCTATGTTGGGTATTTGGTATCGAAACTTCATGGGCGCACAATCTCATGCCTTGCTTCCTTATTATCATTACTTAAGAGGCTTCCCAGCCTATGTACAGCAGCTTGATATGGAAAGTAATGGCAAAGCTACAACCATTAGCGGAAGAACGGTAGATCACGGCACAGGCCCAATTATATGGGGAGGCGAAGGTAGTAATGGACAACATTCATTTTATCAGCTGATTCATCAAAGCAATTTACCCATTCCCGCTGATTTTATGTTCCCCATAAAAGTCCCCTATTTAGACGAGGGGCAGCAAAAGACCCATCATGATATGCTGGCATCAAATTGCTTTGGACAAACCCAAGCCTTAATGCAAGGCAAAACCTTCGAAGAATGCTACAACGACCTTGCCAATTCAGATCTAGCTGATGACGAAAAACAAACGCTTGCGGCGCATAAAACTATGCCCGGCAATAACCCAAGCAATACTATCGTATTTGACCAACTAGACCCTTCAAGCTTAGGTGCCTTAATAGCCCTTTATGAACATAAAGTGTTAGTGCAAGGCTGCATTTGGGATTTGAACTCTTTTGATCAATGGGGCGTTGAATTAGGTAAAGAATTGGGTAATCAGGTGCTCGACATGATCCAAGGAAACATAAGCGCTGAGAATGCCGATGCCTCGACCCAGGCACTAATAAAACGGTTCACGCAAACAAAATAGAGATTTGCTTAAAAAACAACCACACCGGCCGCTTGTTTCCTTTTTCAAGCGGCTTGCTGTAAACCTTTGTTTACTAGCGCTTATTTTTTCTTCGTCATAAAACCTTCAATTTTTGTTAACATTTTTGTAACTTTTTTATTTTATTTTATCCTTGTGTGTGATACTACTAAAGTAGAAGTTTGATGCACACATAAGTTTCTGAGTGGCAGTAGCTCAGAATACGCAGCAAGTTTTCCAACTCGATGTAGCTTAAAGGAGTAGTCTCATGGAATCAGTTGATTTTTTGAATGCGGTAGAAAGTGAGAGTCGCGGTGTAAAAACCAAAAGCAAAAAAAGAAAATGGCGTGAAATAGAAGCAATTAAAGATCGCTTCAGATTAAAACAAGAATTATGTGAAATGGATGTAAGTTGGGAAGCAGAACTCAATCGAGCTCGCTGACACACCTAATGTACAGCACTTAACTTAAGCCACCTGCCAATCTATTGGTTTTTTGCCAAGCTTAATGAGCAACTCATTAACTTGGCTAAAGTGCCTACACCCTAAAAATCCTCTATAAGCCGACAATGGCGACGGATGCACGCTCGTTAGAATATGATGCTTTGATGTATCAATGAGTTTTATCTTTTGTTGAGCCGGTTTTCCCCACAGCAAGAATATAACATCTTGCAAATGTTCGCTCACTTGCATTATGACGGTGTCGGTAAATTGCTCCCACCCCTTACCTTTATGTGAATTGGCATTGGCTTCATCTACCGTCATCACCGTGTTTATAAGCAATACGCCCTGTTGTGCCCAATGTTTAAGGTTTCCATGTTTAGGCATAGTAAAGCCTTCAATGTCGGTAGTAAGTTCTTTATACATGTTGCGTAATGAAGGTGGGATTTTCACACCATTTTGCACTGAAAAACAAAGACCATCAGCTTGGCCTTCACCGTGATATGGGTCTTGGCCGAGGATTACTACCTTGACTTGGTCACAAGGTGTTAGCGCAAACGCATTAAATACTTCTGGTTTGGGTGGAAATACCTTAACGCCGCTATGACGACGTGTTTCCACAAACGCCAATAAGGTTGTAAAGTATTCTTTCTCTTTTTCAAGGCCAAGGAGTGCTTGCCAATCAACCTTACTTTGCTCTTGCATCCACACCATCCCAAGTAAACACGCGCTTACTTCAATATACTAAACATATGCGCCTTAAGGGCTTCATAACTATTGTCTATATCTACCGAGTGCGCATCTTTTGCAGAGGCTTCTGCAAGTGCTTCAGGCAAGGCTATAGGCTGGCCTAATACATTTTCAACGGTTTCCCTAAACTTAGCCGGATGAGCTGTACCTAAAAAGATTCCAACTTCATCATCAGCAAGCGCTTTGCTTAGGCATCTATAGCCAATAGCAGCATGCGGCTCAGACACGTAGCCTAAGCTTGCTAAC
This sequence comes from Acidiferrobacterales bacterium, assembly GCA_964195425.1. Classification (GTDB taxonomy): domain Bacteria; phylum Pseudomonadota; class Gammaproteobacteria; order Enterobacterales; family Alteromonadaceae; genus Glaciecola. The sequence goes on from CAXMOM010000048.1 coordinate 13,528, forward strand.
TGACGCATAGCCAATTGGGTACATTCTTCATCAACTGATTCACCCGTAATAATACCGGCATCTACCCAACCTTTATCAATCATCGCTTGAATACGTGGCCAGTTATTTGGCTGGCTTACGTCCATAGCATTCGATATGGTCGGAATAGTCGCATTGGGCTCCCATTTGCCAGTATGTAAGAATCGGGGCACCGTATCATTGCTATTAGTAGCGGCAATAAAGCGCTTAATAGGCAAACCTAAAAGCTTGGCGATAATCCCCGCCGTTAAATTACCAAAGTTACCACTGGGTACGGCAAATACAGCTTTGTCTCTTTTGTCGACAGGCAACTGCGATATCGCTTCAAAGTAATAACAAATTTGTGCCATTAAGCGGCTAATATTAATCGAATTAGCTGAATTCAAGTGCAAACCATCACGCACTTCTGGGTCGTCGAACGCGGTTTTTACCAGTTGCTGACAAGCGTCAAAATCGGCTTCAATAGCAACGGTATGAATGTTACCGCCTAATGTGGTAAAGAGTTTTTCCTGCAATTTGCTTATTTTGTCTTTAGGAAACAATATCACGACTTGAATATTGTCGATGCCATGAAAGGCATGCGCAACCGCAGCACCTGTATCGCCTGAAGTTGCAGTAAGAATTGTTACCGGCTGGCCATGACTTATGTGCTCTAGACACTGCGCCATAAAACGGCCGCCAAAGTCTTTAAAAGCCAAGGTCGGCCCATGAAAAAGCTCTAAACTGGATATATCGTTGGTAACTGGCACTAAGGGCGCTGGGAACGTAAATGCATTATTCACAAAATCTGCTACGGTAGCATGTGGCAATTCATCGCCAATTAAATGCGTCAATATTTGAATACTGCGCTGTGCTAACGGCATGGCTAACAGCTCGTTGACGTTTTCCATTGGGGTGATTTTTTCTGGAAAGTATAAACCTTGTTGTTTACCCAGCCCTTTTTTGACGGCATAACAAAAGCTTGCGGTATCGCTACTGTCTTTTAAATTAACTAATTCCACAATTTACTCGTTTCCTATTTGTTTGATAACACGGGTTCCCGCAGTATCTATTTTGCATATATGGCTAAAGCCATCATCGTTTTGAATATAGTGTTTATTTAACCACTGCTCTATTGCTTGCGCGTCTTCCAAGCTTTGGGTAATTGCAAAAACGGTTGGCCCCGAGCCTGATATACCAAAACTTAACGCTTTGTGCTGTTCACTAAATGCGCGCGCATTATCGAATTCAGGCAGCAATACTTTGCGGTGCTGTTCGGCAATAACATCTTTCATCATTTTAGCCGCTAAGGTTTGATTGTTAGTATGTAAACTATCAACAAAGACCGCTAACTGGCGTCCAAAAACAAGCACATCTGCCAAACTATATTGCTTGGGTAACAATGCCCTAGCCTTCGCTGTCGATACCGACAAGCCAGAATAAGAACTCACCCAATACCAATTTTCAAATACGGGAAGCTGAATCGCAATGGGCGAATTTTCCCCAGTCATTAATGTCATACCGCCTAAGTAACTAGGCGCTACATTATCGTAATGTACACTACCACTTATTTGCCCTTCTAACTCACCCATCATGAGAAGAAGTTCGTCTTTAGTGAAGGCTGGCCGACTAGCCGATTTTTCGCTATGTGCATTAAGCGCATAAAAGGCCGCAACAATAGAGGCTGCACTTGATCCTAAGCCACTGCCTATGGGTAAGTTTTTATGCAAGTGCATACGCACTTTTAAAGGCACAAGCCCTTTGCTTACTAACGCAGCTTGAAAATGCTCGTAACAGGTGGTCACAATGTTTTCGTGCTGATTAATAGGCAACTTATGCACAAACCTGCCGTCTTGGCTGAGTGAGAACTGCTGCGCATTTGTCACTTCAACCCAATCACCTAAGAGCGTGCCGTCAATTGGTGCTAGGGCCGCACCCAATACATCAAAGCCTAAACTTACATTGCCAATAGATGCCGGCGCAAAGGCACGAGTACTTGTCATATTAATTAAATTCCAACTGTATAGGCATTGTGCGTAATATATCAGCAAATACGCCCGCAGCGGTAACGGTTGCTCCCGCACCATAGCCCCGAATCACAAACGGAATAGGTTGGTAATACTGACTATGTATTGCCAAGGCGTTCTCACCGTCTTTTACCGCGGCCAAAGGATGGCTGTGATCTACCGATTGTATGCTTACTTTACACATGCCCTCGCTAATTGATCCTACATATCGCAGTACCTTGCCTTCTTCTTTAGCCGTGTGGGCTAGCTCACCAATATGTTGATCTAGTTTTGGAAGATTTTGCATAAATTCGTTTACGTCACCGCTTGCATCAAACCATGATGGTATTACCGACTCTATCTCTATATCGCTCATCTCTAGCGTAAGCCCTGACTCCCGCGCCATAATTAAGAGTTTTCTCGCTACATCCATACCACTTAAATCATCACGTGGATCGGGTTCGGTAAAACCATTCGTTTTAGCGGTTTCGGTGGCTTTTGAAATACTCATGCCCTCATCTAATTTACCAAACACATACGATAGCGAGCCTGACAATATGCCTTCAAATCTTTCTAATTTATCGCCTGCAATCACTAGCTTTTGAAGATTATCTATTACAGGTAAGCCTGCGCCAACGGTGGTTTCGTACAGATATTGCCGATTGCACTGCAGCGACGTTTTTTTAAGCGTAACATAATCTGCGTAATCACCAGTATTGGCCTTTTTATTCGGTGTAACAACATGAAAACCGGCTTGCATCATATACACGTATAAACTGGCGATCTTATTGTTACTTGTACAATCAACAATAACAGGGTTAGTCAAACTGTTATGGCTAACAAACTTAGCTAAGCTGTCAATACTAAAGCTTTCAGTGCTTTGTTTTAATTGCGCGCTAATGTCTTGCGACAAATCTATACCTGCGCTTTGTAACAAACACTGCTTTGAATTGGCAATACCATATACATTTAGTTTTATATTTCTGGCCAACAAGGCTTCTTGCTGCTTACCAATTTGTCTTAACAACTCTATGCCGACTGTGCCTACGCCTATCAAAAACACATCAATGCTGAGCATTTTTGTGAAGAAGTTCTGATGTATGATCTTAACTGCTTTCTTAGCTTTGCTATTTTCAATAACGGTAGAAATTGAACGCTCTGAAGAACCTTGCGCAATGGCAACATTATTCACTCTGGCTTGAGCGAGGGATTTGAAGAATTTAGCAGCTAAGCCCTTTGACTGACGCATTCCGTCTCCTACCAAGGTAACTATAGCCAAGTCTTCACGGACTTCTATAGGTTCGAGTAAATGATTGGCCAACTCTAGGGCGAAATTTTCTTCTAAAAGCTCTTTTGCTCTTAAAGCGTCTTTTTGCGCAATACAAAAACTTATGCTGTATTCAGATGAGCTTTGGGTAATTAAGCTAATCGATATATTACCTTTAGAAATGACGTCGAATATGCGACTTGCCATACCCACCATACCCTTCATGCCGGGGCCTGATAGATTGAACATTGAAATATTTTCTAAATGCGATATGCCTTTTACACTGGTCCATTTTTCACTAGCTTCATGGCTAATTAACGTACCTGGCGCGGCCGGATTAAGTGTATTTCTTATTAGACAAGGAATGCCAAATTGGGCGATAGGGCCGATCGTTTTGGGATGCAGTACTTTGGCACCAAAATAGGACAACTCCATCGCTTCTTGATAGGTAAGCTTGTCGAGAAGCACTGCGCCTTCTACTTGATTAGGATCGGCATTGTAAACACCATCTACATCGGTCCAAATTTCGCAGCAGCTAGCATTAATACAAGCAGCAAGAATGGCGGCTGAGTAGTCTGAACCATTGCGCCCTAAGGTGACTTTTTCACCCAGTTCGTTTGCCGCAACAAAGCCCGGCATAATAATCAGCACGCTACCGTCGCTAGGCACATCGCTGAATCGGGCTCTACAATCAGACAATACCGCTAAACTGTCGAGATATTCGCCTTCCGCAACAATATAATCGACCGGATCTATAATGAGGTTGTTAATCTTATGCGCCGTCATAATCGCACTAAATATGCGAACGCTTACATACTCGCCCATACTTAAAATGCTAGCCGTTACTTGATCGGGGCAAATTTTAAGTAAGCTAATACCCGTTAGCTGCTGTTTTAGTAGCGCTAGGCGCTCGCTAATGTATGCGTCGACGTCGCTAAAATCGAATCCCGGTAGGGTAGAATTCAATTCATTTGCTATGCCGTGCAGTGTCATATCAAGCTTTGCGAGTAATTCACCAAAATCTTTACCAAGACTTGCTTGCTCACACAGTAAAGACAATGCATTGGTAACACCTTTAGGCGCTGACAGTACTACTGCTGCGCCCTTACAATCTTTGCTTTTGTGCGTATTTGCACTTATTTCATAGACCTTTAAATAACGAGTAGCGTCGGCCAACGACGACCCACCAAACTTTAACACCTTCATTAACAATTCCGCCCTTACCTATTAATTGTACTCACCAAAAAAAACTCAATATTTTCAATCTACTTACCAAAACGTCAGTTACAAAAAAGCCCGCATTATGCGGGCTTTCGTTAACTAAACTGACACCAGCTAACGACCGCCCTCGATTAAGGTAATCATAATGATACGCATCATAGCAGGCGCATTTACAATCATGTTTATGTCGTTAGTGTTCTTATTTGTTTTCATGCAGTCAATTTGCCGTATAGACGTCTATAAGTCAACTATAAATTTGATGAATGCGGGTTTTATTTGATCATTTCTTTTTAAGTTGGGAAATTAGCAAACTGTGGGAATTTTAATTTTTTCATATAGTTAGCTTAAATTTACATCCTTGTTCTGATCAAAATTAGCAATTTAGTTGGGAATTTTGCAATTTTTATTTTATCCCGTCGATTTGCATATTCAGTGAATATTACGAGTTTCTGCAACCTAGAGAATGGATATACTCCGATTTTCCACCAGCATTTAACAGTGATGTTTGTGGAATGTTAATTATGCATTAAATACCTTTGGACAAAAATGGGCCCTACAATTTGCTATGTTCTAATACCATGCGTTTTCATACATTATCCAATTTGCATCGTCTAATAGAGTCAACTGTAAACAAGGAGGTACTATTTTGAATTGAAGCCACATTTATTGAATTGGCCTGTTAATTTGCAGGTAAAACTGAACCACGATTTGCATCTAAAACTGATCCACCCAGTTGGCCTTATCTGACCATAATCTTGATTTGTTTTCTAGCCTTTTTCTCCTGTGATTTTTTGGTTGATTCTTTGAATCGGAAGCGGTTATCGCGGGTCATTGATTAAATCTATGGAGGAGATTAATAGCGGACAGTTGTTAAAGCCCACTTAGCGGGAAAATATAGCTGACTAAAATGTTGAACGGAGTGAAAACTTCTTTTTAAATTCAAGCACTATAGCCTTGCCTAAGTAATCAACCGTATGATCATAGGTAAACAAATAATAAAAACAAACGAGCTAGTAAGCATATTTTTATATGGATCCAAATTGTTTTTAAACCGCATACCAAACCCAACTCGCAACACATTCACCTTGTCTATGAAGAACAATAACGTGGCGCAAATGACAGGTGTTAGTAGTAAGTTCATCCATATTTGGAACTCAGGTACTTGGATTACTTCAATTGAGCTAGTAGTCGCTAAATACGCAACCAATATAATCACACTTTGATGCAAAATATACAGCGGAAACACATACGGATTAAGTTGCTTAATAGTGTTATTCGGAGTATTCAGAAACCTGTGAGCCAATGCAAATATAGCCAGCAATGGCAGTATTTTATTGGCTACGTAAATGCATTCAATTAGCACGTTTAGTGCACTATTTGTTTGATGAAGTCCACCTTGCCAAATGACTACAAACCCGATCTGAAGTGCCAGCATGGCGATAGCACTTAGTAAGCATAGTAGTTTCAGATGCTTGGTTAAGGTGTGCCAAAAGCCATTTTTCCTACCCAAGCAAAAACCCAACAATAGTAATACAAAGCCATAATATTCGCGCACGGCCTCTCCTTCAAAAAACAATTCTATTGCCACAATGGGTGCAATAAATAACAGAAGCAATGGCACAACTCTTGATGCTAGCCAGGTTATAGAAGCTTGTATAAATTGCGTATTCAAAACTGGTGAGAGTATAATTAGCACCATACTAAAGCCCCACAGTGAACGCAAAAACCATAAGTGATTAACGTCAAATCGAGGCCATATGCCAGACGCATATTCAGCAAAATATTGTTGAGGTTGTACATAAAACGCATACACAAAATCACTAAAACCTAAAGGCATATCGCCAGTTTGTTTCATTTCAGCAAACAGTTGAATAGGAACAATAAACAAAATACCTACAAGCAATGGCAGCAATATTTGATTGCTGCGCTTAATCGCTAAACGTATAGTCGATAACCGAAGTAAATCTAAGTCTTTACACATATGCGCAAAAGCCATGCCCGAGACTAACCATAAAAGCCCCATACGCCATGGAGACGTAAGCAACATAAACGATTGTAACAAATCTCCGTTCAAGGGATTTTTGAAGTGATAACCCCACTCAGGTACATACACCATACCAATGTGGTAAAGCACTAACACCGCAATGGCAATTACGCGAAGCCAATCGAGACAATGTAATCGAGATGCTTGTGGTTTATTAACGTGAGTCATGGTTTTCTCTTGTGTTTAGGTGTATAAAATGCAATATATTAATACCAAATAGTGTCATAAATGATGCGAAATAACACTTACAACCCACTGAAATTCCTGAATAAGTGATAAGCGGTGGAGATTAGGGATAATAGGATTAAGCATTTACATGGCCTTATCGAAAGAACACTTTCAACAACACAAATTTTCGTATGAAGCGGCTGGGTTATTTGGCTATTTTGCTATTAATGCAACCATTAACGCCACCACCGAGCTTATGGAAGAAGCACGAGGATCAGAAGCCTCGTTTCATACATGGGAACCTTTTGTGTGGGAATATTCTAGCGCCTTAGCAACACTTTTTATTATTCCGCTTATTGCATGGTTTATGCACAAATACCCTTGGGATTGGCAAGCTAGCAAACGTAGCTTTATTCGATATGGATTAGCTGCACTTAACTACAGTATGCTGCATGTGTTTTTAATGGTGGCTATGCGCGAAGTCGTCTATTTACCTACTGCTAATGACTACCAATTTGCCCATGATATAAAGCAACTTTTTTTCGAATTATTGTACGAACTGCGCAAAGATATCTGGGGATTTTGTTTTTTTGTAGCCATGATCAGCATATACAAATACATAATTGCACAGTGGTTAGGTGATGCTAAATCACTGTCTGAAGAATCAACTCAGAGTCAATCGTCTACAGGTTCACTTGCCAATATTCTGTTAGTTAAAAAATTAGGTAACGAGTTTTTGGTTAAGACGAAGCATATAGAATGGATTGAAGCATGTGGGAATTATGCCAACTTACATGTTGGCACAAACGTCTACCCCATGCGCATTACCATGTCTGACTTTATAGATAAAAGCAGTAATTTTGGATTTATACGTGTACATAGATCTTTTTCGGTGAACCTACACAACGTCAATTGTATTGAACCGCTCGCCAGTGGTGATGCAGAAATTGTAATGCAGTCAGGAAAGAAGATACGATTGTCGAGGCGATATAAAAACGATTTTGAAGCATCAGTCGCAAGGCTTTAGGAGAGTTGGTTAAAATCAATAGTTAACATTTTTATAACAATTTGCATGCAACGTTAGGATTGATGTCGCTTGTATTTCCCCCCTTTTTGTAGTGTCAGCAATATTGTTCATCCATGAATAGTTGCATGTAAGGATGTCAAAAAAGGAAGTAAACAAACGACTGGATGTTAATTTGTATCGACAATTGCACCACTTTTGCATTTAATAAGTGACCCATCTAATCGAGCTTAATAGCAAGACGAATAAATGCTTAGGTATTTATTAACTGGTTGAATGTTTAGCGCAAAATCAACCCAAAAATGGATCAACTTGGGATGCAAAGTAACAGCCTGCATCATTGTGTGCCAAACCGTTTGAACTCAAGCTATCATATTTAAACAGGGTGACCTTTCTGCCATCATAACGCATGACGCCATTTTCGGCGCTTCCAAACCAGAGTAAACTCTGCTTATCCTGAATGATTTAATATATCTCGGAAGAAACAAATCCATCTTCCTCTGTTAGCATTTTTACAGAGTATTCATTAATAAGCTTCGAAGGCTGCTCATTGCCATAGACTGGAAAAAAATCCCAATCAAGAAGATAAAAAAAATATAAAAGCGATTAATAACCAATATGTTATATTCCAAAAGCTTTAAGGTTGTGGTAAATCAAAGGAATAGCACGAAAAAAAGAAATAACGCAACTCAAGAATAAACACTATTTCTGATTTAGAGTATAGGACAATGTGGGCTATAATAATTATTTAAATAATTGCTTATTTGTTCGGGCTAGAATTTTCCAAAGTGCATTGGTCTCAATCAAGCGCTACAGCTTAATTTATTTTCGGTTTGCACAATAGGTCATAAACTTAACGAAAATAGTATCAAATAATCTATATACGTTGCAGGCATAAAAGTAATATTCATTTTATTTACCAGATGTTATTTTAAGCGTCAAACAAGCAAAAAATTGTCGGCAATTTATAAAAAAGATGATAAAAACGTTTTTTATTGTTTATTTTGTCTAAATTATTTACGGATTTCGTCGCAAATTAGCTCTTTAATGGAACTATGTATCCTTGGAAACATAAATGCCAACAAACAAGCAGTCGAGCAATAGAGTTTTAACCGCTTTTCAATCATGCCGGGACGGTTTAGTACGTTCTATTATGAAGATGAATGTAGAGCAGCAAGATGTTGATGAGATTTTACAGGAATCTTTTATTAGAGTTTTAGACTCTGACGCGAAACAACAAATTAAATCACCAAAAGGATACTTATTTGTTGTTTCAAGAAACTTAGTTCTTAAAAAACTAATGGAACAATCAAAAGTCATACATGTTGAATTAGATGATGCTTTAATAGAAGATGACGTTGATAATTCTATTGAAAGACAGCTTTACCAAAAAATTAAATTTGAACGCTTTAGTAAAGTGCTAAGTTCATTACCTGAAAAACACCGCCGCGCAATACTTTTAAGAAAATTGTATTGTTTAAGCCATAAAGAAATAGCAAAAAAAATGGATGTATCAGTCAGTTCCGTCGAAAAGTATATTGCCGCAGGCTTAACACAATGTAAACAGTCACTTTGTGCTCAAGGATATGAAGTTAATGATCTTAAACTTCCGTTACAACTAAATCAATCAAACGAAGAGCTAAAAAATGAATAATCGTAGTAAAGTGGTCCCACTTCGTACGATGCATACCATTGATCACGAGGCGTCTATTTGGTTAGTAAGATTAGACGATGGTAATTTATCTAATGAATCAAGAAAAGAATTGAAGCGCTGGTTGTCAGCAGATTCAAGGCATTCTATTGCATTAAAAGCGATGACCAGTATCTGGGATGATTTGGATGAAGTACTGGTAACCAATGATAGTGTGAATTTGCCAGAAAATGTAACTTTATGGCCCATATTAAAACCTATCTTTGAACCTTTTTTGATAGCGGCAAGCATCAGTTTTATAGCTATTTTAATTTGGTTCGCGATGCCAGTTGATGTACAAAAAAATTCATATGTTACCCTAGTAGGACAGCAATTGGATGCAACCTTTGATGACGGCTCAGTTATCCACTTAAATACCAATAGTCGTATTGAAACTGAGTTTACTGATGAAAAGCGCATCGTTAAATTAATAAAAGGTGAGGCCTTATTTGACGTTGCCCATGATCCTAATCGTCCTTTTATTGTGTATGCGGGTGATCGTCTCGTGCAAGCGATAGGAACCAAGTTTGTTGTGCATCTAGAACCTGAAAATATCCAAGTGACGGTGACTGACGGCAAAGTTAAAATGTCGAAAATACCACTCAACAAAACGTTAAAAGACATTACAGCCCTAAATAATGACACCATACAAAAAGATGATGTTTATATCATTAAGGGTGAAAAAGTTATTGTAGGTAGTGATCACACACCCAAAATAACACTCATCAAACCAGAGAATATGCAGCGTGAACTTTCGTGGCTTGATGGTAAATTAGTTTTTTTTAACGAAGAATTATTTGACGTTATTGAAGAAATTAATCGTTATATCGACATAAAAATAGTGTTAAAAGATCCTTCTCTTCACAAAATTCCAATTAGCGGTCGCTTTGATCTAGCAGACAGTGAAGCGTTAATTGAAGCGATAGAACTTTCTTTTAATATGAAGTCTCAACGAATTGATACAAACCAAGTCTTACTGACAAAAAAAACAAGCATTGAGACTCATTAAAATTTGCTTTAATAACTCAAAAGAGCTGGCGCCTTAAAACTTCGGAGATTTTATCATCAAGCCTAAATGATAAAGCCTCACTCCCCTATTTAAGATTAATTAGCCCCAGTAGATTTCAAAGTAACCGCTTGAATTTAAATCTGAAATTAGCATTTTCAGTTAACTCCGCAATATTACTTCCAAATAAAAAACTAATATGTTTACGGTTTTACTAAATATCTAACTCTTTAGTACAGGTTGCAAATTAATCAATTAAATAGCAACTGGAACACATAATTATAAAACAAATAAAAACTAGGAAGGAAATAACATGTCTTCACTTTTTAAGACTACAACTTTAGCGCTAGCGATAAGTTTTGCACTAGGTAGTGCTCATTCACATGCCGCCGAAGATGATGCAACTAAAGCCAACACGAAAGACTATGAGCGTATCGCTGTTGTAGGCTCGCGTGCAGCACCCCGCTCGATAGCAGATTCTCCCGTTGCTATAGATATTATAAGCGCTGACGAATTATCTAAGTCGGGTAACACCGATATGCTGGAAATTCTTAAAGGCACAGTACCTTCATTAAACGTTCATTCTAATCCAATTAGTGATGCGGCATCCCTTGTTCGCCCCGCTAACCTGCGTGGTTTACCTGCTGATAGCACGTTGATACTATTAAATGGTAAAAGAAGACATCGTTCATCGGTTATCGCATTTTTAGGCGGTGGTATTAATGATGGTGCTCAAGGCCCAGATATCTCAGTTATACCCAGCATTGCATTGAAACAAGTAGAGGTATTACGTGACGGCGCAGCGGCTCAATATGGTTCAGATGCCATTGCTGGTGTTATTAACTTTGTATTAAAAGATGATGCTGAAGGGGGGTCTTTGACTGTTCGTCGTGGTGAATTTTACGAAGGCGACGGCACAACAACAGAAGTTGCTGGTAATATCGGTATGCCTTTTACAAGTGATGGTTTCGCCAACCTGAGCTTCCAGTATAAAAACGCCGATGCCACAAGTAGAAGTGTACAGCGTCCAGATGCAGCCGCTTTTGGTGCAGCCGGTTTAAATGTTGCCAACCCAGCTCAGATTTGGGGCTCTCCTGAAATCAAAGACGACATTTCTATTTTCGGAAATATTGGCCTAGATTTAGGTAATGATAAAGAATTTTATTTGTTCGGTAACTATTCTGAGCGTGATGTCCGTGGCGGATTTTACTACAGAAACCCCCATACTCGTGGGACTGTATATTCTGTGGATGGCGGTAATACCCTGTTGATAGGTGATTTGACGCCTGGTCCTGTTGGCCAAGAAAATGTTGGCTTGGGTTTAGGTGACGGTGTCAGTTGTCCGACAATCGCCATTACCGCTGCCAATGTTACATCTCAACAGAACTATATTGATGGCGTACAAAATGATCCTAATTGTTTTGCCTTTAATGAGATGATACCTGAAGGTTTTACGCCAAATTTTGGTGGTAATATTACTGATACGTCTTTAAATATTGGTACAAAAGGAGAGTTTAAAGAAGGTTTTGCTAAGGGTATTATGTATGATCTAAGTGGTTCTGTGGGCAGAAGTGAGTCCAGTTTTCTTATATTTAATACTATCAATGCTTCTTTAGGTCCTGATACGCCTCGTGATTTTGCTCCCGGTAAATATATCCAACTTGAAAAGAACTTTAACTTTGATCTGGTTAAGTTAGTTGATTTTGGTTTGTATGACGATGTGAATGTGGCAGGTGGTTTAGAGTGGCATGAAGAGTCATTTGAAGTGGTTGTAGGGGATGAAGCGTCCTTTACTGCAGGTCCACTTACCTCACAACAATTTGGTATAGGATCAAATGGTTTCCCCGGTTTTAAACCCGCTGACGGAGGTGTATCTACACGCAGAAACTACGCGGCTTATCTTGATGTTGAAGCCCAAGTGACGGAAGCATTATTGCTAGGCGGCGCCCTACGTTTCGAGGATTATGACTCATTTGGTTCCACCACTAATTATAAAATAACGGCTCAATTCCACCTAACTGAAGATTTATCTTTGCGTAGTTCAATCAGTACTGGGTTCCGTGCACCTACTGTAGGTCAGGCTAATGTGAGTAACGTGCAAACAAACCTGGACGGAGGTGTATTAGTTGACTCAGCCCTTCTAGCACCGACTAATCCAATTTCTGTGCAATTAGGCGGTACTGAATTACAGCCTGAGGAGTCTGACAGTTATACTTTAGGTGCTGTATATACAGCAGGCGACTTCTTTATGACGATGGATTACTACAACATTAAAGTTGCAGATCGCATCAGTCAATCGGACAAAATCAACTTAAGTACTGTGGATAAAGATGCCCTTAAGGCAGCCGGTGTGCCTAATGTGGATAGCCTACAACAGGTCAGCTTTTTTACCAATGACTTTGACACGACTACCCAAGGTATCGACGTAGTGGCTAATTACACTGCGGACTTGTTTGAAGGTAGTTCAACATTTAGCCTTGCCTATAACTGGAATGAAACAGAAGTTACTCAGTTTTCTGACATTACCGGCGCATTCAAAGTTAAGCGCCTAGAAGAAGATTTGCCGAAGCACAGAGGCACCTTTACCTGGGCTCAATCATGGGATGCATTGTCAATATTTACACGAGTAAATTATTACGGTGAATACCAAGGTGTGCATGTTGATTATGACGCAACGGCTATTACCGCTGATGCGGCTGTAACAGTTGACTTAGAAGTGAACTATTTCCTAAGTGACACTGTTACTTTATCAGCCGGCGCACAAAATATCTTCGATCAAGAAGCAACCAAAATTAACATTCCTGATGCTGTGGGTATTCCCAACAATAATTGGGGGGGCGTATATTATGAAACTTCCCCATTTGGTTTTAATGGCGGTTTCTACTACGTGAAAGCAACTTATACCTTCTAAATATGTAGCGTTTATGAGTAAATGAAACCCAGCTTTTGCTGGGTTTTCATATTTAAAACAACTTGTATTTAGGAGCTTGTTATCAACTGTATTCAGCCTGAAACTTTTCACTTATATTTAATCAAATGAAAAAAATGTAATCAATACCATAAATTAAACTATCGTGAATGGTCGATAACCTTAAGGAGTGCTCAAATAACAATTTAAGTGGTCAGCATATAAATGCCACACTATTGAAACATATGTATAAAATTAAAGGTTTAAAAATTAATGATGAATAACTATAAATCTGAAACAAATAATGGTTGTGATATGGGCACTAGGGTCGTTGATTTGAAATGAAAATTAACAGCCGTTGAGATCTGTATAAAATGTTCAGTCGCCTATTAAACTACAAAAAAAGTAAATATATTCAATTTTATATTGTCCTTGTATTACTATTGTCGGGAAATAGCTTTGTATGTAATGCGACTGAACAATACTATTTTCAGATACCCGCGATGAATGCTGCAACTGCTTTAGACAAATTGGCAGAAATATCAGGATATTCTCTAATATATCCATTTGATGATTCTACTATCGTCATTACTAATCCTGTTATGGGTATTTATTCACTTTCAGATGCATTGGAAAAACTTCTTTTAAATACCCCCCTTACTGCTACTGTAACCAAAAAACGTGTGATTGCTGTATCTTCCACACTAAATAATGACAACAATAACTCCAAACGCATTGATGCTGATATATTAAATGTAGCCACCTTACCCAAAGCTAATTCCCTCATTTCGACACAAACAGCATCGAAAAGCTCTACTATGGAAGTTGAAGTAGAACATGTCAAAATTATAGGATCACGTCGCATAAACCGCTCGCCTAGTGATGCACTAGCACCATTAGATATCATTAATAAACAAAATTTAAAATCACGAGGTAACATCGATATTATTTCGACACTATCGAATGTTATTCCTTCATACAACGTAAGGCAGGAAGCTATTAGTGACGCTGGCACTATAGTAAGACCTGCAAATCTCAGAGGATTACCTACAGACAGTATATTAATACTGGTTAATGGTAAACGACGTCATCGAAGCGGTGTTATTTATGAGTATATATCTGGATTAAATGTAGGTGCCCACGGGGTAGATTTAGAACCGATCCCCAGTATTGCTCTCAAAAGTGTAGAGGTTTTACGAGATGGAGCTGCCGCGCAATATGGCTCTGATGCAATCGCCGGTGTGATTAATTTTCGTTTGGAAAATAATCCAGAAGTTAATCGTATAGAAATGCGCACAGGTCAATACTATAAAGGAGATGGGGCTAGGTTTGAACTGTCTGGAATTACTGGAACCAATATAGGTGATAGTGGTTCGTCAAATTTTTCATTCGAATTTTCTAAAAGTAATGCCACCTCTCGAGGTATCCAAGACCCTGCAGTTAAGAGCTTAATTGACAGTGGTATTGACGAAAATGATATACAAGATCCTGTTGTTATTTGGGGAGCCCCTGAAATAACCAACAATATTAAAGTCTTTAGTAATATTGAAATGAATATTGGAGACAGAAGCCAATATAAACAACTTTATTTTTTTGGTAACTGGGCTCAACGTGATGTTGACGGTAGTTTTTTTTATCGTAACCCTGATACACGAGCAGGTATATTTACCAACCCAAGTAATGGTACCCGCTTATTTTTTGACATGACCAGTAATAATACGGGAAATTGCCCAACACCGAGAATTCCAAATGACATGGGTGATGCCGAAGCTTTAGAAGCCGTATTTTCGAATATTAATTGTTTTGCTTTTAATGAACGATTTCCAGGAGGTTTTACCCCAAGATTTGGTGGTAAAGTGACTGACAGCAGCATGGCGGGTGGTATAAGAGGTTCGATAGACAAAATAGGACCCGAGTTAACGTATGATATGAGTATGGTAATGGGTAGGAATCATATTGATTATAAATTACGAGATAGTGTCAATGCTTCATTAGGCGAAAATTCACCCAAAAATTTTAAACTAGGATCTCAAGTTCAAACAGAACGAGTTTTCAATGCTGATTTTACTTACCCTGTAGACGTTGGTTTTGAGTCGGAGTTGAATATTGCCTTTGGTTATCAAAATCATTTTGAAAGATTTGAGGTGGTTGCTGGGGATAGAGCATCTTATGAAAAAGGGCCTTTTTCGAACAATGGTGAAGCTATCGGTTCAAATGGTTTTCCTGGTTTCTCCCCCGATACCGCTAATATAAACGACCGACATTCAAGTGCTGTTTATTTAGATATAGAAACGGACATTACTGATTCATTTTCAGTATCACTGGCGATGAGAGGCGAAAAAATAGGAAAAATAGCGAATACCTTTGATGGAAAACTTTCAGCACGTTTACAAGTAATTGATGAAATTGCAATACGTTCAACACTCAGTACTGGGTTTCGTGCTCCTACTGTTGGACAGTCATCTATTCAACGTATATCTACTTCAAATTCTATCATTAATGATGTCGTTGTTCAGCAAAGGTCACAACTGGTAAGTGCTTTGAGTCCAATTGCAACAGCTCGTTCTGGTGGAGAACTTGAACCAGAAAAAGCAACCAGCTTTGGTTTCGGTGTATTATCAGAGATAGGGTCAGTGAACGTTACTTTAGATTTTTTTTATATCGACGTAGATGATAGATTATCACTGTTTTCCAGTGAGATAACACCAAGTGATACTCTATTATTATCCGCTTCTATGGTTAATTCAGACGTAACCAATATTCAATATTATGCTAATGATTTTGATTCAACAACTAAGGGTATTGATTTAGTTGCAAGTTTACTATTTCAATTTGCAGGAGGGCAAAGTCGATTATCCTTAGCTTTTAATTATACTGATACAGAACTATATGTGACCAACCCTAAAAGCCCAATCTCAAATGCTAATAGGCTTAAAGAGCGTGAAGAAGGCGTTCCAAAAACACGTTCAGTATTAACATACTTTCATTCAAAAGAAGAGTTAAGCGCAATGGTCCGCATTAATTATTATGGAAGTTTTTATAATGCACAATTTAATGATGTATCTCTTATTGAAATAGTCAACCCTATGTTTATTACTGATGTGGAAGTTTCCTATGAAATGACTGATAATTTAGTTATGTCTTTAGGTGCTAAAAATATCTTTAATGTCTTCCCTGATGAATATAGTCAAGGACGTACCTCTGGGTTTTTAGGTGCTATATATCCTTTAAATTCACCCGCTGGCTTTAACGGTGGTCATTATTACCTTCGTATGGGATGGGATTTCTAATAAAGGCTCTTAGCTTTTTAATAAAAAAACCAGACTTCTGGATAAGTAGACTGGAGTAGCTAACTATTTGGGCCAATGACTTATATTCAACCCAGTATCATGTCTGTGACTCAGTCGACATAAAATAGTTTTAAATGTTTCCTTTGTCTTTTCCGGCACCACGATATGATTTGCAAGACCACACAGAAGTCTTGCTTGTTAAATTGCGGGGTTGAATGAACCGCATTTGCATTGAATAAGTGAACCATATAATTTCGTTTAGCAGCTATAAGAATCAATGCTTCGCCAGTCCATGCTAGGGTCAACATATAATGCAAAACTGTACCAACATTTGTTCAAATTGAGCTATAAATTAACAACCTTGGGCGATTATGCGAAAGAGATTCGATTTACCCATGCAACATGCGGTCCTATGGTACGTTCAAGTTATCATGTAGATAAACAAGCATCTGGTGAAGAAGTAAAATAGTATCGCTACTTCTATTTAAAAAAGGCCGCTTAATAGCGGCCTTTTTTAGTTAGCGCTAGTTACTTTTAATTGACAAGCTACCCCCGCAGGTATTGCATAATTTTTATTCGCTAATTCTAAACGCATTCTAAAGGTGCCACTTGCCGAATCTATAATAGGGTCAATAATGGTAATTTTCGCCGTATGCTGACTATTCACTGGCGCAGGCAATATAACCTCTAATAGTTCACCTTTTGTGAAATCTCTAAAACGTTCAAATGGCATTAAGACGTCTACAAAAAGAGGATCTAATACGGCGACATCAAGAACAGGCTTGGTGCTTACATATTCACCAACATTACTGTGCCTGTCTATAACCACACCATCAACCGTGCTATATATAGATCGCATCGCTAGTTCTTCCTGCTTTACTTTAAGCTCCATGGCAGCTACCAATTTTTCAGTCTCAATTTCGTCGCGTTCGTGACTCGATAAAAGGTCATCGCCAAACAATTCTGCATTACGTTGTGCGTTACGCTCTGCAAAATTAGACTTGGCAGATGCTAAACCTACACTTGCACTTTCAACGCCAGAGCGTAACTTAAAAAGTAATTGTCCTTTCTTAATTTTTTCCCCTCGAGTCACTTTTATTTCATCAATGACACTGGCAATGGGACTGCTTACTTCAATCTTTTTACTGGGTTCTAACATACAGCCTAAGGTTGATATATCTTCAACTGACTGAGCCGCTATAGGCAGGGTAAACAATGTACTGGCACAAATTATTATTATTTTTTTCATTAATCGTATTCACTTTTTCCTGAAAACGACAGCATTCGTTGCCGTTTAATGTCTGAGGCTAACAATTGCAGCCTTTGCTTATAATGTAATTTCTCTAGGCGATACTGGCAAAAACGCAGCAAACCATAACCCAATTTATTCCGCAAAAATTTTGCGCTAACTAAGCTCACTAATAAGCGTCGAATAGCAGGTTGAAATACGCGGACAAGAATGTCATCTTCTAAAGACAACATCAAACTGTAACTACCAGGGTCGCCTTGACGTGCAGACCGACCATAAAACTGTCTATCAATACGCGATGAGTCCTGCAACTCAGTAATAACAACATGTAAGCCTCCCACTTCTTTAGCCTGCTCGGATAATTTGATATCGGTACCTCTACCAGCAATTCCTGTTGCAATTGTAATTGCACCAAGGTTTCCGGCATTAGCAATTATCTTGGCCTCCTCTTTATCTTGGCGAGCATTTAGCACTTTATAACTCAGTCCCGCTTCAATAAATGATTCCGCTAAAGTTTCTGATGCAGAAACAGTTGCAGTTCCTACCAAAACAGGCACACCAGAAAGATTCAAGCTCTGGACATATGTTGTTATTCGCGATACTTTGTCAGTTAGATTACTATCAACTGAAATATTTAGTCTCTTTCGCTTACTCGTTTTTAGTAAAGGTATAGCACTACAATCAACACGAAATACATCACGTAATTCCTTTTTAACTTCAAAACATGTCCCTGTCATTCCCGACAGAGTGAAGTATTTGCGGAAGAAATTCTGATAGCTAATTTCAACTTTTGTTTCTCGTGGTTTGGTTAATTCAAGCGCTTCTTTGATTTCAATCATTTGATGTAAACCTTGCCCCCAACTCCGTCCTGGGGTTACTCGTCCAGTATACGCGTCAACAATTTGTACTTCGTCATCTTCATTAACAATATAATGTTTATTTCGATGGTATCGATGAATGGCGCTGAGGCCCTGAATAATAAGACTTTCACGAAACTCTCGGCTTAGCCATAAACCACCATGCACAATAGCAAGTTCTCTCACGGTCAACTCTCCTTGCACTGTTAATTGTACACCGCCATGTTCATTTACTAAGAAATGATTTTCAATCGTTAAGGAATTGGCCAATTTCATAGCTGTTCTAAGAAGAGTCTCTTCTTTGTCACCAAATTTTTCCTCACCTGAAATAATAAGTGGAGTACGTGCCTCATCAACAAAAATACTATCTGCTTCATCAATAATGGCAAAGTGATAACCTCTTTGCATCATATTTAGAGCAATCTCTGGGGATGAACTCATTGCTCGTTGGAACGCAGGATTAGTTAGTTTATCACCGCGAGCAATCCTATCTTTTAAATAATCGAAAACGAGTTCTTTGTTGCTACAGTATGTAATGTCGCAATGATAAGCGGTTCTGCGTTCTGGCATTTCCATATCATGGTTAATTATACCTACACTTAAACCAAGTGCCTGATATAACAAACTCATCTCTTCACCATCCCGCTCTGTTAAATAATCGTTAACACTCACGATATGAACAGGTATTCCCATCAATGCAGCCGTTGAAGCCGCTAAAGTGGCAGCCAAGGTTTTACCTTCGCCTGTTGCCATTTCTGCAACTTCTCCTCGCAACATAGCTATAGCGGCACGGATTTGAGTATGATGGTGACGCATCTGCAATACGCGTCCAGAAATTTCACGAATAATAGCAAAACTTTCTATAATTAAAGCATCATTGAGCGTTTGACAGCACAAACGTTTGCGCAGCGCTGTTAACAATCCATATAATTCTTCATCTATGGATTGAGACAATTCTTCAGAGCGTTCAATTATTTTCTGGCTGAGCCTTTTATCTCGACGGCTGGACTTATGCCATAGGTTTTTAACTAAATAGACAGATGTAAATATCAATCTATCCAGCCAATTCAGCTCTTCGATTGTTTTTTCAATTACACCGCCCGATAACAATGGCTTTTTGGCAACATATACACTTCCTCTAGCCACTTTACACCTCGAAGTAACTAAGGAAAGTACGGCGTACTTGGCGGTAAATACGATAACCTAAGGGCTCATCCTCATGAATAAATTGCAAATACACACGCTGATTTACGTAAGACAGGAATTGTGATTTTGGAAGTACTTCAACATAAAAGTAACTACTTATGGCTTTATTTTCTTGAGATGGGTCAAGTTTAATTCTTCCCCCACCTTGCTCTGCCAGCAAGGGACTAATCACATTTTTAGATGTTGATGGAAATACTCTCCACTCTTGTATCGACTCTATAGGTAGCAAATCACTGCTGCCCATAAGTCGAATGCTAACCACTTCACTGCGCACTTCATCAATAAGATACTCTGGCAACATTGCATTTATCTTGACACGATTTGGACCGATCACATAAGCTAAAACATCGCCCCTTTTTAGCCAGTCGCCATAATTGTCATCATCATCTATAACAAACAACTGCCCCTTAACCTGACTCTTAGTAGTAAGATTCTCTAAGCGTACTTCAAGCTGATCAATTGTATTTGTTAGCAGCGCTATTTCTTCGTGTAGCACTTTTACTTGTACTGGGTCGCTATAACTTCCCCGCAACTTTGCATTTGTCTCTTTTAAGCGCCAATTATTAGCTTCCAGTTCGACGCTGAGCTTTTTGTTGTGGCAAGTAAAAACACTATCGCCTTCATTTAGTTGGCTGCCTGCTGTTTTAATCCACTTGTCAAAAAAGCAGTTTTCTTTAACCGTAAGACGACTATCTTCTTTCGCCAATACAACGCCTTCCACAGAAGTGGTTTTAGGCATATTTATTTCAAACAAAGCTACATAGAACACTAAAAATATAAGCGGTAAAATGATAATTGGACTGCGGCCTATTGTATTGATTTCTTTGTCTTGAAAGGTCTGCCAAAGGGTTTTAAGCAATGGCCATAACCACACCATGACAATCGACCATATCGCTAAAATAACCCCAATAAAAAAGTATTTAGAGGCAACAAATAAAGCAATCGTTATAGATATAAACAGGCGATACATAAAACTAGCGGCGCCGTAGAGCATAAAAACGAAAGCTTTAAAACCGGTATTGGCAGGCGATTGCTGATTCCTAAGCCCAAATAAATAGCGTTTGCTAATGTATGCCCAATATTTGTTTGAATTTTGACTTAAGTTAGGCATTTCCAACCAGTCTGCCAACAAATAATAGCCATCAAAGCGCAGTAAGGGATTACCATTAAACAACAAGGTTGAAACGCCAGCAATAAACAAAATGTTATAAGCAAACGATTTTGCTAATCCATCTTCAGCGTTAATCCACACCAACATTGCAAGGGACGCAATAAATAATTCAACTAGCATACCTGCTGCATCAACTAACATGCGTTGATGTTTGCTGGTGAAAGCGGTTGATGCAGACGCGTCGACATAGGGCATCGGGAAAAAGACCAGTAACATAATACCAACCTCATGCACTTGGCCACCATAGCGTTTAATCGCATAGCCGTGACCTAGTTCATGGAACAACTTAATGACTGGATACACTAACCACAGTAAAAAAATATTATCGGCGGCTAAAATTTGATCAGACATGTTTGAAGTGAGTTCACTCCAATGACGCCAGCCAGACACGGCTAGCATGCCAACCATTAATAACCAAATGAGCAGAAAACCTTTAGTGAAAAATGGTTTAGCAAAGGCTTTTGTTCTATCTAAGAAATCATTAGGATCTAGTAAGGGAATTTGCACCGACAATGGCGAACGTAATTTACCTAACCATTTTTTGCGTTTCTGTTCTTGGCCAAATCGCAAAGATTCAGCCGCATCTCCCGAATGGTCCATCTTTAAAATATTACTGCGACTTAAATCACCAATGAGTTGAACAACCTCTTCGTGTGTCGGTAATTCCTCACCTAATCGTTCACTCGCTAATTGCCAAACGGTCTCAATGGTTCTGTTACCGTCCATCAAACCCACTAATAAATATGCTTGCGGGCTTAATCGCCTAAACTGTCCAGTGCTATGATTTTGTAATACATAACTTCGCTCTTGACGATAACGATGCACATGCACCTCAACATGGCGATGTAACTGCGGTTTTAATTCAGCAAGACGATACCAATCACGCGAAAATAAAACAGCCGTCATAGCTTCATCTGCCTACATTCTATAACTTGCAGGAGTACTGAAGCATAACAACGCATGCAAACGCGTGCACCATAAAACACACATAAATAAACGTAGGTCGATGTTAAGTCAGCCCCAGAGATATTTCGTGTGATTAACTTCATCCCCAAAAACGCCACCATTGCATAGTTAACCAATTACGTAGGCTTCGAGTCCAAATAGAAATTAATAAACGATCATCAATATAGACCTTTGCTACGCCCTCCAAACCAGGACGTAAATTATCTACAGGGGACAAAATATCTGCCTCAACACGATAGACCGCTGTTCCCTCTCTTTGCTCCGCAATTGGGGTAATTTGTTTGATCTTAAAATCAACATATTGATCTGACATCGCCGCTAGCACTAATTGCCCAATTTGTCCTTTTCGTATATCGTTTATCCTATATTCATTAACATATAGAGCTAGGCGGTAGCGATTGTTAGGGGCTAATTCAAATAGCACATCTCCTTGACGAACAGAAGCCCCTATTCGCTGACTTTGATCGCCCGATACAACAATTGCATCAAAGGGTGATGTCATACTCGATTGCTCTAATTGAAAATCGACCAAAGCCAGCTCTGCTTTTGAACGCTCCAGTTGAGCGGAGTATATTTGTACCTGAGAACGATCATTTTTTGACAATGCATCTTCATATTGTCTGCGGGTGCGACTTTTCTCACTCAGCCATTTAAGGCGTTGCAAACTCAATTCACGAGTATCTAAACCGGCAATATCATCGCCTATTTTTATTTCATCACCGGCTCGTACTTTGGCGCGTTCTAAAAATCCGTCAAACGGAACCACTACTGAACGCAACTCTGCACCTTCCAATACAGCATCTGAACCAAGATGATACTCCGCTTCAAAAAAAGAGAAAAACAGTAACAAAAATGTGATACTAAGAAAGGTTAATTTTCGACCGATATACCCGGGTTTTAGTGCTACGGCTAGACCATTTCGTATTGCCGCCCATAATAAAATACCAAGTGGCTGCTGAGACTGTCGTTTTTGTTCTAAGGCCAAGCCCACCATATTGGCCAATGCCTCTTTACGTATTCGTTCATGCTCTAAAAATGGCTTGTCTGCACTGCGTTCAAATAATAAAACGCCGTAACAGATTTCGCGATCAACCAAAGGGACAGTTAACACAGTAACGTCCCCAACATAGGCACACAAATCACGATGGGCCAAATTTACTTGTTCTCTATTTTCAAGTGGTGGCCAAGTCACTGACTCTTGTTGTTCTAATGACTCTTGCATGGCTAACTTAGTAAAGCGCATAGTGGCTAAACGCTCAACATAATCATTACTGTCTGATTGACAGTTAATTTTTATCTCGCCTTGTTTTTCAAACGCTAAAACGACGCGTTCACAATTTAGTTCACGACTAGCATAGTTACAAAAAGCCAAGGCAGACGCTTGAAAGCTACGTTGCTCCAAAATAGTTACAAAGCCATCTAACAAGGTTTGTTGTTGAATTAAGGCATTTTTATTCTGCTGCGACAAATTTCGCAATAAACGTAATTCTAGCCAAGCGGCACACCATTCCAATTGCGTTAGTTGCTTATCTAAACCGGCTTGATCTTGAGTGGGCAAAATTAGCGTTACTACTGCCAATACGCGACCCTCATATATATAAGGCCAAGCAGCAACATAAGTATCTACGTCAGTAGGCGATATAACTGGGTGTTTGTCGGTAAATGCTTGTTGTGCCGCGCTTTGCATTAGCGCTACATACTCAGAATCATGAGGGCGCAGTTCGACTGCAGATAATTCACCAGAGTCTTTTTCATCAACCAACAATGACGCGGCTTTATAATCTAAATAACACGCAACAAAGTTTAGCCAATAAGTATACCAAGTCTCATCTTGGCAATCGACTAAGTTTTGAAGCAATATAGGGTCGGCAATTGTAGTTTTTAGAGGTTCGGAAAAAGTCTCGGATTCAGACATATTGTCACTACTATGATTATCAAACAATTAAAGTATAAGCTATCAGCTTTGATAACGCACTAGGTTTACGCTATGGATAACTAACAAATAGGACATCGTATTGAACTAGGTTTTAAGCGATACTACGGGGTAAATAATAGGGAGTCTATACTCCCTATATCTACAATATTATTTAGTTTCTGGTTTCTCGCCTAAACTACCAAAACGTTTTTCATATTCATCAACTACGTTGCCTAATAAAGCTAGCATGCGCTTAGCAGCATAAGGGCTCATCATAATCCGATCTGAAAGGTCAATTGCAACCTCTTCTTGACCTTGACGCCAGGCTTGATTGGTACCAAACAACAACGTTACTTCTTCTTTAGTGCTCGATACGTTACACACATTTGCGTAAGTATTACGCATATTTTTATCGTTCCATCGAATTGTCGGATTTGCTGCTTTACTCTTTGTTGTTGCCATTTGTATTTCCTATTACTTAATTTATTGTGAAATTTACCGTTTCCAATGACTGAAACTGCGTTTTTTAGGTGTCATTGACTTACTATCACCGACATTCTTAAGGCTATTTAACTGCCAACTAGGTCGAGACATTGCTAACAACACAAGGCTTTGCGAAATGCCCATTCCGTCTTTAACGTCATCAAGTTCATTGTCATGTTGCTCTAACAAAACCTCAAGTTCTTCTTTTAACGCGTTTAACTCTTCAAGTAGTTGGGTATAAACTGCATTTTTATTAGTATACCCTTCGCTATTAAGCACTGATGGGTCTCGCTTAAACTTATCTTCAGCTTCTTTCGCAGCCTCAGATGCCTCAACGATTTCAGTTTCCAACTCTTGCACATTACCATTAGAAGCATACAAGTCATATTCAACATTATCTATCAAGCTCGTTAGTCTTCGATAATTATATAACAATGCAAATGCTGGTGATTGCTCTATATCATCAAATTGTTTGGATACCGATACCGACGATGCATCTTCAATCTCTAGCGCTGTTTTTCGACTGGTTTCTATAGGTAAGCTGCGTAAGAAATCTCTTAACTGTTCATTACTCATTGCTTTAATATTTCTAACTTCAAAATCAAGTAATGCTTTTCTTAAAATATTGCTGTTAGATGATGAACTAATCTCATTTTCAGTATTAGAATCAAAAGAAGAAAAATCAGAGTTAAACACAAGATCTTGTGTAATCTCAGACGTCTCACCAACTTGGCTTGGCGCCGTTGCCGAGAATGGTAAGGTAAAGAAAGTACCATTATCGGAAACAGTTAAGGTGATATCCTCCAATGTATCACTATAAATACCCTCTCCAATTGTATATTCATTGTTGCCATCACCACCAAGCAAAATTCCTGTTCCTTGAATGATGTCGTCGCCTCCTTCACCATTAGTTTTTTGAGTAATCACAAAATCACCATTAGCATAGCTAATATCTGCTGAGTCGCCTATTAGTATATTTTTACTAACCTTCGCATTTTTATCGGCTTTTATCGAATCATCACCATTCCCACCGAATACAATATTATAATCACCGCTAATCTGGATTACATCGTTTCCATCGGTAGTAGACGCTTGGCCTGACAACAAATAACTGTCTCCATCGAATTGAATGAATCCATTGTCACCAAATACACGGTCAAATCCAGAACCGGTAATTATGTTGTCATCACCACTACCAGACAGCACAATATTGTCACCATCACCGGTAATAATGTTGTCAGCTGCACCGTATAATCCCTCAGCAATAACCTGGATCAATTCACTATCAAAATATTCCAATGAACCGGTATCACCCAAGATAATATTATTGCCATCCACGGTGGTAATGCTATCTACACCGTAACCGCCTAAGATACGTTGGTCACCTAAGCCCGTGATAATCACATCATCGCCGGTGCCGTTTTCATCGGCAGTGAATATACCTGCTGCATAATCAAACGTGCCGGTATCAGCCAGAATATCGTTATTCCCCGCACCGGTGGTGATGCTGTCGCTGCCATCACCCGCCAAGATACGGTTGTCGCCATTGCCTACAACAATTACATCGGCGCCGTTACCTAGTGCATCGGCAGTGGCTGTTTGCGCAGCTTCATCCACGCTGCCTGTATCCGCTATAATCGTGTTATTGCCCGCGCCTAGCGTGATGCTATCACTGCCATTACCGGCCAATATTCTATGGTCTCCTTCACCCGCCACAATCACATCATCGCCCGATACGCTGTTATCTACACTGAACACCTGATTCGCGTAATCCAATATACCATTATCAGACACCACATCGCTGTTGCCATTGCCTAGCGTAATTTCATCATCGCCTGCACCGCTTAAGACAATCTTATTGCCTTCACCAGTGGTAACGATATCTGCTGCGCCATTTACGCCAACGGAAGTCGCTTTCGCTAATAAGCCACCACTAAATTGTAAAGAACCCGTATCACCTAAAATAACGTCACTGCCATCCGATGTGGTAATGCTATCTGCACCGTAACCGCCGATAATAATGTTGTCACCATCGTGCAACGTTATTGTGTCATTGCCGCCTTCGGTGCTGGTGCTTTGTGCACTTTGCAGAAGGTTGTTAGTATCGTAGTTAAGCTGACCTTCATCACCCAGTACAATGCGACTGCCCACACTATTAAGCGTGGTCTCCACAATATCTGCGCCTTTACCCGCAATCACGACTTTATCACCACTG
>CAXMOM010000049.1:0-53532 GCA_964195425.1 Acidiferrobacterales bacterium
TCTTAAAATTGAACGTCATCTAGACTCTGACGGTTTGTACATTGAACTGACTAAATCAGGCTCTAGGATATGGCGATATCGATATAAAAACTATGCGGGTTCATGGACAATGAAAGCGCTAGGTTCATATCCCAATACATCTATTGAAAAGGCAAGGGAGCTTCGTGATGAGCTTGCAAAAGTAGTTGAATACAAGAATGTTCTATTTAAAGATGCAGCCTCTGAATGGCTTGGGTACAAAGGCTATACTAGTTTTAAGAACAAGCTGTTAATTTGCAGCCTAATTTAAACCAGTTTCAGATGGATTTTGCAATAAATATTGAACCATCTATGAATTGGCGAAGCGTTAACTCCTCGAGCTGAATAAGTAAATCATATGGTTCACTTATTCAATCCAATAGTGGTGCAAATGTCGATACAAATTAACAGATAATTGCTTGTATCATAGTCGGTGACCGCTCAGCACACTCGTCATTCAAAAAATACTGGCGCACTTTGACAAAAAGCACCCAGCATCGGGGCAAACGCAGCTATTGCCGCATCTGCGAGCCCCGCCTAACGATTTCAGCATTCAACGCGACTTCAATTTTGGGGCATAGGCTACCTGCTCGACACAGTACTAAGACATACATTATCTCATGGTAAAAGGACCTGCATGCGACGCCGAAGGTTTCTGTACCAATGGTCTATCAATATAAGAAGTTAAAGGTTGTCATTTTATCGAAAACCAGCGAGATCCATCCTTAATCAACATCAACTTACTCAAAAAGACAGCTGTAACAATGGGTAGTACATAGCGTTAATTCGTCTTATACTCACAGCAACGAAAGTTATCCTGGATTGCACTTCAATAAGGTGATCTCTGCTACTTAATAGACATAATGGCTCCCGGAATTTGCTTGACTGCATTAGTAATAATTAAATACGTTTAAAAAAATTATTCAATACTGGACAGCCAAAAAATAAGAATGCTAATATAATGTTAATTTCTGATGTCGTAGACGTCTAACAGGTCTAAAACAAGGTATCAACCACATGGTTACTCTTAAGACTCCTGTGCGGATCTTTCTCTTTATTGTCGTCGGCTTCCTCATCTCCGGTCTAATACAATGGCGGCTAGCAGCAACGGAGCAACCAACTAATTTTGAACACTACCAAGCCAGAGCGCTCATTCAGCAGCAGTTAAAAGACCCAAGCAGTGAACCATCCGAAATGCTTGAGGATTTACAACTCCAAGTCCTAAGTTACGATGTTGAACAATTCCGGCACAACGCCAAGCTGAATATGATGCTCAAGTAGCTGCACAGCGTCAGGCAGAGTATGACGCATATATAGCTGCACAACGCCAAGCTGAGTATGACGCCCAAATAGCAGCAAAGCGTCAGGCAGAATACGATGCTCAAATTGCAGCACAACAAGCGCCTTTGGCCTTGCTAGCAAGTGGTAATGGCGAGTTTGGTGAGCAGGCAGCGTCTGTTCAATTGTATGGCACGGCCAGTGGCATTTCCGTTATGCTGTATTCAATAATAACTATAACAATGAGAAAAATATGAAAACTCAACCAATTGTTCTTAATCATAAGCCACCTGTGAGCAGCATTTCTTTCAATACAAATGCAAGGCACTCTTATGCTTACGGATTGTCAGTTTGCTTTATCCTTTTTATCTCTTTGATTAGCATTAAGACTGCATCTGCGGCGTTTACTTTAGGCGTTGCGGGTATTATAACTGCTCAGCAGGCTCAGCTTCAAGCTCAACAACAAGCACAACAGCAAATAAGTACAAATGCAATCAGTGTATTAACTGAGACTTTTCAGACCAGCACCGAAACCAAAAGCGTTGCAATCAGCCCAGATGATAAACGCGTAGCTAGTGGTGGCTGGGATAACCAGTTAACCCTATGGGACGCTTCAGGTGCTATATTAGTGAAAGCGCTAACGATTCCACTTCAAGGCAAAGGTGACTTGATTCTCGATTTAGCGTTCAGCCCAGATGGAAAGCGGATTGTCACTGGCAGTCGTCCAAGTGGAAACAGCACTGTAAGCACCGTCCATGTATGGGACGTTTATACAGGTGCTGAAGCCGTCATACTTCAGTATGCAGCTCCCGAATTTTGTAAGTCTGTGACCTTTGATCCAACAGGGTCATATATTGCTGCTGGCTGTTATGATCAGGCATCCGGTAATAGAACAGTAACAATATGGGATGCTAATTCAGGCGCCCTAATGTCAGCTTATCATGGCGTTGGTGGTCCCGTAGCCTTCAGCCCTGACAGCACTCATATACTTACCAGTGACGACAATACAATTAAAATATGGGAACTCAGTAATAACACTACACCAAAATTGCAGCTTCAGGGTCAGAATGTCGGAGGATTTACAAGCGCCGCCTATGGTATCAACGGTCTTACTTTGGCCACAGGTAACGGCAATGGCACGATTACTATATGGAATACTCAAACCGGTCAAGAAGTAATTACTTTACAAGGGCATACACAGGCAGTTAATGATCTAGTAGTCAGTCCAGATGGTAGCCGTTTTGCCAGCGCAAGTGATGATGGCAGCCTTGCTTTATGGGATCATACCGCTCAAAAGTTGTCTGTTTTCCAAAGCTCACAACCCCTTCGTTCACTGAGCTTTAACTCAAGTAGCGAAGCCCTATTAGCGGGTGGCGACGACAATGTACTCAGATTTTTTGCAGGTGCTAGCGCGGTTGCAAATGCTCAGCAACAGATACAGCCAGGAAATCAATTAACACAGCAACAACTGCAGCTCTCACAACAGCAGCATCAGTTAGCTCAACAGCAGATGTTACCAGCAAATCAATTAACACAACGACAACTGCAGCTTTTACAACAACTTCTGTTGGCTCAACAGCAGACACAACAAGGGATTCAATTAACAGCACAACAAAAACAGCTTGTACAACAGCAAATACAACAGTTGCAACAACTCACAACACCACAGTTGCAACAGTTCGTAAAACAGTTACAAAACCTCACACCACAACAACAAACTCAACGGTTGCAACAGCTCATACAACAGCAAACTCAACAACAAGCTCAACAGCAGATGTTACCAGCAAATCAATTAACACAGCAACAACTGCAGCTTTTACAACAACTTCTGTTGGCTGAACAGCAGACACAACAAGGAATTCAATTAACAGCACAACAAACACAGCTTGTACAACAGCAACAACAACAGTTGCAACAGCTCTCAACACCACAGTTGCAACAGCTCATGCAACAGTTACAAAAACTCACACCACAACAAATGATTCAACAGTTGCAACAGCTCATACAACAGCAAACTCAACAACAGGCTCAACAACAGGCCCAACAACAGGCCCAACAACAGGCTCAACAACTAGCTCAACAACAGGCTCAACAACTAGCCCAACAACAGGCTCAAGCTCCAGCCCAACAACAGGCTCAAGCTCAAGCCCAACAACAAACTCAACAACAGGCTCAATATCCTGTGACAACCTCAACAAGGGCGTATCTGCTTTATAACGATACCAGCAGTAAGATATTCTTTGACACTTTTGACCCGACCAGAGGCACGTGGATGCCAACAAGTCTTGGCCCCCGCATGCAAGTTGAAATTGTCGCCATGACTAGCGGTTCTGGTAATCTGCAGGTACGAGTCGCAACTCAGGGGAAAGGCTCTAACCAATACGGTATAGAAGTAGGAGGCAGTTATCGCCTTTATGCAAATCCGCAAACCAATAAGTGGGATGTCATCACAATTCAGGCACCCAATACTGCTGCGGTAGCTGCGGCTCAGCAGAAACAAGCCCAACAGTTAGCTCAGTAACAAGCTCAACAGTTAGCTCAGCAACAAGCCCAACAGTTAGCTCAGCAAAAAGCTCAACAGTTAGCTCAGCAACAAGCTCAACAGGATTCTCCTCACGTGCAGGCACTGATCGCTGCGGAAAAACTAAAATTAAAGATGTTGCTACAGGGTAAAAATCCCGATGGTACGAAGAAGCAACCTGTATGGGGGACAAAAGAGTATTTCGCCTGGATGACAGAAAGAAATAAAAATAGCGCCCCTCCACCTGTTGTTTCATTTCATATTGAATACGTTATTGCAAAGACCGTATCTAGGGGTACAGATGGGGCTACTGCCTTTTTATTTAATGCTCTAGATGGGGTGGTAAGCAAGATTGGTAGCAAGGCTGCCGGTATTGGGGGTTGGGTGACTGTCCGTGCCTTGAGAGGCGCAGGCATTAGCTTTGATGATTTAATGGGCTCAGACATTGCGGCTGGTAATGATGACCTGATGATTCGGATTAATGGTATTGGCATGTGGCCGCAAGCTAATGGTACCCACTCAATTTCGAGCGGTGATAAAGATCCTGTCCAGATGTCATGGAATCTGGGAACAAATATGGCTCATCGCATAGATCTTGTTGAACATGATAGTGGCAGCGCTGATGATTCACTCGGTTATATTAACTTTCCCGTTGGGAGCCTCAGACCAGGGTTTAGTGAGGAAATTGTGGTTAGCAAGAGAAGTGAAGGAAGTGTCTACGTGCTCAAAATTTCTATAGACCTTCGCTACCCTGATGAGAAAGATGGGTATAAACCAG
Source organism: Acidiferrobacterales bacterium (assembly GCA_964195425.1). GTDB lineage: Bacteria > Pseudomonadota > Gammaproteobacteria > Enterobacterales > Alteromonadaceae > Glaciecola. The sequence goes on from CAXMOM010000049.1 coordinate 4,596, forward strand.
CGTCGAAGTGGCTCAACAATAAAGCCTATTGTTTTCCAGTGTATGGGTGTAACTAACTTTGACTTTGATAATAAAAACGATCACCGGCTATTAATCTATCTCTAGATAATATGTAATGAAAATAACTTAATTTAAAAGGATAGACTAATTCATGCAAAAGATAACTTCAAATATAGTAGTTAGAGCAATTGCTATTACCTGCTTATTTCTATTTCTGAATGGCTGTAGCATGGGTAGCATTAACGATTCAGATGAAAGGAGTCAGCAACTCTCTGCAAGAACCGCACTTTTAGCAGATTCCAATTTTGCGATATCGACTATGTCACCATTCCCTAAAGGTAAGAAGAAGCTATCAGATCCTGCAAATTAACACTTTCATTTAAGTGTTCTATTATTCCCACTGATAGGTCTTGTATTTCTATTGGCTTCTTTCGAAATATATAGATTATATTAGGTGTTGGCGATGCATTATGCGATCGTTTAATTAAACACATTGGTTTAGTGAAAAAGAAGTGGAGCATTAATGACTGAAACTCAATTTATAGATTATTGTAGAAGTGAGCTTTTAAAGAGCTTACACAATACAAAATCGAGCAAGCCAGACGACAAGCAAAAATATCGCACGGAAGGACTTTTGCACGCTGTTCGAATGCTGGAATTCATGTCGGTAGAAGAAGTAAGCGAGATGATCGAAAATGAGCACCAAAATGTTTTCGGTGAAAGTGTAGATAAAAGACAAGCGCGAAAATCAAAATTGGCGAAAGTGAAGGATATGTCTTTGGATGATTACTTTGATATCCCTGCTATAGAGAGAAAGCAGTAATAGTATGGTGACTAGTTGTATCGATACGCGTTAGCTTGCCCTAAATGCTAAATGCTTTCTTTATTTTATTGACGAACCCTGCCTATTATTTCTATGTAGTATACCAAATACCTCTGTAATTTACGCTATAATCCATTCGTTAAACTTCAAAGAGCTAAACAAAAAATGTCTGAAAAGAAAGTTAAATTTGAATTCGAAAAACAGAATAAAAATAGTGTTCGTTATAAAGAAGTGCCTGAAGATGGCATGCCGCCGGTCATAGGTAGCATTTATGTGCAAAAATGGTTCGCTGGTGAAAGCCAGAAAATTGAATTGGTAATCACGAAAAAAGACTAAAGGAGACGCCCATTTGTGTGAATTACTAGGTATGTCGGCCAACGTACCCACCGATATTTGTTTTAGCTTTGCAGGCTTGTTGGAGCGAGGCGGTAGAACGGGTCCACACAAAGATGGTTGGGGTATTTCTTTTTACGAAGGGAAAGGCTCCAGAAGCTTCAAAGACGTTCTACCAAGCTGTGAATCTGAAGTGGCTAATTTAGTGCGGTCTTATCCCATTAAATCTAAATCGGTTATTAGTCACATTCGTCAAGCTAATCGCGGTGGCATAAAACTGGAAAATACGCATCCTTTCTCTCGTCCTTTATGGGGTCGAAACTGGACTTATGCGCATAACGGTCAGTTGAGTGATTATAAGCAAAAGCTCAAGGTGTCTGTTCAACTGCCAATAGGCAATACTGATAGTGAATTGGCGTTTTGTTGGTTACTTGAAAAATTGGCGCAGCGATTTCCTAAAAAACCAAAGGACATGGCCAGTGCTTTTCGGTTTGCGGCTAAACAAGTTAACAAGTTGCGCGGCTTCGGTGTTTTCAATATGTTGTTAACCGATGGCGTTTATGTATTGGCGTTTTGCAGTAACCATCTTACTTGGATCACCAGACGAGCGCCGTTCGGCAAAGCCACTTTGATTGATTCTGATTGGATAATCGATTTTCAAAAAGAAACCACGCCCAACGATGTGGTAACTGTTATCACTACCCGGCCTCTAACCAAAGACGAACGATGGAATGTTATGCAAGCTGGCGAATATGCATTGTTTAAATATGGAGAGGTAATCAGCAGTAAGATACTGTAAATTTGAGGGCTATTCAAAATAGTGGTAAGAGTGGGACAATATATCCGCTGTTGGCAATGAGTTCTCGCAGTTATAAACAATTATTTAAACAGGGATAAATTACTTTTAGAAATTTCGTTAACACTCTCTTTCTCGTCTTATGGAGCAAATAATGAAAAGACATTTTGTAATATTTGCACTTGCCGCACTACTAGCTATCGTTATTAGCCTTGTTGGCGAAGCTGTTCCGCTTGAACAAAAGCTCATACGGATTCACGCTATTGAAAGGCTGGGCGACTTCCCCGGTATTGAGAAAGAGCCTATAGAGCTACAGGCAGCCTTGGCAGATATGGCGGATGATGAGCTGCTTGTGCTTAGGGCAAAAGCAGCTTTGCTGCATTATCCGACTATGTCTAAACACTTGCTTTCCATTTACGGTTCAGAACGTGAGTTTCAGGAAGTTTTTCGAAAACATGGCGAATCGGTACTGCCCGCCATACAGTATTTTGTGACTAACCCTATTGGCTCCATCGAATGGATGAACAAGGCTGGCAATCAATACGAAGCAATTAAAACTTGGTTTAATAACAACACAGACGATTCGTCATCTGAGGATTTAACGCCCACACCAACACTCACGCCAACTGAACGCGGCTGGCACGCAATTCAGTATATTCGCGCCGAGGGCCATGACTTTATTGGTCAGTTTGTAGTTAATCTCCAAGGCGAGGTTGAGTGGCTTGTTAGTGAGCGCGTGTTAGAAGGGATCACTCAGTTTTTTGGCAGTGGTCTACGCCAACTAGAAACAAGTTATAAAATGGATGAAGAGATAGAGGCCAGTGACATAGGCTGGGCAAGCTTAGATGTACTGGTTTTTGCCAGTGCAGTTAAGGTGTTGCGCGTGGGTCGTACCGTTGCCGTAAGCACTCAAACTGTGAGCCGTGGCACTCGTTCTGCAGCTCTCACAGCAAGGGTGATTGGTGGTGGACGCTTGGCGCTTAGCAGCGCCCGCTATGCTAAGTGGCCGTTATTTTTAGGCGGTGTTTATCTCGTGGTGATGCATCCTAGTTTAATCAATGACTTTTTGGCTGAGTTGGCCGCCGTAATTGGTGTACCTGCGTTTCTGATGCAGTTTGCCGGTTGGTTGTTATTACTGTTGCCCGTTTTATTCCTCTTGCGTACTGTACTTTGGTATGTAATACCCTTTTTAAAAACAAGTCTTTGGAGTATTTCTAAGCTGTTGGCGCGCATAAGCGGACGAACCTCGGTATAAGCACTTTATGATTCAAACCTAACTAAACCGGCATCTGTTGAATACCGTAAGTACATCGTTTATTCTTGATGTCCTGCAATTACCTAATTTATCATCGGAACTATTAATGACAGATCGCTCCCTTCGCCTGCTGCTAGATTTTGACGCCTGCGCCCAAAGAGATATTGGGCAGGCTTCAGTATTCTTGCATCGACGGGATCGCAAGTTTGCGCTTACCTGCGAAGAGCAGGGCGTAAAGCCCACTCCAAAGCGCTGGATGGCCTATATAAATAGATTCAACGACTCGGATTCTGGGTCAATGCAATCAGCACAAACGCTTGTTTTCTGGCAGCGGATTAACAGTGGCTTTGTTGCTGCAGGCGCGCTTTTTGGCTTATTGACCATGATCGGATTACTGTTTTATGATGGCGGCCAGCGTATTAATATTACGGTTATCGTAGCCTTTGTTGGTTTTCAGCTTTTACTGGCGCTATTTACCACCATTCAATCAATAGCTGGCTGGCAACCCTGGCGTCCCTTATTGGCTCGCTTTCAAAAAAAATCACAGTCTGAAATTTTATCAAAGCTTCAGCCGGTGCTAATGGCACGGGCAGCGCATTTAGGAGGAGTATGCTTTGCTTTATCGGGCTTATTGACCTTATTAGTAATGGTGCTGCTGCAAGATCTTGCGTTTGGTTGGAGCACAACGCTTGAGACCGATGCTAGTAACTATCATGACATAATTGCAGCGCTTGCTGCGCCTTGGGCATGGCTGTGTCCTGCCGCTGCGCCTGAACTTGCACTTGTAGAAGCTACACGTTTTTTTCGTGCTAGTGCCGGTGAAGCATTTATTGATCCTGCGCGATGGGGACAGTGGTGGCCATTTATTGCGATGCTTTGGGCAACTTGGGCACTATTGCCTCGCGGCTTGCTATATATACTAGCTGGCTTACTTATCAAGCGTAAAGCGCGGCGATTATTGGCTAAGCATCCCACCATGCCTGCTTTGATGTATCGCATGGAAACGCCAACGCTCGACACAGGTAACGAACATAACGATGCTTCTGACTTGCCCGATCTTAAAAAACAATTAGCGCTTACGCCATTGCCAAACGCTAGTATTTTATTGAGCTGGGCAGGGGCAGGGGATTCACAATTGCCTGCAATTCTTACTCAAGATAAAAGTATGCTGGCGAAGACAGGCGGCAAGATAACACTGGCACAAGATCAAAAGACATTAGAACAAGTGGCTACACAACTTGCGCCCGAATCGAACCGCTGCGTGCTGCTTACTACACGGAGTTGGGAGCCTCCTACCGGAGAGTTGGAAGACTTTATTACCAAAGCGCAAGAGCTCTGGCCTAAAGGTTCGCACATCGTTTTAGTGCCGCTGTCTACTAGCATTGAACGTGAACCCGATATGCATCATGTTCAGCAATGGCTAAGGTTCGCTGCCCGAAGTAAAGCAGAGTTCGTGATGGTTAGTCTTATTACCTTAGATAACGATAGTCCTTCTTCACAAACTGGACCTATTACATGAATAGCGCACCGAACTTTGCCGTTGTAGGCCATCCAAATAAAGGTAAATCTAGCATCGTGGCTACGTTATCGCAAAACGATGCTATCGCCATTGCATTAGAGCCAGGCACCACCCGCGCGCGCCAGTCTTATCCTTTGAGCATAGATGGCAAAACACTTTATACATTGGTAGACACTCCAGGCTTTCAACGTCCCAGGCGGGTTTTAGAATGGCTAGAGGCTCACAGTGTGTCTGCTTCTGATCACAGCGAAACGCTTCGTGCCTTCGTGGTGCAGCATAAAAACAACGAGCGCTTTACTGACGAATGCGAGCTACTTACCCCATTAATTGAGGGTGCCGGCATAATCTACGTAGTAGATGGGTCTGTTCCTTATAGCACCGAGCAAGAGGCTGAAATGACCATTTTGCGCTGGACCGGTCGACCCAGCCTAGCGTTAATCAACACCATTGGCAGCGACGACTACAGTGACACTTGGCAAGCTGCATTAGGTCAGTTTTTCCAAGTTGTACGCAAGTTCGACGCAGTACGCGCTCCGTTTGAACAACATTTAAGCCTTTTGCGGGCCTTTGGGCAGCTTGAACCTCAGTGGGAGCAAACGCTGGAACATGCTACGCATTTTCTATCTAAGCAGCGCCAGCAAAGGCAAAAGCAATCAGCTGGTATTATCGCTAAGGCCTTAACCGACATGATGTCGTTTCAAGAAAAGCGTACCTTAACGCATGATCAGTCGGCAGACACAAACGACAATAAGCTTGCAGATTGGCTAAGGCAAAGCTGGTATCAGCATCAACGTCAGCGCGAACAAACGCTTCGAACAGACATTGAGCACTTGTATCAGCATCAGAGCATTCGTAGGCAAGAAGCTGAGCTTCAATGGCATAGCGATCACGATCTGTTTTCAGAAGATAGTCGCACGCATTGGGCTGTAAGTAGGCGTTACTTGGCCACAGCAGGGTTTGGCGCAGGCGCAATAGGCGGTGTAGGCATCGATGCTTTGACTTTTGGGGCTTCGTTTGGCACGGGAGCACTCTTAGGCGGTTTAGTGGGTGCAGCTGGCAGCTATTATTACGGTGGAAAACTATTGCTACCAGTATTAAAAATAGGCCTGCTTAACAATGGCCTCAAAACAGCTACGTTCGGACCAGTGCAAGACAGTCAATTTGCTTATGTAGTATTAGGGCGAGCTGTTGACCACTGGTGGCATATTAGCAATCGCAATCATGCGGGTAGGGAGTTGCTTGACTTAGCGCCGGGCGATAATCACTGGATAGAAGCCTTAGATAAAGAAAGTCGTAAAATTATTCAGAAAACCCTGAATAAAAGCCGTAAACAGCAGCCCCTAGATGAGCGCTTACAGACTAAATTTCACAAGGCGCTGGAACAATGTATATCCGTTTATGATGATTGGCGAGCGAATAGGCCGTAAAACCGAATAAATCACTGCTAATACGCAGAAATATTTAAGATAACACTGCAAATTCAATCAAGACCCAATACAATAACCACATTCAAAGGAAAATATTTCAATTTATGTTCACGAAAGTCGCATTAGAATCTTCATTTAGCAGTAACGAATGGCTTAAAGGCCGACGAGTCTTTGATCAAAAGAATGTCTTAAGTGGCGTGGTTGAAGGAAATGTCCTGCGAGGTTCAGTTAAAAGTGAATCGTATAAAGGCGAAATATATTTAACTCGTCTTGAATACGACAAACTGAATAAGCAGGCAAAAGCATATTGTAATTGTTATGTAGGGCGTGGCTGCAAACATGCCGCGGCTCTCGCGCATTATTATCTGAAAAACATATATGCGACAACGGCCTCAAATTATACCATTGATAACTGGCTGAACACCTTTAAACCGGCCCCGGTTATAAGCTCTGCAAGCAGCAAAAGTTTACTCTATTTTTTACAAACCAACCCTTTTTCGCCACAAGACTTTTTGCAACTCACCGTTAAAAGTTCATCACAAAAATTGTCTGGTGGATGGAGCCGAACCTTGGGTGTCGAACACTTATCAAGTCAATTGATAGAAAAAGCATTTGTTCAGCATGACGATGTGCAAATAATTTCGGCAATCACCAGCAACAGAGATACTCGCGATACTGTGACCACCTATACTTTATTTGAGCAACTGGTCAATACAGGTCGCTGCTACTGGTTAGAAAATATCAATTTGGACGCACCCATAGCCATAGGGCCTGCTATTCAGGCAAAGTGGCAATGGCAAAAGTTGATGAATAACTCACAAAAACTTCAGCTGTTGTTAGACACACCTTCAAGTGACATTCGCATCTTAAAGTCGCAGCCCCTTAGCTATTATAATGCCAAGCTCAACATTATTGGTATGGTGGAAACGAACACAGCAAGTGAATATGAAGCAAGTTTGCTTAACAGCCCTATAATTGATGAAGATAAACTTCCTTGGGTATTAAATAAACTCGAGGTGAGCTTGGGTGATACGGTTAATAAATTACCAAAACCTGTATTAAAGAAACAATCTAAACTAAGCAAACCTATTCCGCATATTACCTTTAGTACTCCCTTTGATAAGCAACCCACAAGTGCCAACGTTACGCTTAATTTTGAATATATGGGAGTGTTCGTTAACCCAAATAACCATGAGGCGATGTTAAACATTGCCGGTAGCGACACCCCTATTTATCGTAACCTAGTGATTGAAGAAGCAAGCATTGAGCTTTTGAAAAGCCACGAGTGCAAGGAGTTGCTTAACAGGCAACAATACGAGTATGAGGAGTATGCGCCGCCTTTCACATTGTCTTTGCAGGGCCGACAAGTATGCTTATCTTTTTTACATAAAGTAGTTCCTAGGTTGCGTAAAGAAGGCTGGCAAATTCAGTATGATGATAATTTTTACTTTAAAGAATTAAGCACCAACAATGTATTTGATGCAGAGATAGTTGAGCAAGACGACGGTGATTTTTTCTCGATTGGACTTAACCTCGATATTAACGGTAAGAAAATACCGGCCTTTCCTATTTTGCAAAGTGCCCTTGAGCAGTTGCCTAAAGCGGTATTAACTAATTCTGCTCCAATGAACAAGATTGAAGGTTTTGATCCACAAGAGCCTTTATTTGTTGAGCTAGAAGGCGGTGAATTTATTGCCTTATCGTATAAAAGTATTCAGCCTTTGTTACAGCAATTTATTGAATTGTTTATGCCTGGTGCGCTGCAAAAAGATGGCTCAATGAAGTTGTCGAAGTTTCAGGGCCATCAAACCTTAAATTTGTTAGATGACCAGGGCATAATAACCAGTGGCGAGCAAAAGCTTCGTAAACTCACCGAGAAACTACAAAACTTCGATAAAATTGAAGCGGTAACAATCCCCGATAATTTACATGCAGAGCTAAGAGAATACCAACATCAGGGCGTAAACTGGCTACAGTTTTTGCGTGAATATGAACTGGCGGGGATCCTCGCTGACGACATGGGGCTTGGAAAAACAATTCAAGCACTGGCGCATTTATTAATCGAGAAAAAGCACGGCCGATTAACACGACCTTGCCTTATTGTTGCCCCTACCAGCGTTTTGTTCAACTGGGCAAACGAGATTGAGAAATTCACTCCCGACTTGTCTTATATTGTTTTGCACGGAGCAAAACGTCAGCAAGATTTCGCTAGCTTAGAACAATATGATCTGGTGATTACAAGCTATGCCCTAATTTTAAAAGATATAGAACTTCACGAAGTTACTGATTATTACTACTTAATATTAGATGAAGCGCACTACATCAAAAATCCTAAAACCAGCGTTTATCAGGCAATGATTAAAATAAAAGCACAGCATAAACTATGTATGACCGGCACGCCGATGGAAAATCATTTGGGTGAGTTTTGGGCACAGTTTAACTTTTTACTGCCTGGTTTTTTATCAGGTCACAAACAATTTACCAAACTGTTTAGAACCCCCATTGAGAAAAATCAGGATAATGAACGCAAAATAATGCTCAATCAACGCATTAAGCCTTTTTTGCTGCGCCGTACTAAAGAGAAAATTGCTAAAGAATTGCCGGGTAAAACTACCATTATTCAGAAGCTACGAATTGAAGGCAAGCAAGCTGAATTATATGAAACAGTGCGTTTGGCGATGGACACCCGCTTAAAAGAAATTATTGCTGACAAAGGTTTACAGCGTAGTCAAATTGAAATTCTTGATGCTTTACTTAAACTGCGTCAGGTGTGCAATCACCCACAGCTATTACCCATGGCCAGTGCTAAAAAGATAAATGAATCTGCTAAGTTAAATTTCCTGATGGAAACCCTGCCTGAAATGATTGACGAAGGGCGCAGAGTGCTTATTTTCTCTCAATTTACCAGTATGTTGAGTTTGATTGAAGATGAGCTGAAGAAGCATAAGATTAACTACGTTAAACTCACTGGTGATACGAGAAATCGTCAAGATTTAGTCGATAGATTCCAAACAGGTGAAATCCCCGTATTTCTAATTAGTTTACGCGCGGGTGGTGTTGGCTTAAACCTTACCGCAGCCGACACCGTTATTCACTTTGATCCGTGGTGGAACCCGGCAGTGGAAAATCAGGCAACCGATAGAGCTTATCGTATAGGTCAGGATAAACCTGTATTTGTGTATAAGTTGATTATTGAAAACTCGATTGAAGAGCGCATTCAGCAAATTCAGATTAACAAAGCTGAGCTCGCCAATGCCTTGTTATCGGAAGAAGTTAATCAGGGTAAACTCAGCCTCACTGACGATATACTGAAGACGCTTTTAGCACCATTAGTGTGAGCATAATGCCGCTAATTAATGTTTGCTTTGTGTGTAACGGTAATTTTTTATACTAACTCTTTATCACTATGCAACCGTGCCATAAGAAACCAGCAGCAACAGTAATAGACCTACAATAACAACCATTATTGTAGTGTCGAGAATGTCCATGGTGTGGTCATTTTCTAACAAGGTTGCCAAGGTATGGAAGGTTGGGAAAATGAAGATAAGCAATAGAATATTTGGCACAGAAAACAAAATGGGCAATTCAGGATGGTCTGGATTGATAAAAGCCTGATAAAAAGCGATGGCTAAAAAGGTAAAGGGCACAATCAAAAACATTAATTGTGCAATGCCACCAAAAGCATTAGCCAAGGCAATGCCATACTCCTTTTTACGGTGAGATGTCCATAAAATAACGTATTCACTCATGCCCGCAAATCCAGCCAGAATTATTGCCGCAACAATACCGCTTAATTCCATCTTTTTGATGGCCAATGATGCAAACTCGGCAACCCGTTCTCCGCCAAGAAAGGCACCGGCTACGCCTAGTGCGAGTAAAAATCCAATGCGGCCAAAGCTACTTCGCTGCACGTTTTTAAATACCATTTCTTGTCGTTCTGCCATTTCCTCTTCTGTTAATTTCAGGGTTTCTTGAACATCATATTCTTCTTTACCAAGACCTATTATCAGTCGATATAGATACACCGCGAATATGATCAGCAGTAAAAAGCCCATTGTGGCTAGGTCGACTGCCTCGAATCCTTGCTTGGGATGGCCGTTGGATGAAAAAATCAACATCATAAATCCCATCACCAAGCCAAGGGCGCCACCTGCGATCAGCACTTGGGTGCCCGCGTCGGTAATGGGTTTTGGCATAAGGTACTTGCCTTTGCAATCCTTAGGCAAAAAGTAGGAGTAAATACTAAAGACTAAGGCATTGTTATAAATAGTGATTAGGGCCACAGTAAAGGCGGTTAAAGGGCTGACCGGTATCAAAAACGCAATAACAACACACTCCGGTAACGTGGATAAAATCTCAGATACCGTTCCGGCCACATAGTGTGTCCACTTCATCCGCGCCGCAAAACGCTCAGTCGCGACAACCAAGACCTGGCAAGCAACCTGAATAATGATTAAACCAACGGCAAGAGAAAAAATTGCGTTAAGATAGGGAGGAAGCACAACCTCATATAGGTCGAGTAAAAACAATAACCCCCATAAAGCATATCCGAACAACATGCGACATTGCCACGGCGGTGTTTTATACTTAAGCAGATTAGGAGGTCGCCCTAAGTGAAGTATTGAGAGTCTGTCGGGGTCAATGCCAGCTTTACGCAGATATTTGTGTAGTGTTGATGGGGCACCAGGTAATCCCGCAGCTACTTCAGGTCTTACTTTACTAGTCTGGCCAGAATGCCTCTGGGACCTATTGTGCTTCATCTATTTGCTTTATGGCAGTTTACGCATCCTCCAGAGACTTTCCCTGCAAAGTAGTAACGCGGCTGCTGCAACGATGCTCCAATGCGGGCTTCGTCAATCTTAGCTACCAAGTCTTGCATATAATCGTCCATGTAAGGGTGGTTTGCGCCTGAGTTTCCAGCTTGCAAGCTGTTAGCAATTCGTCCCATATGTCTTAGTACGTTTAGTACCTCGACACGTTGTATTTCAACTTCATTTGAAGTTTGTACTGAGGGCATAACAAGCGCTTTATCGAGTAATCCCATTTGGAAGGCTAGCTGATGCATATCGGAGCGCAAATCAGCCGGTTCGGTGTATTTAAAATCAGGAGGGTAAGTCACTTTGCGCATAGACGCGGCAAATTTGCTGCTACATCCAATTAATACGATGGCGCTTATTGCTACAATAAGAACAACTTTACTTACTGACATACTTAAGTTACTCATAATCTACACCTTATTTTGCGGCCTATAAAAACCTTATCTTAAAGTTTACGCTCAGTTTCTCTAATCATACTAAACAGCACATCTTTAAGATGAAGGCGCTTTTTCTTAAGCGATTCTATATATTTGTCTTTAACCGGTGAGTCGTTTATTTCAATTTGATGTACTTCGCTCTCTATCTCATTGTAACTAGTAAGTACTCTAATAAAATGTGCATCGTGCATTTTAAGATGACGAATTGTGTGATGATGTTCAGGAAAATCTTTTAGTAGCGTATGTTTTTCTAATTCCATAATAATTACCCTTTACTGTTAGTTTTTATTCCCCTGCTAAATAGCAGGGACTGTTTCATATTCATTTCTTGTGGTTTACCCAAATTAAGCTTTTCTTGTGCTATTAAGCAAAGCAAAGCAAAGCAAAGCAAAATTGCTAAACTTCAAACTAACCCACTTGGTATACACCCATCTGTTTCAAACTTCTTGATATTTGATAAAGTAGTTTGGGCTATATTGGTCATAGCCTCGTGAGTAAAAAAGCCTTGATGGCTGGTAATAATCACATTGGGAAAAGTGGTTAATCTGGCCAATAAATCATCGGGTATACCTTCAGCAGAGAGGTCATTAAAAAACAAATCCTCCTCTAACTCATATACGTCGAGCCCTAACAATCCTACTTTGCCAGTTTTAAGCGCATTGATAACAGCCCTTGTATCGACTAATTTTCCTCGGCTGGTATTAATAATGGTTACGCCCCTGCGCATTTTATCTAAGGCTTGCTGATTAATTAAATGGAAAGTGTCTATAGTAAGGGGGCAATGCAATGATAAAATATCCACTTTTGCTAACAAGTCATCTAAGGGCAAATATTCGACCCCAGACTGCAAGCAAATTAGATTAGGCTCTACATCATAGGCAATGACTTTACAGCCAAAACCTTGCATTATGTTAACAAAACATTGGCCAATTTTTCCCGTGCCAATAACACCAACTGTTTTCCCGTGTAAATCAAACCCCATTAAATTACGCAGTGAAAAATCGCCTTCACGAACTCTGTTATAAGCTCGGTGAATGCCGCGGTTTAAGCAAAGTAATAAGCCAACTGCATGCTCTGCAACCGCATAAGGTGAGTAAGTCGGTACCCTTACAATCGGTAAGTTAAGCTTCTTTGCGCAGGGTATATCAACATGATTGAAACCAGCGGATCGAAGCGCAATAAGCTCAACGCCTCTATCTTTTAGTTGTTGCAATACTTCGGCATTCAAATTGTCATTGATAAACGCGCAAACCACTTTTTCATCAGTAATAAGTGAACATGAATCAACATTTAACTGAGAAGTGAAATAATGAATGTCGTGCTCACCAAGTTGGTTAGCGAGGTCAAAATATTCTTGATCATATTGTTTAGTATTAAAAAACGCTATTTTCAACTTAGGAACTCAAGTTAGCTATATCTTTTATAAGCTTACACTGTGCAGTAATTTATATATTGACCCTGATCAACTAACATCGCTTACTCACAATACGTTTACGGTTAAATTTCTAAAGAATAGGTAACTAATCGTGCATCAAGAGGGTCTGCTTTTGCCGTCATTTCAAGCTCTTTTGCAATATGTCGCATGGCTGCATTTTCGGCAAATTCAAAGGTGTACAGTTTTTTGATTCCGTTATTTTTGGCATATTCCGTTAAAGGCTTCATAATTAGCTTGTCTATTCCTTTGTGCTGCCAATCGTCGGCGACCGTCAATGCCATTTCTACTCCCGCTTCACTATCGGTTTCGTAAGTGCCGCGAGAATATCGACCAACGCCAATTTGTTTCTCACCATCGGGCTCTCTTATCGTTGCAATAAAGGCCATAGCGTATTTTCCGTCAATATCGCAAAGCTGTTTTACCATAGCGGGAGATAGCTCTCTTATACCTTCCATAAACCTAAAGTATTTAGTGGTGGGAGATAGATTATTGAAAAAATTGACTTCCATATCTTCATCCATATCGCTCATGGGCCGGATAGTAACCTCTTGTTCTTCAATCATATAATGTAAATGTGGAGCCGTATTTATAGCTAACATGATGTATTCTCTTCAATGGCTGATTTTGATGCGAACAAGTATAAAATACGCCATATGCAATTTTTTGAGCTGGATCAATAATTATGCTTAATAATCGAATCAGTGAGTTAACGATATTCTATTTAACCTCGTCCCTATTTTGGAGTGCTTCAAAACCACCCACCAAATCAAACAGTTCTTCATCTATCGCTTTTTGCCGTTTGCGGTGGTAAGTGCGATGCAAGTTCTTTTGTAGCTCTTCAATGTTTTTCTCGGCTCGTTGCATTGCTGCTAATCTGCTGGCGTTTTCACTTGCCAGTGATGCAGTACATGCCTTAAAAATTGATACAAATAGGTATTCATGAATAAGGCTGATCAAACACCGTTGCTGACCGTTTATTAGTTCAGGTAGGGACTTTCCTGGCCAGTGTTCGCTTACTAGTTTATGCTGCCATTTTTTATCTAACGGCAGCAATTTTTGTAGTTGGGGTGCATAGCCTGTATTTGACAAAGGAGCGTTAAAAAATAGGTAGATATCGTCTACTTTACTGAACTTACGCTGTGCTTCAATTTCGAGTAACACTTCAGTTACCAGCGACGTAATTGATTCCATTGTGCGAGGGAGGGGGAAGTAGCGAGTACACTTTAGCTTTTGCTCTTTGAGGCCCGATTGCATGCGTTCACCCACAGGCCAGAACAAAGTACTAGCAGATTCGTTTTTGAGAGTCTGGACCATAAAGCTCAACAGCGTGTCATTAAACTGTCCCACTAAGCCTTGGTCAGAGCCAAAGATTATAACGCCTATAGGCGACTTACTAGATGCTAGCAATGCTTTACCTTCACTGCCTTCAATCGCTAGTTGTACGCAGTGCCTATTGTGCAAGCCTGCGATTAAGCCTAACTCAATCGTTCTATAGTAGTCTTCTAAGGATAATACGGCCTGCTCATATTGGCTAATGCTCGAAGCTGCCATCGATTTCATGGTGCGAACTACTGAGCGAAGATCATCTGCGCTGTCCATTTTACGCTGTAAAGCGAGCATGGAATCACTCATTATGCTTCCTTAGGATTTATTTTTTGACTTGTCGGGTTGGTCTTTAAGGCGTCAAAAGGGACTGGCTTTAAAAAGCGTAGCAACGCTTTTTCTGCATTTTTAAGTATGTATTGCTTATCGTCATCGCTAAGTGTTTTTGGTGAATTGATGCGCTGTGTTAAATCGTCGCTGAAGTCATAGGCAACATTGCTTAGTTCTTGTTGCGCTACCTGAATATCCAACAGCGTCACTGAGTCGAACAAACCATTGATTAACGCCAACAAGATAGTGATTTGCGCCGCTACCGCTATAGGCGAGCTTTCTGGCTGCTGTAAAAAGGCGCGTATCCTTTGGCCTCTTTCAATAATTTTTTGCGAATTATCATCTAGTCTTGCGCCAAATCGAGCAAAGCTCTCTAATTCTTCGAATTGTGAATAGGCAAGTTTGAGAGCCCCTGATACCTCTCTAAATACTTTCAATTGCGCTTTACCTCCCACTCTAGATACCGATTTCCCTACGTCAACGGCGGGTAGTATGCCTAAGTCAAATAACGTAGGCGAAAGGTAAATTTGACCATCTGTAATTGATATTAAATTAGTCGGTATATATGCAGATATATTCTGTTCTTCGGTCTCAATAATAGGTAAAGCAGTAAGAGAGCCTCCACCATGTTTTTCGTTTAGATGGGTGGCGCGCTCCAATAAACGTGAATGTATATAGAAAATATCGCCCGGGAAGGCTTCTCGTCCAGGCGATCTGCGCAGCAATAGAGACAACTCTCGATACGATCGTGCATGCTGTGTTAAGTCGTCATATACCATAAGTACGTCGCGCCCTTTATGCATAAAATATTCAGCAATACTGGTAGCTGCATAAGGGCAAATGTAATTCAAACCGGGCGATTCGTTACCTTCTGTAACAAGCACCAAAGTATATTTCATCGCGTCGTGATGTCGCAATACAGCCAGCGTTTTCGCAATCGAAGCGGCGCGTTGACCAATCGCACAATAGATACACAATACATTTTTGTCTTTTTGATTAATGATGGCGTCTATCGCAATGGCGGTTTTGCCCGTTTGCCTATCTCCCATGATAAGTTCTCGTTGACCACGGCCAATGGGTAACAAGGCATCTATGACCTTTAAGCCTGTTTGTAAAGGCTCGGTAACGGGTAAGCGGGCCATAATAGGCGGAGCCGGACGCTCTATTGGCATGCGCTCATACAAATTAAGAGATGCTTTGCCGTCTAAGTGGCGGCCAAGAGGATCGATTACTCTTCCTATTAGTTCATCTCCTACGCCAATATCCATAACGCGGCCAGTGCGGTGCACTTCATCGCCGGCGCTGAGTTTCCAATAGTCGCCCAGTAATACTACGCCAATTTCAGTTTCATCAAGATTGAATGCAATTCCATAAATGCCCTTAGGAAATGACAATAGTTCCTCAAAGCCAGCGTCAGGTAGGCCGCTCACAAATGCAATGCCAGTTGACACCCTAAGCACGGTGCCCACTTCTTGTAATGATAGGTCTGCCTTTAGCGACTCGCGAGCCTCTTGCATGGAGGTGAAGGTCTCGGTAAAGGCTTTTTCTATTCGGATATTGAGGGACTGATTCAAATTTGGTCTCCAGTGCTTATTGTGCAAACGTTGTTTTAGATTGTTCGTCCTTTGGCTCTGAATTGCCATTACGTTGCAAAGGTGCAAGTTGAATCACTTCGCTTACTCGGTCTTGCAAGTTTTGCATATGAGAGTGTATGCTCCACGCCAATTTCCAACCACCTGCACTTAGCTCTAATCCTGCAATTAGTGTGGGAACCAGCATAAAATTAAGGGTAACGCTAACGGGCTTATCGGCGCTTAATACGTTAATTAATGTGTGTTCTATTTTGTGTTTGTATTCATCTGTTAGCGCGAAAGCGCTGCGCACAAGAATGTTATTGCTGTCTTTCATTGCGCCATGCAAAGCTTCGTACTGTTTTCCCTGCAGTGCCTTTAACTGATTCAGAAATTTATCCACAATAGCCTGCTCTAATTTAACACCAGCAAGATCGTCTAGCATTTTGCCGGCGGTAGCATAGACTTCATCCATGTTTTTACTTAATACCTCGTGCTTCAAATTCAGCAATACGCTTTGTAGTGACTCCAATCTTTTACGCAGTATTTCATCTGCGGCCTCTTGTGCACTATCAAATAGTTCAATGCGTTTTTCTTTTGCCTCGCTGTGAGCTTTTTCTAAAATTGCTGAGCGCTGCTGCTCTAATTCGGCCTCTTTATGTTGGCAGATATTTTGGCGCTGTTCGGCATCAATGTTTTTGCTGTTGGCTTCATCTAATATCTTGTTAAGTCGTATTTCACGCGCATCTAAGCCATCGAGAATAGGCCTATATAGAAAACGTCGCAGTAACCACAGCAAGATAGTAAAATTGATGATTTGCGCAGCAATAGTAAACCAATCAAAGGGCATAATTTAACCTCCACTGTGGTCGACAAAATAATTCCAAAACGGATTTGAAAAAAGCAATATCATGGTCACAACGAAACAATAAATAGCAGTGGATTCAATCATTGCGAGTCCTACAAATAGTGTTCGAGTAATGGTCGATGAAGCATCGGGCTGTTGTGCCAGTGCAGTGAGAGCGTTAGCTACGGCTCTACCTTCAGCAAAAGCAGGACCAATAGCCCCAAAGCCAATGGTGATACCTGAGGTGATAATTGAAACAATGGCAATTATAGTTAAATCGTTCATGTTACTTCCTATGTTTATTCATGGGTAAACTAATCGCTTGGTCGGGTGAGTTGGTTTTGCTAACGCTGGTGGCAGCGGCTATATACACTGAGGCTAGTACAAAAAATATGTAGGCTTGCACCACGCCTGTCAACAATCCTAGAGCAGTCATCACTATCGGGAATATCAATGGTGCAATAAGCAGTAAAATGCCAATTATCATGCTGCCACTCATTATATTTCCAAATAAGCGGACTGCTAAAGCAAGAGTACGCGACAGCTCCCCGATAATATTAAACGGCAGCATTAGTAAAGTAGGTTGAATGTATGAAGCTAAATAACCTTTAAGCCCTTTTCGTTTGATACCAAAATAAGGTACGGCCACAAAAACACACACAGCCAAGGCAATCGTGGTTGAAAGTGATCCTGTAGGTGGTTCGTAGCCAGGAAAAATAGTAAATAGATTGGCCATTCCCACAAATAGCAATAAGCTGCCTAAAAAAACGATGTAGTTGCGCGGATTGCGCAAGCCAGTGCTCTCAATCTGTTGTTCTATGACAAGTACGATAAGCTCTAAACCATTCTGCCAACGAGAGCCTTCGATATCGGTGGTTAAACTGCGGGTAATTAGGCGTGAACCTATTGTGAGCACCAATATCAGTCCCCATGTGAAGACAATAGTCGCGTTTAGCCTAATAAAATCATATTGCCAAAATATTATGTCATCTGGACTAAGGTGCATGGTCGCTTCCTATGGCTTATTCTGTTGGTGTACGTAGGTATGTTTTGCGAGCTTGCGTCTTAACGTCGATGAGTCTGCTAATTAAAGCCCGCCCGATTATAAAACCGCACAAACTGGCAAGCAGTAACTGCCAGTTTCCCATGGCTATTAAATAGAAGCCGCATAGTGCAAAGACCATTCGAGCTAGCCAGCTGCCGATAAACCAAGATATTGCAAATTTAGAGCTTAGAATTTTTTTTGCCGACAGCCACAATATATAAAAGAAAGCGCAGCCCAAAAGCGTGCCTTCTATTAATGCAATGAGTAGTGAAGAATAGGTGGCCATGTATTGATACCTTGTTGTTTACTTCTTTAATTATCATCGTCGTCAATGGCTTTGTGTTCTTTACTTAGCCAACTCCAAGCTGTAAAACAGCCTATTACCAGCCCGGCTAGCAAGCAGGCTAGAGTCCATGAGCGTTGATCGTCAAAATGTCTGTCTAACCACAAACCTAAGGCTGTACCAAGTAGTGTAGGGATGGCGATAGACCATCCCACTAAGCCCATCATGCCGAGTCCGAACCAAAGCCCGGGTTCTCCTCGTCGTTTAGCGTTGGCCTTACGGTCTGCCTTTGCGCCAATTTGATCAGACAAAGTAGGGGGCTTTTTTACTTGCTTAGCTTTCATGTCTTCAGACCTTGCTTAAGTCTGAAAAATGGGCTAAAAAGCCACTTTCCAATTTGTTTAATACCATTTGCAGGTCACGTTCTTGCTCATCTAGACTTAAGAATTCGGAGTTCACTAAGACCCGCAATTCACTTAATGGCCCTGGCCCCACGGCGCGTCGAACTGACACCAATACTTCTGCGCCATTTTTCACCAATAATCCTGTGTCTACTGCAATAAAGACTTCTTCTTTAGTTGCTGTAACATAGCTTAGAATTCCGGGTACGAGACTGGCAATGCAATCGCGGCGCTGGGGCAGAATTCCAAAGGAGCCGTTTGCGCTTTCTGCAACAATGTTTACCACTTCAGTTTTATAAACAAATATGCGTGATGGAAGCAGTATTTTAAGCCACATTTTGTTGTCCCTTTGCTTGCTTATTGGACAGTGTTTCTTGTGGCAGTTGGGCTTCATCTATGGCGCCAATCATATATAGCGCACTTTCTGGATAGTGGTTAAATTCTCCGCGTAAGATCTGTTCACAACCATCTAAGGATGCCTCTAAGCTTACGAGTTTCCCTTGCATGCCCGTAAATTGCTCGGTGGTAAAAAACGGCTGTGTGAAGAAACGTTCTAATCTACGAGCTCGACTCACAATATCGCGGTCGGCCACCGACAGTTGTTCTAGTCCTAACATGGCTATAATGTCTTTTAGCTCATCATATTTGGCCAATGTTTGGCGAATCTCTTGTGCTACGCCATAGTGGCGCTCCCCAACAATACTTGGTGTGTTCATTTTTGAACTGGACTGCAAAGGATCAATCGAAGGATATAAGCCTTCACTAGCGCGCTGACGCGATAACACCAAAGATGCTGAAAGATGTGAAAAGGTATGTACCGCTGCAGGATCGGTAAAATCGTCAGCGGGCACATACACAGCTTGAATAGAAGTAATTGAGCCAAATTCAGTGTTGGCAATACGCTCTTCAATACTTGCCAGTTCAGTGCCCAAAGTCGGCTGGTAACCCATTCTTGAGGGCATTTGTCCCATCAAGCCCGACACTTCTGCTCCTGCTTGAATAAAGCGAAAAATATTATCTACTAGCAACAATACGTCTTTATGTTCTTGATCTCGAAAATATTCGGCCATGGTTAAGGCAGCTTGGGCAACTCGAAAGCGACTACCGGGTGGCTCATTCATTTGCCCAAATAGCATCACCATATTGTCTAGTACGCCGGCTTGCTTCATCTCGCGATAGAGCTCTTCACCCTCTCGACAGCGCTCACCAATGCCGCAGAAAATACTAACGCCTTTTTGGTGTTCAATCATGTTGTGTATCATTTCGGTTAACAAGACGGTTTTACCCACACCTGCGCCGCCAAACAAGCCTGCTTTGCCTCCTCTTTCCAAGGGAGACAGCACATCTACTATTTTAATACCGGTTTCAAATACTTCAGAGCTGCTAGACCTTTGGGTTAAATCTGGAGGCGTTTGATGAACGCTATTCCACTTAATATCAGTGGGGTCTGGAAGACCATCAATAGCCTTACCAAATACGTCGAACATACGCGAGAGAATTTGGTTGCCAACCGGCGCTTGCAAGGGGTTGCCAGAGTTTGTAACCGGCATACTGCGCGCCAATCCTTGCGTAGGTGTTAAGGCAATGCTTCGAATTCGTTGACTATCGAGCTGTGTTAGCACTTCCAAAATGATGGTCTTATTGCTAGCAAATAAAATAGTTCTTATGGCCGGTAAGCTCGATTCAAACTTTACGTCCACAATGCTGCCGCGAACAGCCACTACAGAGCCAAGAGGCAAATTAGCGGTGACGCAAGTAGTGTGAGGTAAAGGGTCTTTAAGATTAGACATTGTGATTCGTCTTAGCTTACCAGTTTATGATTAAGTTGAATGTTATCGTGAATTGTTTGCTTACTTTTGACCTTGATCAAGGTTGGGTATATTAGCTGTTAATTTGCAGGTAAACTGAGCCATGGAGAGTTCGGCCTATACTGTTAGTACTTGAGGAATTTTGGCAATGATAGAGTCGGGATTAAGGCCAATGGTATCAATCCCGATTTCTGGTGTTTTTGGAGTTTCTCTATCCTTTGCTAAGGTGTTGCTGGCAAAGCATTAAGCAATCTTACAATCTTTGAGTTGCCGTTGTTTTCAGCCAAATTAATGAGGTAGCCTTTTTGTAGTTCGTCTAATAGCAGATTAGTTAAAAGCGCTTTTAATCGATTCTCCTGGCCGTTGGTAATTGCATTCTTTAAGGACTCCATATTCGACGCGGAATCGTGTTTGAGGGTGCTTTTATCGTTGAAATCAGTCATGACTTTTCCTTATTGTGCTTTATGTGTTTCCTTATAAAGCACGTTGATCATCGTCATTGTTTTATAATGATGTGTTTTTAATACATGATGCAATTCTGAGTGTTGCGCGTGTATTTGTTGCTCTTGTTGATGCACTGCGATTTCCTTCTCATCTGCAACTTTGAATACTTCGCTAGTCGGGTCTTGCTCAGCATTTGTCATAATTTGTTCGTGTTCGTGGTCTATTTCAGCATGAACTTTAATGACCTGAGCATGCTCAAGGAGTAATGCAGATTGTCGCTTAAGTGCCTTTTCAACATCCGTTAGTTTAGCCAATGCTTGGTCGAGTTCCTTTTGCCAGAATTTGACCTCATCTAACCATAAGGCATGGTCAGAATCCCATTGACTGTGTTGCTGATGCGCGGCGAGGTGATCTTCTGTTATGACAGTTTGTGCATTTTCTTTGAGGGTTCTTGTGAACTCAATTAATTCGGCTGTATTTGAATAAGCAATGCTCTGTAACTTGTCCCAAATTGAATTATTTACATAGGCCATATCAAATTTTATTCGATCTTTATAGGCTTCACTGACGCCTTCTACTGTTTCGCCTATTACACGTAAGTTTTCCTTTAAATTTCGACTTGCTTGCTGGATTTTATCTTTGCTTATATCCTTGGCTTTACAAAGTTTTTCTTCTGCTGCGTGAAAAGCGTGTTGCAAGGTTTTACCTTCTTTCACCACAAACTCTTCAACGCTATTAACCATTGCATGGTAGCTGTCTTGTAATTCTGTTGTTTGTTTCTTGTTTTTCATGACGAGTCTTCTCCAAAAATTCCACGTAAACTAGCATGACAATTACCTTCGCCAGATACTATTCGGTATTGTACCTACTGAATTGTGGAAACTACTTAAGTCGATTTACAACAGGTGATTTGTGATTTCAGTAAATAGATCTATTCTAAGGCTAATGGTTGTTGCCATTATGGGGTGCGCGAAAGGTCAATATACTCTTCTTGGTCATCTTATTGCCGGTGTAGTTAAAGTACGCAACGATAAGCTGATTGGGTAGTGGTCAGAAGATTTAATGTCTGAATGTACTTGGGCATCGACTATTTCTAATCCGCGATAGTAAATATGGTCCAAATGCTGAAATAAATGATTTAGCCTTGGCTTACGTATAATTTCTACTTCCTCTAGTGAAAACGATGTTGCCAGGTCATTAAAATACTTCAATCTTTTGCCATTCCATGTATTAAAATCACCCGCTAATAATATGGGACCATTATGATGTTCAAGAGTTTGGAAAACTTGCGTTAGGTGAGCTTTGTATTTTTCGAAAGAAACAAAGTTGATAATGTGAGAATTTACCACTAATAATGACTTGCCAGGGGTATTTAGTGGATAAAGGGTCGCCAGTAACATTTTTTTTGTTTTAGTAATAGGTTCGCTGTGGGCTGATGCAGAAAAATAATGTTTTATCGCGGTAACAGTAGAACCAGTTTTAACGCCCGTTTCGACATTACTTTTTGCGTTTCTGAAACTACGCGCCATTATCCACTGATGCTGTAAGGATTTGTTAAAATGAAGGTCGAACGGCGAGTTGAAAATAGCTTCCTGCAAAAGAATTAAATCTTTGTCACGTATGAGCGCCATAAAATCGTTCTCCCATCCCTTTTTCCTGCATTTAAAGACGTTCCAAAGTAATACCTTTATGTTTGGTCCTATCACCGTTTTAGAAGGACTGCCCATAATTTTCAAGGACTCAACTTTACTATAATGACTTTTAATCATGGAAATGTTGGCCTTTAATCAAACCTATGACAGCACGTTAGTTGTTTGTACGAGTTGCATTACAAATACGGCGAAAATAAACGAAACAAGTTGTTGCGAATTTTTTTATAGATCGGTACGTCACTCACTTCGCTTTCAATAATCGGAATTGCATTTTGTTTTTTTAGGGTAAATAATTCTGTTAATTTTGCATTGAGAATAGTATCGAAACATTCAAGATTGATTTCGAAATTGAATTCCAGACTCCTGGCGTCCCAGTTACTGGAGCCTATAAATGACCATATGTCATCAATAATGACAATTTTACTGTGGTCAAAAGGCCTTTTATTTTTGTAAACTTTTATACCGTGCTCTATTATTTGGGCGAAATTTGCTTCCATCACCCAGTCCACAAAAGGAATGTTGCTATGCTGGGGCACAATAATTTCAATTGATACGCCACGCAATGCCGCTGCGTGAAGAGAAGTCATTAATGTTTGGTCTGGGATAAAGTAGGGCGTCATAATTTTTACACTTGTTTTCGCGCAAACTAGTGCATTAATTAATGTCCACCTGATTCTGTTGTGGTGTTTATCTGGACCATCTTGGATGACTCGGGCAACAACCGATTTATCGCTTTTTTGCTGTATTGTGTTAGGGTTATAGCGTGGAAATTGAATAAACTCTCCCGTAGCAAAAAACCAATCCTCTATAAATACCTTACTTATCTGGTCAATCACAGGGCCTGTAACTTTAAATTGAACATCATCAATAGGGCTTACTGCTGATTTAACCATATTATTCTTGCTTAGATTCATTCCTCCAATGTAAGCAACATCACCATCTATACAGAGTATTTTCCTATGGTTTCTTAGATTAATAAAGCGGATGCTAGTGAGCGAAATTGCAGGTAAAAAACGGGCTGTTTTTACCCCCAGTTTTTTTAGAGCTTTGTCTGATTTTTGCCAGCTATATCTAATGCCTATTCCGTCCAGTAGCACCTTAACAATGACACCTCGTTGATGGGCTAAGGCTAGAGCGTCAACAAACTGTTGTCCAAGTGAATCGTAATCAAATATATAACTCGATAAAACGATATAACGTTTAGCGCAATGAATAGATTGAATCATTGCAGGGTAGGCAGTATCGCCATTAATGAGGGGTTCAACGCTGTTACCGGCAATGTAATTAACTGGATGAATTGCATATCCCGAGATAATTGAAGGATGCCAGTTTTTGGGTAGCTGAAAAAATTCAATGGTTGTTTTTGGGTGGTAAAAGTCTTGTTTACCTGTTTTTGGATGCTCTTTGCGCGCTAAACGCTTGATGCGATTTATTCCAAATAACCAATAAAAAAGACTTCCCACAACGGGTGAAAGTACAACAAGGCCAATCCACGCCAATGATGTGCGGTCGTATTCTCTGAACAGAAGCACATGTAACGATGTTAGAAGAGAAAAGCTAATATGCATTATAACTGTTAGGGTTACCCAATAGATGGAGGACCACCCAACCAATTCTTCAAACATTTGCATAAGACCCAACTCAAATAATGTCCTGGATTATAAATTACGGAAAACAAAAGTGATTAAAGAAGCTTACAGCAAAATTGCAACATATCTAATGGAGACTTTTGGCGCCAATTTTATATTTTTCACAATGTTACTAACCACAATTGCTTCTGTCGTTTGTTTTATTGTTATTAGTTACATTATTACACAGATGGACAAGCGATACTTTATCCGCAAAAGACTCTCTGGTGAAAACTCTCACTTAACATCGATGAATACCAGTTTAAACTTTGTGATTAAAATTTTACAAATCATTGTTGGGATATGCTTATTAGTGTGTGGACTTGTGATGCTGGTCTTACCCGGTCAAGGTTTAATCACTATTCTGATTGGTCTTAGCTTGCTCCCATTTCCAGGTAAAAATAAATTGGAACAGAATCTACTTTCGCGCAAGTCAGTACGTTCTACTTTGAATTGGATTCGAATGAAGGCAAATAAGGAACCCTTTATTTTTGATTGAAATAAAGGGAGAACTATCCAAAATAGCCATTTTAATCATTGTTTTAACTCTCCTGCTTACTAACTAATTTCCAGCAAATGGATATCTCATCTAACCTTGATTTGAATCAACATTTCTTAAACTCGCTAGCGCATTATTATGCTTGCTACAGCAATTTACTATTTTGGTCAGGTGAAATAAATATGGAATTTTTATAGCATCAAAAAGTTAATCGAATCGAAGATCTAGGTGATCTGGTGCGGTTGACCCTCACA
Source organism: Acidiferrobacterales bacterium (assembly GCA_964195425.1). Taxonomy (GTDB): domain Bacteria; phylum Pseudomonadota; class Gammaproteobacteria; order Enterobacterales; family Alteromonadaceae; genus Glaciecola. The sequence goes on from CAXMOM010000049.1 coordinate 29,523, forward strand.
GAATATATACCCGCACAATCACCTACTTTGGCTACAAAGAATTGGCTATAGGGATATGTTGCTCAGATATCTCAATTAGTATTTGCGTCTATGTGTTTTTATATTAATACCCGCTTCGTGACGAAAACTGACGCGGCGGGAAATGTTTTGAGCCCTACAGCATAATTATGTATGCCGTATTCTACCGGAGATTTTTCATGGAAAAAAACGATCAGGATAAAGCTAAACGAGCGCGGCAGTATGATCTGCTTGCCAATAAATTCAATGAACTCTACCTTGCAGGGAAAGAGCGTGGACGTGAATCAATGTCAGTAGCGCTGGAAAAAGCCCACGAGCATTTGACCGAAGTCAAGGAGTTCAGCGAGGAACAAGGAGAAGAATTAAAGCAATACCTTTCCCGTGACCTGGATCAGACCATAGCTCATGCCCAGCATTTGGGCGAGGAAGCCAAAGAGCGGTTTAATCCTTCCCGATTGGGCGCAGGTGCTCTTTCCTCACTCGCTACCGTGCTTGAATTTACCGGAAATACGTTTCGTTCCCTGAGTGATAAAACAAAACAAACGATTACTTATAAAACCGGTGAGATGACATCCGCGGGCACTTTAACTTGCCAAGCATGTAGTCAAAAAGTACACCTCAAGCATACAGGGCATGTACCGCCTTGTCCTAAATGCAGCGGTATTTTGTTTACTAAGGGCTATTGATAACTTGACAATCGCTCTTGCGCAACGCCTGGAGTCATTGTGAAATTACGCATACAGCCTAATCTTGCATTCGAGAGGATCGCGCCGCTCTTTTGGCGGCCCCTCAATTTCAATATGCGCAACAGACCATGGGAAGTTCAGTTCTGCTCCCCTCTATGTAGTTTGTTACTTACACTCTAGCGGCTTACTTATTAAGCTACTTTGTATCGACTATGGTTAAGCATTGGCACTTTTCTCTCTCATCGGGTATATGGAAATGGTTAAAAAAAGCACAAATGAGATCAATCTGTCAATTCCAAAATCAGCTCATCAAGTAGATCGAATAGAAGCGTTACCCGGGCAAAAGAAAAAGCCGGCTAGCGAAGATCCTCACATCGTCAATAAGTTAGAGGCTATAGTAGAAAACAGCAGTTACATCCCAGCCATCGAGGATCTTTCCTTCCTAAAAGGTCCAAATGCCAGAGGCATTAGATTACAACTTGATTACCTAAAACCTCAAGTACTACTGAAAAAACATGGTGTTGAACAGACTATAGTCGTGTTTGGAAGCACGCGTATCGTTGAGCCTATAGCAGCACAAAATAAAATAGATGAATTAAGCATAGCGCTTGAAAAAAATCCTGATAATAGAAATTTAATTCAAAAGCTGGCGGTTGCTAAACGCATTCAATTCAATAGCAAATATTATCAAGTAGCTCGAGAATTTGCAGATATAGTGGCCAAATCAGGTAAAGGTCCAGAAGACTCGCGACTAGTTATTATGACGGGTGGTGGGCCAGGAATTATGGAGGCAGCCAATCGAGGTGCAACGGAAGCGAAGGCTAAAAACGTTGGATTAAACATTACCTTACCAACCGAGCAATTTCCTAACCCCTATGTTACACCTGAGTTGTGTATACAATTCCACTATTTCGCTATTCGTAAATTACACTTTGTTCTTAGGGCTAGGGCATTGATTGCTTTTCCGGGTGGTTATGGCACTTTAGATGAACTTTTTGAAACATTAACATTAATTCAAACTCGTAAAATTTCGCCCATTCCGGTTGTGTTGGTTGGCAAAAGGTTTTGGCAGAGAGTTATTGATATTGACTTTCTTGTAGAAGAAGGTGTCATCGATTGCGAAGACAGAGAGCTTTTCTGGTACGCTGATACGGCAGATGATATCTGGCAAAGTATTAACAACTGGTACGAACAAAAAGGTGAGGCTATATAAGTTCAAGCCAGTCTCAATATCTCCCCGTTTACTAGGGCTTGAGCGTTATAGATTAGATGAGAGACCTAAGTGCCCTTACGATGTTAGGGGCATTTTTAGAATCTGATACTTCCATTTACTTAAACATCTTGTATACGAACAGCAAGGACGTCCTGTTTCGCACCATGTAATACTGAATTGGCGGTTGAGCCAAGAATGAGTTTAATACCACTTGTGCCATGTGTGCCCATTACAATTAGGTCTACACTTTTTTCAGTGGCAATTTCTTTTATCTCATCTGCCGCGAAGCCAAGTTTGACAAAAATATTTTGCTGAGCAATGCCAAACTTTTTCGCAATATCAGCTAGTTTTTCATGGGCGACCGCCATCCGTTCTGCATCAGTTATAAGGTTGTACTCCATCCCGTATAGGTAGGGTTGAATATACGTGGAAGGTAGCGATGTATACATTAATAGTAGGTCTTCAGGAGACTGACTAATTGCCAGTGCTTTACGAATAATACTGTCGTAATGTGCATTAATATCGATTGCTACTAGTATGGTTTTATAGTTACTCATAATGTTTACTCCTTTAAGTTCCCAAATTGCAGAGCGGCTTTGATGCTTTTATTTTTTGCCTGTGCACCCTTAGCCATTTGGCTATGCAATACTTTGCTAGGCGCAACCTCATATGGTTCATCATGAATGGCATGCGCTACCTAGGCCCAAAGCTTAATTTAAAAGTCATGTATGTTTTTGATCCTCGTCAACAAGTCTATTTTCATACAAAATATAAATGATGTTTAATTCGGTCAATTCATCTCAATATATGACCGATTTGCGTTTGTATTTCACTCGCTATCTATTCGCTATGCAACACCGCCATCGCTATCACCCAGCCATTTTTTCATCACAACACTGGCGGTTAAGTCACCGCTGACATTAACGGCAGTTCTTGCCATGTCGAGGATCCGGTCAACGCCGAGTATCAGCGCAATGCCTTCTGCTGGTATGCCAATACCTTGCACAATAGTGGCAAGTATTACTATTCCAACCCCCGGCGTACTGGGAGACCCTATGGACGCACCCACAGTTGTTGCGGCCAAAAGCGAGAGCTGACCTAGCGTTAAATCAATTCCATATACTTGGGTTAGAAATACTGCCGCAATGACCTGATATAAAGCAGTGCCGTCCATATTGACGGTTGCACCCAGCGGTATAACGAATTGTGAAACAGGCTTAGATACTTGCAACTTTTCTTCGGCGATTTTCATCGATAAAGGCATCACCGCGGCTGAACTGGAAGTAGAGAATGCCAACAATTGCGCTTCTCGAATATCTCTCAAAAAGTTAAGAGGATTTCGCTTAGCTACTGCTAGAACTACCATCAAATAAAACACAAGAAGTAGTAACAAACCCAAAAGTACCGTGCCAATATAGACCGACATGCCTAAAAGCGCGTCTACGCCAGATTTCACGAAGACTTGGGCCAGCAGCCCAAAGACGGCAAGGGGTGCCAACACCATCGCCCAACTCACAACTTTCATTGATATGTCTTGTACAGAAACACACAGATCAAGAACTGGCTTGGCTCGCTGGGGCTTAATTGATACTAAGGCAACCGCCATAAGAATAGCGAGAACCACTATTTGAAACATCGAACGCTCCAATATCGCGCTGATTGGATTAGCGGGGATAATACTCACTATTTGGTCCTCAAGCTTCGGTGAGTCAACTTTTACTGGGTCTTGTGAATTAACCGATAATTGTGAAATTTGCGTAGTAGCTGGTTCAATGTATTTGCCGGGTTGGATCCATAGTGCCAGTGAACCGCCAATAGTGACGGCAACAATAGTAGTGATTACGAAGTAGGGCGCAATGCGTTTTCCAATTCGGCGTAAGAAGTCTGAACTTCCGCCTGAGGCAATTCCTAGAACAATTGAGGTCAATACTAGCGGAACAACCACCATTTGAATTAGCGCTAGGAACAATCGACCAGGCAGAGCTAGCCAATTAGCGATTGTATTGGCTGTTGTATATTCAACTAGGGCACCTCCGCTGGGCGAAAGCGTCAAGCCCACAGTAATACCTAACAACATGGCAATTAGAATCTGTGCCCACAAACGAGTGCGGATTAGGTAATCGAGTCTATTAAATAGCCGATTAGTGCTTAACGGAGTTAGTGACTTGCTCAAGACTACTTTCCTAGTTAATGATAAAGCAAAATGATTAGTGGCCTAATCTGTTCCCGTTGTTGGGAATAGTATTAGGGTATTTTGGATACACAAGTAAGTCATCTTGACCTTAAGTATTCTCTACCTTACGTACTTTCCACCACAAGTACTTGGCGGGTTGTGGCAATGATAGAATCGGGATTCAGGCTTATGGTATCAATTCCAGTTTTTACTAAAAACTCTACCATATCGGGATAGTCTGAAGGCGCTTGCCCACAAATGCTGATATGACGTTTATTACTTTTCGCCCCTACAACAGCAAGGCGTATCATTTCTTTCACGCCGGGATCGCGCTCATCAAAGTCAATAGCAACCAAAGCTGAATCGCGGTCCACTCCCAAAGTAAGCTGAGTAAGATCATTAGAGCCAATAGAAAATCCATCAAACAGTTCAGAGAAGGCCGTAATTTGTATGACATTATTTGGGATTTCGCACATCACATAAATTTGTAGGCCGTTCTCGCCGCGTTTGAGATCTTGGGTAGCCATAAAGTCCAAAACTTTTTTACCTTCAGCGATAGTGCGGCAAAATGGGATCATGAGTATTACATTGCTTAAACCCATCTCGTCTCGTACCCGTTTCATGGCAGCGCATTCTAATGCAAATCCTTCACTGTAGGCACGATGGGTATAGCGTGAAGCGCCACGAAAACCAATCATTGGATTGTTTTCTACAGGTTCAAAATGGCTACCGCCCAACAGCGTTGCGTATTCATTGCTTTTGAAATCGCTCATGCGCACAACGCAAGGCTTTGGATACACTGAGGCGGCTAGGGTCGCGACACCTTCTGAAAGGGCTTTAATAAAAAAGTCCTCGGCGCTGTTGTAAGGAGCACTGAGTACAGAAATTTTGGCACGCGTTGCCTCATCGACCTTTTCAGGATGGTTTATTGCCATGGGATGTATATTTATGTACTCATTGATAATGAATTCGACGCGAGCAAGACCGATACCATCTACCGGCAATGAAGCTAAGCTAAACGCTTTGTCTGGGTTGCCTAAATTCATCATAATTTGGGTTTTAGGACGCGCCAGCTGACCCAAATCAGTATGTTCAATCTTAAATTTCAAAATACCACTGTATATAAGGCCTATTTCGCCTTTGGCGCAACATGCCGTTATGGCCTGATCGTTTCTCAGTATTTCTGTTGCATTGTTTACACCAACGATAGCAGGCACACCTAGTTCCCGCGCTACAATAGCGGCATGGCATGTGCGACCGCCACAATTGGTCACTATTGCCGATGCGATTTTCATTATGGGTTCCCAATCGGGCGTGGTTGTGTCGGCAACGAGTATTTCCCCAGCTTGAAAATCACTTAGTGAAGCTAGGTTATCAATTACTCTAACCTTCCCAGACCCTATTCGGGTGCCAACCGCTTGTCCACTGGCAAGCACCTCAGATGTTTCTTTTAGATAATATAGTTCGAGAATAGCGCCTGTCTTTTTCGATGATACCGTTTCAGGTCGTGCTTGCACCATATAGACTTTACCGTCAATGCCATCTTTTGCCCACTCCATGTCCATTGGCCTATAAACGCCTGCTTTATCAGAATAGTGATTTTCAACTTTAATTGCATAATCAGCTAACACCATTATGTCTTCTTTGGTGATACAAAAATGATTTCTCTCATCGTCAGTAGTGTCAATACTCTCAATGCTTTTTACATTGATATTCTTTGTTTGTAGTGGGTCAGTAAAAATCATCTTTTGTTTTTTACTGCCTAACCGACGCTTCAGTATTGCCCGATATCCATTCACAAAGGTAGGTTTATGCACATAAAAAGTGTCGGGATCAATTGTGCCTTGCACTATATTTTCGCCTAGGCCTAAGGCAGCGTTTATGAAAACGACGTCTTTGAAAGATGTTTCTGTGTCGAGAGAAAACATAACACCGCTAACGCCAATATCGCTGCGCACCATCTTCATCACCACGACTGACAAAAACACCTTGTAAAAGTCAAAGTGATTGTCGAATTTGTAGTGAATAGAACGGTCGGTAAAATTAGAGGCAAGACATTTTTTGTAGGTGTGCAGCAGGGCTTCATCGCTGTTTATATTTAGAAAACTATCGTTTTGACCTGCAAAAGATGCTTCTGGTGAGTCCTCAGCAGTAGCAGATGAACGCACTGCCAATGAAATACCCGCTCCATATTCCGTTTTTAGCTGTGCATATCCTTGCAATATCGAGTCTCGCAGATCATTTGGTAGCTTGCAGTTCATCACAATATCGCGAGCCTGCTTGCCCTTTATCTGTAAGTCGACAATGTTGTCTGGTTCGAGATCATCAAGAACTGCATGCAGCTGCTGCCAAGCGTTATTAGATTCAAGCACATAGTTGTATGCTTCAGCAGTTACCGCAAAGCCATTTGGGACCAACACTCCTTCGCTTGATAAGTTTTGATACATCTCTCCCAAAGAGGCGTTTTTACCACCTACCAAGGGGACATCTTCGATAGTAAGCTGCTCAAACCAGCGGATGTAATGGTTTGGGTCTGTCATTGATATTCACCTTAAATCCAATAGATTATTAATGTGTGACTGTATCTAAATTATCGCTGTACTTTTATTCGTAATTACCCGTACAGCTTTGTGGGAATTACCTAGGTGAAACGCTTTTGAAGGCTCAATTTACAGTGAAAAAAAACAAATTTCTGTTACTCGATGATTCTTTGATACCAGTCAAGTTACGTCTAAATAGCTGCTTTAATATTGCTTTGTAATAGATGGCGTAATTGTCGAGCAGTAGTAGCCACGAACGAAGAATCCGGTGTTCACTAAATAAAGAGCCTAAGAATGAGAATAGATAAATTCACCAGTAAACTTCAACTCGCATTGTCAGATGCTCAAAGCTTGGCCTTGGGCAATGATAATCCTACGATTGAGCCTGTGCATTTACTATTTGCTTTGCTTAATCAAGATGACGGAACCGCTAGACCGTTGTTGAATAAAGCTGATGTCGACCTTAACAAACTTAGGTCACAACTCGGTGAGTCCCTTGAACGGGTGGCTAAAGTAGAAGACGGTCACGGAGATATTCACGTATCAAATGAACTTAGCAGATTGCTTAATCAAACCGACAAGTTAGCGCAAAAACGTGGCGATAAGTTTATTTCTAGTGACTTATTCTTGCTCGCTTGTACCCAAGACAAAGGATCAGTTGGTAAGTTGTTAAAAGACGCCGGTGCCACATCAGTAGGTATTGAAAAAGCGATTGAAGATGCAACTGGTGGCCAGCCTATTAATGATGCTAACGCAGAAGAACAACGTGATGCTTTAGATAAATATAGCATTGACGTGACTGAACGCGCTGAACAGGGAAAGCTTGACCCAGTTATTGGTCGCGATGACGAAATTAGACGTGTTATTCAAGTGTTGCAACGACGCTCAAAAAACAACCCTGTGTTAATTGGCGAACCTGGTGTTGGGAAAACCGCTATTGTTGAAGGCCTCGCTCAACGAATTGTCAACTCAGAAGTACCTGAGGGCTTAAAAGGGCGTAGATTATTATCCTTGGATATGGCTGCACTGATTGCAGGTGCTAAATACAGAGGCGAATTTGAAGAGCGTCTTAAAGCTGTTTTAAATGATGTTGCAAAGCAAGAAGGTAATGTCATTTTATTCATTGACGAAATACACACTATAGTAGGCGCTGGAAAGAGCGAAGGTGCAATGGATGCAGGAAACATGTTAAAACCAGCGCTGGCAAGAGGTGAACTTCATTGTGTGGGCGCAACAACGCTTGATGAATACAGAAAATACATTGAAAAAGATACGGCATTAGAGCGCCGCTTTCAAAAAGTGCTGGTAGAAGAACCGTCTGTAGAAGATACGATTGCTATTTTGCGGGGCTTAAAGGAAAGGTATGAAGTGCATCATGGTGTTGCTATTAATGACTCTGCTATTGTAGCCGCTACTATGCTGTCACAACGGTATATCACTGATCGCCAATTGCCTGATAAAGCTATCGACCTAATTGATGAAGCGGGTTCGCGTATTAGAATGGAAATTGACTCGATGCCCGAAGTAATGGACAAGCTAGACCGGCGCTTAATCCAGTTAAAAATTGAACGTGAAGCACTGAGAAAAGAAACTGATGACGCCTCTCAAAAACGCTTAGACAACCTTGATGAAGAAGTAAGCAGCCTAGAGCTCGAGTTTGCTGACTTAAAGGAAACCTGGACGTCGGAAAAAGCCTATGTGCAAGGTGAAACACATGTTAAAGAGGAGCTTGAGCAAGCAAGAAGGGAGCTAGAAGCAGCAAGCAGGGCAAGTGATCTAACGCGAATGTCCGAAATTCAATACGGGAGAATACCGGAGTTAGAAGCTAAATTAGCCACAGCAAGTCAGTCGCAAACCCAAGAAATGACTTTACTTAAGAACAAAGTGACGGACGAAGAAATAGCTGAGGTTGTTTCAAAATGGACGGGAATACCAGTATCGAAAATGCTGTCTGGTGAGCGTGAAAAACTGCTGAAAATGGAAGAAGCGCTACATGCTCGCGTTATAGGCCAAGAAGAAGCTATAACAGCAGTTTCCGATTCGATACGAAGTTCAAGAGCGGGTTTATCCGATCCTCAAAGGCCAAATGGCTCTTTCTTATTTTTAGGCCCAACCGGCGTAGGTAAAACTGAGTTAACCAAGGCACTTGCGGAATTTCTCTTTGATACACAAGACGCTATCGTGCGCATCGATATGTCTGAGTTTATGGAGAAACACGCTGTTGCCCGACTGGTTGGAGCACCTCCTGGGTATGTCGGATATGAAGAAGGCGGGTATTTAACCGAAGCAGTTCGTCGCAGGCCCTATGCCGTTATATTGTTAGATGAAGTAGAAAAAGCGCATCCTGATGTATTCAACATACTTCTTCAGGTGCTTGATGATGGGCGTTTGACAGACGGGCAAGGTCGAACCGTCGATTTTCGCAACACTGTCATTGTCATGACTTCCAATCTTGGCAGTCATCTAATTCTGGATGTTGCTGGTGAAGAAAATTATGAGGAGATAAAAACCAGAGTATTGGAAGTGGTAGGGCAACATTTCAGACCAGAGTTTATCAATAGACTGGACGAAATTGTGGTATTCCATCCACTCAATAAAGACCAAGTACGAGAAATAGCCAAGATACAATTGAATTATTTGCACAAGCGTCTGGCGGAAAAGGACTTGTCATTAGAGATTTCAGACAAGGTTGTTGATGTGATAGCTGACGCAGGTTTTGATCCAGTCTACGGAGCTAGACCTTTAAAAAGAGTTATCAAAAATAAAATTGAAAAAGAGCTTGCGAAACGCATCCTTGGAGGTGAGTTTAGCCCTGGAGATACAATAAATGTTGGAATAGAGGACAATTTAGTGACGTTTTTAAAAACCACTTAGTTACTTTGGGATTTACCCTATTGTTATTGCACCGGCGCTGAAAAGAGCAAGGATAAAAAAGGAACGAAAATGTACGCCAAACTGGTGAATCTCTACAGGGACAACTCAGTGCAAGTGCGGCTGTTCGCGCTGATGGTGACGGTATTTTTAGTCATCTACTTCTTGCCTGCTGGTAATGCCCGTTTTGACAATGCCGTGCTTGAAGCTATTCGCCTCACCCACTGGTATGCGCAAGAGCACGTGATCCTGTGCTTACTTCCAGCATTTATAATTGCCGGCGCAATGGCGGTTTATATCAGTCAAGGGTCGGTGTTGAGGTACTTGGGTCCTAATGCATCAAAGCCTATAGCACTCAGTGTGGCTTCTGTCTCAGGTACATTACTCGCCGTTTGTTCGTGTACTGTCTTGCCCCTGTTTGGTGGCATCTACAAACGTGGTGCAGGTTTAGGCGCGGCGATTGCGTTCCTCTATTCAGGACCCGCTATTAATATTATGGCAATAGTTGTAACGGCCAAGGTGCTAGGACCAGAACTTGGGATTGCTAGGGGCATTGGTGCCATAATTTTTGCTGCAGTCATAGGCGCTATTATGCACTTGATCTATCGCAAGGAAGAGGCGATAAGAGCAGACGCTTCGGCAAAAGGCTTCACTACTGATGGGTCGGATAAGCCGCTTGCTACAATAGTGACCTTCTTTAGTCTTATGATTGGCATTTTGGTGTTTGCCAACTGGGCGGCGGCTGACAGCAAAGTATGGATGCAAGTTTATGAATGGAAGTGGCCAATTAGCGCATTACTGTTTGTGCTATTAGGGAGCTTACTCATTTACCGGTGGCAATGGTCAAAAGCACATTTGTTAGTGCTAGGCGGCTTGGTATTGGTAGGCGCCTTATTGGTGCCCAGTACGCCCGAAGTGCCCATTGCAATTGGCGCTTTGGGTATTTTATTTCTGAGCGCGTATAACAAAAAAGATCAGGAATGGGCAGCACAAACTTGGGACTTCACCAAACAAATATTGCCATTGCTACTGGCTGGGGTTTTTGTAGCGGGTTTAATGCTTGGACGACCAGGTCATGAGGGCTTAATACCGGGTGAATGGGTGAGCGCTGCCGTTGGCGACAATTCTTTATTGTCTACAGTGATTGCATCGGTACTGGGCGCATTTATGTACTTCTCCACACTTACAGAAGTTCCGATAGTAGAAGGATTGCTGGGGTCAGGTATGGGCAAGGGACCAGCATTGGCATTATTGTTGGCCGGACCAGCTTTATCATTGCCCAATATGCTAGTTATTAGGACAATTCTTGGAAACCAGAAGACAGTTGTATATTGCTTTTTGGTTATTGTGATGGCAACAATTAGTGGCTATTTCTATGGAAATTTTTGGCAATAATGAGGAAGGGAAAACACTATGAAATTTCAAATTTACGGCAGTGGTTGTAATAAGTGCAAAACATTGACTGACAATGCGCAAAGCGCCGCAAAAGCGTTAGGTCTAAGGTACGATGTTGAAAAAATTACCGACATGAATAACATCATTGAGGCGGGTGTGATGCGCACGCCAGCACTGGCGATTGATGGTGAAATTGTTATAGAGGGAAAGGTTTCCAGCGTGGATGAAATCCAAAAGTTAATCCTATAATATGCCTTTAAATTTTTGTGACTAAGTCGTAAAAAAACATGTGGTCACATTGAGCTAAAAGGACTTTTAGCACTATTTTGTGGTTAAAAAATAGGGCTTTATTTGCCGTGTATATGTCTATTTATATGCTGGAAAAAATAATGGCCTCGCCAGAATGCGACTAACTAAAATCAATTGGTGGACTTATAAACGCCCACAATATGTCCTTCCTCTATAGTAATAATACAATCTGCAAGATTTAATATACTATTTTCGATGTTTACTATAGTTACTTTTACCCACCAAACGTATTTTTGATGATGATTGGAGTTTTAGTTTCCTTCCTATCATTCTCCGCGATACTAGATTCAAGTTTAACATGCAAGTTAGCAAAGTTATTGAGTTTGTCCTTAAGCCTTTGGGAGAAAGTAACAAAATTTATCAAGGCACCAGCATCTACCCTAGATGAGTCAGAAATAAGCAGTAATAAGCTTCTATTGACCAGATTAATTTCATGTTGCAAGTCTTTTTCTCGAGCTAATAATGATTTCTTTTCGGATTGCTTTTGAGTATTTAGCATCTCGCTGGCAATCTCTTCAAAAACATCAAGGGTTTTTATAGACAGGCCGCGTATTAATAAAAGTAAATCACTTTTAAGCTCTATAAACCTGTCGTTTGTCATTCGCTTTGCTTCAAACAAATCTGTAATTGAGTCGTGAATTTGAAATAAATAATCAAACTGATTAATAAGCTTCATTAAAGCGCGTGACTCCTTCTCTTGATTAATGAGAATGACCGCGCTTGAAAAATAATGCATGTATTGTTTTTTTGCAAAATCTACGTATTTGATTCTTTTCTCTGCTGCTTCGTATACGCCTTTATAATTAGTCTCTACGCATAGCGTAACCAAGTTGTAATTTTCTTGTAAAAACCGAAATAACTGTTCCGACGAGGTATCTAATTTCTGCTTTACTGACTCAAAATTATCATCTTGTTCCAGTGTGGGTAGCTCAATCCGTTCAAAATCCATTTTGCCTTCACCGAATAAATAGTCGACTAAGCGCGTGAATGGATTGATAAATGCTGTGAAAATCAAACTCGCCGTTACATTGAAAATTAAATGGATGTTTGCGAGAGCGATTGCAGGGTTCTGATCGAATTCAGTTAATCTATGGCCAAATATAAGGAGAATGGGGATAAACAGCAATACACCCCCTACATTAAAGAGGAAGTGGCTGAAAGCGGCTTTTTTAGCCGCTACATCCATATTAATGACGGCTAAAAAGGCAGTGGCCGTAGTGCCAATATTAGCCCCCAATATTAAAGGCACCGCATTTTCTAAACCCATTATGCCCTGCTGAGTAAAAATAATGGCCAAGCCAGTAGTGACTGAACTAGATTGCACCAAAGCAGTAAATATACATCCAAGTAATAGCGCATAAAGCGGATTTTGTGGGTGCGTTAAAATTGAGACTAAGGCCTCATTATGCTGGAGGGGTTCAAGTGTACTCGATATTAAATTCAGACTAAAAAAAACAAAACCGAAATAGAACACTGCCTTACCGAAAATAGAAGCTCTACTATTCGATATTGTTAGTATAAAACCAATAATAATGAGTATAGGCGCAAAGTTAGTAAGTTTAAAGGCGACAAGTTGAGCCGTAAAAGTCGTACCTATGTTACTGCCAAAAATGATGCCCACACTATTTTTAAATGATAAAACGCCTGCATTAACCAATCCAATAGAAATAACGGAAGTCGCTGAACTTGATTGAATTATCATCGTGGCAAATGCACCAATGAGCACACCCAGAATAGGCACTTTTGTAGCTGAGCCCAAAAAATTTCTAAAACGTTCACCAGAAATTTGTTCAATTTCTTTTGAAAAATTATCAAGGCCAAATACAAACAGGATGATTGCCGTTAGTCCCGTCATAATTAGCTGTATAGTTTCCAATTATCTTTCCATCCCTTTGCGTATGAAATGATGATTTAGTTCGACGAATAAATAAGTTTTTGCCTAAGTAGCAGTTGATCAATTGCGATAGCAATAAAAACCAGAGATGCTATTACGACATATAACCCTAAATCAGGTAAAGGCTGGGTAATAAAAAAGTTCGTTAAGGATGACCAGCTAAATTAATATTTGTTCACAGCAAAGACATTGCCAATTAGCCACAACATAGCTTGATTTAATTAGCGCGCCCCAACAATAAAATAAATCAGCGTTGCCGTTGAACAGCCAATAGCCAAGGTTTTTAATCCACTTATATACCAAAGAGTGCCTGCAACGTTACTTAAGACGACCCCTAGTGCAAATAATAGTAGTCCAGCAATACATAAACTCGACCAAAGCGGAGCGCTAACCCACAATACACCGGCTTCACTTAACCAAAGAGGAAGCATTATTAATGCTGATATTACAAGGGGAGCGAAACCATTTACTAATGCTACAACAACGGGTATAAGTCTTGTAGCGCTTGCATGGGTAGAATGGCTTAAGTCAGCCAGCATTGCATCTTCTAGCTTACGGAGCAGAAATTTTCGCTCTGCACGTTCACTCACATAAGCACTGCTTACACCGGATACACTTAGCGCTATGGCAGCTCCCAAGCAAACGTTAATAACACTAGACACTTGAATCTCAATGCTTAACATAAACCCAAGAATTAACCCAAACATGGTGAGTGCACCGTCAAATCCATTTACTACAAAATAACGTCTTATAATGGACTGAGATTGACTCAAGCGAATGAGATGCATCAATCTTGTTAGCATTGTTTGGCCAGCCTATTAATTGGAGGATTTACCATGTGCTTCTACTGCGTCAATACTATGAACGGTAGCGCCTAATTCGGTGATTTTTGCCTGTAATTTTTCGAAGTTAATGTACATACCTGTTACTTCCAAACAAATAGACTCAGTACTTTCATCAATTTCTAAAACTTCAAGTCTAATGTTCCATGCTGGATCTAATTCTGACAAAGCTAAGGTGAAATCATAAGCATTGGGTTTATGAGGTTTTAAAACATCTAGTTGCAATCGACGAATGTTTGCCATTCAAATTACCTATAAGCGCTTGACTTACTTGTGATCGTATATGCGAACGGCAAGGACATCCTGTTTTACACCGTGCAAAACCGCATTTGCAGTAGAGCCAAGGAGGAGTTTGAATCCGCTTCTACCGTGAGTGCCTAGTACGATTAAGTCTGCGGAAGTATCATTAGCAATTTCTTTTATCTCATCTGCAGGGTCGCCAGTTTTCAAAAACACCTGCTGCTTTGTAATGCCAAACTTATTGCCAATATCTTCTAGTTTCGCGCGCGCGCTTTCCATTATAGAAGTATCGTCAATTGCCTTGTAGTCCATCCCATAGAGATACGGCTGCATATAAACGCTTGGCAATGATATGTATACCAAACTGATATCCTCAGGAGACTGACAAACGCTCAGCGCTTTTTCAATAACGCTGTCGTAATTTGCATTAATATCTATTGCTACTAGTATTTTTTTATAATTACTCATGGTGTTTACTCCGTATAGCCAGTATGTCATTTAAGGGCGCTAATGCGTTTAAACTTATGTTATCTTATCAACATAAAATAGAACAAAATTGACCCAAGTCAAACCTCAATTCTATTTTTCGTTTATTTTAATTTCAGTCTAAAAACAGAAGGCGAGTAGCAGGCGTGTTCTGCTAATACATTGTAATAAAGGAGATAATGATGAGTAAAGTGAGCATGTTTGCCGGCTTAGTATGTGTTTTACTATTGACTGCTTGTAATAAAGGTGCAGATTCTCCTAGGGGTTTCAGTTTACCAGAAGGAGATCCAGAAATTGGTGAGCAAGTCTTTGTTAAGCACAATTGCTTGTCATGTCATAGCGTTGAAGGATTAGTGGATGATAATGTGGAACGCGAACACACGCCTCCAATAGCGCTTAGTTCAAACTCTTCCATAGTAATGACGTATGCAGAATTAGTGACCAGTATTATCAATCCTTCACATCGTCTTTCTAGAGGCGCAAACTGGTCGAACTCTGACGAAAATGGAGATTCGGTTATGCGCAATTACAATGATGTTTTAACCGTTTCTGAACTAATAGATGTGGTTGCATATTTACAACCACACTACAAAGTTGCGCCTTGGCCGTACACGTCGTATACAATATACAATATACCCAGCGGCGAAGTACCTAAAAAACCATAGATTCGCCGCGCTGAGGGATTTTTACGCGAACGTTTAAGTCTCTCCATATTCGATTAGACAAGGCATCTAGTGCTTTGGGTTCGCCATGAACCAGCGCGATTTTTGGTTGGTTTTTAAATGCTTGCAGCCATTCTATCAGTTCGTCTTGCCCCGCGTGTGCCGAAAATCCCCCTAAGGTTTCAACCTGCGCCTTAACGGCATAGTCGTCATTGTAAATCTTAATGTGCTTCTTACCATCAACCAACAAGCGTCCTAATGTGCCGTTTGCTTGGTAGCCACAGAAAATGAGTGTATTTCGAGAGTCCCAGATACGTTGCTTAAAATGGTGTCGAATTCTTCCACCAGTGCACATACCGCTGCCGGCAATAATAATAGCTCCCTTTTTTATACGATTAATAGCGATGGACTCTTCTACACTAACCGACAAGTAGAGGTTGGGAATAAAGTCTTTCAAAATTGAGCTTGCGAGCGGGCTGGCCTCTTGAATTTCCGCTTGGTCTAAGGAGCGAAACCATTGGTCATATACTTTTGTTACTCGTATTGCCATTGGGCTATCTAGGGCAACTTGCCAGTTTTGCAATAAGCCTTCTTTGTGCAATGTGCCTAAGTAAAAGAGTATTTCTTGAGTACGGCCAACTGCAAATGCGGGTATCATTATATTTCCGCCACGTGCATGAGTATCTACCAAAATCGTTTTTAGTTGCGCTAAGGTATCTTCAATTTTTTTATGATTGCGATCTCCATAGGTACTCTCCATAAGCACCACATCGGCTTCTTCAATTACCGTCGGGTCTTTCATCAAGACGGCATTTTTGTTGCCTAAGTCGCCTGAAAAAACGAGTTTTTTAGTGACATCATTTTCGTGAATAAAAAGCTCTACTATTGCCGAACCAAGTATGTGTCCAGCATCTTGGAATTGAACCTGTAAACCCGCTAAGGCGTCAAATTTTTTGTTGTATTCGACTCCCTGGCAAAGTTGAAGCGTATTTTCTACATCTTCTTCAGTATATTCACGAGGTAGGGGTGATTTACCTTTGCGTGCTCTACGCAAGTTTTCTCTTTCGAGGTCGCCAAAATAGATGCCCGCGGAATCTTTTAGCATAATATCAAGCAAACCAGCCGTTGCATGTGCGCAATAAATTCGGCCGGTAAATCCTTGATTAACTAATTTGGGTAACATGCCACTGTGATCAAGATGAGCATGGGATAACACCACGGCCTCGATTGTTGACGGGTCAAAATCAAAAAATTCTTTTTGCATACGATCCACATTATACCCGCCTTGATGCATACCGCAGTCGAGCAAAATTCGTCCAAAACTAGATGATTCAACCATGTGGCACGAGCCCGTTACTTCTTGCGCAGCTCCATGAAAGGTTATTGTGGCCATTATCTCTTCTCCTTAATTAGTACTTTGTTATTTTTTCTTCTTCTTCTGCCCTTGGCATCAGACGCCTGTATGCAATGCATTACGCTTCTTGGCAGCACTTCATAACGTTCAAATTCGCTGGATTTTTTATAAATGACCGATAACGCACTTCATGGCGCATCAGCAAAGCCAATTGTTTTTGCAGTATCTAGAGTTTTACCGCCCCCAAAACTAATAATTAAATCGGCAGAAAGTCTGACAAATACATCTATGAATCGGCTTATTTTTGCATCGCAGCATTCACAGCTAATCAATAAAGCATTTCTACCATGACGTAGTACTTTGTCGGGAAGTTCTTTGAGCGCCTCATCGCCCTGAATATAGCGGCCTGGAAAAATTGATGTTGTTATCATAACTATTCCTTAGAATAAAAAATCTATTTACCAAAGCGTACTTTAATTGTTACAAGCGTTGTTGATCCCAGTCAACAACGCTTGTAATTAGGTGATGTAGCTAAAGGTTCTTTTAGGTATGGCTAAAAATTAAAAATTAAAAATCAAAAATCAATGGATGTTCGCGGGGAAGTTTTAATTTAACCTGTCGCAATAGAACCTAGCATTCAAACAATGCCCAATTCAATTCGAGAGGGGGCGAAACTTAACAATACTGGATATTGTCAGGATATGGCTGCGCTACAGAAGTGTTTTTTTCAAACCCAACAAATTCGCCATAGGAATATGTTGGCCCTTGCTTACAGGCATAACTATTACCAATGTAACAATGACCACAAAGGCCAACGCCACAGCGCATCCTGCGTTCGATAGTTATCCAAATATCTGTACTCTTAAAGCCAAGTCCCATACATATTTTCGCAACATTTCTCATCATAAGTTCAGGCCCACACGTTAGTAACAGATTAGGATAACGCTGGCACTCACGTAGAACAGAAGAAAGATGTTCAGTCGGCAACCCAAAATGAGCTTTATCACCTTGAGTATCGAGTGTTTCATATATTTTAATTTTAGACTGCCAACGCGCTCTTTCCTGCTTTAGAACTTGTGACTCTTGATCGCGGGAAGCATATAAAAGAGTGACCGAATTAGCACGCCCTTGCTCTATTAGGTACTCGATTGCCGTTGAAACAGGCGCTAAGCCACAACCTCCCGCTACAATTAATACTTCTTTTTTGTGTATTTCAGCTATTGGCCAGCCGTTACCATAAGGACCGTTATATCCCACCAAGTCTCCCTTTTTGAGAGTGAATAACTTCTGTGTTAACTTACCTACCTTTCTAATAAGAGCATTAAAACGTCCTCTGTTATCGGGAAAAGAGGTGTAGGTAAATGGCGCAAGCCCTGCGCTAGGAACCGTCAACATAAAAAACTGGCCGATGGCTATTGGACTTTCGTGTACAAAGCCTTTTGGCTCAAAAGTAAAATGCCGAGTATCGGTTCCGTCGTCATAAAAATCGACTATTCGGATAGTTGAAGGTGTTAATTGCAACATACTTGATCAATCCTTTTCATAACTGAATGGACACCAATTGTCCCGGGGCAGGTTTGTTCGCAACGTCCGCAACCTACGCAGCCATATCGATTAAACTCGTGAAGATACTCATCCGAAAATTTGTGAAACCAAAATCGTTCTACTCGTTGAGCAGCTTTATGACTTGGGTTGTGGTCACTAGATTCCCGCTGAAATGCTTCAAACAAACAGGAATCCCAAACTCTTAGGGTTTTAAGTTCAACATTATTGGTCAAAGGCTCAGGTTCCATTACCTCGAAGGTACTATAGCAAGAGCAAGTGGGGCATAGATTAGTACAACCAGAGCAACTCAAACACCTGACACTTAGTTCCTCCCATAATTCAGCGGGAATAGATTTGTCATTAAGATACTCAATGGCATTCGTAATATAGCTAAAATCTGCAAATTCTGAACGCACTTTTTGACCTAATTGAGTTCTTAATTTAAGGTGATCTTTACCCGCTTTTTTAAGTGAAAGATTCTGTAGACTGTTAACACCTTTTTCGCTTGATGCAATAATAAGCCATTCAGATACGTTCTTTTCATCATCCATTTTTAAACGGCTTAGAATCAAATCTGCTGTTTCGCTTTTAACGTGTGGTCCAGCATCAACTTCGACACAAAAACCATTCTTACAGGGCGATTCGCAGTCTATGCCGACGATTAATACATTCTCACGCCTTTGTTGATAATAAGGGTCTTGTTTAAAAAATTGATCTTGATAGGCAATAGCGCTTAAGTCGCAAGCCTGAGCGCCAAAAAGGACCATTGGTTTTACGTTTGGGAGTATAGTTTCAAAGGTTTCTCCATCAAACTTATATAAGGGTTCTTGCTCTGGAAAGAAAAATGCCTTAGGTGAGGTTAAAGGTAAGTATTCATGACCAAACAAAGGCAGATTATTTGCACCTGATTGTTCCGCCCAATACACCTCGTCATTCGCGTCTTTTTGAATCTGTAATACTGAATAATACTGGGTAAAATGATCGCTTAGTATAGATAAATCTTTGAGTAAATATAATTCCTTGACCATGTTGGTTCCTTTTGCTTATTGCGATGCCCATTTTTCTGTATCAGTCAGCACAAAAGAGTGGGGTGACTGGTTTTTGGGCAATGGAACTATGTTGACAGCACAAACCTTAAGCTCAGGCATTTCTGTGACCGGATCCATCGCGTCATTTGTTAGCAGGTTACAAGGCGCTTCTTTAAAATGATAAGGCATACTCAATAAACCAGGCACAACTTGATCGCTCATCACAATGCGAGTTTCAAGATAGCCACGCCTTGATGAGACCGCCACAGCTTGATGATTTTTTATCCCTAGATCCAATGCGTCTTGGGGATGAATGAACAAAAGCCCATTAGGAGTTTCTCTTTCTAGCAGGGGTGATTGGCGCGTCATCGAACCGCAACCATAATGGTAATGTAGCCTTGTTGTGGTAAACCAGAAAGGATAGTCGGTGTCAGGTTGCTCATTCGTTGGAGCATGATCAACGCGAATAAGCTTAGCTTTGCCTATTGGGAAAATCGTCGTGTGTAGACAACGACTTCCTTTTGGATGCTCGTCGTTACATGGCCATTGCAAACCGTTCTTTTCTGCTAAAAGCGAATAAGTCATACCACTAAAGGAGTCTGTCAACTGGGTCATTTCATCAAAAATTTCCTCACTTGTTTGCCAGTTCATCAAATCGTTTAAACCCATTTTTTTTGCTAGTTCACACAGAATTTGCCAATCTGCCTTGGCTTCACCCGGCGGTTCAATCGCTTTACGGATTAATTGCACTCGGCGTTCGCAATTTGTAAATGTCCCATCTTTTTCCGCAAAACTAGCCGCGGGTAGCACAATGTCAGCCATCTTGGCCGTTTCTGTCATAAATAGTTCAACAACCACTAATAAGTCCATAGCCCTCATGCCTGCTGCTACCTTATTGCGATCAGGGTCGGTCACGATTGGGTCTTCACCGAAAATAATGATGCCTCTAAAATTGTCATTTCGTGCCTGATTACTCATGCCAAGTGAGGTAAGTCCGGGGTCCTGTGCAACTTTGGTATTCCAGGCTAGACTAAATTTTTCGCGAACCTTTTCATCAGTAGCACTTTGATAATCGGGATACACGTTGGGTAAACTACCCATGTCGCAAGCGCCTTGCACGTTGTTTTGTCCACGCAATGGATTAATACCAGTACCTTCTCTACCAATTTGTCCGCAGACAAGAGCAAGGTTAGATACTGCTATTACGTTATTAGTTCCGCTAATAAATTGTGTGATCCCCATTCCATAGGCAAGAAAGGCCGCATTCGCTTGGCTATATAATTTAGCGGCTTCTACTAATTTTTCGCCTTCAATCCCTGTTAGTTTGATAACTTTATCAAGCGTATAGCTTGCAACATGCTCTTTTAGAGCATCTAAACCCTCGCAACGGCGATCGAGGAAATCGTCATTTTGCCAGTTGTGTTGAAAAATAATATTCAGCAAGCCATTGAGTAAAACAATATTAGTTCCGATTTTAAGTTGTAGATGTATATCAGCAATTTGAGCAAGTCGAGTTTGGCGAGGATCAACTACGATAAGCTTGGCGCCTTGAAGTTTCGCTTGCATTATTTGGCCGCCAATAATCGCGTGATTCTCAGTGGAATCTGCACCAATTACGAAGATAACATCGGCTTTTGCCACATCATCAATGCTGTTTGTCATTGCACCTGAACCCAAAGTCTGTTTGAGACCCACAACTGAAGGACTGTGGCAAATTCGTGCACAATGATCAATATTGTTGGTTTTTAAAACGGCTCTAGCAAACTTCTGCGCTGCGTAGTTATCTTCATTAGTCGCTCTGGCACTGCTAATGACGCCTACACATCGAGAGCCACTTTCACGGATGAATTTTTGCAGGTTTTTTGCGATATGGCTTAGTGCCTTTTGCCAACTAACAATTTCAAATACTCCGTCCTTTTTCATTAAAGGTTGCGTTATTCTATTTTGTTTACTGATACCAAAAGGAGTATTCCAACCTTTGGCGCACAATTTGCCTTTGCTAATTGGATGTTTGCTAAGAGGTTTTACAGCATTTATGGCGCCCTCGTTTACAACAAGGCCCATGCCGCAGCCCACTCCGCAGAATGGACAGATGCTATTCACTTGAGTTTGACTCATAAACAGCCCTACATGTTAATTGTTAAGACTCTATTAAAGTGGATATTGGCAGGCATATTTTGATGTGTATCAATGTTGTGTCACTCATACGAAATTAGCTCAGGTGGGCAACACTTGATTGTGGCTTATCCTGGCTTTTTATTTCTCTGGTAAATAAGGTGATACACTAATCCAACAAATACACTGCCTCCAATCAGATTCCCGGTTATTACAAAGATAAGATTTCTCATAAAATCGTAAAATGTGATCAAATATGCACTGGTTTCCACGACAGAAAAATATTGAATTAGCAACGCGACCGGATAAAAGTACATATTAGCTACACTATGTTCAAATCCCGCAGCAACAAATCCACTAATGGGAAATATAATAGCAATCACTTTGTCGGTTACTGTTTTTCCAGCCAAGGTCATCCATACCGCCATGCAGACCAAAATATTACATAACACACCTCTGAAAATCGTTTCTGTACTGGATAAGGCGGTTTTTGATGCGGCAATATGAATATACTGTTCAGCTATTGCGCCATCGTTCATCAGTAAGTGCCCCGATAAGAAAACAAGCACCGCCATTCCAACTGCTCCCATTAAATTTGCAATACAGACCACAAGCCAATTCCTCAAAAGCTCATACAAGGAAATCTTTTTATCAGCCCACGCCATCACAATTAAATTATTACCGGTAAACAGTTCTGCACCCGCCACAACTACCAAAATAAGTCCAAGAGAAAAAGCCAGACCTCCTAATAATTGCGCGCTAGCAAAACTTAAGGCACTGTCTGATTTAACTAAGGCATATAACATACCCCCAATGCCAATAAATGCGCCAGCTAATAGCCCTAGCATCAACAATGGCAATAAGGATATTTTTGCTTTCTTTACCCCAATCTCATCAACTTGCGCCGCAATTTGAGCCGGTGAGTAAGCACTGAAACCATATATATCGGCCATTTATTTTTCCTCATGTAAACGTATTACCAGGTAACACAATTGTTTCGTATATTTAGATCGCTTGTAATTTTAAAACAGCTTGACCAAGGCCAAATACAATATTGCTATATACAAAATAATGCGGTATCAATCATTGTGCGATGAAAGCCTGTGATAAGGAGACTCGTTTGTGCACCGTAATATGCGTCTGTCAATTACGAGTGTTGTTATTGCTTAAAACTTAAAGCCAAGGGGTCTAAAAACCTAATAACTTGAATTGTGTCCTTGGTTTTTACTTGAACGTTATGCAAATAACCATCGGTATAGTCTGCATAAATGTCTTCTGGGTTTTTAATCATATGTTCAAGCTCATCAAAAAATATTTGTAAAGAATCATCTTTAGCATCATATGTAATTCCCGCCAATATTAGAGACTTTGTTTGCAACTGTGAACCTAGTGCTAAATTATCTACTTCAATATTAGTACGACGGCCTTCAACCTTTTTTGTTATCTGGTCAAAGTAGTATTGCCATATGTTTTTATCAACTTTAATGCTCGACATAGCATTTACCTTTTAATAGTTTTTTACTAATTACTTTGGCTATTTCATTTTATCTTTGTGCAATGAGTACTCTAATATAGTTATATTTTAATGGGTACTTAGACAACAAATTTGATCTTACTCAATAATTATTCGATCTATATTATTATCTGGCATGTTTAGGGTGCTGCGCATATCAATATTAGTGTCGACTTGCAATATAGCTAACCATGGACCGCAAAGAGTTGACCTTCTGATAATCAATTTCTGAAATAGTAACGCCAGTTTCCAAAGAGACTGCTTCCAGAAGGTTCATAAAATCAATAGAGTCTAGATCGAGCTCTTCTCTGAGGTCTTCATCATGATCAAGCGTATCGATATCAGCCTCGGGTGCTATGTCCAAAATAAGACGGCAGACTATTGCTTGCAATTCTTGCTCATTTTTCATAGTAGTTTCTCTGGGTTTTGTATTAATTTGTTCATGTGGTTAAGTAAACGAGCACCAGAATGACCATCGCTAACCCTATGATCTGCGGCTAAACTGATACTAACTATTGTTGCACAGGAAATGGCATCATCTATTATCCAAGGCATTTTGCGTGGTCTGCCTATCCCAAAAATGGCTACTTGAGGCGGGAAAATAATGCTTTGAATACTGTCTGTCCCTCTATCTCCTAGGTTAGATATTGTTACAGTGGCATTTTGCACTTCAGACATCCTTAATTCACTTTTTTTTGCTCTTGTGACCTGGTCTCTTAAACAATCCATCAAGGCAACTAGACCTAAATTCTGAGCGTTGGGAATAGAAGCGATAATTATTCCACCTGTGCGCAAACTAATGGCATTTCCTAAATTTACCGTGTCAGACGGTTTATACTCGTTGTTTTGATAAAATCCATTAAAAGAGCCAAAGTCTTGGAGCGACCGAGCAATAGCACAATAAACAACGGCATTGATTAATATTCGTTTACTCGGCGGTAAATTTGCGTTGTGAGCACTTAACCAGTCAATTGCGCTATTTAGCACAACATCTAGCTGCAAGTAATAGTGAGGAATTTCTTGTTTAGACCGGCTAACGGAAGCGGCAACGGCTTGTCGCATCATCTCTTTTGGTGTAGCTTTATCGTTTTGTGGTGGCAGCGAAGAAGATGCATTCATTTTGTAT
>CAXMOM010000050.1:0-1892 GCA_964195425.1 Acidiferrobacterales bacterium
GCCATTGAGACTTAACTAGCGTTCTGCCGAAGTAGTGGAATATTCGGCAGATATGGTAGATATTTGATATTTGCTGCATAAAACGTCAAAATATTTTATCGAGTGTGTTGACGCTTATGAAATCCCACTGGAGTAAACCAATATTGTCTGACCCTGAATTAACTACAATCCCCTTCGCAGAAACGGACGCCTCGTTTGAATCTCAAGATTTCATTCAGTATTTGAAAATGCAAAGGTTGCGCGGTAATAAGATTGTCGTTGCAGAAGAGGTAATAGGTGAAGAAGCAACACCGTGGCTAGATGGCCAGTTTTTATCATGGATTCATAAGTCGGAAGAATACGCTGCAGGCTTACGTGATATACAGGTAAATCAAGACTTTACTGTATCAGCGCACATGTCTAATCGCCTCAGTATTGAATTGGTACTAGACGGAAATTTCGACGTATATTTAGGCGATCACACTAGCTCTAATCAAGATCAATCCCGGATATATCTATCCAGTTACCTCGACAATGGCAGGCAGACAAGACTCTATAAAAAAAGCGCCAAAATAAGAAGCGTGGGCTTATGGCTACCAGCTGGCTTACTCACCAACCAGTTTGCTGTTGATACAGAAAAACTATCACCAACTATTCGATCTATAATTATGCTCGAGCGAGAGTCGACAACAATCCTTCCTCTTTCTACACATATGCGTCAAGCCCTTGAAGACATGATGAGCCATAAGTACCAAGGGTCGCTGGGCGACGAATACATGTCAGCGAAGACAACCGAACTACTCTGCTATTTTAGTGAATTAATTACATCACCTGAGGAAATATTTGAACTCGACAACAATCTACCCAGGCATAAAGCACAAGCGATGAGCACAGTACTTCAGTGCATTAACAACAATCTTGCCTCGCCACCAGGCATGGACGATTTAGCCAAAATTATTGGCCTTTCTCGTAGTGTGATGGCCAATACATTTAAAAGTAGTTATGGCTTAAGTATTACAGAATACTTATTACAAAAAAGAATGGACGCTGCCCATGAATTATTAAAACTAGGTAAAATTTCAATTCTGGAAGTGGCTATCGCTGTCGGTTACGAAGACCAATCCTCATTTGGTCGTGCCTATAAAAAATATCACAATCATCCACCCAGCGGTGATAAATCCAAATGCTAAACTACCTTCTCGCTCTGTTCATATAATCCAAAAACAGCTATAAAATTAAGTACTAACCCTACGGCATTAATAACAACAGCTAGTACCCCTACGTAAAATGAAACATACAACTCAGCAGAACCTACTAGCCTTACAACATGCAAGACAATACCGCCATAACCAAAGACCAAAATAGATAATGCCATTAGTGTTCTATATAGTTTTACAAAGTTGTAATAGCCCGTTAGAACAAAACCAAAATATAACAACATAGCTGCTGCTCCAACGAGTGGATTGGTTGGAGCCAACAAATATCCGTAAATATTTAGCGTAAAAACACTAACAACATTAAAAAGAAAACCAATTAGAGCGTAAGCGATTTGGCAACGCATCACAGATGAAAGTTTAAGACTCATATGCTTATTACCCTGCACCCTCTATAAGAAATTTCGTAGCTCGCCTTATATTGCCACGCACTGCGTGAAAACAACTAAATAACGGCGACGCAGACGTCATAAGGTCAACTATCGATAGGGAGCTGAAAGAAAGATAACGCTTATGGTATGGGTGCAGCTTTAGCCGCATCTAGGCCAAAGGGAGGTTATGTCGATTTTCGTTAACTAGTACTTGCAACATATCCACATATAATCGTTACAGCCCAAAATACAAAATAGGAATAATGCCTGCCTTTAGTGTAACCAAAAGACATTGCCCCACTAATTAGAAAAACAAAGGAGATAATAT
>CAXMOM010000051.1:0-36381 GCA_964195425.1 Acidiferrobacterales bacterium
TTGCGATCAATCCAGGTCAAGTCTTTGGCACATTAGAAGGCACCGCAACAAAAGACCCAGCATTTGGTCTAGAAGCGGTATGGATTAAATCTTCACAGCGCGAACATGCACAAACATTAGGATACACGGTAGTGAATGCACCTACTGTTATTGCTACCCACCTGAGCCAATTATTAACGAATCATGCGCATCAACTACTGGGCCATGAAGAAGTACAGCAATTGCTCGACATGTTAGAAAAGACACATCCTAAACTGGTTGAAGGGTTGGTGCCTGATGTACTTTCATTGAGTTTAGTCGTGAAGGTGCTGCAAACCTTGTTAAGTGAAGGCGTGCCAATTCGAGACATGCGTACCATAGTACAAACTCTTTCAGAATTTGGTCCGAAAACCCAAGATCCTGATGTATTGGTATCGGCTTTACGTATTGCACTTAAGCGTTTGATAGTACAAGAAATAGCCAATGGCGAACAAGAAGTGCCTGTGATTACATTAGCACCAGAATTGGAACAGATGTTGCATAAGTCACTTCAAGCAGGTGGTGATGATGGCGCTGGCATAGAACCTAGTTTAGCGGAGAAACTTCAGCAGTCATTATCAGAGGCAAGTGCGCAGCAAGAACTTGCCGGTGAGCCTAGCGTGTTATTAACGTCCGGTATGCTTAGACCTGTACTTTCTAAGTTTTTGAAACAAGCGGTTTCAGGCTTACATGTGTTGTCATATCAAGAAATTCCAGACGACAAACAAATTAAAATAGTGTCATCTGTCGGTCAATAAACTGACGCCTATTTAGCTTTTAAGACACATTCGAGGAAAACATGAAAATTAGACGATTTTTTGGCAAAGATATGCGCGAAGCCCTTAAACAAGTGAAAGATGAACTTGGTGGCGACGCTGTTATTATGTCTAATAAGAAAGTGGCAAATGGCGTTGAGTTAGTCGCGGCTATTGACCCAGTTTCCAGCCCTATGGCAACAAATACCCTAGCGGATGCGGCAACTAATCGTCCTAGCACAAACAGTAGGGGGCATCAATTAGAGACTCCTATTCGACAGCCAGCACAGACAAAACCCGTCGGTAGCCTGCGCGAAATTATTGGCGATTCAGGACCAGACAGCTTGCAAGCATTACTTGAACAGCAAGAGGCGACCCTAGCTGCTCAGCGGCCAATACAAAACGCCGCGCAACAGCAACTACAAACGCTAACACGACAGCCTGGTCAGCACAATCAAGCTGGGACTCAAGCACCTTCACAAGCTGGCCAGCCCTTGCACTATTCGCAGCATCCAGAATACGGCAATACCCCGGAACCGCGCGCTGATGAACGCATTTTCAGGTCGCCTGCCTTTGTGGAGTCTGAAGCTCATCAATCACCTAATACGTCGCAAAGCACTCAAGCGGCAGGCATAGTTGGTATAAATGGTAAAGCCGGCCTAACGCCACCACCAAGCGTGCTAGAACCTGCCCAGCTAGACATTATAAAAGCGGAATTAGAATCGATTAAAAATGTGCTTAAATTTCAGGTCTCTGGATTGGCAGATGAGCGTAAAAAACGCAACAACCCAGTACATCATTACTTACACGAACAGCTCACCAAAATGGGTGTAAGCCAAGACCTAGCCAGACAATTTGTAGAGTTCCTACCTTATCAAATAGACGATAAACAAGGTTGGAAATACATTCTTAATTTGTTATCAAATAGGTTACATGTGGGTGGCAACGATATTTTAAATCAGTCTGGTGTAGTGGCCTTAGTGGGGCCAACTGGCACCGGTAAAACAACTACTGTAGCAAAACTCGCCGCTAAGTTCGCACAAAAGTATGGTCCCGAACAGGTAGCGCTAGTCACAATAGACACCTACAGAATTGCCGCTTTTGAGCAGCTAGCCACATATGGCAAAATTATAGGATGTGCGGTTAAAAAAGCGCATAACTCGCAAGAGCTAAACGACATTTTGTATCAAATGCGCAATAAAAAATTAGTCCTAATTGATACTGCTGGCTTTAGTCAACGTGATTCTCGCTTAATAGATCAGTTAACTGAATACGAACATAACTTAAATGTTGATATTCGAAAGTTCTTAGTGTTGCCTGCAGGTTCGCAGTATCAGGTATTGAATCAAACAGTTAAAGCTTATAGAGGCACCAATATTAGTGGCTGTATATTCACTAAACTGGATGAGTGTTACAGCATGGGCGAAGCATTAAGTGTGATTATTGAAAACGATTTATCGCTTAGCTATGTTACCGACGGACAGCGCGTTCCTGAAGATATCAAACTAGCAGATTCAGCCAACTTAACGCTGATTGCTGCCAAACTATTTAAACGCTATGGCAATGGTGATGCAGCAGCCGTAGTGGGTACAAATATAGGTGCTATATGATTGACGACCAAGCCAGCAGTTTACGCCGGCAAAATCAAAGTAAACAAATTAAAGTCGTTGCGATAACGGGCGGAAAAGGCGGAGTAGGCAAAACTAGTATTACGCTTAACACCGCCATTGCAGCGGCAAAATTAGGCAAGAAGGTAATGGTGCTAGATGCCGACCTTGGCTTAGCAAACGTTGATGTAATGCTAGGCTTACGTGTAGAACGTAATCTGTCACATGTACTAAATGGTGATTGCACGCTTGATGAAATTTTAGTGACCGGGCCTTATGGGGTGAAAATTGCCCCAGCGACCTCGGGCACCAAATCAATGACAGAACTGTCGTCCCATGAGCATGCCGGGCTTATTCGCGCCTTTGGTGAACTGCGAACGCCTATCGATATGTTACTTATTGATACCGCAGCGGGTATTTCCAACATGGTCGTAAGTTTTTCACGCGCAGCACAAGATGTAGTCATTGTAGTGTGTGACGAGCCCACATCGCTGACCGATGCCTACGCCTTGATTAAAATTCTAAACCGCGAACACGGCGTGTTTAAATTCAAGGTAGTGGCAAATATGGTGAGAAGCGAGCGTGAAGGCCGTGAGCTATTTAGTAAGTTGTCAAAAGTAACCGGCCGGTTTTTAGATGTAGCATTAGAGCTAAATGCAATAGTTCCCTTTGATGAAAATGTGCGTAAATCTGCGCGTAAACAAGCCGTCATTGTAGAAGCGTTTCCAAGCTCACCCGCTGCCAAAGCAATTAACAAATTAGCAGAAGATATGAGTAGTTGGCCGATTCCGAATCAAGCTGGTGGTCATTTGGAATTTTTCTTAGAGAATCTTGTGTCATCGCATGAGTAGGTATACAAAGTGAGTACAAAAATGACTGGATATCAACAGCAAATAGACAAAACCCAACTGGTTGAAAAACATGCGCCATTGGTTAAACGAATTGCGCACCATTTGTTAGCTCGACTACCCGCTAGCGTGCTGGTAGATGATCTCATTCAATCTGGCATGATTGGCTTATTGGAAGCCGCGCGAAATTTTGACGGTACTAAAGGCGCAAGTTTTGAAACCTTTGCTGGAATCCGAATTCGAGGTGCTATGCTTGATGAGATTCGTAAGGGAGATTGGACGCCGCGTTCTGTGCACAAAAACTCTCGGGCGATCACCGAAGCCGTCAATATTGTTGAACGTGATACTGGCAGAGACGCCAGAGACGTCGAAGTAGCTAAGGTATTAGAGGTTTCGCTAAAAACTTATCACCAGATGTTGGGCGAAGTTAATGCCGGGAAATTAGTCGGAATTGAAGATTTAGGTGTGAGCGAAGATGTTTTAACTACCGAAGAATCGAAAGGTGCCGATAAACCTTTTGAAGACATGGTGCAAGGCTCGTTTCAAAAGGCGCTAGCCAAAGCGATAACGACCCTGCCAGAACGTGAAGCTATCGTTCTGTCGCTGTATTATGACGAAGAATTAAACCTGCGTGAGATTGGTGAAGTTCTTGAAGTTAGTGAATCAAGAGTGAGTCAAATTCATTCACAAGCCATGATTAAATTGAAATCAAAAATGCAATCTTGGCGTATTGAGCAATAAAATATATTTTATAGTAGTTTGCAGCCACTTCGGAGGTAGTTTTGGATAAAAATATGAAAATCCTAGTAGTTGATGATTTTTCAACTATGCGTCGGATTATAAAAAATTTGTTGAAAGACTTAGGTTTTACCAACATTCAAGAGGCTGACGATGGTAACACTGCCTTGCCTATGCTCAACCAGAGCGATTTTGACTTCGTAGTAACAGATTGGAATATGCCTGGTATGCAGGGTATTGATTTGTTACGCGCTATTCGTGCCGACGACAAATTAAAGCATTTGCCGGTATTAATGGTAACAGCGGAAGCTAAGAAAGAGCAGATAGTGGCAGCGGCCCAAGCGGGTGTAAATGGTTACGTAGTGAAACCGTTTACTGCAGCAACGCTTAAAGCAAAACTTGAAAAGATTTTCCAGCGTTTGGGGTAAATCCACTTTGTAGGTGACCATTATGTCGCAAGAACAAGCACTTATCTCCTTAGATCAGGCAAAGCTATTAGTGCAGCATTTAGAAGCTGACGATGTAGAATCCGCAAACCATGTTATTCATACCATAATGTTAGAAGAGTCTGATGAGCTTTTTTCAGAAGTTGGTAAGCTAACACGCCAACTGCATGATTCTCTTTCTTCATTCCAGCTAGATTACCGGCTTACCGGCTTAACCAACACCGATATGCCAGATGCGAGATCGCGTCTCGAATATGTGATTGAAGAGACTGAGAAAGCCGCTAATTCTACGATGGATGCGGTAGAGCGAAGCATGCCAATTGCAGAGCAATTAAACGAACGTTTAGCGAGTATTATGCCGGAATGGAAAAAGTTAATGAGTCGTCAACTTGAATTGGGCGAATTTAAAGACTTGTGTATAGACCTTGATATATTGTTGAACGATGCTGCTGGTGATTCAAAAGAACTTAACAAAATGTTAACTGAAGTACTTATAGCTCAGGGCTATCAGGACTTAACCGGCCAGATTATCCGCCGTGTTATAGAGCTAGTTAAAGAGGTTGAAGATCATTTAGTGAGCATGCTTGCCAGTTTTGGCGACCAAGTTCCGCAAAAAGATAAATCTCAAACAGTCGCTAAATCTGGCGACAACGTAAAAGCCGAAGGGCCAATTATTGATTCAGCAAAACGCGACGATGTGGTTAATGACCAGAACGACGTTGATGATTTGTTGTCAAGCTTAGGGTTTTAAGGGAGCAGACGAATGTCGTTTGAAGTTGACGAGGAAATAATGCAAGATTTCTTGGTGGAAGCCGGGGAAATACTTGAACTACTCCAAGAACAACTTGTTGAGTTAGAAAACAATCCTGAAGACGCGGAGTTGCTAAATGCAATTTTTCGTGGTTACCACACTGTTAAAGGTGGAGCAGGATTTTTAGCCTTAACTGAACTAGTTGAAATATGTCACGGTGCCGAAAACGTATTCGATGTAATGCGTAACGGTCAGCGCACGCTCACACCAGAATTAATGGATGTAATATTACAAGCCACAGACGTTGTGGTTGAAATGTTCGAGAACGTTAAATCCCGCGAGCCTTTAGTGGCTGCACCGGCGAGTTTAATCGACGTTTTACACAAACTTAGTACTCCTGAATACGACGGTGAAGTAGTATTTGAGGATGCATCAGGTGATGCTAGTGCAAGCCCTAGTGAAAATGCCTCCGAATTATTAAGTGAAGATGAGCCTTCCCAAACATCTTCTAAAAGTGCTTCTGATGCAAGCATAAATGAAATAAGTGAAGACGAATTTGAAGCTTTATTGGATGAACTTCATGGCACTGGCGGTCCAACTGCCAAAAGTGATGAGTCCGACAAAGCGACAAAAGAAGCGCCCAAAGCAGCGCCCAAAGCAGCCGCAGTAAACGCTAGCAATGATATTAGCGATGACGAATTCGAAGCCCTATTAGATGAGTTACACGGGCAGGGTAGCTTTAAAACTGACACTTCTGCACCGCCAAACGCACCAGCGTTAAGTTCAGCAGCATCAGCAGTCAGCAAGGCCGATGATGACGAAATTAGTGATGATGAATTTGAAGCCTTACTAGATAATTTACATGGTAAAGGCCAAGCGCCAGCAATTGTCGAACCAGCAGCGCCTAGCAACACCCAATCGAAAAACACCAAATCATCAGCTAAAAAATCAGCTGAAAACAGTAATGACGAGAAAGCAAAAGCACCTGCAGATAAGGCATCAAAGGTATCAAAAGCCGCACCAACTAAACCAACACCGGTTGCTAAAGCGTCAAGTGCCTCAAAAGCTCCTGTTGGTGCCAAAAAGGCTGACGCTAAATCGGCCCCACCACAGGCTGAAACGACCGTCCGTGTTGATACTAAAAGATTAGATCAAATAATGAACATGGTAGGTGAGCTGGTACTGGTAAGAAATCGTTTGATAAGCTTAGGTACAAATCTTGCCGATGAAAGCATGTCAAAAGCAATCGCCAACCTTGATGTCGTAACAGGTGACTTGCAAGGCGCGGTGATGAAAACCCGCATGCAACCGATTAAGAAAGTATTTGGACGCTTCCCACGTGTTGTACGCGACCTAGCGCGTACCCTGAATAAAGAAATTTCTTTGGTACTGGAAGGTGAAGAAACTGACCTAGATAAAAACTTGGTAGAGGCTCTAGCCGATCCATTGGTGCATTTAGTTAGAAACTCGGTCGACCATGGTATTGAAATGCCAGACGACCGTGAAGCCGCTGGCAAACCTCGCATGGGTACGGTAAAACTAGCCGCATCACAAGAAGGCGACCATATTTTATTGACCATTTTTGATGATGGTAAAGGCATGGACGCTGAAAAACTAAAAGAGATTGCGATAAGCCGCGGTGTATTAGACGCAGACTCAGCAGCGCGGATGTCTGACGTTGAAGCATTTAGCCTTATATTTGCGCCAGGCTTCTCAACCAAAACTGAAATCAGTGAAGTTTCAGGCCGTGGTGTGGGCATGGATGTGGTGAAAACCAAAATTAACCAACTAAACGGCACGGTAAATATTAACTCAGCAATGGGTAAAGGTACTACTCTAGAAATCAAAGTACCGCTCACCTTAGCGATTTTACCCACACTTATGATAGTCGTAGGTCAACAAACCTTCGCACTTCCTCTGGGTTCGGTAAATGAGATTATTAATATGGATATTAATAAAACCAACACGGTTGATAATCAGTTGACCATGCTAGTGCGCTCAAAAGCTATTCCGCTGTTTTATTTGAATGATTGGTTGAATCCGCATAAACCAAGCGAAGACAGAGCTCATGGACATGTTGTAGTGGTGCAAATTGGTACTCAACAAATAGGTTTAGTGGTTGATTCATTGATAGGCCAAGAAGAAGTCGTTATTAAGCCGCTTGATGCCTTGCTACAAGGTACGCCGGGAATGGCCGGTGCCACTATTACGTCCGATGGCGGCATTGCGCTAATTTTAGATGTTGCTAGTTTACTGAAGCGTTACGTTCAATAAGATTGCAACGCTTGTTCATCTCATAATGGTACTAGAGAATCTATTGCATGAAAGTTTGGACAGTAGTGAATCAAAAAGGTGGTGTAGGTAAAACAACAACCGCCATATCACTTGCTGGTAGCCTTAGTGCAATGGCTTATAAAGTACTTTTAATTGACCTTGATCCCCATGCCTCTTTGACTCATTACTTAGGCTTTGATAGTGAAAAACTTACCTTAAGCGCTTATGATTTATTTGTTGCTAGTCAACACCCTCATATGCTGACTAAGCTTATTCACGAAGCTGTGCAAAAAACCTCAATAGACGGTATCGATTTGTTACCCGCCCATATGGCCTTAGCCACTCTTGATAGAGCCTTGCCTGAGCAATCAGGTAGAGGACTAATTGTTAAGAAAATTGTTGCCTGTTTGCAATCAAAAGACACTGAACAAAAACTCAATCACCATTACGACTACATAGTGATTGATTGCCAACCTGTACTAGGTATATTGATGGTTAACGCCATGGTCGCCGCAACTACCATCGTGCTTCCTACGCAAACAGAGCATCTTGGACTGCACGGCTTAAATAAAATGCTACGTACCATTGAGCAAATGAAAAGTAGTTTGTCGCCCGATTTGGTGTCGGTGATCGTTCCCACTTTATTTGACCGGCGAGTAAACGCCTGTATAAGCGCATATGCAAAAATGAGAGAGACATACAAAGAACAATTATGGCGAGGCTATATTCCCGTTGACACTAAATTTAGAGATGCCAGCGCGCAAGGCTTACCAATCAATAGGGTGGCGCCCAACGCTAAGGGCAGCTTTGCTTATGAAAAACTTGCTGGGGAACTATTAAAACATGGCTAATGTCCCCAAATCTTCTGAATCTCCTGCAAATAAGGCCTTGCAGCATTATTTTAATGATCTGATTTCACCTCAAACAACACCGCTACCTGAACCGAATAGTGCAGGGTATGTGCCTCCTGATGACTCTATGCAAGAGAAGGTTAGTCAAGCAGAGCGCCTGTTAGCAAAGGCTAACTCTGTTGCCAATTTATTGACAGACTCTGACCTCGAGCCAATGAATATATCAGCGCAAGCGTCAGCATCCGAGCCAATTAAGACAAAACTGCCGACGCCTGTAATTCATTTTCATCCTGCGGATGTAGTTGACATACATCTCGCGAGTGCGGAGATTTTGAATAGTAGTGTTAATAATAATGAAAAAAACGCAACAGTTGATAAAGAAAACCGCGTAAATGCCGACACTTATAACACGCAGAGCAATAATAATGGTCAAACGCGACATTTAGCGATATCGCTTAAAGACAGTTTACCTAATCGGTTTCAGGTGCTTTTATGTGATATTGCCAATGTGACGATTGCGATACCTTTAGTTGAATTAGGCGGCATTCATCAGCTAACCCAAATATCATCTATCGCGAAGCAGCCTAGTTGGTGCATGGGGATATTTATTAAAGGCAATGACAAGTTTACGTGTATCGATGCATCAGCTTGGTTGGTGCCAAAAAAGTATGCCGCTACCAAGCAAAATAGCGAGTATAAATATGCAGTTCAACTTGGAAAAACACCCTATGTACTTTGTTGCAACAGTATTAGTACAACAGTTGAAGTGTGCAAAGACGATATTAAATGGCGAGACAATACAACTAATCGACCATGGTTATCAGGCTTACTCAAAGAAAGGATGTGTGCGCTAATAGATGGCGCACAAATGGTACAAGATGTGCTTAACTAAATGTATAGGCATTAGTGCATAAATAATATAAACAAGAGTGTAATCACTTCTGTTTTAAATGATAAAGATATAGCGGAGCAAAGCGAATGTCACAGCAAAGAGCCACAGCAACAGCATCAGACCCAAATGACGAGGTTCTTCAATGGGTAACTTATCGATTAGATGAAGAAACCTATGGTATTAATGTCATGCAGGTTCAAGAAGTATTACGGTATACCGAGATAGCCCCAGTACCTGGAGCGCCTGATTATGTTATGGGCATCATTAATTTGCGTGGAAATGTGGTAACGGTTATCGATACACGCGCTCGTTTTGGCTTGCCCCCTTCAGAAATTACGGATAGTTCACGTATTGTGATTATTGAATCAGACGAACACGTAGTTGGCATTTTGGTCGACAGTGTTGCGGAGGTTGTTTATTTACGTTCATCAGAAATTGATAGCGCGCCAAATGTGGGCACAGAAGAAAGTACTAAGTTTATCCAAGGCGTCAGTAATCGTGGCGATGAACTCCTTATTCTGGTTGATTTAAACAAGTTGCTTAGCGACGAAGAATGGGACGATGCAATGGCAATGTAGGTCTATAAACCTACATTTAAGCATTTGTTAAGGCAAAGCCAATTTGCCTTCATTCTTTATAAATACCTTTTTTATAAATTCCTTCTACCTATATGCACTTTTACCATAACCAAGTTTATCAACGAAGGTTTCCTACCGTTATATATCCTGCTGAATTTACAATAAAGCTAACAACGTTTTGATTCCCTCTAACTAGCCTTGAATTAGAAACATACGTGGGGTTTTAACGCTTTTTTTGCTATATGTTACTTTGCTATATATAGTGATTAAAATTTTTAAGCGGACAGACCAGGATTTTCATGGCAGCTTTTTTGACGATCAATATGCTTTTTATATTCTTTATCGTTTTATGCATGTTTATTATTATACTGTGGGTTTATGCTCGCAAGGTTAATACTCGTTTGAGTCAGGCTATTAAATTGATCAATGATTTGTATAAATTAAATCAAAGCCAGGCAAACACGCTCTCAGAGTTGCTGGGCGGTTCTGAAAAAAGCTCAGCAATAAACAGCGAACAATACAGTGAAAAAAACACCGAGCGTTCGGCATCTTCACTTACTCAACGAGTAGCTGAACAAGCTAGTCTGATAATAAAAGCCGATCTTGTTGACGAGATTGCCAATATAAGCGACAAGGCATCAATAAAGATGACTGCGCGAAGTGAAGATTTATCAAAACGCGTACTCGCGCTTGAAAATCAAACCCAGTTACTGCAGCAAGAAGACCCTGAATTGAAGATGTATAGTCGTGCCCACCAACTAGTGAAAGAAGGGGTGAGTATAGAGGATATTATGGAGGCAAGTCAGTTACCAAGGGCAGAAGTAGAGGTTTTGGTAGGTTTACAACGCCATAAAAAGTCTTCAAATTTATAAGGTTTGTCAGTATCTATCAGCTTCTTCAAGTAAACGTTTAGACGTCTAGACGTAAATCAGTTGACTTTTCTTTTGTAATCGCCACAATAGTAATACCTATTTGTTGTTTGCACGCCTAATCTTATTGCGTCGACGATTATGGCCGGTTAGTCGCTAAAAGAGTTAATGCTATATGCCAATCAAATTACCCGCTGAATTACCCGCTCTTGAAGAATTACTGAATGAGAATATATTTGCTATGAATGATGCGCGTGCAACTAGCCAGAATATTCGTCCAATGCAAATTGGTATATTGAATTTAATGCCAAATAAAATAGCAACCGAGCTACAAATATTGCGTTTATTGTCAAATACTCCGCTACAAATAAACATCGACTTGATACGAATTGACGAAACAGCACCCAAAAACACGCCCATTTCTCATATGCAGGCGTTTTATCATTTATTTAGTGAAGTGAAAAATAAGAAATATGATGGCCTCATTGTTACGGGCGCACCATTGGGGAATGTAGACTATGAAGATGTTTATTATTGGCCGCAAATGTGCGAGTTGATGGATTGGGCAAAACATAATGTTCAGTCAACATTTTATTTATGTTGGGCTGCGCATGCAGCGATGTATCACTTTTTCGACGCAGAGAAAACCTTACTTAAGAGCAAATTATCCGGCGTGTTTAGCCACACAGTACTCGATGAAAAAAATGAACTTGTACGTGGGTTTGATCCGGAATTTTGGGCTCCACATTCTCGAGTTGCGCAAATTGACCCGAATACATACAGACATATTAATGGCCTTGAAGTGCTCGCTGAATCTGACCAAGCAGGCGTGTATGCGGCGGCTACGCAAGACAAGCGTATGGTGTTTGTAACGGGTCATCCTGAATATGATCCTGCCACCCTAGATCAAGAGTTTACGCGAGATGATAAAGCGGGCTTATCACCGCGAGTGCCATTTAATTACTACCAAAATGATGATCCACAGCAAGCCATTATGATCCGATGGAAGTCTCATGGGAATTTGTTGTTTACTAATTGGTTAAATTATTATGTATATCAAACAACGCCGTATGACTTAAATTTGTTGACTGGCGATTGAGTCAAAGGACACTTCTAGAGGAGATCAATATTGCAAGGCAAACCATTTAGTCAACCATGTGAAAATAATAAAGGCTTTATTTTAGCAGAACTATTAAAACATTTTTCTGAGGTCAGTAAGGTCTTGGAAATTGGTTCTGGCAATGGTCAGCATGCGGTGCATTTAGCCGCAAATTTACCGCATCTTGAATGGTATTGTGCAGACCAACTTGAATATCATGATGGCATAAATGCGTGGATAGACGATTTTCCTAGTACAAATTTACATAGGCCAGTTGCTTTACGTTTTCCACACGACTGTTTGCCTGATGAAGATTTCGATGCTGTCTTTACGGCAAATACCGCGCATATTATGCTGACACATCAAGTGCAATCTATGCTGCAAAAAGTAGCTGAAAAACTCCCAAGCAGGGGTGTTTTTTGTCAATATGGCCCGTTTACGATTGACGGTGAATTTAGCAGTAAGAGTAATGTCGACTTCCATCATCATTTGATAGATATTGGCTACGGCGGTTACAAAGGTATAGAAGAGCTAAAGGTTTGGGCGCCTTCATTAAGGCTGTCTGAAGTTGTGACTATGCCAGCGAACAATTTATTGCTGGTATGGCATAAGCTTTAATTTTATTCACATATTGCGGTTTTGCTATCAAATTCATACGTGATCCTCAGGTGCTAACGTGTCATCTAAAGCTTTTTTGACGGTAGGTAATCGCGGGATTTTGGCGTTAGGTGTTGTCACATTCTCAATAGAGGCAAAAGCTTTTGTTTCAAAAGCTAAGGTCATGAGAAAATTTAGCCATGAGGGCATTGTAATGCTAATGCATGCCATGGGGCCAAATGTTGCCGGGGTTATATGTTGCGCTGTTGCCGCCGCTATGTAGTCGGGGTTAGTAGGTTAACCGTTTAATCATTGGCATTCCTAACTGTCTGGCCAATAATCTAAACGATTAGGTTAAAAGCAATATACTTAGGTTTTGGCGCATTATTTGCTAGAGCAGACATATCTCTTATATAAAAAGGTCTGTCTGGTTAATGGTAAGTTTTCACCGGAATGCTCTGCTCTGGATTTCGCTATTTATTTTTTCAGGTTTAGCAGCTAATGCTTTAAGCCAAGAAAGTAATACCGATCAAAATCGGGGCAGCTTTAATTTGACCGGTAAAGAACGCTTTGAGATAGGTGAAGAATTAATTATGTCTTTGCAAGTCGACAATTGGCGACTTACACAAATGGTCGTAGAAAACTCTAAATATGGTGTGAAGGTAAACTTTGATGAGCTTATAGAGGCCCTCGATTTTCCAATAGAAAGCACTAGTAGTCTTCAATATGATGGATGGTATATTTCAGAAGAAAAAGTATTCTCACTTACCAACCGCGACACAGACAATAATCTTCATATAACATTAGCCGACGCCTCATTTGAACTTACGCCCGAATACTACTCTATCCAAAATAATGAGCTTTATATAGAAATGCGAGAAATTGCCAAGTGGTTTAAGTTAAACCCTAGCATAGACTATATTGAACAAATTATAATGCTAGCACCTACTGAAGAGCTGCCAATACAAGAAAAAACTAAACGTCAAAATAGAAAATTGTTTAAAAGTAATGGTTCGTCTGAATCTTCAGCGCCATTTCTTGATAGAGGCTATTCTTTGCTATCAGCTCAAGCAATAGATTTTCAAGCAAATATTAGTACAAACGATAGAGGCACTAGTGGAAATTACACTTTGTTGGGTGCCAGAGAGATTTTCAAGCACAATGTAAAGTTGTATTTGAATGGAAATGATAAAGAATTAGTAACTACTTCGCGTTTATCTGTTTCCAAGTACTCACCAGAAGGCTGGTCTGTTTTCAACCCCGTTAACATCACTTCATATTCACTTGGTGATATTACGCCAACGAGGGTTGGAAGTTTGGGTACTAACCAATTATCTAGAGGACTTACTTTTGGTAACTCGCAATTTGGTAGCGCTATTAACAACGAATTTACTAACATCTCGGGCGATGTATTGCCCGGATGGGATGTCGAATTGTATCGCGGTGAAGTATTAATTGAACAATTATTTGATATCGACAATGGCAGATATGAATTTAACGATGTGCCATTGCTCATAGGCGAAAACACCTTTGAAATAGTATTTTATGGACCCCAAGGACAAATTAAGCGAGAGACTGTTAATAGGTCTTTAACTACGGAAAAATTAAATACTCAAAACTTTGCCTATTCTATGTCGGTAAATGAAATAGGCAAAACACTGCTAAAAAATAATTCAGTGGGGCTGGCTGATGAGGATCAAGGTTATAACTTTTCTGGTGAATATAGTTTTAAAGTGGGTGACGACTCTAGGTTTAAATTTGGACATCAAAACATTATAGGAAGCAGCAATGATCAAAGTATTTTTGCTCTAGGGTTTAATACACAATTAACAGAGAGTTTACTGCTAAATGCCGATGCTTCAATTAATGATAATAAAGATTATATCCTTGGCGTGAATGCAAGAACAAAAATAAATGACCAATCTATTAGATTAAACTTAAATTCACGCAGAACAACGAATAGCGAAAATCAGGAAAAGTCTTCAAGCAGTGTTATTTCCCTTCTTTCCACGGGGCAGATCCTGAAGATGGATTCCATAGGTATTCGCCATCAAACAGAATTACAATTTACTGACACTCCCTTACAAGATACATATGAGGCTTCTACTAATTTAGGTGTTAATGTTGGAAAGGCCTATTTTTATGGTGGGGCTGAGTATCAGTATAGAACCATGATTAAGGAGAGTTTAATATTCGGAAATTTAGGGTATCAACAGAATTTTAAGACGGTGTTTGCTAAGTTGCAATTAGGCTTTAAAAATGACGAAGTCGAGGATAAAGTAGAATTGTCCAACCTGTTTAGCAGCCTTACATGGTTGGTGTCATCCAACATAAAAACGAAATTTGAATATTCTAAATCATTGATTGACGACAGTGATAGAGTCGATTTGAGTATAGATTGGAAAAAAGATAGATTTAGTTTATCGGCGGATATTTCAGAGTCTTCGTTGTTCGGAACGGAATTTGGTTTGTATGCTAGATTTAACTTTAGCGGAACGCCTTATTATGGCAGCTATTTGTCTAGTAACCGCTCTCTTACAAATACCGGAAGTTTACTGGTTAGAGTATTTGTTGATGAAAACGGTAATTATGCATATGACATTGGCGAAAAACTACTGGAAAAAGTAAAAGTTTTCTCTCTCCAAAGTAGAGGCCTAGGTATTACCGATGACAATGGAATGGCGTCATTGTTATCTTTATCTGCACATAAAATGACCGACATTGTGATTGATAAAAACTCTTTAGATGACCCTTATTTAACGCCTTACTTAGATGGAATTTCAGTCACACCAAGGCCCGGCTTTGTTGACCAAATAGACTTTCCCGTTGCGATTAGTAGTGAGTTAGACGGCACTATTTACACGACGTCTGCTGAAAAAGGTACCTTAGTGGGCAACAATATTAAAATCGGTTTGTACAATCATTTAAATCGACTTACGGATACTACTAGGGCTGAGTTCGATGGGTTTTATTTGTTTACCCATGTTTTGCCAGGAAAATATCACATCAGAATATTACCGGAATCTTTAGATAAACATCTTCTAGAGCCAACAATATCTGAAGAAATTACATTTACTCCACAAGGAGACGTAATAAACGGTTTTGACATTATTGCCAATAAGAAAGTCACTGAAAAGGTGTATTTGGTTAAGCATGGTAACTTTCCAAATAAAAGAGCAATGGCGCTTTATTGGCAATTAAAAAAACAAAAATTGCTAACAATTAACAATAACAAGCCTATTACCTTTATGGTCGATAAAAAATCAGGTAAGCGTACTTTTGTGCTACTTACGTCAACAAGTAGGAACTTGGCTTATGATTTTTGCAACGACCTAATGACTCGGAATATCACATGTTCAGTTACGGAAAAAATTGAAATTAGGGAGTAGAGCTTTTCATTGGCATGTAACTTGCTAATTCGAGGGGGTACTGTCAAATATTTGTAAGAAATTATCAGTCATCTATAAGACTAATTTTTTACAAGTAGTAGAACACAATCATCCTTGGAGAAAAGCTATGATTTTAAAACGTATTGCAACAGGAATTTTTTTAGCTGTAATGCTTTCAGGGTGCACTTTACTGGAAGATGGCCATTATATTTTAACTGATAGCGATAACCCTGTTAGTTCTCAATTAACTCAGTTAGAGGCGATTAATTCTCAATCATCTCAAATAAAGCCGGCTGATTCTCCAATGCTCGAGTTAATTGCTCGCCAGCAAGTGTTAGATAATACAAAGCGGATTGATCAATTAATTGTTGAGCGGGCAGATATGGTCAAAAACGTTAACCGCGTGATTGAATTAGATGCTGAACTTAGTTATTTAATGAGTGAACTTAAAAATGCTGATGCTCTCAACTCTTTATCCTCTGAGACTTTTGCATTAAACGAATATTCAAGCCAAGGCTCTTCCAGCGTTACTGCCGCCAATGACTATACATCGCCAGAAATTACCCGTTGGGCGGAAAACAAAGAACCTATGCTTGTAGCTGATACAAATGCACAAGCTTTGCCTATTGCCGGTAAGGCCAAGCCCATTATTTCCGATTTAGGAGTGCAAGATAATAAATTTGCAAATACCGCAGACAGCACAAATCAAAACCTGGCTTCTCAGAGC
Source organism: Acidiferrobacterales bacterium (assembly GCA_964195425.1). Lineage (GTDB taxonomy): Bacteria > Pseudomonadota > Gammaproteobacteria > Enterobacterales > Alteromonadaceae > Glaciecola. The sequence continues at coordinate 16,440 of CAXMOM010000051.1, forward strand.
ATAAAAAGTGACGCAGGCGATAAGTTTAGTTCGCCCGTTTTGTCAAAGCCGTCTATAGGCCCAGATAAGCTTGGTGAAAATACAAACTTGGGAATGCAGTGTGCACACAATGCCGTTACAAATACCAGCGCTGATGGGGTGGGTATCCACTTAATTTCAGTAAAGAATCAAAATAGTCTGTCAGGGGCTGCAGATTCTCTCATGAGTAAATTTCCTAATGAATTGTGCGAAACAACGGCAAAAATCGAAAGTGTGTCAGTAAAAGGAGAATCCTATTACAGTTTGCGGTTTGGTCCTTATGTAGATCGTGAGTACGCATTGTCGATATGTTCGAAATTGAAAACAAAAGGACAGTATTGTGGCCTAGCTAAGTTTAGTGGCCGGACACTTTAAAACGATGACACTAACGTATACTTGTACTAACACTCAAACTCATGCGCTTAAGTCGCGCTTGGTAATATTTATGTTTGCCTGTAGTTCTCTTTTTTGGGTCACCCAGGCCAAGGCTGACATTGTCCAAATCACGCCAATCGACTTTGGTGAAATCGCGATAATAAGTAACAACGCTGTCTCAACACTATCTATGGATTATTTGGGCAATCTTAGCTTTAGTAATGCAATTCGAATTATTAGACCCGGCTCACCTGGAGAATACTTAGTGACGGGGTTTGCAGGCAATGTTGAACTCAGTATCACGACCCAAATTTTGGGCGCAGTTATGAATCCAGGGCAGGTGTCACCAGAATATCCCACATTAGCATCTTTATCTGCGCCAGCGACCATTAGAACGGAGTCTGACGGCACCGCCGTTATATATTTAGGCGGAAGCATACAAACTTCAGGCTCTGGTAACAATGGCTTTGTAGATGCTACATATACAGCAAGTCTTCAAGTGACTATCAATTTTTAAGTCAATCCATTATTCAATAATACAGAGGTTTTTATGCGTCAAATAGTCATCATAGTGCTTATATTCATATCATTTGGGTGGAGTAAATATGCAACAGCAGATTTACTCATTGCGCCTACAAGAATAGCGTTTACCGACAGAGATCGAACTCACCAAGTGACTTTAATTAACAGTGGCACAACAACTCGAACATACAGAGTTGAATGGGTTGAACAAACGTTAACTGAAAATGGTGAGTATTTACAAGGCGTGCCCTCAGATTTCAATAAAGCGAGCGATTATTTGCGTTTTTCTCCCAAGCAAGTCCGGTTACAAGGAGGTGAACGACAAGTTATTAAGCTATTGCTGCGCAAACCAAACGATTTCAAGGACGGTGAGTACAGATCCCATTTGAAGTTTGTGGCATTGCCAGCAGACTCATCCGTTGATAATCCAGTGGGTGAAGGGATTTCAATGAAGCTTAACGTTTTACTAAGCTACACAATTCCTATATTAATACGGCAAGGACAATTTGACGGCTTTCCTAATATCGAACAAGTTAGAGTTGCTAATAAACCCAACTCTAGTAAAAAAACCATTTTTGTATATATGAAGAAAAATACTAAAACAGGGTTTATCGGAAATGTAGTGAGTTATTTTAAAGCTAAAGATGGTTCTGAAAAAGAAGTGGCGCGATTAAATGGTGTTAACTTTTTTCATGAACAACCAGCGAGACGATTTGCATTAACCACTATTTCCGATATTCCTGCCGAACCAGGCGAACTGATTACACGGTTTACGGGGGCTCATGAGTATTCAGGTAAGTTGCTAGCGGAACATAAAATAACGCTTTAAAAATAAGTTTGCTTAAAAAAGTTACCTTACTTTTAAAATAAACAGAAATAAAGCTTAAAGAAATATGTGAATTGCCGATAGTTCTTTTGCAGGCAATCAAAAGTGCCTTAGATACAGAAATAAAGCTTGTTTCTGTGTGACAGAGTATTAACAAATTAGTGTTTTACTGTGTCTAAGTTAATTTAGCAAACGGAGATTTATCCATGTTCAAACGCAATTATTTAAACACCGCTTTGGTAGCAACTTCTGCAGTTTTACTTAGCTCTGCAGCTGTTGCACAAGAGACGGTTACTGGCAACGCTACTGTAAATGTAAGCAATGCTTTCACAATCACTGAAACATCTGGTATTGATTTTGGTAGTCTACGTGTCTTTACAGACATTACGGCCTCTACTGGTGAAGTTGTCGTGACTATTCCAGGTAATACTAACCCGATGACGCTTGAAGCATTAGTAGCAGCTGAAGCAGACGGTAACATCCTAGCACAGGGTGCGCCAGGCGTATACGCCATAGCGGGTGCAGCACCATTTACCCCTTTGACAATTACGTTTCCTAGTGCAGATACAGTAACATTGGCGAATGCAGCTGCACCTCCTGCAACACCATCGTTTATTGTAAACTTTGACCCAACAACTACTTACATAGTTGGTGGAGCGAATGACGGGCAGTTACTTGTTCCAGCCACTACTGATTTGACTACAGATGCTGCAGGCGAAGTTGGGTTTAGCCTAGGTGGCATTCTTAATACGAATGCAGCTGCTACAGCAACTTACGCTGATGGAGATTATGTAGGTACGTTTAGTTTAATCGTAAACTACTAATTTTCGCATTTAAACGTTTAAATGCGTTTGCAAAGACGTCAAAAAAAAGCCAGCTTGTAAAAGTTGGCTTTTTGTTTTTTTCCACTGGCTTCTATTCTAAGGCTACTTTATTTATAGCCAAACGCTTCAAGGTAAGGCTCAATAATGGGCAAGTAAGAGGCTAATTGCTTTTCATAGTCCTTCCATTTTCCGACAGCACCCTTATTAACGGGTTTGAATACCTCTGAAAAACTAGGCGTAGATATAAATCTCGCATTTTCTTTGCTATGAAAATTTAATACTTTCTCATCCCACGTTTCACCAACATGACTAATCAGCTTATGCGCATGACTTTCAAAATCTGCACACATGTCTTCATATTTTATTTCAAGAATGTTCAATGGTAATGTTTGCTTAAGTTCCCGATAACATTTCATCACTCTTGCATAGTACTTAAACGTTGACTTCAAATTATAAAAGTTCTTTGTCGTTACGTTATGTTCAAATGATTGAAAAAAACAACTTAGACAAACGTCACGAGGATCTCTAATCATTACTACAATGGGTGATTTTGGGAAAAAGCGAAGCGCAGCATGCAGATGTACTATAGACATCGGGTTTTTATCAACAATGCGCTGATTGGCATCGTAGTTAGGAATAAGATTGCTCATAGATGCAAAGTAATGTTCTCTACACTTAGCAATATCTGACTCAGATAAATCTTTCCAACCTTGGGTATAGGCAATTTCACGACCTACTATTTGTGAAAGGGTTCTGGATGTATCTCTTAGTGAGTCTAGTTCGTCAGTAGCGATTAAATTAGGATGTGCAAAGAGTATTTGTTCTAATAATGTTGTGCCAGAACGAGGGAAGCCAACGACAAATATTGGGTCTTGCAAATGGTCTACAACAGCAGAGGACCAGTTTTGATAATTATATTCTATTCCGCTTAGTGCTTTTTTCATGGTTTTATCAGTAAAGCTTGTTGATAATTTAATTTTTTCGAATTTTTTCTGGGCCAGTAATTGTGCTTTAGTATGTAAAGCAATCGCTTCATCAAAGTCTTTATGTTTATCTTTAGCGCTCGCAAACTCAGCATAAAATTTATATTTTGATTCTTCGGCAATACCAATATTTATGGCTTTAACGAAACTTACATTTGCCTGTTCATAGTTCTTTTTGCAAACTTCAAGCCTTGCTTTAGCCCAATGTATTTCTCCTAGGTAAGGCAATTGTAAAAGGCTTTTAGTAATCAGCTTTTCTGCTTCAGGCATTTTTTGCTGCTTTATTAGTAAAGCCGTATATGCGGGAAATACAGGTGGAAAATCAGGTTTGTCAATCAAAGCGGCTGCGTATGACTTTTCTGCTTCAGTAAATTGCCCCAAAGATTGATAACTACTACCCAAATTAAAATGTACATAATAAGCTTTGTTGGTGCAGCCTAATAAGTACTTTAGTGCGTTAATAGCTTTCTCATGTTCCTGATTAGCCAAAAAAATATTACATATACTCGCAACAGCGGTTTCACATGTAGGGTCAATATTTACTGCCTTTGTGTATAACGTGATAGCTTTTTGAGGATTGTTTCTTTGTTCCTCTATCCGAGCCTCATTAAGTAAGCTTTTCAGCGTTGTTGTCCTTTCGTCTCCCATGCGGTACCCTTTTGCGGTTTTACGAATAAATATAGTAAGTGGTTTCTACTTTTCACCGCTAACACTTTCAAATATCTTTACATATATTTTAATAGTAATGCTATTTACATGCCAATTGTGAAGCTAAAAAATAGTCTCGTCGTTTGAAAAATACTGTCGTATTAAGCAGATACAAAGTCACTCGGTATTGAAAGGTAAGTTTTTATTTTACTAATATATAAAGCTAATACTAAAAAAGCCAAAACGAAATAAACGTTTTGGCTTTTTGTTATGCAGATACTACAAATTATGCTACCAAATGCGAACGCGATCCTCTGGTGCTAAATACAGAGCATCTCCAGGTTGCACATCAAACGCTTTATACCAAGCATCATGGTTACGTGGTGCTAGAGTTCTAAAGCGACCCGGTGCATGAGTGCCACCTTTAAGTCTGTTGAGTAACGACTCTTCAGTGTACTTAACACGCCATACTTGTGCCCACGCTAAGAAGAAACGTTGATCGCCTGTAAAGCCATCTATAATCGGTGCTTCTTTGCCATCAAGACTCAGCTTATATGCATGATAGGCCATAGCCAATCCGCCTACATCGCCAATGTTTTCACCTAGGCTGTTGGCGCCATTTACAAATTGTCCCTCAAGGGCTTCATACGCACTGTACTGAGCAATCAGTTTTTCAGTTTTTCCTTCAAAAGCCGCTCTGTCTTCGTCGGTCCACCAATTACGCTGTACACCCATAGCGTCAGACTTAGAACCTTGGTCGTCAAAACCATGGCCCATTTCATGACCAATTACGGCACCAATTGCGCCATAGTTAACAGCAGGATCTGCGTTAGGATCAAAGAAAGGCGGTTGTAAAATAGCCGCTGGAAATACAATTTCATTAAATGATGAATTGTAATAAGCATTTACTCGCTGAGGCGTCATAAACCAATCTGCACGATTAGTAGGCTTAAGCTCATCCGCAATACTTTGCTCACGGAAGAACGTACTCATGGCCATAGAGTTACCGACTAAATCGCTACTCGACATAGTAAGGCCGTCAAATGACTGCCACTCGTCTGGGTAGCCAATTTTAGGCACAAAAGATTCTAATTTAAGCTGCGCGTTTTTCTTAGTTTCTTCGCCCATCCAACCAAGATTGGTAATGCGCTCGCCTAGAGCGGTACGCAAATTCTTAACTAGCTCACCCATTTGCTGCTTTGAGCTTTGGGGAAAGTGACGCTCAACAAACACTTTGCCAATTGCAAAGCCAAGTGACTGAGTATCGGCCATCGCGCCAACTGCGCGCTTCCAGCGTGGACGAGGCTCTTGCTGACCGCTTAATACTTTGCCATAAAACTCAAAGCTTGCATTGTATATTTCATCAGACAACATGCCTGCATTTCCAGATACTAAATGGTAAGTCAAATATAACTTCCATACATCTAGGGGCGTGTCATTGATAATCGCGATTATGTCTCTAACGGGTTGTGGCTGAGATATATTCAAATTTTCAGCTTTATAACCTTGTGCGCTAAAATAGGTATCCCAATCAAAGCCTGGATACTCACTCGCTAGGTTTGTGCGTTCTATTTGGTTAAGTGTAAGGTCGCGGTTACGACGTTTCTCTCTTGGCCATTGAGCTTGTGCAATAGCTGTTTCAAGGGCAATAATTTGGTCGGCTGCCGCTTGTGCGTCTTCTTCGCTAGTCATCTCTCCTGTAAAGATCAACATGGTCACAATGTTCTTTTTATATTCACTCAAAATATTAGCAAAGCTTTCGTTGTCTTCTAAGTAGTATGAGCGATCAGGTAAGCCTAAGCCGCCTACGCCAATAGATACTTGGTATTCATCAGGGTCTTTACGATTAAAGCCTAAACCACCACCAATAGGTGAGTTGGTATTCATTAACCACGAGTTACCAAAAACCTCGGTTAGTTTCTTCACGCTGTCAATGGCAGCAATATCTTTAAGCATAGGTGTTAAGGGAGTTATTCCTTTCGCGTTTATATTTTCTATGTCCATATAAGAATTGTAAAAATCAGAGATAAGCTTTTCTTCATTACTTAAATCAGTTTTACCGGCAAGGTCTTCTATAATTGCTTTTACGCGGTCTTCACTGCGTTCTGCAAGTACAGCAAATGCGCCGTAGCTGGTTTTATCAGAAGGCATAACGTAGTTGTCGTACCATGTACCACTTGCGTACATAAAGAAGTCATCGCCAGGTTTGACGTCAAGGTTTTGTGCGCTTAGGTCTACGCCAAAGCTACCAAGTTCTGGGTTTGTAATGGTGTCGGATAACACAGCGTTACTTGTGTCTTCAGACAGATTGTTATTGTCGTTACATGCACTAATGGCTAAAGCGCCAAATATCGCTAGTGCTAGAAATGATTTTTTCATAAGTTTCCTTGCTGTCGCTGGATAATTTTTAGATTTTGTTTAATCCGATTTTCCGAGCTTGTTTCTAATTATAATAAACTGATATTTTCGCGCAGTACTATATCGAGTTATCAATCTACATAAAAGGGCTAGCTGGCGCTGTAAGTATGTTTTACAAACTTTGTAACACTTTATTTTTCTGTATTTATTTCTTTATAAGGTAATAACGAAGCAGATTTTTCAGCATAGTCAATAATCTGAGGCGTTTCGCGTTGTAAAAAGTCTGCTACTGCACTGTCAAATGCGTTCTCTTGCATCTTATGGTTTGAATAGCATAACGTAGGCGCAAACCCTCTTAATATTTTATGTTCACCCTGTGTCCCTGGATTGAACAGGGAAATATTGTGCTCGATGCAAAACTCAATTCCTTGATAGTAGCAAGCTTCAAAGTGCAAGCCTGATATTTCGCTATGTGCTCCCCAATAACGCCCGTAAAGTCCGTTTTCGTCATATAAGAATAGTGCTGCGGCAATGGGATGTGGTGTTTGTTTTTTGCTCTTTTCTGGAAGTTCGCCATCAAGCGGATCGTGAACAGACTTATTAACCGCACTATCAACCGTATTATCAACTTCATCGTTTTTGAGTGCGTGTTGTTCAGCCACTACTAACAATAAGTTGTTCGGCATATCATTTAACAAGGCATGAAAAAACTCAGGCCTTAAATATCCTGTGTGACCACTGCGTTTTAAGTAAGTTTGTTGATAACAAGTATAAAAAAAGGCCATATCATGTTCTTGAATATCGTTGCCGACTATTCGTTTCACTCCTACACCTTGTTTTGCGATGCCTGTACGCTCTTTTCTGATAGACCGACGACGCCGAGCAGTAAGCCTCGCCATAAAGTCATCAAAATGTGAGTACTGTTTATTATGCCAATTAAATTGTACCGAATGGCGCTGATGAAACCCTTGGGCAAGTAATTCGCTAGATGCCTGCTTAGTAGCGAACAAAAAGTGCACAGATGATACTAATAACGATTCCATCAGCTCATCATTTATTTGCGCAATATATGTTGCCACTTGCTCAAGACTGATGTTGTTTGCCAGTAATATGCGAGGCCCAGTAACAGGCGTAAAGGGCACTGCTATTATCAGTTTTGGATAATATGCTAATCCGTGTTGTTCATATGCATTTGCCCAACTATGGTCAAACACGTATTCACCGTATGAGTGCGTTTTGATATAAGCGGGTAAAAATCCAATAAGCGCTTCAGCTTCATCGCGAATGACTAAATGGCGAGGTAGCCAGCCTGTTTTGTCGCCCACACAGCCCGTTTTTTCGAGGGCTTGTATAAATGCAAACTGCAAAAAAGGGCTAGTAAAGTGATTCGGGTCTGTTAAGCCCTCAAATTCTGCTTGCGATAATTCATTAATGCTATCAATACTTGTCCAATGCCAATTCATGGGTAAAATAACAAACTCTATTAAAAAAAATTATATGTAAACAATATGACAGAAGACGAAGCAAAGATCATAAATCATACTATTACTCGGCTATTGTCTAGGCGTGAACACAGTCAGTTTGAGTTGATTCAGAAACTAATAGCAAGAGGCTTCAATGAAAAGCTTTGTGAAAAACAACTGCAATTTTTCATTGATAAGCGAATTCAGTCTGATGAACGCTATTTAGAGGCTTATGTGCGCAGCGCTTTTATTAAGGGGAAAGGCCCACAAGTGATACGCCAAACCCTTAATCAGCATAATATTGAGGGCGGACACGTTAACGAACATATTTATGATGAGGACTACGATTGGTACAAATTGGCTACTGAGGTGCGTATTAAACGTTTCGGTCAATCTCCACCGTTAGATTTTACTGATAAGCAAAAGCAGATGCGTTTTTTACAATATCGTGGTTTTGAACAAGAGCAAATAAACGCCGCTTTTGATTAAAGGGAAATGAATAAGGACATAAAATTCAGCATAAAACCCAATTAAAGCCGATTGCTAGGCTTAATTTTAATCATCAATAATGATATTATTCGGCTGTTAGAAAGAGCTAGTATTATAATCTATAGTCCTATAACAATTTTTGCATGATTTCTGCACGAAAATTATGAAGTACGAACTTAGTATATTGATTCTCGTTCACCAGCTTTAAAGCCCGGTTTTACAGCGTTTTTTCAAAGCGCTTTTGGGTACTATAACAGGAACTTAAATGACACGCTCTACCGCTCAAATTCGCCGCGCTTTTCTCGATTATTTTGCAGACAAACAACATCAAGAAGTAGCTACTTCATCGTTGGTGCCCATTGACGATCCTACGTTATTGTTTACAAATGCTGGCATGAATCAATTCAAAGATGTATTTTTAGGTACCGAGCAGCGCAACTATACTCGTGCTACTTCGTCTCAACGCTGCGTGCGCGCTGGTGGCAAACACAATGATTTAGAAAATGTTGGGTATACAGCACGCCATCACACATTTTTCGAGATGCTTGGAAATTTTAGTTTTGGTGACTACTTTAAAAAAGACGCTATTCATTTTGCGTGGGATTTTTTAACTGGTGAGCTTGGCTTAGCAAAAGATAAGCTTCTTGTAACGGTATACCATGAAGATGACGAAGCCTTTGATATTTGGGAAAACCAAATTGGGGTTCCTAGAGAGCGTATTATCAGAATTGCCACATCTGACAATTTTTGGTCTATGGGCGATACGGGACCTTGTGGCCCTTGTTCTGAAATATTCTATGATCACGGTGAACATATTTGGGGTGGTCCTCCCGGCTCTCCAGAAGAAGATGGCGATAGGTTTATTGAAATTTGGAATTTGGTATTCATGCAGTACAACCGCCAAGCCAATGGCGATATGCTAGCGCTTCCAAAACCATCGATTGACACGGGCATGGGGCTAGAGCGTATTTCTGCGATTATGCAAAACGTGCATAGTAATTACGAAATTGACCTTTTTCAAGCGCTGATAAAATCGGCGGCGACCATTGTAGATACGCAAGATTTGGAAAATAAATCTTTACGTGTCATTGCAGATCATATTCGGTCTTGTTCATTCCTAATTTGTGACGGTGTTATTCCATCAAATGAAGGAAGAGGCTACGTATTGCGTCGAATTATTAGACGTGCAGTGCGCCATGGTAATAAACTGGGTGCCAAAAACATTTTCTTTTATAAGTTGGTGGCTGAGCTTGTGAACCAAATGGCCGATGCATTTCCTGAATTAGTGCAGCAACAAATTATGATTGAAAAAGTGCTAAAGGCAGAAGAAGAACAGTTTTCTTCTACATTAGAGCGCGGCATGGGCATTCTTAACGACTCTTTGGCTAAGCTCAGCTCAAAGGTGGTTCCTGGTGAATTAGTTTTTAAACTGTACGATACGTACGGATTCCCCGCCGATTTAACAAATGACGTAGCCCGCGAGCAAGACTTTACGATAGACCAAGAGGGCTTTGAAAAGGCCATGCAGGCGCAAAAGGCACTGGCACAATCAGCGAGTAAATTTAGCGCTGATTATAACAATATAATTAAGCTTGATCATACGACTAACTTTACTGGTTACTCTGAGCTTACCGCAAACGCTAAAGTTGTAGCATTGCTGGTAGACCAAGTGTCTGTTGATAAGGCGGCATCAGGGACTGTGCTAGTGGTTGTAGACTCTACTCCATTTTACGCTGAGTCGGGCGGTCAAATAGGTGATACCGGTAGCCTTAGTTTTTTAGATAAAAGCGTTGATGTGCTCGATACTCAAAAAGTTGGCAGCGCTTTTGTACATAGAATAGCGCTTAATGCTGAAGACGATACAGTCCTAAAAGTAGGCGAATCGGTAACGCTTACTGTGAATGTAGAAAGACGTGAAGCGATTAAACTTAATCACAGCGCTACTCATTTATTGCATGCCGCGTTGCGCAACATATTAGGTGAACACGTAACTCAAAAAGGCTCATTGGTTGATGCAGACAAGCTAAGGTTCGACTTCTCGCATTTTGAAGGCATTGCGGCAACTACCCTAGTTGAGATAGAAAATAGTGTGAATCAGCAAGTTCGCGCTAATCATGCACTAACAACAACGTTGATGGAATTAGAGCAAGCTAAGGAAGCGGGCGCTATGGCATTATTCGGCGAAAAATATGACGATGAAGTTAGAGTTGTGCAAATGGGTGAATTTTCTACCGAATTATGCGGTGGTACCCACGTTACGCGCACCGGCGATATTGGACTATTTAAAATATTGTCTGAAGGAGGTATCTCTTCTGGTGTACGACGTATAGAGGCAATTACTGGACAAGCAGCGCTAAATTATTTACATACCGATGCCGACAGTTTGTTTACCATCGCTAGCTTGCTTAAGTCAGATAAAGCAAGTTTGGTGAAAAAGACTCAACAACTGCTAGCGCAATTAAAACAAAGCGACAAAGAATTGGCTCAGTTCAAACAGCAGTTATCTGGCCAGCAGTCTAAAGACTTAGTTAAAAACACCGTAAATGTTAATGGCATTAATTTATTAGTGAACAAACTCACCGATAGTGAGCCTAAAGCTTTACGAGGTATGATGGACGATTTAAAAGTACAAATAAAATCGGGCGTAATTGTGTTAGGGCTTGAAGCCAATGGTAAAGTCAACTTAATTACCGGCGTTACCAAAGATTTAACGAGTAAAGTACACGCTGGCAACCTCGTTAGTTTCCTAGCGCAGCAAGTTGGCGGCAAGGGCGGTGGTAGACCCGATATGGCACAAGCGGGTGGAACACAGGTAGAAGCTTTAGATTCTGCGCTAGCGTCGGTTGAAGGATGGTTAAGCGATACCGTAGGCAATTAATATTAGGAAGTAGTACAATAACCCTTGTTTAAGGCCTTGACCAAGTAATTGTACTTATTGACTAGGCGGCAGAAATAGGAAACCATTTGGTGTTGCTATGTTGTTAATAAAAATAATGATAAATGTGTGATTTTTTCGTCTTATTTCACACTGGTTTATAGTATGGTATGACTATAAGCGTTTAGCAGTGCCGATTTGCCTTGGTGCTGTGGTTAGTAAAGACAGAAATAGTAAAATATGCGCCCATAGGCGCCACGTTGACAATCCAATATATGGTTTGCAACAAAAGACAAATTAATAGGAGCAAGACATGCTAATTCTTACACGCCGCGTTGGCGAAACTCTCATGGTTGGAGACAACGTTACGGTTACTGTATTGGGTGTAAAGGGTAATCAAGTTCGTATAGGGGTAAATGCACCCAAAGACGTATCTGTGCATCGTGAAGAAATTTACATGCGCATTCAAGCTGAAAAAGGTAATGGAAACGTTCCGGACGCTTCAGACGCTTAATATGTTTTTGTGTGAAAAAAAGCTCGGCTTAGGTCGAGTTTTTGCGTTTTTAGGGCAATATGTTTACTGAATTGGTTAAAATTATAACGATCGATATTTTATCGCTAAAAAAGCATTGACTTACGGTGCTGTTTCAGTAAACTTGCGACCCTCAATTTGGAGAGGTGGCCGAGTGGCTGAAGGCGCTCCCCTGCTAAGGGAGTATAGGGTTTATAGCCCTATCGAGGGTTCGAATCCCTCCCTCTCCGCCATTGAGTTTTAGAAGATTGCGCGTGCGTAGCTCAGCTGGATAGAGTACCTGGCTACGAACCAGGCGGTCGGAGGTTCGAATCCTTCCGCACGCGCCAATTTTTCTAAATAGACATTTTTAGATTTCACTTTGGGTGTGCATTTAGAAATATTGCAAGTTGTACCGTTTTTGCGCGTGCGTAGCTCAGCTGGATAGAGTACCTGGCTACGAACCAGGCGGTCGGAGGTTCGAATCCTTCCGCACGCGCCAATCATTACAAACCACCTTCGGGTGGTTTTTTTGTGCCTGATATTTAGCAATCACGCATTCCATGAGTTGTTACTTATTCGTTAAAATGCATAAAATACTGTTAATTATTGATTAAATTGCATAAAAAATATGATTTTGCGCATGCTTATTAAGTTTTTTCGTTGTTTTTTTCTAGCTGTCATGCTATTTAATATCCATGGAAATATTTATAGAAACATTAATGAAAGCACGCATCGTAAGTGCTGCCTTTCACAACGAGAGCTTATAGATTCATGATGACGGAGCAATTAGCAGAAGCGGGAATGTTACTCGGTGTGGGTATGACAGTGGTATTTGCCTTTTTAACCCTACTTATTGGTGGCATACACAGCATCGCATGGCTCTCCAATCTTTTCCCTTACCCTGAATCGACCTCGCGCAAAAATAGCAGACCTACATATAAGCAAAATAAAAAAAATGACTCAACTACAACGACAGTAGACCCAAACATTGTCGCGGCTATAAGCGCTGCCGTAAACGCTCATAGACGTAAAAGCTAATTTAAAATAATAAGAAACTAGCGACAATTATAAAAAATTATTAAAGGGACCATTTTTATGTCTACAAAGTTGAAAATTACTGAGCTCGTATTTCGTGATGCTCATCAATCTATACTCGCCACGCGCTTACGCTTAGATGACATGCTGCCAATTGCACATACCTTAGATAAAGTTGGCTATTGGTCAATGGAGTCGTGGGGGGGGGCAACTTTCGACGCTTGCATCCGCTATTTAGGGGAAGACCCTTGGGAGCGCATTCGCGCCATCAAAAAAGCGATGCCCAATACTAAACAGCAAATGTTACTGCGCGGCCAAAACCTACTAGGTTATCGTCATTATGCCGACGACGTAGTGATAAAGTTTGTTGAACGCGCACATAAAAACGGCGTAGATGTATTTAGAATATTCGATGCCATGAACGATGTACGCAATTTAACAACCGCTGTAAAAGCGACCAAAGACGTAGGTGCGCATGCGCAAGGCACGCTTGCTTACACGATAAGTCCAGTTCACACTTTACAGTTTTGGCTCGATATGGCCAAACAGGTTGAAGACTTAGGTGTAGATTCAATTTGCATAAAAGATATGGCGGGTTTACTTAAGCCTTACGACTGCGAAGAACTCATCACTGAGCTAAAAGCTACAATAAAAGTCCCTATAGCTATGCAATGCCACGCGACTACAGGACTAAGTACAGCCACGTATCAAAAGGCTATAGACGCAGGCATAGATATGCTCGACACCGCAATTAGTCCAATGAGCATGACATATGGCCATACTGCAACTGAAACCATAGCAGCTATTGTAGAGGGCACAGCGCGCGATACTCACCTAGATAAGCCGCTTATGGCTGAAGCTGCGACATATTTTAGGGGGGTAAGAGCTAAATACGCCCAATACGAAGGTAGTCTTAAGGGCGTAGACGCACGTATTTTAACCGCACAGGTGCCAGGCGGAATGCTTACTAATATGGAAAGCCAGTTAAAAGAGCAGGGCGCACAAGACAAATTTGATGAAGTGTTACTCGAAATTCCACGCGTGCGTGAAGATTTAGGTTTTATTCCCTTAGTTACCCCTACATCGCAAATTGTAGGCACCCAAGCAGTCATTAATGTACTTACAGGTGAACGCTATAAATCTATCTCTAAAGAAACCGCGGGCGTATTAAAAGGTGAATATGGTGCTACGGCTGCACCTGTTAATAAAGAGCTTCAGGCAAGAGTATTAGAAGGAAGCGAACCCATTATGTGTCGACCTGCCGATAACATTGCTGATGAGTTAGACGATTTAGAACTTGGTCTGACGACCATTGCCAAAGAAAAAGGATTACGCCTAGCAAACGAAGTTATTGACGATGTACTTACTTATGCTCTGTTCCCGCAAGTAGGTCTCAAATTTATTGAAAACCGCGATAATCCATCAGCATTTGAGCCTGCGCCATCAAATGGGCCGCAAGAAGCAAGCGCGCAAGATATTGAGCCCTTAGCCGGCGACGCAGCAAGTTATGCAGTGCGCATAGAGGGCAAGGTATATCACGTAGAAGTAGCTGCTGGTGGTGAATTAACTTATGTTTCACCAAAAAGTTTGTCTACTCCAAGCAATGAACTATCGCACAGTGCCGCACAAACCCCAGCGCACAGTGCAAACAGCACCGAAATAAAAGCGCCTTTATCTGGCAATATTGTCAAAATAATAGTAGAAGATGGTCAGCCTATTGACGAAGGCGATGTGATTTTAATACTAGAAGCGATGAAAATGGAAACCGAAGTGCGTAGTACGGTAAGTGGTACTGTTACCCATATAAGCGTAAACGATGGCGACGCCGTGCAAGTAGGCGATACTATGATGTTGGTAGGCTAGTATGGAAAAGTTAGAGATTTTATGGCAAAGCACTGCCTTGCCGCACTTCGAAGCAGGGCAAATAATAATGATGTTGGTTGGACTGGGTTTATTGTACCTAGCCATCGTCAAAAAATTTGAACCGCTTTTATTATTACCTATTGGCTTTGGCGCCGTATTAACCAATATCCCCTTGGCTGGATTTAGCGAGGCTGGTGGACTACTTCATTATATCTATTACATTGGTGTAGATACCGGCATATTCCCACTGCTTATATTTATGGGCGTAGGCGCAATGACAGACTTTGGTGCGCTTATAGCTAATCCTAGAATGTTATTGCTTGGGGCGGCAGCGCAATTTGGTATTTTTGCGACATTATTTGGTGCTATTTTACTAAATGGCCTGCCAGGTTTTGAATTCACTCTTCAAGATGCGTCAGCTATTGCCATTATAGGCGGCGCTGATGGCCCTACAGCCATTTTTCTAGCCTCAAAGCTTGCACCTGAGCTACTTGGGGCTATTGCGGTAGCGGCGTACTCTTACATGGCACTAGTGCCAATTATCCAACCGCCTATTATGAAAGCCCTCACCACACCCGAGGAACGCAAGTTAGAAATGAAGCAGTTGCGTGTTGTATCTCAACGCGAAAAAATTCTATTCCCTATTGCTGTGCTAATGCTGACCTTAATATTTTTACCTACGGCAACGCCATTAGTCGGCATGTTCTGCTTTGGTAACCTATTAAAAGAAAGCGGAGTGGTGGATCGTTTAAGTTATACTGCACAAAATTCACTTATAAACACCGTAACGATATTCTTAGGATTAGCCGTAGGCTCAAAGTTGTCATCTGAAGACTTTTTGACGGTGGAAACCTTGGGGATTTTGGTTCTTGGCGCGGTTGCATTCTCTATTGGTACCGCAGCAGGCGTATTGATGGCGAAAGTTATGAATAAGTTTAGTAAAGAAACAATAAACCCTTTGATTGGTGCGGCAGGGGTTTCTGCAGTGCCTATGGCGGCTCGTGTGGTGAATAAAGTTGGGCTAGAGGCAAATCCACATAACTTCCTACTTATGCATGCCATGGGCCCAAATGTTGCGGGTGTGCTGGGGAGTGCGGTTGCCGCTGGGATATTGTTAGCGCTGGTCGGCTAGCTTGCTTAATAGAATTAGTTAAATAATCACTGTGATAGCGTTTGCTTATTGGCACTAAAAATCAAAACAGTGCATTTTAGTATGCTTGTCGTATTTAACAATAATAAGGTTAAGTAGTACTACGTCACCTCAAACTCAAATGCCGCTCCACCAAATTAAAGTGCGATTGCACCAACTTCTGTGTTAAAGCCTCTTTAGGATGAGCAAACACCTCTTCAGTTTTACCTTGTTCAATGATTTGACCCTTATTCATCACCAGCACCCTGTCACTTATATGACGCACTATGCCAATATTATGAGAAATAAATACAAAGCCTAGTCCAAGCTCATGCTGTAGCTTTAAAATTAGGTTAACGGTTTGCGAACGCACCGAAGGGTCAAGCGCGGCAAAAGGCTCGTCTGCAACAATAATTTTGGGGTCGAGTATTAAGGCTCTTGCCAATGCAGCTCTCTGCTGTTGGCCGTCTGACATCATATGGCTATAGTAATAATAATGGTCATGCAATAAACCAACTACCTTAAGCGTTTCTTCAATTTTCTCTTGGCGCTCAGCTTCACCTAAGCTAGTGTTTAATTTTAAGGTGTTATTTAGCACGGTACCAACCGTTAAGGCTGGGTTCATAGCGTTACTGCTATGCTGCATTGTCATGCGTATAGGATGCGAATGCGGAGTTTTTTCTATTTCATCATTACTAATGAAATCTATACTGCCCGAACTAGGCTTTATGGCGCCCGTTAAAGCTTTTGCCGTTAAACTTTTGCCAGAACCATTGTTACCAATAATGGCGATGGTTTCGCTTTTATACATGTCAAAACTGATGGGACCGAGTTTGAAGGTACGTTCTGTTGAAAATATGCCCGTTTTACTGATGTGAACATAGCTTAGGTCTTTAACACAAAGTATTTTAGTCATCAGTATTATCCTCCTCTAAGGCCGGGTCAGTCAGATTGAATTTTTCTGGCTCTTGATCCCTAGCTTGTTTATCCACTGCTTGCTTGTTACCTGACTTAGGTAAATGCAGTGGATAATGGCAGCTATATTGGTGACCTTGAATATTCCGCATATTGGGCACTTGTACGCATTCTTTGCGTGCATTAGGACATCGTGGACCAAGTCGACAACCTGCTGGTAAATGCTGCAAACTAGGAATAGTCCCACCTAGTGCTTTTAAAGGAGATTTTATCGCTAGGGTAGTTTGAAAACTCGGCGCACTGTCCAGCAGTGCTTTTGTGTAGGGGTGCAGCGGACGCTTTAAAAGTGATTTGACCTTACCCGACTCAACCGTTTGTCCGCAATAGAGAACTGTCATGGTGTCTGCAATGCTGGTTATGGCGAGTAAGTCATGGCTAACAAATAAAATAGATAAGTTTTTAGTTTTATTTAGTTTTAATAGCAATCTTAGCACTTGCGTTTTGGTTGTGCTTTCCATACCACGGGTAGAATCATCGGCTATTAAAATACGTGGTTCAGAAGCCAAGGCCATAGCAATCATTATCTTTTGACTTACATCAGACGGTATCTGATAAGGGTAACAAGCCATCCAACGTTCGTGTTCTTTTATGCCCACCTTGTGGAGTAAACCAATGGCAATCTCTTTGCGGTGTTTGTTACGCTCCCAAAACCATCCTTTTTTAATGAATTCAGGCGGAATACTTTCTTCAATTTGCTCACCTAATCTAACCGATGGGTCGAGCGACGATGTTGGTTCTTGAAAAACGACAGCAATTTCACGGCGCATTATTTGCCGGCGTTGCTCGTAGGTCATATTTAATAAGTCTTGGCCTTTGTAAGTTAATCGGTCAGCTCTAATCCGCCAATAATCGGGCAGGGCGCCAATAATAGCTTTTACGACTAAGGTTTTACCAGAACCCGATTCGCCCACCAGCGCTTTAATTTCCCCTTCATGGAGTGAAAAGCTTACTTTCTCTAGGGCTTTTATGGTTTCACCCCCAATATCCAAATAAAGCGTGAGGTTTTTAATATCAAGTAAGGCCATTAGTGGTTAAACCTATTTCTAAGCGCGCTGCGCAAACCTTCGCCTACAATATTGACCGACAATACCATCATAAAAATAAACAAACCGGGGAGCGCTACTAACCAAGGGGCAACGTAAGCCGTATTTAGGCTTTGCGATAATATTTGTCCAAGCTCAATGGTAGGATTTTGTGCGCCTAATGATAAAAACCCTAAGGCAGAAATATCCAAAATGGCGATAGACAAAGCAATGGTGGCTTGCACTACTATTAATTCAAACATATTGGGCAAAATGGAAGTGAAAAATATACGAGTAGAACTCGCACCATCAAGTTTATCTAGTAGCACATAGTCTTTGCTAAGTTCCTCTTTGACGAAACTACGGGTTTGATGAATAAACTGAGGGATAAGCGCAAGGGTAATAGCAAACATAGTGTTGTATAGGCCAGTACCCATTATCGCGACCACAACAATTGCAATTAACAAGGTAGGGATAGACATAATAGAGTCAAACAAATGATTAACGACACTTGAGCGTACGCCGCTTAATAAACCTGCAATGGCACCTACACCTACACCAATTAAGACGGCAATAAATACTATCATTAAACTACTGCCAAAGGTAACGCGAACGCCATGCAGTAAG
Organism: Acidiferrobacterales bacterium; assembly: GCA_964195425.1. Lineage (GTDB taxonomy): Bacteria > Pseudomonadota > Gammaproteobacteria > Enterobacterales > Alteromonadaceae > Glaciecola. The sequence continues at coordinate 34,986 of CAXMOM010000051.1, forward strand.
CGCGAAAACACATCGCGCCCAAGCGCGTCGGTGCCTAATAAGTGAGATATTGAACCACTGGCTTCCCATGAAGGCGGTAGCGATATTGTGTTGGTGTTTTGAAGGTCAGGATTATAGGGTGCCAGTATGGGTGCCAAAATCGTGATTAGTAAAAATATGACAATAAGCACTAAGCCAATCACAGCCAAATGACTGCGTTTGAACTCTATCCACACGTTCTCAAGAGGTGACGGGTGATATTCTTCTTGGTATAGGTCAAACCGCTGCACGGGCTGTTTCGTCCTTAGTTGGGTCGATGGCTCGGGTAATAAATTCGATAGTAATAGTTAGGGTTAATACAAATAATGCGACTACTAGCATACCGGCGCGAATGGCCGGGTAATCTTGTTGGTAAATGGCCTGAATTAACCAATTGCCAATGCCTGGCCAAGAAAATATCGTTTCTACAATCATCGCATTGGTTATAAGTGTGGAAATTTGTAACGCTAATATGGGCAATATTGGAACTAATGTATTTTTAAAACTGTGCTTAATAAATATTTGCCATTGCGTAAAACCACGAGACTTTGCCGCTATTATGTAGCCTTTTTGCATGACGTCCATTATTGATCTACGGGTAAAGCGAATGAACAGGCAAGTAGTTACTATCGATATCGATAAGGTAGGCAAAATTGCGTGGCGAAGTGCATCGTTTAATGCCGCTCGGGTGTTTGCTATGTCTGATAGCACTATATCGACGAATACGAAGCCTGTGATATGTTCAACTTCAAATAATAAATCGATTCGTCCACTCATCGGTAACCAACCCATTTGCAAACAAAACACCGTAATAAAAACTAATGCTAACCAAAAAACAGGGAATGAATACCCTACAATACTGAAAGTAACTACGCCAAAGTCGACTGGATTATGATGTTTTAAACCTGAAAGAAAACCGATGGGAATGCCAATAAATGTAGCTACCAAAAGCGCGTATACCATTAGCTCTAATGTGGCAGGAAAGGCATAAACAATTTCATTGTACAGGTTTAGTTGGGATACACTGCTAATGCCCCAGTTACCATTTAATAGGTTTTCAATGTAAAGCTGAAACTGAACGAATATGTTTTCATCAAGCGCGAAGGCTTTCTCTAATGCCTGCCTTTGCTCTATTGTTTCGGGCGTAATGCCTGATATGTTGGTAAGTAAATCGCCGGGGAATAAGAATGGCAGCATAAAAGAAAGCACCAGTAAGGCGAATATAGTAAGTACCATTAAATTTACGTATCTAATAAATAGCTTAATCATTGCATTCGCTCAACATTGTCAAAGCGAATACCGCCGAAAGGATTAATTTCCATGCCTTTTATATTACTGCGTAAGGCTTGATACTGATACGCATGAGCAATCGGCATCA
>CAXMOM010000052.1:0-11425 GCA_964195425.1 Acidiferrobacterales bacterium
CGCTTTACTTCTATTACGCCAAATACGGGCACGGTAGGTAACTTTTTAGATAACGTAGTGGTGACCAAAACTGACGTGACTGACCAAGTGTCGGTGTCTACGCCTTCTATTCTAATAATGAGTTCGTTGGCCTTTGGAGCAATGTTTTTTAGACGTAGTAAATTGTAAGTTGTAAAAAATACACCTTAATAAATAAGCCCCTTGTCTTTGCAAAGACATGGGGCTTTACTAGTCTATTATCGGTGGTGTAGACGCCCTAAATGTCATGCTTTTACGCTTAACCAATAAACCTACTTTTCGGCTTTTATCATCTATAAAAATAGACATGCTAAATAGGGTCATTTTGCCAAGCCATAAAAACGTGTAATCTGTTCCAAAATGCTAATTTCTGAAAGCTTTTTTTATGCTATAGCCCGCTCTTTACTTAGTGTGTGAGCCCAACTAAGCCCTCTTGCAAGTACCCGATTTAATCGGCTTTAACAGCCTTATTATTGCCTCAAGTCCATTTGAACGTCAAAAAAGTTCACTTAGTCTAGTTTAAGTTGTCCACACCACCTATACCTTATAATGTGAATAAAAAGTAAATTTACGGTAACAGCACCGTAAAAAAAGTGTTAACGTTTAGCGAATCACACAATCGGTTTTTAATGACCTAAAATGTTTTATAGGGATGAACAATGAAAGTTAGTACACAACAATTCAAATTAAAAAGACTAGTTCTGATAACAGGACTAGTGTTTGGCATGGCGGCATGTAATACCGACGATTTGGCGCCTCCTCCACCTCCGCCTTTTGTTAATACAGCACCGGAAGTGGCTACCACAGCGCCTCTTTCAGCAAATGAAGGTCAGGTATACAGCTACAGATTTTCAGCAACGGACTTAGATGCAGACCCATTGTCTTATTCAGCATCAGATTCAGTATGGTTGTCAATGGACGCTGCAACAGGGGTTCTATCTGGAACACCTGGAAGTGGTGACGTTGGTGAAAATGCGGTTACCTTAACCGTTACAGATGGTACAGATTCAACTACGCAATCTTTTACAATTACCGTAATAGCGGCACTTGCAGATAATGTAGCCCCCACCTTTACTAGTACTCCAGTAGAGACTGGTGCTGTAGATGAGGATTACTCTTACACTGCTACTGCTAATGACTTGAACTTTGACGATGTAAGTTTTGTTTTCTCTGGTACTTTGCCTGCATGGGCTACGTTTACTACAGATACAGATACAGATTCAGCTACGTTAACTGGTACGCCAGATGTTGCTGGCGATTACCCTGTTGAAATAACCATCAGTGACGGCACTGAAGATGTAGTGCAGACCTTTACCATTGTGGTTACTGGACCTGCTGTTGTTACAACAGAGCTAGTAGTGTTCGAAAACGCTGCATTACCTGAATGGGCGCTTTGGACTGATAATGGTGGTCCATTCGACGTTGTTACCGTCGTAGATGACCCTGACCGTGATCAAGCGGCTCAATTTTCACTTACTAAAGCGAGTGTAGCTGGTTTTACTGCCCGCGATTCTGCTGGTGCTGTTGGTGGAATGCCATTTGATGCTTCTGGTTTTGTAGCGAATGGACAAGTTGTATTTGAGTTACTATTACTTGAAGAGACAACAGTTCCGGTGTCTAGCTGGTTTTTCAAAATTGAAGCTGGTAGTAATGCTAGTTCGATAGAGGTCCCGCTTTCAACTAGTATTGAAGCTCATGCGAGCCCTGAGCTCAACACGTGGCAGACATACACATTCCCACTTGCAGGTTTAGTTTCTGGCGGTTCTTTAGACGCTAGTTTAATTGACTTGTTTATGGTATTTCCAAGCTACGGCGATGCGGCTGGTGCCGTGTATCTTATAGATAACTTCCAGTTAGTCAGCGTTGTTGGCGGTGAAGATAACGGTGATGGTAACGATAATCCTGAACTATTAACCAATGGTGATTTTGAAAGTGGACTTGCTAGCTGGAAAGCTGATACAGGTTCAGTATTGCTAGATGGCACCAACAATATATTCGAAGCGAATATTGAAACTTTGCCGGCAAATGTATTTGACGTTAACCAAAGCCAAGTTTTACCACTAACTGAAGGTACTTCTTACACTTTATCGTTTAGAGCTAAGGCGTCGAAATCACGCACAATGCTTGCCGGTATTGGTCTTAACCAAGACCCATGGACAAATACAACTGAAGAGCCTGCTTTGACCACCGAGTGGCAAGACTTTACATATGACATAGTCGCTAACTTTGGCAATGACAACAGTCGGGTGATATTCGATATGGGTGGCGACACCGGTATGGTTAACATCGATGATGTAAGTTTAAAAGTTACAGCAGAGGCTGTAGTACCTGTTGATACATTGCTAACAAATGGCGATTTTGAAAATGGTCTTGAAAGCTGGAAGCTTGATACAGGTGCAGTAGTACTTGAGGGTGCAAACAGCATATTCGAAGCGAATATTGAAACTTTGCCTGCTAACGTTTTTGACGTAAATCAAAGCCAAGTTTTACCACTTACTGAAGGCGTAACCTATAAGCTGTCGTTTAGAGCAAAAGCATCTAAAGCGCGTACTATGCTTGCCGGCATAGGTCTTAACCAAGACCCTTGGACAAATACAACTCAAGAGCCTGCTTTGACTACCGAATGGCAAGATTTTTCATATGACATTCTGGCGAACTTTGGTAATGACAACAGTCGTGTGATTTTCGACATGGGCGGCGACACTGGTGTTGTCAATATTGACGATGTAACCCTTTCAGTGGTTGTTGTTGAGTAATTATTGATAAATTGTAATAGGGGTTTTCGATATTATCGTTAATCCCTTTAAAATTTACGTTACAAATTAAGAGCATTAAGGACACACATGAACACGAAAAGATTTAATAAAACCCCCTTAGCGGCTAGTCTATCCATTATTCTAGGAGCCAGTATATTGGCACCTAGTAGTTTCGCTCAGGAAGCTGAAGAAGCTCCGGGTGATACTGAAATCATTGAAGTTACCGGCATTCGCGGTAGTATGATAAAGTCGATGGATATTAAACGCTCATCTAGCGGTATTGTTGATGCTATCAATGCTGAAGAAATAGGTAAGTTCCCTGATACTAACTTGGCTGAATCCCTACAACGTATCACAGGTATTTCGATTGAACGATCAAATGGCGAAGGTGCTAAGGTTAGTGCCCGTGGTTTTGGTCCAGACCGTAACTTAGTTACCTTGAATGGTCGCCAAATGCCTACCACTACAGGTGAGCGAAACTTTGACTTTTCAAATTTAGCAGCTGAAGGTGTTAGCGGTGTAGAAGTGTATAAAACCTCTAAAGCTGATGTACCTACAGGTGGTATTGGTGCCACAATTAATATTTTGACGCATAAGCCACTAAACAGTCCTGGTCAAAAGGCGACTTTTGCTATTGAAGGCTTAGATGACGCTTCTACCCAAAAAGGCGGTATAACACCGCAAATATCGGGACTTTATTCAAATACCTTCGATGACGGTAAGTTTGGTGTCGCAATTTCAGCCAGCTATTCTGAGCGTGAAAGTGGTAGTCAGCAAGCGAATGTGAATTTCTTCCGTTCTTTCACAGGAACAGGGCTGACCGGCAATGGTAGTGCTGGACAAGTTTATCCTGAAGATGCGACACAAATTAATCGTTACAGCGACAGTGATATCTTTTCAGTGCCGCAAAACACTTCTTATAAGTTTGAAGAGCAGCAGCGTAAAAGAACCAACGCACAATTAACACTGCAATATAGACCAATGGATAATCTTACCGCTACGGTAGATTACACTTATGTTCAAAAAGAAAACGATACACAAAATAATATTATTTCTGCTTGGTATACCTTTGGTAACACCTTGAATGTGTGGTCGGACGGTCCTAATGTTTCGCCACTAATATTTAGTGAGATTCATGAAGACGGTGCCCCTGCAGATTTGGCAATAGGTGCATCTGAATTTAGCGTTAAAGAAGGCAGTCGTTCTTTAGGATTTAACCTAGAATATGAAGCAACTGATAGCTTAACGTTTAACTTCGATCATCATGAGTCTAGCGCAGACGCTAACCCTAACAGTCCATTAGGTTCAGCTAACGAAATACAGCTTCGTGCTTTAGTACGTGAAGCGACTGGTACCGACTTTACTGGCGAAAGACCAGTATTATCCGTAGTAGGTGCAAGTAACGCTACGGCAGAAGACTTCCAAATTACCGGTAGTGTTTTTACTAATAATAAGAATGAATCTCACGTATCACAAACTCAGTTTAAGGGTGAGTATATACTGGAAGACGCTGGTAGCATCGACTTTGGCTTAGCCTTAACCCATTCGCAAAACCGTGCCAGAAGCAAAGGCGTAGTTCGTAACAACTGGGGTGGTGAGGGTCCAACTGGCTTCTTTACTGATGAATTATTTACTAGAGTGAGTATTGACGATAGATTCAACAATATGAGCGGTGGTAATTTTGATGGTTATACCGGCGATGTTGAAATTTTAAATAGCTACTTTGAATTCGATTTTGAAGGCGTAAGGGAAGTAGCCGCTGCAAACTTGAGTGTGCAGCCCCTAGCAATAGGAGACTGTGGCAACTCTTTCTGTCCTTCTTCAGACTATGGGTCAGATAGAGACCAATATACGAAAGAAGAAATGTCAGCAGCTTACGTTCAGTATAACTACGAAGGTGATATTGGTGACATGTATTATGACGTGCATATTGGTGTTCGTTATGAAAAGACCGATGTTGTTGCAACATCTTCAGTGCCTAAATGGCGTCCATCTGCACTTTGGCAAGGTGATACTGAAGTTTCATTGCAAGGTGTTGAAGGCGCTAATTCAAGAACTTCTGGCACCAGAGAGGGTAGCTACGATCACGTCTTACCAAGCATAAACTTTAACTTAAATGCTACCGATGACCTTGTACTGCGAGCAGCTTACAGTCAAACCATTGGACGTCCTTTGTATGGTCAGATGATAGGTGGTCTTAATATAAATCAAGGTGCGCGAGTTGACGGCGGTATAGGGTCTACTGGTAATCCTAACTTGTTGCCTCTTGAGTCTACCAATATCGATTTGTCTGCTGAGTGGTATTATAGTGAAGGCAGTTATGTATCTTTTGGTTATTTCACCAAAGATGTTGAAAATGATATTTTGACATTACCAGAAAACTTCACAAACGGAATATATAACCCTGCTGACGGTCCTTATGTTGAAGAAGCTAGGCTTGCGCAAGATCCTACTGGAGCTCCCGGAGAACTTATCGGCGAGAACCGTCTAAAACAACGTCAATACATATTTGATACCTACGGTGATACCGATGCTAATGTATACATGGACGCCGGCAATATTGTTATTGCCGGTAACCCACTTACTGATGGCTTATTGAACTTCAGGATTGAAACACCGCAAAACGTTGATGGCACTACCGGTTATTCTGGCTTTGAGTTTGCTGTACAACACTTGTTTGGCGAAAGTGGTTTTGGTGGCATAATTAACTACACTAAAACAGATACTGATAACGAACATGATGACTTAGATTTAGGCTCACAACTTGCTGAATTAGGTATTAGTGACTCGGCTAACGTGGTGGCTTTTTATGAAAAAGACGGCTTCTCTATACGTGGTGCCTACAACTGGCGTAGCAAGTATATAGTGTCGTTGGTACAAGATGGTGGTGCAGGACCAGGACCACGTTATATTGAAGAATACGCACAGTTAGATATAACAATGAGTTATGAAGTACCACAAGTTAAAGGCTTAAGTGTTTTCCTTAATGGTATAAACATAACAGAAGAAAACTTGTCGGTAAGCGGTCGTAACGAAAATCAGGTACTTGCTGCTATTCAGCAAGGCGCTCGATGGTCGTTAGGTGCTCGTTATAGTTTCTAGTCACTGTTAGTATAATAGCTAGATAATACTGGCCGCATCAATTATGTTTAATTGATGCGGCCTTTTTTTATGCTCAACAAGTAAAAACGTTTTTCCAAAAGAGTCGAAACTACTCTTGCTAGCAAGAGTTATTTACATCTGTTCTATGATCGTTACGGTATTTTCTGCTGTTTAAACAATGCCAGAGTAGGCAGTAACGATGAGTTATATGTTAATATTATGAACAATATATCGGGTCTTTTTGAAACATGTTTAATATCGGGTAAGCCAATGCACAAACCTTTAAAAAAAATCGTTATAGTAGGTGGTGGTTCAGCAGGGTGGTTAACTGCAGGGATAATAGCGGCAGAACATGCAAGCGATTCTGACTCAGGTATTGAAGTGACCTTAATTGAATCGGCAGATATCCCTACTATTGGCGTCGGAGAAGGCACATGGCCTTCTATGCGCACTACTTTGAAAAAGATGGGTATTTCTGAAACAGAGTTTTTACTCGAGTGTGACGCTAGTTTTAAACAAGGTTCAAAGTTTACGAATTGGCACACCAACACCAATGAATATTATTATCATCCTTACACCTTACCTCATGGGTTTAATGAAACTAACCTTGCGCCATTCTGGCAACCTTTTCGAAGTAAAATAAGTTTTGCCGATGCGGTATGTACGCAAAGTCAATTAGGTGAGCATGGCTTGGCACCCAAACAGATTTCTACTGCTGAATACGACTTTAATGCCAATTATGGTTATCATTTAGATGCAGGTAAATTTGCAGTATTGCTACAAAAACATTGCACAAAAAAGTTAGCGGTTAAACACATAATAGATCATGTGACTCAAGTTAATACTTCGCAAACCAAAGACATTGCCTCAATTACTACCAAAGAGCATGGTGACATTTCAGGCGACTTGTTTATTGATTGCACGGGCACAGCATCTCTTTTGTTAGCGCAACATTATAAAATTCCGTTTGTTTGTAAAAAGCACATATTGTTTAATGATTCTGCGTTAGCTGTGCATGTGCCTCATGCGAGCCCAGACAGCCCTATTGGCTCATTTACCTGCTCTACGGCACAATCTGCGGGATGGATATGGGACATAGCACTGCCGTCGCGCAGAGGAGTGGGTTATACCTATTCCAGTGCACATATCACCGATGATAAAGCAGAAAAAGAGTTACGTACCTATATCACCCCTATTATGGGTGAGAGTGCTGCTGAATCTATTAAGATTCGAAAAATTAGCTTTTCCCCCGGACACAGAGAGAAGTTTTGGCATAAAAACTGTGTTGCCGTGGGTTTAGCTGCAGGCTTTATTGAGCCATTAGAAGCGACTGCTTTGGCGCTCATTGAGTTGTCTGCTAAAATGATAAGCGAACAGCTACCAGCAAACCGTCTAACAATGGATCTTGTGGCTAAACGCTTTAATGCTAAATTTTTGCATCGTTGGCAAAACGTAGTTGATTTTCTAAAGTTACATTACGTGTTGAGTCAAAGAACTGATTCAGACTATTGGCGTGAAATTAGTGATGACAAGGAGCTTCCCGAAACTTTACAAGAGCAATTGTTGTTATGGAAAACCCAAGCGCCATATTATTATGATGCAACGCACACAGAAGAGATGTTTCCTTCAGCCAGTTATCAATATATCTTGTATGGTATGGGGTTTGTTACCGATTTGCCGCATAAAAAGAGGGTAGATGCATCGAAAATAGCGGAAAAGCTGTTCACTGAAAACATCAGACACACTAAACATCTGTTAACGACTTTACCGAAAAATCGTGAACTGATTAACAAAATCAAACAATATGGCTTACCTAAAATATAGCCTTAAAATCTGTTCTAATAAATTAATGAACAACTAACTATGATTGTTATAGATAGGGAATTTTGGAAACATAATGTCAAATAACGTATTACTTAATAGTATTGACCACAAAGATGTAAAAGTAGTTACTGAACGCTCTCAAAAGTATGGTGATAATGTTTGGTATAGCCTAACTTTTCCCGCTGAGTTTAGAAGTGTGCAGGCCTATTACCCCATATTTTTTAACAAAGATGCAAATACTGGACAATTCTTTTCAGTCGCTGTCTTTGGCTTTCAAGACAAAGAAAACCTCTTTTTGTCTGATAATAAATGGGAAGCAGCATACATTCCATTGAGCATTGCGCGGCAGCCTTTTTTGATTGGCCTGCAAAAAGCTAATGAAAATGGTGAAGATAAAGAGCAACGGGTATTACATATTGATATGGACCACCCTAGGGTCAACCAAGATCAAGGCGAAGCGTTATTTTTAGAATTTGGCAGTAATACTGCTTACTTAGATACCGTCGCTGATATGCTGGAAGCGCTTCATCATGGCATTTTGGATAGTAAAACTTTTATAGACTCATTAATAAAACATGAATTGCTAGAGTCATTTACATTAGATCTTGAATTGAACGATAACAGTAAACACCAGATGAGCGGTTTTTATACTATTAATGAAGAAAAGTTAGGTGAACTTAATAGTGAAACCTTAACAGCCTTGCATGCAAGAGGTCACTTACAAGCGATATATATGGCTATTGCTTCTCAATCAAATATACGTGGATTATTAAATCGTAAAAACGTTCAGCTAGGTCTGTAATATTCTAAGCTCATACCTTAAGGAGTATTTTCGTGCTAACGATAGATAAAAAAGTAAAAGAAATTAAAAATTGTCAGCCCGGTGATATTCCTGACTTTGTTTTAGCCTCTACTGAGCCGTTAATTCTTAAAGGTTTTGCTAACAAATGGCCGATAGTGATTGCAGGTAAAGAATCGCCAGAAAAAGCAGCAGATTATTTACGTGATTTCTACTCGGATATGCCTGTAAACGTTAATTACGGCGAGCCAGAAAATAAAGGGCGCGTATTTTATAATAACAAAATGACGGGATTTAATTTTACCGGCGCACAAGCAAACTTGAATCAAGTATTGGATAAGTTACTGGCACTTAAGGAAGAACCTAATTCTCCTACCGTTTATGTAGGCTCTACCGAAATAAATAAGTGTTTACCTGGTTATTACGAACACAATAACGCTTCAATTGACCATCTTAATCCCTTAACTACAATATGGATAGGCAATCGCAGTAAAATAGCAGCACATTATGATTTCCCTAATAATTTGGCTTGTTGTGTGGTTGGTCGACGTAAATTCACGCTATTTCCACCAGAACAAATTGCTAATTTGTATGTGGGGCCAATGGGATTTGCGCCAGGTGGCCAAGATATAAGCGTAGTAGATTTTGATGAGCCGGATCTTGTTAAATACCCTAAATTTGAGCAAGCTGTCGCTGCAGCGCAAGTTGCTGAGCTAGAACCGGGAGATGTACTTTTTCTGCCAGGCATGTGGTGGCATCATGTTGAGAGCTTAGATGCATTCAATGTGTTGGTCACTCACTGGTGGCGAGACAGTCCCGCGTTTATGGGCCGTCCAGATAATGCATTAATGCTAGCCATGCTGAGTTTGCGCGATCTACCGCTGGAACAACGACAGGCGTGGAAAGCACATTTTGATCACTATGTTTTTAATCACGACGATGACAATATGAATCATATTCCCCAAGAAGCTAAAGGGATGTTGGCAAAACCCCTCGATGAGATAGCGGCAAGAAAATTAAGAGCTTACCTATTAAATAAATTAAAACTATAGACTCAAAATATTAGGTTTTTACTACACATTACAGACATAGATTGTACATTGAGGTTTTTATTTTGAAAAAACAAGACAGAAAAATTAAGAAGGTAGTAATTGCTGGTGGAGGCACTGCAGGTTGGATGGCCGCAGCCGCACTATCGAAATTAATAGGTAAAAACCTCGAAGTAGTGCTGGTTGAGTCTGATGACATACCCACAATAGGTGTAGGGGAAGCGACTATTCCCACATTGCATATTTTTCATCAGCTATTGGGTATCAATGAACAAGAATTTATGGCGGCCACTAATGCGACCTTTAAATTGGGCATCGCCTTTGAGAACTGGCGCGATGTTAACAAAGACTATCTTCATTCGTTTGGGTTTTTAGGACAAGGTTGCTGGGCGGCTGGTTTTCAGCACTTCTGGCTAAAAGGACGCGAGCGCGGCATAGCCTCAGAGCTTGGCGACTATGTGCCAGAGCACTTGGGTGCTAGAGAAGGAAAATTCGCAGTGATGCCTGGGCAAGAACTGAACCATGCCTATCATCTTGATGCTGGCCTTTACGCCAAATTTTTGAGAAAAATAGCCTCAAAACATGGTGGGAAACGTATTGAAGGTAAAATTGCTAAGGTTAACTTGGACGACGATTCAGGTTACATCGATTCACTTACCCTCGCCTCTGGTGAGGTTGTTGAAGGTGACTTATTCATCGATTGCACTGGTTTTAAAGGTTTGCTAATTGAAGAAGCACTGCACACCGGTTACGACGACTGGAGCCATGTATTACCCTGCGACAGTGCCATAGCGGTACAAACCAAAACAGTTGGTAAGCCTATACCCTATACGCGCGCAATTGCGCGGGAAGCGGGCTGGCAATGGCGTATTCCTTTGCAAAACAGAACAGGCAACGGCTTTGTGTTCTGTAGCAAGTATATGTCAGACGATGAAGCTACCAAGATATTGTTAGATAATATTGAGGGTGAGCGGTTAAACGAACCTCGTGTCATAAAATTTAAGACCGGCCAACGCAGAAAGTATTGGAATAAAAACTGTATAGCAATGGGGCTTGCTTCTGGATTTATTGAACCGTTGGAGTCTACCGGGATTCATCTATTTCAAAAAGCCATAGTGCGCTTATTACTTATGTTTCCATCACAAGGTATTAAGCAGTCAGATGTAGAAGAATATAATGTTCAAACAAAAGAAGAAGCTCAAAACATTAAAGACTTCATTATTCTGCATTATCATTTGACCGAACGCAAAGATACCGCCTTTTGGAGACATTGCAAAGATATGGATGTGCCCGAATCCCTTAAGCATCGTATGACTCTATTCAAAGAAAGTGGCCAAGTATTCAAAAAAGAAGAGGAATTATTTGGTGAAACTTCATGGATACAAGTAATGATGGGGCAAGGGCTGATGCCAGAGCAATATCATCCTATTGTCGATATGATGAGTGATGAAGAACTGGGTAAATTTTTAACCAAAATAGAGTCTGGGGTGAAAAGCAGAGTGCAAAGCTGGCCAGATCATAACGACTTTATCAAACGCTACTGCCCATCGAGTGTCAGTACATAGGCTTGGGCACTAGTTAAAGGTCGAAGTTAAAGGGTTGAAGTTATCTTGCTTTACCCCTTTTATTTTATCTAAGTACTGTTCGGGAAGACCTCTTTTCAGCAAAAACCACTGTACAAAAAACAATCATAAACATGGTCTTTTATATACCTAAAGGCTTGTCAGCCTTTTTTACATGTATGTTTTTTGAGCAGCGCGTGTTTACAGTAAAATCAATAAGAACAATAAGTTACGGAAATTGGCACAGAAATCGCAATATCCCAAGTGACATTTTTCGTCGTTAATTTGGAGTATGAATTTTGAAAAATTTAATTA
>CAXMOM010000053.1:0-67465 GCA_964195425.1 Acidiferrobacterales bacterium
AACTTCAACAGTGCTTGCGCTCTCGGCGGGTTATGAGACGTTCCAAACACGCAACCTTGAAAGGAAAAGGTTTAGGTAAGATAGTCAATACTTCCCTAAAGGAACAGACCTCAATGTCCGTTCTCAACAAAAATTGAGTCAAGTTACTAGACAACTAAACGACAGATCGAGAAAAACGTTAGACTATGAAACACCAGCAGAGAGATTCAACCAATGTGTTGCGTCGATCGATTGCACTCACACATTTCATCTATTACAAACCCTGCACCATCAACCGGTTCGATAACCTTAATACCAATAAGATCGTTACTTGTTGAATAAATCCGGCATGCGTTTTATTCACCTTATACTCATATGAGCATAGAAACTTTTAAAGTGTTTAACTGGCTTTCTAAAATTATTAGACCTGTACGAAAGTCCCATACCTCAGCAAGTTAAGTGCAAGCAAGGCACTTTCTCAATGTTAACTTGTACAAAATATATACAAAAACCAGTATCTTCTGAGCAAATATTAGACTAATGTTAATTTAGTGTAAATATTTGTGATGCATTTTGTTAAATGATTTGGTGTATCAAAAACGTATGTGTTGCAATAGGAGATAGATTAATGAGTAACTTTTCTCAAGTACATGAATTGCTCCTGCATAATCAACAACTGCATGCCCGTACTGCTGCGTTTTATCGCGTTTTATCGAAAGATGCTAAAAGTGAGCGAGTCAAGATGCTGCTCAACACCTTGGTCAAACATGAATCGGATCTGTCATCCTCGTTGCATGCTTATATTGTTAAAGCCCCAAACAAAATACTCAATACCTACTTTCAATTTGATCACGAGCACAATGTAGAGGAGCTTTTTGTGACTAAGTTTGATTCTGTTCAAATTAACACAGATGACGTAGAGCTAATAGCAACTGCTTTTGATAATTATTTTTGTCATCTCTACACAGAAATGCAGCAAGCGGTCGATTGCGCTTTGGTGCAAGACTTATTTGAAAATTTACACGAACACATGATGGAAGAAAAAAAACGATTGTCCACTGACATTTATTCGATGATGGATATGTAAAACTTTTAGGATAATAAATATGATGCAAGCGCTAGCCGAACTGTGGCCGATTCTGTTGTATTTCACTTTTACGCTTGGTTTATTGGTCGCAGTGATGTTTGCGTCATCCTTGCTAGGACCAAGAACAAAAGGCCATTCTACTCACTTACCTTATGAATCAGGAATTTTATCGCTGGGCAACGCGCGGGTTAAGTTTGCCAATCACTTTTTTTTATATGCTATTTTTTTCGTTATTTTCGACCTCGAAACACTTTATCTTTTTGCTTGGGCAATCTCCTTTGAACAGGTGGGCGTGGCCGGCTTTATAGAAGCGCTAGTGTTTATGATTATTCTGTTAGTAGCCCTCGTTTATTTGTGGCGTATTGGTGCCCTCAACATTCTTAAAAGACATCTACCGGAGCAACGTTAAATGGATTGGAATCTAAGCGACCCTAATAAAGTACCAGAACAAATTTCGGTTATAGACCAAAGTGTTCAAGAAGACATCAAGAAGAACGTCATTTTCACCACCCTTAATAACATGATCAACTGGGGTCGGAAGAATTCCATCTGGCCTTTTAACTTCGGTTTATCGTGTTGTTACGTGGAAATGGCGACCAGTTTCACGGCCCGGCATGATATTGCTCGATTTGGCGCAGAAGTGATTAGAGCAACGCCACGTGAAGCGGATCTGATCGTTATTTCTGGTACTGTGTTTCGAAAAATGGCACCCGTAGTGAAACATTTATATGACCAATTACTTGAGCCCAAGTGGGTGATTTCCATGGGTTCATGTGCCAATTCAGGTGGTATGTATGACATATACTCGGTGGTACAGGGCGTTGACAAAATACTGCCTGTTGATGTGTATGTGCCTGGCTGCCCTCCTCGCCCGGAAGCATTAATGCAAGGTCTGATGTTATTACAAGAAGCAATAGGTCGTGAACAGCGCCCGCTAAGTTGGGTGGTTGGAGATCAGAACGTTAGCCAGGTTGAAAAGCCCAGTCAACGGGACATACATAACGCTACCCGCATGCGCACTCGAGATCTGACCCCACCGGATAGAGTGTAATCATGTCACAAACCTCAAAGCCTGACTTGTTTGGTGATATCAAAGTCTTGTTGACTGCTGCTTCGTTGTTCGAAGAACAGACCATGGATGAGATACCAACCTTATGGGTGACAGCCCAATATCTACAACCCTTATGTGATGTATTGTGCTTCAAGCTTGATCAGCCCTTTGATTTTTTGTTTGATTTAACCGCTATAGATGAAACAACTCGCCAACACAATGTAATCCCCCATCGACGTGATTTCACCGTGGTCTATTTGTTACGCTCCTATGCACGTAATCAAGATTTGCGGATCAAGGTTGCCCTCACAACAGATGCAAAAGAAGTTGCTAGTGTCAGTTCTATTTGGCCGAATGCAAATTGGTACGAACGAGAAGTGTGGGATTTATTTGGCATAAAATTCACTGATCATCCCTGTTTACGCCGAATCATGATGCCCACAACTTGGCAGGGTCACCCCTTATGCAAAACCCACCCTGCGCGCGCGACCGAAATGGGTGAATATAGTTTGTCTGATGATATGCGCGATCTGGAACAAGAGGCCTTAAAATTTAATCCCGCTGAATGGGGCCTCAAACCGCAGGGGAACCCAGATGAATTTATGTGGCTGAACTTAGGCCCTAACCATCCCAGTGTGCATGGCGTGTTCAGGATCATGTTGCAACTAGATGGTGAAGAAATCGTCCAGGCAATTCCGGATATCGGCTACCACCATCGCGGTGCAGAAAAAATGGCCGAACGCCAAAGCTGGCATTCTTATATTCCCTACACTGATCGAATTGATTACCTGGGTGGGGTAATGAATAACCTACCTTATGTTATGGCAGTGGAAAAACTAGCCGGCATTGTGGTGCCAGAGCGGGTCAAGGTTATTAGAGTGATGTTGTGTGAGATGTTTCGCATTTTAAGTCACCTGCTGTTCTATGGCACTTTCGCTCAGGATATTGGTTCCTTATCACCTATTTTTTATATGTTTGTCGATCGTGAAAAATTGTTTGCCATCGTTGAAGCTATTACCGGCGCACGGATGCATCCGGCCTGGTTCAGAATTGGCGGGCTGGCGGCTGATTTACCTAAAGGCTGGGATAAAATGGTCACGCAATGGCTTGATTATATGCCAGCGCGTATGGCCGATTACGACCAAATGGTTATGCGTAACAGTCTAATTAAAAAACGTACGGTGGGCATTGGTGCCTACGATACTGCCACTGCAATTGAGTGGGGCGTGACCGGGCCGGGGCTGCGCGCTACAGGTTTTGACTGGGACCTACGTAAAAAACGTCCTTATAGTGGCTATGAAAATTTTGATTTCGATATACCTTTGGGTACTCGGGGAGATAGCTACGATAGGTGTGCCGTGCGAGTGGAAGAAATTCGTCAAAGTATGCGTATTATACGTCAATGTGTGCACAACATGCCTGAGGGCCCCTACAAGGCTGATCACGTGTTAACTACTCCACCTCCCAAGGAACGCACAATGCAGGATATTGATACCCTTATTCCACACTTTTTAGGCCTTAGTTGGGGGCCAGTTATACCAGCAGGCGAAGCTATGATGGAAGTAGAAGCGACCAAAGGCAGCAATGCCTACTATTTAACGAGTGACGCCAGTACCATAAGTTATCGCACGCACATTCGTACTCCCTCATTCCCACACTTGCAGATGATCCCGGTGTTGGCCAAAGGCCAGATGATAGCTGATTTGATTGCCACAATTGGCAGTATAGATTTTGTTATGGCGGACGTAGACCGATGAGTAGCCTAATTCCAATCAAACAAGTCGACTTTGGCGGCCAACAAATGGCCAATTACCGCGATGTGCTCAGCAGCAAGGAAATTGTCGCCATTGAACATGAGTGTTCTTTGTATGAAAGCCGTCCGGCGGCTGCCATCGATGCTCTGCAAATTGTCCAAAGGGAACGTCGCTGGGTAAGCGATGAGAGTCTTTATGCAATCGCCAATATGTTAGGCATGTCCGCCACCGAATTAGAGGGTATTGCGACCTTTTATAATCTGATTTATCGCCATCCCGTTGGCGTACATGTTATTCACTTATGCGACAGTATTAGTTGCTGGTTGAATGACTACCAAATCATTGCTAACCACCTGTGTAAAACACTCAATATTGAATTTGGTCAAACCACCGCTGACGGTAAAATTACCTTGTTGCCTAATGTATGTTTAGGATGTTGTGATAAGGCACCGGCATTGATGTTGGATGGAGAACTTCTTGAAAATCTAGATATAGAGGCCATCGATAGCCTTGTGCAAAGATTGAGAGGCGGTAAAAATGGATAAACCATTAAGCGCGTTTCTTGATCTGAACAATCCACAAAATGTTGTGGCCTATCAGAGCACTGGTGGCTATGAAGGCTTTAACAATGCGCTAAAAATGCAGCCTCAGGAGGTTCAACAGCAAGTTTCAGATGCAAAACTTAAAGGCCGCGGCGGTGCCGGATTTATGACCGGTATGAAATGGAGCTTTGTACCTATGGGGGAGGATGCGCCGAAAAACAAATATTTGGTATGTAACGCAGACGAAATGGAACCAGGCACCTTTAAGGATCGCTGGTTGATGGAAGGCGCACCCCATTTATTGATCGAAGGCATGATGATAGCTGCCTATGCCATTGGTGCTAGCGTTGCTTATGTCTTTTTGCGCGGCGAATATCGTCTATGTACAACCCGTCTACAACAAGCTATTGATGAAGCGCAAGCGGCAGGTTTGTTGGGAACTAACATCAAAGGCAGTCAGTATTCGCTGAAAATACATCTGCATACCAGCGCTGGGCGTTATATATGTGGCGAAGAAACAGCGCTAATTAACGCACTAGAAGGTAAGCGCGCCAATCCCAGAGCCAAACCCCCTTTTCCTCAGGTCGTAGGCTTGTTCGGCCGACCAACCATCGTTAACAACTGCGAAACGCTATGCAACCTGCCGAGCATTTTAAAAAACGGTGTTGACTGGTATACCCAATTGTCGGATGGAGCTGACACTGGCAGCAAAATTTTTGGTATCAGTGGCAGAGTCAAGAACGCTGGTTTATGGGAACTTCCCATGGGCACTTCAGCCCGGCAAATCCTTGCATTAGCGGGCGGCATGCAAGACGGATTAACTTTACGAGGGTGGCTGCCAGGAGGAGCATCAACCGATTTTCTAATGCCTGAACATCTGGATACTCCAATGGAGTATGACGCCATCGCCAAGGCCGGCAGTCGCATGGGCACAGGGCTTATGATTGCGCTGGATAATGAGCATTGTCCGGTAGGTATGATCTTAAATTTACTAAAGTTCTTTGCCCAGGAATCATGTGGTTGGTGCACGCCTTGTCGGGACGGTTTGCCATGGGCAGTGGAAATTTTAAACCGCATTGAAGCTGGCCAAGGTAAACAAGACGACCTCGATGTTTTGCAACAGTTATGTGGATTTATGTGGATAGGTAAAACCTTTTGTGCCCTTGCGCCTGGTGCAGTCGAACCATTACGTAGTGGCATAAAGTACTTCGAAGATGATTTCCAGCAGCATATTGATCACAAGGGGTGTCGTCACAGACATTAATTTATGGCCAAAATTTTTATCGACAACCAGCAATATACCGTTAAGGATGGACAAAACCTGTTACAGGCTAGTCTGTCTCTAAAGCTGGACTTGCCTTATTTCTGCTGGCATCCGGCAATGGGCTCTGTTGGCGCCTGTCGCCAATGTGCGATGACACAGTATCAAGACGAAAACGACACCCGTGGACGGATGATCGTTGCCTGCATGACGCCCGTAGCAGAAGGCATGCGCGTGAGCATGAAACAGCCCGCAGAAACACAGTTTCGTGAACAAATTATAGCTGCACTAATGACTCACCATCCCCATGACTGCCCTGTATGTGCTGAGGGAGGTGAGTGCCACTTGCAGGATATGACGGTAATGTCAGGCCATCATGAGCGTCAATATAAGGGCAAAAAGACAAGCTTTGTCAACCAAGATCTCGGCCCATTGGTCAAACATGAAATGAATCGCTGCATCACCTGTTATCGCTGCGAAAGATTTTACAAAGATTATGCTGGAGGCACAGATTTAGCCGCTCAAGCAATAAGCAATAAAGTCTATTTTGGCCGCCAGTGTGACGGCACACTAGAAAGTGAGTTTGCCGGTAATCTGGTGGAAGTCTGTCCTACAGGTGTGTTTACAGACAAACCTTTTGGTGACCATTACAGCCGTAAGTGGGATTTACAAACCGCCCCTTCGGTATGCCAGCACTGCTCGGTGGGTTGCAATACTAGTTTGTCTGAACGTTATGGCTCGGTACGACGTGTGACCAATCGCTTTAATGACCATCTGAATGGCTATTTTTTATGTGATCGTGGCCGCTATGGTTTCTCGTATGTGGATAACGCGTCCCGTCGCAAATCTATAAGGCTGGATGGGCAACCAAGTAACTGGGCTGACAAAGCCGTTGATGCGAGATTAAAAGGCAGAGGTAAATGGATTGGGATCGGCAGTAGTCAAGCCAGCATAGAGGACAATTTTGCACTGCAACAGTTGGTTGGAAGTGAAAACTTCAATCCCGGATTAGATGCCCAACAGGAAAAGTTGTTGGCGACACATATGACTATTTTACGCCAGTGGCAAGCCGCTAGCTTAGCCCAAATGGAGCAAGCCGATGCTATTGTTATTCTGGCTGAAGACGTCAACAACAGCGCTCCTCGCATTGCCTTATCACTTCGCCAAGCACTGCTTAACAATGCCCGTGCACAGGCCGAAAAGCTAAGGGTGCCGGGTTGGCAGGATGCGGCCGTTAGAGCATTAGCGCCTCATCACCAGGTACCGGTGGCTATTCTAGGTTATGGTGAAAGTGATTTAGCTAAACAAGCAACTATCAGCTTAGTCTGTAACGACAAGCAAGCAGCCGAACAAGGTTTCTTGCTGGCTAATATGCTCAGTGACAAAGCGCTTAGTGATAAAGCGCTTAGTGATAAAGCGCCCACGCCTAAA
This sequence comes from Acidiferrobacterales bacterium, assembly GCA_964195425.1. Lineage (GTDB taxonomy): Bacteria > Pseudomonadota > Gammaproteobacteria > Enterobacterales > Alteromonadaceae > Glaciecola. The sequence goes on from CAXMOM010000053.1 coordinate 7,106, forward strand.
GTCAGTAAAGTAGACCCAAAAACACTTCAACTGCTTGAGATCCTCAAAGTAGCTAAACGCCCTTTAATAGTGACGGGTTGGTCAGCCAATAATCCAGCACTGTTGGCTGCAGCGAGCAATATTCGCAAAGCCCTTAAGGCGCCAGATGCCATGTTGTGCATCATACCGCCTGAAGCAAATACCATAAGTTTAGGCTTGCTGACCGAGGGAGGGTATTTGAGCGTAGACAGTTTAAGTGCAGAAAATATTAGTACTGAAAAGGCTTCGCTTCTGGTGCTCGACCATTGTTCTCTGGGCTTTTCTAAACGGCTCGATGAATGGCGCCGGAGTTCAGATAATCTAGTACGTTTGAGCCAACTCGGCGTTTCTGCCAATAACGAGATAAATCTGCCCGTATCTAGCGTTAGTGAATGCAGTGGTTCTGAACTTAACTATCAGGGCTTAATCCAGTCTCACCTGCCAGCAACTAAGCCATCGGGCCAATGTTTACCTAGTTGGCAGTGGCTAGTAAATATTGCGAAGGTGCGCCAGCATGCACTTGGCGAAATCGATAATTTGGGTCAACTGCGAGATTTACTAAACGCAGACTATCCTCAGCTTGCTAGCCACTTTAATCAGCATCATCAGACGCAGCTCGCGTTGCAAACGCCAAGAGCAAGTGGCCGCACGGCTATGTTGGCGAACCAAACGGTTCATGAACCTAAGCCGTTCGGTGAAACGGGTGCGCTTTATAAACAAAGTATGGAAGGCACACAAGCCGGTCAAAAAAGTGAGTTTCCGTTAGCTTATAGCTGGTCACCAGGTTGGAATTCTAATCAGTCCAACCATAAATTTCGTGATGAATACCGTGGTGATGATATCGCTGAGCAAGAAGGCAGCCGAGGTATTGCGGCCAGCCGCCCTGCACAATGGTTTGAATGGCAGGCCCAATGGTCGCAAAGCACTAAGGCCCAATGGCAAATATTGCCGCTGCAGAAAGTCTTTGGCAGCGACAGTTTGAGTTTACATGCCTTGCCCATTGCTCAGCTAAAAGTTTTGGCGAAAATGGTGATGAGCCCACTGGATGCTGAGAAATTAGGGTTTGTTGCTGGCCAACTGGTTTACTGCGATGACAACCCTACGCCCTTGCAATTGATTATCAGTACCCAGACTCCGCGCAAAAGTTTATTGGTTTATGTGCCCGCGGATCAGTTGTTCGAATTACGCCACTGTGAACGACTACATGGGGCCACTGTCAAGCAAACCAGCAAATATAATACTCATATTGTGCAGCAGCAAGCGCAACTACAGGTATTAAAAAAACAGCAGCTAGACAGCCTGCGAGCACAAGATCAGACGATCCCTATCCATTTTATTAAGGGAGTTAGTTGATGCCAGATTTAGAACTGATAATACTGATTGTTGTTATGGTAGCCATATTGGTTCCTACCGCCGCTATGTTGGTTTGGTTTGAACGACGCCTGCTGGGCTTTTTTCAGCAACGTTATGGACCCAATCGGGTTGGCTATTTCGGCATACTGCAGTCCCTCGCTGACCTGATAAAAATTCTGTTCAAACACGACTGGATCCCACCTTTTGCCGATCGACCGGTATTTGTATTGGCTCCGCTTATAGGCGCAATCGCGATATTGATGAGTTTTGCCGTGGTGCCAATGGCACCGGGTCTGCTAGTTTCAGACAGTAACATTGGCTTATTATTTTTTCTGGCGATGACCTCGATGGCGGTGTATTCGGTGGTACTAGCTGGCTGGGCCTCCAACAACAAATATGCAGTTTTAGGCGGTATGCGTGCAGCCGCACAAACCATCAGCTACGAAGTGTTTATGGGCGTGTCACTCCTAGGTGTGGTTATTCTAAGCGGCAGCTTCAGGTTGAGTGACATTGTGCTGGCGCAGCAAGATATTTGGTTTGTATTCCCGCAATTTATTGGTTTTGTTGTTTTTTTCATTGCAGGTGTAGCTGAAAGCCACAGATTACCCTTTGACCTACCCGAGGCGGAAACTGAATTGACTGCGGGCTTTCATACTGAATACTCCGGAATCAAATTTGCATTATTCTTTCTCGGTGAATATCTCGGCATGATGTTAATTTCGATGATGATCACTACTCTGTTTTTGGGTGGTTGGCTGGGCCCCTGGTTGCCGCCTTTTATGTGGTTTGTATTGAAGACAATGAGCTTAATCTGCTTTTTTATTCTGCTTAGGGCTGCGTTACCTAGACCTCGCTTTGATCAGCTATTGGAATTTGGTTGGAAATGGATGTTGCCTCTAGCATTACTCAATCTCGTAGGCACCGCCGTTGTTAAACTATGGGGAGATTTTTAACTATGCTGACTCAAATTAGAACCCTGTGGACTGTTTTCAAACATTTGTTTGATAGAACAGACACGGTTCAGTACCCGGAAGAAAAACCTTATTTGGCGCCACGTTATCGCGGTCGGATTGTACTTACCCGCGACCCTGATGGAGAGGAACGTTGTGTTGCATGTAACCTATGTGCCGTTGCCTGCCCGGTAGATTGTATTTCTTTGCAAAAAACCGAGGACGAACATGGCCGCTGGCGAGCCGACTTTTTTCGGATTAATTTTTCGCGCTGTATTATGTGCGGCTTGTGCGAAGAAGCCTGCCCTACATATGCTATTCAGTTAACCCCTGATGTGGAAATGGCCGAATACGACCGCCAAAGTATGGTCTATGAGAAAGAGCACTTGTTAATTGACGGTTCAGGTAAATATCCTGACTACAACTTCTATCACAAAGCCGGTATTAGCGTAAAAGGAAAAGACAAAGGACAGGCCGATAACGAGAATCCTCCTGTTGATTTAAGGAGTTTAATGCCGTGAGTGGACAAGTATTATTCTATGTGAGTGGCAGCATAGCCGCACTCGCTAGTTTGTTAGTGGTAAGTAATAAGAACGCGGTTCATGCCTTGCTGTATTTAGTTGTCAGTTTATTAGCCTTGGCGCTGTGTTTTTACTTGCTAGGAGCGCCCTTTGCAGCCGCCCTGCAAATCATTGTTTATGCCGGTGCGATAATGGTGCTATTCGTATTTGCCGTGATGATTTTTAATATTAATCAAACAGATATCGAGCGCGAAAGCCAATGGCTAAAATGGCAGAGTTGGGTTGGCCCTACCCTGTTAGTAATGGTTTTGTTCGCTGAAATAATCTTTGTAATACTGTCTCACCAAAACTGGTCAACAAATTCGCAATCCGCCGCGCAGATAGAGCTAGTCGATGCCAGAGCGGTGGGTTCTTTATTATTTGGTCCTTATTTGCTGGCGGTTGAAATAGCGTCTTTTTTGCTGTTGGCAGGATTAGTCGGTGGCTATCATTTGGCTAAAGAGCTTCCAAACGCAAGCAATAAACAAGGGGGAAACCAGTAATGACTATTCCTATTGAACATGGTTTTGTATTGGTTGCACTGCTTTGGGCGATCGGATTAGTCGGTTTGTTAAGTCGCAAAAACACCCTATTTATGCTGATGTCGATGGAGATTATGCTGAATGCTGGCGCTCTGGCGTTTATATTGGCCGGAAGTCTTTGGCAACAAGCCGACGGACAGGTTATTTATATCCTGATCCTCAGTATTGCCGCTGCCGAAGTAGGGCTAGGTCTAGCCCTGCTTATTCGTTTACGCCAGCATATCGACGATTTGGATATCGATAGACTAGATGAGATGAAGGGATGAATATGCAAAACCTGCTGTTTCTTGTGCCCTTATTGCCGCTTGTTTCATCCCTTATATTGTTGCTGTTGACCGGTCGACTTTCGCCCATGCTAGTGGCTCTGCTGGGAGTTGGATCAATGGGTTTAGCCGCCACTTTGACTCTGCTTATTGGCATTGAATTTATTAGTATGGGAGGCGGCTCCTTCCAACAGGTGCTATTCAACTGGCTACCTATAGCCGGTGCGTCTCTAAACGTCGGTTTGCATCTAGATCAGCTATCCCTGGTGATGATGGGTGTGATAACCGGTGTGGGTTGGATGATCCACTGGTATGCCGCAGCCTACATGTTCGGCGACAAAGAGGTGCAGCGCTTTTTTGTGTATATGAATCTGTTTGTGTTTGCCATGTTGATTTTGGTATTGGGCGATAGCCTGGTGCTGTTGTATTTAGGATGGGAAGGTGTCGGTTTGTGCAGCTTTTTGCTTATTGGCTTTTGGCAATACAAAGACAATAATGTTGTCGCCGCTAAAAAAGCTTTTATTGTCACGCGGGTCGGCGACACCGCAATGATGATTGGGCTGCTGGTATTATTCAGTGAATTTGGCAGTTTGCATATCAACACAATAGTCGAATCCACTATGCATATATCCCAAAGTAACTTATGGCTCGCCTGTATATTACTGGTAGGAGGCGCGGTAGGTAAGTCGGCACAATTGCCACTGCAAACATGGTTACCTGACGCCATGGCAGGCCCTACTCCCGTTAGCGCGCTAATACATGCAGCCACAATGGTGACCGCCGGTGTGTACCTGATTGCCAGAATGCATCCCCTATTTTTACAAGTTGAAGGGGTATTAACTTTAGTTGCTTGGATTGGCGCACTTACCCTAGTATTGGCCGGATTGGCTGCACTAGCGCAGTCGGATATCAAACGTATTTTGGCCTACTCTACCATGAGTCAAATTGGCTATATGTTTTTAGGTCTTGGTGCATTGGCCTTTGATGCGGCTATTTTTCATCTAATGACCCATGCGTTTTTTAAAGCCCTACTATTTTTAACCGCCGGCAGCATTATTTTAAAAATGCACCACCAACAAGATATCTTCAAGATGGGAGGACTATTTAAAAGTTTACCTCTGAGCTCTACATTTTTATTAATTGGCTTGTTAGCACTCGTAGCCTTCCCTGGCAGCTCAGGATTTTTTAGTAAAGAAGCCATACTGGCGGCAACTTATACGGCCCATACTGCTGGTCCAACACTGTGGTGGTTTGGCGTACTGGGCGCATTTTTAACTAGCCTGTATAGCTTTCGCTTACTGTTTATCGTCTGTTTTGGTCCGGCCAATCATCACCTAGAAGAAGTTGATTACAAGCCATCCAGCCAATTGGTTGTACCTTTATTGCCTTTGCTTACATTAGCTCTAGTAGGCGGATTTATAAGTTTGGATTTTAGTCAGATCTTTGGCCCCCCGGATCATCCCCATTTGCCGTTATGGATAGAATGGATGCCTGTTACCGTGGCAGTTGTCGGCTTTATCTTAGCGTGGATATTGTATTTTCCACGCAAATCCATGCAGGCTAGTTATGGACTTATCCATAATTTCTGTCGAGATGGTTTAGGCTTCGATTGGCTCTATGAGCAAGTTTTTACCAAACCTTTACAACTATTCGCACGGATAAACAAAAGTGATGTTATCGACCACTTTTATCATTTTGTCGCTTGGTGCAATTTCAGCCTGAATGAAGTATTGGTTATCAGTCAAAACGGTAAGTTACGTTGGTACCTGTTTGCCACTCTCACTGGCTGTGCCATGATGTTAGGAGGCTTAGTATGGTGGTCTTAAGTTTGCTTATTTTCTTGCCACTGATATTTGGCTCGCTCGCTTGGTTTAGTGAAAATAAATTCAGCGGTTCAGGCAACTGGATCACGCTGTTTAGTTTAATTGGCTTGTTAATTTTTAGTCTCTACCTTAGCACTAGCGGCACTAGCAGCCTTAGTTGGGAATGGTTTGCCCGCTTTAATATTCATTTTGCGTTGCTCTACGATGGACTGGCCTTATTGCTGGTGATCCTAACCCTTTCTTTGGCAATTTTGGCGGTATTAGTTTCCTGGCATGAAATCGAACAAAATCGTGGCTTTTTTCATTTCAATTTGATGTTTAGTGTGGCTGGAATAGTCGGTGTATTTTTAGCTGATGATCTGTTCTTGTTTTTCTTATTCTGGGAAGTCATGTTGTTGCCCATGACAGCGTTAATTCTTATCTGGGGTCATGAGAAACGCCGCTATGCTGCTATTAAGTTTTTTATCTTTACTCAGGCAAGCAGCTTGTTGATGTTAGTGGCCATTATTGCCTTAGCCCTTCAGAATCAAAGCCAAACAGGGGAACTCAGTTTTAACCTTGCTGAATTACAACTGTTAGTGATACCCGATAATATACAATATTGGCTTATGCTGGGTTTCTTTATCGCCTTCGCGGTTAAATTACCCATGGTGCCTTTGCATAGCTGGTTGCCCGATGCGCATACACAGGCTCCCACTGCCGGTAGCGTTTTGTTGGCGGGAATATTATTAAAAACCGGCGCTTATGGTTTAATTCGCATTGTATTGCCGCTATTCCCCGAGGCCACCATGGAATTTGCTCCCGTGGCAGTCACCTTAGGCGTTGTCAGTATTATTTATGGGGCCTTAATGGCTTACAGCCAAACTGACTTTAAACGACTAGTGGCTTATTCGAGTGTAAGCCATATGGGTTTTGTATTGCTTGCACTATTTAGCTGGCATGAAGTTGCCTTGCAAGGCGCCATCTTAACCATTGTGGCCCATGGCATAAGCAGTGCAGCTCTATTTTCCATGGCCGGCATGATCCAGCATCGTATTCATAGCCGTGAACTAGAAGAAATGGGCGGCATGTGGGCGAGTGCCCCTAAAATGGCAACAGTAACTTTGATCTTTGTAATGTCAGGTATTGGTATGCCGGGAATGGCTAACTTCAATGGCGAGTTATTTACTTTGCTTGGCAGCTATCAACAGTTTCCTATGCACACTATAGTCGCGTCCTTAGGCATAATTGGTTCAGCAGTTTATGGCTTACATTTATTTCAGCGAGCCTTTCAGGGGCCAGCTAAAGTGGATATCAAAGACTTACATATGCGCGAATTGGTATTCACCAGCCTTTTAGTCGTGGCCTTACTCTATTTCGGATTGCAACCGCATGTATTATTGGAGCTCAGTAGTGACACCCTTAGTAGTTTGATGGCAATCGCCAAGGAGTTACGCCCATGAGCATACAAGATTTGTGGTTGCTGCTGCCCGTTTTGATTATCAGTGCTGGTATTTTGGCAGTGATGATCCAAGCTAGCTGGAGGCGCAGTCGTTTTATTGCTCTGGGCATTAGCCTGGTCACTCTGTTGCTAGCTTTAACGGCATTAATCTACCAATACCCTACGGATGTGAAGACCATCACCATCCTTTTCGAGTACGAACCCATAGGCGGCTTCTTTAGCTTACTACTATTGCTAGTAGGAATTTCGGTTGCCCTACTACAAGGCCCTTATATGGGGCCGAACTGTAAAGAAGTAGCAGAAGAGTTTTATATACTACTGTTGTTATCTTGCCTGGGTGCAATGTTGTTGGTGATGTCTCGTCATGTGGGTAGCGTGATCCTCAGTATTGAATTAATGAGTTTGGCGATGTTAGCGATTCTGGCCTATAACCGAGAGCGTAAACTGGCTCTGGAAGGCGCCATGAAGTACTTATTATTGTCTGGTGCGGCCACAAGCGTGTTGCTGATCGGCTTTGCCTTAATGTATGCCAGCAGTGGACAGCTTATGCTAGTTGATATGTTGCAATCACCCATGGGCCTGATGGCTAAAAGTGGTTTTGTTTTAGTGTTAGCCGGGCTTGCCTTCAAGTTATCTTTGGTGCCACTACATTTCTGGACACCTGATGTCTATCAGGGGGCGCCCGTTAACTCGACCTTGTTACTGACAACTTTGTCTAAAGCGGCAGTCTTTGCCCTATTTATTAAATTAATATTGCATGTCCCTGCTGAATTTGAAGCAGACATGGTACGTATGCTTAGCTGGATGGCGATTGCCAGTATGTTATTGGGTAACTGGCTGGCATTACAACAGCAAAGTATCAAGCGCTTGATGGCCTACTCGGCCATCGCTCATATGGGGTACGTGTTAGTTGCCGCTGTGATTGCCATGAACATAGATCAGAGTTTAGTATTGGAAGGCGTCAGTTATTATTTATTAGCCTATCTGATTGCCTCAATTTTGATATTTGCAGTACTCACATTGCTATCTAAACTTGATGATCAGCAAGATCTCGATGAGCTACCGCAACTACAAGGCTTGTTTTGGCAACATCCTTGGCTTGCCAGCATTATGACCTTAGCCTTCCTATCGCTGGCCGGTATGCCTATAACAATAGGCTTTATTGGTAAATTTTACTTACTGACTCTGGCAATCAAACTCTCTGCGTGGTGGTTAGTTACGGCCATGTTGGTCGGCAGTGCGGTCGGTCTATACTATTACTTGCGCGTTATTTTCACCCTGTTTGCCCCAGCCAAGAGTGACATACAACAAACACCGGGGGCTTACGTTAGCAAAATATGGATAGGCATTATTGCGGCAAGCTTACTCATTCTAGGGATCTTGCCCGGTCTGTTGGGGGATCAACTAAGAAACATATTGGCAATTGGCTAGCGTGTCAAAAAGTAAAAAGCGGTTATTGATCGAAATAGCTTTTTAGCTTGTATACTTTGATATATCTATTAATGCCAACTTACACGATGTGAAAACTTATAATAACTTTTCGCAGGGCTCCCCTCCTAAGTGATAGCACAAAGCTTGGAATCCTGTCGAGGACGCCACTTTTTCTTTATGTAGTTTTATGGGAGATCTTGATGAACGCAGAAGATAAGCAAGACATCTCTTTTATGTCAGAAATGCAAGACGTAACACCTATAGCCAAAATCAATAAAGTGGCTGTGGCAAACCGCCACATTGAAACCCTTAGCCAACGACTCAAGCGTGAAGCACTTGAAAAACAGATTGCGCTAGATGATAACGGCTTAAGTGTAGACAACGTCGTGCCCTTAGATCCTCATGATTTTTTGTCATATAAGCAAGATGGTGTTCAAGAAGGTGTATTTAAAAACCTGCGATTAGGTAAATATCAAATAGACTCGCGCTTATCACTGCGAGGCGTGAAATTCGACGACGCACGGTTATCGATTTTTAATACTATAACCGATTGTCATCAACGCGGAATACGCACCTTACTTGTTGAGCATGGCTTAGGATTACAGTCAAAACCTTTCCCTGGCTTTATGAAAAGTTATGTAAACCGTTGGCTAAGTGAAATGGAAGCGGTTATTGCCTACCATACTGCCCTAAAGCAACATGGTGGCTTGGCGTGCGTATACGTACTGCTTAAAAAGCACCCAAACCAAAAGCAAATAAACCGCGAAATACATCAAAAACGTCGGTAGCTTAATTGTGGTAGATTGCCTGTAGATTGTCATATTCTGTAAGCAGAGTATCGATAAAATAGGAAAATAGTCTTATCGATGTAGTAAAAAAAACTTTAAGAATCCAATATTGTATTGCTACTTATTGCCAAATGTAACTTACTATATTGACACTCCTCCATAAAAAAAAGCTAACCGTCTGATTTAAAATATTTTATTAAAAATATCCTCACAAAACTTCGTAACAAATTTTTACATCATACTTTTTCAAATTAACAACTTTTCTGTATTTTTGTACGACTATAAGTATGCGACTAATCGCAATAACTTAAATCTCGGAGTTTATAATGAATATTTCTAAAGCAAAATTACTACTAGTAGCCTTAACACTTACCGCTGCAAATTTAGCAACTGCTGGCAACAGTCAAACATACGTGGCACAAAATGATTTAACTGAAAGTAAGATTTGTGTAGCGGCAGCTACTGGTTCAAACTCTCGCATGAACAGCACCATTAAACAAATGTTACCCACCAAACTTATGCACACAAAATATACACTAGTTGCGAACAAGCTTAAATGTAACGGCATGAACGTAGCTGATTTCGCAGAACAGGCAGGCAATATTGAAGTTGCAAACAAACTAAAGTCATATCGCACTAAGAATGTAAAAATTCAGGATATAGCGGCTATCGATACTAACACTGCGATCATTAATGGCTAGTAATTGGGCTAATAAGTACTTGGTAATTAGTCAATAAACACCCGCGCATTTCTAAACATGCGCATCCATGGACTGTCCTCCCCCCAACTTGGGTCGCGCCAAGAGTTAGTTACAGCTCTAAAGACTCGCTCAGGATGGGGCATCATAATAGTGGCACGCCCATCGGTAGAGGTAAGCCCTGTAATACCATTGGCTGAACCATTTGGATTGGCTGGATATTGCTCTGTTACTTTGCCATAGTTGTCAATAAAACGCATAGACACTAGGTTTTGTTGCTCTAAGGACGACAACTGATCAGCTAATCCAAACTCAGCTTGGCCTTCACCATGGGAAACAGCAATTGGCATACGTGAACCTTGCATGCCATTTAACAATATTGATGGACTCTTTTGAATTTCAACCATAGCTGCGCGTGCTTCAAAGCGAGCCGATTTGTTTTGTACGAAATGCGCCCAATGTTCGGCACCAGGTATAAGAGATTTTAAATTGGATAGCATTTGACAGCCGTTACAAACGCCTAAGCTGAAAGTACTAGTGTTAGCAAAGTACTCAGCAAACATAATGCGCAAATAATCGTTATATAAAACCGACTTCGCCCAGCCTTCTCCTGCACCTAGAACATCACCATAAGAGAAGCCTCCGCAGGCCACTAGGCCTTTGTAATCGCTAAGCTGTTTACGCTTAGCGACTAAATCACTCATATGAACGTCGATAGCATCAAACCCTGCGCGATTGAACGCCGCAGCCATTTCCAGATGCGAGTTAACGCCTTGCTCACGCAAAATCGCTATTTTGGGTTTTACACCTTTATTGATATAAGGCGCTGATACATCTTGGTGAACATCAAAGCTTAAGTCGGCGTGCAAACCAGGGTTTTTATTATCCGCTTTGTTGGCGTGTTCTTGTTGGGCACACTCGGGGTTATCACGCAGCGATTGCATAGCCAGTGTGGTGCTTGCCCATGCTAGTCTGTAATGTGTTCGTGTATTTTGAAGCACGACCTCATTATTGTGGCTAAAACGAACGCTATCTTGACTATTAACATGCCCTATTTCGTGCACACAGTCGCTTAACGAAAATGCATCAATAATTTTTTTCACCGCGCTTAAATCTACAGCGGCAACCTGCATAACAGCGCCTATTTCTTCATTAAACAATATTTTTGCCAAATTACTGTTATGACTGCTTGAATCTGCCAGCATTAATCCCGTCAGGTCTATATCAATGCCCGCGTTACCCGCAAACGCCATTTCAACAAGGGTAGTAAACAAACCTCCATCGGAACGGTCATGATAGGCCTGAATAAGGTCCTTTTCACCTAAGTGTTGGATAAGTTTGTATAAATTGAGTAAGTCGTTTGCGTTGTCAACATCAGGTACTTCACGACCTATAGCGTTGTAAACTTGGGCCAAACAAGAACCGCCCATACGCGCTTTACCTTTGCCTAAATCAATTAACAATAAGCTTGATTCAATATTAACCGTAAGTTCGGGAGTAAGCGTTTTGCGTACATCTTTTACCGCGCCAAAGCCAGTAATAACCAAAGATAAGGGGGACGTCACAGATTTTTCTTGCGTACCTTCGCTAGTTTTTTGTGTCCATGCAGTGCGCATAGACATAGAGTCTTTACCAACGGGAATTGCCAAACCTAATGCTGGGCATAATTCTTCACCTATCGCTTTTACCGCTTCATAAAGCCCAACGTCTTCACCAGGGTGATTTGCTGGAGCCATCCAATTTGCTGAAAGCTTAATACGGTTTATATCACCAATATTAGCAGCCGCGATATTGGTCAGCGATTCGGCCACGGCCAAACGAGCAGACGCAGCATGATTAAGCAAGGCAACAGGCGTGCGCTCGCCAATGGCCATCGCTTCACCATAATAGGAATCGAATGATGCGGTGGTAACGGCAACGTCAGCCACCGGTACTTGCCATGGTCCAACCATTTGGTCGCGCGATACCATTCCAGTTACGCTTCTATCACCAATCGTAATCAGAAAGGTTTTGTCGGCAATGGTAGGCAATGCCAGCAAACGGGCTGCTGCATCGGCTAAGTCAATATCTTGAGCGTCAAAACTGTCGCCTTTAGCCGTTGTGCTGGTAACGTCTCTGTGCATTTTAGGTGGTTTTCCTAACAATACATCAAGCGGCATATCTATGGCCTTATTGCCAAATTTTCTGTCGCTCACAGTAAGATGTTGTTCAAGCGTAGCATGTCCGACAACTTTAAATGGGGCGCGCTCGCGCTCGCATATTTCAGTGAATATGCTTAAATTTTCTGGCGCTACCGACATAACGTAACGCTCTTGGGATTCATTACACCAAATTTCTAATGGAGACATACCAGATTCATCACAGGGTACTTCTCTTAATTCAAATATGCCGCCACGACCGGCATCGTTGACTAACTCGGGAAAGGCATTAGATAATCCCCCGGCCCCAACATCGTGGATAAATTGGATTGGATTGTTGTCGCCTAATTGCCAGCATCTATCAATAACTTCCTGGCAACGACGTTCCATTTCAGGGTTTTCACGCTGCACTGACGCAAAATCTAAATCTTGGTTGCTTTGGCCTGAAGCAACAGATGAAGCCGCACTTCCGCCTAAACCAATATTCATTGCAGGCCCACCTAAGGCGATAAGTTTTGCACCTTTGGTAATCTCGCCTTTTTCAATGTGGCTGCGTTTTATATTGCCTAATCCACCGGCTAACATAATGGGTTTATGGTAGCCCCTAACCTCAACACCATTGAAACTGTCCACGCTTTGTTCATAGGTACGAAAATAGCCCAATATATTGGGGCGTCCAAATTCGTTGTTAAATGCCGCCGCGCCTAGAGGCCCTTGAGTCATTATTTCGAGTGCATCGACTATGCGGCTGGGCTTTCCATAAGGCTGCTCCCATGGTTGTGCTTGATTAGGTAGGTTTAAGTTAGATACACTAAATCCAACAAGTCCGGCTTTAGGCTTCGAACCTCTGCCTGTAGCGCCTTCATCTCTAATTTCGCCGCCCGAGCCGGTTGCGGCCCCTGGAAACGGAGAAATGGCAGTTGGATGGTTGTGGGTTTCGACTTTCATTAAAATATCAATAGGCTCGTGATTATAACTATATTGATGAGTAATAGGATCGGCATAAAACCGCCCTGCAGTAAAGCCATCCATCACCGCTGCGTTATCTTTATAGGCAGATGATACGAACTCAGGCGTAGTTTCAAAGGTATTTTTAATCATTTTAAACAATGATTTTGGCTGCGCTTTGCCATTGATGGTCCAATCTGCATTGAATATTTTGTGTCTACAGTGTTCAGAGTTAGCTTGTGCAAACATATATAATTCTACATCGTGAGGATTGCGTCCAAGGGTTTCAAAACTTTCTTTTAAGTAGTCAATTTCATCTTCTGCTAAGGCAAGACCAAGGGTCTTATTTGCGTCTTCTAAGGCTTTTCGTCCAAGCCCTAAAACGTCTACAGCTTGTAATGGTTTAGCATCACTTTGCACAAACAAACAAGTAGCGTCCTGTTGGTTTACCAAGACCATTTCCGTCATGCGATCATGAATTTCGCTTTTGATAGTATCGCTATGCGCGCTTAACTCTTCACCCCAAAACTTATATTCAACTCCGCGCTCAATACGATTTATTGCATGAAGCCCACAGTTATTGGCGATATTGGTCGCTTTACTCGACCATGGTGAAATAGTGCCTGCACGCGGGCTAATAACTATGCTTAAGTTCTCACTAATAGTCTGTTGGGAATCTGTCGATTTTGGCCCATACCTTAATAAACTAGTAAGGGTTTGATGTTGCTCTTTGGAAAGGTCTTTATTGGTATCAACAAAATGGACATAATGAGCTGAAATATCAGTTATGCTTATGTCCAGTTCCTTAAGCCGCATAATAAGCTTTTGTTTGTTAAAATCAGACAGCATTGAAGAGCCAAACAAATTGAGCATAGTATTAATCCACCGGGTTAGAATAAACGCAAAGGTACAGCACGTATTAATGACATTAGCGAGCGAGAATGCTTGCCAATAACACGCATAAAAAGCATGCAGGAGTATAGAGTAAACTAAGTGATTTGATAAGGCTTTTGGCGGTCCAATTCTATTTTTATATGTTTCTTTTTTTCATCTTTATGTAGATAAACAAGCGAGAATTCGTCATTATCTCGATACAGACACATTTAATGTATAAATAAATTAGGGGGGAATTAAGAGCAGCACCGAATAAAAGCGCCCAAAGCACGGATATTAATATTCACCTTCGTATGCATAAAAACGAGTACATAAGGCTATCGCTGAATAATGAACAACATTCAAAAGCTATATAAACCATCCATACATACAGGGCCCAAAAACCATTCCTTACTGCTGCGTGCTGCAGGTAATGCACAGCTATTATTTATGATAGTAATCACGATGCTATTGTCGAGTTGCCAACCCTACAGCAATAATACTGAGCTAGCCCGTATTTTAGACGACGGTGTTTTAAAGGTAGGCTCTATATATGGACGCACCACCTACTATAACGGCCCTATCACCCAAGAGGGATTTGAATTTGAACTGGTCAAAGGCTTCGCCGATTTTCTTGATGTGAAATTAGAAGTCTATCCGTACTATTCTTACGCCGAATTAATCGATCAGCTAAACGCAAAGCGGGTCGACTTACTTGCCGCCAACATCACAATGACCGACGCCCGACAACAAGCGTATAAGTTTGGCCCTGCTTACCAAACACTCAACTTCGAATTAGTGTATCAAAAAGGTAAAGATCGCCCGCGTGATTTAAGCGATCTTGAAGGTGACCTTACCATTATTGCAAATGACTTATATCGCGAACCCATGCAAGATAAAGCTAACGAAATGGCTAATTTTAGTTGGCAGGAAACAGCCGAAAAAGATATTGAAGAACTATTGGAGATGGTGGCCAATGGTGAGCTCGATTACACAATATCCGACTCTAATATTTTGGCGGTTGCCAGACGGCGTTATCCAAACTTAGGCATAGGATTCTCAATTACTGACACCTTAAAACTAGGTTGGATGTTAAATAGAGATACCGACGACTCGGTTCGCGCAGCATTGCTAGAGTACTTTGGTGATTTACAATCAAGTGGCAAATTGGCAGTACTTGAAGATAAATATTTTGGCCATGTAAGAAGTTTTGACTTTGTTGATACGCGCGCATTTATGCGCTCTATTGAAAGTAAATTACCTAAATTCAGAGGTATGTTCGAAGCCCACGCCGGCGATATTGATTGGCGTTTAATTGCCGCTATGGCTTATCAGGAAAGTCATTGGGATCCTGATGCGGTATCACCTACCGGTGTTCGTGGCATGATGATGCTTACCCGCGCAACTGCTTCGGACATGGGCATTGAGAAGCGAACCGATGCCGAGCAAAGTATTAATGGCGGAGCACGTTACTATGCCAGTCTGTTAAAGCGCATACCCGCCAGAATTCAAGCCCCTGACCGGGAGTGGATGGCACTTGCCGCCTACAATGTTGGCTTAGGACACTTAGAGGATGCACGGCGCATTACCGAGCACCAAGGCTATAACCCTGACTTATGGATAGATGTTAGAAAGCACTTACCGCTTCTGCGCCAAAAGAAATATTATAAAACAACAAGGTTTGGTTATGCACGCGGTAATGAAGCAGTAAAATATGTTGAGAATATTCGCCGATATTATGATAGTCTATTATGGTTAGAACAGAATCAAGACGCACGAGTTGACATTGATGCCAACATTGACGTAAGTAATGTGGATGAAACTAACAATGATGGAAATACCGACGGCACGTTTGAAGACCCTAGCGACACAGAAGCCTCAGTCTTAAAAGAAACCATAAAAGACAGCGCCACGCCAGCACCCTCAACCGAATAAAATACCAAAGTCGATAGCACCATAATACGCGTATAGAAAGGAACTATTCCTTTTTTGCATTGTGTAAACACTATGCATGCACTGCGTTTTGATGCCTATATTGAACCTTTCTATTGAATACTGTCAAAAAATCTACACAAATCTGTAATACAGTTGGTGCATTACTTGCTTAACATACAGATAAGAGTACCCATTAGGTAAACGCGCTTACTTGTTACCGATTTTAAAAGCGCGTTAGGGTATCGAGAAATAACTAAACAGAGATTACATAATCTATTAATTAAAAATGAACAATATAAAGAAGCGAACGACATAAGATTTGTTTCTTGGAGTGGAATAAAAAATGAAAAAAAACAATAGTATCAGTCGCACAAGACGCCTACGTAATAACAATCAACGTAGAGTATTAATCAAAAAGTTACATCATAGAGTCTTGTTAAGACGTAAACAATTTGATGGCGCTGAATTGAACCAAGATTTTCAAGAGGCTTGTTAATTAATCCTCTGTAAGTACGGCACGAGTTATTCGTGTAACACACTTCACATAACAAGCGCGCTTACATTGCCCCTGCCACTATCTAGTACGAATACTTTATTTACCGCATAAATTTCTATTTTTAGTTTTATGGGCTATTTCTAAGCGCGGCTTTACGCGCTTTAATTTGCGCCCTACGAACACTAAAGAATTGCGATAAATGCTCACTACAAACATCGCCTAACACACCCGGAATAACATCCACTTTATGATTTAACATATCATGCTGCACTATATTCATAACTGATCCTGCAGCCCCTGTTTTTAAGTCGCTTGCCCCATAAATCAACTGCTTCAAACGACTATGAACTAGCAGGCCTGCACACATGCTGCAAGGTTCAAGAGTGACATATATAGATGCACCAATAAGCCGGTAGTTTTCTAAGGCTTTTGCGGCATTTCTAATAGCCACCATTTCAGCGTGGAGAGATGGATCATTGTCGGTAATAGATCGATTATAGCCGGATCCAATAATTTGCTGGTTTAACACAACTACCGCACCAACCGGAATTTCACCAATTTGCTCAGCTAATTTGGCCTGCTCAATCGCTTTTTCCATGAAATACTCATGTTGATTAGGTATCATTTCTATCGTGTTCTTCATTAATTTTGTAGATTCATTTTTATATCTATACATTACATAAATTAGTTTTATTCACTAAATTATTTTTATTATTTGACCAAATATTGGTTATATTTATCATAAAAAATCAAAGGCTTTTATAATTTCAATGCTATAATTCAATAAATTCAATAGCTTACCTATATGGCAATAATCTTGCTATATGAATATTATCGTTAATACAGAAAACATTCATAATCACTAGTGTTGATGTATAAGTTGTTCTAGTATAAAGAAATTAGATGTTTCTACATCATGTATTTTTAGTTAGTTTTCTTAGGAGAAAAAGGAATGGATATGACTGCCATCGCTATTGTTGCAATTATTTGTTGGGCAATCGTTAGCTTAAGTAAGAACCGCTCGCCAAGTAAAAAGAGCAAAACAGTTGAAAGCCAATTACAATCTGAGCACGCACAAATGCAAAAAGAACTAGATGTAATGGCCGAGCGTCTCGCTGTTTTAGAAAAAATTGTTACTGATGAAAAATATCAATTAAACAAAGAGCTTAATTCGCTTTAGGCCCCGAGCCCTCAAAATAAACTCTAAGTTTAACGTATATCAAACCAAAGCCATGAAGAAGTCTAATAAACTGCCCGATATCGAAATATTGCGAATATACAGCTATGTATATTCGCAATCTAATCAACAAACCTACCCTATTCATAATCGAATACTCGTTCAAATCGGTTTTGTGCAGCATACATTTCACCCGACGTATAAGCACTACTATTGCTACTGACAAAATAAATCTATCTTGTTTTTACAACATCCTTCAAAACAATCATGTTAATGTTAATGTCAAGCCTAGTTGAATCATCCAAGGCATAAATACACCATGAAATTACAAGGTACTTTTCAAATATCCGACTGGCAAGAGACTACTGACCAAACATTTGACCAAGGCAGTAAACTAACTTCCGCTAAAGTAAAACAAACCTATAGTGGTGATATTGAAGGCACTAGCGAAATTAGCTATAAAATGCATTATTTCGTTAGCAGCAATGCTGCTTTCACAGGTTTTGAATACATAGACGCCATTATTGATAGTCAACCCTGTCGCTTAACCCTCAAGCACAATGGAAAGTTTGAAAATGGCCAAGCGAGCAGCCAATTTAGAGTCATAGAATGTGAACCTTCGCATATATTAACCGGCGCGGCTGGTGATTTTGTTGCGGGCGATGGCGGTCAAGCGAAGTATTCGGTGAATTAACCACCATTTAAAAGGTATTTTTCAATCCTTTCAACCCGTCTAGGTTTCCCCGAAATAACAACGACATCTTGTGATTCAATAAGGTAATCAGGTAAGGGGTTTTCTTGTTCTTTTCCACTTCTGCGGATTGATATCAGTTTTACACGCTTATTCGTCATGCCCAGCTCTTTAATACTTTTTCCCACCGCAAAAGCATCTTCAGTCATAACAATGGCATGCATAAATTCTAATTTGTCAGAAGTTTCATAATTTAGTTCAGTGGTTTCACCAGGGAAGAAACCATGCATATGCTCATAGCCTTGCTTTCGTTCATTACGAATTCGCTTTAATATACGCGACATAGGAATACCCGAATAATGCAAAACCTGCGAGATTAGCATTAAGCTACCTTCTTGCATTTCAGGCACAACCTGCGATGCGCCTGCATCAAACAAATCTTGCAAGTTGTGGTCTTTACGGGTTCTTACCAGCACCACCGTGGCGGGATTGATTGCCTTAATGGTATTAATCACTTTCATTGCCTTTGAGTGCTCATCAAAGGTGATAATTACCGATGTGGCTTGGGCAATATTCGCTGTCACAAGAATATCCTTTTGCGAACCATCACCATATAGCACAGGTTCACCAGCAGTTCTGCTCTCCTGCACACGTATAGGATCAATATCGATAGCTTGAAAAGGTAAGGCCTCTAGCTTTAGCATTCGAGCAACAGATTGCCCTACTCGTCCAAAGCCTAAAATAATGACATGGTTTTGCATCGAAGTAGATTTTGGTGTGTTGGCTTCAAGACTCGCAGCCCCGCTCTTACTCCCTGTTAATACAAGCGAAAAAGAACCGCTTTTATCGATTAACCACGGCGTCATTGCCATGCTGAATAAACCCATACAAACCAATATACTTGACTGTTCTTTAGATATAAGTTGATTTTCAAGCGCCAGAGCAATAATAACAAAACTAAACTCACCCATTTGCGCTAGCTTAAAGCCAGCGGCCCAACCATCTTCTGCTTTTTCTCTACTTATCCAAGCCGATATTCTAACCACAATAACCTTTACGCCAACCAAAATAATTATGCCTAGTACAATAATATGGAGTTCGCTTAACAGCACACCCAGTTCAAGCTTCATGCCTACGGTAACGAAAAATATACCCATGAGGATGTCGCGAAAAGGCCGTATATCAGATTCAAGTTGATGCCTATACTGTGATTCACTTAGCATCATACCGGCCAAAAACGCACCCAAGGCCATCGACAAACCAAACGCAAATGTAGTGCCTGCAGCTAACAATGCAATCAATATAGTGCTTAGTACAAACAACTCATCGGTTCTTGTTTTCGCTATTTCGTTGAAAATACGTGGCAATAACCATTTCCCAATAGACAATAAAAGCGCAACTACAACAACACCTTTGACCAAGGAAATGAGTATGGCACTGCCAATACTAACGTCTGACTCAGCGCTTAATAAGGGGATAATGATGAGCAAAGGTACTACGGCAATATCTTGAAATAATAAAATACTCACCGCTAACTGAGAGCGTTGAGTATTCAACTTTCCTTGTTCATCTATAGTCTTAATGACAATGGCGGTTGAAGACAAGGCAATGCTTGCGCCAATAATCACAGAGGCGGTAACACTAAGGTCGAACAGTAGGCCGATAGCGGCAAGAATTGCGGTCGTAAGGAACATTTGTGCCGCGCCCACACCAAATACAAGCCGTCTCATTGCCACCATGCGCGCCAAACTAAACTCTAAGCCTAAACTAAACAGCAAAAACACAATGCCTACTTCCGCGGCTAAATGCATATCATCAGGGTTAGTAAATAGCTTTAGTAACTCGGGCCCTGTGACTACACCGGCCACTAAATAAGCCAATATAGGGGGTAACGAAATACGCTTAAAGAACCACACCAACAAGACCGCGATGGCCATTAAAGATATGATGCTAATAAAAGTATTGTCCACTGGTTTCGCCTTTAACAATAAAACTGTCTTGTGTACGCTAGATGCTTATTAAATAGACATTCTGGCATATAAATTGCAATCCGACTTAACGAGAAGATTAACGGCTATGTTTTTCAACAGTAGTTTGAAAACATATCCAAGGTGATTATCACCAACGTTAGGCATGACGACGCGAATCAAAGAAACTAAAGCATAACTATTGCTTATCTATGGCGTAACTAAGTAGAACTTAGATAGTAAAAGATTATAGCCACAATTTCTATTGATAACGTAAAACAAACCTACACCATGCCAAGTTTTTGACGGTAAATTGGAGCAAATAATGGATATCAGTACCATATCTCAAGATGTATCTGCCAACGTGTCGACTAACTTAAGTTTAGAAGACACCGCAGTTTTGACCATGGCTGAGTCAGCGCAAATAATGCGCACTATGTTGTCATCGATTGATTTAGAACAATTAACTAATGGCTATTTCGGCTTGCTAAAAGCCAAGCTTCCTTGCAACTCTTTAAAGTTGGCATTTGCTGACCAATTACTGCGCACGGGTAAATCAAAAGCGCAAGCCCGTATATTGAAAATATCTATTTATTATGGTCATCCTTTTGGTACGCCCCAGCATGCGCAACTCGCGTATTCATTTTCAGCAACATTAACGTCAGTTCAGCGCAAACTACTCTCAGAAATGCACAGCATTTATGCTATGGGCTTGCGCCACGCTTTAGAGTATTATCGCATTAGTCAATTGGCAACCAAAGATATGTTAACCGGGCTTGGCAATCGTGTAAGTTACAATGAATCTATTAGTAAACTCATTAGCATTTGTAATCGCAACGAAGACGGCTTTGGTCTATTAGTATTTGATTTAGATAACTTCAAAATGGTAAATGATCGCTTTGGCCATCAAGAAGGTGACGAAGTGCTGGTGTGTTTTGGCGAAATATTACAAAGCTGCCTGCGCGATTCAGATCACGCATTCCGATTTGGCGGCGATGAATTTTGTTGCTTATTAATAGACAGCGACGCCAAAGCAAACAAGCGTGTTGCAAATAGAATCACTAAAGCTATTGCCGCTCACCCTGTGTTTATACAACATGGAGTTACAAGCAGCGTGGGCGCCACCTCATTCGTGAGTAACGACGACCCAAAAAGCTTGTTTGAACGCGCCGACAGCGCACTATATAAAGCAAAACAGGCTGGCAAAAATATGTTTATGGCCGCTTAATTTGCGGTCACCTTTTGTCTAGGATATAAAAGCTTCAATAGACTTTAGCACATCATACCAATAGCCTTGCTGAAGAACGATTCCTGCGTTTTTGGCTAGTATCGCTTGATGCTCGGTTTGAATGCCTTCAACAATAGATGTCATACCAAATGAATCAATAACCTTATGTATTGCACCTAAGGTTTCTACAGAATTCTCGGGGATATTTACAAAGGTTTTGTCTATTTTCGCCGACGACGACTTAATTTTATGTAAATAAGCCAGTGAAGAATAGCCCGTACCAAAATCGTCAATGCTTATATGCGCTCCTAATGCAGAAATCGCTTCAATAGGATTATTCACGATGTCTAAGCCATCGAATAAAACACTCTCAGTCACTTCTACTATTAGATCACTAGGGTGCAATTGATTAGACGCTATTGTCGACTTTAAAAGGGTGCTAAATCTTTGTTTACCAAGTGCATACTCGATACATTAACCACTACTTTCACATTACTTTTAGTGTGCTTGCGTAATATTTTCAGGTGTGAAAGCGCTGTACTTATTACCCTGTTTTCAATTTCAGTAATTAGGCCAACCTGCTCAGCAATTCCAATCAATTCTTGCGGCGAAACATGCCCTAACTCGGGGTTATACCAACGCAATAGCGCTTCAAAACAATAGATGCTGTTGTCGCTAATATCAGTAATTGGCTAATAGTGTAAAGATAGTTCATCATTTACAATTGCCACGCTCAGGTGTTGCGTAATTATCATTATTACAAATATGCGATTGCAATACCGGCAATAAAGTTGGTTCGCATAATAAAGCTGACACCGAAGGTTTAGCATCGCCAAATTCTGTTTCAAAAGGCGGATTACAGCTTTGAAATTGGCCACTCATATCAAAAGTCGCTAAGGTAGCGGTGTTATTGTCGTGTAAATACTTGGGAGGTATCTTGTTCGATACTACGGCTTTGTAATTCAGACAAGGTATTACTTTCCCACCATACTAAAGCAGCATTATTTGCCCAATAAATACAGAAATTATCAATATCATAAATCCATACCGCGGTTTTAAGCTCAACTTGACCCAGCATTAGGTTGTTCCTGTTGTTATTCGCAAAGATGTAAAATAGCGCTAGCTTGACAAAATTTCTAGCGTCTCTTGTATACCGGCGAGCTGCTTAGTGAT
Source organism: Acidiferrobacterales bacterium (assembly GCA_964195425.1). Classification (GTDB taxonomy): domain Bacteria; phylum Pseudomonadota; class Gammaproteobacteria; order Enterobacterales; family Alteromonadaceae; genus Glaciecola. The sequence continues at coordinate 29,599 of CAXMOM010000053.1, forward strand.
TTGAGTTACTTGTTCTTCCAATATTTTAATTCTAGCCAAGGATTGCTCTAGTTCTTCAGACAAATTAGTCGGCAAGTCTACGGTGCTTTGCGGCCGACTTTGACGCGAGGAGGCATCACTTAGCGATTCAGCATTAGCCGTTATAAGTCCCTCATCACCACTAAACAAATGTGCAAAGCGAGAATCTCGCTTGCCAGGCTCTCGGCTTAATTTCACCACTATTTTGTCGCCATTGAAATCACTAAGCAGGGTTAGCGACGTTTCTACTTCGTTCACATTGTCGAATTGTGCCAAGCGGTTTGTGCGCGTGCGCAGTTCTCCTGGTGTTTGCGGTCCGCGCAGCAATAACGCGCATACTAAGGCTAATTGCTGGCTTGTGAACTGTAAACTACTAAACTCGGTGTTGCAGAATCTATGCTTGTACTTAAGCACCCTACTGCCACTACTTTGCTGTTCAAAAAGAAGATTCTTATCGCGTAATTCATCTAAGCCGTTTTGTACCTCACTCTCACTCAATTGCATAATTGGTTCGCGGCTACTTTTTTGATTGCATCCTAACGTAAGTGCATTAAGCGAAAGTGGATATTGATCAGGGGTCGTTATTTCTTTTTCGATAAGCACGCCAATAATGCGGGCTTGAAGCGGTGATAACTGAAGTAACATAGTGATGGGCCTCTGTATAAGTATTGCAAAGCGGATATAACTATATACTAAGCGCTATACACTTATCGCGATACCCTTACCGCTATAAACTTATGAAGAGGTGTTAACTAGTGCCACGGTTATTTCGTTGTGTTCGTTGCCGCAGCTAAGCTTAACGGTTGGCAAGCCAACCGCTAACGCTGTCGTGCCAGATGCAAAAACAGGCGTTGTAAGCCGTTGTAGAGGAGATATCTGCCATTCTTGATACATTGCCTTTAGTTTCTTAGTTGGACGCTTAGCATTGCATTTAAAGCTTAAGTTACTGCCGCCAAACACACACGTAACTCCTTCTTTAGGCAAATGAAATATTTGTGTTGAGCTATCTTCACATTCTTTGACTTCGTCTTCAGGCTTATTGAGTAGTCGTAGCACTAAAAATTGATTTAAACGAACATCCGAACCATTGCGCCAATCTATTTCTATTGGCTGGTCGTGTGTTAGTGCATCTTCACTGGGTAGCCTTTCAATCACATGTAGCTTACCTTGAAAGCGTTCAACTGCAGCACTTGCCAATTCAATATAAGGCGAGGTATTGTTAGACTTTTTGGTTAAAGCTAAAACACTATTTAGCTGAGCACTTGATAATGTGAGCGCATAAACGCTCGACAACCAATATCTAATAAAGCTTAGTTGGGTCGCCTGTGAATGAGTAAGCAAATGATCGATGTTAAGTTCGTCGTGCTCATTTAGTAAGTTTTTGGCAAGCAAATCCATATATTCGGTATTCACTTGCTGGGCTTGTGCGCAATTATATGCGCTTCTAGCAATAGTCTTATTAATTGCGGGCCAGCGACTCGCTAAACGCGGTATTATTTGATTTCGTAAGAAGTTGCGATCGTAACTGTCATCTTTATTAGACTCGTCTTCAACCCAGTTAAGACTGCACTGCTTAGCATAGCTGAGCAAGTCAGCGCGTGAAAGCTTTAAAAATGGTCGCATATACCGGGTACCGCAGGGTTTAGTTAGCAGCATCGGCATTGCCGACAAACCTTGCAAGCCAGCACCGCGCTTCAATTGTAATAAAAAGGTTTCTGCTTGGTCATCTTCATGTTGTGCAAGCAGCACTAACGTAGACTCCCCAGCGTAAGTGTTGAGCATGTGATAGCGAGCATCACGTGCCTCAGCTTCTAGACTTTTTTGAGGTGACTTTTTTAGCGTAGCGGACTGCGTAATAAAAGTAATTTGCCGGTGTTCACATTGTGTTTGGCAATGATCCTGCCACTGCTGTGCATGCGAACTAATCCCGTGATTTACATGAAAGGCCGATAGCGGAATGTTCGCCTCTTTACACACTACACTAGCTACATCCAGCAGTACTGTAGAATCTAGGCCGCCACTGTAAGCAACGCATACCGCGTTAATAGGCAGCTTGTTAATACTGCTTATGTTTGTTGTATTTTTAGCGAATTCAATGTTGGCACTAGTTGATGAAAAAAAGCCTTGGCAGTATTGGGCCAAGGCGCTTTTTAAAACATCAAAAATAGTGGGTTTCAAGTTTAGCAATAACCGAAAGACATGAGCCTGTCGTATCGCTCTTGCATTAACGTGGCTTCATTAAGACTTTGCAATTGTGCCAACTGTTGTTTAATAGTGGCTTTTAGATTAGCCGCCATACTCTTGTAATCTCTGTGTGCACCGCCTAATGGTTCATCAACAATAGTGTTGATCAAACCAAGCTCTTTTATTTGCGGTGCAGTAACGCCCATCGCTTCAGCGGCTATTGGCGCCTTATCTGCACTTTTCCACAATATAGACGCACAACCTTCAGGTGAAATAACCGAGTATGTCGAATATTGCAACATGTTCACTCTGTCACCTACACCGATGGCTAAGGCACCGCCAGAGCCACCTTCACCAATAACGGTGCAAATAATTGGCACAGTAAGCTCTGCCATCACTTTTAAGTTAGTGGCAATCGCTTCACTTTGACCGCGCTCTTCAGCACCTACCCCTGGATAGGCGCCTGGCGTGTCGATAAACGTTAATATGGGTAAGTTAAATCTTTCGGCCATGCGCATTAAGCGCAGCGCTTTGCGGTAACCCTCTGGTTTTGGCATACCAAAGTTACGTTTGATTTTTTCTTGCGTGTCGCGTCCTTTTTGATGGCCAATGACCATTACCGGGATCCCATCAAGTTTGGCTAAGCCGCCAATTATAGCTTTGTCATCGGCATAATTTCTATCGCCAGAAAGCTCATCAAAATCTGTCAACATATTGTCGATATAATCTTGGGTGTAAGGACGCATAGGGTGTCGGGCTACTTGTGAAATTTGCCATGCACCCAAATTTGCAAATATTTTTCGCGTACGCTCAGCGTTTTTTTCACGCATCTTGGCAATTTCTTCTTCAATACTAACGTCAAAATCGCCGCCTTGATTAACAATACGTAATTCTTCTATTTTGGCTTCTAGCTCGGCAATTGGTTGCTCGAAATCAAGATAATGTAAGCCCATTTTATATAATCCATTTTATTATTGTAGTCGCTAATTATCAGCCACTCTACTTGTAGTTAAACGCTTTTGCACCGGCATAGTCAAGCCAACAATTACGTTTTGTAATAAACCCAATACAACTCAGTTAAACGCCAAGTGTACATTAGCATCACCTAACATATGGCTTAATTCGGTCACTAATTCATCTTCCAACTTTAGCGACCAGTTTACACCAGTTTGCAATTCAAGCGCTACATCGGGATGCTCTACCTGCAAATGCAGTGGACATGTGCCCCCTTTGTATTTATGCAGTATATCTTGTAATTTAGAAACTGACGAGACCGTGCATTCATTTGCCAACAAATTCACCGTTAAACGTCTTGCGAATCGATTACGTGCTTCTACCAAGGTCATAACCTCGGTTATGTTCATTGTAGTGCCTTCGTTATACCTATCAAAGCTGACCTGTCCTTTTATCCATATAAGGTTATCAACACTAAGTACTTCTTCGTAGCGCTCGAAGAACTCTGGACTTACGCGCATTTCCATTCGTGCCGATTTATCATCTAAGGTTACTAAAGCCCATCGCCTACCTTGTTTGTTGGTAAGAACCCTAATGGCATATATTAACCCTGCCGTCGTGGTAAATACATCACGGCGCTCGGGCATTAAATCTTTCACTATGCAATCGGTGTAATGTTTGCATTCTTTAATATATTGACTCATAGGGTGGCCTGTTAAATATAGCCCCAAGGTTTCTTTTTCGCCATCTAACCACACCCGTTCTGGCCATGGTGGCACTTGCTGAAAACTGTTTTCACTTTGTTCTTGGGTGAAATCTTCCATACCGAACATATCACTTTGACCTGCCAATGCTGCTTTTGCATTTTGCGAAGCGGCATTCATGGCTTCTTTTAAGCTAGCGGATAATGCTGCTCGATGCGGACCCAACTTATCTAATGCGCCTGCCATAATGAGTTTTTCGAGAACACGCTTGCCAATTTTCTTCAAATCGACCTTTGCACAAAAATCGAATAAATCATCAAACTGCCCTTGTTCTTCGCGAGCAATAATCACCGCCTCTACAGGGCCTTCGCCAACCCCTTTAATAGCGCCGATGCCATATACAATTGCACCGTCTTTATTAACCGTGAATTTATGCTGACCACTGTTCAAATCAGGAGGCAATACTTCAATACCCATATTACTGCATTCATCAATGAGCGTGACCACCTTCTCAGTGTTATCCATGTCGGCAGATAGCACCGCAGCCATAAACTCTGAGGGATAATGAGTTTTTAACCATAGGGTTTGATAGCTCACCAAGGCATATGCCGCAGAATGCGATTTGTTAAACCCGTACCCAGCAAACTTCTCAACCAAGTCGAATATTTTCATGGCAAGGTCGGGATCTATATTGTTATCAATTGCCCCTTGTTTGAAGAAAGAACGCTGTTTTTCCATTTCTTCAAGTTTCTTTTTGCCCATCGCACGGCGCAGCAAATCAGCACCGCCAAGAGAATACCCTGACATAACTTGGGCTATTTGCATAACCTGTTCTTGGTACAAAATAATGCCATAAGTTGGCTCAAGTATTTCTTGCAAACACTCATGTTGATAAGTGGCGTCTGGATACGAGACCGCTTCGCGCCCATGTTTCCGATCAATAAAGTTATCTACCATGCCCGACTGCAATGGACCTGGGCGAAACAGCGCCACCAAGGCGATAATTTCTTCAAAAATATCAGGCTGTAGCCGCTTAATCAAATCCTTCATACCGCGAGATTCAAGCTGAAATACAGCAGTAGTTTCAGCCCTTTTTAACAATGCAAATGATTTGCGGTCGTCAAGGGGGATAGTGGTAATATCAATCTCTATGCCCTTAACTTCTTTGACCATCTCTATGGCATTTTGAATAATGGTTAAGGTACGAAGTCCGAGAAAATCAAATTTTACTAAGCCTGCTGTTTCAACGTCATTTTTGTCAAATTGTGTTACCGGATTACTACCTGTCTCGTCGCAATAAAGCGGTGAAAAGTCGGTAATAGTGGTTGGGGAAATAACAACTCCACCAGCATGCTTGCCCGCATTGCGAGTCACACCTTCTAATATACGCGCCATGTCGATGAGTTCTTTCACTTCTTCATCTTGTGCATATAATTCAGGTAAACGAGGCTCAACCTCAAAGGCTTTGGCGAGGGTCATCCCGGGATCGCCAGGGATCATTTTTGAAATACGATCAACAAAACCATAAGGATGACTCATCACCCGACCAACATCGCGAATAACCGCTTTTGCGGCCAAGGTACCAAAAGTAATTATTTGAGATACCGCATCACGACCGTAAATATCAGCAACATGGTCAATAACTTCGTCGCGCCTATCCATACAAAAATCGATATCAAAATCGGGCATAGATACACGTTCAGGGTTTAAGAATCTTTCAAACAGCAAATCGAATTCTAAAGGATCAATATCGGTAATATCAAGTGCATAAGCTACCAGCGAGCCAGCGCCCGACCCACGACCGGGTCCAACAGGTATATTGTTATCTTTACTCCATTGAATAAATTCCATTACGATTAAAAAGTAACCCGGAAAACCCATCTGGTTAATCACTTTGAGTTCTATTTTTAATCGATCATCATATTCAGGTCGTTTTTCAATACGTATCGATTCATCGGGAAATAACGACGCAAGGCGACGTTCAAGTCCTAACTCTGACTCTTTCACCAAGAACTCACCAACCGTCATTTCTCCGGTAGGAAAATTAGGTAAAAAGTATTCGCCAAGGGTCAGCTCAACATTACACCGCTTGGCAATTTCCACGCTGTTTTCTATGGCTTCTGGAATATCTGAGAACAGCTCAATCATTTCTTGCGGTGTGCGCAAATACTGTTGATCGGTGAAGCGTTTTACGCGACGGTTGTCGTCTAAGGTATAGCCTTCACTAATGCATACACGTACTTCGTGCGCTTCAAAATCGACTGCGTGCAAAAATCGAACATTGTTGGTCGCAACTACTGGTAAGTCGTGATGAGCGGCAAGGACTACCGCTTCTTGGATATATAAGTTTTGGCCAATATGCCCGGTACGTTGAAGCTCAATATAAAAACGATCAGGGAAGTGTTTTTTATAATAGCTAAGCACATCTTCAATTATTTGAGATTTACCCGTTGCTATTGCGACTCCTAAATCGCCATCTAAAGCGCCAGAAAGCACAATTACGCCTTCACTATATTTCGCTAATATGGCTTGTGTAACAACTACTTTATGCTGGATGTGACCTTGTAAATAGGCATCTGAGATACAATTGGTGATATTTTTATAGCCAATTTCATTTATGGCTAATAAACCAATTTGTACAATTTGGCTATCTTTACTGTCTGCACGTGAAGCTGATTTATTGGCGCTTAATGATTCGTTTAATAAATAAATGTCGCAGCCGACAATTGGCTTAACGCCTTTTTTCTTTGCTGCGGAATAAAATTTTACCAAGCCGCACATATTCATCAAATCTGTTAATGCCAAACTCTTACTGCCCGCTTGCTCGCTGGCATCCAAAATAGGATTTACTTTATTCAAGCCATCTTGCATGGAAAAATCGCTATGCAGGCGTAAATGTACAAAATTTGACGTCACTTGTGAGAGTGCTCCCTTGTGTATAATCAGCTAAACAAAATACCTTGTGTATTCTACCTTGTTGCAGCCACAAGCTGAACAGGTTTAAAACTAAATCTGTGTTGCTTTATGGCCCCGTGCTGCTCAAGTGCAAAAATGTGCTGCTTCGTTGGGTAGCCTTTATGCCCTGCAAAACCATATTCTGGATGCAGAATATCAAGGGCTACCATTTCTCTATCTCGGGTTACTTTGGCTAGAATAGAAGCGGCCGAAATTTCAGAATGACTTAAATCACCTTTCACTATTGCTTCACTTTTATACGACCAATTGGGACAACGATTACCATCAACCCGCACAAAGTCAGGTTGGATATGCAAACCCGCTACTGCCCTTTTCATGGCTAACATAGTGGCTTGAAGTATATTAATATCGTCAATCTCTGTTGGACTCGCCCTACCAATTGACCAACTAAGTGCTTTTTGTTGGATAATAGTAAACAGTAACTCGCGTTTCTTTTCGCTTAGCTTTTTAGAGTCAGTAAGACCATCAATGGGGTTTAACGGGTCTAATATAACCGCCGCGGTAACTACATCGCCCACTAATGGCCCTCGGCCGACTTCATCAACACCAGCAATAAATTGATAACGCTCGTTGCTTGTTGGCATATTAGTGCTACTCATCTAGATTACGCTCATTTGTGTCTGACTCATTGAAACTATGCTGTTCAATTAGCTGTAGGACCGCACTTGCCGATTGTATGTCTGCGTCGCATTTTAAGCTTTTATGAATACGGGTAAACTTTTCAATAATCATGTTTGTAATTTCGCTATCTTGACGCCATACGCGATTGAGCTCTTTCGCCAAATTCGCAGCGTTAACCTCTTTTTGTAAAAACTCAGGCACCAGTAATTCGTTGGCAAGAATATTAGGCAATGCAAAGTAGTTTGGTTTATACATTCGCTTCATTATCATATGGGTTAAACGCGGCATAATGTAGGCAACCACCATAGGCCGTTTACATAACATAGCCTCGAGCGCTGCAGTACCTGAAGCCAACAACACTGCATTGGCTGCTATCATAACGTCGCGAGCGGGCTCTCGGGTTACCACAATGTGGTGCTTATGCTTATTATCACAAAGCATATTCTCAATTTGTAGCATACGTGCTTCGTTTACCGCAGGAATAATAGCGCGCAGTTCTGGTTCATTTTCTTTCAAAGTCTCAAACGTATCTAAAAATATGCCCAAAAGCGAGTCTATTTCGCGCGCGCGTGAGCCCGGTAACAATGCCAATATAGGTGTGTCTGCAGAAACATCCTGAGGTAAATTAAGTGTCTGTCTTACTTGGGCTTGATCGACAAGCAAAGGCACATCATCGGCCATAGTGTGACCCACAAACTTAAAAGGGATGCTGTATTTATCATAAATTTGTTGTTCAAAAGGAAATACGCCTAAAACTAGATTAGTGGCTTTGGCAATTTTATAAATCCGTTTTTCTCGCCACGCCCACACCGTTGGGCTTACGTAATGCACTGTAGGAATGCCGGCAGCCTTAAGCGTAGTTTCAACTCTCAAGTTAAAGTCGGGGGCATCTACTCCAATAAATATATCGGGTGGGTTATCTAAAAAATGCTTTACAACGGTTTTGCGGATATGTAACAAACGAGGCAAGTGCTTAATTACTTCGACCAGGCCCATAACTGATAGCTCGTTCATATCAAACAATGAGCGCATGCCCAAATTATTCAAAGCTTCAGAGCCAATGCCCTCTATTTGGCAGTTCGGATACTGGGCAAGTATTTGTTTAACCATTCCTAAGGCCAAAATAGCGCCTGAGGTTTCGCCAACAATAAGACCTATTTTAAGTGGCTTTTTACTGGCTGCTTCAATGCCGGTTTTGCTCTTTTGTGAACTTGTCATTCTGCTAACGAATAATGCCGCGTTTAGATGCGCTTAAAAAGTCTATCAATATCTTAAGTGAATTTTCAGATTCTCCAAGCGTGCGGATAAGCGCTAGGGCCTCAGCGTAAGTATTGCCTTGACGATATAATATTTTATAGGCTTTTTTAATAGTGCTGACGGCTTCAGGCGAAAATCCTCTGCGCTTTAGACCCTCACTGTTTATGCCTTGCGGAATATGCTTAATGCCACTCATCATGACATAAGGTGGAATGTCTTTTAACACTATGGCTCCGCCACCGGTGAAGGCATGTGAACCAATATGACAAAATTGATGCACTGCGGTGGTCCCACCTAGAATAACAAAGTCACCAATGTGAACATGCCCAGCAACCGTTGCGCCATTGGCAAGCACGTTGTCGCTACCCACCATACAGTCATGCGCTAAGTGAGTGCCCGCCATAAATAGATTACGATCACCTATTTTAGTCATTAATTGATCTTGAATAGTGCCTCGGTGAACAGAACAATATTCACGAAATACGTTATTATCGCCAATTTCAAGGTAGGTTTCTTCGCCAGCATATTTTTTATCTTGGCAGTCTTCACCAATGGAAGAGAACTGGAAAAACTGGTTGTTTTTGCCAATTTTTGAATGGCCTTTTACCACCACGTGGCTTTTAAGCACGCACCCTTCGCCAATTTCTACATTATCTCCGATATAACAAAAGGGGCCTACTTCAACGTTATCAGCAATTACTGCGTTTTGGGAAACAACAGACGAAGGATGTATCATTAGTTAAAATCTCTCATTGCACACATAAATTCAGCCACGCAAGTAGGTCGGCCCTCTACACTTGCGACACCTTCAAACTTCCAAATGCCGCGGCGTTCTTTTATCAGTCGCACAGAAATGTCGAGTCTATCGCCTGGTACTGCAGGCGATTTAAAGCGGGCTTTATCGATGCCTGCATATAAATACAGTTTATCGCTACTGCCCATGGTTTTAAAACCTAATATACCTGCCGCTTGTGCCATTGCTTCTAAAATAAGCACGCCAGGAAAAATAGGCTCACCAGGGAAATGACCTAAAAAGCACTCTTCATTAATGGTGATGTTTTTGTACGCCTCGATTGATTGGCCAAGTTCATAGTCGGTCACCCGATCAATTAATAAAAACGGATAACGATGGGGCAACAAAGTCATGATTTCTTTGATTTCGATTGTATTTAGCGCGTTTGCCAAGGAAGTCTCCTAATTTATTATTCGGCATATCATTGCCTATTTGGCGCTCTACCCTCTAAAAAAAGAGGTAAAGTAAAACTGGTATATTTTAAATATAAACTATATCTAGATTTAATCCGAGTATAAGATAAGCCTTTACAGGCTAAAAACAAATCAGACCAACATAAGTTGGCCTGATTATTAGCATTTTTATACTTTTGGGCTCGTTAAACGTAAACGAACAAAATTAAGCAATTATTTTGCTTTACTTACTTGTTCCAATACTTGCTGAGTAATATTAAAGCTTGATTTACTAAAAGGCACTGCATTAGAATTTAGCACCATATCGTAATCATCTTCCTTCGCAATATCGTCAATGGCTTGTTGAATGAGACCAAATAATTTATTGCGCTCTTCTTCAGTGCGACGTTTCATATTCTCTTGAAGCGGCTTACCTTTTTCTCGCAGTTGTTGACCAACTGTGTTTATCTGGCCTTCAAGGTCAAGAATTTGTTGTGCGCTCATTGTCGCTTTTTCACGTTGTAACTTCTCAAGTAAAAACTTGCCATCGCTATTTAAGCGCTTTACTTCCTTCATTTGTTCAGTAAATTCAGCTTCAATGGCTCCTTCAATAATCTCAACTTGCGGTAATGCTAGCAATACATCTTGCACATCAACAACAGCCAGTTTCTGCTGAGCATTTGCTGCGCCTGAAATAGCTGCTAATGTAAATAAAGCTGCTAACGACAACCCTTTAATAAAACTTTTCAATGTAAAACTCCTATACGCTTATGATTTGTTAATTTTAAAGTTAGTAATTATATTATACCCTTCTTAGAAGGTTGATCCAATGTTGAAAGTAAAGAATTTCGCATCATCACCTGCACGTTCTTTCAATGCGTTTGAGAAACTGAATACCATAGGACCCATTGGAGATATCCACTGTATAGATAAACCCGCTGAACTTCGGTACTGTTTCCAGTCACTATAATCAGCAATTGGGTCACTGTCTGACGTTAATGCTAAACCTTTGTACAAGTCAAATTGGAACTCGGTATCCCATACGTTACCCACATCATAGAAGAGACTGGTACGTACCGAGTTATCAAATTCTTCACTTACAAATGGCGTGGGTACAATAAGTTCTAAACCACCAAGCGCCATGGCGTTTCCACCTAGACTACGAGTCGATAATCTAATGCTGTTTGTATCAGGGCTGCCCAAAATAGGTACGCCAGTAGGCGAATTAATAAGTCCACTCCGAATTAGCTGTAAACCGCGCGGACCAACCGTATTGTTCTCAAAGCCACGTAATGTATCGGCGCCACCGGCAGTGAAGTTTTCGTTGAATGGTAATATTTGCTCTATACCATTTTCATTTCCATAACCATTACCATATCCCAAACGTACTCTTGCTAATACTGTCCAGCGCTGACTACGTGTTAATGGGAAATACCATTTCGCATCGGTGGTTAACTTAAAGAAATTTACTTCGGAGTTTGGCGTAGTAATGTTAAACGATGCTCGTTGTGATGAACCCGCACTCGGAAACAAACCTCGGTTTAAAGTATTACGTGTCCACGATACCGAACCCGTTAAACTATCGTAGTTGATAGGTGCATCTGGATCGGCAGGGTCGGCAAATTGGTCATAAAAACGTGTGGTTTGCACAAATGGCTGAGTGTTAGCGCCAAGTTCTACGCTTGAATAAGTTAAGCCAAAACTAATACGGTTAACTTCATTGATTGGGTAACCAATATTTGCACCAACCGACCAGCGCTTACTGCTGTATTGAATAAGGCCAAAGTCGCCACCATCAAACTCGCTGTATCCAATATTGCCACCTAGACTAATACCATCGATAGTAAAATAAGGGTCAAGATACGTGAGTTGCGCGCTTTTTTGATACGATACCGTATTTAAGTTAATCCCTACCCGTTTACCTGTACCTAAGAAATTGTCTTGTTGTACACCGGCCTGCAGGCTTAGTCCTGTGGCATCGCCATAACCAACACCGGCATTAAAAGAACCAGACGCTTGTTCTTTTACGGTAAATTCTACGTCAACTTTGTCGTCTTGACCCGGCAGTCGAACGGTTTCAAACTCAACTTCTTCCATATACGTGAGTCGCGACAACTGCGCTTTGGAGGTTTCAAGTGCTTGATTAGCTAACCAGCTGCCTTCCATTTGCACAACACTTTGACGCAACACGTCGTCGGCAGTAACTTGGTTACCATTAAAGGTAATTCGGCGCACATAAATACGTTTACCGGGGTCAACCCTAAGGGTAAGTTTTACGGTATTATCTTCGTCGTTTATTTCAGGAATGGTCGTAACTGTTGGGTAAGCGTAACCAAAACGGCCGAGGTATTTTGAAATAAATTCTTCCGTGTAGGTGACTTCAGCTTGATTGTATAAATCGCCCTCGCGAATGGGCAACACCCTTGATATAAAATCTTCATGGCCTAGTAAATCGCCCGACAACTCAACTTCAGAAACGTTGTATTGTTCACCTTCAGTGACATTGAGCGTTACGTAAATCCCATCTTTTTCAGGCGTCATTGAAACCTGTGTAGAGGTAATACCAAATTGCAAATAGCCGCGATCTTTATAGTAACTTTCGATAGTTTCCATATCGCCCGATAGCGTTTGCTGCTGGTACCGGGTTTCAGACATAAAGTCCCACCAAGGAGCATTAAATTTAAGCTCCATTTGCTTGTAAAGTTCGTCGTCTTCAAATATTTCGTTACCCACGATATTAATTTGACGAATTTCAGCGGCATCGCCCTCTTCAAATAAGAGTTTAACGTCAACACGGTTTCGAGGTAATGGCGTTACGATGGCCGACACTTCAGCGTTGTATTTACCAATGCTATAAAAAAAGTCTTTAAGGCCAGTTTCAATTGAGCTTATCACGGTGCGATCGAGTGGTTCGCCTATACGGATATTGGACGAATCTAGGCTTTCTTGAAGCTGTTCATCTTTAATATCATCGTTACCTTCAAACACAATATTGCTGATGGTTGGGCGCTCAGAAACAGCCACTATTAGAATGTTACCTTCACGGTATACTTCTACTTTTTCAAAGTGAGTAGATGAATATAACGAGCGAATTAATTGGGTAGTACGAAAACGATTCAGTGTATCGCCACGCTGCACAGGAAGGTATGTAAGCGCAGCTCCTAAAGCAACTCTCTGCAAACCTTCAACACGGATATCTTCCACGACAAACTCATTTGATGTTTGTGACATCGAATGAGAGGAGCTGGCTAAAAAGGCCGCTGCTATAACTAGTTTATTACACTTCATCAACTATTAAATTTCCAAGATATTGCTTGTCAGACGTTATTGTTTGTTTAGCATTAAATTTGTCTGTCAGATATTCATTATGTATTGCGTAGTATATCGTTGAAAATGGCTGTTGCCATTACCGCAAATAAAATCACGCCGCCAATTTTCAAACCTACTTCCTGGATGGCCTCCGACACAGGCTTACCAGTTATCCACTCTATAGTGAAGTACAATAAATGACCGCCATCTAATATCGGCAACGGCAAAAGATTGATGATACCAAGATTTACGCTAATAATCGCTAAAAATCCAAGAAATGCCACCAATCCGTAGCTTGCATGTGCACCTGCTCCTTGCGCAATTGAAATAGGACCACTTAAGCTTTTTACTGATAGGTCTCCGCTTAAGAGTTTACCTAACATTTCAAGCGTGACTGTCATTAATCGCCATGTACTTTGTGTACCGCTAACTAAGGCGTCGATGGGTCCTTCTTTCACTTCAACAATATATTGGGCTGGCCATGCTTCTCTAGATGGACTTACCCCTAAGTAACCTTGGTCTGCCTGCTCAGGTTTTTGTCCTAAGGTCATACTAATGTTACTGGTGCTGCCATCGCGAAGCAGTTCAACCTCAATTGTTTGATTGGGCCGCGCTTCAATATACTGGACTATTTGTCCCCAATTTTTCATTGGAGTTCCATCTAATTTCATTATTTCGTCATTTACGGCTAGTCCAGCTTTGCCAGCAGGTGTGTCGGGGCCTACCGCGGCTAAGGTTTTGGTAAGAGCTGGAGAAAACGGCGCAAAGCCTAATGCGCCAAATAAATCGGTAGAATCTGGGTCGAGTTTCCAGCCCTTAATCGGTAAGGTTTTTTCACGCACTAGTCCATTTGCATCTTTAACCGTAATAGGCATGCTTGAATCGCCACTGTAGCGGACCATTTCTATGCTGACTTCTTGCCAATCTTTAACATTACGCTCTCCTACTTTAACAATTTCATCCTTCACTAATAAGCCCGCTTCTTGCGCATACGAATTAGGCAGTACTTCACCCACAACTGTTTTTGATGTTTGCGACCCCAACATACCTGCAAGCATGAGTGCCAAAATAGCAAACAAGAAGTTGACTATCGGTCCGGCCGCCACAATTGCCATGCGCTGAGACACCGGCTTAAGGTCAAAACACACGTCAAGATCTTGGGTACTAACTTGGTCGACCCGTCCATCGAGCATGCGCACGTAACCGCCTAGTGGAATAGACGCAATTATAAATTCCATACCACTTGAAGTAACACGTTTATAAAGGGGTTTACCAAAGCCAATTGAGAACTTTAATATTTTTACTTTGCACAATTTGGCCACATAGTAATGTCCCCATTCGTGCACTGCGACTAAAATACTTAGTGCAATCACAAAAGATGCAATATTCCAAATAATGGGCAACATCAATTAAGCTCCTTGATTATTTGATTAGCGAGGGCACGACTTGAAAGATCATGCTCTAAAATACTGTCAATACAGGTAAGGCTATTCATGTTTTGTTTTTGTAGCGTCATATCATTGACCATGTTTATCTGTGAAAAGTTTACTTTACCTTGCAAAAAAGCGTCAACAGCCACTTCATTAGCTGCATTTAATGCGGTGGTTGCAGCTTGTCCATCCTTACTTGCTTGTATCGCTAAGAAAAGATTGGGGAAGCGTTTTTCACAAGGTTGCGCAAAGCTAAAATTAGACAATTGAGAGAAATCTAAGGGTGCGACTCCCGAACTAATTCTGCTTGGATAAGCCAAACCGTGGGCAATAGGTGTGCGCATATCAGGATTACCCATTTGCGCAATAACTGAACCATCGACATATTGCACCATAGAATGAATGGTACTTTGTGGATGAATAACCACACGAATGTCTTCTTCTTTAAAGCCAAACAACCATTTTGCTTCTATAAATTCTAATCCTTTGTTCATCATAGAGGCTGAATCAACAGAGATTTTTTGCCCCATTGACCAATTTGGATGAGCACAAGCTTGAGCAGGAGTAACTTGGCTAAACTGATCCAGGGCTAACTCTCTAAACGGGCCGCCACTGCCTGTCAGCAACAAGTGGGAAATACCGCTGGCTTCTTTATTGCCATAAATAAAATCAGCCGGCAAACACTGAAAAATAGCATTGTGTTCACTGTCTATTGGCACAAGTTGTGCCTTATATTTATTAACTGCATTAATAAATAGCTCGCCCGACATCACAAGCGCTTCTTTGTTGGCTAATAAGATACGCTTGCCTGCTTTTACTGCCGCTAGGGTTGGTAAAAGACCTGCTGCACCTACTATCGCCGACATAACGCAGTCCACTTCTGGTGCACTGGCGATATCGATTAATGCTTGTTGGGAATGTAAAAGTTTAGTGTTGCCTATATTTGCGCCGAGCAAATCGTTAAGTTCTTTAACGGAGGCTTCATCGGGTACTACTGCATAAACGGGCGTAAAGGTTTGAATTTGTTTAGCCAATTTAGTTAACTGACGCATACCAGATAAGGCAAACACTTCAAATTTATCTGGATGTCGAGAAATAACATCCAAAGTTGAAGAGCCTATTGAGCCCGTGGCTCCTAAAATACAAACTTGTTGAGGATATTGCATTACAACCTAGACCATCCACACAACATAACAAAAGGCAAAAACAGGGAATGCAGCGGTTAAACTGTCTATTCTGTCCATAATTCCACCATGCCCGGGTAGCAGCTTGCCGCTGTCTTTAATACCCGCACAGCGCTTAAACATACTCTCGTTTAAATCGCCTAATGCCGACACGCCAACAGTAATACCGCCAATCAATAAATGTAGCACAATACGTGATGGTTCTACCTGATAATGCAAAGCAGCAAACGCAATAATAGCTAACGAAGCCATTACACCGCCCAATAAACCTTCTAGGGTTTTACCCGGCGAGACATTGGGTCTTAATTTATGCTTACCAAACTTCACCCCAACAAAGAATGCGCCTACGTCTGCGGCCCAAACAATGCCTAACACATAAAACAATAATGAGGCGCCATAAAAAGGATCCACATCATATAAACTGGTACGTAAACTAACTATTGCAACCCATGTTGGGATCAATGTGAGTACGCCAAACGCGCCACGAATACTGCGGCTATTTTTCCAAAAACTGCTGTATCGTGGATAGGCAAGTATCATAAATAACGAGACTAACCACCATATAGCGGCTATTTGCAATATGCCAAAATAAACAGAATTTAATTCGCCTTGCACCCAAATTTCAGTGGCGTCAACACTAAAAATTAAAAGTGCACACAGCACCCCAACAAAAATAGTAAACCAACCTTTTACCATACGAGCAGTCATACCCGACATATTTGCCCACTCATATGCACCTAATAGAATGATACCTGCCACTACATATTTAAAGCCTTCAATAGGTAGAAACAAAATACCCGTTAGGGCAAGCGGAGCAAGCACCAAGGCAGTGAGAATACGTTGTTTTAACATGAGACGTTCTCGTTCTCGTTATTGTTATTATCGATGTCGTCTTGAGTCATAATTTGCGCACCCGTTAAGCCAAAGCGGCGTTGACGGTTAGCAAAGTCCGCAATTGCAAGATTAAAGACTTCTTCATTAAAATCGGGCCATAGCACATCGGTAAAATAGAATTCAGCATAGGCGGATTGCCATAGTAAAAAATTACTTACACGATGATCACCACCGGTACGAATTAACAAGTCGAGTTCTGGCAAATCGCCCGTGCTAACATGTTGATTAAATAGCTCTTCATCAATATCGTTAAGACTTAATTGTTTTTTTTCTACTTTTTGAGCAATACGACGCGTAGCGTCAATAATATCCCATCGACCGCCGTAATTAGCAGCAATATTTAGAACTAATGAAGTATTGCCTGAGGTAAGCGCTTCTGCCTTTTTGATTTTTTCTTGTAACTTTATATCAAATGCAGAAATATCGCCTATGACCTTAAGCCGAATATCGTTCTGGTTAAGCTTTTTGACTTCAGAGCGCAGCACCAGAGAAAATAGCTGCATGAGCACGCCTACTTCTTCTTTTGGACGCTGCCAATTCTCGCTGCTAAAAGCAAACAGCGTGAGCGACTCGATCCCCACTTTTCTAGCGAGGGTTACTGACGCTCGAACTGCATCCACGCCGGCTTTGTGCCCAAAGGTCCGTAGCTTACCTTTTTGCTGCGCCCAGCGACCATTACCATCCATAATAATAGCAACATGGCGCGGTATTTTATCTATCACTTGAGCATTTTCAAGTGATTGACTTTCAATCTTAGTCAACTGACTAGACCTCCATCAGTTCTTTTTCTTTGTCGGCGAGAATACCGTCAATATTTTTAATAAACTGATTGGTAAGTGATTGGATGTTTTCTTCCCCCGCCCTTGCTTCATCTTCGCTTACGTCTTTATCTTTTAGCAAATCTTTGATGTCGCCGTTTGCATCACGTCTTATGTTACGCACGGCTACACGGCCAAGCTCAACTTCATTGCGAACCACTTTAATTAAATCTTTGCGGCGCTCTTCAGTAAGCGGTGGCAACGGAATACGAATCGCAGATCCTGCGCTCATTGGGTTGAGGCCCAAGTCAGACTGCATAATCGCCTTCTCTACTGCTTGAATAGCGCTTTTATCAAAGACCGAGAGCGCCAGTGTTCGACTATCTTCAGCCACAATGTTAGCTAACTGTTTTAGCGGTGTGTCAGCACCATAGTACGAGACCATAATACTATCAAGTAAACTAGGGTGTGCACGGCCTGTGCGAATTTTAGCTAACTGTGTTTTTAATGCAGCTACACTTTTCTCCATGCGATCTTGCGCATCAAGTTCTATTTCATCAATCATAATTAACAACCTTTATTGATTATTTTTATTCTTTGTTCGGCGAAATTTCTAATCAGATTACGCCTTATATTTATTGCTATTATCTTGTGTTTGCGCAAACTTTTACTCAGCAATTGACAACTAGCAACGAGATATCGCAACTAGATTGTCATATTAACATTATTTTTACGTAGTTGTATGCGCACAATGGTTTCAAAATTAGGTTAACGCTTCAGTTGAATCAGTATGACAAATAAGTGTGCCTTCAGATTCGCCTAGCACAACGCGTTTTAAACAACCTGGCTTAGTCATATTAAATACGCGTATTGGAATACTATGGTCCCGGGCTAAGGTGAACGCCGCCAAATCCATTACTTTAAGCTCTTTGTCTAGCACTTCGTTATAACTTAAATGCTTATACAACACGGCCTCTGGGTTTTTAGCGGGGTCGCTATCATAAACGCCATCTACTTTAGTTGCTTTTAGGACTACGTCAGCTTCAATCTCGATACCGCGCAAACATGCTGCTGAATCGGTGGTAAAAAACGGGTTGCCAGTGCCAGCAGCAAAGATGACTACGCGGCCCGATTTAAGCATTTTAATGGCGTCGGTCCAATTGTAAGAATCGCATACACCATTGAGTGGGATAGCAGACATTAGCTTGGCATTTACAAACGCACGGTGCAAAGCATCGCGCATTGCTAAGCCATTCATTACCGTTGCTAGCATGCCCATATGATCGCCTACCACGCGATTCATGCCGGCTTTGGCTAGTCCTTCGCCTCTAAATAAATTACCACCGCCAATAACAAGGCCTACTTCAATACCAAGCTCTACTAATTCTTTTATTTCTTCAGCCATACGGTCGAGTACTTTGGGATCGATACCAAAACTCTCCTCTCCCATGAGGGCTTCACCGCTTAATTTTAATAGGAGACGACGATATGCAGGTTTAGGGCTAACACTCATGCGCAGTTTTTTCCTTTAGTTATAAAAAAGCACCTCAATTGAGGTGCTTAGTAGTGTATATGAAGAGCTTGTTTTACAAAAGAATGTTTTTCGTAAAACCTATTTATTTTAAGCTTTTTTAGCCGCTTCCAGTTGCGCAGCAACTTCTGCAGCAAAATCTTCGGTTTTCTTCTCAATACCTTCGCCAACTTCAAAACGTACAAAGTTAACTACATCAGCATTTTTGCTCTTCAGAAAGTCGCCAACACTCATTGATGGGTCTTTTACGAAAGGTTGACCGGTTAAGCTAACTTCGCCAGTGAATTTCTTCATACGACCTGAAACCATTTTTTCAGCGATTTCAGCAGGCTTACCTGATTGAATAGCGATCTCGAGCTGAATTTCTTTTTCTTTTGCTACAACTGCTTCAGGCACATCACTTGGCTTAACATACTGTGGGTTAGACGCTGCTACATGCATTGCGATATCTTTCGCTAGCGCTTCATCGCCACCGGTAAGTATAGCGATAACACCAATACGACCGCTGTGAACATATGCGCCAAGGTTGTCACCTTCAACATTGATAACACGACGAGGAGAAATGTTTTCGCCAATTTTCGCAACTAAGGTATCACGTGCTGTTGCAACAGTAACACCGTCTAAATCAGCTGCGTTAAGCGCATCCATATCGTTGATGTTGTTAGCTGCAGCAACTGCCAATATTTTATTACCAAAGGCTAAAAAGCCATCGTCGCGAGCAACGAAGTCAGTTTCAGAGTTTATTTCAATCATAGTGGCTTTGGTGCCAGAAACGTGCGTCAAAATTACGCCTTCTGCTGCAATGCGGCCGGCTTTTTTAGCGGCTTTTGCTTGACCAGATTTACGCATATTTTCTATTGCTAATTCAACGTCACCGTTAGTCTCTACCAGTGCATTTTTACAATCTAACATACCCGAACCTGTGCGCTCGCGTAATTCTTTTACCAGTGCGGCTGTCACTGCCATTGTCTTATTCCTCAAAAATTTATGTTCTATACTGCTAATGAAAGCAGATTTTAAAAAAGGAGACTCGCGTCTCCTTTCAAAATGTTACGTAAAGCGTTTACTTATTTTTCGTCAGCTACAAACTCATCGCTAGGCGCAGGTACATCTTGGTTACGATCTTCCATAACTGCATCTGCCACTGCGTTGGTGTATAACTGTACTGCTCTTATTGCATCGTCGTTGCCTGGAATGATGTAATCAACACCATCTGGGTTTGAGTTAGTATCAACAACAGAGACTACTGGAATACCTAAATTGCGGGCTTCAGTAATAGCAATATGTTCGTGGTCTGCATCGATAACAAAAATCACATCCGGCAAGCCGCCCATGTTTTTGATGCCGCCTAAGCTACTTTCAAGCTTTTTCATTTCACGTTCAAGCAATAAAACTTCTTTTTTAGTCAATTTTTCAAATGTACCGTCGGCGCTTTGAGACTCAAGCTCTTTCAAACGGTTGATTGACTGACGAACTGTTTTCCAGTTAGTCAACATGCCGCCTAACCAGCGTTTGTTAACGTAGTATTGACCGCATTTTAAAGCTGATTCTTTAACTGCATCGCTCGCCGCACGCTTAGTGCCTACGAACAAAATTTTACCTTTACGAGCCGCAATGCTTGAAAGAAAGCTAAGTGCATCGTTAAATAAAGGAACCGTTTTTTCTAAGTTTATAATATGTACTTTGTTACGTGCGCCAAAAATGAACTGAGCCATTTTAGGGTTCCAGTAACGAGTTTGGTGACCAAAGTGAACACCAGCGTTGAGCATGTCACGCATTGAAACGTTTGCCATTGTATTAATTTCCTAATTTTAGGGGTTATGCCTCCACAAATCCCTATCCCCGATCATTAATGAGAAGCTAAATCAGCTCTTATGCTCATCAACGACACCCCGGAAACAGTGTCGAAATGTGTGTGAATTTTTAGTTATTCACTGCCCGATTGCTGCGGTTTATTCTTATCATAAAGAAATAAATCTCACACCATTCGAAAACAGCGCGCGCTTTATACCATTTATATGCCTTTATTACAAACTATTGTTGATAATATCTGCGGAGGTTTATGGTCCAAATTTGTCTATAAGTTGGCATCAAAGACCATCGCTTTTAAAAATGGGATTGTATGCTTAGCGGTACTGTATGATAATATGTCTATATTAATAGAACAGGTAGTAAAGCTTTGGCAGCAACCATAAAAACAGCTCAAGAAATAGAAAAAATGCGCGTAGCCGGTAAATTAGCTAGCGAAGTGCTAAATATGATAGGCGACCATGTGGTGAAAGGTGTAACCACAGAGCAGCTTAATCAGCTATGCCACAACTACATTGTAGAAGTGCAAGGTTGCATACCAGCACCTTTAAACTATGGCAGACCTCCGTTTCCCAAGTCAGTCTGCACATCGGTAAATCATGTTATTTGCCATGGTATTCCAAGCGATAAAAAACTTAAAGACGGTGATATTGTTAACATCGATGTTACGGTTATTAAAGACGGATATCATGGTGACACCTCAAAAATGTATGTTGTAGGCAAGCCCAGCATACTTGCTGAGCGACTTATTCGAGTGACGCAGGAATGTTTGTATAAAGGCATAGAGCTAGTTAAGCCGGGTGCTCGTTTAGGCGATATTGGACACGTAATTCAAACCCATGCCCACAAGAATAATTACTCTGTAGTACAAGAATATTGCGGTCATGGTATTGGTGCTACTTTTCATGAAGACCCACAGGTGGTTCATTATGGCCAAGCTAATACTGGCGAAGAGTTAGTTACGGGTATGTGCTTTACTATTGAGCCTATGATAAATGCTGGCAAGCGTCACTCTAAGATGCTGCCCGATCAATGGACCGTAGTAACGAAAGACAGAAGCTTAAGCGCCCAATGGGAGCACACCTTGCTGGTAACTGACACCGGTGTTGAAATTTTAACCCATCGCGACGACGAAACTATTCCCAAAATAATTAACCATAGTTAACCAGAAATAATCCGTATCAGCGGCCTCATCAACAACTAAATTAAGGGAAACATGTGTTAAGTCTAAATTATACTATTGATAGCCTGCAGAATATTACTTCTATCAATGAAATAGGCGCATTTAAGGTCTGTGTTAAAGATAGTTTTAATTGGCTTGAACTAAATTTCTCTAATATACATGTAGATGAACTCGTAGTAGAACGTGCTCGGTTTACTGATGCATTGTTATGCAAAGCATGGCAACTGCAAGAACTACATCAGGTTAAATCCTTAAGTTTATGTGCGGTTGGAGGCTATGGCCGCGGTCAAATGCAGCCGTACTCAGACATCGACTTACTTATTTTAAGCGAAAGAACGCTGAGCAAAGAAACACAAGAAAAAGTATCTGAATTCGTCACTTTTTTATGGGACATTAAACTCGAAGTTGGCCAATCGGTGCGCACCATTAAAGACACCGTTAAATTGGCGAAAAACGACATTACCATTGCGACTAATCTTGTTGAAGCACGCCTTCTAAGCGGTTGTAATGATGCGTTCGATTCACTTATAGAGAAAATAAGTCATAATAAAATCTGGTCAAGTAAGGATTTCTTTTTAGCCAAATTAGATGAACAGCGGCAACGCCACGCTAAATTTAATGGCACTTCGTATAACCTTGAGCCTAACATTAAAGAAAACCCCGGCTGTTTGCGCGATATTCAGAACATTGGTTGGGTAGCTAAAAAACACTTTCAAGAATACGATGGTTTAACACTTATCGGGCATGGCTATTTCACTGAACTTGAACATGCTGAATTAATTGAATGCCGAAGTAATCTATGGCAAATACGATTTGCACTGCACCTGGTATCCAAACGTAGTGAAAACCGTCTTTTATTCGACTATCAACCCGATGTTGCGCGATTGTTGGGCTTTGGTGACGGTAAGCAAGGCGTTGAAAAAATGATGAAGCACTTATTTAGAATCGTGCGCCGTGTAAGCGAACTAAACAGCATGCTTATGCTTAGGTTTAAGCAAGACATCCTTAATCTAAAAGTTAAAAAATCAACTGCCATAAGCGCCGATTTTTGCGTAAAAGACGGTTTTATTTCTCCGCTTAATACTAACGCTTTCGCTTCGCCACTCAACATAATGGAATTTCTAGGTCTGTTAACCGAACATCCGAACATAACGGGATTAGACGCCGATTGTTTAGGGCAGTTACGCAATGCGCGTCGAACGTTTCAGTCTGCGTATTATCATCAAATACCAGAGTGTAGAGAATATTTTGTAAAGCTTGTATCAAATCCAGATTTTTTCGATTTAGCTTGGGACGTTATGTATCAGCACGGTGTTTTGCAATCTTACTTGCCCGAATGGGACAGGATTGTGGGAATGATGCAGTTTGACCTGTTCCATGCCTACACGGTAGATGAGCATACCCATAGACTGGTGAAGCACATACGTCATTATTATACTAAGCCACAGGAACTCCCTCGCTGCAGTCGCATTGTTAATAATTTAGAAAACCCGCAGATTATATTTATTGCGGCTATTTTCCACGATATCGCAAAAGGAAGAGGCGGCGATCACTCTGTATTAGGCGAAAAAGATGTATATGTTTTTTGCGAACAGCATAATATTTCGGCTAAAAACACCTCTATTATCGCCTGGCTAGTTAAGCACCATTTACTGATGTCGGTTGTGGCACAAAGACGAGATATTTACGATCCCGATGTTATTCGAGATTTCGCTGGCTTAGTAAAAAGCCAAGATCAATTAGACTTACTTTATATCCTGACGCTTGCCGATATTCGCGCCACCAACCACAGTTTGTGGAACGACTGGAAAGCCTCTTTATTGCGTGAACTGTATTTACTCACGCAAAAAGCACTCGACAATGGCTTGCAGTGCCAAATGACACTAAACGACAGAATTGAAGATTATAAATCGAAGGCACTTGATCTTTTAACCCAGCGAAATGCCGATTTAGACGCGTGTACAAAATTTTGGCAGTATCATAGCCCAGATTATTTCGCACGGTTTAGCCCTTTACAAATTGCATGGCATACCCAACAAATAGTAGATGCTGGAAACTTGGGCGACGATGAATTTATTGTCGCCGCTTCCAATAAAACATCGAAGGGCGGCACCGAATTACTGATTTATTGCAAAGACCGCCCTGCACTGTTCGCACAAATAGCCTCTGTTATTGACAGTAGAAACTGCTCAATACATGACGCACAAATATCGGTTACATCCGCCGGCTATGTATTTGACAGCATGATAGTGCTTGATCATGACAACAAGCGCATTGGCAGCCAGCAGCAGGTCAACAATTTTGTTAAAGCCATTCAACAACAATTGAGACGTCCAGGGCGCTCACATAAAAATTCTAGAAAAATGTCACGACGCATGAAACACTTAAATGTGCCAACCAAAGTGAGGTTTTATTCGAGTCAAGAAGACAGCACCCTAATAGAGCTTGAAGCCCTAGATGCTCCCGGGTTATTGGCGCGTATTGGACACTTGTTTGTAGATACGAACATTACCTTAAAGATGGCGAAAATTACCACTATTGGCGAACGCGCCGAAGATGTCTTTATTGTATGTAATAGCGACAGTAAAGCACTTACACAAGAACAACAGGTGTTAGTGAGGAAATTAATCACAAGCAAAATCGACCAGCCGGAAGAGAACACTGCAGTATGAATGACAATATAGTGGCCGATGTGATTAAGGATATAGAGAACAATATAACTACGCCAAACATAACAAATCAAGTCAACCTGCAGATTAGAGTTCGCTATGGTGAGTGCGACGCTCAGCAAGTCGTTTTTAATGCTAGGTATGCAGACTACGCCGATTTGGCTGCCACTGAGTATATTAGGGCGCTTATAGGCCAGCATCAGCATCTTATTGATGCTGGGTACGATAACCAAGTAGTTAGCTTACATATTGATTGGTTTGCTTCTGCTGCCTTCGATGATGTCTTAAATTTAGCGGTGCATGTGGGTCATATCGGCAATACATCTTTTCAGTTGGTAACCCAATGCTCACGCATAAACAATGAGGGTAAACTAGAGCCCATTGCGAATATGAAAACTACCTATGTGATTGTTGATGCAAGCACCTTTACAAAAGCAAAAATTCCGCCCTTATTGTTGGAAAATTTCGCGCGATCATTTAGCGTGAGTGTTGATCAAGCAGGCTAAAGCGACCTTATTTCTTTTGTTTTAGGTTTAGCTTGCCAACTTCTCAGCGATGGCTTTTACCCAAGGCACGACTTCTTCTTCTGGCGCTAAGGTTTCTAGCGCGTCAACCTGAAACATTTCAGCAACGGGCTTACCCTGCAGTTCAGAAAGTAACTCAAAAAACTGTCTCCCCCCGCCGCAATAACTTTCGCCATAGCTGCTATCACCAAGCGCCACTACGGCAAAAGGCTTACTGTTCATAAGTGGAAAACTATCTCGTAAGTCGCTATAAAAAAGCTCTAGATTAGGCGGAACATCACCCTGACCGGTTGTAGAAGTAATTACTAGAACTGACTCTGCATCGGTGAAATCGCTTGTTTCAGGATCTGTAAACACTTCACTATCTATGCCTTGCGCACTTAACATGTCATTGACTTCTTCAGCCACATGCTGCGCATTGCCATATACTGAACCGGCGAAAATACTAATACTACTCATTGCTTTCCTCATTACTTATGCTGTGCTTGATGATTACTAGCCGTTAAGGCAACACTTCGGTTAATTTCCACGGACTATATGTAGGGCGTATATCTAGAATTTCAAGGTTAAGTATGCGTTATTCTTCATTTGCGATCACACTTTGATCAAAAATAGAGAACGCAGGTCGTAAATCTAGATCAATAGCGGTAGTAAATGTCATAGATTCACTAGTAACAGGGTGCGGAATAATTAATTTGGTAGCAACCAAAGCTAACCTACTTAGCAGCAGGTGCTCACGCGCAAATTGGTTTTGTTTGCCGTCGCCATGGCTTGTATCGCCTATTATTGGGTGCCTGACATGCGACATATGACGTCTTAACTGATGCTTTCGCCCGGTTTTTGGAATGAGTTTTACAGCACTATAGCGAGCACTATCGTATCGTCCTGCGGGTTTATTAATTTGCGCTTGCGCAAGCAAAATCACCTCGGAAGTCGCGTCTTGGGCCTCTTTGTCCTTAACCGCTTTGCTGTCGGTCATTTTGTCGTACTGTTCTTTTAAGGCATAGTCGATAACTTGAGATGTCGTATACCCTCTAACAAGCGCCGTGTATTCTTTATAAACATAACGCTCAGCAAAACATGTGGATAAGGTCCTTGCACTGTGCTTATTAAGTGCCAGCACCATCAGGCCCGAGGTTGGCTTGTCTAGCCTATGTACAGGAAAAACTTGCTGACCAATTTGGTCGCGCAATTGTTGTACTAAAAACTCCGTTTCATATTTGTCTATAGCACTGCGATGCACTAATAAACCGGAGGGTTTATGCACAACCACTATTTCTTCATCTTGATATACTATTACCAGCAAAAGCCTTTGTTCCCTTTTTTATTATTTTACGATGTGTTTAATCGGCGCTTATTTATTTTGAGCTTTGTTTTTACGATAAACATGTATGCTGGCTATACACTAAATAACCATTTAACATATACTACCAGTATTGGTTTTCATTCCTAACAGGTTTCGTATTTAAATGTCTTCCCCCGCATCAATCTCGACCTTAAGTGAATTTTTATTGCAGGCACAAACTCAGTACAATGTGTTTGACTTAGGCCGCGGAATTCGAAAGCTTAACAATCAAACTTTTTTTGAGTGGGAAAATCAACAAGCACCCTGCGCATTCCCACGTCAAGACCATGCTTGGTTTTGTATTGTTTTTTGGAATGAAAAGCTAAGCGATGAGCGCTACATTTGGTTTATTAAACTGCCCTTAGATGAAAATGGGCTAATGATTAGCGCATCTTTACAGCAGTTTATCGACATTATTGCACAAGCACTAGGTAAAGAATTAGAACATACTAAGAACAGCGAAGCACAGCTTCCAGAGAACCCCTATGTGTTTACCCCAAGCCAACAACAGCTTGCAGATTGCAATGCGCATATCAAAAAACAATTGAAGGTTGAAAGTCGCAATAATGAACAAGCCATGGCATATTTACAAGCACCAAATGCCATTCAAGATAGTCAGGCGTGGGCGGCTTTAAGCTTACAAGATATAGCCGATTTTGTCATTCACCCACATCCTTTTTACAAAACTGATGATGCATTTCAAACACTCATTGCACACAATTTACATGCTTATGCACCGGCGGTACAAAACTGCTTGTTTGCTAGTTTAGAGTCTGTTGAAATAAGCCAAACATTAGCCCAAGCACTTGTGCAGTTTCATAAGTTGGCGTCTGACCCTAATTTAGCCGCTTTATGTCTTAGAGCAATGAGTTATAAGCCTCAGGCACTGAGTATTGAATATATAACCCGACTTATTGAAGCAGGCGGCGGTGAAAATGTCATTACAAAAAGGGATGCAAATAGTGCTAAAAACAAGCATAAAAAAGACGCTGAGCCATTAAATACTGAAACATGCGTTGTTATTGCCGGTAGATATTGGCAAGTCCTCAACAATGAGCAAGGCTTAAATGCTTTCATGCAAAATGTTGTGCTTATTGATAGCAGTTACGCACTTTTTAAAGGTTTATATGCCGACCTTGTAAAAATACCCGAAATAAGAAATACCCTGCTACGTTTTATTCGCCAAACAGAGCGTTCAAACGAGGTTTCAAAAGCCATAGGCGCGCTGTTTGCGTCAACGTAAAAAATATAGGATAAAAATATAGTGGATTTAGCTAATGTAGTAATATTGCTAGTGGTGATTGTATTAGTTGTGCAGTTTTGGCGTCAGCGCTCAATTGCTGAGTATATGGTTCAATATGCTAACCAGTATTGTAAAAAACACAAATTGCAGTACATCAGTTTGGCACGCACAGGTACAAAGTTTACAGTATATAAAGGAAGGTTAGACTGGCAATTAAGTTATCAAATGGAATTTAGTAGCGATGGCCAGACCGAATATGTAGGAACTATAATAAGCCATGGAAAACATGTTGTTAGCGTCGACTTACCTGCTTATAGAGTGGTAAACGAACACGACGACTATATTTAACGCCTTACAGAATGTCAGTTTAGACATTCATAAATTAGTACAAACAGCCCCTGAAAGACACAAATAAAAAAGGCAGACGCTAGCGCCTGCCTTTAAAAATTTTGAGCATCCCTCTCAGCTATCCCTTGCAAAAATTTCATCCCGAAAAAATCCTTTACATCCCTTTCCCTTTTCATCCCGCTAATCCTAAGCAGGCAACACATCTTGTGTAGGTCCCTTATTCCTTTCTTCCATTTCTTTCGCATTTTATTGCCCGAGTCCATCCCTAATGACTCAGATTCACAATCCTTGTGTTGTCCATTCCAATCCAGTGGTTTTTAATCCATTAACACAACATCCTGTCATGGTCTTTGCCTTCTTCCTGAAGAGTCCTTAAGACACGATAATAGTACGCTCTGGCCTAAGCTAATTGTTAACTTTTTTAATGTTTTCAAATGGAGAACAAAAGGGGAGGATGTTATTTTTTTACTAAACCTATGTTTACTATAGACTTTATTTAAAAGCGTGAAACGTTACATAGGTATAAGTACGCATTTACTCACACCTTTGTAAGAGATCACTTACAATTGAGCGTGGTAAAAGGGAAGCCTGATTATTTGCTTCGAGGCCTAAACATGACGTTTCCTTTGATATTACCCACCGCTATTTCTTCAACGAATTCAAATCCGCCGTCTTCAAAGAAGGAAGTACATTTGGGCAAGGTTACCAAAACGCCAACACCTTGTGATGATTCATCTTCAAGCAACAAGCCCAATATGGCGCTCATTAGCACATGACCCAGACCAATATCTTGATAGTCAGGATGCACCCCTATTAAAGATAACATGTGATAATTTTTTGCCGGTATTTTTTCACGTACTTTTTGTTCTTTGACGATCATTTGTTTAGTGCCAAAATACCCTGCCGTTAGCAGCATTTTTAAGCGCCAGTGCCAAAATTTCCCAGCACCAAATGCTGTATCGGGTAAGGTCAAACAGGTAACCGCAAGTAAACGTTCGTCTTCGTATAAACCAACTAATGACTGTGAGGCATTCCAATAAGTATTAATTTCTTCACGAATGGCACTTCGCAAACGCGCCTCATACCCTTCTTTATTAGCTTGAAAAATATCACTAAACAAAGGGTCGTCTAAATAGGCCTTATATAAAATCGAAGCAGCCACTTTAAGATCGTCAGCCCCTAAATAAGCGGCTTTAACCTTTTGTAAGTCGGGCTGGGAATGACTGGCTATCATTTGCTTACTCTCTTTATTCCGATTAATGATAAGTCAAGTTAAGCGCACCTATAGTGCTTACTGCGTTGCAGTACTATGCGTAAACCAAGCATAAGCCATACATAAACTGAGACTTTCGACGCATAAACATGATTGTTCGATTAACGCTTATCTATTTGAATAAGGAGTGTAAACGATATGCACTTACAGTAACAATTCTTTTACATAAAAATTGGGAAGATAAGTTGTACTCGTTACCGTAAAACAAATTATCTTCCCAAACAGATGATAAAAAGCGCTTAAATAGTATTTAAAGCCGTTTCACCAAAACCGATTAGTTTACCATCGACGAATAAGATAGGAGTGCATTCGTCCTTGCTGGTTATACCATCGCCTTCGGTGCGCTGAGTTCTATAAAACAATACTCTATGTTCTTTATCACCTTTAACAATAAGCTCGTCGAAAGCTGGAGTACCCATGCTTCTTCTTACAGCAGAAATAGTAGCTCCTGGCGACAACTCACTGATTTTTTCACGATTCTCTTTTTCAATTTCGCTCCACGAGGTGTGATTGTCATTATTGTAATCATAATCGTCATCTATTGAAATAACGCAACCCGAAAGTAATACACCTGATAATACGATTGCTAATAAGCCTTTTTTCATTATATACCTCTACCTAGAAATTATTTTATTGTGTGAAATTGATGTTGTGCCCACACAAATATGTGCGCCCTAACGATGTTATAAACAAAAATCAGACCATAATTATAAACGTCAACAATTTCATGAGGTTAAGTCAAAATGTAAGAAATTGAAGCAATACCCTTGTGTAAGGCAGACTATTTAATTAACAATATGACTAATTATTCGTTTAAATCGTCAATTATAAATATGCAAACTCAAGATGTTATTAAAGTATGCGCCGCGTTAGTCAAAGCAGGCAAAAAGCCAACCATTGGCTTAGTGAGAGCTAGTTTGGCTAATAAAGTAGCGTTAGCAACCGTGGTAAAGGGAATTCAACAGTTTCAGTCTAATCGTAAATTAGGAATCGTAGTGGAAAGCGAGCTTGTAACTGATATTAAAAGTGCAGGTGCTGACAAGGCCACTAAAATGGGTGTCGAACTTGACGCTCCACCAAGCTCGAGTACCTGCAACTGTGAGCAAAGAGTTTTACTGCTTGAACAACAAATAGAAAAACTTACCCGCCAGCTTACAGACTTACACACTCAGGTGCTGACTTTAAACCGACCATAAAAGCGGTTAAGTTAGGCGCTATTTCTCGCTGAGGGGCTTTGCCTACTTTTTCTAGCATAACGGCGCCAGTACTTAGCATCACCGATAAAATGTAGTCTTCTTCGTCGGTCAGCGCAAAAAATAAGGTTTCGTCTTGTTTAAGGCGTCTTTTCATTAACACGTGGGCAATCAGATTCTTTTGTAAACGATCAAAGTCTTCCTCGTTCCAAACCTGTAATATCGTGAGATTGCCATGCTCTGCGCTAGCGTTGAGATCGTGTGAATAATAACGACAAAATAGCTGCTGTAATTCAATTGGAATGATTATATCTAGTGCTTCTTCTAGGTTTGCTAAAGATTCACTTTGTTGGCGTAAAAAAGGTTTCCAGGGTACTTCGTCACCGTCCTCGTTGTCTTCACTTTTAGCTATTTCAAAGCAAGGGCTTATCCAATCCTTGTCAAAATAGGTAACTAACCCCATATTGTCTTTAGTGGAACAATCGATATATGATTGTACGAAGGCATCGAACGCTTCTATAAATGGGTTTGTTAAAACTACTTGTGATGACATATGGTATTTCCTAGCGGACTAAAAACAAGTGAAGTATAGCGCCTATACTTATAAAGCGATGCTTTGCTAATATGCTGTATTAAGAGCCTGTATCGCACGCCCAGTTTATACTTACGCAAGCTATCTGTCGATCATGCGTAAATTTGCGATTATAATGCACAGCGCACACTATTTTATAAATGGAGAAAAGATTGGATCATTTAGTACTTGGCAAAATTACCGATTATGCACAGCATTACGACGCCAGTTTATTGCAAGGAGTGCCTCGCAGTTTAAGCAGAGACTCCATTAATTTACCATCGGTGCTGCCATTTACCGGTACCGACACTTGGAATGCATATGAAGTGTCTTGGCTCAATGCTAAAGGTAAGCCAGTTGTGGCAATTTTGCAGTGCGATGTGCCTATAAATTCTGAAAATTTGATTGAGTCAAAGTCGTTTAAACTATATTTAAATAGTTTTAATCAAACCAGATTTGAAAGCAAAGAGGAAGTGCTTAGGCTGCTGCAGCAAGATTTATCTGCCTGTGCTGGACGTCCTGTTGAGCTTATCTTAGTAAATTCATCAGAGTTTGCCAGCATTGCGATTGGCGATTTGCCCAGCCGGATCGATAAAGCATATCCCGCCACCGTCATTGACGATTTAGACATTACGATTGATGACTACAATTTGTCGGCTGCATCGTTAGTAACCAGTAATCTAGAGGTCAGCGAAACCTTAATTAGTCATTTGTTAAAATCTAACTGCTTAATCACCAATCAACCTGATTGGGGAAGTATACAAATTAAGTATTCTGGCAAACAGTTAGACAAAGAAAGTGTGTTGCGTTATTTGATATCGTTTCGACAACACAATGAGTTTCATGAACAATGCGTAGAGCGTATTTTTTACGATATCCTGACCCACTGTAAACCCAAAAAGCTTAGTGTGTGTGCCCGATACACTCGCCGAGGCGGCTTAGATATCAATCCCTTTAGAACGAATTTTGAAGCGCCATACGATAATGTTCGCTTGGCTAGACAATAGTAGGCGAGCGCAAACAATAAGTTGCGCTGAATAACAAAGCGCCGAATTATTGGCTTAAGTGAATTTGGTAAACAAGCCAATATTGGCGAAGCCTTTGAATCTGCCGATAAGATACTATACAAGGCCAAAATAGCGGACGTAACAAAACCTGCAGTGACGATAATAGCTAAATAAGCTTTCGACAACAGTCGTTTTCGTAGTCATGATAAATGTAAGGCGCTCGCGACAAACACATTAAAACAAGGATCTTAAATGACCACTACAATACGACTTAATCCTGTAGGCTGGATGTCTCAATTATCCCAGCTTGAAATGAATTTGCTGGAACAATCTACTACCGACGACATGTATCAAATCTTTAGAAACTGTTGTTTGGCGGTGTTAAATTCAGGTGTTGAACAAGATGACGCTGAAGCACTTTTCGAAACCTACAAAGATTTTGAAGTGAAGTTAGTGCGTAAAGAACGCGGCGTAAAAATAGAGCTAGTGAATCCGCCGCAAAGCGCCTTTGTAGATGGCAAGCTTATAACCGGGGTGCACGAACATATTTTTGCCGTACTGCGTGATATGTTGTACATGAGCAGCAAACACAATGCTCAGTTTGACTCTTCCAAGCAAAGAATTCGCACGCCTACCGAAGCTAACATTACCACCCATGTGGTATTTGATATGCTGCGCCATGCTGATGCATTGGGCAGTATTGAACCCGCTAACATGATTGTATGTTGGGGTGGGCATTCAATTGTAAGCGAAGAGTATAAGTACACCAAAGAAGTAGGTTACGAGCTTGGCTTGCGCGGCATGAACATTTGCACCGGCTGCGGTCCTGGCGCAATGAAAGGCCCCATGAAAGGAGCTGCAATTGGCCATGCAAAGCAAAGAATTAAAACCGGCCGATATTTAGGGATTACCGAACCCAGTATTATTGCAGCCGAGCCTCCCAATGCGATTGTAAATGAACTTATTATTATGCCCGACATTGAAAAACGCTTAGAGGCATTTGTACGAATTTCACAAGGCATTGTGATATTTCCAGGAGGAGTGGGCACCGCCGAAGAATTACTGTATTTACTCGGCTTATTGCTTGATGAGAAAAATCAAAGCCAACAAATCCCGCTTATTTTGACTGGCCCAGCAAGTCGTAAGGCCTACTTTGAAGCTATTGATGATTTTGTGGGTGCGACGCTTGGTAAAAAAGCGCAAAGCAAGTACCAAATTATTACCGGTGACGCGAGCCAAGTCGCTAGCGGTTTGCGCAGTGCGCAAAAAGACGTGTTGGACTATAGGCGTTCTATGGGCGATTCATATAACTTCAACTGGACTTTGCACATACCCGAGGATTTTCAACAGACCTTCATTCCTAATCATGAATCTATGAAAGCGCTAAATTTGGGACTAGATCAGCCAATTTCATCGTTAGCGGCTAACTTAAGAAAGTGCTTCTCAGGGATTGTGGCAGGTAATGTAAAGGCCGAGGGTATTGAAGAAATTAGACTACACGGCCCATTTGAATTAACGGGTGATGCTTCGCTAATGGCAAAAATGGATATTTTGCTTGCTTCATTTGTAGAGCAAGGGCGAATGAAACTGAATGGGGCCCCGTACGAGCCTTGTTATGTTGTTAGTGTTTAAGCTGCTTAACTAGTGACATTTCACTTCAACTCATCACCTCAGTCGTTTTAGACGGCTTTACATTCATAATTAGCATTAGCAAACACTTAAAAGCCTTCGCAATGAAGGCTTTTTTATAAGCCAACACAATGTATTAACATTCTGTACCGCTGTGACTACTCGCTAAATCGTCCAGATCGGAACATGTATAGTCAAATCCTCGTCCGTCGAATTCATAGCTAACCTTCACCATACTAGATTTTGCAAAGAGCTTCGCTTTTACAGCTTGTTTATCCCAATGCTGCAGCTCGTTTATAAAACGATTAGCTTGGGTATGAGACTCAAATTGGTAGGTAATATCTGTAATCATTACAACTTGTCATTTATCAGTTAATTTACGATTGGGTATATGCTCAACTTTTGCATAGATTTTTGTATAGCTTTTTTTCATGGGGTAATTCTGTACTAAAAGCCAAGTATTAGAAAGCCATTTTCTTATGTAGTCTTGGTAACAGTGCAAATTAGCACTTACAAAATAAATTACTTTATAAGGATATACAAAATGAAATTACCAAATTGGATGATGTTATGTGCCTTGCTTGTTGGTGGAGTTGGTCAATATTCAGTTAACGCAGTGGCAAGCATACCCGCGTTTTCAGGCGACTTTCAGCAGCTAACTTCGCAAGGTGAGTTCTCTCGCTCAAGCATGGCAAGCGAAGCAACAATAGCACCGATTGATATTAACAAAGCAAGCGCTCAAGAATTATCTGCGCTTCCTGGCATTGGGGCTAAAAAAGCGCTAGCGATTGTTGAATATCGCGAGCTTAACGGAAAGTTTGTATCGGTAGAGGAATTAGTCAATGTTAAAGGCATTGGGCCAAAAATGTTGGCTAAACTTGACGGATATGTGTCTATCTGATTTTTATGTTTGACACAAAAAAGCTCGTTTAATAAAACGAGCTTTCATTGTATTAAGCTTTAAGATTACTGTTTTTTAGTAAACATATCAGTAAGATACTTAGTGAAGTCTTCACCTAATTCAGAGTGGCGTAAAGCATATTCAACGTTGGCTTTCATATAGCCAAGCTTGCTACCACAATCGTGACTTCTACCCTTCATGTAATAGGCATCAACTTGTTCATGTTCCATCAAGGCATCGATTGAATCGGTCAATTGAATTTCACCGCCAGCACCAGGAAGAGTTTTACCTAACAAATCCCAGATTTTTTCAGACAAAACATATCGCCCTACTACCGCCAAATCCGATGGCGCATCTTCTAAAGACGGTTTCTCGACCATTTTATGAATTTTAGCAGATTCACCAGGCGCTAATGATTTACCTTCCAAATCGACAATACCAAACTTAGAGACATCTTCTTGTGCAACTTGCTCGACCATAACCTGACTTACACGGCTAGTATTAAACTTCGCCACCATATCGGCAAGGTTATCTTTTTTAGGATTGCTCGTAGAGTCATCAATAATAACGTCGGGCAATACTACTGCAAACGGGCTGTCGCCAACTAACGGCAGCGCACACATAATGGCATGACCTAAGCCATTAGCAACACCTTGGCGCACATGCATAATGGTAACGTCTTTGGGACAAATTTGTTTTACAGCCTCGAGTAACTGACGCTTTACCCGTGTTTCAAGCGTAGCTTCAAGTTCGAAAGACGTATCAAAGTGGTTCTCAATGCTATTTTTACTCGCATGCGTAACCAGAATAATTTCTTTCAATCCAGCCTGAACACATTCATTTACCACATATTGAATAAGAGGCTTGTCGACAACAGGTAGCATCTCCTTAGGGATAGCTTTGGTGGCAGGCAGCATTCTTGTGCCAAGACCCGCTACGGGGATAACTGCTTTTCTTACTTGACTCATTTAACTCTTACTCCTTTTAAAATTAATATGCTAACAGTATTCGAACAATACTATATACATCAGCAACAATCCTATTCGTTTTACACAACAGGAACAATCGACAAACCACGACCAATGGCGTAGTAATGCAATCCGTATTCCGAAACGGTCGAGGGCTCGAATAAATTACGTCCATCGAATATTACATTATCGCTAATAGTGTTTCTGATCAATTCAAAATCTGGTGCTCGAAACGCTTGCCATTCGGTACAAATAACCAAACAGTCTGCGTTATTAAGCGTCGCTTCTTTAGTTCCCATTAATGACAAATCGGGACGCGAACCATACACACGCTGAGTCTCTTCCATCGCTTCAGGGTCGAAGGCTTGTACCTTTGCACCCTGCTCCCACAACTTTTCCATTAATACACGTGAAGAGGCTTCTCGCATGTCGTCGGTATTGGGCTTAAACGATAAACCCCAAAGCGCAATGGTTTTGCCATTTACGTTGTTGTTGTAGTGGCGCATTATATAATCGAATAATTTTTCTTTCTGGCGATAATTTACCGCCTCAACCGCTTGTAATACTTTTGCATCGTAGCCAACTGCCGTTGCACTACGAATAAGCGCTTGCACATCTTTGGGGAAACATGAGCCGCCGTATCCACACCCTGGATAAATGAATTGATAACCAATACGAGAGTCGCTACCAATGCCTTTACGGACGTTCTCTATGTCGGCACCAAACTTTTCAGCAAGGTTTGACATCTCATTCATAAAGCTAATTTTTGTGGCTAACATGCAGTTAGCTGCGTACTTGGTTAACTCGGCACTACGCACGTCCATAACAATGATTTTATCGTGGTTACGATTAAATGGTGCGTATAGTTCGCGGAGTTTTTTTTCTGAGCGTTCACTGGTGGTGCCCAGTATTATACGCTCAGGACGCATACAGTCGTTAACGGCTGCGCCTTCTTTTAGGAACTCTGGATTTGAAACTACGTCGAAGCTTACTTCTTTATTGTGTGCTTTAAGTACCTCAGAAACTTTTTCGGTAACTTTATCTGCAGTGCCCACTGGAACCGTGGACTTATTAATAATGATTTTATGCGACTGCATGCTAGTAGCAATTGAAGTCGCGACCGCGAGTACATATTTTAGATCTGCAGAACCATCTTCGTCAGGCGGCGTACCCACTGCAATAAAAATAACATCACCGTGCTCTACACCTTCAACAGCATCCGTTGTAAAGACAACTCTTCCCGCTTCGAAATTAGAAGTTACTAAGGGTGTAAGTCCCGGTTCGTATATAGGAATTATGCCTTTCTTTAAGTTGTCGACTCGCTCTTGATCAACATCGACACAAACAACTTCATGCCCTACTTCGGCTAAAACGGCAGCTTGGACTAGGCCTACATAGCCTATGCCGAAAACAGTTACTTTCATTAAGGGGTCCTTTAAAATATGATTTGTGACAGCGACTTAGGATAAATAACGGCTGTCACGCTTACTTTACGAGTTTGTAGAATAATAGCATGAAATATATTTCGGCTCTATTGGTATAGTGTGGAAGTCTCATACCTAGATATAAAGTTTTATACCAATGTTTCACATAACTTTTCAACCAACAATTTTTTTTTACTTTATTAAATTCAACTTCGGCTTTTTCGCCTGCACTTCATCAACTTTTTCTGGCTTGCGCTGAGACCAAACTAAATCACATATGCCGTCTGTAGGGTTAAATCCTGTTGGTGCGTCTAGTAATATCTGACGAATTTGTTCGTGCTCAAAATTATGACAAGCTTTATCTAAATTATCTAAAATTACCGATAAATCGTCCCAAGTCAGCATCGCCTCATTTGCCATTAAAATACGCTCATGAAAGGTATCAAGAACGTTGTCGCCAATAAGCAGTTCTTCGTAAAGCTTTTCACCGGGTCTTAACCCAGTGCACTTAATCTCAATATCACCGTCGGGATTAGTTTCGTCTTTTACATCTAGGCCAGATAATCTAACCATTTTGACAGCTAAATCTTTTATTCGAACAGATTCACCCATATCTAAAACAAAAACATCGCCGCCTTTACCCATGGCTCCGGCCTGTATAACAAGCTGGGCCGCTTCAGGTATAGTCATAAAGTACCGAGTAATATCTTCATGGGTTAATGTTATTGGGCCACCTTCTTTGATTTGACGTCTAAATAACGGAACCACAGAACCT
>CAXMOM010000054.1:0-5195 GCA_964195425.1 Acidiferrobacterales bacterium
AGCCGCAAACATATATCGTTTTCGCGATATTGAAAAGGGCTGTTTTATGATTTTCAGGTGGAGTTGGGAGGTTACCGCCTGCGCGGTAATGACCTAGGGTGTGTATACAACGGAGGTCAAATCAACGACGGCTAACTGCCCTTTTGAGACCGTCATCACATTATCTTGCTGCGTCGGCGATTAGCACAATACAAAAGTGCCGCAAACCAGCTCACGCTGATACTTCTGTTGATATTAGTTTAGGGTATTTATTTAGTAGTGCAACTGCAAATTGTCATGAATTTACTGATTTAAGTTGTAGTGATTCTGTTAAATTAAGTGAGCTCTCTATTCCTATTAGCGTAACGTTTTCTGTCGGTAAATACATTGGAGTAGGTTTGAGCTCTTCATATACTCTTAGTCGTGTTGACAGTCCTTTGGTGTTAAATTAGTTATTCCATTCGACGATTTTAATCAAAATATAACTAGTCATTGAGTTGGGATTTTTACCCCTTGGCTGAGTTCCACCTTGTATCATATGTTGGCTTCCCCTTACTTAATCAGTTTGCTAGGCTTCAAGCTAATTATCAAGAACTACTATTTTAGTGGCTCTCACTAAGAGTTTAAGATTAAAATATGAAAATCATGATGTTAAATGTTGTTTTATTACTTGCTACGTTAACTGGATTTGCAGTGGGTAATGACCTAATATTCCATGTTACTCGTATATTGATTTAAGACAAAAATTATAGGCATTAAAAAATACTAAGATGGCAACCTACTACAGAAAAAGAATTTAAAAAAGCCAAACAAAATTTACTTAATGGTATTTCAATTTCAGCAGGCATTGAGACTAATGCTAGGTAGTAGTAACAAAGCGCTAAAATTTAACGCATAAATAAAAGGCAAGTTTCTTGGGGGGATATAGTAATGATTCCGCTACATTATTTGTTGTTTAATAAATATTAGGATTTATATGAAAAACATTTTAATCATGTTCGGATTTCTTTTGATTTCTGGTTGCGGCGGTGGCTCTGGTATTGAATCAGAAGAGCGTGTTTATGCAGCCCCCGCGCCAGCACCAGCACCAGCAGCCGATAAATTTACATTATCAACGATTAGCAAATGCTATGAAGAGCAATGCTTTGCGTTTATTCAAGCAGAGGGCGCATCTTTAACTTATACGGAAGGTGGGGATCCTACTTCAGCGTTAAGAACAGTTTATATCTATTCTCCTGACATTAACTCTGAACCAACTTATATTGGGCAGGCTTGGCCATACATAGTTGTTGAGGATGATGTCGAAGACTTTGATATATCGCCAGAAATAACCGCCGAAATAACAAAAAACAGTAGTAATATGGTTCTCATAAATGGCCAACCCATCTATCAATATACTAATGATAGCACTTCAGAGACTGTTGAAGGCAATGGTTCCTTTTATGGTGCTTGGTGGGCATTAAAGGCAGACGGCGTTGCTAATGCACTTGGACTTAGAACAATCAGTCAAGTGGGCGAGTTGACGCAGGGAAGTGGTTTAGGTGATCAATATGGCAATAGTATTGCTTTAAATCAGGAAGGCACACGAATGGTAGTTGGTGCTCCACGCTATAGCGATTCTCTTGATAATGCGGGTCAAGTAACCGTACTGTCACTTGAGAATAACAATTGGACTGTCCTTGGAAATAAATTAGAGGGGCAACAGCAAAATGCTCATTTTGGGAAAAAAGTCGCTATAAATAATGCAGGAGATACTATTGCTAGTGGTTACTTTTTTGATATCGATAATCAAAGTGATTTAGCCGTTATTAAGGTTTTTAAACTCATGGGTAGTGAGTGGTTGCAACTTGGTAGTGATATTAGCGGAGCCAACATTGGTGATTTAACTAACGCAAGTATTAGCTTAAACGAACAGGGTTATGTGTTGGCTATTGGTCAACCCAGTGATTATACTGAACCGGAATTTGCTGGACGTGTTAGAATTTTTCAGTTTGACGCTGGTGATTGGCATCAGCTTGGACAAGATATTAATGGCGATATTAATGGCGACTCTTCAGGAGCTAGCATTAGCTTAAACGATGCTGGTGACTTGGTTGCCATCGGTTCACCGACCCATAGTTTTAGAGGCGATGGCTTTGGGCAAGTAAGGGTTTTTAAATTTACCAATGGAAGTTGGGACCTGCTTGGAAGTAAAATAAATGGGGAATATAGTGGCGGGAATTTAGGTACTGCTATTGCTCTTAGCGGCGATGGGTCTACCCTTGTCGCTGGTGCTCCATTTGCCAGCAACTCAAACAAAAATTTTCAGGGAGCGGTCAAAATCTTTGAGCTGATTGAAAGTCAATGGACTCTCTCTGGTAACTTTTTTGGAGAGGTAGCAGGGGATAATTTGGGTGCGTCAGTGAGTATTAGTAAAAATGGTAAGTTTGTGGCAATGGCAGCCCCTAAAAGTGAATCTGTTGGCGAGGTATTTTTCCTGCAAGATATCGGTTTTTCCAAAGTGGGATATTGGTTTGATTCAGGTGTATATCGTGCCCAACGAGTCTTGGGTGAGCTAGAATACGCTGGTTTTGGATATGCAACATCAGTAAGTAATAGAGGTAGTACTGCTATTAGTCAGCCACTTGGAACGAATGTAAATCCTCGAAGCGGTTCTGTAACCGTTTATCAGCTAGAGTAAAAGCTACCCATAAAAAAGCTACCCATAATAAAATTATATAAAAAGTACTTATTTCTTACTTAATTTTGGACTTGAAATATTAGACAGGTAAAAGCAGCGGCAAAAATTTGTTTATGTTGGCTGTATTTTGGGTAGCTAGAGTGGAACACTGATTTTTATGCATATTTTGTCCTCTTCAATTTAAAAAGTACTCGCTGCACCAAAGGAAATGCACTTTATCTATAAAATACAAGTACTTGATAAAGGTTCTGTTATGGGGCACTTTAATTTCAGTGTGTCTGAGATAAAGTAATTGATTTAGCTAGATCTAATAACACGAATAATGATTTAGCTAGATCTAGTAATTCGAATAATGATTTATCTGGCGCTATATTAAAACTCTTTTTCTTTACCACCTTAGACTGGCTTAAACCGTCTCTTTTAGCTTCTTATACTAGCTTTCATCAAACCATAGCCTTAGGTCATCCAAAGCGCTTACCTTGCGATTTAGCTCGTGATTGTCCATTCTTATTTCTTTTAGAAAACGGATTGTGCCATTTTTTATGTGGTTCGTTATAATAATGATTATATAGAGACCACATTAAGTTTTGGCACACTTTTAAGGCTTTTTGATGCAAAAGGATAATAATCGTAGAAGACCTATTCGGCGGTTTACAAATAACGAATGTCGATAATTGAATTAGATTATAGTAGTTTTTATATATGGGATGGCTCCACGCGCCGCAGCGGGTGACAGCCCCCAAGCTTTATTCAATTATTGACCAGACTTGAGGGGTTTCGACTTGAGGGGTTTCGCTAGTTGCTCTAGCTTTCGCTTATTTATTGTTATATCGTCCTTGTTGATACTACCTCTTATAGCCGACAACCAATAGGTATGATAAATATTGAGGTGGTGAACATATTTGGGATTATTTTTTACCAGTTTAAGGGCAGCTTGATATTCTAGGTTTGTATTTGTCTTTGCTGTTGCAATACATGTCTCGGCGCGGTCGAGCCTTTGTTGTGCTTGGTCCTTTGGCATCATTGACCACTTCTCCGCTAGGTACGCTCCATAGTACATATCGTTACAAGTTTCCAACCGGCTGGCAGCGTTCACCTTGAATGTTGTAAGCGCATTCTGCTGTGCTAAGGCGGTATGAGGAACGCCTATCGCCGCTGTTAACACTAATAATAGGACTGCAATTTTATTCATTATGGTATTTTCCTTCCAATGGCGGTAAAATAATTCGTTTTATATATAGGTCTGCTCTACCCGCCGCGGCGGGTGACAGCCCCCAAATTTTTCTATTATTGACCAGTATAGATGCGCATCTCTTGTCGCCTTAGCACTTCGTTAGCATGGTCTATCCCTCCTTGTGTGCGACTACGACCTATCATCGACAACCATTGTCTATGATAAAATTTGACGCCGGCAACATATCTGTGTTCTTTTCTTGCCAGATTTGCCAGATTAAGTGCAGCTTGATATTCTAGGCTTGTATCTTTCTTTGCTGTTGCAATACATGCATCGACGAGGTCGAACTTTTGTTTTACTACATTATATTCATCCCCTGCCACCTTCGCTTTGTACGCTTCATGTGATATACGGTTACACTTTCCCATCCGGTTGTAAGCATTCTCCATGAATGTGTCAAGCGCATTCTGCTGTGCTAAGGCGGTATGAGGAATCCCTATCGCCGCTGTTAATATAAATAATACGACTGCAATTTTATTCATAATGGTATTTTCCTTCCAGTAACGGTAAAATAACCCGATTTATATTTGAATTAAATCCAGTACCGTACCCAGACTTAAGTATAGATAAAAATGTAAAGGTTTCTAAAGACATGTCAAGAAACCAAACCAATAGCATCAGAGTCATTACTAACCGCTATTCGTCATTCCTGCCCCTTCTCCGTCATTCCTGCCCTTTAGTATTTGGGCAAGGAATGACGACTTAAAGGTGGAAAATGATTCATTAATAAGGCTCGTGCTGTAGAGGGCCCCGCCATTTAAAAGACATTAAAACTTCTTGAAATATTTTCTGCAATTTTTCCATTGATTCTGGAGAAACATCTACTTCTCCATAATGACCATCAGCCATAGTTGAGCCGTATTTTGTTCCATTAAGGCTGTTAAGAGTATAAGAAAAATAAACAGTATACCTGATCTATTCAACAGGGCTTGATTTTCTTGGGTTCAGGGTCATTTAACTGACTTTTGGGACAGGTCGACGGATGAAAAAGTTAGGATTTAATAGCGTTAGGTATGGGTTTTATCCGGTAAATCGACAAAAAAGCGTTGCGAAGGCATGTTGATTTCCATCCTTTTTGTAAGAATGCGGGATCAGTGAAAAAATTTGATGGTGCTAAGCCCCCCAGTAGAAATCTTGTTGTGGGGGTGCTCGCATAGGCGCCAGTAAAGTCTTTGTCTGCGCCGATGAAGGATACTTTTTTTCAAGGTGAGCCAGTATTTTATTGATGACAAAAACGTCAGTGATGCAGGCGATTATGCTCACATTATGCCTTTGGCATTTTTCACATTCGGTAATGTCTAT